>NZ_JBWKOY010000002.1:0-1093410 GCF_059416345.1 Variovorax sp. GW821-FHT09D07
CTGCTGCAGATCGGCGAGCGCGAGATGCGCTCGCTGCGCGGCAACCAGCTGTCGATGATCTTCCAGGAGCCGATGACGAGCCTGAACCCGGTGTTCACCATCGGCGAGCAGATTGCCGAGAGCGTGCGCCTGCACAAGGGGCTCGATCGCAAGGCGGCCTTGGCCCATGCGCTGCGCATGCTGGAGCTGGTGGAGATTCCGGCTGCGGCCCAACGCATCCACGAGTACCCGCACCAGCTGTCGGGTGGCATGCGCCAGCGCGTGATGATCGCGCTCGCGATGGCCTGCGACCCGACGCTGCTGATTGCCGACGAGCCCACCACCGCGCTGGACGTGACCATCCAGGCGCAGATCCTGGAGTTGATGCGCCGGCTGCAGGCTGAGACCGGCATGAGCATCCTGTTCATCACGCACAACCTGGGCGTGGTGGCGCACCATGCCGACGACGTGGTGGTCATGTACTCGGGCCGCGTGGTCGAGCGTGCGCCCGTGCGGCCACTCTTTGCGCAGCCCGAGCATCCGTATACGCAGGGCCTGCTGGCCTGCCTACCGGGCAAGGCGCGCCAGCCGGGCCAGCCCAAGCCCAAGCGGCTTTTCGCGATTCGCGGCCAGGTGTCGAGCCCATTGGCCCCGCCGCCCGGTTGCGCCTTCGAGCCGCGCTGCGACCAAGCGCTGGCGAGCTGCAAGGACGCGATGCCGCCGCTGATCGACATCCGGCAAGACCGCCAGGCGCGCTGCGTGCGCGTGCAGCCCGATGCCCAACTCGCGAGGGTCGCATGACCGCTATCTCTGTTTCTTCCCCTTCTTCCTCGCCTCTCATCGAAGTCCGCGGCCTCAAGAAATACTTCGGCAGCAGCGAGCGCCCCGTGCGCGCGGTGGACGACGTGTCCTTCGCAATCCAGCCCGGCGAGACCCTCGGCCTGGTCGGCGAATCGGGCTCGGGCAAGAGCACCATCGGGCGCACCGTGCTGCGCCTGGTCGAGCGCACCGAGGGCCATGTGCTGTACCGCGGCGACGACATCGGCGAGCTCTCGGGCGAGCGCATGCGCAAGCTGCGCAGCAAGCTGCAGATCATCTTCCAGGACCCGTACGCCAGCCTGAACCCGAAGATGCGCATCAGCGCCATCCTGGGCGAGGCGCTGTCCACGCACGGCCTGCACAAAGGCGCCGCCGCGCGTGACAAGCGCATCGCCGAGCTGCTGGAGACCGTGGGCCTGCGCCCCGAGCATGCGAGCCGCTTCCCGCACGAGTTCTCGGGCGGCCAACGCCAGCGCATCGGCGTGGCGCGCGCGCTGGCCGTGGAGCCCGAGTTCATCGTGGCCGACGAGCCGCTGTCTGCCCTCGACGTGTCGATTCAATCGCAGGTCATCAACCTGCTGGCGGACCTGCGCGAGCGCCTGGGCCTGACCATGCTCTTCATCTCGCACGACCTCGACGTGGTCGAGTACCTGTGCGACCGCGTGGTGGTGCTGTACCTGGGCAAGGTGATGGAAGTGGCCACCACCGAGGAGCTGTTCGCGAACCCCTCGCACCCCTACACCCAGGCGCTGCTGGCCGCGAGCCCGAAGCCCGATCCTGAGATGGCGACCGAGCGCATTGCGCTCAAGGGCGACATTCCCAGCCCGATCTCGCCGCCCTCGGGCTGCGTGTTCCGCACGCGCTGCCCGCATGCCATCGAGGCCTGTGCGCAGACGGTGCCCAGCCTGGATGAGGTTTCCCCCGCACACTACAGCGCCTGCATCCGCAAAGAACTGCTCTCCCACATCGCCGTTGCACGACCATGACCGACATTTCTTCCTCGACACACGACTTCATCGACCCGCTGCTGAGCGACCGTTTCAAGGGCTACCCGCGCACCCAGCCGCCGCGCCTGCGCAGCGAAGTCGGCGCCGCCGGCTGGAACGTGCTGGCCGGCGACCTGCCGCTGCCGCTGGCCGTGCTCAAGCGCGAGGCGCTGGAGCACAACCTGGCGTGGATGCAATCGCGCGTGCGCGAATGGGGCATCGACCTCGCACCGCACGGCAAGACCACCATGTCGCCGCAGCTGTTCCAGCGCCAGCTCGACGCCGGCGCCTGGGGCCTGACCTTTGCCACCGTCACGCAGCTGGCCGTGGGCGTGGCTGCTGGCGCGCGCCGCACGCTGATCGCCAACCAGGTCGTGAGCGATGAAGACCTGGCCGGCATCCAGCTGCTGCTGGCCGACCACGCGGACCTGCGTGTCGTGTTCCTGGTCGACTCGGTCGCGCAGCTGGCGCTGATCGAAGACTGGTCGAAGCGCAACCCCGCGAGCGTGCCTTTCGAGGTCATGCTCGAGATCGGCGTGCAGGGTGCACGCACCGGCTGCCGCACGCACGACGAAGCCATTGCGCTCGCCACGCGGGTGCGCGCGAGCGACGCGGCCAAGCTCGTGGGCATCGAGACCTATGAAGGGCAGGGCGCCACGGGCGAGAGCGGGCCCGACACGGCCTACGCCACCACGCTGATGGACCGCGTCGAGGCCGTGGCGCGCCACTGCGACACGCACAAGCTGTTCGAGACCGACGAAGTGCTGGTCTCGGCCGGCGGCTCGGCGATCTTCGACCTCGTGGCCGGGCGCTTGAAGCCCGCGCTGGGTGCGCCGGTGCGCGGCCTGCTGCGCTCGGGCTGCTACGTCACGCACGACCACGGCTTCTACAAGCGCATGGTGAGCGTGGTCGACGAACGCCTGGGTTGCGAATGCGGCGAGGGCCTGACGCCGGCGATGGAAGTCTGGGCCAATGTGCAGTCGCGGCCCGAGCCCGGCCTGGCGATCCTGTCGGTCGGCAAGCGCGACATCTCCTTCGACCTGTCGATGCCCGTGCCGATCGCACGCGCCGCACGCGGCGCGTTGCAGCCGCAGGGCGTGCCCGCCGGCTGGAAGATCACGGCGCTGAATGACCAGCACGCCTACCTGCGCTGGGACGCGAGCGAAGAGGCCGATGCACCCAAGGTCGGCGACCGCGTGGGCCTGGGCATCTCGCACCCTTGCACCACCTTCGACAAATGGCACTGGATGCCCGTGGTCGAGAACGACTACCGCGTGAGCGACGCCGTCGCCATGCACTTCTGAAAACGCACCGATGACGCCCTCATTGCTCCAGAGGATCGCCGAGGCGCGCAGCGACGCGCCGGCCACGCGGCGCGCGATCCTCGACCTGATCCTCGAAGACCCCGACCGCGCGCTCGAAGAGAGCTTCGAGCAGCTGGCCGAGCGCTCGCGCAGCTCGGTGCCCACCATCATGCGCACCTGCCGTGACCTCGGCTTTGCCGGGCTGCGCGAGTTCAAGCTCGCGCTCGCGCAGGAGCTGGCGCTTGGCGGTTCGCCGCTGCACCGCCGCGTCAACATCGAAGACGCCGCCGACGAGGTGGTCGGCAAGATCGCGCGCAGCGCCGCGGCCTCGGTCTCGGGCGTGCGCGGCCAGCTCGACATGCAGGTGCTCGACGGCGCCGTGCGCGCCATCGCGGCCGCGCCGCACGTCGACCTGTACGGTGCGGGCGCCACCTCGTGGTTCATGGCCAACGACCTGCAGGCGCGGCTGTTCCGCCTCGGCCTGTCGGCCAACGCCTGGGCCGACTACCACCTGCAGCAGGTGGCCGGCGCGGCGCAGCGTCCGGGTGGCGTGGTCATCGCCATCTCGCACGTGGGCGGCATGCCCTCGCTGCTCGACGCGGTCGACATCGCACGCGGGCAGGGCGCCCAGGTGGTCGCCATCACGCGGCCGGGCACGGCGCTCGCGGCCAAGGCCGACTTCCTCATCGGCCTGTCGGTGCCCGACGATGCCGTGATGCACGTGGGCATCGACGCCTACCTCACGCACCTCACGGTCATCGAGATCCTCACCGTGCTGGTGGCGCAGCGCCGCGGCGAGCCCGCCGTGCAGCGCCTGCAGCGCGCGCGCGAGGCCTTCCAGCGCCACGGCATCGACGCCACCACGCACCCGCTGCAAAGCTGGGACGGCGGCGGCATCAACACGAAAAAGGGAGACAGCGAACCATGAGCGACACCCCAGCCGTGCTGCTCGAAGCCGGCCTCGTGGTCGACGGCTCGGGCGGCCCTTCGTGGCCCGGCGACGTGCTGCTGCAGGGCGACCGCATCCTGGCGCTGGGCGACGGCCTGCGCACGCGGCTGCCTGCAGGGTTGAACATCGCCGACGTCGACGTGATCGATTGCCGCGGCAAGGTGATCGCGCCCGGCTTCATCGACGCGCACACGCACGACGACGCCATCGTGCTGCGCGATCCGCTGTGCCTGCCCAAGGTGTCGCAGGGCATCACGACGGTGGTCACGGGCAACTGCGGCATCTCGCTGGCGCCGTACCGCACGCCGCAATCGAAGCCGCCGCTCACGCTGTTGGGCGCGGATTCGTTCAAGCACGCGACCATGGCCGAGTACCGTGCGGCGGTCGATGCGGTGCAGCCAGCACTCAACGTGGCAGCCCTCGTGGGCCACACCACGCTGCGCTTCGCGGCGATGCAGGCGCTGGACCGGCCCGCCGATGGCGATGAACTCGCGCGCATGGAAGCGCTGCTCGACGACTGCATGGCCGCGGGCGCGCACGGCATGTCGTCGGGCCTGTTTTACGAAGAGGCCTTTGCTGCACCGGCTGAAGAGGTCACCGCGCTCGCGCGCGTCGTGGCGCGCCATGGCGGCGTCTACGCCACGCACCTGCGCAGCGAGATGCAGCAGATCATCGAGGCGCTGCACGAGGCCGGCGACACGGCCTTCAGCGCGGGCGTGCCGCTGGTCATCTCGCACCACAAGTGCGCCGGTCCCGCGAACTGGGGCCGCACGAAGGAGACGCTGCCGCTGATCGAGGCGCTGTCGCAGCGCCAGGAGATCGCGATGGACGTCTACCCCTACGTGGCCGGCTCCACCGTGCTGCGCGAAGACCTGGTCGACGGCGTGATCGACGTGCTGCTGACCTGGTCCGACCCGCACCCCGAGATGACCGGCCGCCTGATCTCCGACATCGCGCGTGAGTGGGGCACCACCGAGCAGGAGGCCTGCCTGCGCCTGAAGCCCGGCGGCGCCTGCTATTTCCAGATGCAGGAAGAAGACGTGGAGCGCGTCATTGCGCACCCGCTCACCATGATCGGCAGCGACGGCCTGCCGCACGACCGCCATCCGCACCCGCGGCTGTGGGGCGCGTTTCCGCGCGTGTTCGCGCGCTACTGGCGTCAGCGCAAGCTCTTCACGCTGGAGCAGGCGGTGCACAAGATGACGGGCATGACGGCGCGCAACCTGCGCATCGCCGATCGCGGCCTGCTGCGTGTCGGCACCATGGCCGATGTGGTCGTGTTCGACCCCGAGACCATCACCGACACCGCGACCTACGACAAGCCGCACGGCGTGAGCCTCGGCGTCGAGCGCGTGTTCGTGAACGGGGTGCTGGCCTACCGTGGTGGCGAGGGCGAAGCGAAGGTGCTGGCGCGCGCGGGGCGGATGCTCACGCGCGGACGCTAGGGATCAAGCAAACACCAGGCAGACGGGCACGGGCACCTGCGCCACCTGCACCGGCTGGTCCAGCCTGCCGCTGGCCGGATCGATGCGCAGACGCAAGAGGGTGTCGCCCTTCTGGCTGAGCGCGTAGAGGTGGCTGCCGCCCGGCGCCATCGCCAGCGCACGCGGAAAGCGCAGGCCTTCGCCCCAGTGCTGCAGCGGTGTCAGTGCGCCGTTGCTCGGGTCGATGCGGAACGCGGCGATGCTGTCGGCCATCGGGTGGTCCGACTTCAAGCGGCGGTTGCTCGCGTAGAGAAACTGCCCCGACGGATGCATCACCAGCGCCGCCGCGTTCTTCTGGCCGGTGTAGCCCTCGGGCACGGTCGAGACGCGCTGGCGCTGTTCCCCGACCTTGCCGCTCGCCGCGTCGTAGCCGAAGCCCGCGACCGTGGCGTCGAGTTCGTTCACCACGTACAGGAAGCGCTGCGACGGATGCAGTGCCAGGTGGCGCGGGCCGCTGCCGGGCGCGACGGCCGTGCGGCCGAGCAGGGCCAGCTGGCCGTCGGCGAGCGTGAACGCGTTGATGCGGTCGGTGCCCAGGTCGGTGGCGAGCAGGCGCTGGCCCGTGCCGTCGAACAGCACCATGTGCGGATGTGGCGATTCCTGCCGCTGCGCGTCGGTGCCGGTGCCGGTTTCCTTCTCGATGCCCGAGACCTTGCCGAGCTTGCCGTCCGCCTCGATGGGCAGCACGTTGTAAGCACCGCCGCCGTACAGCGCCACGGCCAGCGCGCGGCCGTCGGGCGACACGGCCAGGTGCGCGGGGACCACGCCCGAGAGCGAGAGCGGCTGGCGGTTGAGCAGCGTCAGGCGCCCGTCGTTCGCATCGATCGCATAGGCCTCGGCCGTGCCGGTGGGCAGGCCCTGGTAGGTGTCGATCTCGTTGATCGCGTAGAGGAAGCGCCGGCTCGGGTGCACCGCGAGGAACGAGGGGTTCGCGCTCGCGACGGTCTGCACCGGCGTCCAGCTGCCGTCCCGGATCGCGAGCACGTAGATGCCCTTCGATGCCGGGCCGCCGGCGGTGCCGCCCGGCGCGTCGCTGGTGTAGGTGCCGACGTAGGCGAAGCGGGGCGCGGGCGCGGTGCTGGCGGTGGTAGCGGCCGCGCCGGTGTCGGGCGTCTGCGCGCCGGCGGGGACCATCGGCGTCAGCGCGCCGAGCGCGGAGGCGCCGCCGATCCACTGCATGACGGCGCGGCGGTCCTGACCGAAGCGGTTGGGGCTGTGTGGCATGGAAATTCTTCCTCTCGTTCAGGGCCGCACCGACATGGCGTGGTGAAAGATGTTGTTCGGGTCGTAGCGCCGCTTCACTTTCCGAAGGAAGGCGTAGAGCCCCTGGTCCCCGTAGTACAGCTGCGGCCAGAACGGGTGCGCCAGCATGTCGTTGTCCGGGTAGTTGATGTAGCAGCCCTCGTAGCGCTCGCCGGGGTAAGGCGTGCCGGCAAAGCGCTCGGGCACGTCGGGCGTGCCGTACACGTCGCGGTAGAAATCGCCGATCCAGCGCAGGTGGCCCGCATCGTCCGCCGCGCTGCGCCAGTAGGTCTGGTACTGCAGCTTCATGATCGACGCGCGCTGCGGCACGGCGGTGTCGTCGATGCGCTCGGGCTTGTTGATCGCCCCGCCATAGGAGTCGACCTGCACCAGCGACTGGCTCAGGTCGATGCCGGGCATCGTGCGCGTGAGGTGCGTGTAGATGCGCTGCGCCTCGCGGGCGGTGAAGTTGCGCTTCATGTAGGCCGACTTGTACTTGCCGCGCTGGTTCTCGCCCGAGCCGTTGAGGTACTGCGTGGCCGTGAGCCAGTCGTAGCGCGTCACGGTGTGCGGCTTGGAACACAGCAGCTGCCCCGTGTCTTGCCGCGGCGCCGGGCCCACGCCGGGCGTGCGGCCCTTCAGCGGCACGGGCGTGCAGGCGCGAAACCGGTCGAGAAAGTCGTGGAGCACCGTGAGGTCGTTGCAGGTGCCGTCGGGGTTGCAGAACTGCGTGAGCATCACGATCTGGCCCGACGAGCGGTGCGTGAGCTTGAGCAGCGAGAACATGCCCCAGGTGTCGGGCGAGGTGCCGCGCGTGGCCCAGTAGTCGCCGTAGATGGCGAGCAGCTGGGCGAAGCGCGCGGGCGTCATGCTGGCCCAGTCGAACGCGACCACCGCGAGCGCCACCTCGCGCGGCGCGGTCGGCAGGGTGTCGAACACGTAGCTGGTGATCGCGCCGAAGTTGCCGCCGCCCGCCCCGCGGCAGGCACGGAACAGCTCCGGGTCGCGCGTCGCGTCCACGGTGCGCGGCACCACCTTGCCGCGCGCATCGACCGTGAGGATGTCCACCGCCGAAAGCCAGTCGACCGTGAGGCCCTGCAGGCGCGAGAGCAGGCCGTAGCCGCCGCCGCAGATGTGCCCGCCCGCGCCCACCGAATAGCAGGAGCCGCCGGGCAGCGTGACGTTGTGCTGCTTGTACAGATCGAGGTAGCCGTTCCAGTTCTGCGTGCCGGGTGCGACGCGGTAGCGGCCGTCGCCCTTGCGCTCGGCACTGGCCTGCGTGAGCAGGCTCAGGTCGAGGATCGCACCGCCGGGGTTGTTGGAGACGAAGTCTTCATAGCAATGCCCGCCGCTGCGCACCGTGGGCCGCCGGCCCGCATCGACGATGCGCTGCAGCGCGGCGGCGGCATCGTCCGCGTTCTCCACCAGCTCGATGCGCGATGCCGCATCCGACTCAACGGAAGGCCATCGCAGGTTGAAGCCTTTCTTCAGGGTGTTGTAGCGCGGATCCTGGCGTGTCACGGTGATGGTCATGGGCACTTTCTGAAGGACGCCGTGCGACGGCGATAAGACAAAAGAAGGACGCGAAACCTGGGACGTGTCTTACGCGCGGGTATTCATTTGCAAGGCCGGCCGGAAATGGAAGCGTTATGTCTTATCTCCAGCGGGTCGTGCTGAATGCCGCGCGATGGCGCTCATCTTGCCGTCAATTTCGAGCGCGTCGCACCCCCTCGAAAGCATGTGGGTTTCGCGTCACGGACACCGCATTCGGCGCGCAAAAAAGGGCGCGCAGAAGGTGCCCGCGATCTCAGCGTGCGCCTGCCGCGGCCTCGTCTTCCGGCTGCGCCTGGAACATCCGCGTGAAGTCGCAGCACGCCTGCGCCAGCATCACGATCGACGACGTGAGCGCGCTGCGGTGCTCGCCCTTGTGCATGGCCACGTAGCGCACCACGGGCAGCGCGGGCGTCACGTCGAGCACCTCGAGCATGCCGGCGTCGACCAGCGGCGCGAGGCATTCGCGCGGCAGGTAGCTCACGCCCAGGCCCGACACGGTGAGGCCCGTGAGCGCCACGAGGTTGCTCACCACGATCGCGTTGGCGGGCTGCACGCCCTGGTCCTTCATCCATGCGTCGTAGGCGCGGCCGGTGCCCGAGTTGTTGCCCTGCACCAGCATGCGGTGGCGCGCCAGGTCGTGCAGGCGCACGGTGCCGGTGGCCGCGGTCGAGGGAATCACGCCGGGCTTGCACATCCACGCGCTCTTCACCCGGCCGATGACCTTGCTTTGCATGCGCGAGTCGGCGAAGGTGTGGGGCACGATGACCACGTCGAGCTCGTCGGCCAGCAGCTTGTCGCGCAGCTGCAGGCTGTCGTCCACGTCGGGTTCGAGGATCACCTTGGGGTAGTGCTGCTGGATCAGGCCGACCAGGCGCGGCAGCCACGTCATGGCGGTGAGCTCGGTCACGCCCAGGCGGATGCGCCGCTCCACCACGCCGGGCTTGCCGAACTGCTCGACGGCGGCGTCGCGCTGGTCGAGCAGCTTCCTGGCGAGCACGAACATCTCCTCGCCTTTTTCGGTGAGGCGCGCCGTGCGCTGGCTGCGGTCGAACAGCTCGGTGTCGAACAGCTGCTCCAGCTCGTGCACGCGCTTGGAAATGGCCGACTGCGAGGTGTGCAGCTGGTTGGCCGCCTGCGCGAAGCCGCCCAGCCGGGCGATCCAGTACAGGGCTTCGAGTTGCTTGAAGGTCATCACGGCGGGCGGCTCCTGAACAAAAGAACGCTTTTCTTCATGCGATTCGATCACAAAAAATCGCTTTTAGAAATTCATCGGGACGCAGAAGATGCGCGCCAGGCCACCGTCATTGCAACCCAAGGAACACACCATGGACTTCAAACTGCCTCTTGCTTCGGCACTCGCCCTCGTCTTCGCCTGCGGCGCCGCCAGCGCACAGGACACCGGCACGCTGCGCAAGATCAAGGACAGCGGCACGATCCAGATCGGCGCGCGCGACAGCCAGATCCCGTTCTCGTACAAGCTCAGTGCCGACAGCGCGCCCATCGGCTTCACCAACGACATCTGCCTGAAGATCGTCGATGCGGTGAAGGCCAAGCTGGGCCTGCCGAAGATCGAGGTGCGCTACACCATGCTCAACTCGACCAACCGCATCCCACTGCTGCAGAACGGCACCGTGGACCTCGACTGCGCGACCACCACCAACACCACGCAGCGCCAGGCGCAGGTCGACTTTGCGCCCAGCCACTTCGTCACCAACATCACGGCCGCCGTGAAGAAGAGCTCGGGCATCAACGCGCTGCCCGACCTCAACGGCAAGAACGTGGCCACCGTCTCGGGCAGCACCTCGATCCAGCTGCTGCGCGGCGCGCGCAAGAGCGGCACCATCGAGGTGAACGAGATTGCGGGCAAGGACACCTCCGACGGCTTCCTGCTGCTGTCCACGGGCCGCGCCGATGCCTACGTGCTCGACGATGTGCAGCTGGCCGGCATGATCGCCAGTTCCACCAATCCGGGCGACTACAAGATCCTCAAGGAGTCGCTGCGCCAGGAGCCCTACGGCATCATGCTGCGCAAGGATGACCCCGAGTTCAAGGCGCTGGTCGACGAGACCGTCAACGGCCTCATGAAGTCGGGCGCCATCGAGCAGCTGTACACCAAGTGGTTCCTCTCGCCGATCCCGCCGCGCAACGCGAACCTGAACTTCCCGATGACGGACGCGGTGCGCGAGATCTACAAGAACCCCAACAACAAGGGCGTCTGACACCATGGCAGCCACACGTGCGGACCTGCCCCGAGGCGAGCTCCTTTCCGATGCGCTGATGCGCCAGGTGCGCGAGCGCTTCCTGGGCATCGAACGCGACCACCACGGCCGCGAGCGCCTGTACTTCGACAACGCCGGCGGCTCGTTCCGGCTCAAGGCCGCGGTCGAGCGCTTCGCGCTGGTCGACGCCATTCCCGACAACGCCGAGCGCATCCACGCCACCGCCGTGGAGCTGCAGGCCATGCAGGCGCGCGGCGCCGACGACCTGCGCACCATCCTCAATGCCACGGGCGGCAGCGTGTACCCCTCGCTCACCGCCTCGGGCGCGATGTTCGACATGGTGCGCGCGGTGGCCGAGAACGTGCCGGGCACGAACATGGTCACGACCGCGCTCGAGCACCCCTCGGCCTTCGATGCCATGCGCCTGTATGCCGAACGGCTCGGGCGCGAGCTGCGCGTGGCGAAGAGCAACCCCGTCACCGGCGGCGTCGACGTGGACGCCATCGTGGGGCTGGTCGACGAGAACACCTGCGTGCTCAACGTGATCCATGCGTCGAACATCTCGGGCGCCAAGCTCGACATGGCGGCCATCGTGCGGCGCGCGCGCGAGATCAAGCCCGACCTGTACATCCTCGTCGATGCCGTGCAGCACGCGCCGCACGGCGTCATCGACCTGCAGCAGACGCCGGTGGACGGCATCAACCTCGCGCCCTACAAGTTTTTCGGCTGCCGCGGCTCGGGCTTCTCGTGGATGTCGGAGCGCGCGGCCGCGCTGCCGCACCACAAGCTGGCCGGCAAGAAGCCCGGCCACTGGGAGCTGGGCAGCTCGGCGCCGTGGCAGTTCGCGGTGCTCACCGAAATCGTCGACTACGTGGGCTGGCTCGGCGGCCACTTCACCGATGCGACCGACCGCCGGGCGCGCTTCGTGGCGGGCATCGAGCGCATCGAGCTGCACGAGCGCGCGCTGCTGGCGACGCTGCTCGACGGTACCGCGCAGACGCCGGGCCTGCGCGCGCTCGACGGCGTGCAGGTGTTCCTCGACCATGAAGACCTCACGCAGCGCGACCTGATCCTGGGCATCGGCTTCGATGGCCTGGATTGCACGCAGGCCGTGGTCGAGTACGGCCAGCGCGGCGTCACCGTGTACGAGCGCGTGGCCAGCAGCATCTACTCGAAGCGGATGCTCGAATCCTTCGGGCTCGAAGGCACCGTGCGCGTGTCGCCGCTGCACTGCCACACGGTGGGTGAGATGGAAGCTTTCCTGCGCGTGACGCGCGAGATCGCGGGCGCTTTCACGCCCGCAGTCAGCGCGGCGTAGGCCGCGCCAGCGCCGCGCAGGCCGGCGTGTCGTTCGCCTGCCGCAGGTAGGCGAGCAGGTCGGCGCGGTCCCGCGGGTCGGGCACGCCGTCGTAGGTCATGCTGCTGCCCGGCACCATCGCGAGCGGGGCGCTGAGGAAGCGGTCGAGTGTCTTGTCGTTCCACACGATGCGCGACTTCTTCATCGCCTCCGAGTACGCGAAGCCCGGCACGCTGCCGGCGAGCCGGCCGAACAGGCCGCAGTGGCGCGGCCCGACCCGGTCGGTGGCCAGCGCGTGGCAGGCCTGGCAGCGCGCGTAGACCTGCTCGCCGCGCACCGCGTCGGGCGTTGCGGCATTCGCACAGGCCCATGCGGCCAGCAGGCCCGCTGCGAGCCCACGCGCCGCACGGCTCACGACACGAACGCCGAAGGCACCGGCGCCTCGCCGAGCGCCTGGCGCAGCACGGCCCAGTGCATCGCCTCGTCGCCGAGGATGCTGGCCGCGGCCTTCGACAGCTCGCGGTTGCCGAACAACGGCACCGCGCCCAGGTAGGCGCTCACGGCACCTTGCTCAAGCTTGGCCGCAAAGCGCAGCACGTCGGCCTGCGACTTGAGCTGTTCCACCGGGAAGTCGTAGCGCGCCTTGGCCGCGACGGCCTTGCCGCCGAGCTTGGAGATGGTCTTGGCCAGCAGGTCCGCATGCTCCTTGTGGTGGCCCTGGAAGGTCACGGCGAGGTCGAGCACGGGCTTCTCGAGCAGCTTGCTTTCCGCACCGAGCTGGTAGGCCGCGATCGCTTCGAGCTCGGCGCCGAGCGCGGTGTTGAGGATCTGCACGTCGTTGCCGGTGGCACCGCCGCTCTTCGCGGCGAGCGCGTCGCGCCCCGCCAGCAGCGCCACGGCGGCGCCCGACAGCATCAGGCCGGAGTGGCCGAGAAAGGCACGCCGCGCGGCGGCCGGGGTGGGCATCAGGAAAAAGGACATGGCGAGGTCTCCTCGGGGTGGTGGTTGTGGGAAAGCATCAGGGCAGTGCCGCCAGCACGCGCGCCACGATGCGGTCGCAGCGCGTGCCGTCGAACGCGAAGGCGTCGCCCGTCGCCAGGTCGATGTCGCGCGACAGGCTCTCGCGCAGCAGGCTGCGGGCGCGGAAGAAGCGCAACCGCACCGTGGCCTCGGGCAGCTGCAGCGCCTCGGCGGTTTCGCCGACGCTGAGTTCCTGCACCGCGCGCAGCACGAACACGGTGCGGTAGGCGTCGGGCAGCCGGTCGATGCGGCGCTCCATGAGTCGGCGAAGGTCTTCCCGCATGGCGAGGCGCTCCGGTTGGCGGTCGGGGTCGTCGGCGAGCTGGGTGTCGGGGGCGTCGTCGTCATCCTCCGAAGCCACGCCGCCGTCGAGCGGAATCACCTGCGCGCCGCGGCGGCGCAGGCGGCCCAGCGCCTCGTTGATGACGATGCGCACCAGCCAGGTCGAGAGCTTTGCTTCGTCACGGAAGCCGCCGATGGCGCGCCAGGCGCGCAGGTAGGCGTCCTGCAGCGCGTCTTCGGTGTCGGCGTCGCTGTGCAGGATGCTGCGCGCGGTGCGAAACAGCAGCTGGTTGTGGCGCCGCATGATGCGCGCGAAGGCCTGCGTGTCGCCCTGCGCGGCGCGTGCGGCCAGGTCGGCGTCGGGCGCGTTCGCGTCGGCATCGGCTGTCAGGGGCAGGGCGGTGGGCGGCATGCGATGAGTTCCTTCTGCCCATTGGATGGCGCATCCCCGCGCCGTGTTGCAACTTTCTCAGGCGCCTTCCTGCGGCCCGTGCGGGGCCTGTTGCGCGCTCACGCGCGCGATGTTCTGCTGGTGCGACACCAGCATGGCCGTCAGCTCGCCGTGGATGTGCGCGTCGACGATGCGCGGCAGCAGCGCCTGCAGCTTGCGCACCACCCAGCCCTGGCCGCGGTTGAGCAGCGCCAGGCGCGCGCCCAGTTCCGGCACTGCCATCGCGCGCTCGTAGAAGGCGCCGGTGCGCGTGCTGGGCGTGGCGGCCAGCGACTGGATCGCGTCGATCAGCACGCCGCACCAGCGCACCTCGTCGCGGTGGATGTCGGTCACCAGGCGCTGCAGCGCGGGGTCGGCGGTCTCGGCGGCGCTGCGCAGCGTGATGCGCGCGCCGGCGCGCTCGGCTTCGAGCAGTTCGTTCAGCGCGGCGAGCAGTGCGTCGCGGTCGCCGGCTTCGCGGTAGGCCGCGTCCAGTTCGTCGGCGTAGCAGACCGGCGAGGACACCTCCACCCGCTCGGGAAAGCGCAGCCCCTGCGCGCGCAGCGCGGCGGGCGTGTCAGCGAAGGGCGCAGCGGCATCGTCAGGTGGGCAGGCGTGGGGCATGGGCGGCAGGGGACGCATGGGGCGGGGCTCCTGAAGTCGTGCGCTCATGGTGAACCGATGCTTCTCCCCAAGCCAATGAATGTTCATTGCAAATGAGTGCAAAAAAACTAATATGAATCCGATGGACATCGGCCTCGCCCGGACCTTTCTCGAAGTCGCGGCCACCGGCAGCTTCGTGGCCGCGGCCGAGCGGCTGCACCTGACGCAGACCGCCGTCAGCGCGCGCATCCGCCTGCTCGAAGACCAGCTCGGACGGCGTCTGTTCGTGCGCAACAAGGCCGGCGCGCGGCTCACCACGTCGGGCGAGCGCTTCGTGGCCCACGCGACCACGCTGGTGCAGGTGTGGGAGCGCGCACGCCAGCATGTGGCGCTGCCGCCGGGGATCGAGGAGGGCGTGAGCGTGGGCAGCGAGCCCAGCCTGTGGCATCCGCTGCTGGCCGACTGGCTGATCTGGATGCACCGCGTCTGCCCCGAGATCGCGCTGCGCGCCGAGGTCGACAGCGCGCAGCGCCTGCTCGACGCCGTGCAGGGCGGCGCGCTCGACCTGGCCGTGCTCTACAACCCGCCGCAGCGCCCCGGCCTCGTGGCCGAGCTGCTGGCCGAGGAGCGGCTGGTGATGGTCACCACCGACCCCGAAGGCCGGCTCGACCGCACGCGCTACGTGTCGGTCGACTGGGGCCCGGCCTTCGCGGCCAACCATGAGGCCGCGTTTCCGGAGCTGGCCCATGCGCCGGTGTCGATCTCGCTCGGGCCGCTGGCGCTCACCTACCTGCTCGCCGTGGGCGGCGCGGGCTACTTCCGCATCGGCGTCGCGCGGCCCTTCCTGGCCGACGGCCGGCTGCGGATGGTGGAGGGCGCGCCGGAGTTCTCGCACTCGGCCCACGCCGTGTATGCGCCGCAGCGCGAGAACGAGACGCTGGCGCGCGTGCGCGCCGGGTTGCGACTGGTGGCGGCAGAGGAAGAAGGGCGCCGGGACAGCGGCGTGCATTTGCCGGACTGAGGCGCCGTCCTGCATCGCCGGGTGCTACTTTCAGGTACTTACGCTCGGGCCACCGGGACTCCGACAATCGGACGCATGCCACCCCGCGCAACGCGGGGAAGAAAAATAAGTTCGGGGAGTTTCATGTCCAACCACGGCAGCGTGCCCTTGCGCATGCGTTCGTCGTCACCATCCGCTGACCGCAGTGCCCTGTGGGCCGAGCTGAGCCAGACGGCGCGGCTGTATCGCCTCGAAGCGCCGAGTGCTGCTTCATCGTCGTCGTCTGCCGCACGCGAGAGCATCGACGCCCTGCGCGTGGAGGGCTGGGTGCAACGCGAGGCGGTGTCACAGCTGTTCGAGCTGCGCATCGTGTGCCTGAGTTTGCGCGCGGACCTGGCGCTTTCATCGCTGATCGATCAACCGCTGACACTGGTCACTGTGCTGGCCGACGGCTCCGTGGGCCGACGCACCGGCCTGATCCGCGCCGTCGAGTCACTCGGCGCCGACGGCGGCCTGGCGCGCTACCGCCTCACGCTCGTACCCTGGCTCTGGCTGGCCACCCAGCAGGGCCGCAGCCAGGTCTTCCAGCAGCGCAGCGTGGCAGACATCATCGAGCGCGTGCTCGCCCCGTACGCCGAGGCCGGCAGCTGGGCCTTCTCCTCCGAAGTGAACAGCTTCCTGGCCGACGCCCCCGTTCGCACCTACTGCACCCAGTACCGCGAGAGCGACTACGACTTCTTCTCGCGCCTGCTGGCCGAAGAAGGCCTGGCCTGGCGCATCGAGGAAGACGCCCAGGCCCCGACCGGCCACAAGCTCGTGATCTTTGCGTCGAACGACACCCAGCCCGCCGATGCGGGCTCGCCCGTTCGCTTTCACCGCAAGAGCTCCCAGGAGCGCAGCGACGCCGTGCAGGCCTTGGTGCGCCGCATGCGCCAGTCGGTGGCCCAGGTGCACCTGAGCGCCTGGAACGTCGACGGCAAGCGCCAGCTCACAGGCAGCGCCCCGGCGCGCTTTCCGGTCGGCGGCAAGAACGCCCCGCGCCTGGAATACGACGACGTGCTCGGCCTGAACGACCGCAGCCGCGGCTGGGACACCAACCGCACCGTCGAGCGCTACGCGGCATTGATGATGGAAGCGGCCGAATGCCGCGCCGACCTGATGCTGGGCCACAGCACCGTGCGCACCTTGCGCGCGGGCACGCGCCTCGAGATCGACGACGCGCCCGCGCTGGGCTTGCAGGCCAGGCCTGCGCTGCTGCTGGACACCGTCGAACACGTGGGCATCAACAACCTGCCCAAGGACACGGCCGCGTCGATTGCGGCGCAGCTGGGTGCGCTGACGGAACACCTGGTGTTCGACCAGCCCTGCGCTCCCGTGACGGCCGAGGCCGATGTGTTCGGGCTGGTGTCTGCAGCAGTGGCAACGAGCAACGACAACAACCTCTACCCGCAGCCCCAGAGCCTGGCCACCGCGCAGGCCCAGGGCTACGCCAACAGCTTCTCCGGCGTGCACGCCCCTCGCCCCTGGCGCCCGGCCCTGGCGGCGGCCGACGGTGCCCGCCTGCACGCCAGGCCCACGGCCAGCGGCGTGCACAGCGCCATCGTGGTCGGCCCCGCTGGCGAGACCTCGCCCAATGGCGCCGACGAGCTGTACTGCAACGACCGCGGCGACGTGCGCGTGCGCTTCCACTGGCAGAACAACGCCAGCGACAACAGCAACGGTGACAACGCCCAGGACAACCGCAGCACCCGCTGGATCCGCGTGGCCCAGCGCCAGGCCGGCCCCGGCATGGGCTGGCAGTGGCTGCCGCGCATCGGCCAGGAAGTGCTGGTCAAGTTCGTCGACCTGGATGTGGACCAGCCCGTCATCGTCGGGGCGCTGTACAACGGCCGCGGCGACGGCGGCATCGCCCCCACGCCCGGCGGCGCATCGCGCGCCGGTGAGAACAGCGAACAGGGCAGCAACGACAGCAACGACGTCTTCGCCCAGGCCAGCAACGCCTCGCCCAGCGCTCAGGCCAACCTGGCTGCGGGCCATGCCCCACCCTGGCATGGCGCCAGCGCCGACGACAAGGGCCACCGCAATGCCGCGGCCCTGAGCGGCTTCAAGACCAAGGAGTTCGGCGGCGAGGGCTTCAGCCAGCTGGTGTTCGACGATTCGAACCAGCAGCTGCGTGTGCAGCTGCACGCCAGCACCGCCCACAGCCAGCTGAACCTGGGCCACCTCATCCACCAGGCCGACAACTTCCGCGGCAGCTTCCGAGGCCAGGGGCTGGAGCTGCGCACCGACGGCTATGCCGCCCTGCGCGGCGGCAAGGGCGTCTTGCTGAGCACCTACCACGGCGCAGGCGGCCAGAAGCTGGAGCCCGTGGGCGACTTCGCCGCCGGCATGGCGCTGCTCAAGCAGGTGCAGCAGCTGGGTCAGGCTCTGAGCGATGCGGCCAGGACCCACGAGACCGTGCAGCTGGCCGGGCACATCGGAGCCGGCAAGGCCGACGAATCGCAGCTGGACAGGGAACGCGCCCCGTACGCCGCGATGGAGCGCA
This sequence comes from Variovorax sp. GW821-FHT09D07, assembly GCF_059416345.1. Taxonomy (NCBI): domain Bacteria; kingdom Pseudomonadati; phylum Pseudomonadota; class Betaproteobacteria; order Burkholderiales; family Comamonadaceae; genus Variovorax; species Variovorax sp. GW821-FHT09D07. Next base: position 17,714 of record NZ_JBWKOY010000002.1, read on the forward strand.
CCACCAGCGGCATGGTGGCGGCCGATGCGCTCGATGCCGCCTACGCCGATGCCGCAGACAAGGCCATCGCCACGGGCGAAGGCAAGGTGCCGCACACGAGCGATGCCGTGATCGCACTGGCCGCGCGCGGCGGGCTGGCGATGGTGGCAGGCCAGCAGCTGCAGGTCGTCAGCGGCGAGACCGCCACGCTGGCCAGCGGCGGCGACATCAACCTGGCGCTGGCCGACGTGCTGCGCGTGCACAGCGGCCAGGCCATCGGCGTGCTGGCCGGGGCGCAGAAGGCCGATGCGGACACGGGCCTGTCGGTCATCGCGGGCAACGACGACCTGGACTTCCAGGCGCAGCACGACGAACTGCGCGTGCAGGCCAAGGAAGCGCTGAAGATCGCCAGCACCGACCAGACGGTGGAGTTCGCGGCCAAGAAGAAGATCCGCATCGCGACGGCGCAGGGCGCGTCGATCACGCTGCAGGATGGGGACATCACGTTCGAGTGTCCGGGGAAGATCACTTATCACTCGGTGCAGCGGAAGTTGGCTGGGCCGACGAGCCTGGGGGCAGACCTGCCAGCTTTTCCGAAGTCGGGCGGCAGCCATCGCTCCTTTGTTCTCGTGCGCGAGATCGATGGTCATCCCATACCGAAACAAAGGTACAGGATCACCCGTGCCAACGGCCTGGTCATTGAAGGGGTTTCCAACGACAAGGGCGAAACCGCGATCACCGATTTCGATGGCTTCGAGACGATGAAGATCGAATTCCTCCGGACACGACACGCATGACAGACAAATCGACAAACGCAGCGCCTGCGCAGGGAGCGCCGGTCAGTGCAGAGAACTACGTGCTCGCCAACGACGATCGCGTGTCGACCGGAAAGAGCTTCGACCCGCGACAGGAGTTGCTGGCCAAGTCACCGATTCCGGGTGTGATCATCCTCGTGCACGGCGTGAATTCCACGGGCGAGTGGTACGAGCAGACCGAGGCGGGGTTGTGCCAGGGCCTGATGGAGCGCCTGGGCTGGGTCGAGGGCGCGGCTGCCAGCTCGACGCTGGCGGCCGTGCGATACAAGCCCGAGGTTCAACCCGATGGCAGACTGGACCAGAGTCTCAGCACGAAGTCGTACATCGACGAAAGCAGCGAGGCACGCTCGCCGGTGATCCGTTTTCGCTGGGGCTTCAAGGCTGCGGCGAAAGACGGCACCAACGAACAGGACAACGCCGAGTATTGGCAGGAGCGCATCTTTCTCGACGAGTTCGACGCCTGGGGCGGTGGCCCGTTTCAGAACGGCACGGCCACCTTGGCCGACATGTGGGGGCTGGGGCTGAACGACCGCGCGTTCTGGTGGATCTACACCAACATGCTGCCTGTCGAAGGGCGCGAGATCTACGCGTCGCCTCCGCGTGCCTACTTCGCACATGCGGCGCACCGGTTGAAGGAACTCATCAAGGCCATCCGCAAGGCACAACCCGACTGCCCGATCACCGTGGTCTGCCACAGCCAGGGCAACATGGTGTCGCTGGGCGCTGCATTCCTGGGGAGCAACGACAAGGAATCGGGTGGCAAGGCCATTGCCGACACCTATGTCATGTGCAACCCGCCCTATTCGACCGGGATCAACTTCATGGACAAGGTCGTCAACCGGAGCCAACGCAGCCACGCCGGGAAGAAGGGCGCCGTGACGCCCGAGGCGCGCGTCGCGACCCTGAAGAATTTCATCGCGTTGGTCGAGGCCCGGGCCGCGGCGGAACAGAAGCGCGAAGAGATCAATGCCTGGCTCGGCCTGAAGGACAAGGAAAGCGGAAAGCCGCTGTGGGAGCTGGGTGCCTTCTGGGTCGACCCGCCGGAAGACCTGTCCAAGGACCGGGACAACCGAGGAAAGATCTTTCTCTATTGCAACCCGCACGACCAGGTCATCTCGGCAAGTCCGGTTCAGGGCATCGGCTGGAAGGGCCTCGATCTTGCGACCCTCAAGAAGGTCGACGCGACAGTCATGCCCGAAGGTGCGAAGGAGCCGAGCCCGGCGGGCACCATGTTCCAGCGGGTGTGGGCCCAAGCCCGGCGCGATGGCAAGCCGCTGCAGGTCGGCGACAAGGCCTGGGGGCGCACCTACCGGTATCACGAGGACAACCACGACCCCAAGAAGTTCTGGGTGCCGGAGCCCGAGCATGTGAAGTACTCGCTGGACTTCAATCCCTCGCAGACCTTGCCCAGTCGGATGGTGTCGTGGCTGGCGTCACCGCTGTTCTACGTGATCACCCGCGCCATGGGCGGCATCAGTGCCAGCGCCATGCCGGACAAGGGCTATGCCGTGCCGGTCTCTGCGCCTTACTTGCGCAAGCCCGTCATGCCGCAAAGCGTTCGCTACGGAACCGTCGGAGACTTCGACCAAGGCAAGGACGGTTCGCGCGATGCCCTGAATGCTGCGAACCCCGAAACTGGAACGCTGTATGGCGGGCAGGGCAAGGGCGATGCACAAAGTCAGGGCGAGCTGATCTATGAACACAATGCGCGCGTTCGCATGCACCGCGCGCAAGGCGATATCAAGACAGACGAAGACGAACACAAAGACCGTCAGAGGATGATCAACGAGAACCCCAACGCAACGGACCACTCGACCATCCTCACCAATGCCGAGCATGCGCGGTGTGTGCTTGCGTATGACGTGGCGGTGGGGAATTGCTGGCTGAGTCCAGAGGATTGGGTGAGGTTCCGGAAGATTGCGCATTGGCGGTTTATTCCGGACAAGTTGGAGCAGGAGCCCAACAATTTCTTTTCGTACTACGCAGAAGGAAAGTACGAAGTCCCAACCGAACCAGACAAGAAAAAATCCAAAAAAACACTTCATGAGTACTACGACATCGAGCACATGCGAACCTACGCCGATGGAATCAAGGATGAACGCGAAGGCCCTCCGTTGGGCTTCCTGTATTGAGGGCATTCCATGCAGCAACGTCGAACACTTCTGACCAAGGGAGCCGTGATGGGACTACTTTCCGCCCTGGGATGGCGCAAGAATGGGGGCGAGGCGGTCGCCGCTGCATCCGTGCTTCCTTCTGCCTCCGTTGCCGTTCAGCCTGTGGCGCAACTGATCGGAGCCAACCTGATCTCGCCGCTGACGCAACGCGGCTATCCACTGGCATTCAATCTGCCAGGCTTCCTTGATCCGGGACCGCGGGGCGTGCCCCCGAAGAAGGTATGGGCCCCGGTCGACGGAACCGGCGGCACGACAAAGCGCTCGCATTTCGTCTATGTCCTGACCAGGGAAACTTGCGCCGCGTTCACTCTTCCCGTCAGCAACTACAACCGAACGACCTACGACGGTTTTCACTTTTTCCTCTGGAACGGGATCAAGATGAACGGGCTGAAGATCGTCTCGAGCTTTGAGCCGCGCTACGCAACGCCGGCGCAAGTCAACGACTTCTGGACCTCAGGCTACGGGTACTTTGGAGGCGAGTCTCAGCCCGACCTTGCGCTGGTTCCGAGTGCCGATGGCTGGCCGGGCCTCCTGGCTTCTCTTGACTACATCCGCCAAGTCCCTGGCAAGGGCATGTGGATGGCTTCGGCCGACGCGCCAAATGCGCCGAAGGACGAGCAACCCAACGAAGCCGCGGTCCTCCTGATGCTGGCCAATCCGGGTTTCGCTACTGGTCGCACGCCGTTGGTCAACTGGTATGCACCCGCTCAAGTGTCGATCGACGACATGAAGCCTGAAGCCAAGGGCGACACCAAGGCATCCATGGCCTATCGCGCGGCGATTGAGCAAGCCGCTGCCAATGCAGGCATTGCACCCAAGCAGATCGGGACCTGGGTGCGCGACGCGGGACGCGGCACCAAGGACGCGACGGCACGACTGGTTCTGCTCACCCGTGCCCTTCATGACCTGAAGATCGATATCGATGACTTCGACGATGTCGAACAGAACGTGGACATGGTGTCGCTGCTGGGAGACCTGGGCGCCAACACCGTCAGTTTCTCTTTGCTGATGGCCAGCTATGCGGCCCATCGGCGCAACCACCCCGTGATGTACGTGAGCACGCAAGACCCTGGCTCCGCGCGCGCGATCGTGGTGCTGCCGCCGCCCAATCACACGCCGCTGCCGGAGCGCCAGGAGTTCCGCTATGCGACCACCTTCAGCCAATTCAATCGACCGTGGTGGGGCAAGCGGTTGGATGGGAAGAAAGACATCTGAGTCTTCCCGCGGGGCATCCTCTCGGTTCTGACAGACGTTGCTGCGCCTGTCAGAACGGATAGTGCCGCGCCGTCGTCTGCACCGTAATCCACCGCAGCTCCGTGAACGCCTCGACGCCCGCCCGCCCCCCAAACCGCCCGTACCCCGACGCCTTCACCCCCCCGAACGGCATCTGCGCCTCGTCGTGCACCGTCGGCCCGTTGACATGGCAGATCCCCGCCTCGATGCGCTGCGCCACGTTCCACGCACGCGCCACGTCGCGGCCGAACACCGCTGACGACAGGCCGAACTCGTTGTCGTTGGCCACCGCCACCGCCTCTTCCACGCCGTTCACCCGCACGACCGCCTTCACCGGCCCGAACGATTCCTCGCGGTAGATGGCCATCGCGGGCGTGACGTGGTCGAGCACGGTGGCGGGCATCAGCGTGTTCTGCGCCTTGCCGCCGCACACGAGCACGGCGCCCTTGGCGAGGGCGTCGTCGATCAGCGCGTTGCAGCGCGTCACGGTGCTCATGTCGACGACCGAGCCCAACACGACCGGGCCTTCGCGCGGGTCGCCGAGCGGCAAGGCCTGTGCGCGGGCGGCGAACTTCGAGACGAACTCGTCGGCGACGGCGTTGTCGACCACGAGGCGTTCGGTCGACATGCAGATCTGGCCCGAGTTGGCAAAGGCGCCGAAGATCGCACCGTCCACGGCCGCGTCGATGTCGGCGTCGTCGAGCACCACGAAGGGCGCCTTGCCGCCGAGTTCGAGCACGGCAGGTTTCAGGTACGTGGCGCAGGTCTGCGCGATGAGGCGGCCCACGCGCGTGGAGCCGGTGAAGTTGACGCGCCGCACCGCCGGGTGCGCGATCATGGCCTCGACCACGGCGCCCGCGTCGGCCGGCGCGTTGGTCACGAAGTTGACGGTGCCCTTGGGCAGGCCAGCTTCGGCCAGCGCTTCGATGATGAGGGCATGCGTCTCGGGGCACAGTTCGGAGCCCTTGAGCACGACGGTGTTGCCGCAGGCCAGCGGCGTGGCGATGGCGCGCGTGGCCAGGATCACGGGGGCATTCCAGGGCGCGATGCCCAGCACCACGCCGGCCGCCTGCCGCACGCCCATGGCGAGGCTGCCGGGCACGTCGGACGGAATGACCTCACCCGCGATCTGCGTGGTGAGCGACGCGGCCTCGGTGAGGATGCCGGCTGCCAGGTGCACGTTGAAGCCGGCCCACAGCGCCGAGGCGCCGGTCTCGCGCGCCATGGCCTGCACGAAGGCGTCGGCGCGCGCTTCGAGCGCGTGCGCGGCCTTGAGCAGCAAGGCGCGGCGCTCGTTGGGGCCGGTCTGCGACCAGGTGACGAAGGCGCGCTGCGCGGCGTCGACGGCGGCGACCGCGTCGGCGGGCGTGGCCGCAGGGGCGCGCGTCGCGATGCCGCCGTCCAGCGGGTTGCGGCGCTCGAAGGTGGCGCCGCCGGTGGCCGCGCGGCGTTCGCCGTCGATGAGCATGGAGATGTCGGTCATGGGTGTCCTTTGCAAGAAAGAAAGAGGAAGAGGGGTGTTCAGGCCACGCCCAGGTAGGCCTGGCGCACGGCGTCGGAATGCAGCAGCGCCTGCGCTTCGCCCGAGGCGACGACGCGCCCGCGTTCGAGCACGTAGCCGCGGTCGGCGGCCTGCAAAGCCTTGCGCACGTTCTGCTCGACCATCAGCACGGTCACGCCCTGGTCGGCGATGCGGCGCACGATGGCGAGCAGCTCGTCGACCATGCGCGGCGCCAGGCCGAGCGAGGGCTCGTCGAGCATCAGCAGGCGCGGCCCGCTCATCAGGGCGCGCGCCACGGCGACCATCTGCTGCTCGCCGCCGCTCATGGTGCCGGCGAGCTGCGTGGCGCGTTCCTTCAAACGCGGAAAGTCGTCGAAGGCGCGCGCGAGGCGTTCGGCGCGCAGCCGCGCAGGAATGAGCCAGCCGCCGAGTTCGAGGTTCTCGGTGACGGTCATCTGCGGGAACAGCTGGCGGCCCTCGGCCACCAGTGCCAGGCCGCGCCGCACGCAGGCGGTGGCATCGGCGGACGGCAGCGCCGCACCGTCGAGCACCGCCTCGCCCGTGCGTGGCAGCAGCCCCGCGAGCGCCTTGAGCAGCGTGGTCTTGCCCGCGCCGTTGGGCCCGAGCACGACGGTGACGCCGGGCGTCACGTCGAGGTCCAGGCCCTGGATGACCTGGAAGCCGTGGTAGCCGGCCGCAAGACCGCGCACAGTGAGTTGCGTGCCGCTCATGCCGTGGCCTCCATCTCGTCGCCCAGGTAGGCCTCGATCACCTCGGCATTGCGCACGACCTCGGCCGGCGTGCCGTCGGCGATCTTGCGGCCCTGGTGCAGCACCAGCACGCGCTCGACGTACTTCAGCAGCGTGGTCACGGCATGTTCGATCCACACGACGGCGAGGCCGTGGTCGTCGCGCAGGCGGCGGATGCGCCGCGCCATGGCATCGACCTCGGCCTCGGTGAGGCCGGCCGCCACCTCGTCCAGCAGCAGCACGCGCGGCCGCGTGCCCAGCGCCATGCCGATCTCGAGCAGCCGCTGCTGCGAGGGCGTGACGTCGGCCGCGATCTGCGTGGCAAGGCCGCCCAGGCCCAGCATGTCGAGGATCTCGCCGGCGCTGCCCAGGCCCGCGATGGGTGCGCGGCGCCGCCCCGCGAACTGCATGCCGAAGCGCACGTTGTCCTCGAGCGTCATGTCGGCCATCACGCGCGGCGTCTGGAAGGTGCGTGCGATGCCGTGGGCGGCGTACAGGTGCGGGCCGCGCCGTGTCAGGTCGACATCGCCTTCCACCAGCAGCCGGCCCGACGTGGGCATGACCACGCCCGAGATCGCGTTGAAGAAGGTCGTCTTGCCCGCGCCGTTGGGGCCGATGATGCCGACCAGCTCGCCCGCATGCAGCGTGGCGTTCACGGCGTCGACGGCGGTGAGCCCGCCGAAGCGCACCGTGAGGTCGCGGGCTTCGAGAAGCGGCGTGGCCTTCATGGTGCATGCCTCCGCAATGCCGCCGCCTTGCGTTGCCACAGCGACGCGAGGCCGTTGGGCAGGTACATCACGCACAGGATCAGCAGCAGTCCCAGCACCATCATGTAGCCGTAGGGCAGCTGCAGCCGCAGCGTCTCCGACAGCAGGCTGAACACGATGGCCGCGGCCACCGGCCCGCCGATGCTGACGGCCCCGCCGATCATCGCGATCAGCACGGTCTGGAAACCGATGAAGGGGCTGAACACGGCCGCAGGCTCGATGTAGGTCCAGCGCACGGCCATCGCCGCGCCCACCGCACCGGCGAAGGCGGCGGTGAGTGCGAAGCCGGCGATCTTCACGCGGCGCGTGTCCACGCCCAGCGTCTGCGCGCGCTGCTCGTCGGCGCCGATGCCGGCCAGCGCCAGGCCGAAGCGGCTGCGCTTCACGAGCAACGCTGCGGCAATGGCCGCGCCCGCAATCGCCAGCACCGTGAGGTACACCATCTCGTTCGACGGCACCACCGTCAGCACGCGGCCCACGGTGCCAGAGACCTGCTTCTCCACGAAGGTGACGGCATGGCGGATCAGCTCGGTCATGCCGAAGGTCAGCACGGCGAAGTAGGTGCCGCGCAGGTGCAGCACGGCCGCACCCATCAGCACCGCCACCGCGCTCGCGATGGCCGCGCCGCTCACAATGACCAGCGGCCAGGGCAGCACCTCGAGCAGCGTCGCGCTCGCATACGCGCCCAGGCCGAAGAAGGCCGAAGTGGCGAGCGAAAGGTAGCGCGTGGCACCGCAGAACAGCGACCAGCTCGTGGCCAGCGCGATGTACATCAGGCAGCCGAGCGCGACCGAGGCGATGAACTCGCTGGCGACCCACGGCACGGCGGCCGCCAGCGCGAGGCCGATGCAAAGCACCCACCACGGTTTGTTTTGAAAAAGGGAATTCATCTTCTGGAGAACAGTCCGTTGGGCCGCCAGATCAGCACGCCGATGAACACGGCGTACGACAGCAGCATCTTGAGCGAGGGGCTCGTGTAGTGCATGCCCAGCGCTTCGACCACGCCCAGCAGCAGGCCGCCGACGAGGCTGCCCGCGATGCTGCCGAAGCCGCCGAGGGTGATGACGATCAGCGCCGTCACGGTGTAGGGCTCGCCCATCGAGGGCGAGATCTCGTAGGTCATCGACAGCAGCGCACCGGCCACCCCGGACAGGCCCAGGCCGATGCCGAACATCAGCGGGTGCAGCCGCCTGGTGTTGATGCCCACCAGCTGCGCGCCGGTGGGCGACTGCATCAGCGCGCGCACCGCCTTGCCCAGCAGCGTGAGCTTGAGCAGCGCGATGAGCACGAGGCTCAGCGCCAGCGCCACGCCGAACAGCACGAGCTTGTTGGCGGTGAAGCGCATTTCGCCCAGCTGCACCGGTTCGGCCAGGTAGTCGTAGCCGCGCAGGTCGCCGCCCCACACAAGCAGGGCGGTGTTTTGCACGAAGAACATCAGGCCGAAGCCGACCATCAGGCTGCGCGCCTCGAACACGTCGACGTTCGGCGCGCGCGCCGCCACCTGCCGGAAGCACAACCAGTGCACCGCCATGCCCAATGCCATCAGCAGCACGAAGGCCACCGGCATGAACACCAGCGGCGAGATGCCCAGCGCCGTGTGCGCCCACCAGGTGAGAAAGGCGCCGAGCATCAAAAACTCGCCGTGCGAGATGTTCATGATGCGCATCAGCCCGTACTGCAGGTTCAGTCCGATGGCCACCAGCGCGTAGATGCCGCCCGTGATCAATCCGCCGGCCAGGAGCTCGGCCCATCCAGAGAACGACACGCTGTTATTTCCAGGCCGGCTTCGGCATCAGTTGCGCGGTGGCGCGGTCTTTGGGCCACACCACTTCGAAGTCGCTGCCCTGCCACTGCGACACGGTGCCGGGAATCGACGCGTTCTCGCTGCCCTCGAAGCGGATCGGCCCGAGGATGGTCTTGAACTCGTTCTTCGCGATCTGCTCGCGCAGCGCCTTGCGATCGAGGCCCACCTTTTCTACCGCCTGCTGCAGGATCTGCAGGCCGGCCCACGCATGGCCGCTGGCCCAGCGGTCGGGTTCCTTGCCGAACTTCTTCGTGTGCGCATCGAAGTAGGCCTTGGCCTCGGGGCTGGTCTTGCCGTTCCACGAGCCCATGCCGATCACGCCCTCGGTGTTGGCGGCCATCACGTTCTTGTAGAGCTGGAAAGCAGTGCCCACCGAGGCGTAGAAGTACTTCGGATTGAAGCCCACCTCGCGCGCCTGCCGGCTCGCCAGGATGGTGTCCGGCGGGTAGGTGATGCCGATGAAGGCGTCGGGGTTCAGGTCCTTCATGGTGCGCAGCACGGGCGCGAGGTCTTTCACGCCGAGCGGGTAGCTCTTGCGGTCGAGCACCTGGATCTGCGTCTTCTTCAGCGCGTTGTTCAGTGCCGCGAAGTTCTCCAGCCCGAACAGGTCGTCCATGTAGACGATGGTGATCGTCTTCACGTTCTGCGCCACCAGCATGTCGACCAGCGCGCCCATCATCTTGTCGGGCTGTTGCAGCAGCGAGAAGAAGAAGGGCAGGCGCATGTCGATCAGCTTGCGCGACAGGGCGGTGGGCGCCAGCAGCGGGTAGCCGAAGCGGTTGGCCAGCGGTGCGACCGCGAAGTTGGCACCCGACCCCCAGGGCGGCAGCACGAGGTCGACCTTGTCGCTGCCCATGAGCTTTTCAAACGTGCGCACGCAGGTCTCGGTCTCGCTGCGGTCGTCGTAGCCGATGAGCTCGATGGGCCGCTTCGTGCCCTTCACCGACAGGCCGCCCGCGGCGTTGACCTGCTCGGCCCACAGCAGGTAGTTGGGTTCCTGGCTCACCTGCGCGCCCGCGGCCCAGGGGCCGGTGCGGGCGATGGCGTAGCCGATGCGAACGGGCGCGCTTTGCGCGAACAGCTGCGGCGCGACGGCGGCCGCGCCCAGCGCGGTGGCCGTGCCCTGGATCCAGTGGCGGCGGGTGGGGTGAAGCATGGAGGTCTCCTTCCGGGCGTCGGTATGCGCCCGCTGACCGGGATCGTAGAAACGCACGCCCTTTGCCGCTGTGCCTGCCGCGCACAAAGCACTTGACGCAGCGTGCAGGCGCCTAGTGGTTAACCCGCAAAGGCGAGGGCTTTGCGGGCACTCCACAATGCGCGGCATCCCGCTGCCGTGCTGCAATCTTTCGTCTTCACTGCTTTCGCCCCATGACCGCGTCCCTGCTCCTGTCCACCGACGCCATCCCGCCGAAGGAACGCGGGCCGCTGTGGTGCGAGTGGGTGTGGCGCCACTTCGGCGGCCTCGGCTCCGACCTGTATGGCGACAGCGATTTCGACGGCCACCTCGCGTCCTCGCACGCGGGCGACGTGATCCTCACGCGGCTCGAGGCGAACCGGCATCGCGTGCTGCGCACCCCGCAGATGGCGCGCCTGAGCGATGCGCCCTACCTGAAGATCGTCGCGCCCTGGCAGGGCTCGGCCGAGGTCACGCAGCGCGGGCGCGCGGCGGCGGTGCGCGCGGGCGGCTGGACGCTGTACGACACCACGCTCGACTACACCGTGGCCAACCCCGAGCGCAGCGACCACCTCATCGTGATGCTGCCGAAAGACCAGATCGCCTCGCCCGCGCTGCCGCTGGGCGACCTCGTGGCGCGGCGCATCGGCGGCGACAGCGGCATCTCGCGCGTGGCGCTGGAGACCATGCGCAACACCTACCTGGAGCTGCCCCACATGAGCGAGGCCGCCGCGCGCGGCGCGGGCGAGCTGCTGATCCAGCTGGTGCGCCTGTCGCTCATGGAGCTGGCGGGTCGCAGCACCGCCCAGACCCAGCGCGAGGCACTGAAAGACCGCATCCACCGCCACGTGGCGCAGAACCTGCGCGACCCGGCGCTGTCGATCGACGGTATGGCGCTGGCCCTGCGTTGCAGCAAGCGCCTGCTGCACCAGGCCTTCGCGGGCGACGACGACACGCTCACCGGCTACATCCAGCACCAGCGGCTGGCGGCCAGCATCCGCGACCTGATCGACCCCGCGAACGCCGCGCGCTCCATCACCGACATCGCGCTGGGCGCGGGCTTCGGCAACCTCTCGCACTTCAGCCGCGTGTTCCGCGCGCACACGGGCGGCAGCCCGAGCGAGTTCAGGCGGCAGGCGACGTTGCAGCGCTGATTGCGCGGGTGCGCATCGCACACCGCGCGTTGCTTGCAGAGTTGCCATGAATGCTTAAGCAGCGCTTGTGTCGAAGCAGGCATCAAACTTAAATCTTCTCGGTTAACTGGTTTCGCGGCGGGCGTTCTCGGCTCAAAAAAAAGATGCGTTAACGCATGCGAAGCCTCGAGAGCGACGCTTCCCGCTGGTATGGTCGTGCGCGCAATTCAGCTCCACGCCATCACGCCCGTTGTCGACGCATTGGGTACTTGCTTCACATGCCCCTTCGTCACGACCGCATCTTTCCGCGCTACGCGTTCTACTGTGTGCTGGCCGGCCTGGCCGCGATCTATGTCTTCTGCGCCATGGTGCTGGTGCCGGCCAAGATCTACATCCTTCCGTACCTCATCACGCCGGACTTCGTGCGCTACAAGGGCGCCTTCTTCGTGCTGGTGCTGGCGATTCCGGCGGCGATCTACCTGATCTGCTGGAAGGGCAGCGACTTCTTCGCGTGGCTGCGCACCCCGCAGGTGCTGACGCTGACCGCGCACGGCCTGCAGCTGGGCACGCAGACCGTTGCCTTCGCCGACGTGACGCGGCTGCGCCATCGCCACAACCGCAACCACCTGCTGCTCACCACCCGCGACGGCCAGACGCTGCGCCTGCGGCTCGACCTGTGGGACGACCCGTATGCGCTCGTCGCCGAAGTGGAAGAGGCCGTCGGCGAGGTGCTGCGACACGACGTGGAGCGGCGCCTGCATGCGGGCGACACCGTGCCCTTCGGCGCGCTGGCACTGAATGCCGAAGGGCTGGTGCACAAGGGTCAGCTCATCGCGTGGTCGAGCATCGACACCATCCGCACGCAGTCCGATGCCGAAGCGATGGACGTCGACGAGCACCTGCTCATCGTCGCCAACGGCAAGACCCGCAAGATCGATCGCTCGAAGATCGACAACGAGCCGGTGCTGATGAGCTGCCTCATGCAACGCCTGCCGTCGGCCTGAGCCCTTCTTTTTCTTTCTTCAATCTCCAAAGTACAGCGACTCACAAAATGGAAATCTACAGCTCCGCCAGCCAACAGGAAAAAACCCGCCAGGACCGCCCCGTCTTCTACTCCCGCACGCGGCTGATCGCCGGTGCCACGCTCTGGGTGGTGGTGGCGGTCGTGTTGGCCGTGCTGTGCATCCGCGCGCAGGACAAGAACATCGGCATCCTCATCGCGGCGGGCTTCGGCCTGCTGGCCGCGTGGCTGGCGGTCAAGTGCATCCGCACGCTGGCCAATATCGCAACGCCCGCCTTCGTCATCGGCCGCCAGGGCCTGACCTTCGAGAACGGCCTGCTGCTGCCGTGGCACAACATCGTCGAGAACACCTGGGTCAACCAGGACTACATGGGCATTCCCATCGGCAAGCAGATCCAGATCAAGACCGACCTGCCCAAGCCGAAGGCCCGCGTGCTGCGCCGCGCGACGGCGCTGGAGATTTCGGGCGACGAGTACCTCGCGCTGTGCGACGCCTACGCGGCGTGACGGGCAACAACCGCGCGTTTGAGCCGCCCGGCGCCTGCTGGTAGGCTGGCGGGCCGCCATCCTCCGGGCTCGCCTGCGCGAGCCCCACGCGCATGAATGCCTCTCACCGCCGGCCGGTTCCGCTGAACAAGGCCTACCGTCTCCTGAACCACGGACCCACCGTCCTCGTGAGCGCCGCGCACGACGGCCGGCGCAACATCATGGCCGCGGCCTGGGCCATGCCGCTGGACTTCGATCCGCCCAAGGTGGCGGTGGTGCTCGACAAGAGCACCTGGACGCGCGTGCTGCTCGAAGGCGCGGGCACCTTTGCGCTGCAGGTGCCCACGCGCGCGCAGCTCGACCTGACCGAGGCGCTGGGCAACAGCTCGGGCCGCGAGATCGCCGAGCGCGACGGCAGCGACAAGTTCGCCGCCTACGGCCTCTCGACCTTCGCGGGCGACGCCACCGGCACGCCGCTGCTCGAGGGCTGCGCGGCTTGGCTCGAATGCCGGCTGCTGCCCGAGCCGCCGATCCAGCAGCGCTACGACCTGTTCCTGGGCGAGGTGATCGCGGCGCAGGCCGATGCGCGCGCGTTCTCCGAAGGGCGCTGGCATTTCGAAGGACACGACGAGCTGCGCACGCTGCACCATGTGGCGGGCGGGCACTTCATCGTCGATGGCGAGGCGGTCGATGCGAAGGCGCTGCCGCGCCTGGCGCCGTAGCCTGCATGCCGGACCTGAACCAGATCATCACCGTCGTCGGCTACAGCCTCATGGGCCTGCTGGCGGCCATGATGGGGTCGCTGGGCTTGGCCGCGCTGTGGACCTGGCGCGACTGGCCCGGCGCCGACCGCCTGACCGGCCTGGCCGCGCGGCTGGCGATCCTCACGTGGATGGTGGGTGGCGTGATGCTGGTCGTCGGCGGGCTGGCGATGGCCGGGCTGGCGACCTGGGTCATCTTCTGGGCGTCCAAGCCGCTGCCGTCCACGGTGCTCGGTATCGCGGGCTACGTGGCGTCGCGGGCCGTGCTCGTGGTCATGGCGGTGCTGCTGGTGCGCAAGGGCGGGCTGGTGCTTTCCGCCTGGTGGGGCGCGAGGAAAGAAGAGGGCGCGCCCGAAGCGCCCGGCGCTACAGCACGAAAGGAATGAAGCGCCGCGTGCCGCGCATGTACGCGCGGTAGTCGTCGCCGAAATGCGCGAGGCATTCCTTCTCGTCGCGCAGCGCCGTCAGGAACAGGAACAGCGTGGCCATCAGCACCAGCGCCAGCGTGAGCCAGGTGAACTGCTTGAGGAACGCGCCCCAGGCCAGCAGCATCAGCGCCGTGTACATCGGGTGGCGGATGTAGCGGAAGGCGCCGGTGGTCACCAGCGCCGAGGTCTTTTCAAAGCCGTACAGGGCCGGGTCGTCGTTGCGCGCCTCGCTCGGCTTGCCCTGCGCCTTGAGCAGCCGCACCGCGTGGATCGGCAGCCAGATCGACAGCGCCAGCAGCACGCACGAGAGCAACTGCGTGAACGAGAGCGGATCGACATGCCACACCGGCAGGTTCAGCACGATCAGCACCAGCATGCATTCCCACGCGAAGAAGCGGTAGAAGCCGTGCGAGCCGGGCTGGCTCAGCGGCCCGCGCGACACGTACAGCAGCGCGGCCGTGCCGGCGACGAAAAGAAAGAGCTGGAACCAGAGGAGCATGGCGGCCGAATTTACACGGCCCGCAAGCCTCAGCCGGAGATCGAAAACCCGCCGTCGACCGGGATGGCGGTGCCGGTCACGTAGTCGGAGGCGGCGCTGGCCAGGAACACGGCGGCGCCTGCGATGTCCGAAGGCTGGCCCCAGCGGCCGGCCGCGGCGCGCGCCTTCACGCGCTCGTACAGGCCCGGGATCTGGGTGCGCGCGCCGTCGGTCAGCTCGGTCTCGAACCAGCCCGGCAGGATGGCGTTGACCTGGATCTGGTCGGCCGCCCACGAGAGCGCGGTCGACTTGGTGAGCTGCACGATGCCGGCCTTGCTCGCGGCGTAGGCCGGCGCGTAGGGCGCGCCGAAGATCGACATCATCGAGCCGATGTTGATGATCTTGCCGCCGCCCGCCTTCTTGAGGTGCGGGTGCGCGGCGCGGCTGCACAGGAAGGCGCTGGTGAGGTTGGTGTCCATCACCTGGTGCCACTCGGCCAGCGCGAGCTGGTCGACCGGCTTGCGCACCGTGGTGCCGGCGTTGTTCACGAGGATGTCGAGCCGGCCGCAGCGCGCGGCGACCTCGTCGAAGGCCTGCTGCACCGAGGCTTCGTCGGTCACGTCGAGCGCGAGCGCGAAGCTGTCGCTGCCCAGGGCCTTCAGCGATTCGACCGCGGCGGCCGACTTCTGCGCATTGCGCGCCGCGATGATGACGCGGGCGCCGGCCTTGGCGAGGCCCTGTGCCATGCCGAGACCGATGCCGCCGTTGCCGCCGGTGACGAGCGCGACTTTGCCTGTGAGATCGAACATCAGGTGGAGCTTAGGTGGTGGTGGGTTTCTTGGAGACGAGCGTCAGGATATCGTAGCTCGCGACCAGCTCGCCGAGCTGGTTGGTCACCTCCACGTCCCAGGCCACCACGCCCTGGCCCTGGCCGCTCGCGTCCTTCTTGTTGCGGTCGATCTTGCGCTTGCAGGTCAGGCGCGCCTGGATGGTGTCGCCGATGCCCACGGGCTTGACGAAGCGCAGCGTGTCCAGGCCGTAGTTGGCCAGCACCGGGCCGGGCGAGGGCGACACGAACAAGCCCGCGGCCGCCGACAGCACGAAGTAGCCGTGCGCGATGCGCTTGCCGAAGGGCGAGGCCTTGGCCGCCTCTTCGTCGAAGTGCATGTAGAAGTAGTCGCCCGAGATGCCGCCGAAGGCGACGATGTCGGCCTCGCCCACCGTGCGGCGGTGCGTGAGCAGCGAGTCGCCGATGCGCAGTTCCTCGAAGTAGCGGCGGAAGGGGTGCACCTCGCTCTCGTGCAGCGCGGCGCCGCGCACGTGCTCGCCGGTCACGGCCGCGAGCATGGTGGGCGAGCCCTGCAGCGCGGCGCGTTGCAGGTAGTGCTTCACGGCGCGCAGGCCGCCGAGCTCTTCGCCGCCGCCCGCGCGGCCCGGGCCGCCGTGCTTGAGCACCGGCAGCGGCGAGCCGTGGCCGGTCGATTCGGCGGCGGCCTCGCGGTCGAGCACCAGCAGGCGGCCGTGCCAGGCGGCAGCGACCGGGATGGCTTTGGCGGCGATGGCCGGGTCGCGCGTGACCAGCGTGCCCACGAGGCTGCCCTTGCCGCGCGCGGCCAGCGCCAGCGCTTCGTCGATGCCGTCGTAGGGCATGAGCGTGCTGACGGGGCCGAAGGCCTCGACGTCGTGCGCCGCATCGTGTTCGAGCGGCTTGCGGCTCAAGAGCAGCGTGGGCGCGAAGAACGCGCCTTCGCTCACGCCGTCGCCCACGGGCGCGAAGCCGTCGCGTTCGCCGTACACCAGCTCCGCGCCCTGCAGCAGCGTGGCGACGCGCTCGGCCACGTCGGCCTGCTGGTCGCGCGAGGCGAGGGCGCCCATGCGCACGTCTTCGCGCGAGGGGTCGCCGATGACGGTCTTGGCCAGGCGGGCGCGCAGCTTCTCGGCCACCGCATCGAGGTGCTGGCGCGGCACGATCGCGCGGCGGATGGCCGTGCATTTCTGGCCGGCCTTGATGGTCATCTCGCGCGCCACTTCCTTCACGAAGAGATCGAACTCTTCGTCGTCGGGCGTCACGTCGGGCGCGAGGATCGCGCAGTTCAGCGAGTCGGCCTCGGCGTTGAACGGGATCGACTGGCGCACCAGGTTCGCGTTCACGCGCAGCTTCGCGGCGGTGTCGGCCGAGCCGGTGAAGGTGACCACGTCGGGGCCTTCGAGGCGGTCGAGCAGGTCGCCCGTGCTGCCGATCACGAGCTGCAGGCTGCCCTCGGGCAGGATGCCCGACTGCACGATGAGCTTCATCAGCGCCTCGGTGAGGTAGCTGGTGGCCGTGGCCGGCTTGCCGATGCAGGGCATGCCCGCCAGGAAGCTGGGCGCGAACTTCTCGAGCAGGCCCCACACCGGGAAGTTGAAGGCGTTGATGTGCACCGCCACGCCGCCGCGCGGCACCAGGATGTGCGTGCCCGCGAAGCCGCCCTTCTTGCCCAGCGGGAAGGCCGGGCCTTCGTGCACGAGGTTGCCCGAGGGCAGTTCGTTGGTGCCAATGCTGGCGTAGGCGCTCAGCGTGCCGGCGCCGCCTTCGATGTCGATCCAGCCGTCGGCGCGCGTGGCGCCCGTGTGGGCCGACACGGCATACAGCGCTTCCTTGTTCGCGGCCAGGTATTTGGCCAGCGCCTTCAAGCGCTCGGCGCGCTGCTGGAAGTCGAGCTTCATGAGCGCGGGGATGCCGACGCGGCGCGCGTGCGCCAGCGCCTCGGCGAAGTCGATGGCCTCGGCGTGCGTGCTCGCCACGGCCTGGCCGTTGACGGCGCTGCGCAGCGATTGCGCGGCTTCCTGGCCGATCCAGCGGCCGGCGATGTAGCTTTGAAGGGTGGTCATGGCGCGTGTCCTTTGAAGAGGGAAGGCGCAGCGGCGCGGAGCGCGCGCTGCGCGGGGGTCATTTCTTGTTGCCGATGCCCAGGTAGGTATCGATGATTCGCTGGTCGTGCAGCAGATCGCCGGCATTGCCTTCGAGCGCCACGGCGCCCATTTCGAGCACATAGGCGCGGTCGGCCACCTGCAGTGCGGCGCGGGCGTTCTGTTCCACCAGCAGCACCGACACGCCGTGCTTGCGCAGCTGCGACACCACGCGCAGCACCTCGCGCACCACCAGCGGGGCCAGGCCCAGCGAAGGCTCGTCGAGCATCAGCAGGCGCGGGCGCGCCATGAGCGCGCGGCCGATGGCCAGCATCTGGCGCTCGCCGCCGGAGAGCGTGGAGGCCATCTGCGGACGGCGCTCCTTCAGGCGCGGAAAGATCTCGAAGATCTCGTCCATGCGCGCGCGCTGGTCGCGCTGGCCCTTGCGCCACTGGTAGAAGCCGCCGAGCAGCAGGTTGTCTTCGACCGACATCTCGCCGAACAGCTCGCGCCGCTCGGGCACCAGCGCCACGCCGCGCGCCACCATGGTCTCGACGCCCGGGCGTGCGATGCGCTCGCCATCGAGCGACAGCTTGCCGCTCGACACCAGCAGGCCCATGGCCGCGCACAGCAACGTGGTCTTGCCGGCGCCGTTGGGGCCGATCACGGTGACGATCTCGCCTTCGTTCACGTGCAGGCGCACGCTGTGCACCGCCTCGACAGTGCGGTAGGCGACGCAGAAGTCTTCCAGTTGAAGAATGGGATGGCTCATCGGGCGTCTTCCAGCAGTTCGTCGTCGGCGCCGCCCAGGTAGGCCTCGAGCACGCGCGGGTTGGCCTGCACTTCGGCCGGCGTGCCGGTGGCGATCACGGTGCCGAACTCGAGCACGGTGATGCGGTCGGCGAGGTTCATCACGAACTCCATGTCGTGCTCCACCACGAGGATGCCCAGGCCTTCGGCACGCAGCTGGCCCAGCAGCTCGGAGAGCGCGCGCTTTTCAAGATGGCGCAGGCCGGCGGCGGGTTCGTCCAGCAGCAGCACCGAGGGCTGGCCGGCGAGCGCGCGTGCGATCTCGACCACACGCTGCTGCCCCAGCGAGAGCGAGGCGGCCGGTGTGTCGGCGTGCGCGCCCAGGCCGCAGCGCTCGATCTGCTTGCGGGCTTCGGCCATCAGCGCGGCCTCTTCGGCGCGGTCCAGCCGCAGCATCGCCGCGAGCCAGCCGCGTTTGGCGCGCAGGTGGGCGCCGAGCGCCACGTTCTCGACCACGCTGCGCTGGCCCAGCAGGCGCACGTGCTGGAAGGTACGGCCCAGGCCGCGCGCCGCGAAGGCGCGCGAGGGGCGGCCCGACATGGCGTCGCCTTCGAGCCGCACTTGGCCCGAACTGGGGTCGTCCACGCCCGAGATCATGTTGAAGAAGGTGCTCTTGCCGGCACCGTTCGGGCCGATCAGCGCGTGGATCTCGCCGGCCTTCAGCGTCATCGAGATGTCGTTGTTGGCGATGAGGCCGCCGAAGCGCTTGCTGACCGCATCGGCCTGCAACAGCATCGTGCCCGCCGCCGGCAGCACGCGCTGCGCGAGCTGCGCCGCCGGTGCTGCTGCGTTGGCGGCGGGTGCCTTGGCCACCGGCCGCACCCAGCGGCTCACGAGCCGCGCCAGCGTGGGCCACAGGCCGTCGGCAAAGCGCTGCAGCACGAACAGCATCAGCAGGCCGAACACCACCACCTCGAAGTTGCCGCTGGTGCCCAGCAGCGCGGGCAGGATGTCCTGCAGCTTCTCTTTGAGCAGCGTGATCAGCGTGGCGCCGAGCACCGCGCCCCACAGGTGGCCTGCGCCGCCGACCACCGCCATGAACAGCATCTCGATGCCGATGTTCAGGTTGAAGGGCGTGGGGTTCACGAAGCGCTGCATGTGCGCGTAGAGCCAGCCCGACACCGCCGCCAGCAGCGCGGCCAGCACGAACAGCTTGATGCGGTGGCGCGCCGTGTCGACGCCCATCGACTCGGCCATGAGCCGGCCGCCCTTGAGCGCGCGGATGGCGCGGCCTTCGCGCGAGTCGAGCAGGTTGTGCAGCGCCCACAGCGCCAGCAGCAGCACGGCCCAGATCACCACGCCGAGTGCGCGCGGCGAGGCCAGCGAGATGCCCGCCACCACCAGCGGCGGCACGCCCGTGATGCCGGTCTGGCCGCCCAGGAACTCCATGTTGCCGAGCAGGAAGTACAGGCTCAGGCCCCAGGCGATGGTGCACAGCGGCAGGTAGTGGCCCGACAGCTTGAGCGTGACCGCGCCGAGCGCCCAGGCCAGCGCGAAGGTCAGCACCAGGCCGAGCAGCAGGCCGAGCCAAGGCACCAGCGCCGAACCCGCGATGCCGCCCAGCCAGCCCGCGGCCGTGGGCGAGGTGCAGATCCACGCGGTGGCATAGGCGCCCATGCCGACGAACGCGGCCTGGCCGAAGGAGGTCATGCCGCCCACGCCGGTCAGCATGACCAGCCCGGCGGCCACCAGCGCATACAGGCCGATGTTGCTGAGCACCGCGACGGTGAAGTCGGGCAGCCAGCCCCAGGCCAGCGCGAGCGCCACGATGCACGCCAGCGTGAGCGTGCGCGGCGTGACCAGCGGACGGCCCGCGTGCGCGGCGGTGGCGGGCGAAGATGAAGTCGACGGCGCGCTCATTCCTCGTCCTCCACGTGGTGGCTGCGCAGCGAACGCCACCACAGCACCGGAATGATCAACGTGAACACCAGCACTTCCTTGTACGCGCTGGCCCAGAACGAAGAGAAAGCCTCCAGCAGGCCGACCAGCAACGCGCCCGCGAGCGCCAGCGGGTAGCTCGCGAGCCCGCCGACGATGGCGGCCACGAAGCCCTTCAGGCCGATGAGAAAACCGGTGTCGTAGTAGACCGTGGTGATCGGTGCGATCAGCAGGCCCGACACCGCGCCGATGAGCGCCGCGAGCGCAAAGCTCAGGTCGCCCGACAGCTCGGTGGGAATGCCCGAGAGCCGCGCGCCCACGCGGTTGATGGCGGTGGCGCGCAGCGCCTTGCCGACCATGGAGCGGCCGAAGAACCAGAACATCGCAATCACCAAGAGCAGCGTGACGCCCACCACCACGAGCGACTGCCCGCTCACGGGGATGCCGCCGATATCGAAGCGCACGTCCGAGAACGGCGTGGTGCGCGAACCTTCGGCACCGAAGAAGAACAGGCCCAGGCCGACCAGCACGCCGTGCAGCGCGACCGAGACGATCAGCAGCATCAGCACCGTGGCATCGGCCAGCGGGCGGTACGCCAGGCGATAGAGCAGCGGGCCCAGCGGCGCGATCAGCACCAGCGTGGTCACCGCCTGCATCGTCATCGACGTGGGCTTGAGGCCCAGCACCAGCACCGCGGCGATCGCCGGGAAGGCCACGCACCAGGTGAAGGCCGAGCGCCAGTCGATGGTCGCGCCGCGCTTCCAGCGCCACACTTCCACGGCCAGCGCCATGACGCCCAACGCCACCAGCAGCCACAGCGTGGCCGGCGTGCGCCCGCCCTGCAGCGCCGCCATCGAGAGCGCACCGAAGGCGACGAACTCGCCCTGCGGAATGAAGATCACGCGCGTGACCGAAAACACCAGCACCAGCGCGAGCGCCATCAGTCCGTAGACCGCGCCGTTCACGATGCCGTCCTGCCCCAGCAACAGGGCAATCTGCAAGTCCATATGAAAACCTTCGGGCGGGGCCCGTGATTCAGATCAAGAACACCGAGGCACCGGCTGTGCCGGACCTCAGGTGTTGCCCCCGGTCGGGGGTGGGAGAGGCGACACGCAGGGCGCGAAGCCTGGATGGCTTAAGGCTGGTACTTCCAGGCGCCGTTTTCGATCTTGACCATCACGCGGGCGCGCTGGTCCAGGCCCAGGTGGTCAGCAGCCGTCATGTTGAACACGCCGTGCGCGCCCGACACGTCCTTGGTCTGCTCGAGCGCATCGCGCAGGGCAGCGCGGAACTCGGGCGTGCCCGGCTGGGCCTTCTTCAGCGCGACCGGCACGGCCGAGCTCATCAGCAGGCCCGCGTCCCAGGCGTGCGCGCCGAAGGTCGAGACCGTGCCCTTGCCGTAGGCGGCTTCATAGGCGGCGACGTAGGCGAGCGCAGACTTCTTCACCGGGTTGCTGGCGGGCAGCTGGTCGGCCACGAGCACGGGGCCGGCCGGCAGGAAGGTGCCGTCGACGTCCTTGCCGCCCACGCGCAGGAAGTCGGCGTTGGCCACGCCGTGCGTCTGGTACATCTTGCCGGTGTAGCCGCGCTCCTTGAGCGTCTTCTGCGGCAGCGCGGCCGGCGTGCCGGAGCCGGCGACCAGCACCGCGTCGGGCTTGGCCGACATGAGCTTCAGTGCCTGGCCGGTGACCGAGGTGTCGGAGCGCGCATAGCGTTCGTTGGCCACGATCTTGATCTTCTTCAGGTCGGCGGCTTTCGCGAATTCCTGCGCCCAGCCTTCGCCGTACGCGTCGGAGAAACCGATAAAGCCGACCGTCTTCACGCCGTTGGCGGCCATGTGCTCGGCGATGGCCAGCGACATCATGATGTCGTTCTGCGGCGTCTTGAAGACCCACTTCTTCTTGGCGTCCATCGGCTCGATGATGCGGGCCGAGGCGGCCACCGAGATCATCGGCGTCTGTGCCTCGCTGGCCACGTCGATCATCGCGAGCGAGGCCGGCGTGGTGGTCGAGCCCAGGATCACGTCGACCTTGTTCTCGGCGATCAGCTTGCGCGTGTTGTTCACGGCGGCCGTGGTGTCGGAGGCATCGTCCAGCACGATGTAGTTGATCTTCTGCCCGCCGATGGTCTTGGGCATCAGCGCGATGGTGTTCTTCTCGGGGATGCCGAGCGACGCCGCCGGCCCGGTGGCCGAGATGGTCACGCCGACATTGACGTCGGCCCAGGCCGAGAGGGCCGTGGCGCACAGGGCGGCGATCAGCAGGGGCTTGAAGAATTTCATGGTTGGTTTGTCTCCGGGTTGAAAGGGGAAAGGCCGAGGGAAAAGCCGTGCGTTCAACGCTCGTCGAAGGACAGCGTGACGCGTTCGGTCAGGGGGTGGGCCTGGCAGGTCAGCACGAATCCCGCGGCCACCTCATTCTTGTCGAGGGCGAAGTTTCTTTCCATGCGGACTTCCCCGTCCACGCACTTCGCGCGGCAGGTGCCGCACACGCCCGAGGTGCACGAGAACGGCACCTCGAGTCCGGCCGCCGACGCCGCATCGAGGATGCTGGGCTGGCCCTCGGTGTAGGTGATCTCGCGCTGCAGGCCGTCGCGCACGATGGTCACGCGCGCCTGCTTGGCGTCGCCCGGCTGTGCCTCGTGCACCACCGCGCCGACCTGGCTGGCCGAAGGCAGCGCGACGCCGAAGCGCTCGATGTGGATGCGATCCTCGGGCACGCCCGCGGCGAGCAGCGCGGCCTCGGCCTCGTCGTTCATCTGGAACGGGCCGCACACGTACACGTGGTCGATCTGCGCGGCGGGCACCACCGAGGCCAGGAACTCGCCGATCTTCTCGCGGTTCATCACGCCGAAGCCCAGCGGCGAATCGGTGTGCTCGTCGGAGAACACGTGCTGCAGCACGAGCCGCGTCATGTAGCGGTTCTTCAGGTCCTCGATCTCTTCCTTGAACATCGTGGACTGCAGCTGGCGGTTGCCGTAGATCAGCGTGAAGCGGCTCTTGGGCTCGCGTGCCAGCACGGTCTTCATGATCGACAGGATCGGCGTGATGCCGCTGCCGCCGGCGATGCCGACGTGGTGGCGCGCGGCCTCGGGCTCGATGGGCACGAAGAAGCGGCCTTGCGGCGCCATCACCTGCAGGCTGTCGCCGGGTTGCAGGTGGGCGTTGATCCAGTTGGAGAACACGCCGCCGCGCACCTTGCGCACGCCGACGCGCAGCTCGCCGTCGTCGAGGCCGGCGCAGATCGAATAGGAACGGCGCAGGTCCTGGCCGTCGATGTCATGGCGCAGCGTGAGGTACTGGCCCTGCGTGAAGCCGAAGACTTCGCGCAGCGCGGGCGGCACCTCGAACGAGACGATGACGGCCTCGTGCGTGTCGGGCTCGATGGCCTTCACGCGCAGGGGGTGGAAGAGGGTGCTCATCGTGGGCGTGCCTCAGATAGGCTTGAAATGTTCGAAGGGTTCGCGGCAGGCCATGCAGCGGTACAGGGCCTTGCAGGCGGTGGAGCCGAAGGCCGAGAGGCGCTCGGTGCGCTCGCTGGCGCAGCGCGGGCAGGCGATGCGCTCGCCGGCCATGCGGCCGAAGAGCTTGATCGGCATGGCGGTGTTGGCCGCCATTTCGGGCGTGAGGTGCGCGGGCGGCGCGATGCCGTAGGTCTTGAGCTTGTCGCGGCCTGCGTCGCTGATCCAGTCGCTGGTCCAGGCGGGTGCGCGGCGCAGCGTGGCGCGCGCACGGCCCAGGCCTGCGTTCTCGATGGCGGCCAGCACGTCGTGCTCGATGGCTTCGGTCGCGGGGCAGCCGGAGTAGGTCGGCGTGAGCACGATCTCCAGGCCGTCGTCGTGCTCGATCACCTCGCGCACGATGCCCAGGTCGCAGACCGACACGGCGGGCACCTCGGGGTCGGGCACCGAATGGAGCACGGCCCACGCCGCATCAATGCGCGACGCCAGGGCGTTCGTCACCACACGCCCCCGGGGAAGCTGCGCTGCAGGTGCTGCATCTCGGCCAGGATGTAGCCCATGTGCTCGCTGTGCACGCCGTGCTTGCCGGTGCTGCGGAACGCGGCTTCCTTCGGCATGGCGAGGCCGGCGGCGTCGAGCACCTGCTGCATCTCGGCCAGCCACGGTTCGCGCAGTTCGCTCCAGGCCGGGCCGAGGCCGCTGGCGCTGGCCTGCGCATCGACGTCGTCGCTGTCGAACAGCTCGGGCACGTAGAGCCACAGCTGCTTGAGCGCCTTCTCGGTGCGGCGGCGCGATTCGTCGGTGCCGTCGCCCAGGCGCACGACCCAGTCGGCCGAGTGCTGCTGGTGGTAGCGCGCTTCCTTCAGTGCCTTGCCGGCGATGGCGGCCACCTCGGCGTCGCTCGACGCGGCCAGGCGTTGCCACAGCAGCTTGAGCAGCGTGGCGACCATGGTGTTGCGCAGCACGGCAAAGGCGAAGTCGCCGCGCGGCAGCTCGACCAGCGTGAGGTTGAAGTAGTCGCGCTCGTCGCGCAGGTAGGCGAGCTGGTCTTCGTCGTGCGCGCGGCCGGCGCCCTCGAGCTGGCCGGCGTGCGTGAGCACCGCGCGGGCCTGGCCGACGAGGTCGAGCGCGATGTTGGCCATCGCGATGTCTTCTTCGAGCACCGGTGCGTGGCCGCACCATTCGCCCAGGCGCTGCGCGAGCACCAGGCAGGTGTCGCCGATGCGCAGCAGGTAGTGCACGGCGGGCGTGCGGTTCAGTTCGATCGAGGCTTGCATGGCGTGCCGCTCGCTCACATGTGGTCCACGGACTTGGGCAGCGCGTAGAAGGTGGGGTGGCGGTACACCTTGTCTTCGGCCGGGTCGAAGAACATGTCCTTGTCGCCCGGGTCGCTGGCCACGATCTGGTCGGAGCGCACCACCCAGATGCTGCTGCCTTCCTGGCGGCGCGTGTAGACGTCGCGCGCCATCTGGATCGCCATCTTGGGGTCGGCCGCGTGCAGGCTGCCGCAGTGCTTGTGGTCCAGGCCGGCCTTGCTGCGCACGAACACTTCCCACAGGGGCCACTCTTGCTTCACTTCGGTGCTCATGCTGCTTCCTTCATCGGTTGTTTGTTGGCGTGGGCCATCGCGGCTTCGCGCACCCAGGCGCCGTCGTCCCAGGCGTCCACGCGGGCCTGCAGGCGTTCGCGGTTGCAGGGGCCGTCGCCGGCGATCACGCGCCAGAATTCGCTCCAGTCGATGACGCCGAAGTCGTGCGCCTGGCGTTCTTCGTTCCACTTCAGGTCGGGGTCGGGCAGCGTCACACCGAGGATCGCGGCCTGCTCGACGGTGGCGTCGATGAACTTCTGGCGCAGCTCGTCGTTGCTGAAGCGCTTGATGCCCCAGCGCATCGACTGCGCCGAGTTGGGCGACTGGTCGTCGGGCGGGCCGAACATCATGATCGAGGGCCACCACCAGCGGTTGACGGCGTCCTGCACCATGGCTTTTTGCGCGTCGGTGCCGTGGGTCATCATGGTCAGCAGCGACTCGTAGCCCTGGCGCTGGTGAAAGCTCTCCTCGCGGCAGATGCGGATCATGGCGCGCGCATACGGTGCGTACGAGCAGCGGCAGATCGGCACCTGGTTCATGATGGCCGCGCCGTCGACCAACCAGCCGATGGTGCCCATGTCGGCCCAGCTGAGCGTGGGGTAGTTGAAGATCGAGCTGTACTTGGCCTTGCCCGTGTGCAACGCGTCGAACATCTGGTCGCGCGAGGTGCCCAGCGTTTCGGCGGCGGCGTACAGGTACAGGCCGTGGCCGCCTTCGTCCTGCACCTTGGCCAGCAGGATGGCCTTGCGCTTGAGCGTGGGTGCGCGGCTGATCCAGTTGCCCTCGGGCAGCATGCCGACGATTTCCGAATGCGCGTGCTGGCTGATCTGGCGCACCAGCGTCTTGCGGTAGTGCTCGGGCATCCAGTCTTTCGCCTCGATGAAGTCGCCGGCGTCGATGCGCGCGTCGAAGCGTTCCTCGAGACGCAACTCGTCGGCGGAGCGCACGGCCTTCTGCTTGCCGTCGCCTGCGTCCTTGCCCATCGTGTCCATGGCCTGGGTGTACATGTGCGTGTCCTTTCGGTGCGGTGTGTGGGGGCGCGGGCGCTCAGCGCGGGCGCGTGTCGACGACGCGCCGGGCCTTGCCGGTCTGCGTGCGTTCCATTTCGTCGGGGCCGTGCACGACCACGCGGGTGGAGATGCCGATGAGCGTCTTCACGCGGTGCTGCACCCACTCGGAGATGGCGTTGCGGTCGGCCGCGGCGGCTTCGTGCGGTGTGAGTTCGCAGTGCACCTCGACCTGGTCGAGCAGGCCTTCGCGGCTCACGCGCACCTGGTACAGGCCGGTGAGGGCGCTGTGCGCGAGCACGATCTCTTCCACCTGCGTGGGGAAGACGTTCACGCCGCGGATGATCATCATGTCGTCGCTGCGCCCGACGATCTTGCCCATGCGGCGGAACGCGCGCGAGGTGGGCGGCAGCAGGCGCGTGAGGTCGCGCGTGCGGTAGCGCACGATCGGCATGGCCTCCTTGCTCAGCGAGGTGAAGACCAGTTCGCCTTCTTCGCCGTCGGCCTTCAGCTCGCCCGTTTCGGGGTCGATGATCTCGGGGTAGAAGTGGTCTTCCCAGATCACCGGGCCGTCCTTGCTCTCGACGCATTCGCTGGCCACGCCCGGGCCCATCACTTCGGAGAGGCCGTAGATGTCGACGGCATCGATGCCGGCACGGGTCTCGATGTCGCGGCGCATGGCTTCGGTCCACGGCTCGGCGCCGAAGATGCCGACCTTGAGCGAGCTGTCTTTGGCATCGAGACCCTGGCGCTCGAACTGCTCGATGATCACCTGCATGTAGCTGGGCGTGACCATGATGATGTCGGGCTTGAAGTCCTGGATGAGCTGCACCTGCTTCTCGGTCTGGCCGCCCGACATCGGGATGACGGTGCAGCCCGCGCGCTCGGCGCCGTAGTGCGCGCCGAGGCCGCCGGTGAAGAGGCCGTAGCCGTAGGCGACGTGGATCATGTCGCCGGGCCGTCCGCCCGCTGCGCGGATCGAGCGCGCGACCAGGTCGGCCCAGGTGTCGATGTCGTTCTTGGTGTAGCCCACCACGGTCGGCTTGCCGGTGGTGCCCGACGACGCGTGGATGCGCGCCACCTGCGTGCGCGGCACGGCGAACATGCCGAAGGGGTAGTTGTCGCGCAGGTCGGTCTTCACCGTGAACGGGAATTTCGACAGGTCGGCCAGCGACTTCAGGTCGTCGGGGTGCACGCCCTTGGCATCGAAGGCCTGGCGGTAGTGCGGCACGTTGTCATACGCGTTGCGCAGCGTGGCGCGCAGGCGCGTGAGCTGCAGGGCGGCGATCTCGTCGCGGCTGGCGGTTTCGATCGGGTCGAGGTCGCCGGGGGCGGGGCGTTTCACGGTCATGGTGTTGTGTCTCCTCAAGCGGCCGGGACGGCCGGCCGGCCCTTGGCGGTGTAGGAGCGACCGCGGAACATCGCGATGCGCTCGCCGCGCTGGTTGGTGATTTCGGTGTCGTACACGCCGGTGCGCCCGGCCTTGGAGACTTCGAAGCAGCGCGCGGTGAGCACGTCGCCCTCGCGCGCCGGCGCGAGGAAGTCGATGGCGAAGCCCGAGGCCACGGTCAGCTCGTTGTACGAGTTGCAGGCGAAGGCGAAGGTGGAGTCGGCCAGCGTGGCCATGAAGCCGCCGTGGCAGATGGCGTGGCCGTTGAGCATGTCGGGGCGCACGCGCATCTCGAGCGTGGCCTGGCCGGGGCCGACCTCCACGATGCGCATGCCCAGGCCCTTGCTGGCGTTGTCGTTCGCGAACATGCCGTCGCGCACGTACTCGGCGGTCTGTTGCGGGGTGCGGGAAGCGTCGGTCATCTCAGCGGTCCTTGAACACCGGGGCGCGCTTGGCGCGGAAAGCCTCGACACCTTCGCGGTAGTCGTCGGCATTGCCCATCTCGCGTTGGATGCGCGCTTCTTCGGCAAGTGCCGCGCCCAGGTCGAGGTTTTGCGCGGCGGCCATCGCTTCGCGGGTGGCGACCAGCGCGCGCGTGGGCATGCCGGCCAGGCGCGCCGCCAGCGCGGCGGCGGTGTCGGCCAGGGCCGCGTCGTCCACGCACTGCCAGATGAGGCCGATGCGCGCGGCTTCCTCGGCGGGCAGCTTGTCGCCCAGCATCGCGATGCCCAGCGCGCGCGCCGGGCCCACGAGGCGCGGCAGCAGCCAGGTGCCGCCGGTGTCGGGCACGAGGCCGATCTTGGTGAAGGCCTGGATGAAGCTGGCCGAGCGGCCGGCCACGACGAGGTCGCAGCACAGCGCGAGGTTGGCGCCCGCGCCGGCCGCCACGCCGTTGACGGCGGCAACCACGGGCACCGGCATCGAGCGCAGGCGCCCGACCAGCGGGCCGTAGTAGGTGGAGATGACGTGGCCCAGGTCCTTGGGCGCGGCACCCGGCGTGGGGTCGGGCGCGACCGACGGGTCGGCCAGGTCCTGCCCCGCGCAGAAGGCGCGGCCGGCACCGGTGAGCACCACGCAGCGCACGCTGCTGTCGGCGGCAGCGGCTTCGAGCGCGGCCAGCAACTCGGCGTGCAGCCCGGTCGTGAAGCTGTTGAGCGCCGCGGGGCGGTTCAGGCTCAGCGTGCGGACGGCGCCGCTGTCGCTGATGAGTACCAAAGGCTCAGTCATGCGTGTCTCTTTCATCCTTTGTGGGGACGGTTCGGTGCGTAAACACTATTGACCGACCGTTCGGTTGATTTTAGGATCGACCTCGATTCCGGCACAAGCGGGGTGCCTTCAGGGCAAACCCTGAGGCCTGCGAAAAAACAAGGAGACCGAATGCCCAGCTATTCCATCGACGGCGTGATTCCTGTCGTCGACCCGAGCGCCTACGTGCATCCCACGGCCGTGCTGATCGGCGACGTGATCGTCGGCCCCAACTGTTATGTCGGCCCCTGCGCCAGCCTGCGCGGCGACTTCGGCCGCATCGTCTTGCAGGAGGGCTCCAACGTGCAGGACCACTGCTGCATCCACGGCTTTCCCGACAACGACACGGTGGTGGAGGTCAACGGCCACATCGGCCACGGCGCGATCCTGCACAGCTGCATCGTGCGGCGCGACGCGCTGGTGGGCATGAACGCGGTGGTGATGGACGAGGCCGAGGTGGGCGAGAAAGCCATCGTCGCGGCCTGCGCCTTCGTGCCCGCCGGTATGAAGGTGCCCGCGCGCTCGCTCGCGGCGGGTATCCCGGCCAAGGTGCGGCGCGAACTCAGCGACGAAGAGATCGCCTGGAAGCTCGAAGGCACGCAGACCTACCAGGCGCTGACGGTGCGCAGCCTGGCCAGCCTGCACGAGGTGGCGCCGCTCGCCGAGGTGGAAAAAGACCGCCCGCGCCTGCCCGCCACCGACGTGAAATCCCTGATCGCCACCCGCCGCGGATAGCCCTGCGGCTTCATGCAAGATCGAGCCTGCTGCACGCCAGCAACCGACAGACAACCCAGGAAGAAGACCCGATGCCGCGTGGAAGATCCGCCACCTACGACGACCAGCGCGAACTGATCCTCGCGCAGGCCGCCCAGCTGTTCGCCCGCCGCGGCTACCCCGCGACCTCGATGAACCAGGTCGCCGAGGCCTGCAACCTGTCGAAGGCCACGCTCTACCACTACTACAAGGACAAGAGCAGCCTGCTCATCAGCATCGCCGAGACGCACGTCTCGAAGCTGGCGGCGCTGGTGGCCGAGGAAGAGGCCCAGCCGTCCACCGACGAGGAGCGGCTGCGCCGCTTCATCTATCGCATCGTCGAGGAGTACGCCGGCGCGCAGGACGCGCACCGCGTGCTGACCGACGACGTGCGCTTTCTCGAGGACGAGGACCGCGAGCGCGTGCTCGACCAGGAGCGCGCCGTGGTCGCCGGCTTTGCGCGCGCCGTGTCGGCGCTGCGCCCCGGCGCGCCGAGCGACGAGCTCGCCAAGCCGCTGACCATGCTGCTGTTCGGCATGATCAACTGGATGTTCACCTGGATGAAGCCCGGCGGCCGGCTCGACCACGCGGCCATCGCGCCGATCGTGGCCGACCTGTTCCTGGGCGGCGTGGGGGCGGTGAAGCTGCCACCCGCTCCACCCTCGCAGAGCGCTAAAGAATCCGGTTGAACCAGAGCAGCGACAGCCCCGCCGACAGCAGCGTGAGCACCGCGGCGCCCAGGGCGAACAGTGCGGAGATCTCGGTTTCCTTCTTCTCCACGGTGAGCTTGGAGCTCAGCGTCTCGTAGACCTTCTTCAGGTCGCTCGCGGTGCCGGCGTAGAAGTACTCGGCGCTGGTCTTGTTGGCGATGGCCTTGAGCGTTTCTTCGTCCAGCCGCACGCGCATCGACCAGCCTTCGAAGCCGATGGTTTCGCCGTCGACCGTGCCCACGCCCACCGTGTAGATGCGCACGCCGCGGTCGGCCGCGGCCTTGGCGGCGTCCAGCGGGTCGACGCCGGTGGTGCGCTGGCCGTCGGTCAGCATGATGATCGCGGCCGAGGTGAACGAGCCGGGCGCCACGGGCGTGAATTCCTTGAGCTGCTTCTCGTTCTGGTCGATCGGGATGCCGCGCTGGCGGCTGGGCGCGCTGAACTGCGAGATGTCGATGCCCGCGTCGGGGAACAGCGTGGCCAGCGACACCACGATGGCGTTGCCCGTGGCCGTGGCGCGCTGCAGCTGGAAGCTGTCGATGGCCGTCACGAGGTCGTCGTGGTTGGTGGTGGGCAACTGCGCTACCTGCGCGCTGCCCGCGAAGGCGACGATGCCCACCTTCACGTGGCGCGGCAGGTCCTTGATGAAGCTCTTGGCCGCCTCCTGTGCCGCGACCAGCCGGTTGGGCTGCACGTCGGCCGCGCGCATGCTGCCCGACACGTCCATCGCCAGGATGATGGTCTGCTGGTTCGACGGCAGCACCACCACCGCCATCGGCCGCGCCGCCGCCACCAGCATCGCGGTGATGGCCACCAGGAACAGCAGCGGCGGGATGTGGCGCCGCAGGCTCTGGCCCGGGCCCATGGCCTCGCGCACGATCGACAGGCTGGCGTAGCGCACCGCCATCTTCTTCTTGCGGCGGATCAGCCAGACATACAGGAGCACCAGCAGCGGCAAGGCCGCCAGCAGCCAGAGGAATTGAGGCCAGAGGAATGTCATGCCGCCACCACCGCCTTCCCGCCACCCGCCGCGACGCCGCGGACCCGGCGCTTGCGCAGGTCCGCGAATCGCACGATGGCTTCGACCAGATCGTCATTGGTCGAGAGTTCGAGGGCGTCGACGCCGGCCCGGGCCAGCGACTCGCGCAGGGTGGTCTCGCGCTCGGCGGCCAGCCGCGCGAAGCGTTTGCGGAACCCCGCGTCATGGGTGTCGACCCACAGCTGCTCGCCAGTCTCGGCGTCGCGCAGCGGCACCAGGCCGAGGTCGGGCAGCTCGAGCTCGAGCGGATCGAACAGGCGCACGGCAATCACTTCGTGCCGCTGCACCAGCTGGCCCAGCGGGCGCTCCCAGCCGGGCTCGCTGAGAAAGTCGGACACCACGAACACGGTGGAGCGGCGCGGCATGAGCGAAGCGGCGGAGGTCAGCAGGTCGGCCAGGCGCGTCATGCCCTTCTGCGCGGGCGCGGCCTCGGCCTGGTTCGCGCGCTTTTCCATCGCGTGCAGCAGGTGCAGCACATGGCGGCGGCCGGTGCGCGGCGGGATCACGGCCTCGAGGTCGCGGCCGTAGACCAGTGCGCCGACCCGGTTGCCGTGCCGCGTGAGCAGCCGCGCGAGCACGCCGACGAAGCCGGCCGAGATCTCGCGCTTGGCTTTCAGGCCCGAGCCGAAATCGACCGAGCGGCTCAGGTCGAGCACGAACCACGCGGCCATCTCGCGGTCTTCGGTGAACACGCGCACGTGCGGCGTCTGCAGCCGCGCGGTGACGTTCCAGTCGATGTGGCGCACGTCGTCGTGGTGCTGGTACTCGCGCAGGTCGGCCAGGTCCAGGCCGGTGCCGCGCATGAGTGTGCGGTAGTCGCCCTGCAGCAGGCCGTCGAGGCGGCGGATCACGGTCCATTCGAGCCTGCGCAGCGCGCGTTCGGCCCCGCCGGCTTCGATCGCGAGCCGGTCGTCGTTCGCGGCCTCGGGGGCCTTACGCCACCAGCTTTTCATGTTCCAGAGGTTTGGGGGGAGCGGGAACGGCCTTCATGATCTTCTCGATCAGCCCGTCGGGCGTGAGCCCTTCGGACAGGCCTTCGTAGGACAGCGTCACGCGGTGGCGCAGCACGTCGGGCACCAGTGCGCTCATGTCTTCGGGCAGCGCGTAGCTGCGGCCGCGCAGCAGCGCCAGGGCGCGCGCGCCTTCGGTCAGGCTGATGCTGGCGCGCGGGCTGGCGCCGAAGGTGATGAAGCGGCGCAGGTCCTTCAGGCCGTGCTTCTCGGGCGTGCGCGTGGCCGACACGAGCTTCACGGCGTACTGGATCAGCGAGGGGTCGACGTACACGCGCCGCGCCTCGGCCTGCAGCTCGGCCAGCTGTTCGGTGGTGGCGACCGGCGTGGCCGAGACGGGCGGGCCGATCACGCGCTGCACGATCACGAACTCTTCCTCGTCGCTCGGGTAGTCGACCATCACCTTCATCATGAAGCGGTCGACCTGCGCCTCGGGCAGCGGGTAGGTGCCCTCGGTCTCGATGGGGTTCTGCGTGGCCATCACGAGAAAGGGGCGCGGCACCTTGTGCGTCTCGCCGGCGATGGTGACCTGGCGCTCCTGCATCACCTCGAGCAGCGCGCTCTGCACCTTGGCTGGCGCGCGGTTGATTTCGTCGGCCAAAAGCAGGTTGGCGAACACCGGGCCCAGCGAGGTGCTGAACTCGCCCGTCTTCTGGTTGTAGATGCGCGTGCCCACGAGGTCGGCCGGCACCAGGTCGGGCGTGAACTGGATGCGCTTGAACTGGCCGCGCACGGTGTCGGCCAGCGTCTTGATGGTGAGCGTCTTGGCCAGCCCCGGCACGCCCTCGACCAGCAGGTGCCCGCCCGCGAGCATCGCGACCATCACGCGCTCGAGAAAACGGTCCTGCCCCACGACCACGCGCTTCACCTCGTAGAGGATCTGCTCCATCAGCTCGGCGGTGGCGGGGGCGGTTGCAAAGGTCGACGAGGTCGGGTTTTCTGTGCTCATGCGAAGGGCTTTCGAAGAAATCAGAAAGGCGGCGAGCCGGCCGCCGAAGCGGCGTTCTCGATCGGCACCGCGAAGCCGATGCCGATGAAGGTGCGCTGCTGCGTCGGGTTGAGGATGGCGGTGACGATGCCCAGCACCTCGCCGTCCATGTTGATGAGCGGGCCGCCCGAGTTGCCGGGGTTGGCGGCGGCGTCGAACTGGATCAGGTTACCCAGCTCCTGCTTGCCCTCGGGCGAACGGAAGGAGCGCTTCAGGCCCGACACCACACCGGCCGACACCGAAGGCCCGATACCGAACGGAAAGCCCACGGCCGCCACCTGGTCGCCGGAGCGCAGGTCGGCGGTGGAGCGCATCACGGCGGGGATCAGGTCGTCGGGGATCTTCTGGGCCTGCAGCACCGCCAGGTCGTTCTCGGGCTGCACGCCGGTGATGACGGCCACCGCTTCGAGCCCGTCGGCGAAGGTGACCTTGATCTTCTCGGCGCCGGCGACCACGTGCAGGTTGGTGAGGATCACGCCCTTGTCGACGATCACCACGCCCGTGCCCACGCCGCGCTCGACCTCGCCCGGCGTGCCGCCGTCGGCGGGCGCTTCGGGCGGCTTGCCCTTGGCCATGTTGCGGCCGCGCTTCTGGGTCTTGGCTTCGGGCGTGGCCTTCTCGGGGCCGTAGCCGACCACGCGCACCACCGAGGGCCGCACGATGTCGGCGGCCTTGGCCGCGGGCGAGGGCAGGGTGGCGGTCTGCAGCGTGCGCAGCACGGCGGCGTCGATGTCTTTCTGCGTGAGCGCCTTGGCGCCCTGGCGCGGTGCCCAGAAGGCGCCGCCGGCGGCGATGGCGATGCAGCTGACGGTGAGCAGCGCGAAGGCGCGGCGGCCGGGCTGCCAGCGTGCGCGAGGCGGTGGGGCTTGCACGGCGTCGGCCTCGGCCACAGCCGCGGCATCCGCCGGCGACCCGGCCGCCGGTGCTGCGGCCGGCGGCAGCGTGCGGGGCGAGCGGCTGTAGAAAGCGGGCCTGCGCATCGGAGCACCTCCGGCAAAAAAGGACGCGTGAAGGAGTTCACAGTAGCACGCTTTCCGCGCCTGTGCATCCCTTCGGGCATCATCGCGCGATGGCTGCGTTTGTCGATACCCACTGTCACCTCGATGCGCCCGAATTCGGTGCCGAGATGCCCGTCATCCGCGCCCGCGCGGCGGCGCAGGGCGTAGTGCTGTGCGTCATTCCGGCGGTGGCGGCCTTCAACTTCGCCACCGTGCGCGCGCTGGCGCACGCGCAGGGCGACGCCTACGCGCTGGGCATCCACCCGCTGTGCACGGGGCAGGCGAGCGATGCGGACCTGCAGACGCTCGACGACGAGCTGCACGCGCGGCGCGACGATCCGCGCCTGGTGGCGGTCGGCGAGATCGGGCTCGACTACTTCGTCGAAGGCCTGGACGCCGATAGACAGGAACGCTTCTTTCACACTCAGTTGCAACTGGCGCGCAAGCACGGGTTGCCCGTGCTCATCCATGTGCGGCGCTCGGTCGACAAGGTGCTCAAGCATCTGCGCCAGACCGCGGGAGGGCGGCCGTGGCACGGCATCGCCCACGCATTCAACGGCAGCGAGCAGCAGGCGCAGGCCTGCATCGAGATCGGCCTCAAGCTGGGCTTCGGCGGCGCCGTGACCTTCGAGCGCGCGCTGCAGCTGCGCCGCCTCGCGGCCACCCTGCCGATGGACGCGCTGGTGATGGAAACCGACGCGCCCGACATCCAGCCGCACTGGCTGTACCGCACGCAGGCGCAGCGCGGGGCGGGCGAAGCGCAGGGCCGCAACGAGCCCGGCGAGCTGCCGCGCATCGCCGAAGTGGTCGCGCAGCTGCGGGGCATCGACATCGCGTCGCTGGCCGAAAACACCACGCGCAATGCGGTGGCAGCCCTGCCGAAGCTCCAAAGTCTGCTGAACGTGTCGGAGGGGCGTCCGCCCGCCGCGTAGGCCAAGTTCCCGAGTTGCGCCAGCGCAGGTCGTTGGGCCCTTTTTGCTGTCATCCTTGAAGTTCGAAGTGACGTTGGTTGTCCAGTGGCACTGTCGTCACTCCGCACTTCACTCAAAAAAGGAGTCTTTCATGACCACATCTTTTGTTCGTACCCTGCCCGTCGCGCTCGCACTGGCGCTGGCCTCCATCGGTGTGTCGGCCATCGCGCAGACCACCGCGGCCGAGCCCACGACCACCGAGAAGGTGAAGGAAGCCGGCAAGGACGCCGTCGATGCGACCGCACGCGGCACCGAGAAGGCCTGGGACGCCACCAAGAGCACGACCAAGAAGGCCGTGAACGCCACCGAAAGCGGCGCCGAGAAGGCCTGGGATGCCACCAAGAGCGGCACCAAGAAGGCAGCCAACGCCACCGAGCGCGGCACCAAGAAGGCTTGGAACGCAACCAAGAACACCACCAAGAAGGCCACCACCGCCACCAAGAAGGCGGCCGTGAAGACCGGCGACGCGGTGGAAACGGCCGGCCACAAGACGGCCGACGGCATGCGCAGCGCCGGCAAGGCGATCGGCGAGAAGGTGCCGGGCACGGCCGAGAACGAAGCGGCCAAGAAGCCGTAACTTCCATGCACCGGGCTTCGGCCCGTGCTTGACGAAAGAACCCGCTTCGGCGGGTTTTTTCATGGGCGTTCGGGCACACCGCGCGGCAATGCCAAGATACCGCCCATGAAACCGACCGCCGTCCCGTCCCCGACCGTTGCCGACAGTGCCGGCATGGTGCTGACCGGCCTCGCGCCCATCGTCTCGCCGAACACACGCGTGCTCATCCTCGGCAGCTTCCCGGGCGTCAAGTCGCTCGAGCGGCAGCAGTACTATGCGCATCCCCAAAATCAGTTCTGGAAGATCTTGCAAGCCCTCTGGCCCGACCCCCTGCTTCCGACGGGCGCAGACAGCTACCGCGCGCGCTGCGACTGGCTGCTCGATCGCGGCCTCGGCGTGTGGGACGTGTACGGCGCCTGCGAGCGCGAGGGCAGCCTCGACACCGCGATCCGCTCGCCGGTCGTGAACGACATCGCCGGCCTGCAACTGCCGAAGCTCGCCGCCATCGCCCACAACGGCGGCGAGAGCTTCAAGCACGCACGCCACACGCGCACCCTTGGGGTGCCGGTGTATTCGTTGCCCTCCACCAGCCCCGCCAACGCGTCGTGGTCCTTCGAGCGCAAGCTCGCGGCCTGGCGCGAGGTCTTCGTTGCCCACCACCTTCTCTGATGGCTTCTTCCGCTTTTTCCAAGAAAACCCTCGTCCTGCCCGAAGTCAATTTTTCCGACTGGGGCGACATCCGCTACCTGCACCTGGGCACCGAATGGGTCCAGGGCTCGATGAAGCTCGACGCGCCCTTCGAGATCGAGCTCGAGTACGTGCAGCGCATGATGGCCTGGCTGCTGTTCGTCGACAGCAAGGGCGTGGGCAACCGCCACGCGATGCAGCTGGGCCTGGGCGCGGCCACGCTCACCAAGTTCAGCCGCAAGACGCTGCGCATGCGCACCACCGCGGTCGAGCTGAACCCGCAGGTGGTGTCGGCCTGCCGCGGCTGGTTCAAGCTGCCGGCCGACGACCTGAAGCTGCGCGTGGTGATCGCCGACGCGGCCGAGGAAATCCGCAAGCCCGAATGGCAGGGCACGGTCGACGCGCTGCAGGTCGACCTGTACGACCACGAGGCCGCCGCGCCGGTGCTCGACAGCGAGGACTTCTATGCCGACTGCCGCGCGCTGCTCACCGAAGACGGCTGCATGACGGTCAACCTGTTCGGCCGCTCCTCGAGCTACGAGCGCAGCCTCGAGAAAATCGCCGCCGCTTTCGGCGCCGACGCGGTCTGGGCCTTCAAGCCGACGCGCGAAGGCAACACGGTGGTGCTGGCCCAGCGCGCAGCGTCGCGCCCGAAGCGCGAGGTGCTTGCCGAGCGCGCCCAAACCATCCAGACTCGCTGGGGCCTGCCCGCGCCGAAATGGCTGCGGGTGTTCAAGCCGATGACGCTTTCCCTCACCACCTGATCACCTGACCTCCGGTTCATGAGCGCTGTACCCGCCGCCGCTTCCGCCTCTGCTGCCCGCCACGAAGGTCCGCTCGACCTGCGTCGCCTGATCGAATGGCTCGCCACCGACGGCGTGATCTCGCCGATGGAGGCCAAGCGCACCATCGCGCGCTGCGCTCAGGCCGAGAGCCGGCAGGCGCCGCTGGTGCGCCTGGCCAACGTGGCCATGACGCGCGAGGCCGACGGCAAGCCGCTCGACCTCGAGGCGCTCACGCAGTGGCTGGCCGGCCGCGCCGGCCTGAGCTACTTGCGCATCGATCCGCTCAAGGTCGATGTGGGCAAGGTGGCCGACACCATGAGCGCCGGCTACGCCGAGCGTCACAAGGTGCTGCCGGTGCAGGTGCTGCCGAACGAGGTGGTGGTGGCCACGGCCGAGCCCTTCCTCACCGACTGGATCGCCGAGGTCGAGCGCCAGTCCAAGCGCACCGTGCGCCGCGTGGTGGCCAACCCGTCGGACATCCAGCGCTACACGGCCGAGTTCTTCGCGCTCGCCAAGTCGGTGCGCGCCGCGCAGAAGGCCGGCGGCAACACCGGCGGCGCGAGCTTCGAGCAACTGGTCGAGCTGGGCAAGAGCACCAAGCAGCTCGACGCGAATGACCAGAGTGTGGTGCAGGTGGTCGACTGGCTGTGGCAGTACGCCTTCGACCAGCGCGCCAGCGACATCCACCTGGAGCCGCGCCGCGAGCAGGGCGTGATCCGTTTTCGCATCGACGGCATCCTGCACCCCGCCTACCAGATGCCCATGGGCGTGATGAACGCGATGGTCGCGCGCATCAAGCTGCTGGGCCGCATGGACGTGGTCGAAAAACGCCGCCCGCTCGACGGCCGCATCAAGACCCGCAACATGCGCGGCGACGAAATCGAAATGCGCCTGTCGACCTTGCCGACCGCCTTCGGCGAGAAGATGGTGATGCGCATCTTCGACCCCGACACCGCGGTGAAGGACCTCGACGCGCTGGGCTTCGCGCAGCACGACGCGCAGCGCTGGGAGCAGCTCGTCACGCGGCCCAACGGCATCATCCTGGTGACCGGGCCCACGGGTTCGGGCAAGACCACCACGCTGTACTCCACGCTCAAGCGCGTGGCGACCGAAGAGGTCAACGTGAGCACGGTCGAAGACCCGATCGAAATGATCGAGCCTTCGTTCAACCAGACGCAGGTGCAGCCGCAGCTCGACTTCGGCTTCACCGAGGGCCTGCGCGCGCTGATGCGGCAGGACCCGGACATCATCATGGTCGGCGAAATCCGCGACCTCGCCACCGCCGAGATGGCGGTGCAGGCCGCGCTCACCGGCCACCTCGTGTTCAGCACGCTGCACACCAACGATGCGCCCAGCGCCATCACGCGGATGATGGAACTGGGCGTGCCCTCGTACCTCATCACCGCCGTGATGCTGGGCGTGCTCGCGCAGCGCCTCGTGCGCACGCTGTGCCCGCATTGCAAGCAGCCCGACGACGCGGTCACGCGCGAGAGCCTCGAGGCCATCGTCAAGCCGTGGCAGATCACCGGCCCCGTGCGCGCCTACAAGCCCGTGGGCTGCGTCGATTGCCGCATGACCGGCTACATGGGCCGCATGGGCCTGTACGAACTGCTGAGCGTGACCGAGCCGTTCAAGGACCAGGTCACCAAGGAGCCCAACCTCACGGGCCTGCGACGCCAGGCCGTGATCGACGGCATGCGGCCGCTGCGCCTGGCCGGCGCGCTGCGCGTGGCCGAGGGCGTGACGACCATCGAAGAAGTGCTCAGCGCCACGCCTCCGCTGGAATAGGTCCTCCCCCAGGCTTCGCGCACTTCGTGTCGCTACGCCAACCCCCTCGCCGGGGGCAACACCAGCGGCCCGGCAAAGCCGGTTCCGCGGTGTTTCTTGAAGGGATCCCATGAGTCATTTCGGGTTATCCCTAGTCCTTCGGTTAGTGGAATCCACATCGGCCTGACCGGAGGCTGACTCGACAATCCCGCATCGAAATTGTTCGAGGAGACTGTTCGTGAAAATCAAAAGTCAGAAAGACTTTTTCTCGGGACTGATGTTCACCGTCGTGGGCGTGGCGTTCGCATGGGGCGCCACCACCTACAGCGTGGGCAGCGGCGCCCGCATGGGTCCGGGTTACTTCCCGCTCATGCTGGGCATCCTGATGGCGCTGATCGGCCTGGGCATCATGTTCAGCGGGCTCACCGTTGAAACGACCGATGGCGAAAAAATCGGCAAGTGGGCCTGGAAGCAAGTGGTGTTCATCCTGGGCGCCAACCTCGCCTTCGGCGTGTTGCTGGGCGGCCTGCCGAGCATCGGCGTGCCGGCCATGGGCATGATCATCGCGATCTACGCGCTCGTGATCATCGCCAGCCTCGCGGGCCACGAGTTCAAGTTGCCCACCGTGCTGATCCTGGCCACCGTTCTGGCCATCGGCAGCTACGTTGCATTCATCTGGGCGCTGAAGCTGCAGATCCAGGTCTGGCCGACCTTCATCGGTTGAGAGAAGAAAGCTGCTCACATGGAACTGTTTGAACACCTCTCAATGGGTTTTGGCGTTGCCTTTACCTTCACGAACCTGCTGTACTGCCTGGTCGGCTGCATTCTGGGCACGCTGATCGGCGTGCTCCCGGGCATCGGCCCGGTCGCGACCATCGCGATGCTGCTGCCCGCCACGTACGCACTGCCGCCCGTGTCGGCGCTGATCATGCTGGCCGGTATTTATTACGGCGCACAGTACGGTGGCTCGACCACCGCGATTCTGGTGAACCTGCCGGGCGAATCGTCGTCGGTGGTGACCGTGATCGACGGCTACCAGATGGCGCGCAAGGGCCGTGCAGGTCCGGCGCTCGCTGCGGCCGGTCTGGGCTCGTTCTTCGCGGGTTGCGTCGGCACGCTGATTCTTGCCGCCTTCGCACCGCCGCTGACCGAGCTGGCCTTCAAGTTCGGCCCCGCCGAATACTTCTCGCTGATGATCCTGGGCCTGATCGGCGCCGTGGTGCTGGCATCGGGCTCGCTGCTCAAGGCGATCGCGATGATCGTGCTGGGCCTGCTGATGGGCCTGGTCGGTACCGACGTGAACTCGGGTGTCGCACGCTACAGCTTCGACATCCCTGAACTCACCGACGGCATCGGCTTCGTGGCCATCGCCATGGGCGTGTTCGGCTATGGCGAAATCATTGCCAACCTCTCGCGTCCGGACGACGAGCGCGAAGTGTTCACCGCCAAGGTCTCGGGCCTGTTCCCGACCAAGGAAGACTTCAAGCGCATGGTGCCTGCCGTGCTGCGCGGCACCGCGCTGGGTTCGGCCCTGGGCATCCTGCCTGGCGGCGGTGCGCTGCTGGCAGCTTTCGCGGCCTACACGATCGAGAAGAAGACCAAGCTGAAGCCGGGCGAAGTGCCCTTCGGCAAGGGCAACATCCGCGGCGTGGCGGCTCCCGAGTCGGCCAACAACGCCGGCGCGCAGACCTCCTTCATTCCGCTGCTGACGCTGGGCATTCCGCCCAACGCCGTGATGGCGCTGATGGTGGGCGCGATGACCATCCACAACATCCAGCCGGGCCCGCAGGTGATGACCAGCAACCCCGAGCTGTTCTGGGGCCTGATCGCCTCGATGTGGCTGGGCAATGCGATGCTGATCGTGCTGAACCTGCCGCTGATCGGCATGTGGATCAAGCTGCTGTCGGTGCCCTACAAGTTCCTGTTCCCGGCGATCGTGCTGTTCTGCGCGATCGGTGTGTACTCGACCAACAACAACACCTTCGACATCTGGATGGTGGGCATCTTCGGTCTGGTGGGCTACACCTTCTTCAAGCTGGGTTGCGAGCCTGCGCCGCTGCTGCTGGGCTTCATCCTGGGCCCGATGATGGAAGAGAACCTGCGCCGTTCGCTGCTGCTGTCGCGTGGCGACTGGAGCGTGTTCGTGACGCGTCCGATCTCGGCCAGCCTGCTGGCGGCCGCGGCCCTGCTGCTCATCATCGTGCTGCTGCCGGCCGTGAAATCGAAGCGCGAAGAGGCCTTCGTCGAAGACTGATCGACGGGCTTTCTCTGAACGCACAAACGGCGCCCTCGGGCGCCGTTTTTCTTTGGGGGATGCCGTCGTCCCTATTTGCCCAGCGCGCTGAGCACCGCCACGGTCATCGCGTGCACGCCGGTCTTGATCGACGGCTCGGGCACTGGTGCGAAGAAGGGCGAATGGTTGCGGGCCAGCGGCTTGCCGCCGGGTTGGGCGGAGGCCGCGATGTCCCGCGCATCGAGCACGCCGACAGTGAAGTACATCGACGGCACGCCGGCGTTGATGAAGGCCGAGAAGTCTTCGCTGCCCGTCGAGGGCACCGTGGATTGAACGACCTGCGCCGGGCCCAGCGCCTGCTTGAGCGCGGTGGCCGCGCGCGTCACGACCGCTTCGTCGTTGACCAGCGCTTCTCCGCCCGGCACCAGCTTGACCACGGGTTCGGGCGCGCCGCCCGTCGCGGCGGCGACCATGGCCATGCGGCGCACGCCGGCCAGCAGCTGCTCGCGCACCTGCGGCTTGTACGAGCGGATGGTGCCGCGCAGCGTGACCGTGTCGGGAATGATGTTGCCGGCGGTGCCGCCCTGGATGGCGCCGATGGTCACGACACCGAATTCGGCCGGGTCTTTCTCGCGGCTCACCACGGCCTGCACGTCGGTGACGAAGCGCGCGGCGATCACGATCGGGTCGATGGTGGTGTGCGGCCGCGAGCCGTGGCCGCCGCGTCCCTTGAAGACGATTTCCAGGGCGTCGGAGTTGGAACTGCTGATGCCGATGCCGTAGCCGATGGCGCCGTGGGGCGTGGGCGCCGTGTGCAGCGCGAACGCGGCGTCGGGCTTGGGAAAGCGCGTGAACAGGCCGTCCGCGAGCATCGCCTTGGCGCCCGAGACGGTTTCTTCGGCGGGCTGGCCGATGAACATCAGCGTGCCTTTCCATTGGTCCTTGAGCGCGACCAGCGCGCGCGCGGTGCCGAGCCAGCTGGCCATGTGGATGTCGTGGCCGCAGCTGTGGGCCACGAAGCTGTCGCGCCCGCCCCAGTCGGTGCGGGCCTGACTGGCGTAAGGCAGGCCGGTCTTCTCTTCCATCGGGAGGCCGTCCATGTCGGTGCGCACCATCACGACCGGCCCGGGGCCGTTGCGATACAGCGCCACGACGCCGGTGCCGCCGACCTTCTCGGTCACCTCGAAGCCGATGGCGCGCATCTCGGCGGCGAGCAGGGCGGCGGTGCGCGTTTCCTTGAAAGCAAGCTCGGGGTGGGCGTGCAGGTCCTTGTAGAGAGCGTCGAGCCGGGGGTACATCGCATCGACGAGCGGCGGGATCGCCGACGCCTGCGGCGATGCGGCGGGCTGGGCCTGCGCGCCCGCGCCGAAGGCGAGGAGGACGGCCACGGCCAGGGAACGAAGGGCAAAGGTGGAGGTGTGGGTCAACATGGAATGAATGCAGGGGCGCATGAAAACGAGGATCAGAAGATGTGGCGGATGCCGAAGTCGTAGCCCGTGGCGCTGCGCGGGCGCCAGCCACTGGCGGCCAGGTAGCCCGGATAGGGCGCGTCGCTGGCGCTCGTCACGGCGCCGATCGCCTTGTCGTTCTGGCCGTCCCGGATGCGAACGCGCGCGAACGTGGCGTACAGCGCCGTGCGGCGGGACAGGTGGTGCACGTAGCCCAGCGCCCATTGGCTGGCGCTGGCGCCTTGTGCGGTGTCTCCCGGCAGGCCGGTGGCGCCGGCCTTGTAGCTGACGCGACCGAAAGAGGCGCGGAGGAGTCCCGGGCCCACGGGCACCGTGGCGCCCACCAGGTAGCCGTTGTATTTGTCGGTGCGATCCTGCATCCACGGCTGTGTCTGCGCGCGACGGTGCCGCAGTTGCGACAGTTCGCCCAGCAGCTTGACGGGGCCGAAGTCGTAGGTGGCGCTCAGGCTGAGGGTTTTCAGCCGGTCCTCGCCGCCGGCGTCGACGGGCGGCCGGGCCGCGGCGCCCGAGGGCAGGCGGTCCTTGTTGTCTTCACCGAACGCCAGCGCCACGTTGAGCGGCCCCTTGGCGTAGCCGAAGCGCCCGCCCAGGTAGCGCCCACGCGCGTTCGTCGGCGTCACGTCCGGGCTGTAGCGGACGTTCTCGGGCAACGCGTACTGGAACTGCCCGTGGAAGCCGCCGAGGTCCGGCGGCAGGAAGTAGCCGATGCTGTTGCTGGCGCGCGCGTAGTTGTCGCCGGCCGCCACGCCGGCCGGTGCGCCGCCCAGGAGCGTGGACGAGGCGCTGTTGACGCGCGCGATCACCGACAGGCCCGCGCCCTGCACGGCGAAGGGGTCGGCCAGCGAGTCGTTGCGAAAGATCGGCGTGTAGTCGCGGCCCAGCC
The DNA here is from genome assembly GCF_059416345.1 of Variovorax sp. GW821-FHT09D07. Lineage (NCBI taxonomy): Bacteria > Pseudomonadati > Pseudomonadota > Betaproteobacteria > Burkholderiales > Comamonadaceae > Variovorax > Variovorax sp. GW821-FHT09D07. The sequence continues at coordinate 61,332 of NZ_JBWKOY010000002.1, forward strand.
GCAGCTCGCCGAAGCCGCCCGACAGGCTCAGCGTCGAACGCTTGGCGAAGGAGGCCAGGCCCGTCTTGCCGTCGTCGTTGCTGATGTTCGACTCCAGCCAGAAGCTCGCCGCCAGGCCGCCGCCCAGGTCTTCCGTGCCCCGAAAACCCAGGCTGCTGCCGCGGTAGCCGCCGCGCGACAGCGTGGTCTGGCTTTGCGTCACCCGCGGCACGGCCGCGGCCAGCAGGGCGGCGGCAGGGCGCCGCGGATCGAACGCCGGGCGGTACTCGCTGACGGTCTCGAAATGGCTGACGCCCGCATCCATGACGCCGAACAGCGTCACCGAGGACTGCGCCGAGGCCGCGCCGGCCAGCGCCAGCAGGGCCAGGCCGAGCGGGTGCCGCTTCACGCGAAGAACGCGCGAGCTGAAGCAGAGGGCACCGGCATCGGCGCCCTCGAAGGAAGGAAAGGTCAAGGGGAGGTCTCCTGTGCGCCACTTCTGTGTCGAGTGGACTGGCGCGACTATCGGACGGCAGGGCGCCCGGGAGGAAATACCGTTTGCTGATGCGACCCCATCGCTATTTCTGATGGTCGGGCGCAAGGCCGTGTGCCGCGTGATGGCCGAGGGAATGGCCGTGGCCACATTGATGCGCCGGATTCATATATCTATCCGATAAATCCATTTCCCTTTTCAATGCCCCGCGTGTCCAATCCTGCGGCCACGTCGGACAAGGCGCGCTCCCGACACACCACCTCGGACACAATGAATTCCATGAAACGAACCACCCGCGCCGCGCTTGCCGCGGCTGCGCTGGTGCTGGCCGCGGTGCCCGCACTGGCCCAGAACTACCCGAACCGGCCCATCCGCCTGATCGTGCCGTTCCCGGCGGCCGGCGCCACCGACCTCTTTGCCCGCACGCTGGGCCAGAAGATGGGCGAGAAACTCGGCGCCACGCTGGTGGTCGACAACAAGCCCGGCGCCGGCGGTGCGATCGGTTCCGACCTCGCGGCCAAGGCGCCGCCCGACGGCTACACGCTGCTGCTCGCGACCACGAGCACGCATGCCATCGGCCCGGCCATCACGCCCAAGCTGCCCTACGACACGGTGCGCGACTTCACGCCCATCGCCCACGTGGGCGACGCGCCGAGCATCATGCTGGTGCCGGTCAACACGCCCGCCAAGACGGTGCGCGAATGGATCGACAACGCCAAGAAGAACCCCGGCAAGCTCAACTACGCATCGAGCGGCAACGGCACCATCGTGCAGCTCACGGCGGAGCTGTTCAAGGCGCAGGCCGGCGTGTTCGTCACGCACATTCCCTACCGCGGCACGGCGCTGGCGGTGCCCGACCTCATCAGCGGCAAGGTCGACGTGCTGTTCGATTCGCTGCCCACCGGCATGCCGCACGTGCGCGACGGCCGCCTGCGCGCGCTGGGCGTGACCTCGCTCAAGCGCAGCCCGCTCGCGCCCGAGCTGCCGCCCATCGCTGACACGCTGCCCGGCTTCGAGTCGACCACCTGGTTCGGCTTCTACGGCCCGAAAGGGCTGCCGGCCGACATCGTGGCGCGCGTGAACAAGGCCGCCAACGAGGCGCTGGCCGATCCGGAACTGAAGGACAAGCTCGCCCGCCTGGGCATCGAGCCGGCGAACGCGGGCACGCCCGAGCAGTTCGCAAAGATGGTGGCGACTGACGCCGCCAAGTGGAAAAAGATCGTCGTCGATCGCAAGATCACGAATGACTAACGAGAGCACGCCGACATGAACTTCGACTTCAACAATCCCTACCTCTCGACCCGCCTGCCGGTGTTTGCACGCAACGTGGTCGCCACGTCGCACCCGCTGGCTGCACAAGCCGGCCTGCGCATTCTTCAGCAGGGCGGCAACGCGGTCGATGCGGCCATTGCCACGGCCGCCGTGATGACGCTGGTCGAGCCCGTGAGCAACGGCCTGGGCAGCGACGCCTTCTGCATCCTGTGGGACGGCAAGGAACTGCACGGCCTCAACGCCTCGGGCCCCGCGCCGAAGGCCTGGACGCCCGAATACTTCAAGGCCAAATACGGTGCCGACGCCGCCACGCCGCCGATGCGTGGCATCGACTCGGTCACGGTGCCGGGCGCGGTGCGCGGCTGGGTCGCGATGAGCGAGCGTTTCGGCAAGCTGCCGTTCGCCGACCTGATGGCGCCCGCCATCGACATCGCCGAGCGCGGCTACCTCGTGCCGCCGGTGGTGCAGGGCAAGTGGGCGGCGGCCACGCCGATCCTGCAGTCGCAGCCCGGCTTCGCGCAGGCCTTCCTGCCCTGGGGCCGCGCGCCCGAGGTCGGCGAGCTGTTCCGCTTCACCGCGGCGGCCCGCGCGCTCAAGGCGATTGCCCGCACCAAGGGCGAGGCCTACTACAACGGCGAGATCGCCGAGGCCATCGCCAAGTTCTCGCAAGAACAGGGCGGCGCGCTCACCGTGGCCGACATGGCGGCCTACCAGCCCGAGTGGGTCAAGCCCATCTCGCGCGACTACCGCGGCCACACGCTGCACGAGATCCCGCCGAACGGCCAGGGCATCGCGGCGCTGATCTCGCTGGGCATCCTCGAGAAGTTCGACATCGCCTCGCTGCCGGTCGACTCGGTGCAGTCGCAGCACCTGCAGATCGAAGCCATGAAGCTGGCCTTCGCCGACGTGTACCGCTACGTGTCGGAGCCATCGTCGATGACGGTGACCCCCGCGCAAATGCTCGATGACGCCTACCTGGCTTCGCGTGCGAGACTCATCGACGTGAACAAGGCGCAGGACTTCAAGGCCGGCAACCCGGTCAAGGGCGGCACCATCTACCTCACCGCGGCGGACGAGAGCGGCATGATGGTGAGCTTCATCCAGAGCAACTACATGGGCTTCGGCTCGGGCTGCGTGGAGCCCGAGTTCGGCATCAGCCTGCAGAACCGCGGCCACGGCTTCAGCCTCAAGGCCGAGAGCCCGAACGTGGTGGCGCCGGGCAAGCGCCCGTTCCACACCATCATCCCGGCCTTCCTCACCAAGGACGGCCAGCCGGTGATGAGCTTCGGCGTGATGGGCGGCAACATGCAGCCGCAGGGCCACATGCAGACGCTGGTGCGCATGCTCGACTACGGCCAGAACCCGCAGGCCGCGTGCGATGCGCCGCGCTGGCGCTTCAACGCGGGGCTCGAGATCAATGTCGAGGCCGCGATGAATGCCAATACGTTGCAGGGCCTGCGCGACCTGGGCCACCACCTCGAGGTGATCAACGACTCGTACCAGGACTTCGGCGCCGGCCAGTTCATCTGGCGCGCGGGCGAGCCTTCGGTCGAAGGCTACGTGGCCGCAAGCGACCCGCGCCGCGACGGCCTCGCTGCAGGCTACTGAGGATCAAGGGATGATCGGGGGATGAACAAGACAGCCGCATCGGTCGGCATTCCCCCGCACGGACACGAGGCCGCCCGCAAGGGCTACGCCACCGGCCTCGTCCTTGCCACGCTGGGCGCCATCGCGTTCAGCGGCAAAGCCATCATCGTCAAGCTGGCGTACCGCTACGGCGTCGACGCCATCACGCTCATCATGCTGCGCATGCTCTTCGCGCTGCCGCTGTTCGCGCTGATGGCGTGGTGGGCCGGGCGCGGCAAGCCCGCGCTCACGACGCGCGACTGGCTCGGCATCCTCGGGCTCGGTTTCTCGGGCTACTACCTCGCGAGCTTTCTCGACTTTGCCGGGCTGGCCTACATCTCGGCCAGCTTCGAGCGGCTGATTCTTTACCTCAACCCCACGCTGGTGCTGTTCTTCGGCTGGCTGCTGTACAGGCGCCGCCCGACGCGCCCGCAGGTGTTCGGCATGGTCGTGAGCTACGCCGGCGTGCTGCTGGTGTTCGGCCACGAGCTGTGGACCGGCGGCGACGGCAAGGGCGGCGGCGCGGCGGCATGGGGTGCATTCCTCGTGTTCCTGAGCGCGGTGAGCTATGCGGGCTACCTCGTGTACAGCGGCGAGTTCGTTAAGCGGCTCGGGTCGCTGCGGCTCGTGGGGCTCGCGACCACCGTGGCCTGCGTGCTGTGCATCCTGCAGTTCGTGCTCACGCGGCCCATGAGCGCGGCGATGGCGGTGGCACCCGAGGTGATCTGGCTGTCGGTGCTCAACGCCACGCTGTGCACGGCTGTGCCTGTCCTCATGGTGATGATGGCCATCGAGCGCATCGGCCCCGCCATTGCGGCGCAAACCGGCATGATCGGACCCCTGTCGACCATCCTCATGGGGGTGGTCATACTGGGTGAGCCGTTCACCGCGTGGATCGCGGCCGGCACGGTGCTCGTCATCGCGGGCATCTTCGTTTTCACACGCAAGGGGCGGTAGCCCCTGCAGCATCGATCGATCGATCGACTGGAGCAAACACATGGATCTGGGCATTGCAGGCAGGACCGCACTGGTGTGCGGCGCGAGCAAGGGGTTGGGCTACGGCTGCGCCGAGGCGCTGGTGCGCGAGGGCGTCAACGTGGTGATCGTGGCGCGCGGCGCCGAGGCGCTCGATGCGGCCGCGAAGCAGCTGGTGGCAGCGGCCGGGCCGTCGGGCCCCTTCGTCAAACAGGTGGCGGCCGACATCACCACCGAAGCCGGCCGCGCGGCCGTGTTCGCGCTGGGCCACGACTTCGACATCGTCGTCACCAACGCCGGCGGCCCGCCGCCCGGCGACTTCCGCAACTGGGACCGCGAGGCGTGGATCAAGGCGGTCGACGCCAACATGCTCACGCCCATCGAGCTCATCAAGGCCACGGTGGACGGCATGGCCAAGCGCGGCTTCGGTCGCATCGTCAACATCACGTCGAGCTCGGTGAAGTCGCCGATCGACATCCTGGGCCTGTCGAACGGCGCGCGCAGCGGCCTCACGGGCTTCGTGGCCGGCGTGGCGCGCACCTCGGTGGCGGCGCAGGGCGTGACCATCAACAACCTGCTGCCGGGCTCCTTCGAGACCGACCGCCTCAAGGGCACGATGGCCGGCGCGGCGCAGAAGTCGGGCCAGGATTTCGACACCGTGTGGGAAGCGCGCAAGAAGAACATTCCGGCCAAGCGCTTCGGCAACCCGGCGGAGTTCGGCGCGATCTGCGCGTTCCTGTGCAGCGTGCAAGCCGGCTACATGACCGGGCAAAACGTATTGGCCGACGGCGGCGCCTACCCGGGCACTTACTGACCGACGCAGCGGCGCGCGTTCAGCGCCGCGACGACACCACGATCCCGCCGACGATCAGCACGAAGGCGGCGCCGTGGTACCAGTACGGCGCCTCGCCGAGGAAGGCCGCCGACAGCACGGCCGCGAACAGCGGCGTGAGGTTCATGAAGATGCTCGCCGCCTGCGGGCCCGCGCGTTGCACGCCGGTACCCCAGCAGCGGTAGGCCAGCACGGCCGGGCCGATGCCGATGAACAGCATCGCGCTCACGAGCGGCCAGCCCAGGTCGATGTGGGCGTCGGTCAGCGTCCATTCGCCGGCGGCCAGCGCGCCCGACCACACCACACCGAACACCAATTGCGCCATCAGGAAGGCGGCCCAGTCGCTGCGCACATTGACGGGCTCGTGCGTGCGCGCCAGCAGCCAGCTGTAGAAGGCCCAGGCGATGGTGCCCGCGATCATGTAGAGGTCGCCCGGCACCAGCCGCAGCGCCAGCAGCTGTTGCCACTCGCCACGGCTGAGCACCAGCAGCACGCCGAGCATCGACAGCAGCGCGCCGCCCAGCGCGCGCCGGCTGATGCGCGCGCCGAAGCACAGCGTGCCCACGGCCAGCATCCACAGGGGCAGGCTGGAGCCCACCAGCGTGACGTTGATCGGCGTGGAGGTCTGCAGCGCCAGGTACTGGAAGGCGTTGTACAGGCCGATGCCCAGCAGGCCCAGCAATGCGTAGCGCTTCCAGTGCGCCCACAGCGGGCTGTCGCGGCGCAGCACCCAGGCCGCCAGCGGCAGCAGCAGCACGAACGCGATCACCCAGCGCACGAAGTTCAGCGTCAGCGGCGACACCAGCGCGCGCACCAGCCGGCCGACCACCGCATTGCCGGCCCACAGCAGCGGCGGCACGGTAAGCAGAAGGGCGGTGAGAGGCGTGAGGCGGTGGTGCGATGCGGACGACATGGCCGCCGACTCTACCGGGCCCGCGCAGTGTCCGTGGCCCGTCGAGAAATGGCCAAACGTGGCACGATGCCCGTCCCATTCTTTTTTCCCCTGCGTGGAGACAGCAACGATGTTGAGCAAAGCCGTCCGTATCGACCGCCACGGCGGTCCCGAGGAACTGAAGGTCGTCGAGGTCGAGGTGGGCGAGCCCGGCCCCGGCGAGATCCGCATCCGCCACAAGGCCGTGGGCCTGAACTTCATCGACACCTACCAGCGCACCGGCCTGTACCCGTTCCAGATGCCGCTGCAGCTGGGCATGGAAGCCTCGGGCATCGTCGAGGCGGTGGGCGAGGGCGTGACGCACCTGAAGGCCGGCGACCGCGCCGCCTACGCGAGCCAACCGCCCGGCGCCTATTGCGAGCTGCGCGTGATGCCTGCCAAGTGCGTGTGCAAGCTGCCCGACGACATCTCCTTCGAGACCGGCGCGGCCATGATGCTCAAGGGCCTCACCGCGCAGTACCTGCTGAAGAAGACGCTGCCCGCCGAAGGCCTGCAGCCCGGCGACTTCGTGCTGTTCCATGCGGCGGCCGGCGGTGTCGGCCTCATCGCCTGCCAGTGGGCCAAGGCGCTCGGCCTGCAGCTCATCGGCACGGCCGGCAGCGATGCCAAGTGCAAGCTCGCGCTGGCGCACGGCGCGGCGCACGCCATCAACTACAGCACCGAGAACTTCGCGGCGCGCGTGAAGGAGATCACCGGCGGCCAGGGCGTGAAGGTGGTGTACGACTCGGTGGGCAAGGACACCTTCGAAGGCTCCGTCGACAGCCTGCGCCCCTTCGGCCTGCTGGCGATCTTCGGCAACGGCTCGGGCCCGGTGCCGCCGGTCAACCTCGGCCTGCTGGCCTCGAAGGGCTCGCTCTACGTGACGCGCCCGACGCTGTTCACGCACATCGCCACGCGCGAGCGCACGCAAGCCATGGCCGACGACCTGTTCGCCGTGGTGCAAAGCGGCGCGGTGAAGATCCCGATCGACCAGCGCTACGCCCTGGCCGACGTGCAGCAGGCGCACCGCGACCTCGAGGCGCGCAAGACCACGGGCTGCACCATCCTCACGCTCTGAGTCCGGGCGGGTGGCCGGCGGGTGATGTCCTACGCGCGGTGGGGTGTCACACCTTCGACTTGTGGCGGGCGCAATTTGTAGCCTGCATTTGTCCCTTTGCAGAGCCCGTCATGACCACCGTCCGCGCTTTCATCGTCGAAGACAACCCCGCCCAGCGCGCCAGCCTGGCGGGCACGCTGCGCGAGATGGCGCGCATCGATCCGGTCGGCCAGGCCGAGTCGGAGGCTGAGGGCACGCGCTGGCTCACGCGCAACCCGGCGCTGTGGGACCTGGCCATCGTCGACCTGTTCCTGGGCGACGGCACCGGCTTCAGCGTGCTCGAGGCCTGCCGCAACCGCGATCCGAAACAGAAGATGGTGGTGCTCAGCAACCACGCCACGCCCGAGACGCGCCGCAAGTGCGCGCAGCTCGGCGCCGACGCGGTGTTCGACAAGGCCACCGAGGTCGAGGAGCTGATCGACTTCTGCGTGCGCCAGCGGCAGGAGCGCTTCTTCAGCGCGCCTTCGTCGGCGGGGCCGCGGGCGTCTCACTGAGCGCCGCCGTCTCGCGCACCATGCGCCAGACCCGCTGCGCCAGCGGCGACAGCTCGCGGTTGCGGCGCCGGATCAGCATGATCGCGCGCTGCACGTTCGGCACCAGCGGGCGCACCACCAGCCGCGCCAGCCCTTCGGGCGGCAGCGACAGGTCCGGCATCACGCTGATGCCGATGCCGGCCTCGACCATGCGGAACACCGTGGTCGCATGGCCCAGCTGCTGTTTCACGTCGCAGCGCGCGCCGTGCCGCTCCAGTGCCTGGTCGATGAGGCGCCGGCTGCCCGAGGCGTGGTCGAGCAGCACCAGCGGCTGGCCGTCGAGCGCCGACCAGTTCACCGAGGCCTTCTTTTCCGTCAGCCGGTGGCCGGGCAGCGTGACCACCATGAAGGGGTCGTTGAGGATCGACTCGCAGTGCAGGTCGTCGGCCTCGGAGGGCTCGATCACCACGCCGAAGTCGACCTCGCCGCTGCGCACGCTGTCCAGCACGTCCTGCTGGATGCGGTCGAGCAGCAAAAACTGGATGCCCGGCGCCTGCACCGCGCAGGCCGCGATGCAGTCGGGCATGAGGTTGGCCGAGAGCGTGGGGCTGCTGGCCACGCGCACCTTGCCGCCGCGCGCGCTGGCCAGGCCGGCCACGTCCTGCAGGGTCTGGTCAAGTTCGTCGAGCACGCGGTCGAGCCGGGCCGCGAACGAGTGGCCGGCTTCGGTCAGCACCACCTCGCGCGTGGTGCGGTCCAGCAGCTTGAGGCCGAGCTGGGCCTCGAGCTCCGAGATCGACCGGCTCACCGCCGGCTGGCTCAGCCCCACCTGGTCGCCGGCGCGGCTGAAGTTGCGGCCCTCGGCCACCGAGCGGAAGACGCGGAGTTGGCGCAGCGTGACGTTCATGCGCTCAAATCATATATCCATCCGATAAATCCATTTCTCTTTTGAATGGGCGGAAGGTCCAATGCGGGGCATGGCACGTTCACGCTTTCTCCCCGACAACTTCACGATCGCGCTCGTCGTGGTCGTCACCCTGGCCAGCCTGCTGCCCGCCAGCGGCCGCGTGGCCCATTTCTTCGAGGGCCTGACCACGGTCGCGATCGGGCTGCTGTTCTTCCTGCACGGCGCCAAGCTGTCGCGCGAGGCGATCCTCGCGGGCATCACGCATTGGCGGCTGCACCTGCTGGTGTTCGCCTGCACCTTCATCCTGTTTCCGGCGCTGGGGCTCGCGCTGCGGCCTGTGCTGGGGCCGCTGGTGACGCCGCAGCTGTACACGGGCGTGCTGTTCCTGTGCGTGCTGCCCGCCACGGTGCAGTCGGCGATTGCGTTCACGGCGATGGCGCGCGGCAACATGCCGGCCGCCATCTGCAGTGCTTCGGCTTCGACGCTGCTGGGCGTGTTCATCACGCCGGTGCTGGTGAGCCTGGTGGTCTTGCCTGAAGGCGGTGCGGTGGCGTCGTCGTCGTCGCTCGACGCGATCGGGCGCATCCTGCTGCAGCTGCTGGTGCCGTTCGTGATCGGTCACCTGTCGCGTCCGCTGATCGGCAAGTGGATCCAGAAGCGCGCCGCGGTGCTGAAGTTCGTGGACCAGGGCTCGATCCTGCTGGTGGTCTACACGGCCTTCAGCGCGGCGGTGATCGAAGGGCTCTGGAAGCAGATTCCCGTGAGTGCGCTGTTGGGGCTGCTGCTGGTGTGCGGCGTGTTGCTGGCGCTGGCGCTGGGTCTCACGACGTTCATGGCGCGGCGTTTCGGCTTCAACATCGAAGACGAGATCACCATCGTCTTCTGCGGCTCCAAGAAGAGCCTGGCGAGCGGGATTCCGATGGCCAAGGTGCTGTTCGCCTCGCACGCCGTCGGCGCGATCGTGCTGCCGCTGATGCTGTTCCACCAGATGCAGCTGATGGTGTGCGCGGTGCTGGCGCAGCGCTATGCGCGGCGCGCGGCGCCAGCCCCGGCGCCTGCGCTTCGCACGGCCGAGTAGCCTGCCCGGCGCAGGGCGTTCACGCACCGGCTGGCGCGTGAACGCAAAACAACACCCGCGAGGGGAGGGCTGGCGTCCACCAGATTCCTCCAATTTTGAACAGGACCATCCGGTCAGCGGCTCGATGAAGAGCAGCTGAAAACCCCGGAGAAACCTGAATGAAGAAATCCCTCACGGCACTCGCCGCGCTGGCCGTCACCGGCCTGGCCTCTGCCCAATCGTCGGTCACCCTGTTCGGCGTCGTCGATGCCGGCGTGAGCTACCAGAGCGCCACCTCGCGCAACCCTGTCACGGGCACCACCAGCAAGCAGAGCCAATGGAGCCTGGCCAACTCGGGCTACAACTCCAGCCGCATCGGCTTTCGCGGCACGGAAGACCTGGGCGGCGGGCTCGCCGCCAGCTTCTGGCTCGAGGCGCCGATCAGCAACGACGACGGCGCCACCGGCATCGCCAACTTCAACCGCCGTTCCACCGTCAGCCTGTCGGGCGGCTTCGGCGAAGTGCGGCTGGGCCGCGACTACACGGCCACGTTCTGGAACGACACGGTGTTCGACCCGTTCGGCACCAACGGCTCGGGCTCGAGCGTGATCAACACGGTCAGCGGCAGCACCGCGCTCGGCAACACGAACTACGTGCGCGCCAGCAACATGGTCGGCTACTTCCTGCCGCCCAACCTCGGCGGCTTCTATGGCCAGCTGCAGTACAGCCTGAACGAGAACACGAAGACCAGCGCCACCGACACCACGGCCGCCACCAGCAGCAGCGCCGGGCGCTATGTGGGCGGGCGTTTCGGCTATGCGAACGGTCCGCTGGACATCGCGCTGGCGGTGGGCCAGAACGTCGCGGCCGACACCACCACGCTCACGCGCAAGGTGCAGACCATCAACCTCGGCGCGTCGTACGACTTCGGCCCGGTCAAGCTGTTCGGCGAGCTGTCGAACGTGAAGAACAAGTTCGACCTCGCGGCACTGGGCAACAGCCACGACAGCTACAACGGCTACCTGATCGGCGCGAGCATGCCGGTGGGCGCGGGCCTGATCCGCGCGTCGTACTCGACCGTGCGCTACAACGAAGGCGCGGTCGGCGTCACGGGCGACGACCCGCGCGCGAACAAGCTCGCGATCGGCTATGTGCACAACCTGTCCAAGCGCACCGCGCTGTACGCCACCGTGGCGCGCGTGAGCAACCGCAACGACGCGAACTACACGGGCAGCCTCACGGCCGCCAGCACCACGGGCTACGGCAGCACGGGCGTGGGCTACACGGGCCTGCCGCGTTCGTCGACGGGCTACGACTTCGGCATTCGCCACGCGTTCTGATCGGCCTGCCTTCGCGTGCGGCGGCGCTGCCGGCGCATGCGAACGCTCCCTGCCGTCGAACAAGCAACGCATCGATTCACATGATCCGGATTCATCACCTCGCGGGCGTGCTGGCAGCGCTCGGCCTGTCGGGCTGCATCGTTCTGCCGCCCCCTCTTTTTCCGCCCGGGCCACCGCCGGGATTTCGCGAAGGCCCCCCGCCACGCTGCGGGGCCCCGAGCGGCTGCGCGCGGCCGGCCTTTCCCGAACCGCGCTGAGGGAGCGCCGACCATGTACGGCAGTTCACTCGGCCTGGTCATCGCCACGCTCATCGGCCTTGGCCTGGCCGGCGTGCTCGCGCTGATGGGCGCACTGTTCGTCGCCAACGCCCGCGCGGCCGTGCACGCCCGTGGCCTTGCGCGGCAGGCCCGCACGCAGCAGCGCCAGCAACTGGCCGACAGCCGCGTGCAGGACCTGCGGCCGTTGCTCGGCGCCGAGCCGGGCGATGCAACGGCGCTGCGCCTCGATGTGGACCTGCCCGCGGAGGCGGTGCCGGTCTTCGGCATTCCGTCGGAGCTGCGCGAGCTGCTGGCCAAGGTGGCCGCGCATGCCGCGCGCGTGATGGCGGCGGGCGCGACGCTGCAGGTGCGCGCGCGCATCGAAGGCACGCAGGCCGTCGTTCACTGGCGCGACCTCGACGCAGACAGCGAACGCCCACCGCTGGCGCGCTTCTTCGACGCACTCGACGCCGCCTCGCTGGCCAGCGCGCGCATCTGCGAGCGCATCGCGGGGCGCCACGGCGGGCGCATCTATTCCGCGCCGGACGATGGCGGCGTGCTCGGGCTGACGCTGCGCCTGCCGCTGTACGCGCCGGCGGTGGCCGCTGGATCAGTCGACTGAGGTGCGCGTCGGCGCCGACGCGGCCGATACGCCCGAAAGTTCAAGGGCCTCGAGCGCCTCGTACTCCACCGCCAGGAAGTCCACCAGCTTGCGCACCGACGGCAGCAGGCCGCGGCGCGAGGGGAACACCGCATGCACGATGCCGCTGCGCGGCGCCCATTGCGGCAGCGCGTCGACGAGGCGGCCGGCCTGCAGGTCGTCGCGCACCATCATCGTCGGCATCTTGGCCACGCCCACGCCCTGCAGGGCGGCATGGCGCAGCGCGGCCATGTCGTCGGTCACCAGGCGGGGCTGGTGGCGCACCTCGGCGCTCGCGCCGTCGGGGCCTTCGAGCGACCAGGTGTGGTGCGGCTGGGCCGGGCCGAGGTCCAGGCTGGGCAGCAGGCCGATGTCGGCGGGGCTGGCCGGCGCCGTCAGGCCTTCGAGCAGGCGCGGGTGGGCCACCAGCCGCTGCGTGCTGTGGCCCAGCACCTTCATCACGAGGTCGGTGTCTTCGAGCGGCGGAAAGCGCACGCGCAGCGCGAGGTCGAAGCCTTCGCGGATCACGTCGACGCGGCGGTTGGTGCTCTCGAGCTGCACGGTCACGCGCGGGCACTCGGTCATGAAGCGGGCGAGCATTTCGGCCACCTGGTAGTACACCAGCGCCGGCGGGCACGACAGCCGCACCAGCCCCTGCGGCTGGGCCTGCAGGCGGTCGATGGCCTCCTGCGCGGCGTCGGCCTCGACCAGCATGGCCACGCAATGCTCGTAGTACTGGCGGCCGATGTCGGTGACGCTGAAGCGGCGCGTGGAACGCTGGATCAGGCGCACGCCCAGCCGCTCCTCGAGCAGCGCGATGCGCCGGCTCAGGCTCGACTTGGGCACGCTGAGCGCGCGGCCGGCCGGGGCAAAACCGCCGTGGTCGACCACCTGGGCGTAGTAGTAGAGATCGTTCAGGTCGCGCATGGCTGGGGGCCCTCCGTGCCGTTGATCGTTCGCCAGATGGAACGATGAGGGCGAATTCTGGCATCTACTCAAAGCATCGTTGCGGCCCCATCCTTGATCCATGGCTTTCCCGTTCCGGGCGAGCCGCCAGATGGAAAGGAACACAGACCATGAAGAAGATCCTCGGCACCTACAGCGCACCGCGCCCGCACTGGGTGGGCGACGGTTTTCCCGTGCGCTCGCTGTTCAGCTACGACACGCTGGGCCGCCACGCCAGCCCCTTCCTGCTGCTGGACTACGCCGGCCCGGCCCGGTTCACCCCGACCGATCAGCCGCGCGGCGTGGGCCAGCACCCGCACCGCGGCTTCGAGACCGTGACCATCGTCTACAAGGGCGAGGTGTCGCACCGCGACTCGACGGGGCAGGGCGGCACCATCGGCCCCGGTGACGTGCAGTGGATGACCGCCGGCGCGGGCATCCTGCACGAGGAGTTCCATTCCGAAGCGTTCACGCGCGACGGCGGCGAGCTCGAGATGGTGCAGCTGTGGGTCAACCTGCCCGCCCGGGACAAGATGGCCACGCCCGGCTACCAGGCCATCGTGGATGCGCAGATTCCGTCGGTGCCGCTGCCCGAAGGCGCGGGCAGCGTGCGCGTGATCGCGGGCGACTACCTCGGCCACAAGGGGCCGGCGCGCACCTTCACGCCCATCGACGTGTGGGACCTGCGCCTGAACCAGGGCGCGCAGGTGACGCTGCCGGTGCCCGAAGGCCACACGGCCGCGGTGGTGGTGCTGCGCGGCACGGTGCAGGTGAACGGCGAGACGGTCGTGCGCGACGCGCAGATGGTGCTGCTCGACCGCGCGGGCGATGCGCTCACGCTGGACGCCAACAACGACGCGGTGGTGCTGCTGCTCAGCGGCGAGCCGATCGACGAGCCCATCGTCGGCCACGGCCCGTTCGTGATGAACACGCGCGACGAGATCGTGCAAGCGATGAAGGACTTCGGCAGCGGGAAGTTCGGGCAGATGCCGGAGGCCGTGGCGCACTGAGCGGCCGCCGCCGCCCTGGTTGAAGAATCAGGCGGCGGTGAGCATGCCCCGGGCCTCGATGAAGGCGACCACCTCGGCGACGCCCGTGAGCGTCTTGAGGTTGGTCATCACGTAGGGGCGTTGGCGGCGCATGCGCTGGGTGTCCTGCTCCATCACGTCGAGGTTGGCGCCCACGTAGGGTGCGAGGTCGGTCTTGTTGATCACGAACAGGTCGCTCTTGGTGATGCCGGGGCCGCCCTTGCGCGGAATCTTCTCGCCGGCCGCCACGTCGATCACGTAGATCGTGAGGTCCGACAGCTCGGGGCTGAAGGTGGCCGCGAGGTTGTCGCCGCCCGATTCGACGAACACGATGTCGGCGTCGGGAAAGTCTTCGAGCATGCGGTCGATGGCCTCGAGGTTGATCGACGCGTCTTCGCGGATCGCGGTGTGCGGGCAGCCGCCGGTTTCCACGCCCATGATGCGCTCGGCCGGCAACGCGCCGGCCACGGTGAGCAGGCGCTGGTCTTCCTTGGTGTAGATGTCGTTGGTGATGGCGACCAAGTCGTACTTGTCGCGCATCGCCTTGCAGAGCATTTCGAGCAGGGTGGTCTTGCCCGAGCCGACGGGGCCGCCGATGCCCACGCGCAGCGGCGGGAGCTTCTTGGTGCGGTTCGGGATGTGGTGCAGGGCGGAGGTCATGGGCGAAAAGGTCCGGTTCGGTCAGCTTCGGAAGAGGCGGGAATATTGTGTTTCATGGCGGGCCGACAACACCGCCAGCAGGGGCGCGAAGGCCTGGCGCTCGTCGTCGCCCAGGGCCATCGCGCGCTCGACGGCCGCAGGGATTTCGTTCGCCAGCCGCGCCAGGATGCGCTGGCCCGCGCTCTGGCCCAGCGGCACGGCCTTGACGGCGGCGGCCACCATGTTCTCGGCCCAGCCGAAGGCGAAGGCCAGGCAGCCGTCCTGCACGGTGGCTTCGGTGCGGCTGGCCGCGAACGCGAAGGCCACGGGGTAGGTCGCGGGCAGGCCGGCGAAGACCTCGACCGTGTCGGCATGGTGCAGCTTGAGCCACTCGACGAAGGAGCGGCCCATCTGCTCGGTCTGCAGGAAGAACTCAGCGGATTCGCGGGTGTGCAGCACCCAGTCGTTGAGGGTGCGGATGCGCTGCGCGTCGTTCGCGCGCCAGGCGGTGATCGCCTGGGCGGCCAGGGCGAGATCGCCGCGCGCGAAGCTCAGGTGCAGCTGGTCGGAGAGCCACTCGGTGGCGCTGGCTTCGGAGTTGATGCCGGCCCATTCGACTGCGGCCTCGACGCCTTCGGAATACGAGAAGCCGCCGACCGGCAGGGCGGGGGAGGCTAGCCAGATGAGCTGTAGGAGGCTGTGGGGGTTTGGCATTCTTCAGCGCGGTGGTTCAGGGCGCGTGCGCAGGCCACCGGGTACTTCCCTCCGCGAATGTCCCCCGGGGCTTCGCCCCTCCTCCTTGATTTCGCTGCGGGAAGCACCCAGTGTCCTGCGCACGGGAAGGGCGGTGGGTCATTTCAATGCGAGTGGCCGTGGGAATGGTCGTGACCGTGGCCGTGATCGTCGTCGAGCAGTTCGGGGGCGAGCACGAGGGGCTTCGGGCCGCTGCTGTGCGAGTGCCCGTGGTCGTGGCTGTGATCATGGCCGTGGCCACCATGCGAATGCCCTTGCGCGCCGTACGCGCCGCCTTCGGGCTCGAAGGCTTCCTCGACGGCGACGACGATCAGGTGCATCGAGCGCAGCATGTCGGCCAGCACGTGGTCGGGTTCGATCTTCAGGTGGTCGGGCTTGAGCTCGATCGGCACATGCCGGTTGCCCAGGTGGTAGGCCGCGCGCGTCAGGTCGAAGGGCGTGCCGTGGGCGGTGCAGTGCGTGATGCGCAGCACCGGCTGCGGCGCCGCGATCACGCGCACCAGCGAGCCGTCTTCCGCGACCAGCACGTCGCCGCCGCGCACCGCGGTGCCGCGCGGCAGGAAGATGCCGATCTGTCGGCCCTGCGAGTCGGTGGCGTCGAAACGGCTTTTCTGGCGCACGTCCCAATCGAGTTCGATGGTGGCGGCACGCTTGAGCAGCACGGGCGCGAGACCGCGGCCCTGGGGCATGAGTTTGTTGGCGGTGAGCATGGCGGGTTGCGACTCCAGATGAGGCGGAATAATATAACGCTTGTTATAACTTTTGCTCGTGGGAGTCCGCCATGTCCGCACTCAAACTGACCCAGATCGGCAACTCGGTCGGCGTCATCCTGCCCAAGGAGGTGCTGGCCAGCATGAAGGTTGGCAAGGGCGACACGGTCTACCTCACGCAGGCCGCGGGTGGCGGCTTCACGCTCACGCCGTACGACGACGCCTTCGAACGCCAGATGGAGGCGGCTCGGCGCGTCATGAAGAAGCGGCGCAACGTGCTGCGCGAGCTGGCGAAGTGAGCGCGGCCAACCAGGCCTGGGTCTGGCTCAGCCTGCAGTTGATCCATGCGGTGCATGAAGAGCAGCTGGCCGAGCACGGCGGGCCCGCAGGCGTGCGCGACGAGGGCCTTCTGGCCTCGGCCATGGGCCGGCCGCAGAACCGCGCGCTGTACGAATCGCCCGATGCGGCCACGCTGGCCGCCGCCTATGCCTTCGGCATCGCGCGCAACCACCCCTTCACCGACGGCAACAAGCGAACCGCTTTTGTCGCAATGGAAGTGTTCCTCGACCTCAATGGCTTCGAGCTGCTTGCGTCCGACCACGACTGTGTGCTCATCACGCTGAAGCTCGCCGAAGGCGGGCTGGACGAAGACGCACTCGCCCAGTGGATTCGCGAGCACCTGGCACCACGCAACGGCTGAAGCGGCGCGCGCGGCGCGGGTGAGTGAAAACGCAGGCATGGGCACGGTGCAACAAGGGTTCCTCCTTCCTTAGCAAGTACCGGGCCCCGCGAAGGACTTGCCTGCGCGCCCCATCCGCCCCAGCATCCGCGTCATGAACAGCCTGGCCTACCTGACGACCGACGTCGCCACCCCGCTGCGTTTCGACTACTGGCACGACGTCGTGTGCCGCCACTGCATTCCCGCGGCCAGCCGCGCGATGACGGCCGAGCCGTTCGAAGGGCGGCTCGACGTGCGCGAGGTGGGCGCGGTCAGCGTCAACCGCATGTCGGCGCCGATGCATCACTGGTCGCGCGACGCGCCCCACCTGCGCCGGCATCCGCTGGACGACCTGTGGCTGGCGTTCGTGCAGGAGGGCGAGGGCACCTTGGTGCAAGGCGGGCGGCAGGGGCGGCTGCGCAGCGGCGACATGCTGCTCTACGACGCCGGCCGGCCGTTCGAATGCACGCTGGACGCGCGCTCGGTCTACCTGGCGCGCATGCCGCGCCGGCTGCTGCTGCGGCGCTTCGCGAAGGCTGAAGACTTCACCGCCCGCACCATCGCCGCGGACCGCCCCGGCGCGGCGCCGCTGCACGCGATGCTGCGGGAGACGGCGAACCCGGCCTTTGCGCAGCCGCATTCCGCCGCCGCCGAACGCTTCGGCGGCGCGCTCATCGACCTGCTGGCCGTGACGCTCGAACTGCAGCAGGACATGGCTGGCGACGTCGGCGCCGAGCGCGGCCTGCATGCGCGCATGACGGCCTACATCGAACGCCACTTGGACGACCCGGCGCTCTCGCTCGATGCGCTGGCGCAGGCGCACCACGTCTCGGCGCGCACGGTGGCGCGGGCGTTCGCGCGCCAGGGCGCCACGGCGATGGGGGCGGTCTGGCAGGCGCGCCTGGCGGCCAGCCGCGACGCGCTGATGGGCGGGCGCGCACACAGCGTGACCGACGTCGCGTTCCAGCACGGGTTTTCCGACCTGTCGCATTTCAGCCGGGTCTTCCGCAAGGCCTACGGCTGCGCGCCGCACACGCTGCTGAAGCCGCGCTGAGCGCCGCGCGCGGGGTGTCCGCCCCAGCACAAGTGCATGTCCGAAAGAGACCAGCGCGGGCCGCCGCGCGCCGATAAGGTTCGCCCGGGGTGGCAGGTTCTGCCACTTGGATTCGGACCTTCTTTCTCAACCCTACACACGCGGGAGTCAGTCATGGCGGACAAGGAATTGCATCATCTCGAACTGCTGGAGGTCGGCCGGCAGATCCAGTCGCGCGAACGCTCGTCGGAAGAAGTCACGCGCGCCATGCTCGCGCGCATCGAGGCCGTCGACGGCCGCTTGCGCAGCTACGCGACGCGCATGGACGCGCAGGCGCTCGACGAGGCGCGCCGCGCCGACACCGAGATCGCCGCCGGCCGCGCGCGCGGACCGCTGCACGGCGTGCCGCTGGCCGTGAAGGACCTGCTGTGGACCGAGGGCGTGCCGAGCGCGCACGGCATGACGATCCACAAAGCGTTCCGCCCGACGGAAGATGCGACCGTGGTGCACCGCCTGCGCGAAGCCGGCGCGGTGATCTTGGGCAAGCTGCAGCAGACCGAAGGCGCCTTTGCCGACCACCATCCGCAGATCGCGTCGCCGGTCAATCCGTGGGACGCCACACTGTGGCCCGGCGTGTCGTCCAGCGGCTCGGGCGTGGCCACGGCGGCGGGGCTGTGCTTCGGCGCGCTGGGCACCGACACGGGCGGATCGATCCGCTTTCCGTCGGCGGCCAACGGCATCACCGGACTGAAGCCGACGTGGGGGCGGGTGAGCCGCCACGGCGCCTTCGAACTCGCCGCCTCGCTCGACCACATCGGCCCGATGACGCGCAGCGCCGCCGATGCGGGTGCGATGCTGGCGGCCATCGCCGGTGCCGACCCGCGCGACCCCACGGCCAGCACGCTGCCGGTGCCCGACTACCTGGCGACGATGACGCGCGGCCTGGCCGGCCTGCGCGTGGGCATCGACCCTGCGTGGACGCTGGACCGCGTGGACGCACCCACGCGCGCCACGCTCGCCGCTGCCATCCGCACGGTCGAATCGCTGGGCGCTTCGGTGCGCGAAGTGGTGTTTCCCGACACGGCGCAGGCCGTGCTCGACTGGTCGCCGCTGTGCGCGGTCGAGACCGCCGTGGCGCACGAGGCCACGTACCCGTCGCGGCGCGATGAGTACGGCCCGGGCCTCTCGGGGCTGATCGATCTCGGGCTTTCGCAAAGTGCCACCGACTACCAGAAGCTGCTGCTGCGCCGCGCCGATTTCACGGGCCGCGTGCGCACGTTCTTCGAGCAGGTCGACCTGCTGCTGATCCCGGCCATTCCCTTCGCGGCACCGACGCTCGAACGCGCCGGTCAGCTCGGCGTGGACCCGGAGCTGCTGGCGGGCATGCTGCGCTACACCTGCCCGTTCGACCTCACGGGCAGCCCCACGCTCACCTTGCCGGGCGGCGCCACCGAGGCGGGCGTGCCGGTGGCCTTCCAGTTCGTGGCGCCGCACTTCGGCGAAGACCTGCTGGTGCGCGCGGGCTGGGCGTTCCAGCGCGCGACGGACTGGCACCGCCGGCACCCGGCTGTGTGAGTCACCGCAGAAGCCGCGTCGCGGCTTCGTTCAGAACAGGAAGTAGCGCTGCGCCATCGGCAGCACCTTGGCCGGCTCGCAGGTCAGCAGCTGGCCGTCGGCGCGCACGGCGTAGGTCTGCGCGTCGATCTCCATCTTCGGCGTGTAGCCGTTGTGGATCAGGTCCTGCTTGCGCACGTTGCGGATGTTCTTCACCGCGCTCAGGTGCTTGCTCAGGCCGTAGCGCTCCTTGATGCCCGCGGCCAGCCCGGCCTGCGAGACGAAGGTCAGCGAGCTCTTGGCGAGCGAGCCGCCGTAGGCGCCGAACATCGGCCGGAAGTGCACCGGCTGCGGCGTGGGGATGGACGCGCTGGGGTCGCCCATTGCGGCCATCGCGATGGTGCCGCCCTTGATGATGGTGAAGGGCTTCACGCCGAAGAAGGCCGGCTTCCAGACCACGAGGTCGGCCCATTTGCCGACTTCGATGGAGCCCACCTCGTGCGCGATGCCGTGCGCGAGGGCCGGGTTGATCGTGTACTTGGCCACGTAGCGCCGCGCGCGGAAGTTGTCGTTGCGTTCGCTGTCCTCGGGCAGCGTGCCGCGCTGCTGCTTCATCTTGTGCGCGGTCTGCCAGGTGCGGATGACGACCTCGCCGACGCGGCCCATGGCCTGGCTGTCGGAGCTGAACATGCTGATCGCGCCCAGGTCGTGCAGCACGTCCTCGGCGGCGATGGTTTCCTTGCGGATGCGCGATTCGGCAAAGGCCAGGTCTTCGGCGATGCCGGCATCGAGGTGGTGGCACACCATGAGCATGTCGACGTGCTCGTCGAGCGTGTTCACGGTGTAGGGCATCGTCGGGTTGGTCGACGAGGGCAGAAAGTTCGCCTCGCCCACCACGCGCAGGATGTCGGGCGCATGGCCGCCGCCCGCGCCCTCGGTGTGGAAGGCGCAGATGGCGCGCCCGCCCACGGCGGCGATGGTGTTCTCGACGAAGCCCGATTCGTTCAGCGTGTCGCTGTGGATCGCCACCTGCGTGTCGGTGGCGTCGGCCACGTCCAGGCAGTTGCTGATGGCCGAAGGCGTGGTGCCCCAGTCTTCGTGCAGCTTCAGGCCCATGACGCCGGCCTCGATCTGCTCGTGCAGCGCGTCGGGCAAGCTGGCGTTGCCCTTGCCGAGGAAACCCAGGTTCATCGGGAACGCGTCGGCCGCCTGCAGCATGCGTTCGATGTGCCACGGGCCGGGCGTGGCCGTGGTCGCGAAGGTGCCGGTGGCCGGGCCGGTGCCGCCGCCGAGCATGGTCGTCACGCCCGAAGCCAGCGCTTCCTCGATCTGCTGCGGGCAGATGAAGTGGATGTGGCTGTCGATGCCGCCCGCGGTGACGATGGTGCCCTCGCAGCTGATGATCTCGGTGCCTGGGCCGATGACGATGTCCACGCCCGGTTGCACGTCGGGGTTGCCGGCCTTGCCGATGGCGGCGATGCGGCCATCCTTCAGGCCGATGTCGGCCTTCACGATGCCCCAGTGGTCGAGGATGAGGGCGTTGGTCATCACCGTGTCGACGGCGCCCTGCGCGCGCGTGCGCTGCGACTGCGCCATGCCGTCGCGGATCGTCTTGCCGCCGCCGAACTTCACCTCTTCGCCGTAGCCGCCGGCGCGCAGCGTGTAGTCGGCTTCGACCTCGATCAGCAGGTCGGTGTCCGCAAGACGAACCCGGTCGCCCACGGTGGGGCCGAAGATTTCTGCGTAGGCGCGTCGCCCGATGGTGGCCATGTTTTAGAGCTTTCCTTGAACCAGGCCGCGAAAGCCGTAGACGATGCGATCGCCCGAGAAGTCGACCAGCTCGACCGTGCGTTGCTGGCCCGGCTCGAAGCGCACCGCGGCGCCCGAGGCGATGTTCAGCCGCATGCCGCGCGCGGCGGCGCGGTCGAAGTCGAGGGCGCCGTTGGTCTCGGCAAAGTGGTAGTGCGAGCCGACCTGGATCGGCCGGTCGGCCGTGTTGCGCACCACCAGCGTGAGGGCGCGGCGGCCGGGGTTGAGCGTGTGCTCGCCGCCGTCGGTGAGGAGTTCGCCGGGCGTCATGGCCGCCTCAGACCGCCTGGGCCAGCAGCGTGGCACCCAGGGCGACGACGGCGGCACCGGCCACGCGCGGCAGCCAGGCGTTGGCATGGCGCAGCGCCCAGCCTAGCGCGATGCCGGCCGCGTGCAGCAGCAGCGTGGCGCTGACCATGCCGGCCAGCGTGAGGGCCGCGCCGTGCTCGCCCGCCAGTTCGTGGCCGTGCGCCACGCCGTGGAAGACGGCGAACAGGCCCACCACGGCCATGGCGACGCCGGCCGGCAGGTGCACGCGCGTGGCGACCAGCAGGCCCAGCACCAGCAGCGAGGCGGCGATCATCGGTTCGACGGCCGGCAGCTGCACGCCGGCCAGCCCGGCCAGCGCGCCCGCGAGCAGCATGCCCGCAAAGGCCAGCGGCGCCCACAGCAGGTCGGGCCAGGCGCGGCGCGCGACCAACGCGCTCCACAGGCCGACCGCGACCATCGCCGCGAGGTGGTCCGCGCCGGTGAGCGGGTGCATGAAGCCAGTGACGAAACCGTGGTGCACGCCGCCATCGACGCCCGTGTGGGCGCTGGCGGCCAGCGGCAGCAGAAGGGTGACGAGCAGGGCAGAAGTCTTTGCGAAGCGCATGAAAAGGTCTTTCTTCTTGTGGCGGAGGTTCAGACGATCGGCTGGTGAACGGTCACGAGCTTGGTGCCGTCGGGAAAACTGGCCTCGACCTGGATGTCGGGAATCATCTCGGCGATGCCGTCCATCACGTCGGCGCGGGTGAGCACGCTGCGGCCTTCGCTCATCAACTCGGCGACGCTCTTGCCGTCGCGGGCACCTTCCATCACGGCGGCGGTGATCAGCGCGACGGCTTCCGGGTAGTTGAGCTTGAGCCCGCGCGCCTTGCGGCGTTCGGCCAGCAGCGCGGCCGTGAAGATCAGCAGCTTGTCTTTTTCGCGCGGGGTCAGTTCCATGGCGGGGGTGGGGTCGGGTGGCGGTCGGTGATTATGGGCAAGGCTGTGGCTTTGCAACAGTCGTGCCCTGTTCGCCAAATGCCGTACCCGGTGGCACGGAAGCTGCACCGAAACGGTGTGAATTCCGCCGACCCACCTCTTCTGACCGACGACGCTCCCCAGCGCATCGTCAAGGTGCGGCGCGACTACAACAGCTGGGTCGCGAGCGAAACGCTGGAGGACTACGCGCTGCGCTACACGCCGCAGCGCTTTCGCAAATGGTCCGAATGGCGGGTGGCCAACACGGCCTTCGGGGCGGCCTCGTTCCTGGTGCTGGAGGCGGTCGGCGCCACGCTGCTGGTGCAGTACGGCTTCGCCAACGCCTTCTGGGCGATCCTGGTCACGGGGCTCATCATCTTCCTGGCGGGGCTGCCGATCAGCGTGTACGCGGCGCGCTACGGCGTCGACATGGATTTGCTCACGCGCGGCGCGGGCTTCGGCTACATCGGCTCCACGCTCACCTCGCTGATCTACGCGAGCTTCACCTTCATCTTCTTCGCGCTCGAGGCGGCCGTGATGGCCTATGCGCTCGAGCTGGCGCTGGGCATTCCGCCGGTGTGGGGCTACCTGGTGTGTGCGCTGGTGGTGATTCCGCTGGTCACGCACGGGGTGTCGGTGATCAGCCGGCTGCAGCTGTGGACGCAGCCGCTGTGGCTGCTGATGCTGGTGGTGCCCTTTGTCTTCGTGCTGGTGCGCGATCCTGGTGCGTTCGCGGGCATCACGCACTACGGCGGGGCGAAGTCGGGCGCACAAGGATTCAACCTGCACCTGTTCGGTGCTGCGCTGACGGTCGGCATCGCGCTCATCACGCAGATGGGCGAGCAGGCCGACTACCTGCGCTTCATGCCCGCGCGCACCGCGGGCACGGCGCGCCGCTGGTGGGCCGGGGTGCTGGCGGGCGGGCCGGGCTGGGTGGTGCTGGGCGTGGTCAAGATGCTGGGCGGGGCGGCGCTGGCCTACCTGGCGATCACGCACATGGTGCCGGTGGAGCGCGCGGTCGATCCGAACCAGATGTACCTGGCGGCCTACGAGTACGTGTTTCCGAACTACGGCTGGGCGGTGGCGGCCACGGCGCTGTTCGTGGTGGTCTCGCAGCTGAAGATCAACGTGACGAACGCCTACGCGGGTTCGCTGGCCTGGAGCAATTTCTTCTCGCGCGTGGCGCACAGCCACCCGGGGCGCGTGGTGTGGGTGGTGTTCAACGCGCTCATCGCCTTCATGCTGATGGAGATGAACGTGTTCGAGGCGCTGGGCGATGTGCTGGGCCTGTTCGCCAACATCGCCATCGCCTGGATGATGGCCGTGGTGGCCGACCTGGTCGTCAACAAGCCGCTGGGGCTGTCGCCGCCGGGCATCGAGTTCAAGCGCGCGCACCTGTGGGACATCAACCCGGTGGGCGTGGGCGCGATGGCGCTGGCGTCGGTGCTGTCGATCACGGCGCACCTGGGCGTGTTCGGGCCGCTGGCGCAGGCCTTCTCGGCGCTGATTGCGCTCGGCACGGCGCTGGTCGCGTCGCCGCTGCTGGCGTGGGCCACGGGTGGCAAGTACTACCTGGCGCGCACATCCGACGCCGGCGGCTCGGTGCTGTTCGCGCCGGCCGCGGGCGGGCGCAAGGTGCGTTGGGCGCGGGTCGAACCCTCGTCGGACGACGGCGGCAGCTACCAGCGATTGAAGGTGCAGCACTGCGTGATCTGCGAGCGCGAGTACGAAGGCCCCGACATGGCGCACTGCCCGGCCTACCAGGGCGCGATCTGCTCGCTGTGCTGCACGCTCGACGCGCGCTGCGGCGACCTGTGCAAGCCGCACGCGAGCCTGTCGGCGCAGTGGTCCGCAGTGCTGCGCTGGCTGCTGCCGCGCCGCAGCTGGCGCTACCTCGACACGGGGCTCGGGCACTTCCTGCTGCTGATGCTGGTCATCGTGCCGCTGCTGGCCGTGGTGTTCGGCGTGCTCTACCAGCAGGAGCTGCGGGCCCTGAGCGAAGGCGCGCTCGCGCTGGCGGCGCAGGCCGACGTGGCCGGGGCGCTGGTCGCGGTGCAGCAGGCGTCGCTGCGCTCGGGTTTTCTCAAGGCCTACATGGCGCTGCTTGTCATCGCGGGCATCGTCGCGTGGTGGCTCGTGCTGGCGCACCAGAGCCGCAAGGTGGCGCAGGAAGAATCGAACCGCCAGACCCACCTGCTGGTGCGCGAGATTGCGCTGCACCGCGAGACCGACCGCGCGCTGCAGGACGCCAAGCAGAGCGCTGAAGAAGCCCGCGAGATCGCCGAGCACGCCAAGCTCGCGGCCGACCAGGCGCGGCGCGCGGCGGACCTCGCGAACCAGGCCAAGAGCCGTTACATCAGCGCCATCAGCCACGAGCTGCGCACGCCGCTCAACAGCATCCTGGGCTATGCGCAGCTCATGGGCGAAGACCACTCGGTACCGCCGCACCGCCAGCAGGCGGTGGCCGTGATCAAGCGCGGCGGCGAGCACCTGCTGTCGCTCATCGAGGGCACGCTGGCCATCGCCCACATCGAGGCCGGCAAGCTGACGCTGGACGCGCGGCCGATGCGCTTTGCCGACGCGATGCGCGAGCTGGCCGACATGTTCGAGCTGCAGGCGGCCGAGAAGGGCCTGAGCTTTCGCTTCGAGGCGGCCGGTGCGCTGCCCGACGTGGTGCGCGCCGACGAAAAACGTGTGAGCCAGATCCTCATCAACCTGCTGGGCAACGCGATCAAGTTCACGGCGGCGGGGCAGGTGACCTTGCGCATTTCCTACGCGCGCGAGTTCGCCGCCATCGAGATCGAGGACACCGGGCCGGGCATGACGGACACCGACATCGAGCGCATCTTCGAGCCCTTTGCGCGCGGCCACGCGGCGGTGTCGTCGGCGCCGGGCGCGGGCCTGGGCCTGACCATCGCGAAGATGCTGACCGACCTGATGGGCGGCGAGATGAAGGTGCGCAGCACGCCGGGCGAGGGCTCGCTGTTCTGCGTGCGGCTGTTCCTGCCGCGCGTGCACGAGGCGGTGGCGGGCAGTGCGCGCATTGCGCCGGCACCGCGCGCGCGGCGCGGCTACGAGGGCGCGCGCCGGCGCCTGCTGGTGGTCGACAACGAGGAGGCCGACCGCGAGCTGCTGGGCCATGTGCTCGCGCCGCTGGGCTTCGAGCTGCGCAGCGCGGCCAGCGGGCACGACGCGCTGGACCTCATCGCCGCCGGCTACCGGCCCGACGCCATGTTCGTCGACCTCGCGATGCCCGGCATCGACGGCTGGGAGACCATCCGCCGTGCGCGCAAGCTGGGGCTGGCCGACGCGTCGGTGGCCATCGTCTCGGCCAACGCCTTCGACAAGGGCCTGGACAACGACGTGGGCATTGCGCCCGAAGATTTCTTCGTCAAGCCTGTGCGCCACACCGAACTGCTCGACTGGCTGGAGCGCCGGCTCGCCCTGCAGTGGACCGACACCGCCGCGCGGCCCGCGCCCGCCGTGGCCGCGCCGCGCGCGATGCAGCCGCCGTCGCTGGCACGCCTGCGTGCGCTCGACGAGGCCGTGGGCCTGGGCTACTTCCGGGGCATCATGAACCAGCTCGACGACATCGACGCCGCGCAGCCCGAGTGCGCCGCGTGGACCGAGGCCCAGCGCGCGCTGGCCCGCCAGTTCCAGTTCGAGGCCATGGGCCGCGCGCTGGCCGAAGCCGCGGAGGGCGCCGCATGACTCTCTTGTCTCCACCGACCCTGCCCGCTTCACCGCTCGCCCGCACGCTGCGCGAGCAGCAGGGCGCCCACGGCGACCTGGTGCTGATCGTCGACGACGTGCCCGACAACCTCGCCGTGCTGCACGACGCGCTCGACGAATCGGGCTACACCGTGCTCATCGCCACCAACGGCGAGCAGGCGCTGCAGCGCGCCGCGCAGGCGCGCCCCGACATCGTGCTGCTCGACGCGATGATGCCGGGCATCGACGGCTTCGAGGTGGCGCGCCGGCTCAAGGCCGACGCGGCCACCGCGCACATTCCCATCGTGTTCATGACCGGCCTCACCGAAACCGAGCACCTCGTGGCCGCGCTCGAGGCGGGCGGCGTCGACTACGTCACCAAGCCCATCAAGCCCAAGGAAGTGCTGGCGCGCATGAACGTGCACCTGCAGGGCGCGCGCCGCGCACGGCAGGAGGCGCACCAGGCCGGGCAGGCGCGCAACGCGCTCGACGCCTTCGGCTACGCAAGCATCACGGTGCGCCTGCCCGAGGGGCGGCTGATCTGGCAGACGGCGCTGGCGCGCGACCTGCTGGCGCGCTACTGCGAAACGCAGGCGCCCGAGACGCCGCCGGCCGTGCTTGGCTGGCTGCGCCAGCACGCGCCCGACGCCCGCGCGCGCGGCATCGAGCCGCCGGCCCTGGTCATCGCGCAGGGCGCGCGCAGCCTGAGCCTGCGGCTGCACCGCCAGACCGGCGAGGACGACGCCGGCGACGAATGGATGATCGTCATGCGCGAGGTGTCCGACACCGCCGTGATCGAGGCCATGAGCCTGAGCCTGAAGCTCACGGCGCGCGAGGCCGAGGTGCTGTACTGGGTGGTCAAGGGCAAGACCAACAAGGACATCGGCGAGATCCTCGGCAGCAGCCCGGCCACCGCCAAGAAGCACCTGGAGCGCGTGTACGTGAAGCTGGGCGTCGAGACGCGCACGGCCGCCGCGGGCGTGGCGATCAAGCGCATCCGCGAGCTGCAGCCGCAGTTCGAACTCTGAAGGGTGGGGGATGGCGTTGCCGCGTCATGGCGCGGACTTTCCGGCTTCCTAGAATGAGGCAGGGCTCTCCGAGGGAAGCACGAAATGAAGAACAACAACACGCGCACCGCACGCCTGCTCCTTGCCGCATGCGCGGCGTTGCCGGGCCTGGGCGCACAGGCCGCCGGCCACTTCGATGTCGACGACGCCGGCACGCTCGACCCCGGCCAGTGCCAGTACGAGACCTGGTGGGGCCGCAGCGGCGCCGGGCCGGTCACGACGGGTTTCCATGTCGGGCCGGCCTGCCGGGTCGGGCCGGTCGAGCTGGGGCTGAACTTCGACCGGCTCTCGGCGCAGGGCGTGCATTCGGTCACGGGCGGCCCGCAACTCAAATGGACCTTTGCCGGGACGGCCGCCGACGCGCCTTTCAGCGCCGCCGTGTCGATGGGCGCGGTGGCCGACCTGCGGCGCGGCGGTCGCTGGGGCGGCCAGTTGGTGGTGCCGCTGACCTGGCGGCCCACGGCCAGCCTGCAGATTCATGCCAACCTGGGCGCCGATTGGGCGCTGGGCACCGGCGCGCGCACGCCGCGCGGCGGCCTGGCCGTGGAGTGGGTGCTGAACGACGCCGTGTCGCTGATCGCCGAGCGCCACCGGGCCGGGGGCCTGTGGACCTCGCGCGTGGGCGGCCGCTTCAGCCTGACGCCGCTGATCAGCGTCGACATCAGCACCTCGCGCACCGGGCCGCAGGGCGTGCGCGGCGTGGTGATCGGGCTGAACCACGAATTCACGTGGAAATAAGTGAAGGAAATCTGAAATCCACTGCAATGGGATGAACTCCCGTGTCGTGGATTTCGTTGATTTTGAATAAGATTCCGTCACATTTATTAACGAGTCAACGATCCGTGACCCCATCGCCCGTTCTGGACTTCAAGTTCACCGCGCCGCCGGAGAGCCCTGCGCAGACCTTCCTGCCGGGCCGGCCGGCCGGGGTGCTCGGCCGCTCGTTCACGCCGCAGTGCAATCCGCGCCTGCAGGGGCTGCAGTGCCTGCGCTGCGACGCGCTGTACCCGGTCACGCTCGCCAACGACGGCTGCCCGGCCTGCCGGCAGGCCGGCTTTCACGTCGGGCTGCGCGCCAGCTACCGGCCCGGCGGCCCGGACGTGGTGCCGATGCCGTACGTGCAGGGCTTTTCGCTCGGCGAGGGCAACACGCCGCAGCACGACATGCCCGAGCTCGCGCGGCAGTTCGACATCGCGCGCCTGAGCATCAAGGACGAATCGCGCAACCCGACCGGCTCGCCGAAAGACCGGCTGACCGCGATGGGCGTGGCGCAGGCGCTGGACGCCGGCGCCCACACGCTGGTGCTCGCCTCCTCGGGCAACACGGCGGTGTCGGCGGCGCACTACGCCTGGGCCGCGGGGCTCGGTTGCGAGGTGGCCTCCTACGAGGCGATGCCCGCCACCTACGCCCGCCAGCTCGACGCGCTGGGCGCACGGCGCTATGTGTTCGCCGACAACACCGGCCGCTGGGGCTTCGTGCGCGAGCGCTCGCAGTACCCGGGGTATTTCGCGCTGTCCAACTACCGCCTGCCGGCGCTGGGCAGCGCACCCTTGGGCGTGGAGGGCTACAAGGCCATCGCCGAAGAGTGCCTGAAGGACGGCGGCCTGCCCGACCACGTCGTGGTGCCGACCGGGCGCGGCGACATGGCCTGGGGCATCTACGCCGGTTTTCGCGAGTTGCTGGCGGCGGGGCGCATCGCGCGGCTGCCGCGGATGTGGCTGGTCGAGCCCTTCCCGCGGCTGTCGCGCGTGCTCGGCGGCGGGGCGCTCAACGGCAGCTACCCCGGTCGCACGGCGCAGCTGTCGAGCGCGGGCGCGACGGTCACTTATTTGCAATGGCAGGCCGCCACGGCCAGCGGCGGCGGTGCCGTGGTGGTGGGCGACGACGAAGCCCGCGCGGCGCGGCGGCTGCTTACTGCGGCCGGCGTGAGTGCCGAACTCGCGGCAGCGGCGGGCCTGGGGGCCGTGCGGCAACTGCGCGAGGCCGAAACCATCGCGGCCGATGCGCATGTCGTGATGGTGCTGACCTCCGACGCGTCGAGCGACCCGAGCTGGCCCGACCGCGCCGTGACCGCCTGAGGCGGTGTGCCATCCCGGGGCTCAGCGCCCCGTGTGCACCTTGATGCGGATCGTCGCGACGTCCCAGCCCCGGTTCTTCAGCCGCGTGACCAGCATCGGCGACAGCTGCCGCAGCTTGGCGGCTGCGGCGCTGCCCTTGACCAGCAGACACCACACGTCGCCCTCGGCCGGCCCCGGCTGGATGGCCGCGCGCATGGCCGGTGGAATCAACCCTTCGATGGCCTTCAGCCGCTCGGCCGTGTCCCGCGCGCGCGCCATCAGGCTCCCCAGGGTGGGGGCGCCTGCCGCAGCATCGTGCAGTGAAATGGCGGGGGGCAGTCGGCGATACATGGGTAATCCAGGGGTTAGAAACAAGACAGCTAAAATGCCCGGTTTGCCGACGCGTGCGTCGGCGTTTGTTCCGGAACGGGGCCATCCGACTTCGAGACTTGCGAAGCTTGCATTCGAAGAAGGTGCGCCCAACTGCTTTCACCATATCTTAGGGAATCCGGTCGCAGTGCCTGTCGTGTCAGGTGCCCGCCCCTCTCCACGCCCATGGCAACCAACTTCCTGACCCAGATCTTCGGCAGTCGCAACGACCGGCTCCTCAAGCAGTATCGCAAGACGGTGACGCGCATCAATGCGCTCGAACCCGAATTCGAAAAGCTCAGCGACGACGCGCTGCGCGCCAAGACGCAGGAATTCAAGGACCGCATCGCCAAGGGCGAGTCGCTCGACGACCTGTTGCCCGAAGCCTTCGCCACCGTGCGCGAAGGCTCCAAGCGCGTCATGAAGATGCGCCACTTCGACGTCCAGCTGCTCGGCGGCATGGCGCTGCACAACGGCAAGATCTCCGAAATGCGTACCGGCGAAGGCAAGACGCTGACCGCCACGCTGCCCGTGTACCTGAACGCGCTGTCCGGCAAGGGCGTGCACGTGGTCACGGTGAACGACTACCTGGCCAACCGCGACGCGACCTGGATGGGCCGCCTGTACAACTTCCTGGGCCTGTCGGTGGGCATCAACCTGCCGCAGATGCCGCGCGAGGAAAAGCAGGCTGCCTACGGCAGCGACATCACGTACGGCACGAACAACGAGTACGGCTTCGACTACCTGCGCGACAACATGGTCTACGAGCCCGGCGACCGGGTGCAGCGCGGCCTGAACTTCGCGATCGTCGACGAGGTGGACTCCATCCTGATCGACGAGGCCCGCACGCCGCTGATCATCAGCGGCCAGGCCGAAGACCACACCGACCTGTACCTGGCGATCAACAAGGTGGTGCCGCTGCTCAAGAAGCAGGAAGGCGAAGCCGATCCGCGCACGGGCGAGGGCGTCACGGTGCCCGGCGACTTCACGGTCGACGAGAAGACCCACCAGGTGTTCCTGACCGAAGACGGCCACGAGAACGCCGAGCGCATCCTGGGCGAGCTCAAGCTGATTCCCGAAGGCGCGTCGCTGTACGACCCGGCCAACATCACGCTGATGCATCACCTGAATGCCGCGCTGCGTGCCCGCCACCTGTACCACCGCGACCAGCACTACGTGGTGCAGCAGGGCGAAGTGGTCATCGTCGACGAATTCACCGGCCGCCTCATGAGCGGTCGCCGCTGGAGCGACGGCCTGCACCAGGCCGTGGAAGCCAAGGAAGGCGTCGAGATCCAGGCCGAGAACCAGACCCTGGCCTCGATCACCTTCCAGAACTACTTCCGCCTGTACGGCAAGCTGGCCGGCATGACCGGCACGGCCGACACCGAGGCCTACGAGTTCCAGGAAATCTACGGTCTCGAGACCACGATCATTCCGCCGAACCGCATCAGCAAGCGCGACGACCAGCTCGACCGCGTCTACAAGACCACGCGCGAGAAATACGAAGCGGCGATCCAGGACATCCGCGAGTGCTACGAGCGCGGCCAGCCGGTGCTGGTGGGCACCTCGTCGATCGAGAACTCCGAAATCATCGATGCCCTGCTCGAGAAGGCAGGCCTGCCGCACCAGGTGCTCAACGCCAAGCAGCACGCCCGCGAAGCCGACATCGTGGCGCAGGCCGGTCGCACGAAGATGATCACCATCGCGACCAACATGGCCGGCCGCGGCACCGACATCGTGCTGGGCGGCAACATCGAGAAGATGATCGAGGCGATCGAGGCCGACGAAGGCCGCGACGAAGCCACCAAGCAGGCCGACATCGCCCACGTGCGCGCCGAGTGGACCAAGGACCACGAGTTCGTGAAGTCGCTGGGCGGCCTGCGCATCATTGCCACCGAACGCCATGAGTCGCGCCGCATCGACAACCAGCTGCGCGGCCGTTCGGGCCGCCAGGGCGACCCGGGCTCCTCGCGCTTCTACCTGAGCCTGGACGATCCGCTGATGCGCATCTTCGCGGGCGACCGCGTGAAGGCGATCATGGACCGCCTGAAGATGCCCGACGGCGAAGCCATCGAGGCCGGCATCGTCACGCGCAGCATCGAGAGCGCGCAGCGCAAGGTCGAGGCGCGCAACTTCGACATCCGCAAGCAGCTGCTCGAGTACGACGACGTGTCGAACGACCAGCGCAAGGTGATCTACCAGCAGCGCAACGACATCCTCGACGCGGCCGACCTCACGGCGCAGATCGCCGCGTTGCGCGAAGGCTGCTTCACCGACCTCGCGCGCCAGTACGTGCCGCGCGAATCGGTCGAAGAGCAGTGGGACCTCGACAGCCTCGAGAAGAGCCTGTTCAGCGAGTGGGGCATCGACATGCCACTCAAGCAGCAGGTCGAGGCGTCCGAGGCCATCTCCGACGAGGAAGTGGTCGAGAAGATCGTGGCCTACGCCAACGAGAGCTTCGACGCCAAGGTCACGCTGATCGGCCAGGAGAACTTCACCCAGTTCGAACGCATGGTGCTGCTGCAGAGCATCGACACCCACTGGCGCGAACACCTGGCCTCGCTCGACTACCTGCGCCAGGGCATCCACCTGCGCGGCTATGCGCAGAAGCAGCCCAAGCAGGAATACAAGCGCGAGGCCTTCGAGCTCTTCGGCCAGCTGCTCGACTCGGTCAAGAACGAAGTCACGCGCCAGCTCATGACGGTGCGCGTGCAGTCGGGCGAACAGCTCGAGCAGGCGGCCGAGGAAATGGAAAGCCGCGGCGAGAACGTCTCGAACATCACCTACACCGCGCCCACCGAGACCGGCGAGGTCGAGGTGCGCGTCGACGAAGAGAACCAGCGCCGCCTGGCGGCTGTCGGCACCGGCGCGCTGAGCGCCGAAGCCGCCGCCTTTGCGCGCGTCGGCCGCAACGACCCCTGCCCCTGCGGCAGCGGCAAGAAGTACAAGGCGTGCCACGGCAAGCTGAGCTGAGCTGAAGTCCCGCACCTTTCATTGAGAGAAATCCCATGCCCGTGAACCTGTCCGCTCCCGATCCCGCCGCGCTGTTCGCGGTGCCCGGCGTCCGCATCGGCGTGGCCGAAGCCGGCGTGCGCAAGGCCAACCGCAAGGACCTGACCGTCGTGCTGATCGACGAAGGCTCGGCGGTCGGCGGCGTGTTCACGCAGAACCGCTTCTGCGCCGCCCCGGTGCAGGTCTGCCGCGATCACCTGAAGGCCAACTACGGCATCCGCGCGATGGTGATCAACACCGGCAACGCCAACGCCGGCACCGGCGAAGACGGCCTGATGCGCACGCGCTCCACCTGCATTGCGCTGGCGCGCCACCTGGAACTCGCGCCCGAACAGATCCTGCCGTTCTCGACCGGCGTGATCATGGAGCCGCTGCCCGTGGACCGCATCGAAGCCGGCCTGCCGGCCGCGCTGGCTGACGCGTCGGAGAACAACTGGGGCCGTGCCGCCGAAGGCATCATGACCACCGACACGATCCCCAAGGCGTTCAGCCGCCAGGTGCAGATCGGCGGCGCCACGGTCACGATCACCGGCATCAGCAAGGGCGCCGGCATGATCCGCCCGAACATGGCGACCATGCTCGGCTTCATGGCGACCGACGCGAAGATCGACCCGGCGCTGATCCAGCCGCTGGCCACGCAGCTGGCCGACGCCTCGTTCAACCGCGTGACCATCGACGGCGACACCTCGACCAACGACTCCTTCGTGGTCATCGCCACGCAGAAGGCCGCGCACGCGACCATCACCTCGCTCGACTCGACCGACGGCCAGGCGCTCGTGGCCGCGATGCGCGACGTGGCCCGCCTGCTGGCGCAGGCCATCGTGCGCGACGGCGAAGGCGCGACCAAGTTCATCACCATCCAGGTCGAAGGCGGCAAGGACGGGGCCGAGTGCCGCCAGGTGGCCTACGCCGTGGCGCATTCGCCGCTGGTCAAGACCGCCTTCTTCGCCAGCGACCCGAACCTGGGCCGCATCCTGGCGGCCGTCGGCTATGCCGGCATTGCCGACCTCGACCAGACCGGCATCGACCTGTTCCTGGACGACGTGCACGTGGCGGTGAAGGGCGGGCGCAATCCGTCGTACCGCGAGGAAGACGGCCAGCGCGTGATGAAGCAGAGCGAGATCACCGTGCGCATCGGCCTGGGCCGCGGCACCGCCAGCGACACCGTCTGGACCTGCGACTTCAGCCACGAATACGTGACCATCAACGCCGACTACCGGTCATGAACGAGCAGTTCCAGAAGCTCATCGAACGCGCCGAGCAACTCATCGGCCGCATCGAATCGATCCTGCCGCAGCCGCTGGCCGCGCCGACCGACTGGAGCGCCTCCATTGCGTGGCGCTACCGCCGCCGCAGCTCCGGCCATGGCGTGCTGGAGCCCGTGAAGCACGTGGCCACGATGGCGCTCGATTCGCTGAGGGAAATCGACGTCCAGAAGGAAAAGATCGAGCGCAACACGCGCCAGTTCGTCGAAGGCAAGCCGGCCAACAACGTGCTGCTGACCGGCGCACGTGGCACGGGCAAGTCGTCGCTGATCCGCGCCTGCCTGCAGGCCTACGCGCCCCAGGGCCTGCGCCTGATCGAGGTCGACAAGGCCGAGCTCACCGACCTGCCCGACATCGTCGAGGTGGTGTCGCAGCGTCCCGAGAAGTTCATCGTCTTCAGCGACGACCTGAGCTTCGACGAGGGCGAGCCGGGCTACAAGGCGCTCAAGTCGATCCTCGACGGATCGATTGCCGCCTCGACGCCCAACGTGCTGATCTACGCCACCAGCAACCGGCGCCACCTGCTGCCCGAGTACATGAAGGACAACCTCACGTACAAGCACACGGACGACGGCGAGGTGCATCCGGGCGAGGTGATCGAAGAGAAGATCTCGCTGTCGGAGCGCTTCGGCCTATGGGTGAGCTTCTATCCCTTCAGCCAGAACGAATACCTGACGATCGTGGGCCAGTGGCTCTCGTCGTTCGGCGTCGACGACGCGGCCATCGCGGCGGCGCGGCCCGAGGCGCTCGTGTGGGCGCTGGAGCGCGGCTCGCGCAGCGGCCGCGTGGCCTACCAGTTCGCGCGCGACTACGCAGGGCGGGCCGGCGCGTGAGCGAGGCTGTGACATCGGCGCGCAAGCACACCGAAGTGGCCGTCGGCGTGCTGATCCGTCTGGCCGACGAGGCGCTGCTGCTCACCACGCGCCCCGAAGGCAAGGCCTACGCGGGCTACTGGGAGTTCCCGGGCGGCAAGATCGAGGCCGGTGAAACGGTCGAGGAAGCCCTGCGCCGCGAGCTGCAGGAAGAACTGGGCATCACCATCGGCGGCGCCGAGGTCTGGAAGGTCACGGAGCACGACTACCCGCATGCGCTGGTGCGCCTGCACTGGTGCAAGGTGACGGACTGGACCGGCGAGTTCGAAATGCGCGAAAGCCAGGCCATGGCATGGCAGCAACTGCCGCTCGACGTGGCGCCGGTGCTGCCGGGCGCGCTGCCGGTGCTGGCGTGGCTGGTCGAGGAACGCGGCCTGCCCGCGTCGGCCGCCGAGGCGGTGTCGACCGTCGCCTGACGACGCACGGCACGACCGTGGTCCAGAAGTAAGAGATATGCATCCCAAGTACCGTGCCGACATCGACGGCCTGCGCGCCGTGGCCGTGGCCTCGGTCGTCATCTTCCACGCGTTCCCGAAGCTGCTGCCTGGCGGCTTCATCGGCGTCGACATCTTCTTCGTGATCTCGGGCTTCCTGATCACGACGATCATCATGCAGAGCCACGCGGCCGGCGATTTCAGCTACCGCGACTTCTATGCACGGCGCATCCGCCGGATCTTCCCGGCACTGATGCTGATGCTGGCGGGCGTGCTGGCCTTCGGCTGGTACGTGCTGCTCAACAAGGAATTCGTCGAACTGGGCAAGCAGGCGCTGGGCGGCGTGGGCTTCGTGGCCAACTTCGTCTTCTGGAGCGAGGCCGGCTACTTCGACACGGCCGCCGAGACCAAGCCGCTGCTGCACCTGTGGTCGCTGGGCATCGAAGAACAGTTCTACATTTTCTGGCCGCTGCTGCTCGGGCTGGCCTGGCGCCGGCGCTGGCCGATCGTGCGCGTGTTGTGGGTGCTGGCGGTGGTGTCGTTCCTCATCAACGTGACGACGATCCATCCGTTCCGTACGGCGGCCTTCTATTCGCCGGCTTCGCGCTTCTGGGAACTGATGGTGGGCGGCATCCTGGCCTGCATGCGGATGAAGCCGTCGGCGCCCAGCGTCTGGCGCAGCCATGTGCAGTCGGTGCTGGGCGTGGGCCTGATCGTGCTGGGCCTCGTGATGATCCGCAGCGACAAGGCCTTCCCCGGCTGGTGGGCGTTGCTGCCGACGCTGGGCGCGGTGAGCTGCATCGCGGCCGGCCCGACGGGCGTGCTGAACAAGTATTTCCTGTCGAACCGCGCAATGGTGTGGATCGGCCTGATCAGCTATCCGCTGTACCTGTGGCACTGGCCGCTCCTGGTGTACGCGCGGATCGTCAAGGGCGCGGAGCCGTCGGTGGGCACGCGCGTGACGATGGTGGTGACCAGCGTGCTGCTGGCCTGGCTGACCTATCGCTTCATCGAACGGTTCACGCGGGCCCGCCTGGGCGCGGGCATGCTGCGCACGCTCGTGGGCACCGGCGCCTTCGTGGCCGTGGCCGGCGTGGCGGTGCTCAACGGTTTGCCCGCACGCCACAACAGCGAGCTGCTGCAGAAGGTGACCGACGCGACGGTGGACGGCGACTACTACGCCGGCTTTTCCTCGGAGAACTTCGGACCCTACGCGGTGAATCGCATCGGCAACGGCGCCCGCAAGGTGCTGCTGATCGGCGACAGCCACGTCATCGAATACGGCCCCCGCGCCGCGGAGCTGGCACGCCTTGCGCCCGAGCGCATGGCGACCACGTACTTCTTCACCTACGGCGCGTGCCCGGCCATTCCGAACGTCTTCGCCGAACAGAACCCCGGCTGCGGCCCGGCCCGCGACCAGTGGATGGCGATGGCACGCGACCCGCAGATCGACACCGTGCTGATCGGCAGCTGCTGGAACTGCTACTTCACGGGCGACTTCCCGCTGGACTATGTGCTGCGCGCGAACGGCGCGTCGCTCTCCCTGACCCGCGGCGACCGCGCTGGCATCGAGCCCTCGCTGGTGGCGCTGCAGGCGTGGGTGACCGAGCTGGTCAAGCAGAAGAAAAAGGTCTATCTGCTGCTCGACAACGCGCTGGGTGACGACTTCGAACCCCGCCGCATGATCGAGGGCAGCCGGCTGCGCACGCTGTCGGTGGTGGGCAATTCGCCGACCGCGCCCGTGCTCGCCGACCAGGTGAAGCTCAACCAGCGGCTTCTGCAGATCGCGGCCGCCAGCGGCGCGGAGGCGATCGACGTGCTGGGCGCCCTGTGCAAGGACGGCCAGTGCCCGCGGACGATGCCTGACGGTGCGCCGGCCTACAAGGACCACGGCCACCTGCGGCCCGCGTTCACGCGGCAGTTCGCGACCTACCTGGACAAGGTGTTCCTGGAAGAGGGCGTGCAGCCCGCGGCAGCCAACTGACGGCCCCGCAGCCCTGGCTGGGCTGCGGTGGCGTGCAGCCAATCTATTGCTGCAGTTTGGGATCGCCGAAAGGCTCTTCGTCGGGCGGTGTCTCCGCCGGCATCCTGAATTCCTCGGTGGCCCAGGCGCCGAAGTCGATGCCCTTGCAGCGTGCGCTGCAGAACGGCCGGAACGGGTTGCGCTCCGCATAAATGCTGTCGCCGCCGCAGGTCGGGCAGCGGACGATGCGTTCGTCTTCTTTCTTCTTGCTCACACCGGGCCTCACGCGCAGAGGGTCAGTTCGAAGGGGGTGTCTTCCGTGCTCGGGTGCAGGCGGTCGTCGGCCTCGTGCCGCATGAGCCGCACCGAGACCATGAGGCGGTTGCCGCTGATTTCCGGGACCAGGCCCAGCTTGGGATCGATGCGCAGCCGCAGCAGCTGGAAGCTGCGTCCCTGCGGCAGGTTCTGCTGGAACTGCCCGTGGGTGGCGATCACCTTGTAGGGCACGTCGGCGTCGCGCAGCAGCTTGAGCAGCAGGTAGATTGACGAGGCCAGCGGCGACAGCGTGTTCGACCAGCGCTCCAGGTCGGCGCGGCGGCTGGCCGGCGTGCGGTGCTGCCACGCGTAGTAGGCGGGCAGGTCGAACTCGCAGGTGCCGCCCGGAATGCCGGCGCGGCTGCGGATGCTCATGAGCCACTCGTTCTCGGTGAGTGCCTGTCCCGCCTTGCCGGCCACGCCGTTGAGCGCGCTGAAGTTGCGTTCAAGCTGGTCGACCACCTGGTTCAGCACCGTCTCGGCGATGGCCGGATTGCCCCGGTAGCTGTTGAAGACGTTCTTGTGCTTGTCGAGGTCGCGCAGAACGTCGGCCTTGAGGTCGGCGCGCGCCGCCACGTCCATGATCTCGAAGATCGTGACCAGGGCGTAGTGGTGCGAAAGCGGCGATTCCGAGG
Organism: Variovorax sp. GW821-FHT09D07; assembly: GCF_059416345.1. Lineage (NCBI taxonomy): Bacteria > Pseudomonadati > Pseudomonadota > Betaproteobacteria > Burkholderiales > Comamonadaceae > Variovorax > Variovorax sp. GW821-FHT09D07. The sequence goes on from NZ_JBWKOY010000002.1 coordinate 99,344, forward strand.
GCACCAGTTCCCCGAGGCGACGGAACAGATGCTCCAGCCTCAGGTACGTGCGGATGCGCTCGTTGAAGGGGTACTCGTAGAGGATCACGCGTATTTGTCGGTTTCCTGTCGCGGAATCATAACTTCAGGGCGATTTGGAAGGGGGTGTGGGCATCACTTCGCGCACCGCGGCCAGCATGCGCTCGCCGAGTGCGAGCTGTCCGTGCATGGACATGTGCGTGTCGTTCGAGAAGTAGAAGTCGCGGATCTGCGTGTGCTTTTCGCGGGTGAAGGCGTAAAGGTCGGGGCCCAGCTTCGCGTCGCGGAAGCCGCTTTCGAAGTCCTTCGAGAAATCGGGCTTGAGGTAGACCGTGGTCTTGTTGGGCACCACCATCCACAGGAGCGGGATGGTGCTGTGCGCAGCGGTGAAGTTCTTCATTCGCGCCAGCGTGTCGGAGGTCAACGGGCCATTGTCCTCGTCTTCCTGGAAGAAGGGCATCCGGTCGCACTGGCGATGCGAGAAGAATTTGCAACCGTCGGGGACTTTCCTTACCCAGGTGTCACGATCGAAATAGGTGTCTACCGGCGAGTTCTTGGCCTTCCACGTGTGGTAGTAGGTCACGACGCCGGTCATGTACTGCACTTCCCAGTTGGGCGCGAAGGCGGGCACGGTCTCGTCGGGTTCGATGAGGGGCTCGGCCTTGGCGCTGTAGGGGAAGATGGTCTTGCCGTCCTTGCAGCGCTCGCTGTAGCGCATGCGCATGTCCAGCAGGCGCTCCACGCTTTCGATGATGACCAGCTTGCCCTTGAAGCCGGAGTCGTGGACCCACTGGCTGAAGTCGCCGCACAGCGATTCGCCGTACTGGCCCCAGTACGAGGTCGAGACCCGGTAGCCGGCCTTGGCGAGCACGGACTGCCAGCGGTGCGTCATGGAGAAGCTGTCGCCGACGACCATCACGTCCGCCTGTTCGATGGGCGTGCTGGCGAGGTAGACCGGATCGACCTTGGGCGGCGGGTCGCGCCAGCCGAACTCGCGCTCGGACAGGCGTCCGATGCGCGTGAGGTCGCCGTAGGGCACCGGGCTGGTGAGCGAAATGATCCACAGGGCCATCAGGACGAAGTAGCCGAAGAGGAAGAACCGCAGCCAGACTTTCGCGGGCGTCGTGGTCGTCGTCATGTCGAATCAGAATTGGAAATAGAGGAAGGGGCTGTAGCCGCCCAGCTTCGAAACGCACCACGCGAACAGTGCGAAGGTACCGATGGCGAGCACCACGGTCGACAGGCGGGCCATCACCGGGCGGCCGGCCATCGACTTCGGATGGGGAATCCAGCGCTCCAGGGTGATGGTCGGCGGCAGTGTCAGGCAGATGACGATCGCCACCAGCATGAGCTGGAAGAACTCCGGCTTGCGGAACGGCACCTTGCCGAACTCGCTGAACGCCGAGACCGGCGCGCCGTGCAGGCCCAGCATGCCCTTGTAGATGGACATGGCCGTGTTCATGCCGTCGGCGCGGAAGACGATCCAGGCCGCCACCACGCACAGGAAGGTCAGCAGCCAGCCCAGCACGCGCGCGGTGCGCCCCGGGGTGGCGTTGCGGCGGACCTTGGCGTTCCAGAGGTGGTTGACCATCAGGAACGCGCCGTGCATCGCGCCCCAGACCACGAAGGTCCAGGCCGCGCCGTGCCACAGGCCGCCCAGCAGCATCGTGAGGAACAGGTTCAGGTAGCGCCGCGCCGGGCCCTTGCGGTTGCCGCCCAGCGGCACGTAGAGGTAGTCGCGCAGGAAGGTCGACAGCGAGATGTGCCAGCGGCGCCAGAACTCGATGATGTTGGTCGACTTGTAGGGCGAGCGGAAGTTGAGCGGCAGCTGCACGCCCAGGCACATCGAGAGGCCCACGGCCATGTCCGAGTAGCCCGAGAAGTCGAAGTAGATCTGCAGCGTGTAGGCCAGCGCGCCGAACCACGCGGTGTACAGCGTGGGCTCGATGCCCTTGTGAACGCCGTTGAACATCAAGTCGGCGTACTGCCCCATGGGGTCGGCGATCAGCAGTTTCTTGGCGAGGCCGAAGACGAAGATCGTCAGGCCGATGGCGACCTTGTTCGGGTCCATCCGGTAGGTCGCGGGGTTCGCGAACTGCGGCATCATCTGCGCGTGGTGAAGCACCGGGCCCGCGATCAGGTGCGGGAAGTAGGTGACGAACAGCACGTAGTGGATGAAGCTGCGCTCGTGCACCTTGCCCTGCCAGCAGTCGACCAGGAAGGCGATCTGCGTGAAGGTATAGAACGAGATGCCGATCGGCAGCACGATGTGCACCAGATCGATCGGCGTGAGACCCGCGGCGACCAGCCCCGCATCGACGTTTTCCAGGAAGAAGTTGGCGTATTTGAAGACGGCCAGCACGCCCAGGTTGATCACCAGCGAGGCGATCAGCAGCGCCTTGCGCTTGCGGTCGTTGCGCCCCGGCGCGGGCGTCAGCTGCAGGCCGAACCAGTAGTTGACGCAGATGGAACCCAGCAGCAGCGGCAGGGCCTGCACGCTCCACCAACCGTAGAAGAACAGCGAGGCCAGTCCGAGGAAGCCGGCGGCGGCGCGGGCGTTGCGCTTGCCGATCAGGAAGAACCCGATCAGGACCAGCGGGAAATAGACAAAAATGAAGGGATACGAGTTGAAAAGCATCTCGGGGAGGGCACTGCAGGGGCGAGCGCCTTTTTGTCGTAATCGTTATAGAGCCGCCGGGGCGGCTGGTCTCGGATTATCGCGTGGTGGCCGCAGCCCACAGCTTCCAGAGACCCCGCACCTCGGTGCCCAGTTCCGCGAGCGTCAACCACTCGTTGTAAATCACGGCGTCGGCGGCGGCCCGGCGCGCCTTGCGCGGCGCCTGCTGGGCGATCACGGCGCGCACGGCTTCGGGCTCCCATCCCGAGCGGGCGACCACGCGCTGCAGTTGCGTGTCTTCGCGGGCATCGACCACCAGCACGCGGTCCACGAGGGCGCGCCAGCGGCCGGATTCGACCAGCAGGGGGACGTCGAACACGACGACGGCGTCGTCGCCGGCGGCGGCTGCCTGGCGTTGCGTTTCGGTGCCGATCAGCGGATGCAGGATCGCTTCGAGACGGGCCTTGGCGCCCGCGTCGGCGAACACCAGCTGGCGCATGGCGGCCCGGTCGAGGCCGCCGTCGGGCGCGATGACCGAGGCGCCGAATGCGGCCTCGATGGCGGGCATCGCCATGCCGCCGGGCTGTGCGATGCGGCGGGCGATGGCGTCGGTATCGACCAGCACGGCCCCTTCGGCCACCAGCAGCGACGCGACCGTGCTCTTGCCGCTGCCGATGCCGCCGGTCAGGCCGATGCGCTTCACCGCCATGCCGCTGTCGTTCTCAAAGGGCCAGGGCCCCGAAAGGGAAGGCGAAGGGAATCCACTGCTTGACGACGGCGGGACCGGCCATGAGGCAGATCAGGCCGGCGCCGGCCAGGAAGGGGCCGAAGGCGATGGGAATGTCCTTGTGGGCCAGCTTGCCGGCGAAGCGCAGCGTGAGGCCGATCACGGCGCCCACCACCGACGAGACGAGGATGATTGCAATGAGGTAGTCGGCGCCGAGCCAGGCGCCCAGAGCGGCGAGCAGTTTGAAGTCCCCATGTCCCATGCCTTCCTTGCCTGTGGCCAGGCGGTAGGCATGGTACACAAGCCACAGGCTCAGGTAGCCGAACACGGCACCCCAGACCGCGGTGTTCAGGCTGACGCCCGTCCAGCCCATGGCGGCACCGACCAGGCCCAGCCAAAGCAGTGGGTAGTTCAATGCATCGGGCAGGAACTGGGTGTCGAAGTCGATGAGGAACTGGCAGATCAGCATGGCGCCGAAGGCTGCCCAGAGCGCGCCCGTGGGGGTGATGCCGAAGCGGTGTGCACACAGGGCGAACAGCGCGCCCGTGATCAGCTCGACGAGCGGGTAGCGGGGGCTGATCGAGGTCTTGCAGCTGGCACACCGGCCACGCAGCACGAGGTAACTGAGCACGGGGATGTTCTGGTACCAACGGATCTTGTGGCCGCACGCGCCGCAGCGTGAGGCGGGGCGCGTGAGGTCGAAGGGCGGGAGTTTCTCGAGCGCTTCGGCGGCCTTGTCGGCGGCCGCCTCGAGCCCTGCGGGCGGCACGGCCTTCGGACCGAAGACCAGCGACCAGAGCGACGGCATGTCCTTCGACGACATGAGATTGGCGACCGCATCGCTCAGCCAGCCCCGGTACATCATGACCGGGGTGCGGTAGATCACCACGTTGAGGAAACTGCCGATCAATAGCCCCAGCACACCGGCCAATGCGGTGTCGAACCCTTGCGACACCAGCATCAGACGACCTGGCCGAGCTTGAAGATGGGCAGGTACATCGACACAACGATGCCGCCGATGATGGCGCCCAGGAACACGATGATGATGGGCTCCATCAGGCTGGAGAGGCCGGCGACCATGTCGTCGACTTCGGACTCGTAGAAGTCGGCGGCCTTGCCGAGCATGTGATCGATCGAGCCTGATTCCTCGCCGATGGCGGTCATCTGGATCACCATCGAGGGGAACAGATTGACGTTGGTCATGGCCGTCGTCAGGCTGGTGCCGGTCGAGACCTCCTGCTGGATCTTGGCGGTGGCATCGCCGTAGACCGAGTTGCCCGATGCGCCGCCCACGGAGTCGAGCGCCTCCACCAGCGGTACGCCGGCTGCGAACATGGTGGCGAGCGTGCGGGTCCAGCGGGCGATGCAGGATTTCTCTATCAGCGTGCCGAAGATCGGGAGGCGCAGCAGCAGACGGTCCATGAATTTTTGGACGCGTTCGTTGCGTTTCCAGGCCTGCAGGAAGAAGTAAGTCCCGCCGCCGATGACTCCAAAGATCAGCCACCAGTAAGAAACGAAGTACTCGCTGATGGCCATCACAATCAGCGTCGGTGCGGGTAGGTCGGCGCCGAATGAAGTGAACACTTGCTTGAAGGCGGGAATCACGAAGATCATGATGATCGCCACCACAATGAAGGCTACGACGACCACTGAGGTTGGGTACATCAACGCCGACTTGATCTTCGACTTGATCGCTTCGGTTTTCTCCATGTACGTCGCGAGACGATCCAGCAACTCCTCCAGAATACCGGCCGCTTCCCCGGCTTCCACGAGGTTGCAATAGAGATTATCGAAGTACTTCGGAAACTTGCGAAAAGCAGCCGACAGCGAGGTGCCGGTCTCGACGTCGCTGCGGATGTCGTTCAGCAGCTTGGCGACGCTCGGGTTCGCGTTGCCGCGCCCGACGATGTCGAAGGCCTGCAGCAGCGGTACGCCCGCCTTCATCATGGTCGCGAGCTGGCGCGTGAAGATCGCGATGTCCTTGGGCTTGATCGCCTTGCCCGAGCGCATGCGGCGCTTTTTGATCTTGGAGGCCAGCACGCCCTGGCGACGCAAGGCCGCCTGCACCTGGTTCTCCCCGGCGGCGCGAAGCTCGCCGCGCACCAGCTTGCCGTTGCGGTCCTTGCCTTCCCATTCGAAGACGAATTCCTTGTGCGTGACCTGGGAGCGGGAGGATGCCACTGTTGCCATTCGATCTCCGGTGTTCAGTGTGTTCGTTATAGGTTGGTGCAGGCGACGACTTCTTCGAGTGAAGTGAGACCCTGCATGACTTTGCGAAGGCCGGACTGGCGCAGCGAGCGCACGCCTTCGGCTTCGGATTGGTTCGCGATGTCCAGCGCACTGCCGTCGCGCAGGATGATTTCCTGGATGGCTTCCGAAATCGGCATCACCTGGTAGATGCCGACCCGGCCCTTGTAGCCGCCGCTGCAGGCGGCGCAGCCGACCGGGCGGTAGGGCTTCCAGGTGCCGTTGATGTCTTCCTCTTTGAAGCCGGCATCGAGCAGGGCTTCGCGCGGGATGTCGATCGGCGCGCGGCACAGCATGCACAGCCGGCGCGCGAGGCGTTGCGCGGTGATCAGGATCACGCTCGACGCGATGTTGAACGGCGCGATGCCCATGTTGCGCATGCGCGTGAGTGTGGTCGGGGCGTCGTTGGTGTGCAGCGTCGACAGCACCAGGTGACCGGTTTGTGCGGCCTTGATCGAGATATCGGCGGTTTCGAGGTCGCGGATTTCGCCGACCATGATGATGTCGGGATCCTGCCGCAGGAAGGCACGCAGCGCGGCCGCGAAAGTGAGGCCGGCCTTCTCGTTGACGTTGACCTGGTTGACGCCGGGCAGGTTGATTTCCGACGGGTCTTCCGCCGTTGCGATGTTGACGCCCGGCTGATTCAGCAGGTTCAGGCAGGTGTAGAGCGACACGGTCTTGCCCGAGCCCGTGGGGCCGGTCACCAGCACCATGCCGTAGGGGCGGCTGATGGCGTGGAGGAGTCGTTCTTTCTCGTCGGCGTCGTAGCCCAGGGCGTCGATGCCCATGCGCGCGCTGCTCGGGTCCAGGATGCGCACAACGATCTTCTCGCCGAACAGGGTGGGCAGCGTGCTCACGCGGAAGTCGATCACGCGGTCGGGGCCGATCTTGAGCTTCATGCGGCCGTCTTGCGGCACGCGTTTTTCCGAGATGTCGAGCCGCGAAATGACCTTGATGCGCGAGGCCAGCTTGTCCTTGATGACCGTGGGCGGGCTGGCGATTTCGCGCAGCTCGCCGTCGACCCGAAAGCGCACCCGGTAATGATGTTCGTAGGGCTCGAAGTGGATGTCCGAGGCCCGCATGCTCACGGCGTCGAGCAGCATCTTGTGCAGGAAGCGCACCACGGGTGCGTCTTCGACCTCGGCGATGGCCTGTTCGTTGGCGTCGCCCGAGGTGTCGGCCGTGACGTCGTCGAACTCGAACTCGGTGCCGACGATGCTGTTGATCGTTTCCGCAGCGCTGGCTGCGGCGGCTTCGATCATGCGCGAGAGCTTGTCGTACTCCGCGATGACCCAGTCCACGCCCATCTGCGACGCGAACTTGATTTTCTCCGCGGCTTGCTGGTCCGACGGGTCGGCCGTCGCGACGATCAGGCGGTTGTTGCGCTTGCTGAGAACGACGATGCGGTACGCATGGCAGAGCTTCGGATCGAGCAGGTCCTTGGGCAGGCGCTGGTGATCGATGGCATCGAGGTCGAGCAACGGGGCGCCGAAGGCGCTTGAGAGGGTGTGGGCGAGGTCCGCGGCCGAGACGGCACCGGTGCCGGTCAGCTCGGCGATGAAGCTGGTGCGGCCGCTCAGCGACTTCTGATAGATGTCTTCGGCTGTCTTCGCCGCGAGCTTGCCGGCCGACACGAGGGCGCGCGCCAAGCCGGGAAGGGCGATCTGCGTAGTTTCTTTAACGGGAATTTCGGCAGCGGCCATTCAGCGAATGCAAAAGATGTGAAAAAGTGCTTCACGATCATCGCTGAACACGCCTGTGCTGTAAATCGTTACACAGCAACAGGGGCTGACATTAACTGGACCAGTCGAGAAAAACTGGTCGGGGTGAGAGGATTCGAACCTCCGGCCTCTACGTCCCGAACGTAGCGCTCTACCAGGCTAAGCTACACCCCGATTGGTTGCAAGAAAAAGAACTCGTCCTAGATACCAACTCTGTGGAGGTGTTTCAGGCACGTCGCTCAAGCAACTGAGCCGCTAATTGTAGCAAACCTGAAGCGTGCAAATTCGACGGAAGGTCGCGCAATGCATGAATTGCGCGCTCGGCCTCTGCCGCGGCCGCTGCACGCGAGGCTTCCAGTGCGCCCGTTTCGCGAACGATCTCGACGATTTTTCCGAGCTGGGCAGTGTCGCCGGCCTCGATGGCGGCGCGCACCAGCGCGCTCTGTTCGGGGGTGCCGCGCTGCATGGCGAAGATCAGCGGCAAGGTCGTCTTGCCTTCGCGCAGGTCGTCGCCGACGTTCTTTCCGGTTTCCTGGGCGTCGCCCGCGTAGTCGAGTACGTCGTCGATCACTTGAAAGGCGGTGCCCAGTGCTTGTCCGTAAGTGGCGCAGGCTTCTTCGACTTCGGGCGTGGTGCCGGCCAGCACGGCCGCCAACCGGGTGCTCGCCTCGAAGAGCTTGGCGGTCTTGGAGCGGATCACGCGCAGGTACGCCGCTTCGTCCAGAGAGGCGTCGTGCATGTTCATCAGTTGCAGCACTTCGCCTTCCGCGATCACGTTGGTCGCTTCGGCCAGGATCTGCATGATGCGCATGTTGTTTGCATCCAACATCATCTGGAAAGCGCGCGAATACAGGAAGTCGCCCACCAGCACGCTGGCGGGGTTGCCGAAGGATTCGTTGGCGGTGGCGCGGCCCCGGCGCAGGGTCGATTCGTCGACCACGTCGTCATGCAGCAGCGTGGCGGTGTGGATGAACTCCACCACGGCCGCCAAGTTGAAGCGCTGTTCGCCGGTGTAGCCGAGCGCGCCTGCCATGAGCAGCAGCAGCGCCGGCCGCAGCCGCTTGCCGCCGGCCGAGATGATGTATTGCGAAACCTGGCTGACCAGCGGAACGCCGGTGTTCAGGCGTTGGGCGATCACACGGTCGACTTCGACCATGTCGCCGGCAATCAGGTCCAGCACGGTGGCGGTGGGGGAGGTGTCGGCGGCGGGAACTGGCAAAGCGAAGGCGCGGGGCGCTGCGAGGATGAGGGCGGCCCTGGGGGCCGGAACGCGGGAATTATAGGGAGCCGTGCACGATTCCCTGGAGCGTCTCAGCGTCGGGGTGGTGAGTGTTCGCAAACCGCGCTATAATCTTGGGCTCTGCGGAATTCGCTGCGGAGACTCATTTCTAAGAGGTTTACATGTACGCGGTCATAAAAACCGGCGGCAAGCAGTATCGCGTTGCTTCCGGCGAGAAAATTAAAGTAGAACAGATTGCTGCGGACGTAGGCCAGGAAATCGTGATCGACCAGGTTCTGGCTGTCGGAAACGGCGCTGAAATCAAGGTTGGCACGCCCCTGGTGTCCGGCGCAACGGTGACAGTCACGGTGCTGTCGCACGGCCTGCACGACAAGGTTCGCATCTTCAAGATGCGCCGTCGCAAGCACTATCAAAAACGTCAAGGCCATCGCCAGCAGTTCACCGAACTGCAAATCGGCGCGATCGCCGGCTAAGGAGCACATTCCATGGCACAGAAAAAAGGCGGCGGCTCCACGCGAAACGGGCGCGATTCCAAGCCCAAGATGCTCGGCGTGAAGGCCTTCGGCGGCGAACTGATCAGCGCAGGCTCGATCATCGTGCGCCAGCGCGGCACCCAGTTCCACCCCGGCGTGAACGTCGGCGTGGGCAAGGACCACACGCTCTTCGCCCTGGTCGACGGCCACGTGTCGTTCGGTCACAAGGGTGCGCTGAACAAGCACATGGTCAACGTGACGCCCGCGGCCTAAGCCCCGCAGTCACTTCGATCTTTCCGAGGCCCCGCATTGCCGGGGCTTCTTCATTTGTAAACTGGACATCCCATGAAGTTCGTCGACGAAGCCTTCATCGACATCGCCGCGGGCGATGGCGGCAACGGCTGCGTGTCGTTCCGTCATGAGAAGTACAAAGAGTTCGGCGGCCCCAATGGCGGCGACGGCGGCCGTGGCGGCCACGTGTTCGCGGTGGCCGACTCGAACCTCAACACCCTGGTCGATTTCCGCTACTCGCGCCGGCATGAAGCCAAGCGCGGCGAGCACGGCATGGGCTCCGACATGTTCGGCGCCGCGGGCGATGACATCGTGCTCCGGATGCCGGTCGGCACGATCATCACCGACGCCGAAACCGGCGAGGTTCTGTACGAGATGCTGACGGAAGGCGAGGTCGTCACGATCGCCAAGGGCGGTGACGGCGGTTTCGGCAACATGCGCTTCAAGAGCGCGATCAACCGTGCGCCGCGCCAGAAGACGCCCGGCTGGCCCGGCGAGAAGAAGAGCCTCAAGCTCGAGCTCAAGGTGCTGGCCGATGTGGGCCTGCTGGGCATGCCCAACGCGGGCAAGTCGACCCTGATCAGCGCCATCTCGAATGCGCGTCCCCGTATCGCGGACTACCCCTTCACGACACTGCACCCCAACCTGGGTGTGGTGCGCGTAGGTCCGGAGCAAAGCTTCGTGGTCGCCGACCTGCCCGGCCTGATCGAAGGTGCGTCCGAAGGCGCCGGCCTCGGTCACCTGTTCCTGCGGCACTTGCAGCGCACGCGCCTGCTGCTGCACGTGGTCGACATGGCACCGTTCGATGATGCCGTTGACCCGGTCGCCCAGGCCAAGGCCATCGTGGGCGAATTGAAGAAGTACGATGCCGCGCTCTACGACAAGCCGCGCTGGTTGGTGCTGAACAAGCTCGACATGGTGCCTGGCGACGAGCGCGCGGCACTGGTCAAGGACTTCGTCAAGCGGCTGCGCTTCAAGGGCCCGGTCTTCGAGATCTCGGCGCTCACGCGCGAAGGCTGCGAGCACCTGATCAAGGCTGTGTACCAGCAGGTCAAGGCGCAGCAGGTGGCCGAGCACGAAACCGTCGTGGTCGATCCGCGCTTCGTTCCGCTGCCGCCCGAAGAAAACTGAGGGCGTCGCGGCGCCCCCGGTGCTGCAAAATGGATAGCAAGCAGCGCAGGCTGCATTCCTGAAACACGCCTTCTTTCTTCATGACCTCGAATTCCGGTTCCACTGCCTTGCGGGATGCCCGCCGTATCGTCGTCAAGGTGGGCTCCAGCCTCGTGACCAACGAGGGGCGCGGCCTCGACGAAGGTGCCATCGGCGAGTGGTGCCGGCAACTGGCCGAGCTGGTGCGCGACGGACGCGAAGTGGTCATGGTGTCGAGCGGCGCGATCGCCGAGGGCATGAAGCGCCTGGGCTGGAAGACCCGTCCGCACGAAGTGCACGAGCTTCAGGCTGCGGCGGCCGTCGGGCAGATGGGCCTGGCCCAGATGTACGAGACCAAGCTGCGCGAGAACCAGATCGGCAGCGCGCAGGTGCTGCTGACGCATGCCGACCTCGCGGACCGCGAGCGCTACCTCAATGCACGCTCGACCCTGGTCACGCTGCTGCGCCTGGGCGTGGTGCCGGTGATCAACGAGAACGACACGGTGGTCAACGACGAGATCAAGTTCGGCGACAACGACACGCTCGGCGCGCTGGTCGCCAACCTGGTCGAGGCCGATGCGCTGATCATCCTGACCGACCAGAAGGGCCTGTACACGGCCGACCCGCGCAAGGACCCCGACGCGAAATTCGTGCACGAAGCTGCCGCAGGCGATCCGGCGCTCGAAGCCATGGCAGGCGGCGCCGGCTCGAGCATCGGGCGCGGCGGCATGATCACCAAGATCCTCGCGGCCAAGCGCGCGGCGGGCTCCGGTGCTTCCACGGTCATCGCCTGGGGCCGCGAAGCCGACGCGCTGCTGCGGCTCACGCGCGGCGAATCCATCGGCACGCTGCTGGTGGCGCAGACCGCCAAGCACCAGGCACGCAAGCGCTGGATGGCCGATCACCTGCAACTGCGTGGCGCCGTCATCGTCGATGCCGGTGCGGCTGCGAAGGTGCGCGGCGAAGGCAAGAGCCTGTTGCCGATCGGCATGACGGGCGTGTCGGGGGAGTTCTCGCGCGGCGACGTGATCGCGGTGCGCGACGTCGACGGCGTCGAACTGGCCCGTGGGCTGGCCAACTATTCGAGCGTGGAGGCCCGGTTGCTGTGCCGCAAGCCTTCCGCCGAGTTCGAGCGGCTGCTGGGTTACGCGGCCGAGCCGGAGATGGTGCACCGCGACAACATGGTGCTGATGCCCGGTTGATCGCCAAGGCGGGGCGCCATGCCCCGCCGCCGGTTCACGGCAGTTCGCGCAGCGGATTGCGGATGTTCTGCACCATCTCGTTGACCGAGCTGCGCGGCGCGTTGCCCCGGCACAGGCCCTGCGACGCCAGCGCCGGCACGTAGCTGGAGTTCATGTCCCTCACGCGCTTCCACTCGGGCGACTTCGTTTCCTGCCAGGCGCCGTTGTTGTAACGGGCATAGCTCTTCATCTCCGCCGTCGAGCAGCGCACGCCTTCGTAGAACGCATTGACGGCGCCACCGGCCCGGTTCTGCGCCACCACCACGTAGCGCACGATGCCGTCCTTCGTGATGGCGATGGTGTTCGGATCAACGCCGAACTTCAGCGTCATGTAGGGCGGCATCGCGATCGGCAGCAGACGGCTTTCGCTGAAGGCGGGCGGCGGCGGCACCGCAGTTTCTTCCCACTCCTTGTCCTGCTCGGTGCTCTTGGGCGCCGGTGGCATGCCGGCCTGGGCCCAGTCGGGGTTGTCGGTGTCGTAGCCGCGGGAGGCGCAGGCGGCCAGCAGGCTGACGCAGGCGATGACGAGCGCACGCTCAGCGTGGCGTCGGGAAAGAAGAAGGCGCGCTGTTCTTGGGAGGAGGTTCATCGCTCGCAGAAGGAATGTCGGGATGCGGGTCGAAGCTGCCGCCGGGCGGCAGATCGAGGCCCGCGGGCGCTCCATGGTCCAGCGTGTGGCGCTCGAATTCTCGGGCGCGCACGTTGCTGCGCAGGAAGCGGTTGCGGAAATCCTGCCGGGGCAGGTAGCGAGCAAGCTCGGTAAGCGCCATCTCGTAGACGCCGCGCTTGAACTCGACGACCACGTCGAGCGGGACCCAGTAGTCATGCCAGCGCCAGGCGTCGAATTCGGGATGGTCGGTGGCACGCAGGTTGAGATCCCAGTCGTGGCCGACAAGTTGCAGCAGATACCAGATCTGCTTCTGGCCTTTGTAGTGGCCCCGTGCGTCACGGCGGATGAACCGATCCGGCACCTCGTAGCGCAACCAGTCGCGGGTACGGGCCACGATGCGCACATGCTCCGGGTGGAGCCCGACTTCCTCGTGCAGTTCCCGGAACATGGCTTGCTCGGGACTTTCGCCACGGTCGATGCCGCCTTGCGGAAACTGCCAGGAATGCGTGCGTATGCGCTTGCCCCAGAAAACCTGGTTTCTCTGGTTGAGCAGGATGATGCCGACGTTGGGCCTGAAGCCGTCCCGGTCGAGCATAATCAAACCCCAATTTTTGAACTGAGTCGATTATGCATGCCGGGTTGCACTCGGCAAGCGACCGGTTCCGGGCTCTCAGGGTCTCTCCGGGGTGCCTGTCTCCCTCCTCACTTCGAACCCACCTGCGCGATCCCGATGAAAGCTTCCCGATTCTTTGTCTCCACCCTGAAGGAAGCGCCCGCTGACGCCGAGGTCGCGAGCCACCGCCTCATGATGCGGGCCGGCATGATCAAGAAGCTCGGCACGGGCATCTACACGTACATGCCCATGGGCCTGCGCGTGATCCGCAAGGTCGAAGCCATCGTGCGCGAGGAAATGAACCGCGCCGGCGCCGTCGAGCTCACGATGCCCGTGGTGCAGCCGGCCGAGTTCTGGCAGGAGACCGGGCGCTTCGAGAAGATGGGCCCCGAGCTCTTGCGCATCAAGGATCGCCACGACCGCGACTTCGTGATCCAGCCGACCAGCGAAGAGGTGGTGACCGACATCGCGCGCCAGGAAATCCGCAGCTACAAGCAGCTGCCGAAGAATTTCTACCAGATCCAGACCAAGTTCCGCGACGAGCGCCGTCCGCGCTTCGGCCTGATGCGCGGGCGCGAGTTCATCATGAAGGACGCCTACAGCTTCGACCGCGACCTCGACGCGGCCAAGGCCAGCTACCAGGTGATGGCCCAGGCCTACCGCAACATCTTCGACCGCTTCGGCCTGCGCTACCGCGCCGTGGCGGCCGACAGCGGCGCCATCGGCGGCGACCTGAGCGAAGAGTTCCAGGTGATCGCCGCCACCGGCGAAGACGCCATCGTCTACTGCCCCGACAGCACCTACGCCGCCAACATGGAAAAGGCCGAGGCGCTGGCCCCGGCCGGTCCGCGTCCCGCCGCCGCCAACGCGCTCGAGAAGACGCCCACGCCCGGCAAGAGCACTTGCGCCGACGTGGCCGAGCTGCTCGGCGTGCCGTTGGCCACCACGGTCAAGTCGCTGGTGCTGGCCACCGACATCCTCGACGACGCCGGCAACATCAAGGGCGCGCAGATCTGGCTGCTGCTGCTGCGCGGCGACCACGACATGAACGAGATCAAGGTCAGCAAGCTGCCTGGCCTGGACAAGGGCTTCCGCTTCGCCACCACCGCCGAGATCGACGAGCACTTCGGCTGCAAGCCGGGCTACCTCGGCCCGCTGAACCTCAAGAAGCCCGTCAAGCTCGTCGCCGACCGCGAAGCCGCCGTGCTGGCCGACTGGATCACCGGCGCCAACGAGATCGACTTTCACATGACCGGCGTCAACTGGGGCCGCGACCTGCCCGAGCCCGACCTGGTGGCCGACCTGCGCAACGTGGTCGCGGGCGACGCCTCGCCCGACGGCAAGGGCGTGCTGGCCATCGAGCGCGGCATCGAGGTGGGCCACGTCTTCGTGCTCGGCACCAAGTACAGCAAGGACATGAACGCCACCTACCTCGACGAAGGCGGCAAGCCGCAGTTCCTCGAGATGGGCTGCTACGGCATCGGCATCACACGCCTGCCGGCCGCCGCCATCGAACAGAACCACGACGAGCGCGGCATCATCTGGCCCGACGCGCTGGCACCGTTCACGGTGGTGGTCTGCCCGATCGGCATGGACCGCAGCCCCGAGGTCAAGGTCGCGGCCGAAGCGCTCTACGAAGAACTGCTGGCCAAGGGCGTCGACGTGCTGCTCGACGACCGCGGCGAGCGCCCGGGCGCGATGTTCGCCGACTGGGAGCTGATCGGCGTGCCGCACCGCGTGGTCATCTCCGACCGCGGCCTCAAGGAAGGCCAGCTCGAGTACCAGGGCCGGCGCGACACCGCCGCCACCAAGGTGCCCGCCGCCGGCATCGCCGACTTCATCGCCGGCAAGCTCGCGGCATGAGCGTGGCAGGGGGCCTTTCGCGACGCAGCTGCCTGTTAGGTGTGGGCAGCGCTGCGGCAGGCGCCCTGACGGTTCTGTCGCTGCCGCAAACGGCCTGGGCCGGTGCGCAGATCGAAGAGCCGCTGATCGACTCGGTGCGCACCGCGCTGAGTTCGGCCATCCACAACAAGGCGCCGCCGGTGCCGCAGTTCGCCGACACCGAGGCCCGCCTCGCGTACCTGCGGTGGCTCGGCGAGATGAGCGAGCGCCTGCGCAAGAAGGTCGCCGACCCGGCCACGCGCATCGAGTTCCTGCAGACCGTCTGGTACGAGGCCAAGCGCTCGGGGCTCGACGTGAGCCTGGTGCTCGGGCTGATCCAGGTCGAGAGCAACTTCCGCAAGTTCGCCGTGTCGAGTGCGGGCGCGCGCGGCTACATGCAGGTGATGCCCTTCTGGACCCGCGTGATCGGCGACAGCGACTCGGCCAAGCTGTTCCACATGCAGACCAACCTGCGTTTCGGCTGCGTGATCCTGCGCCACTACCTCGACCGCGAGAAGGGCGACCTGTTCATGACGCTGGGCCGCTACAACGGCAGCCGGGGCCGCGCGCCGTACCCGAACGCGGTGTTCGCGAACCAGCGGCTGTGGGCGTACGTCGACCGGGACCGCTCGGCGGCCTGAAGGCAGCCGCGGTTGCTCAGTCGGCGACCACGGCCTTGGCGGTCGCCGAGCCCTTGGTGACCATCACCTGGTCGATGCGGTAGCTGTCGACGTCCATCACCTCGAAGGTGTAGCCGCCCCAGGTCACGCTGTCCGTGCGCTTGGGCACGCGGCGCAGCATCACCATCAGGAAGCCCGCCAGCGTCTCGTATTCCTCGGCGTGCGGCAACTCGTCGATGTGCAGCGCGCGCTGCACGTCCTGGATGGGCGTGATGCCGTCGATCAGCCAGGAGTTTTCGTCGCGCTTCACGATCTGCTCTTCCTCGGGCGTCGAGGTCGACACCAGGTCGCCCATCACCGTGCTCATCACGTCGTTGAGCGTGATCACGCCCACCACCAGGCTGTACTCGTTGACGATGATCGCGAAGTCTTCGTGCGCCTGCTGGAACTGCTCGAGCACCTCGGTGAGCGAGAGCCGGTCGGGAATCACCAGCGCCTTGTGCAGCGTCAGGCCCTGGTCGAAGGCCAGCGGCTGGCCGCTGAGCACGCGCTGGAACATGTCCTTGGCGTCCACGTAGCCCAGCACGTGGTCGATGTCGCCGTCGCACACCGGGTAGGCGGAATAGGGCTCGGCCACGATGCGCGCGCGCAGCACCGACTCGGGGTCGTCGTGCAGGAACCAGGCGATGCTCTCGCGCGCCGTCATCACGCTGCTGACGAGGCGCGTGTCCAGCTCGAACACGTTGGCGATCACCTGCTGCTCGCGCGCCGCCAGCACGCCGGCCTGCGCGCCGGCTTCGGTCATGGCCAGGATGTCGGCCGAGGTGATCTTGTCGTCGCGCGCCATCGGCATGCCCAGCACCTTGAACAGCAGGTCGGTCGCGCGCGTGAAGAACCACACCAGCGGCTTGAAGGCGGTGATCAGCAGCAGCATCGGCCCGACGATGCGCACCGCGAGCCGTTCGGGCGCGCTCATGCCCAGGCGCTTGGGGAACAGGTCGGCGAACACCAGGAACACCGCGATCACGATCACGAACGAGCACAGGAAGGCGATGTTGGCCGCCACCTCCACGCTGAGCCAGTTCTCGAAGAAGCGGGCGAAATAGGGGCTCAGCGAGCCTTCGCCCACCACGCCGCCGAGGATGGCCACGGCGTTCAGGCCGATCTGCACCACGGTGAAGTAATGGCCCGGCTGTTCCTGCACGCGCAGCACCTTTTCAGCGCGCGGGTCGCCCTCGTCGGCCATCTGGCGTAGACGCAGGCGGCGCGAGGCGGCCAGGCAGATTTCGGCGAGGGAGAAGAAGGCGCTCATCGCGATCAGCAGCGCGATGATGAGCAGGCTTTGGGTGAGGGTCATGGCGGCACGTCGTAGACCGCCATGGTGCCATGACTGGCACCGGGTTCGGGTGCGCGCGGGGCGCGGCACCCGTCAAACGGGGAGCGGAAAGCTCAGGCGGACGCGCCGCCGCCGATCACCTGCTGCAGCTCGCCCGACTCGTACATCTCCATCATGATGTCCGAGCCGCCCACGAATTCGCCCTTCACGTAGAGCTGGGGGATGGTGGGCCAGTTGCTGTATTCCTTGATGCCCTGGCGAATGCCGTCGTCTTCGAGCACGTTGACGGTCTTGAGCGTCTTGGTGTCGACGCCCACGGCCTTGAGGATCTGGATGGCGCGGCCCGAGAAACCGCACATCGGGAAGCTGGCGTTGCCCTTCATGAAGAGCACGAGTTCGTTGGACTTGACGAGGTCGTCGATGCGTTGTTGAGCGTCGGACATGGGGACTCCTGAAGAAAAGTGGGCTGGGGGGATTATTTCACCGTGCGCCAGATGCCGCCGGAGCAGCGCGCGATGCCGGCGAGGTCGTCACGGCTTTGCACCTCGGCAAAGCCGCGGGTGGCCAGCAACTGGCGCACGGCCTCGGCCTGGTCGTGGCCGTGCTCCAGCAGCAGCCAGCCGCCTTCGGCCAGGTGGGCGGGCGCGTCGCGCACGATCTGACGGATGTCGTCCAGGCCGTCGGCGCCCGCGACCAGCGCGCGGGTCGGCTCGTGGCGCAGCGCGGGCAGGTGTGGGTCGCCGGCGGCGATGTACGGCGGGTTGCTGGCGATGACCGCGTAGCCGTCGGCGGCGCCGTCGAGCCAGCTCGATTCGGTGAAGCGCACGGGCAGGCCCAGGCGCTGCGCATTGGCCCGGGCGACCGCGAGCGCATCGGCGCTGGCGTCGACCGCGTCGACCTGCGCATCGGGGCGCGCATGCTGCAGCGCCAGCGCGATCGCGCCGCTGCCCGTGCCGAGGTCGAGCACGCGTGGGGCCGTGCGGCCATCGAGGCAGGCCAGGGCCCACTCGACCAGCGTTTCGGTGTCGGGGCGCGGCACCAGCACGCGGGCATCGACCTGCAGCTGCAGGCCGTGGAATTCCTTCTCGCCCAGCAGGTAGGCGACCGGCTCGCCCGCCGTGCGGCGCGACAGCTGGCGCGCGAACGCGGGCCAGGCTTCGCCGGGAAACGGGTCGGTGTCGTGCGCGAGCAGCCAGGCGCGGTCGTCCACGGGGCGGCCCAGCGCATGCAGCAGCAGCAGCTGGGCGTCCAGGCGATCGATGCCCAGGGCCACGGCCGCGGCCAGCGCCTGCGCTACGGTGGACGGTGCGGTGGTGTCGGTCATCACGCGGGCAGGCTCGATTCGAGTTCGGCCAGCTGCTCGGCCTCGCGCGCGGCCCGCAGCGCCTCGAGCACGTCGCCCAGGTCGCCTTCCATGATGGCCAGCAGCTTGTAGAGCGTGAGGTTGATGCGGTGGTCGGTGAGCCGGCCCTGCGGGAAGTTGTAGGTGCGGATGCGGTCCGAGCGGTCGCCGCTGCCGATCAGGCCCTTGCGCATGGCGGCGTCCTTGGCGGCGCGCTCGCTGCGTTCCTTCTCCTGGATGCGCGCCGACAGCACCTGCAGCGCCTTGGCCTTGTTGCGGTGTTGGCTGCGGTCGTCCTGGCACTCGGCCACGATGCCGGTCGGGATGTGCGTGATGCGCACGGCCGAATCGGTCTTGTTGATGTGCTGGCCGCCGGCGCCGCTGGCGCGGTAGGTGTCGATGCGCAGGTCGGCCGGGTTGATCTGCACCGCCACGGTCTCGTCGGGCTCGGCCAGCACGGCGACCGTGCAGGCGCTGGTGTGGATGCGGCCTTGCGTCTCGGTGGCCGGCACGCGCTGCACGCGGTGGCCGCCCGATTCGAAGCGCAGGTGGCCGAACACGTCGTCGCCGACGATGCGGATCACCACTTCCTTGTAGCCCCCGAGCTCGCTCTCGCTTTCGCTCACCACCTCGCAGCGCCAGCCGGCGCGCTCGCAGTAGCGCGTGTACATGCGCAGCAGGTCGCCCGCGAACAGCGCCGATTCGTCGCCGCCCGTGCCGGCGCGGATTTCCATGAAGGCGTTGCGCGCATCGTCGGGGTCTTTGGGCAGCAGCAGGCGCTGCAGCTCGTCTTCGAGCTGCACCAACTCGGCCTCGGCGCCGGCGATTTCTTCCCTGGCCATCTCGGCCATGTCGGGGTCGTCGAGCATTTCCTTCGCGCCCGCGATGTCGGCCTCGCGCTGCTTGAAGCGCTCGTAGCGGCCGGCGATCTGCGTGACCTCGGCGTGCTCGCGCGAGATGGTGCGGTACTGCGCCATGTCGCTCATGATGTCTTCGCGCGAGAGCAGGAAGTCGAGCTCGCCCAGGCGTTGGGCGTAGCGTTCGAGTTGGTGGCGCAGAAAGGATTTCACGACGGAAGGGGCTCGAAAAAGGGGGAGAGGAACGCCGCAGTGCAGCGGCAGGGCGCATGAAAAGCGCGGCCCGCGCGGCGGGCGAGCCATCGACGCGCGTCGTCGCTAACGCTCTTTGCGCAGGAACAGGCGCGACAGCGTCTGCGCCGTCTGTTCGCGCGAGGCGGCATCGCCCGCGTGCAGCTCGGCCATGGCGCCGTGCATCATCTTCTGCGTGAGGCCGCGCGACATGGCTTCGAGCACGACATCAATCGATTCGCCCTTGGCGAGCAGCTTGCGCGCACGGGCCATCTCGGCGGCACGCCATTCGTCGGCCTGCGCGTTGAGCTGCTGGATCAGCGGCACGGTGCCGCGCTGGCCCAGCCAGTGCATGAAGCTCTGCACGCCGGCGTCGATGATGACCTCGGCCTGCGCCACGGCGGCCTGGCGGTTGGCCTGGCCCTGCTGCACGACCTGGGCGAGGTCGTCCACGGTGTACAGGTAGATGTCTTCGAGGGCCTTCACCTCGGGTTCGATGTCGCGCGGCACGGCCAGGTCGACCATGAACATCGGGCGGTGCTTGCGCGCCTTGAGCGCGCGCTCCACGGCGCCCAGGCCGATGATCGGCAGCGTGCTGGCGGTGCAGCTGATGACGATGTCGAACTCGGCCAGCCGGGCCGGCAGGTCGGCCAGCCGCATGGCTTCGCCGCCGAAGCGCGAAGCGAGCTTTTCGCCGCGCTCCAGCGTGCGGTTGGCGATGGCGATGGCCTTGGGCTCCTTGGCCGCGAAGTGCGTGGCCGCGAGGTCGATCATTTCGCCCGCGCCGACGAACAGCACGCGGGTCTTGCGCAGGTCTTCGAACAGCTGGCCGGCCAGGCGCACGGCGGCGGCGGCCATGCTGATCGAATGGGCGCCGATCTCGGTGGCGGTGCGCACTTCTTTCGCGACCGCGAACGAGCGCTGGAACAGCTGGTTGAGCGTGCTGCCGAGCGCGCCGGCGGTTTCGGCCGCGCGCACGGCGTCTTTCATCTGGCCGAGGATCTGAGCCTCGCCGAGCACCATGGAGTCGAGCCCGCTGGCCACGCGGAAGGCATGGCGCGCGGCTTCGTCGTCGTGCAGGGTGTAGGCGTGCGAGCGCAGCAGGGCGGGGGCCACGCCGCCGCTCTGGGCCAGCCAGCCGAAGGTGTGGTCGAGCGCGATGTGCTCGGAGGCGCAGTAAATCTCGGTGCGGTTGCAGGTCGAGATGATCGCGGCCTCGACCTGCGGGTGGCTGCTGCTGCCAAAAGAACTGCGCAGGCTGTGCAGCGTCGGGGCGATCTGGTCGAGCGCGAACGCGAAACGACCGCGCAGATCGAGCGGCGCGGTCGTGTGGTTCAAGCCGAGAGCCCAGACTGACATGTCCATGATTATAAAATCAGCAGCCGGGCGAGGTTTGCCGAGGGGCAAATGGCTTTCCCTATGACAGCCATATGCGCCGCCACATGGCCTTGCGCTCACTCACAGCCCCTCATGGACCTGCTGGACCTCGTCAATCACCTGCTTAATTTTGCGGCACCGGCGGCCTTCATCGCCTTGGTGCTGGTGGCGGTCGGGCGCTTTCTTGGCGGTCCGCGCACCGGCATTCCGCGCTGGTGGAAGCAATGGGCGATCACCTTCGGGGCCGGCCTGCTGACCTCGCTGGCCGGCCTGATCCTCACGGGACGCGACGGCTCGATGGCCACCTATGCCGCACTGGCGGTGGTCTGCGGCACCGTGCAGTGGCTTGCGATGCGCGGCTGGGGCCGCTGAGCCGGCCTCAGTCCAGCCGGCGGGCCATGTAGACCGAGTGCCCGGGGTAGGTCGCCAGCCGGGCCTGCTGCAGGTCATCGGCCGGCAGCGTGGCCGCATAACCCTGGCGCTCCCAGAACCCGACCGAAGCCTGCACCGACACCAGCGTCGAATGCTGCCAGCCCGCGCGCAGCGCGTGCGCCCAGGCATGGCGCACGAGGCGCGGCCCCAGGCCCAGCCCCGAGGCCTCAGGGTGCACGGCCAGGTCGTGCAGGTACAGCGCGTCGGCGTCGGGCGCCACCTCGAAGTCGCCGTGCAACGGTGTGAGCTTGCCGCGCTGCGAGGGGTACGCCGCCAGGTAGGCCCGCACGGCACCGCCGTGCTCGGCCACCCAGCCGGTGTGCGGCGAGGCCGCCAGCCGCCGCGCGATGAGCACGCCGTCCTCCACGAACCCCGCGCCGTAGCAGGCGAGCTGGATCGCCAGCACGGCTTCGAGGTCGTCCGCGCGCATGTCGCGCACGAGGAGAAGGGAAGGCACCGCGTCCATCAGGCCAGCAGCAGCTTGTCGTCGTCCAGCTTCTCGCCGCGCGTCTGCTCGAACATGCGCAGCAGGTCGGGCACGTCCAGGCCCGCGCGCTGGTCGCCGGCCACGTCGAGGATCACCTGGCCTTCGTGCAGCATCACGGTGCGCGTGCCGTAGTCCAGCGCCTGGCGCATGCTGTGCGTGACCATCATCGCGGTGAGCTGGCTGCCTTCGACGATCTTGGCCGTCAGCTCCAGCACGAAGGCGGCGGTCTTCGGGTCGAGCGCGGCCGTGTGCTCGTCGAGCAGCAGGATGCGCGAGGGCCGCAGCGAGGCCATCAGCAGGCTCACGGCCTGGCGCTGGCCGCCCGAGAGCAGGCCGATGCGGTCGGCCAGGCGGTTTTCCAGGCCCAGCTTCAGGATCGACAGTTTTTCGCGGAACAGCTCGCGCAGGTTGCGGTTGAGCGAGAAGCCGAAGCCCCTGCGCTCGCCGCGCTTCCACGCCAACGCCATGTTCTCCTCGATGGTCAACGCCTCGCAGGTGCCGGCCATCGGGTCCTGGAACACGCGGGCCACCATGCCCGAGCGCTGCCAGGCGTTCAGGCGCGTCACGTCCTTGCCGTCGATGTCGATGCGGCCCTTGTCGACCATCAGGTCGCCGCTGATCGCATTGAGGAACGTCGACTTGCCCGCGCCGTTGGAGCCGATCACGGTGACGAACTGGCCGGTCGGAATGTCCAGGCTCAGGCCGCGCAGCACGCGGTTCTCGATCGGCGTGCCCGGGTTGAAGGTGATTTCGAGTTGTTGGGCGCGCAGCATCAGTTCTTCCCCTTGAAGAGTCCGCCCAGCTTGCGCTTGTAGGCGGGCACCAGCAGCGCGAACGCCACCAGCACGGCGGTGACCAGGTTCAGGTCCTGCGCCTGCAGGCCCATGAAGTCGGTGTTCAGCGCCATCGCGATGAAGAAGCGGTACAGCAGCGCGCCCAGCACGCAGGCCAGCGTGGTGATGACCATGCTGCGCGCGGGCAGCAGGGTCTCGCCGATGATCACGGCGGCCAGGCCGATCACGATCGTGCCCACGCCCATCGAGATGTCGGCCGTGCCCTGGCTCTGCGCGAACAGCGCACCGGCCAGCGCCACCAGCGCATTGGACAGCGCCAGGCCCGCCATGGTCTGGAAGTCGGTCGAGATGCCCTGGGCCCGCGCCATGCGCGCGTTGCCGCCGGTGGCGCGCATCGCCAGGCCCGCTTCGGAGGCAAAGAACAGGTCGACGACGATCTTCGCGGCGATCACGATGATCAGCAGCAGCAGCGGCTTGGCCCACTGCTCGGGCATGCCGCCGAAGCTGACCATGCTGAACACCGTGGGTTCGGTGATGAGCGCCACGTTGGGCTTGCCCATCACGCGCAGGTTGATGGAGTACAGCGCGATCATCACCAGGATGCTCGCGAGCAGCTGCATGATCTTCAGCTTGACGTTGAGCCAGGCCGTGAGCCAGCCCGAGGCGGCACCGGCCACGCAGGCCACGGCCGTGGCGGCGGCGGGGTTCCAGCCCGCGACGATCAGCGTCGCGGCCACGGCGGCGCCCAGCGGAAAGCTGCCGTCCACCGTGAGGTCGGGAAAGTTGATGATGCGAAACGACATGAAGACGCCCAGCGCGACCAGTCCGAAAATCAGACCGATCTCGATGGCGCCCAGCGAAGCAATGAGGGACATGGGGGCTTCCGGCGGGAGCGCAGTCGGCGGGCCCCGGCACCCGGCCTGCGCCGGGAGCGGAAGGCCCGCCGGGGCGGCGTTTACTTGGTGCTGACGACCTTCGCCGACTTCAGCAGCGCGTCCGACAGGGTCACGCCCTGCAGCTTGGCCGCGCCGGGGTTCACCACCAGCTCGAAGTTGGTGCTGGTCTGCGAGGCGATGGTGCCGGGCTTCTCGCCCTTGAGGATGCGCACCACGATCTTGCCGGTCTGGCGGCCGATGTCGGTGTAGTTCAGGCCCAGTGCGGCCACGGCGCCGCGCTCGACGGTGGCGGTGTCGGCGGCCACCACGGGCAGCTTGGCCTGCTGGGCCACCTTCACGATGCCCTCGAAGGCCGAGACCACGTTGTTGTCGGTGGGCGTGTAGATCACGTCGGCCTTGCCGACCAGGCTCTGGGCGGCGGTGGGCACGTCGACCGTGCGCGCGGCGGCGGCTTCGACCACCGTCATGCCGGCGGCCGAGGCGGCCTTCTTGAGCGACTCGACGATGGCCACCGAGTTGGCTTCGCCGGGGCTGTAGATCACGCCGACGCGCTTGGCCGTGGGCACGACCTTCTTGATCAGGTCGATGTGCTTTTCGAGCGGCGACAGGTCGGACACGCCCGTCACGTTGGTGCCCGAGGGCTCCCAGTTCTTCACCAGCTTGGCGGCCACCGGGTCGGTGATGGCCGAGTACACGACGGGAATGGTCTTGGTGGCGGCCACGGTCGCCTGCGCCGACGGCGTGGCGATGGCGACGATCACGTCGGGCGCATCGCCCACGTACTTGCGGGCGATCTGGGCGGCGGTGCCCACGTTGCCCTGGGCGCTCTGGTAGGTGAACTTGAGGTTCTTGCCCGCTTCGTAGCCGGCGGCCTTCAGCTCTTCCTTCACGCCGTCGCGCACGGCGTCCAGCGCCGGGTGCTCGACGATGGCGGTCACGGCGACCGATTTGTCGGCGGCCAGGGCCGGTGCGGCGGCGAGCACGCCGAGGGCCAGGGCCACGGCGCTGAAGGGGGTGCGAAGCAAAGCGTTTTTCACGTAAGGGTCTCCGGGTGGGGAAAGGGGTGGGTGCGTTCGAAGCCGCCGGCAAGGCACCGGCAAAGCACCAGGGCGCGCAATTCAGCGGCCCGGCGTGGCGCAACGCCGTCCGGGCGCGTCGAAGTCTAGATCGTACTTTGCACAATTAAGGTGCATGAATGCCTCGGGCTTTCCCCGCTTTAGGAAACATAATTGCATCATTGATGCGTATGGGGAGACGAAATTGCAGATCATCGAACTCGACCGGACCGATCGGCGGATTCTGGACCACCTCCAGGCGCACGGCCGCGCGTCCAACCTGGACCTGGCCGAGGTGGCCCAGTTGTCGCCCGCGCAGTGCCTGCGGCGCCACCGGCGGCTCGAGGAACTGGGGCTGATCAGCGGCTACGCCGCGCGGCTCAACGCGCGCCACATCGGGCTGGGCGTGATCGCCTTCATCCACGTCACGATGGCGCGCGGCCACGTCGACGAGCTGCCCAAGTTCCAGGACCTGATCGCCGACATGCGGCAGATCCTGGAGTGCTACTCGGTGACGGGCGACTTCGACTACGTGCTCAAGGTGGTCGCGCGCGACCTGGAGGCGCTGTCGCAGTTCCTCATGCACACGCTGATGCACATGCCGGGCGTGTCGGCGGTGCGCTCCAGCGTGTGCCTGAACGAGATCAAGTGCACCGGGGCGCTGCCGCTCGAATAGGGCAGCGGGCGCTTCAGGTGCTGGTGGTGCCCGGCAGCGGAGATGCCGGCGTGGCCGGTGCCGGCGACGGCTCGGCGGACAGCACCGGCGCGGGCGCCGCCATCACCAGCGTCGTGGGCGTGGCCAGCGGCAGGTCGGCCTGCTTGAGCGCGTCGAGGATCGTGAACAGCAGGTCGCTGCGCACGCCGCCCGCCAGCCGAGGGCTCGGCACGTAAGCGATGGCCTGGAAGATCAGCAGCCCGTTCTCGATGCCTTCGAGCGTGAGCGAGGGCGCCGGTGTTTCCAGCACGCCCTCGTGCGCGCGGCAGGCCTCGAGGATCAGCTCGCGCACGCGCTGCGCGTCGGTGGTCAGAGGCATCGGCAGGCGGATCAGCACGCGGCCCTCGGCGTTGGCCAGCGTCATGTTGCGCACGGTCTTGGTGATGAACTCCGAGTTCGGCACGATCAGCGTCGAGCGGTCGCCCAGCTGGATCTCGGTGGCGCGCACGTTGATGCGCCGCACGTCGCCCTCGGTGGTGCCCAGCACCACCCAGTCGCCCACCTTCACCGGCTGCTCAGCCAGCAGGATCAGCCCCGAGATGAAGTTCTGCACGATGGCCTGCAGGCCGAAGCCGATGCCCACCGACAGCGCGCTCGCCACCCACGCGATGCGCTCGATGCCGATGCCCAGCGCCGACAGCGAGAACGCCACCACCAGGATGCCGCCCACGTAGCCCAGCAGCGTGGTGATCGAACTCTGCATGCCGGGCTCGAACTGCGTGCTCGGCAGGTAGCTGCGCGAGAGCCAGCGCTTGAACACCCGCAGCACGATGAAGCCGATCACCGCCACCGCCACGGCGCTGAGGATCGCGCCCGGCACCAGCTGGAATTCGCCCACCTTCACGCCGGTGCCGAGCTTGCCGCCGCGCTGGAACACCTCGCCCGGGCCCGTGCCCAGCGGCGCGGCCAGCGCCACCAGCATGTAGAAGAACAGCGCCACGCGGCTCAGGCCCGAGAGCACCGTGGCCGCCTGGTCGAGCGTCTGCGGCGCCAAGCCGAAGCTCTTCTGCAGCCGCTGGCCGGAGGCGCTGCGCGAGGACACCACGGCCATGAACAGGTCGTCGGCGAACTTGAACAGCACGTAAAAGGCCGCCGCGACGATGCCGCTCCAGGTGAGCTGCGAGGCCAGGAAGCTTGCCAGCGCCACGTAGCCGAAGGCCACCAGCACCCAGATCGCGATCACCAGCACCACGATCAGCGCCACCAGCACCCCGACCCACATCGGCCGTTCCGGCAGGCCGGCGTCGGGCGCGTCGGCGCGCAGCGCCTTCAGGCGGTACACGACAGTGCCCACCAGCGCGGTGAGCAGCAGCGCCGTCGCCACGTGCGTCGTGACCACGGCGGCAAAGCTGGCGTCGATGAGCGCGTTGATCTCGGCCGGCGTCCACGCCAGCGCGGCCACCAGCGCCACCAGCCACGGCAGCGCCGACAGGCGCTGCGCCGTGAGGTCGGGAATCGCCGGCAGGCGCCACGACGGTCGCCCCGTGGCCAGCAGCCCGCGCCCCAGGCCGATGATGAAGGCCATGAAGGTCAGCGTCTGCGCCGCCGATTGCAGCGCCTTGCGCGCCTGCGCGTCCCACATCGCGTGGGCCTTGAGCACTTCGACGACGCCGTGCGCGGCCACGGCGACCAGCAGCACGTGCGTGGCGACGATGGCGATCACCAGCAGCGAGCGGCGCAGCCGCCCGGCCGGCAGCACGCGCGTGGCCAGGCGCGCCAGCCCGCGCTCGGCGGCCCAGACGCCGAGCCAGGCGAGCAGCAGCGCGCCGATGAACGAGGCGATCACCGGCGTGCGGCTTTCGGGCTGCAGCGCCTGATCGAAGCCATCGCCGAGCGCCGCCCCGATCGCCTGCAGCCGTTCGAAGTCGTCGGGCCAGGCCTCGCGCAGGTCGTCCCAGAACTCGCCGCTGAGCGGCGAGGCGGCGCGGCTGGTGAGTTCGGCCTCGAACTGCTGGCGCCGCTGCGACACCACGTCGGTGCCGCGCTGGCGCACGTCGATCGCCAGCAGCTTGGCCAGGCGGATGTCCGCGTCGAGCGCGTTGCGCTCCTTGGTCAGCTGCGCGCGCTGGCGCGTGATGTTGGGGTCTTCGGTGGCGCCGGCGGCGGGCGGGTTGCCGAGTTCGCCGAGGCGCGCGTTCAGGTCGGCCAGTTCGCCGGTGCGGGCGGCGACGAACTTGTCGGCCTGCACGCCGATCTCGTTGATCTGCGCGAGCTGCTTGCGTGCGTCGTCTTCGGCGCCCGGAACGACACTGGCGTTGCCCTTGCCCGAAGGCGCGATGCGGGCGAACTGCGCGCGCAGTTCGGCGATGGTGGGGGGCGGGGTGGCGGCCGCCGCGGTGTTGGCGCTGTTGTTGGGGTTGCCGTTGCCTGCGTTCATGCTGGCGTCCGGCTGCGCGAAGGCGCCGCCGCACGTCAGCAGGGCCCACAGAGCCAGGAGGGCGGGAAGGCACAGGCCCGCCAGGCGAGAGGTCCGATTCATGGCCGCATCATAGAAGCCGCCATGACGTAAGAACGGGTAAGAAATGCAGCGTCAGCCCGCGGGGCTGAACAGGTCCACCCGGTCGGTGATGATGCCGTCGGTACCCAGGTCGATGAGCCGCTGCGCGGCCCAGTCGTCGTTCACCGTGTAGCTCAGCGAGCGCAGGCCCGCGCCATGCACCTGCGCCACGGTGGTGGCGTCCCACAGCGCGTGGTTGCAGACGATGGCCTGGCAACCCAGGCTCGATGCGGTGTCGAGCCAGCCGTTCCATAGCGTGTCGAGCAGCAGGCCGCGCGGCAGTTCGGGCGCCACGGCCTGTGCGCCCTTCAGCGCATCGACCTGGAACGAGGTGAGCAGCGGCGGCACGGCCGCACCCTGCCACAGGCGCGCGGCTTCGCGCGCCACCACCTCGCCGGTCTCGCGTTCGGTGCCGGGCGTGGGCTTGATCTCGATGTTCAGCAGCAGCTCGTTGGCGCGGCAGAAGCGCGCCAGGTTCTCCAGCGTGGGCAGCGGCTCGCCCGCGAAGGCGCGCGAATGCCAGCCGCCCGCGTCGAGCTGCGACAGCGCGCTCCACGTCTGCTGGCCGCCGATGCCGTGGCCGTTGGTGGTGCGCTCCAGCGTGGCGTCGTGCATCAGGAACACCACGCCGTCGGCGCTGAGCTTGGCGTCGCACTCGAACATGCGGTAGCCGTGCGAGGCGCCGAAGCGGAAGGCCGCGAGCGTGTTCTCGGGCGCCAGCTTGCCGGCGCCGCGGTGCGCGACCCAGCGGGGGTAGGGCCAGGGGCTGCGTTCGGCCATCGCTCAGTCGGCGCGCTTGCCGGAGCCGGCGTCGAACCAGTGCAGCTTGTCTTCGCGCGCCGCGATCTTCACCGTGTCGCCGGCCACCGGCGGGTGGTCGCCTTCGTCGGTGCGCATGATGATCTGCTCCTCGCCGATGCGGCCATACACCAGGCGCTCGGCGCCCAGCAGTTCGACCTGCTCGACCTGCACGGTCCAGCCGCTTTCGTCGAGCTTCATGTGCTCGGGGCGGATGCCCAGGATCTGGCCCGGGCGCACGCCCGGTGCGTGCTTGAGCAGGTTCATCGGCGGCGAGCCGATGAAGCTCGCCACGAAGGTGGTGGCGGGCCTGGAGTACACCTCTTCGGGCGTGGCGAACTGGTCCATCACGCCGCCGTTCATCACGATGATGCGCTGCGCCAGCGTCATGGCCTCGACCTGGTCGTGCGTGACGAACAGCGAGGTGATGCCCAGCTCGCGGTGCAGCTTCTGGATCTCGAGACGGGTCTGGGCACGCAGCTTGGCGTCCAGGTTCGACAGCGGCTCGTCGAACAGGAACACCTGCGGCTGGCGCACGATGGCGCGGCCCATGGCCACGCGCTGGCGCTGGCCGCCCGAGAGTTCGCGCGGCTTGCGCTCGAGCAGGTGGCCCAGCTCGAGGATCTTGGCGGCCTTGTCGACGCGCACCTTGATCTCGGCCGTCGGCACCTTGGCGATCTTCAGGCCGTAGGCCATGTTCGCGAACACGCTCATGTGCGGGTACAGCGCGTAGTTCTGGAACACCATGGCGATGTCGCGTTCGGAGGGTTCGAGCTGGTTCACCACCTTGCCGCCGATGCAGATTTCGCCGGCGGAGATTTCCTCCAGGCCCGCGACCATGCGCAGCAGCGTCGATTTGCCGCAGCCCGAGGGGCCGACGATGACGATGAATTCATGGTCGGCGATCTCGGCGCTCACGCCGTGGATGACCTGGTTGGCTTTCGGCCCGTGGCCGTAGCGCTTGATGACGTTGCGTAGGGAAAGTGCAGCCATGTTCTTCTCGATTTCGACCTCTATCTCGAGGCACTGTTATTTCCAGAACCACCGCGGAACCGGCTTTGCCGGGCCGCTGGTGGTGCCCCCGGTAGGGGGTTGGCGAAGCGACACGAAGTGCGCGAAGCCTGGGGGCGAGCCTATTTCTCGGTATCTACAAGGCCCTTGACGAACCACTTTTGCATCAGGATCACCACCAGCGCGGGCGGCAGCATCGCCAGGATGGCGGTGGCCATCACGACGTTCCATTCGTTCTGTCCGTCGCCGCCGGCAATCATCCGCTTGATGCCGACCACCACGGGGTACATGTCTTCGCTCGTGGTCGCCAGCAGCGGCCACAGGTACTGGTTCCAGCCGTAGATGAACTGGATCACGAACAGCGCCGCGATCGAGGTCTTGGACAGCGGCAGCAGCACGTCGAAGAAGAAGCGCATGGGGCTCGCGCCATCCATGCGCGACGCTTCGGTGAGCTCGTCGGGCACCGTGAGGAAGAACTGGCGGAACAGGAAGGTGGCCGTGGCCGACGCGATCAGCGGCACCGTCAGGCCCGCGTAGGTGTTCAGCATGTTCAGGTCGGACAGCACCTTGTAGGTGGGCAGGATGCGCACCTCCACCGGCAGCATCAGCGTCACGAAAATGGCCCAGAAGCAGATCTTCTTGAACGGGAAGCGGAAGTACACGATGGCGAAGGCCGACAGCAGCGAGATGGTGATCTTGCCGATGGCGATGACCATGGCCGTCACGAAGCTCACCCACATCATGTGCGCCACCGGGGCGTTGGAGCCTGCGCTGCTCTCGCGCCCGAACAGCGCGCCCTTGTAGCTGTCGACGATGTTCGAGCCGGGTGTCAGGGGCATCGGCGCCTGCACGATCTCCTGCGCCGTGTGCGTGGACGCCACGAACGCCAGGTAGAGCGGGAAGGCGACGATGAACACGCCCAGGATCATGATGACGTGGGCCAGGATGCCCTGCGTGCCGCGTTTTTCAACCATGCTGCGCTCCGCCGGATTCGATTTGTTCTTGTTGCTTCATCAGTACTGCACTTTCTTCTCGACGTAGCGGAACTGGATGACGGTCAGCGCCACCACGATCACCATCAGCACCACCGACTGCGCGGCCGAGCCGCCCAGGTCCAGGCCCTTGAAGCCGTCGTGGTAGACCTTGTAGACCAGGATGGTCGTGTCCTTGCCCGGGCCGCCCTGCGTGGCCGCATCGACGATCGCGAAGGTGTCGAAGAAGGCGTAGACCACGTTGATCACCAGCAGGAAGAAGGTGGTGGGCGACAGCAGCGGGAACTGCACGGTCCAGAAGCGGCGCCACGGGCGCGCGCCGTCGATGGCCGCGGCCTCGATCAGCGACTTCGGAATGGACTGCAGGCCGGCCAGGAAGAACAGGAAGTTGTACGAGATCTGCTTCCACACCGAGGCCATCACGATCAGCGTCATGGCGTGGCCCGAGTCGAGCAGGTGGTTCCAGTTGATGCCGATCTTGCCCAGGGCATAGGCCACCACGCCCAGGGAGGGCGAGAACATGAAGACCCACAGCACGGCCGCCACGGCGGGCGCCACGGCGTACGGCAGGATCAGCATGGTCTTGTAGAACATGCCGCCGCGCACGATGCGGTCGGCGAACACGGCCAGCATCAGCGACAGGCTGATGCCGATGCCGGCCACCAGCACCGAGAACAGCGCGGTGGTCTTGAACGACTCGGCATAGGCCGGGTCGTCGAACAGGTGGCGGAAGTTGTCGAACCCGACGAACTCGACCGACGTGCCGAACGCGTCCTGCTGCTGCAGCGACTGCAACAGCGCCTGGCCGGCCGGCCAGAAGAAAAACACGAGGATCACCGCCATCTGCGGTGTCAGCAGCAGCCAGGGCAACCAGCCCGAGCGAAAGAAAACGCGTTTTTCCATGAAGCCCCTACATAAAAAATCCCGCCCGGCGCACCCTGGAAGAAGGGCGTGCGGGGGCGGGCGATATTAGCCGGACACGGAGCCCGGATCTTCAATCGTTAGCTTTTGTTCGCCTTTTGGAAGCGTTCGAGCTGCTCGTTGCCGCGGGTCACGATGGCGTCGAGGGCTTCCTTGGCGGTCTTCTTGCCGCCCCAGACCTGTTCGAGCTCTTCGTCCTCGATGGCGCGGATCTGCACGTAGTTGCCCAGGCGGATGCCGCGGCTCTTGTCGGTGACCTTGCGGATCATCTGCGTCACGGCCACGTCGGTGCCGGGGTTCTGCTTGTAGAAGCCCGATTCTTCGGTGAGCTTGTACGAGGCGGTGGTCACCGGCAGGTAGCCGGTGCGCTTGTGGCTGGCGGACTGCACTTCAGGCGTCGAGATGAAGCTGAAGAACTTGGCCACGCCCTTGTACTCGGCGGCCTTCTTGCCCGACATGACCCACAGGCTGGCGCCACCGATCACGGTGTTCTGCGGTGCGCCCGGCACGTCCGGGTAGTAGGGCAGGGGTGCCAGGCCGTAGGCGAACTTGGCGTTCTTG
Organism: Variovorax sp. GW821-FHT09D07; assembly: GCF_059416345.1. NCBI lineage: Bacteria > Pseudomonadati > Pseudomonadota > Betaproteobacteria > Burkholderiales > Comamonadaceae > Variovorax > Variovorax sp. GW821-FHT09D07. Next base: position 131,094 of record NZ_JBWKOY010000002.1, read on the forward strand.
GCCACGTTGCCGTAGAAGCCCGACGAGGTGTTGATCATGGCGCACTCGCCCGACACGAACGAGGCTTCAGGCACGTTGCCGCGGCCCTTGTAGATGAACAGGCCCTGCTTGGACATGCTGGCCAGGTTCTCGATGTGGCGCTGGTGCAGCGGCGAATTCACCTTCAGGCGCGCGTCCAGGCCCTGCAGGCCGTTGGCCTTGCTGGCGAACTCCACGTTGTGCCAGGCCGAGAAGCTCTCGACCTGCGTCCAGTTCTGCCAGGCCGTGGTGAACGGGCACTTGTGGCCGCTGGCCTTGAGCTTGGCGGCGGCGGCGACCACTTCGGGCCAGGTGGCGGGGGCCTTGTCGGTGGGCAGGCCGGCCGCCTTGAAGGCGTCCTTGTTGAAATAGAAGATGGTGGTCGAGCTGTTGAACGGGAAGCTCAGCATCTGGCCGTTGGGGGCGGTGTAGTAACCGGCCACGGCGGGGATGTAGGCGGCCGGGTCGAACTTCTCGCCCGCGTCCTTCATGACCTGGCCGACCGGAATGACGGCGCCCTTGCTGGCCATCATGGTGGCGGTGCCCACTTCGAACACCTGCAGGATGTGCGGTGCGTTGCCCGAGCGGAAGGCCGCGATGGAGGCCGTCATCGATTCGTCGTACGTGCCCTTGAAGGTCGGCACGATCTTGTATTCCTTCTGGCTCTCGTTGAACTGCTTGGCCAGGTCGTTGACCCACTCGTTGTTGACGGCGGTCATGGAATGCCACCACTGGATCTCGGTCTGGGCCTGGGCTGCATTGAACAGCGTGGCGGCCAGCGCCGATGCCAACGCGAGCGTCTTGAATCGCATGAAGACTCCTGAAGGGAAAAAATGGAAAGCGCGAATGCTAGGGCATGTGCGTGACACAGCCGCGTCACATTGGGGCACGGACCGAAGGGTTCCTCCAATCGGGGAAACCCCTTTGGCGTCAAGCCCGGTGCGGGTTGCGGGCCTCATGCTGCGCTGCACCATGCTAGCATCGCCCTCCCTTTTTTGGCCTAGCTTGTCGCCATGGCCGGGGCTTCCTTGAGTACGTCATGAGCAGCAAAACCTCCCTCGACAAAAGCAGGATCAAGTTCCTTTTGCTCGAAGGCATCCACCCCTCGGCCGTGGAGGTGCTGCGCGCCGCCGGCTACACCAACATCGAGTCGCTGCCGGGTGCGCTGCCCGACGCCGAACTCAAGGCCAAGATCGCCGACGTGCACTTCGTGGGCATCCGCTCGCGCACCCAGCTGACGGCCGAGGTGTTCGCCGCCGCGCACAAGCTGGTGGCCGCCGGGTGCTTCTGCATCGGCACCAACCAGGTCGACCTCGAAGCCGCCCGCGAACACGGCGTGGCCGTGTTCAACGCGCCGTATTCCAACACCCGCTCGGTGGCCGAGCTGGTGCTGGCCGAAGCCATCCTGCTGCTGCGCGGCGTGCCCGAGAAAAGCGCCGTGGCGCACCGCGGCGGCTGGCTCAAGTCGGCCGAGAACGCCTTCGAGATCCGCGGCAAGACGCTGGGCATCGTGGGCTACGGCTCCATCGGCGCGCAGCTCTCGGTGCTGGCCGAGGCGCTGGGCATGCACGTGGCCTTCTACGACGTGGTCACCAAGCTGCCGCTGGGCAACGCCCGCCAGGTGCGAGAGCTGCACCAGCTGCTGGGCCAGAGCGACATCGTGACCCTGCACGTGCCCGAGACCCAGGCCACGCAATGGATGATCGGCGCGGCCGAGATCGCCGCCATGAAGCCGGGCGCCATTTTGCTGAACGCCTCGCGCGGCACCGTGGTCGAGATCGAGCCGCTGGCCGAGGCCCTGAAGAGCAAGAAGCTGCTGGGCGCCGCCATCGACGTGTTCCCGGTCGAGCCGCGCACCAACAAGGACGAGTTCCAGTCGCCGCTGCGCGGGCTGGACAACGTGATTCTCACGCCGCACATCGGCGGCTCGACCATGGAGGCGCAGGCCAACATCGGGCTCGAGGTGGCCGAGAAGCTGGTCAAGTACAGCGACAACGGCACCTCGACCTCGTCGGTCAACTTCCCCGAGGTGGCGCTGCCGGCGCACCCGGGCAAGCACCGCCTGCTGCACATCCACCGCAACGTGCCGGGCGTGCTGTCCGAGATCAACAAGATCTTCTCGGACAACAACATCAACATCTCGTCCCAGTTCCTGCAGACCAACGAGAAGATCGGCTACGTCGTGATGGACATCGACGCCGCCTCGTCCGACCTGGCGCTGGAAAAGCTGGCGAAGGTGGGCGGGACGATCCGCAGCCGCGTGCTGTTCTGAGCCCGCCGGGGCCCGTGCGGGTCCCGCGATAGGGAATAGCGGCCGGGCACGGCAAAGCCCCCGGGGCCTGCCCTAAAATCGACCCCCCGGCTACATGGGCGCGCAGCGCCTGGCCAAGGGCCCCACCCGATGAATGCTCCGACCGCGTTGAATACGCTGTTGTCACAGGCCGCAGAGCCTGTACGACTGCGCGAGATCCCTTACAACTACACCAGCTTCTCCGACCGGGAGATCGTGATTCGCCTCCTGGGCGAACGCGGCTGGGACCTGCTGCAGACCTTGCGCGCCGAGCGCCGCACCGGCCGATCGGCGCGCATGCTCTACGAGGTGCTGGGCGACATCTGGGTGGTGCAGCGCAACCCCTACCTCGTCGACGACCTGCTCGACAACCCGCGCCGCCGCGGCCAGCTGGTCGACGCCCTGCGCCACCGCCTGGGCGAGGTGCAGAAGCGCCGCACCCCCGACAGCGACCTGCCGCGCGACCAGCTGGTGGGCGAGCTCACCGGCCTGGTCAGCCAGGCCGTCGCCGCTTTCGACGACACCTTCCGCGACGTCGCCGCGCTGCGCCGCAAGGCCACCCGCGTGCTGGGCCGGCTCACGGCCAAGGACAACATCAAGTTCGACGGCCTCTCGCGGGTGTCGCACGTGACCGACGCCACCGACTGGCGCGTCGAGTACCCCTTCGTCGTGCTGTGCCCGGACACCGAGGCCGAGATGGCGCTTTTGGTCAAGGGCTGCATCGAGCTGGGCCTGACCATCATTCCGCGCGGGGGCGGCACCGGCTACACCGGCGGAGCGATCCCGCTGACCTGGAAGAGCGTGGTCATCAACACCGAGAAGCTCGAGGCCATGACCGAGGTCGAGCACGTGTCGATGCCCGGCCTCGACCACCCCGTGCCCACCATCTGGACCGAGGCCGGCGTGGTCACGCAGCGCGTGGCCGACGCGGCCGAGCGCGCGGGCTTCGTGTTCGCGGTCGACCCGACCTCCGCCGAGGCCTCGTGCGTCGGCGGCAACGTCGCCATGAACGCCGGCGGCAAGAAGGCCGTGCTCTGGGGCACGGCGCTGGACAACCTCGCCTCGTGGCGCATGGTCACGCCGCAGGCCGAATGGCTCGAAGTGACCCGCATCGGCCACAACCTGGGCAAGATCCACGACGCCGAGAGCGCCGTGTTCGAGCTGCAGTACTACGCCGCCGACGGCAAGACGAAACTGCGCACCGAGCGCCTCGACATCCCGGGCCGCACCTTCCGCAAGGAAGGCCTGGGCAAGGACGTGACCGACAAGTTCCTCTCGGGCCTGCCGGGCATCCAGAAAGAAGGCTGCGACGGCCTCATCACCAGCTGCCGCTGGGTGGTGCACAAGATGCCGGCGCACACGCGCACCGTGTGCCTCGAGTTCTTCGGCAACGCCAAGGACGCCGTGCCCAGCATCGTCGAGATCAAGGACTTCATGTTCGCCGAGCAGAAGCGCTCGGGCGTGCTGCTGGCCGGCCTCGAGCACCTGGACGACCGCTACCTCAAGGCCGTGGGCTACGCCACCAAGTCGAAGAAGCACGGCGGCCTGCCCAAGATGGTGCTGTTCGGCGACATCGCCGGCGACGACGCCGACGCGGTGGCGCGTGTCACCTCCGAGGTGGTGCGCATCGCCAACTCGCGCAGCGGCGAAGGCTTCATTGCCATCAGCCCCGAGGCACGCAAGAAATTCTGGCTCGACCGCAAGCGCACGGCCGCCATCAGCAAGCACACCAACGCCTTCAAGATCAACGAAGACGTGGTGATCCCACTGCCGCGCATGGCCGAGTACAGCGACGGCATCGAGCGCATCAACATCGAGCTGTCGCTGCAGAACAAGCTGGCGCTCACCGACGCGCTCGAAGCCTTCCTCACGCGCGGCAACCTGCCGCTGGGCAAGACCGACGACGCGCACGAGATTCCCGCGGCCGAGCTGCTGGAAGACCGCGTGGCACAGGCCGTGGCGCTGGTGCACGAGGTGCGCGCGCTGTGGGCCGGCTGGCTCGAGAACGTCGACACGCTGTTCCCGCAGCTGCAGGACCACACGCTGCGCGCGAGCTGGAAGACCCAGCTGCGCCAGCCGCTGCAGGAGATTTTTTCGGGCGCCGAGTTCGGGCCGATCCTGGCCGAGTGCACCGCCATCCACAAGCAGGTGCTCAAGGGCCGCGTGTGGGTCGCGCTGCACATGCACGCGGGCGACGGCAACGTGCACACCAACCTGCCCGTCAACAGCGACAACTACGAGATGCTGCAGACCGCGCATGCCGCGGTGGTGCGCATCATGGCGCTGGCACGCAGCCTCGACGGCGTGATCTCCGGCGAGCACGGCATCGGTATCACCAAGCTCGAGTTCCTCACCGATGAAGAGCTGCGCCCCTTCACCGAGTACAAGGCCCGGGTCGACCCCGAGGGCCGCTTCAACAAGGGCAAGCTGCTGCGCGCGCCCGCCGGGCAAGCGCAGACCCTGCACGCCGACCTGACCAACGCCTACACGCCGAGCTTCGGCCTCATGGGGCACGAGTCGCTGATCATGCAGCAGAGCGACATCGGCGCCATCGCCGACAGCGTGAAGGACTGCCTGCGCTGCGGCAAGTGCAAGCCGGTGTGCGCCACGCACGTGCCGCGCGCCAACCTGCTCTACAGCCCGCGCAACAAGATCCTCGCGACCTCGCTGCTGGTCGAGGCCTTCCTTTACGAGGAGCAGACGCGGCGCGGCATCAGCATCAAGCACTGGGAAGAGTTCGAGGACGTGGCCGACCACTGCACCGTGTGCCACAAGTGCCTCACGCCGTGTCCCGTGAAGATCGACTTCGGCGATGTGTCGATGAACATGCGCAACCTGCTGCGCAAGATGGGCCAGAAGAGCTTCCGCCCCGGCAACGCGGCCGCGATGTTCTTCCTGAACGCGACCAACCCGCAGACCATCAAGGCGGTGCGCGCGGGCATGGTGGGCATCGGCTTCAAGGCGCAGCGCATGGCCAACGACCTGCTGCGCGGCCTTGCGAAGAAGCAGACCGGCGCGCCGCCGGCCACGCTGGGGCCTGCGCCCATCAAGGAGCAGGTGATCCACTTCATCAACAAGAAGATGCCGGGCAACCTGCCGAAGAAGACGGCACGCGCGCTGCTCGACATCGAAGATGCGGACTACGTGCCGATCATCCGCAACCCGAAGACGACCAGCTCGGAAACCGAGGCGGTCTTCTACTTCCCGGGCTGCGGCTCGGAGCGGCTGTTCTCGCAGGTCGGCCTGGCCACGCAGGCGATGCTCTGGCATGCGGGCGTGCAGACGGTGTTGCCGCCGGGCTACCTGTGCTGCGGCTACCCGCAGCGCGGCAGCGGCCAGTTCGACAAGGCCGAGAAGATGATCACGGACAACCGCGTGCTCTTCCACCGCGTCGCCAACACGCTCAACTACCTCGACATCAAGACGGTGGTGGTGAGCTGCGGCACCTGCTACGACCAGTTGCAGGGCTACCAGTTCGACAAGATCTTCCCGGGCTGCCGGATCATCGACATCCACGAGTACCTGCTCGAAAAGGGCATCACCCTGGCCGATGCGGGCGGTGGCGGCTACCTGTACCACGACCCCTGCCATTCGCCGATGAAGCAGCAGGACCCGATGAAGACCGTGAAGGCGCTGGTCGGCGACAACGTGCTCAAGAACGACCGCTGCTGCGGCGAGTCGGGCACGCTGGGCGTGTCGCGGCCCGACATCTCGACGCAGATCCGCTTCCGCAAGGAAGAAGAGCTGAAGAAGGGCGAGGCCGCGCTGCGCGAGAGCGGCAACGTCGGCGCGACCGACAACGTGAAGATCCTCACCAGCTGCCCGAGCTGCCTGCAAGGCCTCTCGCGCTACGGCAACGACCTGAACAACGGCCTGCTCGAAGCCGACTACATCGTGGTCGAGATGGCCAACAAGCTGCTCGGCGACGACTGGATGCCGAACTACGTGGCGGCCGCCAACCAGGGCGGCATCGAGCGGGTGCTCGTATGACGGCGGTGGCGGGTTGCCCGCTGTGCGATGCGCCCGGCGGGCGTGTCGTGTTCGAAGGCGCGAAGCTGCGCGTCATCCATGCGCAGGAAGAAGGCTTTCCGGCCTTCTACCGCGTGGTGTGGCGCGACCATGCGGCGGAGTTCTCCGACCTCGACGCGGCCGACCGCGTGCTGTGCATGGAGGCCGTGGTGCGCGTGGAGCAATGCCTGCGCGACGCGCTGGCGCCCACCAAGCTCAACATCGCCGCGCTCGGCAACATGGTGGCGCACCTGCACTGGCACGTGATTGCGCGCTTCGACTGGGACAGCCATTTCCCCGGTTCGGTCTGGGCTGCCGTGCAACGGACCGCGCCAGCCGAGCGGCTGGCCGCCGTGCAGGCGCTGCTGCCGCAGGCGGAGGCCGACATGGTCCGCCGGCTCGCGTCGCTGGCCTGAGGCCTTCGCTTCTTCTTAGTTGGCCGCGGCGGTGCGCGTCGCGCTGCCTGCCTTGCGGTCCGCGCAGGCCTGTTTGAATTCCGGCGTGGCGCGCGTTTCCTTCGAGAAGCGCTTCGAGGCCACGCTGCCATCCCTGCACACGCGATCGAGCTCGGCCTGCGCGCTCTTGTTACCCGCATGTGCGGCGTGGGCCAGCAGGCGCACCGCGTGGAAGGGCAGTGCGCCCGAGCTGCCGGGTGACGCGGTTGCTGCAGTGCTCGTCGACTGCGGTGTTGCTGCAGCCTTGACCGGCTCCGCGGGCAGCGTGCGTGCGGTGCCCGCCGAGGTCGGCATGCGCTCGACGGCGGTGAAGTCGCCGCTCTTGCCGGTGCGCTCGACCATCTGCCGGTAGCTGTCCATCATGAACGACGTGTCCTTGGGCGTGAGCTCCTTCGCCGGCTTGGCAAGGTAGGCCGCGACCTCGGGTGGCAGCGCGGCGTTCACGGTGCTCAGTTCATGCGCGCCGCCGAAGCCGCGCGAGCCGGCCTGGGCGGCATGCGCGGCGTCGTCGCCCAGCGCCATCGCGCCCTTGGCGGCCACGCCGGTCGCGCCTTCGGCCGCCACTGCACCGGCGCCGACCGCCGCGCCCTTGCCCGCCACGCCGGCCGCCTTGCCGGCGGTTGCAGCCTTGCCTGCCGCCTTGCCGATCAGGCCCCAGAAGGCATGGGCGGGTGGGGCGAGGGCGGCGCCCGCGAGCGCGGCGCAGAGGACGAGGGCGGCCCGGTTCGGACGCGACAGGAGGAGGGGAGAGCGTGTGCGTGACGGCATGCAGCGATGCTAAGCGCAGGCGGCCGACACGCTGGCGCGCAGCGCGCGGCATACTGCGCGAGTCCTCTCCCTTTTCTCTTTTCTCTTCTTCCGAACGGATTCCCCATGGCAGGTTTGCAAGCCGGCGCGCCGACACCCCAATCGATCACCGTGCATGGCCAATCGCGCGTGCTCGAGGTCGGCTTCTCGGACGGCGCCACCTTCCGCATCCCCTTCGAGCTGATGCGCATCTACTCGCCGTCGGCCGAGGTGCAGGGCCACGGCCCGGGGCAGGAGGTGCTGCAGACCGGCAAGCGCGACGTCGACCTGGTCGGGCTCGAGCCGGTCGGCAACTACGCCGTGCAGCCGGCCTTCAGCGACGGCCACAACTCCGGCATCTACACCTGGAGCCTGCTCTATGACCTGGGCGCCCGGCAGGCCGAACTGTGGGCTGACTACGAGCGGCGCCTGGCCGCAGCCGGCGTGGACCGCGACGCCCCGATGGCCGACAAGGGCGGCCACGCCTGCAGCAGCCACTGAGAGCCGTCGGAACCGAGGGTAAACATACCCTGTTGCTATTGAAAAGATAGCCTTACAGATAGCAAAGACGCGCGTTGCGGCGGCCCTCCGTTGGAGGAAAAAGCAACAAATGTCCGCCGTGCCCGCGGGGTCGTCGCCTTGAAGGAATGCCTTCCGGCCTAACATCCAGCGCATGAGTACAACCCACTTCGGCTTCGAGAAAGTCGACGAAAGCGAGAAGGCACAACGCGTTCGCGGCGTCTTCGACTCGGTGGCCTCGCGCTACGACATCATGAACGACCTGATGTCGGCCGGCCTGCACCGGGCCTGGAAGGCCTACACCGTGATGGTCGCGAACGTGGGCGAAGGCTCGCGCGTGCTCGACATCGCGGGCGGCACCGGCGACCTCGCGCTCGCCTTCTCGAAGAAGGTCGGCGCCACGGGTCAGGTGGTCCACACCGACATCAACGAAGCCATGCTGCGCACCGGCCGCAACCGCCTGCTCGACGCCGGCGTGGTGCTGCCCACCACGGTCTGCGACGCCGAGAAGCTGCCCTTTCCCGACGACCACTTCGACGTGGTCACCGTGGCCTTCGGCCTGCGCAACATGACGCACAAGGACGTTGCCCTCAAGGAGATGAACCGCGTGCTCAAGCCGCGCGGCAAGCTGCTGGTGCTCGAGTTCTCGAAGGTCGCCAAGCCGCTCACGAAGGCCTACGACTGGTATTCGTTCAACGTGCTGCCGCGCCTGGGCAAGCTCGTGGCCGGCGACGATGCGAGCTACCGCTACTTGGCCGAATCGATCCGGATGCATCCCTCGCAAGAGGAGCTCAAGACCCTCATGAAAGAGGGCGGTTTCGGACATGTGGACTATCACAACATGACGGGGGGAATTGCTGCCCTCCATGTTGGAATCAAGTGTTGATCACGATGACGACGCGAATTTTTCGCTCAAGAGGAGACGGCATGAAGAGTTTGGGTTCTTTGTTCTTGGCAGCAGCACTGGTGCTGGTGAGCGTTCAGGCGGAAGCTGCTCGCATGGGTGGCGGCAAGTCCGTCGGTCGCCAGTCGTCCAACGTGACGCAGCGCCAGGCCACGCAGCCCGCGGCCCCCGCGCAGCAGAACGCGACCAATGCGGCGCCCAAGCCCGCAACGCCCGCCGCCGCTGCACCGAAGCGTCCGTGGGGCGCGATGCTCGGCGGTCTCGCTGCCGGCCTGGGCCTGGCATGGCTCGCGAATTCGCTGGGCCTGGGTGCCGGCTTCGCCAACATCCTGCTGATCGCGCTGCTGGCTTTCGCTGCGCTCGCGGTGTGGCGCATCTTCAAGGCGCGCTCGGCCGCGTCGTCGGGCAACGCCAACCGCCAGGGTGCTTTCGCCTTCCAGGGCGCCGGCAGCCCCGCCGATGCACGCGCACCGGCACAGTACAGCCCGGCCAACGTCGGCAACGACGCCTCGGCACGGCCGTGGGAGCGCAACGCCACGGCGTTCGATGCCGCACCGGCATCGCACGGCAGCAGCCTCTCGGCCGCGGGTGCCGCAGCCGGCGGCAGCATGATAGGTTCGGCACTGGCCGGTTCGCAGTCCTGGGGCATCCCCGCGGGCTTCGATGCCGACGGCTTCCTCACCGCCGCCAAGCGCAACTTCGTGACCCTGCAAGACGCCTGGGACCGCGCCGACGTGTCGATGCTGCGTTCCATGATGACCGACAGCATGGTCGAGGAGATCCGCACGCAGCTGGCCGATCGCGCCAGCCACACGGGCGGTGCGCTCAACAAGACCGAGGTCGTGATGCTCGACGCCAAGCTGCTGGGCATCGAAGAGCTGCCCGACGCCTACATGGCGAGCGTGGAGTTCTCCGGCATGATCCGCGAAGACGCCTCGGCGGGCCCGGCCCCGTTCCGCGAAGTCTGGAACATGACCAAGACCGGCAGCGCCGGCTGGCTCGTCGCAGGCGTGCAAGCGCTGCAGTGACAAAAACCTGAGCCACGGCCGTCACCCGGCCGTAGCACTGACGGGATAATGGGGACCATGGCTACACCATCGTCCCCTTTTTCTTTGCTCGGCGACCTGTTCAACCGCATCGGCGAACGCCTGCAACCGCCGGCCTGGGCCGTCCACGAGATCCAGCACCGCGCGGTCCTGTTCCTGAACCACGTGCTGCAGCAGGAACCCGAAGGGCAGCAGCGGCTGCTGCGCCAGCAGGGCAGGGTGGTGCGCTTCCAGTGGCGCTTCGTGACGATGGAGCTGGTGGCCACGCCGGCCGGCCTGCTCGACCTGGCACCTGCCGGCTCTACGCCCGAACTCACGCTCACCGTGATCGATGACTCTCCCTTCGACATCGCCCGCGCCACGCTGCGCGGCGACAAGCCTTCCGTGCAGATCGTCGGCGACGTGCAACTCGCAGCCGAGGTCAACTGGCTGGTCGACCACGTGCGCTGGGACGTCGAGGACGATCTGGCCCGCGTGATCGGTGACGTGCCTGCGCACACGCTGGGCAACGGCGTGCGCCGCGTGGTGGGCGCGCTGCGCCAGTTCGTCGGCGACCGCTCGGCCCGTGCCGGCGGTGCGGCGGGCCACGCCGAATGAGTCGCTTCTATCGCGGCCTGTTCATCGTCTGGGTCGCACTGCGCTATGGCCTGGACGAGCTCGTGCTCACGAGCTTCCAGAAGCCCTGGCTGCGCGTGGTGGCACGCATCGTCTCCATCGGACGCAACCTCGACGCGCCGCGCGGCCAGCGCCTGCGCGAGGCGCTGGAGCGGCTGGGCCCCATCTTCGTGAAGTTCGGCCAGGTGCTGTCCACGCGGCGCGACCTGCTGCCGCCCGACATCGCCGACGAGCTCGCCTTCCTGCAGGACCGCGTGCCGCCGTTCCCCTCGGCGGTGGCGGTCGCGACCATCGAGCGCGCCTTCCGCCGCCCGGTGAGCGACGTGTTCGTGCAGTTCGACGAAACGCCCATCGCCAGCGCCTCGATCGCGCAGGTGCACTTCGCGACCATCCGCACCAACCAGGGCGAGATCCGCGACGTGGCGGTGAAGGTGCTGCGCCCCAACATGCGCGGCGTGATCGAGAAGGACCTGGCCCTCATGGCCATGATGGCCGGCTGGATCGAGAAGCTCTCGCCCGACGGCAAGCGCCTGAAGCCGCGCGAGGTGGTCGGCGAGTTCGACAAGTACCTGCACGACGAGCTCGACCTCGTGCGCGAGGCTGCCAACGCTGCGCAGCTGCGCCGCAACATGGCCTCGCTCGACCTGGTGCTGATCCCCGAGATGTTCTGGGACTTCTGCCACCCCGAGGTGATCGTGATGGAGCGCATGAACGGCGTGCCCATTGCGCAGATCGACAAGCTGCGCGCCGCCGGCGTCGACATTCCGAAGCTCGCGCGCGACGGCGTGACGATCTTCTTCACGCAGGTGTTTCGCGACGGCTTCTTCCATGCCGACATGCACCCGGGCAACATCCAGGTGAGCCTGGCGCCCGAGACTTTCGGGCGCTACATCTCGCTCGACTTCGGCATCATCGGCACGCTCACCGAGTCCGACAAGGAGTACCTCGCGCAGAACTTCGCGGCCTTCTTCCGGCGCGACTACAAGCGCGTGGCCGAGCTGCACCTGGAGAGCGGCTGGGTGCCGCAGGGCACGCGCATCGACGAGCTCGAGGCGGCGATCCGCACCGTGTGCGAGCCGTACTTCGACCGGCCGCTGAAGGAAATTTCGCTGGGCATGGTGCTGATGCGCCTGTTCCAGACCTCGCGCCGCTTCCACGTCGAGATCCAGCCGCAGCTGGTGCTGCTGCAGAAGACCCTGCTGAACATCGAGGGCCTGGGCCGCAGCATCGACCCCGAGCTCGACCTCTGGGCCACGGCCAAGCCCTTCCTCGAGAAGTGGATGATCGACCAGATCGGGCCGAAGAAGCTGTTCCAGCAGCTGCGGGCCGAGGCGCCGCGCTACGCGAAATTGCTGCCGCAATTGCCGCGTTTGCTGCACGATTTCCTGGAAAATCGGCCGCCCGATCACCGCCGCGAGTTGCAGGAGCTGCTGGCCGCGCAGAAGCGCACCAACCGGCTGCTGCAGGCCATCCTCTATGGCGGCATCGGATTCGTCCTGGGGTTGCTCGCCATGCAAGTGCTGGTGCGCGTGCGTTTGTTCTAGAGGCTGGAGGAGTTTCGCCGTGTTGTTGACGCTGGTCATCGTCTATCTGCTGGTCACCATCGCCATCGGCCTGTATGCGGCCAAACGGGTGAAGAACACCACCGACTTCGCGATCGCGGGGCGGCACCTGCCGCTGTTCATGATCATCACGACCACCTTCGCGACCTGGTTCGGGTCCGAGACGGTGCTCGGCATCCCGGCCAAGTTCATCGAGGGCGGCCTGAGCGGCGTGGTCGAAGACCCGTTCGGCGCGGGCACCTGCCTGATCCTGGTGGGCCTGTTCTTCGCGGGCAAGCTGTACCGCATGACGCTCTTGACCATCAGCGACTACTACCGCGAGCGCTACGGCCGCAGCGTGGAAGTGGCCTGCTCGCTGATCATCATGCTGAGCTACCTGGGCTGGGTGTCGGCGCAGGTCACGGCGCTGGGGCTGGTGTTCAACGTGCTGTCGGCCGGCGCCATCAGCATCCCGGTGGGCATGGTGATCGGCGTGGTCTCGATCCTGGCCTACACGCTGTTCGGCGGCATGTGGTCGGTGGCTGTGACCGACTTCATCCAGATGATCATCCTGGTCGTCGGCCTCGCGGTCATCGCGATGTTCGCGGGCGACATGGCCGGCGGCGCCGACAAGGTGGTGGCCTTCGCGGTCAGCAAGGACCTCTTCAAGTTCTGGCCCGAGCCCAACTGGCACGACATGGTGTTCTTCTTTGCCGCGGCCATCACGATGATGCTGGGCTCCATTCCGCAGCAGGACGTGTTCCAGCGCGTGATGTCGGCCAACAGCGTCAAGGCCGCGACCCGCGGCCCGGTGATCGGCGGCGTGGCCTACATCCTGTTCGCCTTCGTGCCGATGTTCCTCGTGGCCAGCGCGCTGCTGATCATGCCGGAGGAGGTGGCCGTGCTGCTGAAGGAAGATCCGCAGAAGGTGCTGCCCACGCTGGTGCTGCAGAAGATGCCCTTCGTGATGCAGGTGCTGTTCTTCGGTGCGCTGCTGTCGGCCATCAAGTCGACCGCTTCGGCCACGCTGCTGGCGCCCAGCGTCACCTTCACCGAGAACATCTGGCGCCAGTTCCGTCCCGCCGGCACCGACCGCGAGAACCTGATGACCATGCGCATCACGGTGCTGCTGTTCAGCGCCGCCGTGCTGGCCTACGCGATCCGCATGCAGGGCACGCCGATCTACGAACTGGTCTCGGGCGCCTACCAGGTGCCGCTGGTGGGGGCCTTCGTGCCGCTGGTGTGCGGCCTGTACTGGCGCCGCGCCACCACCCAGGGCGCCATCGCCTCGATCGTGGGGGGCATCGGCGTCTGGCTGCTGTTCATGGCGATGCCCTGGGGTACCGCCTTCCCGGCCCAGCTGGCGGGCGTGCTGTCCTCGTTCGCGGGCATGGTCATCGGCTCGCTGCTGCCGCAATGGATAGCGAACACTCACACGCCGCACCGCCTCCTGGCGACCGAGCCGGCCTGACGGCGGGCTGGGCCGCGCCCCCACGGCCCCTGCGGGCGGGGGCGCCCCTATAATCGAGGGCTTTGCGAGCGGCAGCTGCGTCGCTCATTCCCACCCCGATTTCCCATGCCCATTTACGCCTACAAGTGCAGTTCCTGCGGCTTTGCCAAGGACGTTCTGCAGAAGATGTCGGACACGCCGCTCTCGGTGTGCCCGGAATGCGGTGCGAGCGCGTTTGAAAAGCAGGTCACGGCCGCCGGCTTCCAGCTCAAGGGCTCGGGCTGGTACGTGACCGACTTCCGCGAGGGCGGCGGCAAGAAGTCCGAGGCCGCCACAGCGCCCGCTGCGTCCGGCGACGGTGCCAAGTCGGCCGATGCTTCTTCTTCGTCCCCCGCCTCCAGCCCCGCACCGGCGCCCGCTCCCGCGCCGGCCCCCGCTGCAACGGCTGCCGCCAAGAGCGGCGACTGACGGAACCCTCTCCCATGTCCGCCCTGCGCAAATGGTTGTTCTCCGGCTTGCTGGTGATCGTTCCGCTGTTCATCACCCTGGCGGTGCTGAAGTGGATCATCGACACGCTCGACCAGACGCTGTGGGTGCTGCCGGGCGCATGGCAGCGCTGGCTCTACGACAACAACATCCGCGGGCTCGGTGTGCTGCTCACGCTGGCCATCCTGCTGGTGGTCGGTGCCATTGCGAGCAACTTCGTCGGCAAGCGCCTGCTCGGCTGGGGCGACGCTGTGGTGCGCCGCATTCCGGTCGTGCGCTCGATCTACTCGAGCGTCAAGCAGGTGTCGGACACGCTGTTCTCCGAGAACGGCAACGCATTCCGCACGGCAGTGCTGATCCAGTGGCCGCGCGAGAGCGTGTGGACCATTGCCTTCGTGACCGGCGCGCCGGGCAACGAGGTGGCCGAGTACCTGGGCAGCGAGGAATTCCTCAGCGTCTACGTGCCGACCACGCCCAACCCCACGGGCGGCTACTTCGTCATGCTCAAGCGCAGTGACTGCGTCGAACTGAAGATGAGCGTGGACGAAGCGCTCAAGTACATCGTCTCGATGGGCGTGGTCGTTCCAGGCGGCCCCTCCTCGGTGGCGATCAAGCCATCCAACTCATAAAAACGAACGCGCCACGACGGCGCCGGAAGTCATCTCTATGGCCATGCGTACTCACTATTGCGGTCTTGTGACCGAAGCCCTGTTGGGCCAGACCGTCACCCTGTGCGGGTGGGTCAACCGTCGCCGCGACCACGGCGGCGTGATCTTCATCGACGTGCGCGACCGCGAAGGCTACGTGCAGGTGGTGTGCGACCCCGACCGCGCCTCGACCTTCGCCGTGGCCGAGAACCTGCGCAACGAGTTCTGCGTGCAGATCACCGGCCTGGTGCGCGCGCGCCCCGAAGGCACGACCAACGACAGCCTCAAGAGCGGCAAGATCGAAGTGCTGTGCCACGAACTGAAGGTGCTGAACCCCTCGGTCACGCCCCCGTTCCTGCTGGACGACGACAACCTGTCGGAAACCACCCGCCTCACGCACCGCGTGCTCGACCTGCGCCGCCCGGCCATGCAGCGCAACATGATGCTGCGCTACAAGGTGACGATGGAAACGCGCAAGTTCCTCGATGCCAACGGCTTCATCGACATCGAGACGCCGATGCTCGGCAAGTCCACGCCCGAAGGCGCGCGCGACTACCTCGTGCCCAGCCGCGTGCACGACGGCAGCTTCTTCGCGCTGCCGCAGTCGCCCCAGCTGTTCAAGCAGCTGCTGATGGTGGCCGGCTACGACCGCTACTACCAGATCGTGAAGTGCTTCCGCGACGAAGACCTGCGCGCCGACCGCCAGCCTGAATTCACGCAGATCGACATCGAGACCTCCTTCCTCGCCGAAGAGGAAATCCGCGAGATGTTCGAAGGCATGATCCGCAACGTGTTCCGCAACGCCGCGGACATCGACCTGCCGGTGTTCCCGACCATGAGCTACGCCGACGCGATGTTCAAGTACGGCTCGGACAAGCCTGACCTGCGCGTGAAGCTCGAGTTCACCGAACTCACGGAGCTGATGAAGCGCGTCGAGTTCAAGGTGTTCTCCAACGCCGCCACCATGGCCGGCGGCCGCGTGGTCGCGCTGCGCGTGCCCGGCGGCGGTGCCGAGGGCGGCCTGTCGCGCGGCGAGATCGATGCGTACCAGGAGTTCGTGAAGATCTACGGCGCCAAGGGCCTGGCCTACATCAAGGTCAACGACGCCGCCGCCGGCCGCGACGGCCTGCAAAGCCCGATCGTCAAGAACCTGGACGACGCCACGCTGGCCGAGATCATCGCCCGCACGGGCGCGCGCAACGGCGACATCCTGTTCTTCGGCGCCGACAAGGAAAAGGTCGTCAACGACGCCATCGGCGCGCTGCGCGTGAAGATCGGCCACAGCGCCTTCGGCAAGAAGGCCGGCCTGTTCGACGACCGTTGGGCACCGCTGTGGGTGGTCGACTTCCCGATGTTCGAGTTCGACGAGGAAGGCCAGCGCTGGAGCGCCGTGCACCACCCGTTCACCGCACCGAAGGACGGCCATGAAGACCTCATGGACACCGCGCCCGAGAAGTGCATCGCCAAGGCCTACGACATGGTGCTCAACGGCATCGAGATGGGCGGCGGTTCGGTGCGTATCCACCGCGAGGAAGTGCAGAGCAAGGTGTTCCGCGCGCTCAAGATCAGCGCCGAAGACGCGCAGCTCAAGTTCGGCTTCCTGCTGGACGCTCTGCAGTACGGCGCCCCGCCGCACGGCGGCATCGCCATCGGCCTGGACCGCCTCGTCATGCTCATGACCGGCGCCGAGTCGATCCGCGACGTGATCGCCTTCCCCAAGACCCAGCGCGCGCAAGACCTGCTGACGCAGGCGCCGAGCCCGGTCGACGAGAAGCAGCTGCGCGAACTGCACATCAAGCTGCGCAACACGCCGCAAGCGGCAGCCTGAGGCCGGCCGGTAGGCACGGGCAGGGTGATTGGCTAAAATGGCTAATCACTCCCCGGAGCCAACCATGCAGATCACTGCCACCGAAGCCAAGAACCGATTCGGCTACTACCTCAGCCAGGCCGAGCGCGAGCCGGTGCATGTGATGAAGAACGACCGCGTGGCGGTCGTTCTTGTTTCTGCGGCGCGTTTTGCGGAACTCGAGGCGCTGGAGAAGCAGAAGTCGATGGCGCAGCGCAAGCGTGAGTTCAACGAGGAATACAAGGACTGGATTGCCGCGCAGAACGAGCTGGTCGAGACGCACGGTGTCTTCGGCGAAAACTTTCGCCCCTGGTAGGCACCCGTGGCGCAATTCGATATCTACGCCAATCCCGACAAGGCCCAGCGCGCTGCATTTCCGTGGTGCGTCGACATGCAAAGCGACCTGCTCGGCGTGTTGCCGACGCGCTTGGTCATGCCGCTGACCACCCAGAAGTACCTGCCGGCCAAGGCGCCGCGCCGGCTGTGTCCGCCGGTCCAATGGGACGGCGAGACCTTCTTTGCGCTGCCCCAGATGACCGCGCCCTTTCGGGTGAAGGATCTGGGTACCGCGAAAGGCAATGTGCGCATCGCTTCGAATGACCTGGTGGCT
Source organism: Variovorax sp. GW821-FHT09D07 (assembly GCF_059416345.1). Classification (NCBI taxonomy): domain Bacteria; kingdom Pseudomonadati; phylum Pseudomonadota; class Betaproteobacteria; order Burkholderiales; family Comamonadaceae; genus Variovorax; species Variovorax sp. GW821-FHT09D07. The sequence continues at coordinate 148,315 of NZ_JBWKOY010000002.1, forward strand.
GCGCTCGACGCGATCATCAGCGGCGTCTGACCGAACACTGCTGTGAAGCCCTTCAAGATCCCCGAATCGGTGCTGGTCGTGATCCACACGCCCGCGCTCGACGTGCTGCTGATCCGGCGCGCCGACGCCCACGAGTTCTGGCAATCGGTCACCGGCAGCAAGGACGCCCTCGACGAGCCGTTGGCGCTCACGGCCGCCCGCGAGGTCGCCGAGGAAACCGGCATTCAGTGCGGCGAGGGCACGCCGCTGGCGTCGCAACTGGTCGATTGGCAGCTGCGCAACGTCTACGAGATCTACCCCGGCTGGCGCGCGCGCTACGAACCCGGCATCACCCACAACACCGAGCACCTGTTCGGCCTGTGCGTGCCCGAGCGCCTGACACCCCGGCTCGATCCGCGCGAGCACACCGACTGGCAATGGCTGCCGTACCACGAGGCGGCGGACGCCTGCTTTTCCCCGTCGAACGCCGAAGCCATTCTGTTGCTGCCAGAATTTGCGCGATGAACCCACCGGCCGCCGCAGCAGCAGCAACGCAGAACCTCCGGGTCGCGACCTACAACATCCACAAGGGTGTGCAGGGGATCGGGCCGGCGCGTCGGCTCGAAATCCACAACCTGGGCCATGCCATCGAGCAGCTCGATGCCGACATCGTCTGCCTGCAGGAAGTGCGCAAGATGAACCGCCAGGCCGCTGCACGCTTTCCGCGCTGGCCCGAGCTGCCGCAGGCCGACTTTCTGGCGCCCGAGGGCTACACGGCCGTCTACGAGACCAACGCCGTCACGCGCCATGGCGAGCACGGCAACGCGCTGCTCACGCGCTGGCCGGTGATCCGCACCGGCCACCAGGACATCTCCGACCACCGCTTCGAGCAGCGCGGCCTGCTGCATGCCGTGATCGACGTGGAAGGGCGCCGGGTGCACGCCATCGTGGTGCACCTGGGGCTCATCAAGGGCAGTCGCGTGCGGCAGGTGGCCCGGCTGCGCGAGTTCATCGAGCGCGAGGTGCCGGCCGACGAGGCCGTGGTGGTGGCCGGCGATTTCAACGACTGGGGCGCGCGCATGCGCTACGCCATGAACGCCATGGGCCTGCGCGACACCAGTGACCTGCGCGGCCCGCGCACGCTCACATACCCGTCGCGCCTGCCCGTGACGCAGCTCGATTTCGTCTACGGCCGCCAGCTCGAACCGCTGGCCTGCAACGTGCCGCGGGGTCCCATCTGGGCCCGCATGTCCGACCACCTTCCGCTGGTAGCCGACTTCGCGCTACCTAATTGATAGCATTGCTCCGAGAAGGGGCGGGCGTTGCAGCCCGAATCCCCTGGGGCCATTCACTGGTACGATCCCCGCCATGCTGAGGAAAACCGACGTCGAACCGCTTCCCGATCGAAAAGACGATGACGAGGGCACCCCCGTCTCCGTCAAGATCCGCGAGCGACTGAATGCAGCGCGCAAGCGTTTCAACGCCAACGACAACATCGCCGAGTTCATCCAGCCGGGCGAACTGGAGTCGCTGCTCGACGAGGTCGAGGTCAAGATGAAGGGCGTGCTCGAGAGCCTGGTCATCGACGTCGAGAACGACCACAACACCGACAACACCGCGCGCCGCGTGGCCAAGATGTACCTCAACGAGGTGTTTCGCGGCCGCTACGTGCCGGCACCTCCGCTCACCGAGTTTCCCAACGCCGAGCACCTGAACGAGCTGATGATCGTCGGCCCGATCACCGTGCGCAGCGCCTGCTCGCACCACTTCTGCCCGATCATCGGCAAGCTGTGGATCGGCGTGATGCCCAACGAGCACACGAACGTGATCGGCCTGTCGAAGTACGCGCGCCTGGCCGAATGGGTCATGGGCCGTCCGCAGATCCAGGAAGAAGCCGTGGTGCAGCTGGCCGACCTGATCCAGGAAAAGACGCAGCCCGACGGCCTGGCGCTGGTCATGGAGGCCGAGCACTTCTGCATGGCTTGGCGCGGCGTGAAGGAAATGGACAGCAAGATGATCAACTCCGTCATGCGCGGCGTGTTCCTGAAAGACCCGAGCCTGCGTCGCGAATTCCTCTCCCTCCTGCCACGAAAGAGCTGAGCCATGCTGGTCCGACTTCTCTATGCCAGTCGCGCCGTCGATACCAGCCCCGAGGCCATCGAGGCGATCCTCGCGAAATCGCGCACGCACAATCCGGCCTGCGGCATCACCGGCATCCTCTGCTACGGCGCCGGCACCTTCCTGCAGGCGATCGAGGGCGGGCGCGACGCCATCAGCGATCTCTACGGCCACATCCAGCGCGATCCGCGCCACAAGGACGTGGTGCTGCTGCACTACGAAGAAATCTCCGAGCGCCGTTTCGGCGGCTGGACGATGGGGCAGGTCAACCTCTCCAAGCTCAACGCCTCGACGCTGCTGAAGTACTCCGAGAAGCCCGAGCTCGACCCGTACAAGGTCTCGGGCAAGGTCTCGCTCGCGCTGCTCGAAGAACTGATGGCCACCGCGGCCATCGTCGGCCGCCACTGATCCCGGTTCGACCGGGGTGCCCCTTTCCGCTTTCGCACTGATCCTGCTGGCTGGAGTCATCCACGCCAGCTGGAACATCGCCGCCAAGAAGGCGAACGGCGATTCGCGCTTCGCGTTCCAGAGCGGCGTGTTCATGGCCGTGGTGTGGGCGCCCGTGGGCATCACGCTCGGCTGGAGCGTCGTGCCGACCTGGGGCACGAAGGAGTGGGCCTTCATCGTGCTGAGCGGCGTGCTGCACGTCTTCTACTACGTCGTGCTGCTGCGCGGCTACCGCAAGTCCGATCTCACGGTGGTCTACCCGCTGGCGCGCGGCTCGGGGCCGCTGCTGTCGTCGCTGGTCGCGATCCTGTTCCTGGGCGAGAAGATCAGCCTCGTCGGCGTGGCCGGCATCTTCGGCGTGGTGCTCGGCGTGTTCCTGGTGGCCGGCGGCCCGCGCCTTTTTCACAAGAAGCATGACCCGGTGCAGCGCGAGCGCGTGCAAAAGGGCATGCGCTACGGCGTGTTGACCGGCGCCTTCATCGCGGCCTACACGGTCACCGACAGCTACGCCGTCAAGTTCCTCGCGATGTCGCCGATCCTGCTCGACTACATGAGCAACTTCGTGCGCCTCGTGCTGCTGCTGCCCGCCGCGCTGCAGGACCGCGCGACCACCGCGCGCATGTGGCGTGAGCAGTGGAAGTACGCGCTGCTGGTGGCGGCGATCAGCCCCATCTCGTACGTGCTGGTGCTGTACGCGGTGCAGCAGGCGCCCATCTCGCACGTCGCGCCGGCGCGCGAGGTGTCGATGCTGTTCGCCGCGCTGATCGGCGGGCACCTGCTGCGCGAAGGCGACCGCATGCTGCGGTTGCTGGGTGCGCTGTTCATCGCGGCCGGCGTGATCGCGCTCGCACTGGGTTGACCGAAGGCGGGCGATGCTCTTCGGCTGCGATTTCTCGAGCGCACCGACCGCCCGCAAACCCATCGTCGTGGCCGTCGGTGAGATGGCCGGCCCGGACGCCGTCACGCTGACCAGCCTGCACCGCTTCGCCACGCTCGACGCCTGGGGCCAGTGGCTCGACAGCAGCACGCCCGCCTGGGTCGGCGGTTTCGACTTTCCCTTCGGCCTGCCGCGCGAATTGATCGAGCACTTGCAGTGGCCGACCGCGTGGGACGCGCTGATCGCCCACTACGCCGGCCTGAGCCGCGCCGAGATCCGCGACACCTTCGCCGCCTTCTGCGCGGCGCGTCCGGTCGGCGGCAAGTTCGCGCACCGTGCGACCGATGCGCCGGCGGGCTCGAGCCCGTCGATGAAGTGGGTGAACCCGCCCGTCGCCTACATGCTGCACGCTGGCGTGCCGCGCCTGCTCGCGGCCGGCGCCACCTTGCCGGGCCTGCACGCGGGCACCCACAAGGAGCGCATCGCGCTGGAGGCGTATCCCGGCCTGCTGGCCCGCGAGCTGATCGGCCGGCGCAGCTACAAGAGCGACGACCTCGCGCGCCAGTCGCCCGAACGCGAGGCCGCGCGCACCGACCTGCTGGCCGCGCTGGAAGCCGGGCGCACGCGGCTCGGCCTGCGCCTCCAACTCACGGCCGCGCAGCGCGACGGGCTGCGCGCCGACGCTAAGGGCGATGAACTCGACGCCGTGCTGTGCCTGCTGCAGGCCGCTTGGGCCCGCCAGCGCGCCGATAGCCCCGGGCCGGGCTATGGATTGCCGGGGGCCATGGACCCGCTCGAAGGCTGGATCGTCAGCGCCTGAGCCGCCTGCCGTCGCTTGCTTGTCCTACAGCGCTTCGGGCCTGCGGCGACACCCGGGCGCGGGCGGTGGGGACTAGATTGACTGGCGTGGACCAAGCCGGTCCATGCACCCATTCCGACCGCAGGAGGATTTCCCATGACAACGTCGAACCGTTCCCTCGCTCCCTTTGCCACCTCGCGCACCTGGCTCGCCGTGCTCGCAGCCGGCGCCGCGCTGACCCTGGCCGCCTGCGACAAGCCGGGCAACCAGACCGCCGGTGAGAAGCTCGACAGCGCCGTCGCCAAGACCGAGCAGGCGGCCTCCGATGCCAAGGCCAAGACCGAACAGGCCGCGGCCGACGCCAAGACCGGCATGGCCGGCGCCACCGCCGATGTGAAGGAAGCCGCCAAGGACGCCACCGCCGCCGTGACCGCCACGGTCGACGACGCCGCGATCACCGCCTCGGTCTCGGCCGGCCTGGCCAAGGACCCGGACCTGAGCGCGATCAAGATCGACGTCGACACCAAGGGCGGCGCCGTGAGCCTCAAGGGCCCGGCACCGACGGCCGCCGCCAAGTCGCGCGCCGAGGAGATCGCCAAGGCCGTGCAGGGCGTGAAGTCGGTGAACAACCAGCTCGAAGTGAAGGGCTGACCGGCCCTTCCGCCGCGCCCAGCAAAAAGCCCGGTTCGACCGGGCTTTTTCTTGTCTGCATGCCACGCGTTGGCGTGACGTCAGGGCGGGTCTTGCCGAGGCGGACGCGCAGGCTTCTGCAGCAGCGTGTTGACCAGATCGGCCACGTCGGAGGTCTTGAGCACCGCCGCGATCACGGCCGTGGCCGAGAGCAGCCGCCAGGGCCGCACGAGCACCAGCAGCGAGCCCGTGGCGGCCGCGGCGGCCATGAGCTTGACGGGCTCGGTGCGGGCGTAGTGTTCGAGCAGGGGGCGGGCCAGCTGGCCGGCCGCGTGCGCGGGATGGCGGCGCCACCAGCGCTGCACCACGCCGCGCGCCATCGCGCTCCAGACGTTGTGGCGGCGCCCCGGCGAGGCGGGCGGCGCATCACCCGCGTCGGTGTGTGCGTATTCAAGATTGTCGTCGGCGTCACTGGCGGCAAAGGCGCGATGCGGCGCCGGTGCGTCCGGCTCGCCGCCGTTCAGTTGCCGCACGAGCGCGCGACGCGACAGGGCCAGCCGCTGTTGCGGCGTGAGTTGCGGTGCGGCAGGGCGGCGGGGATCAGGGCTGCTCATGGCGGGCTCCGGCGGCATGCAGCGCGTCGAGGTCCGCGGCCAGCTGGGCGCGCAGATCGTCGAAGCCGTAGTTCGGACTCGGGCGGGTGGCGATCCAGGTGCAGATCGCCGCGATCACCACCGCCACGGCAGGCACGGCCACCAGCACCCAGTGGAAGCTGCCGTGTAGCACGCCGAGCAGCACGGCCACGCCGATCAGCCCGAGGGCGAGCACGGCGGTGGCCACGGCCAGGACGCCCGCGACCAGTCGGGCAACCAGGCCGCGTCCCGCCACGGCACTCTCCTGCCGGACAAGGGCGGCGTAGTTGGCGATGTGATCGGCAATGAGCTCCGGATGCCCGAGCACCGTCGAGAAGATCGGATGAAGCATGTGCGAGGGTGGTCGGGCGGGGTCGGTCGTTCAGTGGCGATGCAACGGATCAGTAGTCGTCGCGGTTGCGGCGGCTGGCCAGCACGATCAGCGCCGTGATGGCGGCGCCGGCAGCGGCGGCCAGCAGCACCGAGCGCACGGGCTGGTCGGAGATGTAGCGGCCCGTCACGTCGGCGGCCTGTTCGATGCGGCGGTGCGCGCGGGCGCTGGTGGTCGAGGCGGCGTCGAGGCCGCGTTGCACGGCTTGCTGCACGCGTGCGGCCAACTGCTCGACACCCGGTTCGGCGTCGCGGCGCAGTTCGCGGACCTTTTCGCCCGCCGCATTCACCGCGTTCTGAGCGTAGGCGCGGGTGGTTTCGGCCGCTTCCTGGGCGGTCTGGCGCACGTCGTCGGCGAGTTGCGAAGGGGTCTTGGTCGTGTTCATGGGAGAGTCCTTTCCGGGAAGATGAAATGCGGGAGCCTATGGATCGTAACTACGCTACTTGCGTCGTAGCAAGCCGGCCAGGAAGCTGGCGATGGCGAGCACGGCAAAGATGATGAAAAGGACCTTGGCGATCCCCACCGCGCTGGCGGCAATGCCACCGAAGCCGAACACGGCAGCGATGAGTGCGATGACCAGAAATACCACGGCGTAGTGCAGCATGCGGAACTCCTTCGAGGCTTCCCTCTTTGTGGTTTGAAACCATGCATCCGGGCGCATCGCTGAAGACGCGGCCCGGTGCCGGATGACACGGGACCCACCTTAAGGGCAGGGCCGCATCGGCCCTGTCAGCGACCGGGGCGGGGGTGCGTAGGAGGCGACCGAGTCGCCGCAGGCCCGGGGCGTGAAGAAATGCCAGCGCCTGCGTCAGGCGCTGCGCGGCGCGGGGGTGTCGGGGCTCGCCGGCGTGCCGGCCTGCGGCGCCGGCTTCACCACCGGCAGCATCGCGGTGAGCCGCGTGCCTTGCCCGGGGGCCGAGGTGATGGTGAGCTTGCCACGCGCCGCCTCGACCCGGTGGCGCATGCCCGCCAGGCCGTGCGTCGACGGGCGCATGCGCTGCGCGTCGAAACCCTTGCCGTTGTCGGCCACTTCCACGATCACGTGGTTGGCGTAGTTCTTCAGCACGATGGTGGCTTCGCTCGCCTCGGCGTACTTGCCGATGTTGGTCAGGCTCTCCTGCACCATGCGGTAGATCGTGAGCTGGCGCGACTCGTCCATGGTCACGGGCTCCAGCGCCATCTCGATCTCCAGCCCCGATCGCTCTCCGAACTCGCGCCCCAGGATTTCCAGCGAGGCGACCAGCCCGAGGTTGGAGAGCGACGAAGGCCGCAGGTCCTCGATGATGCGGCGCTTGAGTGCGATGCCGCTGTTGAGCAGCTCGGTCAGATGCTGCAGCCGCTGAATGGCGTCGGGCGAGTCGGCCAGCCGCGACTTCAGCCGCGCCACGTCGAGCTTGGCGGCCGTGAGCAGCGAGCCCAGCTCGTCGTGCAGCTCGCGCGCCAGGTAGCCGCGCTCGGTCTCGCGCACGTCCTGCAGGTGGGTGGCGAGTTCGGCCAGCGAGGCGGTGCGCTCGCGCACCTCGTCTTCTAGGGCGTTGCGTTCGCGTTGCAGCGCCTCCTGCTGGCGCTCGCCCACCGAGCGCAGCGCGTGCGTCTGGCGCAGGTACAGGAAGAAGGCGATCAGCGCCGCGAGCGCCACGATGCCGGTGCCGACGCGCGCCAGCTGCAGCGACTTCATCACCTGCAGCTGGCCGGCCTGCAGCGTCGCGTTGCTGGTCTTCACCAGCTCGTTGGCGGTGGCGCGGATGGCTTCCATCTCCTCACGGCCGACGTCGGTGGTCATGACGAACTTCCAGGCGTCCTCGTTGCCCTCGTGGCGCAGCCGCACGCTCATGTCCATCTCGGCGATCTTGCGCAGCACGTGCTTGGACAGCTCGGACAGCTGGGTGCGCTCGGCCGGGCGTTCGGCGTACAGCTGGCGCAGCGTGGCCAGGTTGCCGTCCACCTGCTTGACCGCGATGTCGTAGGGCTGGCGGTAGGCGGCTTCGCCCGTGAGCAGGAAGCCGCGCTGGCCGGTTTCGGCGTCCAGCATGTTCTGCAGGATCTGGTTGAGCGTGCCGCGGATCTGCTGCGCCTCGTCGATGTCCGCCAGGGCGCGGCTCGATTGCCGGTATCCTGCCTCGTTGATGCCCACGAGGGCCAGTGCGGCCAGCGCCGCGAGCAAGAGGCTCACGGCCATTTTTTGGGGGGCTAACCAGTGCATGACACCCTTAGGGTCGCATTCAATGCAACTTCGTGAATAATTGATAACAATCAGGGACCGGCATGCTGCGGCTTCCAAAGCTGCGGCACAACGACGAAAGTAACAGATGATCAAAATTGGAATTGTGGACGACCACGCCATCGTGCGATCGGGCCTCCGGCAGTTCTTCTCCGAGCACGTGGACCTGCGCGTGGCGGGCGAGGCAGCGAGCGGCCGTGAAGCCATCGAGCTGGTACGCACCACCGAACTGGACGTGCTGGTGATGGATCTCTCCATGCCGGGACAAAGTGGTATCGATGCACTCGCCATGATCCGCGCCAAGGCGCCGGACGTGGGCATCCTGATCCTCAGCGGCTACCCCGAGGAGCACTACGCGATGAACCTGATCCGTCAGGGCGCCAGCGGCTACCTCAACAAGGAATGCGATCCGATCGAGATCGTGAACGCCATTCGCACCATTTCGCTGGGCCGGCGCTACATCACGCCCGCCGTGGCCGAACTGCTGGCCCGCCAGCTCGACCGCAAGGACGACGCCGCGCCGCACGAGCAGCTCTCGGAGCGCGAGTTCCAGGTGTTCCTGAAGCTGGCCAAGGGCGAGACCGCCGGCGACATCGCCAAGACGCTGTCGCTGTCGGTGAAGACGGTGAGCACCTACCGCACGCGGCTGATGGAGAAGATGAACCTGTCCTCCAACAGCGACCTGACCTACTACGCGCTGAAGAACAAGCTCATCGATTGAGCTGCGCCTAGGCATCGCCGGGTGCGGACCGCAGCGCGGCGGCCTGGCGGATGCAGAAGTCGACCAGTGCGTCGATCTCGTTCGACTTGTCGAACACCGCGTCGACCCCGAACTCGGCGCAGCGGCGCCGGATGTCGGGCGTCGCATAGTTGCTAAGCACCACCACCTTCTGGCCGGGCTTGCGCGACTGGCAGGCCTGAAGGATGCCCAGGCCACTCCCCTGTTTGAGAAAGAGATCGACGATGGCCAGGTGCCACTCGTCGGCATGGTCGTGCAGCCAGTCGCGCGCGTGCTGCTCGGTTTCCGCAAAGCCCACGACCGTGGTGCAGGTGAGCTCTTCCAGAGTGCCGATGAGGTTTTCACGGATCGTGGGGTTGTCTTCGACAACGTAGGTCTGCAATCTGGAATCCATGCCGAACCGCGCTTCCTCTGAGGTGGGCAGGTGCTCGTGTCCAAGCGCCCTGCGGAGGAGAGAGCCTGCCCATGGACATTGAGGCTTTCCCGCAGCGGATCATGCAGGGTTCAAGGGCCGCGCGTTGTAGGCGGGTTCTGACGCATGTGCAGGCGGCTGTCTCCACGCCGCCTCGCGCCCGCTCGTAGGCCAAGCCGCACGGGGTCTGCGGCCCGCCGCCGACCCGGTTCGGGCGCGCATCCGGGTAAGAATCGACCATGGCAACCCAATCCCTTCGCACCCGGCCGCGCTGGCAGAAGCTGCTGGCGGCCTTCGTGTTGCTGGTCGCCGTCCTGCTGACCGCGTTCGCGCTCCTCGTGGCCTTCTTTCCGTGGGACACGCTGCGCGAGCCGCTCAACCGCTTCGTGAGCGAGAAGACCGGGCGCAAGTTCGAGATCACCCGCCGGCTCGACGTGGACCTGGGCTGGAAAGCCGCCACCATCCACTTCGACGGCATCGAGTTCGCCAACCCCGACTGGGCGCGCGATCCCTACCTGGTGAAGGCCGAGCGCGCGAGCTTCGAGATCCGCCTGTGGCCGCTGATCGACAAGCGGGTGGTCATTCCGAGCCTGGCGCTGACCGCGCCCACCGTCGGCCTGCAGATGGAACCCGACGGGCGCCGCACCTGGGCCTTCGGCAAGGACACCTCCGACACCGGCACCGTGCCCACCATCGGCCTGATCCAGGTCGACAAGGGCGCCGTCGACTTCCTGGCCACGCACCTGGGCGTCGACGTGCACGCCGACCTGGACTACGACAGCAACCGCGGCGAGCTGCCGCTGCACTACCGCATCAAGGGCCGCTACAAAGGCCAGCCGCTCACGGCCGACGGGCGCACCGGCAACGTGCTGCAGATCAACGCCGCGGGCGCGCCGCCGTTCCCGCTCGAGATCAATGCCGCCGCCGGCCAGACGAAGCTGAAGGCCAGCGGCACCGTGGCCCAGCTCGCGGGCTTCGACGGCATCGACGCCACGTTCCAGGTCAAGGGCCAGACGCTGAGTGCGCTGTACCCGCTGACCGGCATCGTGCTGCCGCAGACCCCGCCCTATGCGCTGAGCGGCGGGCTGCGCAAGCGCGGCAAGCTCTGGGAGGCCGCGGGGCTCAACGGCCGGCTGGGCCTGTCGGACATCGGCGGCGACATGGCCTTCGACCAGGCCGGCAAGGTGCCGCGCCTGTCGGGCACGCTGCGCTCGCGTGTCATGGACATGGACGACCTCGGCCCGCTGATCGGCCTGCCGCCCACGGCGCGTTCGGCCAACGCGGTGGAGGGCGTGGCGCCCGTCGCCTCGGCCCAGCCCAAGCGACCGCCCGGCGGCAAGGTGCTGCCGACCAACCCCTTCGACTTCGCGCGGCTGCACGCCATGAACGCCGACGTGGCCTACACGGCCGAGCGCATCCGCAACGTGCGCGAGGTGCCGCTGGACCGCGGCAGCGTCAAGATCCGGCTGACCGACGGCGTGCTGTCGCTCGACCCGCTCGACCTGGGCGTGGCCAACGGCAAGCTCGTGGGCGCGATCCGCATCGACGCCACCAAGACGCCGGCCGACATCCGCGCCTCGCTCGACGTGCGCGGCCTGCGGCTGGCCCGGCTGATTCCCAAGCTCGAGAACTCGGGCAACAGCGTCGGTCGGCTCGACGGGCGCATCAACCTGTCGGGCGCCGGCAATTCGGTGGCCAGCTGGCTCGGCGGCGCGTCGGGCGACATGGCGGTGCTGTCGGGCCGCGGCCAGTTCGGCAACCTGATGCCCGTGTTCGCGACGCTGGTGGGCGGCGACATCCTGAAGTTCCTGCTGCGCGGCGACCGCGACGTCGAGCTGCGCTGCGCGGCGCTGGCCTTCGACGTGAACAAGGGCGTGATGAGCGGGCGCACGCTGGTGCTGGACACCACCAACGCCGTTTTCACCGCCACCGGCCAGGCCAACCTCGCGACCGAGTCGCTCGACTTCGTGATCCGGCCCGAGCCCAAGAGCGCGAGCTTCCTGTCGCTGCGCACGCCGCTGGTCGTGAGCGGCACCTTCGGCGCACCCAAGGGCGGCGTCGAGATCGGGCCGCTGGCCGGCCGTGGCCTCGCAGCGCTGGCGCTCGGCGCCATCAACCCGCTGCTGGCGCTGGCCGCGACCATCGAGACCGGGCCCGGCGAGAACGCCGACTGCACGGGCGTGCTGGCGGTGGCGAACCGGCCCACGGCCGGGGCGGCGTCGCGCGGTGCCGCGCGGGCCAAGGGGGCTCGCCAGCCTTAAGGCAGGAGAGGGTGGGCGCTCAGGCGCTGGCCTGGGGCCGCTGCGCGCAGACGCTGCAGTGCGGGTCGCGCGAGACGCGCAGCGTGTCGAAACCGGTGCTGCGCCCGTCGAACATCAGCAGCTTGCCCGCCAGCGACGGGCCGATGCCCGCCAGCAGCTTGAGTGCCTCGCTGGCCTGCAGCGTGCCGATGGTGCCGACGACCGGGCCGAACACGCCGAGCACCGCGCAGCGGGTTTCCTCGAAGCTGGCCTCGGGCGGGAACAGGCAGGCGTAGCAGGGGCAGGCGGCGTCGCGGGTGTCGTACACGCTCAGTTGCCCATCGAAGCGGATCGCCGCGCCCGCCACCAGCGGCTTGGCGTGCGCCACGCAGGCGCGGTTCACGGCCTGCCGGGTGGCGAAGTTGTCGCAGCAGTCGACCACCACGTCGGCCGCGGCCACCAGCTGCGACAGCAGCGCCTCGTCGGCGCGCATGGCGTGGGTTTCGATGGCGATGTCGGGGTTGATGTCGCGCATGGCCTGCGCGGCGGATGCGACCTTGGACTGGCCCACCCGCGCATGGGTGTGGGCAACCTGCCGCTGGAGGTTGGTGAGATCGACCTCGTCGTCGTCGACCAGCACGATGTGGCCGACCCCCGCTGCCGCGAGGTACAGGGCCACCGGCGAGCCCAGCCCGCCGGCACCGATGACGAGCACCCGGCCGGCGCTGACGCGCGCCTGGCCGTCGATGCCGAATTCTTCGAGGAGGATGTGCCGCGAATAGCGCAGCAGGTCGTGATCGTCCATGCGCGCCTGCCTGGGCCTTTGCGGGGGAGGGGAAAACGCCGGTGGCGCGAACCGCACGGTGCGTGCGGCCCGCTCGCCGGGATCAGTTTTCCTTCTTCTCGTCCTTGTTGTCGACGATGACCTGCGTCTTGCTGACCAGCACCGGCTGGCCCTTCAGGCGGTTGAGCGCCTGCACCAGCGGGAAGTCCTTGTCGGTGCCGAACTCGGGCACCTTGCGGTCCTGCGGCGGCTTCTTGGCTTCTTCCTCGAGGCGCTTGCGGGCTTCGTCGCGGGCCTTTTCACGCTCGGGGTCCTTGACCTCGGGGCCCTGGCCGCTGGCCAGGTGCTTCTCGAGGTCGGCCTCGCGCATGCGCAGGGCGGCGAAGGGGCTGCCCTCGGCGCTTTCGTCGACCAGCACGTTGGGCACGATGCCCTTGGCCTGGATCGAGGTGCCGCTGGGCGTGTAGTAGCGCGCGGTGGTGATCTTCAGGCCCGTGTCGGGGCCGAGCGGGCGCACGGTCTGCACCGAGCCCTTGCCGAAGGTCTGGCTGCCCATGATGGTGGCGCGCTTGTGGTCCTGCAGTGCGCCGGCCACGATCTCGCTGGCCGAGGCCGAGCCTTCGTTCACCAGCACCACCAGCGGCACGTTCTTGAGCGCTGCCGGCAGGTTGCGCAGCGGGTCGCTGCCCGAGCGGCGCTGGTAGTACTCGGGCGCCGCCTTGTAGATCGACTTGCTTTCGGCCAGCTGGCCGTCGGTGGTGACCACCGTGACGTTCTCGGGCAGGAAGGCCGCCGACACCGCCACCGCCGCGTCGAGCAGGCCGCCCGGGTCGTTGCGCAGGTCGAGCACCAGGCCCTTGAGGTTCGGGTCTTCCTTGTAGAGCTCCTCGATCTTCTTGACGAAGTCGTCGACCGTGCGCTCCTGGAACTGCGACAGGCGGATCCAGCCGTAGCCCGGTTCGATCATCTTGCCGCGCACCGACTGGGTACGGATTTCCTCGCGCGTGATCGTGACCGGGAAGGTGCGGCTCTCGTCCTTGCGGAAGATGGTCAGCAGCACCTTGGTGTTGGCCTCGCCGCGCATGCGCTTGACGGCTTCATTGAGCGACAGGCCGCGCACGGCGGTGTCGTCGATCTTGGTGATCAGGTCGTTCGGCTTCAGGCCGGCGCGGAAGGCGGGCGAGCCCTCGATGGGGGAGACGACCTTGATGAGGCCGTCTTCCTGCGAGATCTCGATGCCCACGCCGACGAAGCGGCCCGTGGTGCCCTCGCGGAATTCCTTGAAGGACTTCTTGTCGAAGTACTGCGAGTGCGGATCGAGCCCGGCGACCATGCCCGAGATGGCGTCCGAGATGAGTTTCTTCTCGTCGACCGCCTCGACATAGTCGCTCTTGACCATCCCGAAGACGGCCGCGAGCTGCTGCAATTCCTCGAGCGGGAGCGGCGCGAGCGAACCCCGCGCGACCGTCTGCAGCGAGACGGTGGTCAGGACGCCAGCAACGGCGCCGGCGGCGACCCAGCCGGTGATCTTCAGTTTCTGGCCCATCATGAGTGAAATGTCCTGTATGTCGACGGCTGTCGAACCAATATACACAGCTTGGAAGCAAATTGCCTGCCGGGGTTCCACGGAGGAACCGGCAGGCGGGGTTTTCTTCTTTTGCTTACGTCTTCAGCCCTTGCCCTGCGAAGCCACCGCGGCGGCGGCCTTTTCGGCGGCCGCGGCATCGCCCAGGTAGTAGTGGCGCAGGGGCTTGAGGTCGTCGTCCAGCTCGTACACGAGCGGGATGCCGTTCGGGATGTTCAGGCCGACGATGGCGTCGTCCGAGATGCCGTCCAGGTACTTCACCAGCGCGCGGATCGAGTTGCCGTGCGCGGCCACGACCAGGCGGCGGCCGGTGCGGATGGCCGGGGCCATCGACTCGTTCCAGAACGGCAGCACGCGCGCCACCGTGTCCTTCAGGCATTCGGTCAGCGGAATCTGCTCGGGCGACAGCTTGGCGTAGCGCACGTCGGAGCGCTCGCTGCGCGGGTCGTCGGCTTCCAGCGGCGGCGGCGGGGTGCTGTAGCTGCGGCGCCAGACCAGCACCTGCTCGTCACCGTACTTCTTGGCCGTTTCGGCCTTGTTCAGGCCCTGCAGGCCGCCGTAGTGGCGCTCGTTGAGGCGCCAGGAGTGCACCACGGGCAGCCAGGTGCGGTCGAGTTCGTCGAGCGTGTGCCAGAGGGTGCGGGTGGCGCGCTTGAGCACGCTGGTGTAGGCCACGTCGAAGTCGTAGCCCTCGGCCTTGAGCAGCCGGCCGGCCTGCTTGGCCTGCTCGACGCCGGTTTCGGTCAGGTCGACGTCGGTCCAGCCGGTGAAGCGGTTTTCGAGGTTCCAGGTCGATTCGCCGTGGCGGATCAGTACCAGTTTGTGCATGTCGGAGGCCTTTGGCAGCGCGTGGGAAAACCAGCATTCTAAAATCCCGGGTTTGCCATCCAAGGAACCCCCGTGAAATTGATCGAATTCGTCACCGCGAACTGGATGCTGATCCTGATGGCGCTCACCTCGGGCGGCATGCTGGCCTGGCCGATGCTCCGGGGTGCGGGCGGCGGCACGCTCACGGCCCAGGGCGCCGTGCAGCTTATCAACCGCGAACGCGCGGTGCTGGTCGACGTGCGCGAACCCGAAGAATTCGCGACCGGCCACATGATCGGCGCCAAGAACGTGCCCTTGAACCTGCTGGACGAGAAGCTGGCCAGCACGGTCAAGAACAAGAACGTGCCGCTGCTCCTGGTGTGCGCCACCGGCGCCCGCGCCCAGCGCGCCGTGGCCACGGCCAAGAAGCTCGGCTACGAGCAGGCCCAAGCCGTCGCTGGCGGGCTGAAGGCCTGGAAAGAGGCCAACCTGCCGGTTGAAAAAGCCTGATTTCCCCCAAGGTAGAGCGCATGCAAGCCGTCAAGATGTACACCACCGCCGTCTGCCCGTACTGCACGCGTGCAAAGCAGATCCTCAAGGCCAAGGGCGTCGAGCAGATCGAAGAGATCCGCATCGACACCGACCCGCAAGCCCGCACCACCATGATGGAGATCACCCAGCGCCGCACGGTGCCGCAGATCTTCATCGGCGACACCCACGTGGGCGGCTGCGACGACCTCATGGCCCTGGACAGCCGCGGCGGCCTGGTCCCGCTGCTGCAAGGCGCCTGAAGTCCCACGCGGCCGGGCGTCACGAAAGTGCGCGGGCCGTCGGGCGATAATCGTTTGTTCCCTCATCTGCAGCCCGCTGCGGGACCCTCTCCCCGGCGGGCATTGTTTTGATCCTCGAAAGTTCAGCCATGGCCGACCAGCAAGCCCAAGATCCCGTGTTCCAGATCCAGCGCGTCTACCTCAAGGACCTGTCGCTCGAACAACCCAACTCGCCCGCGATCCTGCTGGAGCAGACGCAACCCACCGTCGACATCCAGCTCGGCGTGGACGCCCAGCCCGTGGCCGACGGCATCTTCGAGATCACCGTGTCGGCCACCGTGCAGACCAAGATCGAAGACCGCACCGTGTTCCTGGTCGAAGCCAAGCAAGCCGGCATCTTCGAGATCCGCAACCTGCCGGAAGACCAGATGGGTCCGATCCTGGGCATCGCCTGCCCGCAGATCGTCTACCCGTACCTGCGCGGCAACGTCGCCGACGTGATCCAGCGCGGCGGCTTCCCGCCCGTGCACCTGGCCGAAATCAACTTCCAGGCCATGTACGAGCAGCAGCAAGCCCAGGCCGCCGGCCAGGCTGCCCCCACCCTGGCCCAGTAAACCGGCCGCACGACGCCGCCAGCGCACGATGAAGATCTGCGTTCATGGCGCCGGTGCCTGGGGCACGGCCGTCGCAGTCAACGCGGCGGCCCGCCACGAGGTCACGCTGTGGGCGCGCGACGCCGCCCAGGCCGACGCCATGTCGGCCGCGCGTGAAAACACCCGCTACCTTCCCGGGCTGGCCCTGCCGGCCTCGCTGGCCGTGCGCGCGGGCGACATCGCCCAGGCGCAGGCCGGGGCCGACCTCGTCATCGTCGCCACGCCCATGGCCGCGCTGCGCGAACAGCTGATCGCCTTGCGCGGCACCAGCGCCCAGGTGGCGTGGCTGTGCAAGGGCGTCGAGCCCGCGCTCGATGCCTCTCCCACCACCTACGGCCTGCTCGCCCACGAGATTTGGGCCCAGGTCGCCCCTGAATTGAAGGCGGGCGTGCTCAGCGGCCCCAGCTTTGCGCAGGAGGTCGCCGAAGGGCGCCCGACCGCGCTGGTGGCCGCCAGCCCGCACGCCGGCGTGCGCGATGCGCTGGTCGACGCCTTCCACGGCCCGGCCCTGCGCGTGTACGCCAACGACGACATCGTCGGTGTCGAAGTCGGCGGCGCCGTGAAGAACGTGCTCGCCATCGCCACCGGGCTGTGCGACGGCCTCGCGCTCGGGCTCAACGCCCGCGCGGCGCTGATCACCCGCGGCCTGGCTGAAATGACCCGCTTCGGCCTGGCGCTCGGCGCCCGCGCCGACACCTTCATGGGCCTGTCGGGCCTGGGCGACCTCGTGCTGACCGCCACCGGCGACCTGTCGCGCAACCGCAAGGTCGGGCTGCTGCTGGCCCAGGGCCGCACGCTCGCGCAGGCCGTCGATTCGCTGGGCCACGTGGCCGAGGGCGTGTACTGCGCACGCACCGTGGTGCAGCGCGCGCGCGGCCTGGGCATCGAGATGCCCATCGCCGAAGGCGTGGTCGCGCTGCTCGACGGCCAGGTGAGCCCGCGCGACGCCGTCGCGGCGCTGACCGGGCGCGACCCGGTGCCCGAGTCGGTGCAGCAGCAGCCCGCCGGCCCGGCCTCGCGCCATTCCTCCTGAAGAAGATTAGAGATTCCAGAGACATGAGCCCTCGCTTTGATTTCTCGGCGTCGGCCGTCGCCGCGCTGGCCGAGTCCGACGTCGCCCGCGCCCTGCAGGAAGACGTCGCCGACGGCGACCTGACCGCCTCGCTGGTCGACGCCTCCCGCACCGCCCACGCCCGCGTGCTCGCGCGCGAAACTGCCGTGGTGTGCGGCGCGCCCTGGGTCGAGGCCACCGTGCGGCGGCTCGACCCGCAGGCGCGCATCACCTGGCTGTGCGGCGAGGGCCAGCGCTGCGCCGCCGACCAGCCCGTGCTCGAAATCGAAGGCGGCGCCCGCGCGCTGCTGACGGCCGAGCGCACCGCGCTCAACTTCCTGCAGCTGCTGAGTGCGGTCGCCACCAAGACCGCGCTGTACGCCGACGCCGTGAAGGGCACCCGTGCCCGCATCGTCGACACCCGCAAGACCCTGCCGGGCCTGCGCCTGGCGCAGAAGTACGCGGTGCGCACGGGCGGCGGGCTGAACCACCGCATCGGCCTGTACGACGCGGTGCTCATCAAGGAAAACCACATCGCCGCGGCCGGTGGCGTGGCCGCCGCCCTGCGCGCGGTGGCGCCCGTGGCCGCGCAGGCCGCCTTTGTCGAGGTCGAGGTCGAGACCCTGGCCCAACTGCAGGAAGCGCTGGACGCCGGCGCCCGCATGGTGCTGCTCGACAACATGGACCTGCCCACGCTGCGCGAGGCCGTGCGCCTGAACGACGCCGTGGGCGAGGACCGCAAGGCCGTGCTCGAGATCTCGGGCGGCGTCACGCTCGACGGCCTGCGCGCCCTGGCCGAGACCGGTGTCGACCGGATCTCGATCGGCGCGTTGACCAAGGACGTGAAGGCCATCGACTACTCGATGCGCTTCCTGACCCACTGAACCGCCATGACGACCGCTTCCGTCATCGATGTCGACTACGAACAGCCCGCGCAAGGCGCGGTCTGCGACACGCGCCACGCCTGGGCCCGCGTGCCCCCCGAGCCTTCGCCCGACGAGCGCGTTGCGCTGAAGGAGCGCATTCGCCGCCTGCTGCGCGAGCGCAATGCGGTGATGGTGTCGCACTTCTACGTGCACCCTGACCTGCAAGATTTGGCCGAGGAAACCGGCGGCATCGTGAGCGATTCGCTCGAGATGGCGCGCTTCGGCCGTGACCACGCCGCCACCACGCTGGTGGTGTCGGGCGTGCGCTTCATGGGCGAGACCTCGAAGATCCTCTCGCCCGAAAAGCGCGTGCTGATGCCCGACCTGGACGCCAACTGCTCGCTCGACCTGGGCTGCCCGGTCGACGCCTTCAGCGCCTTCTGCGACGAGCATCCCGACCGCACCGTGGTGGTCTACGCCAACACCAGCGCGGCCGTGAAGGCGCGCGCCGACTGGCTCGTCACCTCCAGCTGCGCGCTCGACGTGGTGAACGCATTGCATGCGGCCGGCCAGAAGATCCTCTGGGGCCCCGACCGCCACCTGGGCGACTACATCCGCCGCCAGACCGGCGCCGACATGGTCAGCTGGAACGGCGCCTGCATCGTGCACGACGAATTCAAGGCGCTCGAACTCGAGCTGCTCATGAAGGAACACCCGAAGGCCAAGGTGCTGGTGCACCCCGAGTCGCCCTCGGACGTGATCGCGCTGGCGCACGCGGTGGGCTCCACCTCGGCCATCCTGAACGCGGCGCAGCGCTTCGACGCGACCGAGTTCATCGTCGCGACCGACACCGGCATGCTGCACAAGCTGCGCACGCTGAATCCCGGCAAGACCTTCATCGAAGCGCCCACGGCGGGCAACGGCGGCACCTGCAAGAGCTGCGCGCACTGCCCGTGGATGGCGATGAACGGGCTGGTCGAACTGGCGAACGCGCTGGAGACCGGCGCGGGCGAGATCCACGTCGATCCGGCACTCGGCGTGCGCGCGCGCGTGCCGATCGACCGCATGCTGGCGTTCACCGCCGGGCTGAAGAACGGCCAGGCGCCGGGCAGCCTGGTCGCCGGCATCGGCGCCGCCTGATCCTGTCTTGCTCCTTCCCCCGCTGGGGGAAGGTGGGGATGGGGGCAGGCAGAGCGTCCGATGGATACGCCGCGTGCCCCCACCTCGGCCCTCCCCCAGCGGGGAGGGAGAAAAACCTAGAACTCCACCGTGCAGGAATCGCCCAGCGCCTCGCGCCACACGCGCACGCGCGCCAGCGACGCCCGCAGATCCGGCAGCGCCTCCGCAATGAACACGCACAGGTTCTCCAGCGTCGGCGGATGCAGCTCCGGCACGTCGTCCAGCAGGTGGTGGTCGAGCTGCTCGCGCACGTCTTCGAGCCGGCGGCGCAGCAGGCCCAGGTCGATCACCATGCCCGTCACCGGGTCGCGCTCGCCTGCCAGCCACACCTCCGCGTGGTACGTGTGGCCGTGAATACGGCGGCTGCCTTCGACCTCGATCTCGCGTTTGAGCGTGTGGGCGGCGTCGAAGAAGAAGCGTTGGCTGATGGTGAAGCGCATCGTCAAAAAAGAAACTCGAAACTAAAAAGGGGCCGCCGCGTCAGCGGATGCCCGTGATCTTGTGGGTCTGCACGCTCAGGCGCCACACCGGCTGCTTCATGCATTCGGCGATGCACAGCTCGGTGTTGGCGAGCCGGTCGGGCCCGTCCATCGGCTGCAGGAAGCGGTGCGTGAATTCGCCCGTGCGCGCCATCGCATCGAGGTCGATGCCGGCCTGCGGCCACACCAGCTTCAGTTCCTGGCCGCGCTGCTGCACCCACGGCGCTCCGGCCTTGGGGCTGATGCACAGCCAGTCGATGCCGGCGGGCGCGGCGACCGTGCCGTTGCTCTCGACCGCGATGCGGAAGTGCCGCGCGTGCAGCGCGTCGACCAGCGCCGCATCGACCTGCAGCAGCGGCTCGCCGCCCGTGAGCACGACCAGCCGGTGCGTGGTGTCGCCGGCGGGCCATTGCGCGGCGATGGTGTCGGCGAGTTGCTCGGCGCTCTTGAACTTGCCGCCCAGCGTGCCGTCGGTGCCGACGAAGTCGGTGTCGCAGAAACGGCAGACGGCCGTGTCGCGGTCTTCCTCGCGGCCGGTCCAGAGGTTGCAGCCGGCGAAGCGGCAGAACACGGCCGGCATGCCGGCCTGGCCGCCTTCGCCCTGCAAGGTATAGAAAATTTCCTTGACGCTGTAAGTCATGAAGCGAGCGGCGTGTCGATTTCGAGGTTGTCGATGAGCCGCGTGCTGCCCAGCCGCGCGGCGGCCAGGGCCACGAGCGCATCGCCGGCCTGCGGCGCCTGCAGGTCGGCGCGGCGGCGCAGCACCAGGTAGTCGGGCTGCCAGCCGCGCTGCGCGAGCGACTGCATGGCGCGCGCCTCGAGGGCGGCCACGTCGCGCTCGCCGGCGCGCACGGCCTCGGCCATGGCCCGCAGCGCCTTCGACAGCTGCACGGCCTCGGCGCGCTCGGTGGCGCTCAGGTAGCCGTTGCGCGAGGAGAGCGCCAGGCCGTCGTCGGCGCGGAAGGTCTCGCCGCCGACGATCTCGATGGGCAGCGCGAACTGCCGCACCATGTGGCGGATCATCATGAGCTGCTGGTAGTCCTTCTTGCCGAACACGGTCACGCGCGGCTGCACGCACTGGAACAGCTTCATCACCACCGTGCACACGCCGATGAAGAAGCCGGGGCGGAAGTGCCCTTCGAGCAGGTCGGCCAGCGCCGGGTCGGGGTGCACCTTGCAGGTCTGGGGCTCGGGGTAGAGCGCCTTCTCGTCGGGCGCGAACAGCACGTCGCAGCCGGCGGCGCGCAGCTTCTCGCAGTCGCTGTCCCAGGTGCGCGGGTAGGTGTCGAAGTCTTCGTGCGGCAGGAACTGCAGGCGGTTCACGAAGATGCTCGCCACGGTGGCGTCGCCCAGCGGCTTGGCCTGGCGCACGAGCGCGAGGTGGCCCTCGTGCAGGTTGCCCATGGTGGGCACGAAGGCGGGGCGCTGGCTGGAAGACAGGTGCTGGCGCAGTTCGTCGATGGTCTTGGCGATGTACATGGTCGGTGTCCTTCTGGGCTTACCAGGCGTGGAGGCGGTCGTCGGGGAAGCTGCCGTTCTTCACGGCCTGCACGTAGGCCTGCAGCGCGGGCAGCACGCCCGGCGCGTCGGCCATGAAGTTGCGCACGAACTTCGGCATCTTCCCGAGGTTGATGCCCAGCATGTCGTGCAGCACGAGCACCTGGCCCGCGGTGCCCTTGCCGGCGCCGATGCCGATGGTGGCGCAGCGGGTCAGCTCGGCCGTGAGTTCGGCGGCCAGCGCGGCCGGCACCATCTCGAGCACCAGCATGGCGGCGCCCGCGTCCTGCAGCGCGTGGGCCTGCTGCTTGAGCAGCGCGCCGGCGGTGTCGCCCTTGCCCTGCACGCGGTAGCCGCCGAGTGCATGCACGGTCTGCGGTGTCAGGCCCAGGTGGGCGCACACGGGAATGCCGCGCTCGACCAGGAAGCGCACCGTTTCGGTGGTCCAGCCACCGCCTTCGAGCTTGACCATGTGCGCGCCGGCCTGCATCAGCACGGTGGCGCTGGCCAGGGCCTGCTCGCGCGACTCCTGGTAACTGCCGAAGGGCAGGTCGGCGATGAGCCAGGTCGTGCCCTGCACGCGGCGCAGGCCGCGCGAGACGCTGTCGGTGTGATAGCGCATGGCCTCCAGGCTCACGCCCACGGTGCTGTTCAGTCCCTGGCAGACCATGCCCAGCGAGTCGCCGACCAGCAGGCAGTCGATGCCGGCCGCGTCGGCCATGGCCGCGAAGGTGGCGTCGTAGGCGGTGAGCATGGCGATCTTCTCGCCGCGCGCGTGCATGTCGGCCAGCCGCGGCAGGCTCACGGGCTTGCGCTGCGCCAGGGGCGAGGCGGGCGGCAGCGTGCCGTAGGGCGTGGCGGCCGGGGCTTCGGACGGTGGGGTGGGTGGGGTAGGGGTGTTCGACATGGTTGGCTTTCTCCCTGCGGGCGTCGGTGGCCGGGCATCCTGAGGGTGATCGAAAGGTGACGAAGGGTGGGCTCAGTCGACCGGCGGCACCAGCACGGTGGGTGCGGTGGGCTCGGCCAGCGAAGGGTAATCGCGACTGAAATGCAGGCCACGGCTCTCGTGGCGGGCCTGCGCGGAACGCACGATCAGCTCGGCCACCTGCACCAGGTTGCGCAGTTCGAGCAGGTCGCGCGTGACGTGGAAGTTCGCGTAGAACTCCTGGATCTCGGCCTGCAGCAGCGCGATGCGATGGCTCGCACGCTCCAGGCGCTTGTTGGTGCGCACGATGCCGACGTAGTCCCACATGAAGCGGCGCAGTTCGTCCCAGTTGTGGGAGATGACCACGGCTTCGTCGGCGTCGGTGACGCGGCTTTCGTCCCAGGCGGGCAGCGCGGCGCGATCGCGCGACGGCGCCTGCGCAATGGCGTCGGCCGCGGCGCGTGCGAACACCATGCACTCGACCAGCGAGTTGCTGGCCAGCCGGTTGGCACCGTGCAGGCCGGTGCAGGCGGTTTCGCCGATGGCGTACAGGCCCGGGATGTCGGTGCGACCGGCCAGGTCGCTGAGCACGCCGCCGCAGGTGTAGTGCGCGGCGGGCACCACGGGAATCGGCTCGCGCGTGATGTCGATGCCCAGCTCCAGGCAGCGCGCCAGGATGTTGGGGAAGTGTTCTTTCAGGAACGCGGGCGGCTGGTGCGAGATGTCGAGGTACACGCAGTCGAGGCCGTGCTTCTTCATCTCGAAGTCGATGGCGCGCGCCACCACGTCGCGCGGCGCGAGTTCGGCGCGTTCGTCGTGCTTGGGCATGAAGCGCGTGCCGTCGGGCAACTTGAGCAGGCCGCCTTCGCCGCGCACCGCCTCGCTGATCAGGAACGACTTGGCGTGCGGGTGGTACAGGCAGGTCGGGTGGAACTGGATGAACTCCAGGTTCGACACCCGGCAGCCCGCGCGCCAGGCGGCGGCAATGCCGTCGCCGGTGGCGGTGTCGGGGTTGGTGGTGTACAGGTACACCTTGCCCGCGCCGCCCGTGGCCAGGATGGTGTGCGGCGCGCGGAAGGCCAGCACCTCGTCGGTCTCGTCGTCCAGCGCGTACAGGCCCTGGCACGACGGATCGGTCAACCCGAGCTTGGTGCCGGTGACCAGGTCGACCAGCGTGTGGTGTTCGAACAGCGTGATGTTGGGCGTGCGGCGCACGCGCTCGATCAGCACCTGCTGCACGGCCGCGCCGGTGGCGTCGGTCACGTGCACGATGCGGCGCTGGCTGTGGCCGCCTTCGCGCGTCAGGTGCAGGTCGCCACCTTCTTCCGAGAAGGGCACGCCCAGTTCGCGCAGCCAGCCGATGGCCTGCGGCGCGCCCTCGACCACGAAGCGCGTGGCCTCGGGGTCGCACAGGCCGGCGCCGGCCACCAGCGTGTCTTCCACGTGGGCGTCGAAGCTGTCGCCCGCCGCCAGCACGGCCGCGATGCCGCCCTGGGCCCAGGCGCTGGAGCCGTCGTTCAGCGCGCGCTTGGTGAGCACGGCCACGCGGTGCGTGGGGGCCAGGTGCAGCGCGGCGGAGAGGCCTGCGAGGCCGCTGCCGACAATGAGGACGTCGAAGTCGCGAACGGCGGAAGTCACAGGCGTGGGAACCGGTTGGGTCAGGCCGGCGAGTAGGCCAGCCGGACGTAAA
The DNA here is from genome assembly GCF_059416345.1 of Variovorax sp. GW821-FHT09D07. Classification (NCBI taxonomy): domain Bacteria; kingdom Pseudomonadati; phylum Pseudomonadota; class Betaproteobacteria; order Burkholderiales; family Comamonadaceae; genus Variovorax; species Variovorax sp. GW821-FHT09D07. Next base: position 172,086 of record NZ_JBWKOY010000002.1, read on the forward strand.
TAGGGGCGAAGGCTTCGGCCTGCGTGATGTCGATCAGCGTCTCCTTCGCAAGCTCGAGCATCGCGATGAAGGTGACGATCAGCACCGGCACGCCGCGCGAGACGTCGAAGAGCTTCTCGAACTCGACGAAGCGCTGGCCCTGCAGGTGGCGCAGCACGATGCTCATGTGCTCGCGCACATTGAGTTCTTCGCGCGAGATCTTGTGGTGCTGCACGAGCTTGGCGCGCTTCATGATGTCGGCCCAGGCGTCGCGCAGCTCGACCACGTCGACGTCGGGAAAGCGCGGCTTGATCGACTGCTCGATGTAGACCTGGGCCTTCCAGAAGTCGCGCCCGTAGGTCGGCAGCGCGCTGATGGCGGCGGCCTGCAGCTTGGTCTGCTCGTACTCCATGAGCCGGCGAACCAGCTCGGCGCGCGGGTCTTCGGCCTCTTCGCCGTCGGCCACCTTCTTGGGCGGCAGCAGCATGCGCGACTTGATCTCGATCAGCATCGCGGCCATCAGCAGGTACTCGGCCGCGAGCTCGAGGTTGGTCTGGCGAATTTCGTCGACGTAGCTCAGGTACTGCCGCGTGAGCCCGGCCATCGGGATGTCGAGGATGTTGAAGTTCTGCTTGCGGATCAGGTACAGCAACAGGTCCAGCGGGCCCTCGAAGGCCTCAAGGAAGACCTGCAGCGCCTCGGGCGGGATGTACAGGTCCTTCGGCATCGCGAACAGCGGCTCGCCGTAGAGCCGGGCCAGGGCGACCTGGTCGACGACCTCGGGCATGCTGGCCACGATCGTGCCGTTGTCCTCGTCTGCGCTCATGAGGAGGTTGCTATCAACTTAATAGCTGTGCGCGCAGGCTGGGCGGCGGGATGCCGGGTGGGCACCATTCACTTGGGTTGGGTCTGGTAGACGTACGGCTGCATCGGCACGCGCGCTTCGCTGTACTCCTCGAGCAGGCTGCGGTCGAGGTGCTTGTCCCACAGCAGGGCGCGGCCGGCGCGCTGTTCGGATTCCAGCGTCGGCTTCTTTTGCTTCATCTCCTCGATGAAGTTCGTGATCTCGGAGGTGTAGTGGGGGCGGCGGAAGATGGACATAGACTGGACCTTTATCGCTCGAATTTTACCGGGGACGGCATGCAACGATTTCAGAAGGGCCGGATCGGCCTCGTGGCAGGACTGCTGGCAGCGCTGATCGGGCTCGCGGGCTGCGATCCGCAGCGCATCAGCGAGCTCGAAGAGGGCGTCTCGACCGAGGCCGACGTGCGCGCGCGTTTCGGCGAACCCGAGAACATCTGGGACGTGCCCAACGGCCGCGTGCTGGAGTTCAACCGCCAGCCGCAGGGCCAGAAGAACTACATGATCACCATCGGCGCCGACGGCAAGATGAGCGCGCTGCGCCAGGTGCTCACGCCCGAGAACTTCGCCAAGGTGCAGCCCGGCATGATGATGGAAGACCTGCGCAAGCTGCTGGGCAAGCCGGCCAAGGTCACGCCCTATGCGCTCAAGCGCGAGACCGAATGGGAATGGCGCTGGGTGCAGCCACCGAATTCGTCGATGGTCTTCACCGCCACGCTGAACGACGACCAGCGCGTGGTGCGCAGCGGGTCGTCGCCTGATCGGGGCACCGAGGCGCCCTGACAGCTACGCGCCGTGCGACGCGCCGGGCTGGCCCGTCGTCAATTCCTCGGCGAAGCCCGAGCGCTCCAGCACCTCGAGCGGCTGCGGCTGCAGCGACTCGATGCGCAGCAGCCCGTCGCGCGCCAGCACCGCGCGGTGCAACTGCCGCAGCGCATCGACGCCGGTGGCATCGATGTAGATCAGGTGCGTGGCGTCCAGCACCACCGTCATGCCGCGCGGTGCGCGCTCCGCGGCGTTCACTGCTTCGTCGAGCTTGGCCGCCGCGCCGAAGAACATGGCGCCGTACAGCCGGTAGGTGAGCACCGGCGGTTGCAGCGTCACCAGCTCGACGCTGAACAGCCCGCTCATGCGCCGGATGAAGAGCGCACACGCCAGCACGATGCCCACCTGCACCGCCACCGTGAGGTCGAACACCACCGTGAGGAAGAAGGTGCCGAGCATCAGCAGGCGGTAGTGGCGGCTGAAGTGGCGCAGCTGGCCGGGCGTGAACTCGCGCCATTCGCCCATGTTCAGCCCCACGAACACCAGGATGCCCGCCAGCACCGCGAGCGGCACATGGCGCGCCAGCGGCGCCGCCAGCAGCACCACGACCAGCAGCGTGACCGCATGCACGATGCCCGCAATGGGCGAACTGCCGCCGGAGCGGATGTTGGTCACGGTGCGCGCGATGGTGCCCGTGGCCGGCATGCCGCCGAAGAAGGGCGTGACCAGGTTGGCGATGCCCTGCGCCATCAGCTCCTGGTTCGGGTCGTGGCGCGGCTGGCCGCTGACCTGGTCGGCCACGCGCGCACACAGCAGCGACTCGATGGCGCCGAGCAGCGCGATGGTCAGCGTCGGCGTCACCAGCTGCTTGACGGTCTCCCACGAGAAATCGGGCAGCGCGAAGGCCGGCACGCCCTCGGGAATGCCGCCGAAGCGCGTGCCGATGGTCTCCACCGGCAGCGCGAAGCCCCACGACACCAGCGTGAGCGACACCAGCGCGACGATCGGCCCCGGGATGCGCCCGACGATCTGCACCGGTCGCGTCTGCACCCACCGCCCGCCCACGCGCTGCACCGCGCGCGCCAGCGCCGAGTCGCCGCGAAACAGCCGCGACCACGCCAGCAGGCCGAGCACGCAGGCCAGCCCGAGCGCGAAGGCATGCGGGTTGAAGGTGTCCAGCCGCAGCGCCATCGCGTGCAGCTGCGAGAACACGTCGGCTGGCATGCGCTCCACCGTGAGGCCGAGCAAGTCCTTGAGCTGCGACAGCAGGATCAGCACCGCGATGCCGTTGGTGAAGCCCACCACGATCGACAGCGGCACGAAGCGCACCAGCCGCCCGAGCCCGAACAGCCCCGCCATGAACAGCAGCACGCCCGCGCAGGCAGTGGCGATCAGCAGGTTGGCCACGCCGTAGCGCTCGACGATGCCGTAGACGATCACGATGAACGCGCCCGCCGGGCCGCCGATCTGCACGGCCGAGCCGCCCAGCAGCGAGATCAGGAAGCCCGCGATGATCGCCGTCCAGATGCCGGCCTCGGGCTTGAGCCCCGAGGCGATGGCGAAGGCCATGGCCAACGGCAGCGCGACGATGCCTACCGTGGCGCCCGCGCCGAGGTCTCCCAGGAACCGCCCCCGGTCGTAGCCGGCCATCGTGTCCAGCAGGCGGGGGCGAAAGCGGGTGAGGTTCAGCGGCGACGACATGTGCGGTCATTGTGGCCCGGCCGTCGCGGCGGCCCGGCGATTTCCCGGCGGTGAGTACTTTCAGTCAGCTTATCGGCGGCGAGGCTGGCAGATACATTTTTGACGTTTTGAAACAAACGTCAATGAGGTCGCCATGCACATCCTGCTCGTCGCGAGCGCGTTCAACAGCCTCACGCAGCGCGTGCTGGCCGAGCTCCAGGACCGGGGCCACACCGCGGGCATCGTGCTGGCGCTCGGCGACGACGAGGCCTTGCGCGAGGCGGTGCGCCAGCACGCGCCCGCGCTCGTCATCGCGCCGATGCTGACCACGGCGATTCCCGAGGATGTCTGGCGCGCCCACACCTGCCTGATCGTGCATCCGGGCCCGCCCGGCGACCGGGGCCCGTCCTCGCTCGACCGGACGCTGCAAGGCGGCGTCGACAGCTGGGGCGTCACCGTGCTCGAGGCGGTGGCCGAGATGGACGCGGGCGATGTCTGGGCCTGGTCGCCGCTGAAGGTGCCGCCGCAGGCAGGCAAGAGCGACCTCTACCGCGGCGAGGTGGCCGATGCCGCCGTCGACGCCGTGCTGCTGGCCGTCGAGCGTTTCGCCTCGGGCACCTACAAGCCGAAGCGGCAGAAGGCGGCCGACCTCGCCGCCGGCTGGCGGCCCTTCATGAAGCAGGCCGAGCGCCGCATCGACTGGGCCACGCAGACCACCGAATCGGTGCTGCGGCAGCTGCGCGCGGCCGATTCGCAGCCCGGCGTGCTCGACGAGCTGCTGGGCGCGGCGTGGTACCTGCACGGCGGCCATGCCGAGGACGAGCTGCGCGGCACGCCCGGCGAACTGATCGCCACCCGCGCCGGCGCCGTCTGCCGCGCCACCGTCGACGGCGCGGTCTGGCTCACCCAGCTGCGGCCCTGGCGTGAGCCGGGTTCCGGCCTGCCGAGCTACAAGCTGCCGGCCGTCGAGGCACTGGGCGCGCGGCTGCCCGCCGGCCTGCCCGAGGTGGCCGCGCCGCTCGAGTTGCCCGCCGGCCGCCGCACGTGGACCGACATCCGCTACCGCGAGCACGGGCCGGTCGGCGTGCTGAACTTCTCGTTCGCGGGCGGGGCCATGAGCACCGCGCAATGCCGGCGTCTGCTGTCGGCCTACCGCTTCGCCTGCACCCGGCCGACCTCGGTGCTGGTGCTCGGCGGGCTGCGCGACTTCTTCTCCAACGGCATCCATCTGAACGTGATCGAGGCGGCGGCCGATCCGGCCGAAGAGTCGTGGGCCAACATCCACGCGATGAACGACCTGGTCGAGGCCGTGCTCACCACCACCGACCGCCTCACTGTGGCCGCGCTGGGCGGCAATGCCGCGGCCGGCGGCGTGATGCTCGCGCTCGCGGCCGACGAGGTGTGGTGCCGCGACGGCGTGGTGCTCAACCCGCACTACAAGCTCATGGGCCTGCACGGCTCCGAATACTGGACCTACAGCCTGCCGCGCCGCGTGGGCGCCGACGAGGCCGCGCGGCTGACGCAGTCGGCGCTGCCCGTGAGCGCCAAGCGCGCGGTGGCGCTGGGCCTGGCGCAGCGCGTGCTGCAGGCCGCGCCGGAAGAGCTGGGTGACGAGGTCGGCCGGCTGGCCGCGCAACTGGCGGCATCGCCGGACCTGGCCGCGCGCCTGGCGGACAAGCAGGCGGCGCGTGTGCGCGACGAAGCGGTCAAGCCGCTGCAGGCGTACCGCGACGAGGAGCTGGCGCACATGCGGCGCAATTTCTTCGATCCGGCCGAGCCGCACGCGACGCTGCGCTCGGCCTTCGTGCGCAAGGAAAAAGCGCAGCACACGCCTGCGCACCTCGCGGCGCTCGGCTTGCCGCGCTGAACGGCCCTCAGTCCTTGCTGTCGGGAATCACCGCGTCGGCCGTCGCGCCCACCACCTTGCCGGTGATGCGCGCGGTGCCGATGGCGGCATCGACCGCGAGGCCGACTGCGCCGGCGCCCACGCTCACGGCGGTGCTCGCGACGCTGACCACCGCGCAGCCGCTCAGCAGCAGCGCACCCGCGAGGCCGAGCGCGGAAAGGACGAGGGGGCGGAGGCGGTCACTGCGTTGCATGGGCGGATTCTGCACCCGCAGCGCTGGATCGGGCGAGTGACGCCAGGATCGCCTCGCGGTCCTGATCCAGCCGTGGCGGTTGCCGCCGCACCTGCGTACGCAGCCCGCCGACGTGCACCGGGTTGCCCGCCACCGTGAGCGGCTGGCCGCCCTGCGTGCGCACCTGCACCAGCATCTCGCGCGCCTGCACCTGCGGGTCGTTCACCACCGCCGCCACGTCGTTGTAGTCGCCGGTGGGGATGTTGTGCTGCATCAGCAGCGCCTGCCAGTGCGCGCAGGGCGCGGTCGACAGGCGCTCTTCGAGCAACTGCTTCAGCGCCTCGTGGTGCTGGCAGCGCGCCGGGTTGGTGGCAAAGCGCGCGTCCCCGGCGAGCGCGGGCAGCTCGAGCGCAGTGCACAGGCGCTGGAACAGCGGGTCGTTGCCCGCCGCGATCACGAACCAGCCGTCGGCCGCGCGGAACACGTCGAAGGGCGTGATCGACGGATGCCGCGAACCGATCGGTCCCGGCGCGCGGCCTTCGGCCTCCATGCGCGAGATCGCGTTCTCGAGCAGCGCGACCTGGCAGTCGAGCATGGCCACGTCGACCCGGTCGCCCACGCCCGTGCGCCCGCGCTGCAGCAGCGCGGCCTGCGTGCCGACGGCCGCGTACAGGCCGGCGCCGAGGTCGCCGATCGACACGCCCACGCGCGTCGGCGGCGCGCCCGGGTGGCCGGTGAGGCTCATGATGCCGCCCATCGCCTGCACCACCATGTCGTAGGCGGGGCGCCTGCTGTAGGGCCCGGTCTGGCCGAAGCCCGAGACCGAGGTGAACACGAGTTTCGGAAAGCGCGCATGCAGCGTCGGCCAGCCGTAGCCCAGCTTTTCCATCGTGCCGGGCCGGAAGTTCTCGACCAGCACGTCGGCCGTGGCCAGCAGCTGCTCGAAGACCGCGCGGTCGGCCGACGCTTTCAGGTCGAGCGCGATCGACTCCTTGTTGCGGTTGACCGACATGAAGTAGGCCGAGTCGCCTTCGACGAAGGGGCCGATCTGCCGCGCGTCGTCGCCCAGGCCGGGTTGTTCCACCTTGATGACGCGCGCGCCCAGGTCGGCGAGCAGCAGCGTGCAGTACGGGCCCGCGAGCACGCGCGTGAGGTCGATGACGGTGAAGCCCTGCAGCGGGCCTGCCTTGGGTGCGTGCGGGCTCATTCGACGCTCGCGCCCGAGCGCTCGGTGAGTTCCTTCGACTTCGCGCCTTCGGCCAAGGCCCAGGCGCGGAATTCGGCCAGCGACTTCGACGGCGCCGACTCGTTGCCCGACTTCTCCATCCGCGCCTTGACCTCGGGGTCGTTCAGCGCTGCCACGCTGGCGTCGAACAGCTTCTGCGCCACCTCCGGCGGCAGGCCGGCCGGACCGAAGAGGCCGAACCAGAAGGTGTAGTCGTAGCCTTTCACGCCGGCCTCGGCCACGCTGGGCACATCGGGAAAGAGCGGCGAGCGCTGGCCCGAGGTGACGGCCAGCACGCGCAGCTTCTGGCCCTGCGCCATCGGCAGCACCGAGGGCGGCGTGCCGAAGGTGAGCTGCACGTCGCCCGCGGCCACGGCCTGGATCGACGGCGCGCCGCCCTTGTACGGCACGTGCAGCATCTGCACGCCGGCCGCCTTCTCGAACGACAGGCCCGCCAGGTGCGTCACCACGCCGGCGCCCGAGGACGAGTACGCCAGCTTGCCGGGGTTCTGCCGCGCTTCGGCGATCAGCGCCTGCACGGTCTTGGCGCTCACGTCCTTGTTCACGGCGAGCAGCATCGGCGCGGAGCTCCAGCGCGAGATCGGCACGAAGCTCTTGGCACCGTCGTACTTCACGCTCTTGTAGAGCAGCTTGTCGCTGCCGTAGAGGTTGGCGCTGCCCAGCAGCAGCGTGTAGCCGTCGGGCGCGGCGCGCGCGACCTGGTCGGACGCGATGGTGGTGCCGGCGCCCGGCTTGTTGTCGATGACGATCGGCTGGCCGAGCAGCTTGCCCAGCTTGTCGCCGACGATGCGCGCCACCGTGTCGGCGCCGCCGCCGGCGGGGAAGCCGACCAGCAGCGTGATCGGGCGCGAGGGGTAGGTGTCGGCCAGTGCGCCGGCCGAGGCCAGCAGCGCGGCGGCGGCGAACGAGAGGGCTCGCAGTTCTTGCTTCATGGGTTTGTCTCCTGGGTCTTGTGTGGGGAAGGGGCGGGCGCGCTCAGCGGCCCTGGAACACCGGCGTGCGCTTCTCGCGCCAGGCCCGGCCGCCCTCGGCGAGGTCTTCTGAGGCGACGGTGCGCTGCACCTCGCGCGAGATCTCGGTAGCGTCGGCGGTGCCGCGCGCGATCTGGTTCAGGTGCTTCTTCATGCCCAGCAGCGCCAGCGGCGCCATGCCGGCGAGCACGGTGTGCAGGCGCTGCACCTCGGCGTCGAGCGCGGCGGCGTCGTCGACCAGCTGCGTGAGAAAGCCGCAGTCGCGCATGGCGGCGCCGTCGAGCTTCTCGGCGGTGAGGAACAGGCGCTTGGCCGTGTCCAGCCCCAGCCGCGACACGTAGCGCTCCATGCCGCTCTGGTAGTAGTGCAGGCCGAGCCGCGCGGCGGGCATGAACATTTCGGCGCTGCGGGCGCCCACGCGGAAGTCGCAGGCCAGCACGAGGTCGGTCGCGCCGCCGTAGACGCCGCCGTGCACCGCCGCGATGGTGACGGCGCGGCAGTTTTCGAACACATCGACCATCTCGCCGAAGCTGCGGCCCTCGGTCTGGCTCTGGGTGGCCACCTCTGATATATCAAATCCGCTGCAGAAGTACTTGCCCTCGGCGCGCAGGACCAGCACCAGCACCTCGGGCGTGCGGTTCACTGTGTCCACATGCTGGATCAGCACGGGAAGATCGTCCGGCGTGAGCTTGTTGGCGGCCTGGGGACGGTGCAGCGTCAGGTAGGCCACGTGGCCGTCGATCGCGAGGGTGGGAGACATTGATGTACCAAACAGATGAATTGATATATCTGTAAGGTTAGCTAATATCCAGATCGCCATGCAACCCGCGAAAACCCTCGACACCCACAGCCTGCAGGACCGCATCCGCGCCCGGCTCGAACAAGACATCCTGGGCGGCGTGCTGTCGCCCGGCATGGCCATCGACGAAAAGGCCCTGGCCCTGAGCTTCAACACCTCGCGCACGCCGGTGCGCGAGGCGCTGCTGCTGCTCAGCGCGCGTGGGTTGGTCGACATCGTTCCGCGCACCGGCATCTACGTGCGCCAGCTGCGGGCGAACGAACTGGTGGCGATGATGGAAGCGCTCGGCGAGCTCGAAGGCGTGCTGGCGCGGCTGGCCGCGCTGCGCATCGGCCCGGCGCTGCGCGAGGAGCTGCTGCGTGCCCTGGCCGGCACCGCCGCGCAGGCGCAGGCCGACGACGCCGAGGCCTACCAGCAGGCCAACGCCGCGCTGCACGACGTGATCTACCGCGCCAGCGGCAACCCCTTCATCGTGGAGCAGGCGCAGACCGTGCGGCTGCGCATCTCGGCCTACCGCGGGCGGATGTTCGAGAAGCCCGGCCGGCTCGCCGCTTCACAGCGGGAGCACGAACGGGTGGTGGAGTGGATTCTCAAAGGCCACGCGGACAACGCCGCGGAGGCGATGCGCGACCACATCTCGGTGGGCGGCAAGGTGTTCGCCGACCTCGTGTTGAACAACAAGTTCGGCTAGTTCTTCTTTGCGTGGTCGGGTCAGCGCACGCGCATGCCCGGCGTCGCGCCCGCCCAGGGCTCGAGCACGTGGATGCCCGGGTGGGCCTTTTCGTCGCCGTGGCTCGCGGCCAGCACCATGCCTTCGCTGACGCCGAACTTCATCTTGCGCGGCGCGAGGTTGGCGACCAGCACCGTGAGCTTGCCCACGAGCTGCTCCGGCTGGTAGGCCGAGGCGATGCCGCTGAACACGTTGCGCGTCTTGCCTTCGCCGGCGTCGAGCGTCAGGCGCAGCAGCTTGGTCGAGCCCTCGACCTTTTCGCAGGCCACGATCTTCGCGATGCGCAGGTCGATCTTCGCGAAGTCGTCGATGGTGATGGTCGGCGCGATGGCTTCGCCGCCGGGCAGCTCCTGCGCTTCCGCGGCGACAGGTGCGGCTGCGGCGGCTTCGGGCACGTCGAACAGCTTGTCGACCTGCTTGGGGTCGGCGCGCTGCATCAGGTGCTTGTAGTCGCCGATGGCGTGGCCGGCCGGCAGGGCCTGGGCGGCGTCGGCCCAGGTCAGTGGCGCGATCTTCAGGAAGGCCTCGACGTTCACGGCCAGCGCCGGCAGCACGGGCTTGAGGTACAGCGTGAGCAGGCGGAAGGCCTCGATACACACCGTGCACACGTCGTGCAGGCGCGCCTCGGCGCCTTCCTTCTTGGCCAGTTCCCAGGGCTTGTTCTGGTCGACGTACTCGTTCACCTTGTCGGCCAGCGCCATCACCTCGCGCAGCGCGCGGGCGTAGTCGCGGCCGTCGTACAGCGACTGCACCTGCGTGGCCGCAGCGCGCAGCGTGGACAACAGCGTTTCGCCGTCGGCCGACACCGCACCCAGCTGGCCGCCGAAGCGCTTGCCGATGAAGCCGGCCGCGCGGCTGGCGATGTTGATGTACTTGCCCACGAGGTCGCTGTTCACGCGCGCCACGAAGTCGTCGGGGTTGAAGTCGATGTCCTCGTTGCGGCCGTTGAGCTTGGCGGCGATGTAGTAGCGCAGCCACTCGGGGTCGAGCCCGATCGACAGGTACTTGAGCGGGTCGATGCCGGTGCCGCGGCTCTTGCTCATCTTCTCGCCGCTCACCGTCAGGTGGCCGTGCACGTACACGGCGTTGGGCGCCTTGCGGCCGCTGAAATGCAGCATCGCGGGCCAGAACAGCGTGTGGAAGGTGATGATGTCCTTGCCGATGAAGTGCACCTGCTCCAGCTCGGGGTCGGCCATGTACTCGGTGTACGAGATGCCGTCGCCGCCCAGTTCGATGCAGCGCTTGTCCAGCAGGTTCTTCAGCGAGGCCAGGTAGCCCACGGGCGCGTCGAGCCACACGTAGAAGTACTTGCCCGGCGCATCGGGGATCTCGATGCCGAAGTAGGGCGCGTCGCGGCTGATGTCCCAGTCGCCCAGGCCGCCCTTGCCTTCGTCGTCCTTGTAGAGCCACTCGCGGATCTTGTTCTGCACCTCGGGCTGCACGTGGCCAGGGGCGGCGGTCCATTCCTTCAGGTAGGCCTCGCAGCGCGGGTCCGACAGCTTGAAGAAGAAGTGCTCCGAGCTGCGCAGCTCGGGCTTGGCGCCCGACAGCGCCGAGTAGGGGTTGATCAGCTCGGTGGGCGCGTACACGGCGCCGCACACCTCGCAGTTGTCGCCGTACTGGTCCTTCGAGTGGCAGTTGGGGCACTCGCCCTTGATGAAGCGGTCGGCCAGGAACATGCCCTTGGCCGGGTCGTAGAACTGCTCGACGCTCTTGGTCTCGATGAGGCCGTTGGCGCGCAGGTCGCGGTAGATGTCCTGCGCCAGCTGGTGGTTCTCGGGCGCGTCGGTCGAGTGCCAGTTGTCGAAGGCGATGTGGTAGCCATCGAGGTAGGGCTTGCGGCCCGCGGCGATCTCGGCCACGAAGGCCTGCGGCGTCACGCCGGCCTTGTCGGCCGCGATGGTGATGGCCGCGCCGTGCGCGTCGTCGGCGCACACGAAGTTGACGTCGGCGCCATTCATTCGCTGGTTCCGCACCCAGATGTCGGCCTGGATGTATTCCATCATGTGGCCGATGTGGAACTTGCCGTTGGCATACGGCAGGGCGGTGGTGACGAAGAGCTTGCGCGGGGCGGACATCGGGGAGGGCGCTTTCGGGAGTGACGAACGGAAGGGGCGCGGGGCCCGTGGAGGCGGCCAGGGGCCGCGTCCGGGAACCGGGCATTTTAGGCGGCCCGTCCCGCGGCCGCCGCCATGGGGCTGCTCACCTCGGCCGCGGGGTACCCGGAGTGACCCCGAAGGCCGCGGGGGTGTCGCCCGTGCGACGTATGCTCGCAGCCTCTTTACTGAAAGTGAGCCGCCGCCGATGACCACCTCGACCCCCGCAACCCTCATCCCCGGCGACGGCATCGGCCCCGAGATCGTCGACGCGACCCTGGCGGCGCTCGACGCGCTGAAGGCGCCTTTCGTGTGGGACACCCAGATCGCCGGCCTGGGCGGCGTCAAGGCTTCGGGCGACCCGCTGCCCAAGGCCACGCTGGACAGCATCCGCAGCACCCGCCTTGCGCTCAAGGGCCCGCTCGAAACCCCCTCGGGCGGCGGTTACCGCTCGTCGAACGTGCGCCTGCGCGAGGAGTTCCAGCTGTACGCCAACCTGCGCCCCGCACGCACCATCATTCCGGGCGGGCGCTACGACAACATCGACCTGACCGTGGTGCGCGAGAACCTCGAGGGCCTGTACATCGGCCACGAGCACTACGTGCCCATCGACGGCGACCCGCACGCCGTGGCCATGGCCACCGGCGTCAACACCCGCAAGGGCAGCCGGCGCATCCTCGAATACGCGTTCGACACCGCCGTGGCCACCGGCCGCAAGAAGGTCACGCTGGTGCACAAGGCCAACATCATGAAGGCGCTCACCGGCATCTTCCTGGAGACAGGCCTCGACCTGTACGAAGAGAAGTACAAGGGCCAGTTCGAGCTCGACACCGTGATCATCGACGCCTGCGCGATGAAGCTGGTGCTCAACCCCTGGCAGTTCGACATGCTGGTGACCACCAACCTGTTCGGCGACATCCTCTCGGATCTCGTGGCCGGCCTGGTCGGCGGCCTGGGCATGGCGCCCGGCGCCAACATCGGCACCAACGCCGCGATCTTCGAGGCCGTGCACGGCTCGGCCCCCGACATCGCCGGCAAGGGCATCGCCAACCCGACCGCGCTGCTGCTGGCGGCCGCGCTCATGCTCGACCACGTCAAGCGGCCCGAGCTGGCCACGCGCCTGCGCACCGCCATCGACCAGACGCTCAACCTGGACAACGTGCGCACCGGCGACCTCGGCGGCAGCGCCGGCACGGCGGCCTTCACGAAGGCGCTGGTCGCACGCATCAACGGCGGCTGAGCAAGAAAAGGGCAGCCCAGGTCGTCGCATGAAAAAACTGCTGCTGCCTGCGCTGGTCTTCCTGCTCGCCGGCCTGGCGTGGTCCGCCGCCGGCGCCGTGGACGCGCCGCCGCGCTACACCGTCATCAAGGTCGACCTGCGCACCGACAAGCTTGCGCTGTTCCTGAGCGACGACACCGGCGCCGCCTTCAAGCGCTTCGACCGGCTCGAGGCCTGGCTGAAGGCGCGCCACAAGCAATTGCTGTTCGCGGCGAACGCCGGCATGTACCACGCCGACTTCGCCCCCGTCGGCCTGCTGGTGCGCGAAGGCCGCGAGGAAGCACCTTTGAATCTGGCCGACGGCGTCGGCAATTTCTTTCGCAAGCCCAACGGCGTGTTCCTGGTGACGGCCGAGGGGCCGCGCATCGTCGAGGCGTCGGAGTACCCGGCGATCGCCGCGAAAGGCGGCGTACAGCTGGCGACCCAGTCGGGCCCGCTGCTGCTGCGCCACGGCGCGGTGCACCCGGCGCTCATTCCGAATTCGGATTCGCGCAAGACCCGCAACGGCGTGTGCGTGTCGGGCACCACCGCGGTCTTCGTCCTTTCCGAGACGCCGGTGAATTTTTACGACTTCGCGCTGTACTTGCGCGACGTCCTGCATTGCCGCGACGCGTTGTACCTCGACGGCACCGTGTCGGCGATCTATTCGAAGACACTGCAGCGCAACGACTTCGTGCGCGACCTCGGGCCGATGCTGGCCGTGGTGGCGCCCTGAGGCCCGGTTGCCTTTTCACTTCTGCCCTTTCTCCCAGAGCCATGTCCACACCGCTGCCCGTCCTGTCCCTCCTTGAAACCCGCGTGCTCGGTGTGCTGGCCGAAAAGCAACGCACCGTGCCCGACAGCTACCCGCTCACGCTCAATTCGCTGGTGTCGGGCTGCAACCAGAAGACCAGCCGCAACCCGGTGCTCGAACTCAGCGAGTCGCAGGTGCAGGCCGCCATCGACAGCCTGAAGGGCTACAGCCTCGTGGCCGAGACCAGCGGCGGGCGCGCCTTCCGCTACGAGCACAACATCGACCGCGTGCTGCGCATTCCGTCGCAGTCGGTGATCCTGCTCACCGTGCTGATGCTGCGCGGCCCGCAAACGGCCGGCGAGCTGCGCATCGCCTGCGACCGCATGCACAACTTCGCCGACATCTCATCGGTCGAGGGCTTCCTCAACGAACTCGCCGAACGCCCGGCCGGCGCGCTGGTGGTGAAGCTGGCGCGCCTGCCGGGCGCGCGCGAAAGCCGCTGGGCGCACCTGCTGAGCGGGCCGCCCGCGGAAGAGGTGGCGGGGCCGGGCGCCTCGGGCGACGGCGCCTTCGCCACGCACGGCGATTCGCTCGGCGAAGTCGCGGCGCTCAAGGCCAACGTGGCGCGGCTCGAGACCGAGGTGGCGTCGCTGAAGGCGCTGCTGGGGCGCGTGTGCGCGGAACTGGGCATTGCGCCCGACGCGCCGACAGCCTGATACCGCGCTTCACACAGGCTTCATCCAGCCCGCACATTCGCTGCCTACCGTCGGACCCATTGCGAACCAATGGAGCTCCGAGCATGGACCACGGACAAACGGCCACCTGGCGCGACCCCGCGCCCTTCGACGACATCACCCGGCGCCTGCTGGGCGGGCTGGCGGCCCTTGCCGGCGTGGCCAGCCTCTACGCCTTCTTCTGGTGGGCCGCCTCGGCCACCGGCTTCCTGCTGTTCGACGGCTGGTGGCACACCTGGCGCGGCCTGGGCACCGCGCTCGCGTTCCGCGACGCCGACTCGGCGTTCTACCTGCTGAGCTGGACGCTGTCTGTTCTTGGCGGCGCGATCGGCTGGGTCGCCCTGATCGCGCTCGCCGTGACCCACCGGCGCGGCTGGGGCGCGGTGCCGATGTGGATCAAGGTTGGCTGCTTCACCGGCGCCATCGCCGGGCTGGCCTTCGAACCCGGTCGGTTGCTGGCGCTGGCACCGATCGTCGGCGCGGTGCTGCTGATGCTGCGGTCGATGCTGTCGGCGCGCTGAGCAGGCTCAAGGCCCCGCCGACACCGGCACATCCAGGCTCACCTTCACCGGGTCCATCGTCACCAGCGTGCGAAAGCGCTTGACGTTGTTGCTCTGGAAAAACAGCTGGCGGGTGAGCGCGGTGTACTGCGCCATGTCGCGCACCACGCACACGAGGATGAAGTCCCACTCGCCCGTCACGTAGTAGCACTGCTGCACCTGCGGGCAGTCGCGAAAGCTTTGCTTCATGGCGTCGAGCCGTTCGATCTGCTCGCTCTCGGCCTCGACCTCGACCACGATGGTGAGCGGGTGCCCGAGCGCGGCGGGCGACAGCACGGCGCCGTGGCGCTGGATCACGCCCTCGTCGCGCAGGCGCTTGAGCCGGCGGTTCACCGCCGCCGTCGACAGGTGGATGCGCTCGCCCAGCTCGCCCTGCGAGAGGCGGCTGTCGGCCTGGATCAGTTCGAGCAGGCGCAGGTCGAGGGCGTCGAGAGGTGTCATGAGAAAGGGCAGGTTCCACGCAAAAACATTGCGTGGCAGCGGCTCATTTTGCGCACCTGTCCCGCTGCGTTGTCAATAGCATCTCGCCATGAAGTTTCCAGACGCACCCCTGCGCGACCAGCTGGCCGGCTGGCGGCACCAGCTGCATGCGATGCCCGAGACCGGCTTCGAGGAGGCGAAGACCTCGGCCTTCATTGCCAACGCGCTGCGGGCGCTGGGGCTCGAGGTGCACACCGGCATCGGCGGCACCGGGCTGGTCGCCAGCCTCACGGTGGGCAGCGGGCCGGGCGTGATCGGCCTGCGCGCCGAGATGGACGCGCTCGCCATTACCGAGCTGGCGACCGAGCGGCCCTACGCCTCCGCCACGCCCGGGCGCATGCACGCCTGCGGCCACGACGGCCACATGGCGATGGTGCTCGGCGCCGCGCAGCTGCTGCGCGAGCGGTGCGATTTCGACGGCACCGTGCGCTTCATTTTCCAGCCCGCCGAAGAGCACGGCCGTGGCGCCCGGGCCATGATGGACGACGGCCTGTTCGAGCGCTTTCCGGTCGACGAGATCTACGGTCTGCACAACATGCCCGGCCTGCCCGCCGGCACCTTCGCCACGCGCACGGGCGGCCTGATGGCGAGCGAGGACAACTTCGTCATCCACATCCACGGCCGGGGCACGCATGCCGCGCGGCCGCACATGGGCATCGACCCGATCGTGATCGGCGCGCAGATCGTGCTGGCGCTGCAGACCATCGTCTCGCGCACGCTCGACCCCGGCGCGCAGGCCGTGGTGTCGTGCACCGAGTTCATCACCGACGGCATCCGCAACGCGATTCCGTCGAACGTGGTCATCAAGGGCGACACGCGCAGCTACGACCCGGCCGTGCAGCGCATGCTCGAGACGCGCATGCGCGAGATCAGCGAGGGCCTCTGCCGCCTGCACGGCGCGGACTGCACCTTCAGCTACACGCACGAGTTCGCGCCCACCGTGAACTGGGCCGAATGCGTGCCGACCGCGGTGGCCGCCGCCACGGCCGTGGTGGGCGCCGGGAAGGTCGATGCGAACGTCGCGCCGATGATGATCTCGGAAGACTTCGGCGCCTTCCTGCGCGCCGTGCCGGGGGCCTTCGTCTTCCTGGGCAACGGCGCCGAGGGCGAGCCCGGCGGCACGCCGCTGCACAACGGCCGCTACGACTTCAACGACGCGGTGCTGACGACGGGCGCGCGCTACTTCGCGGAAATCGTGTGCCAGCGGCTTCCCGTGCGCACCGCCGCCTGATCCATTCTTCTTTTCCGGTTTTCTTCCCATGCTCTTCGCCAATCCCCACGCGCAACGGCGCGGCTACGACGCGGCCCTGCAGGCCATCATGAACATCGCACGCGGCCGCGAGAGCCGCCAGTGGCTGTCCACCTGGGACCGGCTCTCGCCGCAGCCGACGCCGGCGTGGCCGCTGCCCCGGCTCGCCGCACAACTGGGCGTCGCGCAGGTGGTCGTGAAGGACGAATCGCGCCGCTCCGCGCTCGGCAGCTTCAAGGTACTGGGCGCGCCCGTGGCCTTGCTGCGGCTCGTGCTGCGCCGCTGGCCCGAGCGAGGCTGGACACCGGCCGACTTGTTCGCGGGCCGGCACGCCGAGGCGCTGCGCGACTTCGTCGTCATCAGTGCGACCGACGGCAACCACGGCCGCGCACTGGCCGCGGCCGCGCAGAGCATGGGCTGCCGCTGCGTGATCGTGCTGCACGCGCAGGTCAGCGAGGAGCGCGAGGCGCCCATCGCCGCGCTCGGCGCCGAGATCGTGCGCATCGCGGGCAACTACGACGCCTCGGTCGAGGAGGCCGCGCGCCTGGCCCGGGTGAACGGCTGGGAGGTCGTCTCCGACACCTCCTACGAAGGCTACGAAGAGATTCCGCGCGACGTGATGCAGGGCTACGGCATCCTCGTCGACGAGCTGCTCGAGAACACCGCGCCCGGCGCGCCGTGCCCCTTCACCCACGTCATCGTGCAGGGCGGCGTCGGCGGGCTCGCGGCCGGCGTGGCCAGCCATGTCTGGGAGCGCTACGGCGCCGCGCGGCCGACGCTGATCGTCGTCGAGCCCGAGCAGGCCGACTGCCTGCTGCAGAGCGCGCGCAGCGGCCGGCCCGACCGCGCCACCGGCAGCGTCGATTCGGTGATGGCGGGGCTGGCCTGCGGCGAGACCTCGCCGCTCGCGTGGCGTTTCCTGCAACCTTCGGTCGATCTCTTCATGACCGTCACCGATGCCGACGCCGAGCACGCGATGCGCACCTTCGCCACCGGCGAGGCGGGCGACGTGCCGGTGCTGGTCGGCGAATCCGGCGCGGCCGGCCTCGCCGCGCTGCAGGTGCTCGCGGCCGACCCCGAACTGGCGCGCGCCGCCGGCCTCGACGCCAGCTCGCGCGTGCTGCTGTTCAGCACCGAAGGCGCGACCGCGCCCGGCGTGTACCGCGCGCTGACCGGCCGCACGGGCGAAGAAGTCGTGGCGGCGCAGGCGCAATGGCTGCAACGCGAAGGCATCGCCGAAGCCGCGTTGATGGCGCGCATCGACGCGCACGCCGCCATCGGCGCGACGGCACAAGGCGGCGTCTGCCGCATCGCGCTCACCGACGCCGACCGCGCGGGCCGCGACCGGCTCGTGCAATGGATGCGTGACCTGGGCCTCACCGTGCGCATCGACCGCATCGGCAACATCTTCGGCATCCGCCCCGGCCAGCTGCCGGACGCCCAACCCGTGATGACCGGCTCCCACATCGACACAGTCGCCACGGGCGGGCGCTACGACGGCAACTACGGCGTGCTGGCCGGCCTGGAGGTGGTGCGCTGGCTCAACGAACGCCAGCGCCAGACGCTGCGCCCCTTCGTGGTTGCGGCTTTCACCAACGAGGAGGGCGTGCGCTTCATGCCCGACATGATGGGCTCGCTGGTGCATGCCGGCGGCCTCGCGCTCGACGCGGCGCTCGACACCGTCGCCACCGACGGCGCGCGGCTGGGCGACGAGCTCGCGCGCATCGGCTACGCGGGCGACATGGCCTGCGGCGCGCTGGTGCCGCATGCGTTCGTCGAACTGCACATCGAGCAAGGCCCGGTGCTGGAGGCCGAAGGCGTCACCATCGGCGCGGTGGCCGACCTGCAGGGCATCTCATGGCAGGAGATCGTCGTCACCGGCCAGTCGAACCATGCGGGCACGACGCCCATGCACCTGCGCCACGACGCCGGCTACTGCGCCGCCGCCATTGCGGTGTTCGTGCGCGAGCTGGCGCGCCGCTACGGCGGCAGCCAGGTCGCGACCGTCGGTGCGATCGACCTGCACCCCAATCTCATCAACGTGATCGCGGCACGGGCCACGCTCACGGTCGACCTGCGCAACACCGATGAAGCGACGCTGCAGGACGCCGAGGGCGAGTTGGCGGACTACCTGCGGCAGCTCGAAACAACCGAAGGCGTGACCATCGAAACCCGCACGCTGGCGCGCTTCGAGCCGGTGCAGTTCGATGAACGGCTGGTGCGCCTCGTCGAGGCCAGCGCGCACGCCCGCGGCCTGAGCCACCGCCGCATGACCTCGGGCGCGGGCCACGACGCGCAGATGATGGCGCGCATCGCGCCCGCCGCGATGGTCTTCGTGCCGAGCGTGCGCGGCATCAGCCACAACCCGAAGGAGCACACGGCGAGCGCCGACCTGGCGCAGGGCGCGAACGTGCTGCTGGACGTGGTGCTGGGGCTGTTGGACGAGGCGGACTGAGCGGCGCGAACTCAGCCGGCCGCATGCGCCTCTATTTCGGCACCCACCCGAAGAACCGCAGCACCTCGTCGCGCTGGCGCATCGCGTCCGCGCGCCCCAGTGCCATGAGTTCGCGCGTGTAGGCCGACTCGAACAGCAGGTAGCTGGCGAGCGCGCCGCCCTTCACGTCGGCCGCGACCTTCGAGCCGCCCAGCAGGTGCCGCACGGCGCCCGGCAGCGCGTCGACGTGGCGCGCCGCGATCATGTCGATGCGCTCCGACGGCGAGATCACCAGCAGGTCGAGCGGGCGCAGCGCACTTGCTGCGCGCGCCTCTTCGGGAATCAGGCCCAGCGTGTGGTTGATGCGGCGCAGGCGCTCGATGTCGACCGCCAGCGCATCCAGAAATATGCTCGACAGCGCATGGCCGGCGATCTGCGCCATGGTCGGGTAGCCGCTGTGGGTGTTGGGCGCATCCTCGTCGCGCGGCTCGTGCATGCGGCCCGCGCCGATCACCACGATGCGTTGCGCGCCCAGGTGGATCGCCGCCGCGATGGGCGCCGACTGGCGCATCGAGCCGTCGCCGAAGTACTCGGTGTGGCCCGGCGGCATCGGCAGCGCGGTGGCCGGGAACACGAAGGGAATGGCCGACGAGGCCATCAGGTGCGCGTGCGTGATGCGGTCGCGCACCGACAGGCGCTGCGAGCGCACCCAGGGCTCCATCGGCACGGCCGCCTCGAAGAAGGTCACGTGCTCGCCCGAGCTGTAGCTCGACGCCGTGACCGCCAGCGCCTGCACGTGGCCCTGCTGCATGAGCTGCGGCAGGCGGTCCAGCGGCACCAGGCGTTGCAGCAGGCCGGCCAGCGGCGTGTTGTCGAGCAGCGACTTCGGCTTGATGCGCATCCAGTTGGCCGCGAAGCGCCCCAGGCCGAGCAGCATGCGCCAGCGCGCGCCGCTGCCGAGCACCGAGAGTGAGTCGGCGCGGTAGATCTGTTCGGCACGGAACTCGCCCCACACCTGCGCGATGTGCGCGACCACGCGGTCGAAGTCGTCGGCGCCGCAGGCCAGCGCGGCGGCGTTGATGGCGCCGGCCGAGGTGCCGGTGATGATCTGGAACGGGTTGCCGCCGCCGATGGCCGCACCCGCCGCCACGGCGTCGCGCCGGATCTCGGCGATGGCTTCGAGCACGCCGACCTGGTAGGCGGCGCGGGCGCCGCCGCCTGTCAGCAGCAGGCCGGTGGCGGGGCTTGTCTCGGGCATTGCGTCGGTGTCTTTTCTTCTTCGGCGTTTTTCGGACGGGAAATGAGCGCGTCCCGGTACGGGCTTGGCGGGCGGAATAGACTACCCGCCATTCAGGAGTTTGATCAATGGCACTCACCCCCGACGGGCTCATGGACGCACTCAAGAGCGTCACGGACCCTAACACCGGCAAAGAATTCGCAGCGACCCGCTCGCTCAAAAACCTGCAGATCGCCGAGGGCGATGTCTCGTTCGACCTCGAACTCGGCTACCCCGCCAAGAGCCAGCACGCGGCCATCCGCAAGTCGCTGGTGGCCGCGGCCAAGGCCGTGCCGGGCGTGGAGAACGTGTCGGTCAACATCGTCACCAAGGTCATCAGCCATGCGGTGCAGCGCGGCGTGCAGCTGATGCCCAACGTGCGCAACATCGTGGCGGTGGCCTCGGGCAAGGGCGGCGTGGGCAAGAGCACCACGGCCGCCAACCTGGCGCTGGCGCTGGCCGCCGAGGGCGCCAGCGTGGGCCTGCTCGACGCCGACATCTACGGCCCGAGCCAGCCCATGATGATGGGCCTGGACGGGCGCCCCGAGAGCATCGACGGCAAGAACATGGAGCCCAAGGAGCGCCACGGCGTGCAGGTGATGTCGATCGGCTTCCTGGTCGACGCCGACCAGGCCATGATCTGGCGCGGCCCCATGGCCACGCAGGCGCTCGAGCAGCTGCTGCGCCAGACCAACTGGAAAGACCTCGACTACCTGATCGTCGACATGCCGCCGGGCACCGGCGACATCCAGCTCACGCTGAGCCAGCGCGTGCCGATGACGGGCGCGGTGATCGTCACCACGCCGCAGGACATCGCGCTGCTCGACGCACGCAAGGGCATCCAGATGTTCGAGAAGGTCGGCGTGCCGATCCTGGGCATCGTGGAGAACATGGCGGTGCACATCTGCTCGAACTGCGGCCATGCCGAGCACATCTTCGGCGCCGACGGCGGCAAGAAGATGGCGGCCGAGTACCAGATGGCCTACCTGGGCGCGCTGCCGCTGGACATCAACATCCGGCTGCAGGCGGACAGCGGGGCGCCCACGGTGGTGTCCGACCCCGACGGCGAGGTGGCCGGGCTCTACAAGGCCGTGGCGCGCAGCGTGGCGGTGGGGATCGCGGAGAAGGCGAAGGACTTTTCCGCGAAGTTCCCGACGATCTCGATCAGCAAGAACACCTGAGACCGAGGCGGGGCAGGGCGAGGGCCTGCGCAGGCGCCCCGGACGCGAGCCCGCAAGAAGAAAAAGGACGCACGCAATGAACCTGCTCGCCTCGATGCGCTACCTCGTCGCACTCAGCGAGCACAAGCATTTCGGCCGCGCCGCGCAGGCCTGCCACATCACGCAGCCGGCCCTGTCCAATGCGCTGCGTGCGCTGGAGGGCGAGTTCGGCGTCGTCATCGTCAAGCGCTCCCGCGTGTACGTGGGCCTCACGCACGAAGGCGAGCGCGTGCTGGCCACGGCGCAGCGCATGCTGCGCGACAACGAGGTGCTGCTGCAGGAGCTGCGCAGCGAAGCCGGCGACCCGCGCGGGCGGCTGCGCATGGCCGCGGTGCCCACCGCGATCCCGATGCTGTCGCGCTTTGCAGCGATGCTGCAGCAGCGCCATCCGGGCATCGTGCCGGCCGTGCTTTCCATGAGCTCGCAGGAGCTGGAAACGGGCCTCGAAAATCTGTCGGTCGACCTCGCGTTGGGCTACACGGAGCGCATGCACCTGCCGGGCGTCAAGCTCAAGGCCTGGCCGCAGAGCATCGAACACTACTTCCTGCTGCGGCGCGCCAAGAAGCCCTCGGCCGACCGGCTGCGCATCGGCCGCCCCATCGCCTGGGCCGAAGCGGGCAAGCTGCCGCTGTGCCTGCTCACGCCCGACATGCACAACCGCGCCATCATCGACCAGGCCCTGCGCGAGGCCGGCGTGGCCGCGGTGGCGCCCGCCATCGAGACCAACTCGGTGCTCACGCTCGCGCTGGCCGTGAGCGCGGGCACCGTCAGCAGCGTGCTGCCCGGCGCCATGGTGGCGGCCGTGCGCAGCCACCGCGAACTGGAGGCGCTGCCGCTGGTGGCGCCCGAGGTGCGCACGCCCATCGGCTTCATGACGCAGGAGGGCGTGCGGCCCGCGCGGGCGCTCGATGCGGCGCTGGCCTTCTTGCAGACGCCCGAATGGCAGGCGCAGGCGCGCCAGCACAGCGGCGCGCTCGACGCCGCGTAGCCCGGGCAACGGGTGCTCGCGGCACCCCGGATGGTTTACCCTTCCCGCCATCATGAAATCCAAAGCCCAGTTCCGCCTGCGCATCTACCGGGACGACACCATCGCCATCGGCCCCGGCAAGATCGCCGTGCTCGAAGCCGTGGCCGAGACCGGCTCGATCTCGGCGGCGGCCCGCCTGCTCGGCATGTCGTACCGCCGCGCGTGGATGCTGATCGACGAGATGAACCAGACGCTGGCCTCGCCGGCCGTGAACACCGCCGCCGGCGGCTCGCGCGGCGGCGGCACGGCGCTCACGCCCGTGGGCGAGGACATCGTGAAGCGCTACCGCGCCATCGAGAATGCCGCGCGCCTCGCAACGGCGGCGGACGTTCGCGCGCTCACGCGCCTGCTGGCCCCATGAACGCCGCCGACATCGACCCCGTCGTCTCGCCCGGTCGGCATCGTGCGCAGCCGCTTCACCGAGACCTCGGGCATGCCCATCCAGACGGCCGGCGCGCCCGACGAAGTGGGGCGCCTGGAGGTGTTCGCCGAGTTCGCGCCGGGGCTGCGCGACATCGAAGGCTTTGACTACCTGATCCTCGTGACGCACCTGCACCGCTGCGCGCACGAACGGCTCGAGGTGGTGCCTTTTCTCGACGACGCCACGCACGGCGTGTTCGCCACGCGCGCACCCGCGCGGCCCAACCGGCTGGGCCTGTCGATCGTGCGGCTCACGGCGGTGGAAGGCACGACGCTGCATTTCAGCGGCAACGACATGATCGACGGCACGCCCGTGCTCGACATCAAGCCCTACGTGCCGCGCTTCGACGTGCGCGAGACCGAGCGCGTGGGCTGGTTCGGCGCGCGGCTCGATCAGCTGCCGCGCACGCGCTCCGACGGCAGGATGGACTGATCGCCGTCGGTTGATGCATCGCCCCCGGCTGCGCCCGGCAGCAGGTCGCCCTGCCAGCACGACCACACGTCCTGCGACAGCGTCTCGCGCGCCTGCGGCGGCGCCTCGCGGATCGTGCCCATGCTGATGAAACCCGCCAGGTGCTCGCCCGGCTGCACGCCGACCTGGCGCACCAGCGTCTCGTCGAAGCAGCGCTCGCCGCTGAGCACGATGGCGCCGTAGCCCAGCTGGTGCGCGGCGGCCAGCAGGTTGCCCAGCGCCGCGCCGGCGCCCAGCCACTGTTCGCGCGCGGGGATCTTGCTGCGCTCGCGCGGCGACACCACGAAGCCCAGCAGCAACGGCGGACGCGTGGCGTGCTCGCGGGCGCGCCGCAGGTCGGTCGGGCTGGCGAGCGGATCGCGGCGCAGCTTTTCCTGTTCGAAGCACCAGGCCAGCGCCTCGCGGTTCTGCGGGCGGAACTCGATCACGCGCCACGGATGCAGCCCGCCGTGGTCGGGCGCGCGCAGGCCGGCCTGAAGGATGGCGTCGAGTTCGTCGGGGTTGGGGCCGGGCGATTGCAGCCGCCGCGGCGACACCGAGCGCCGTGTCAGCAGGACTTCGAGGATGCGTTCCGCACCCGTCATGTGGCGCCACATCGTTGTCATGGCCCGCGCCGGTCGGTCCACGCGGCGCTGCGGCGCAGCACCTCGCCGATGTCCTGCGCGTCGCCCGGCGCCACCAGGAACGACTGGCTCTCGCCGCCCGGCGCGATGATCGACAGCACGAAGCCGCCGGCGTCCAGCGTGCGCTCGATGCGCCATTCGTGCACCTGCGTCACATGGCGAAGCTCGGGCCTGCCGGAGGTCGAGCGGACAACGGTGTCATGAGGGGAAAGGCGCATGGGGCGGATGGACAAAGTCTCCAACGCTGTATTCGCCAGTATATGAAGACCGGCGCATCCGTGCATCCCCGTGGGAACCAGAAGGCCGCTCATGTAACAATTGCGCCGTATCTCAATGAACACGACGACCACTTCTTCGCTCATCGCCACCACCGACTGGTCGCCGCTGGTCCTGTCGCTGCAGGTCGCGGCGGTCGCGACCTTGCTGGCGCTGGTCGCGGGCGTGGCGCTGGGCTGGGTGTTCGCACGCAAGCAGTTCACCGGCTCGGGCGTGCTCGAGGCCGTGTTCATGCTGCCGCTGGTGCTGCCGCCCACGGTGATCGGCTACGCCATCCTGGTGGCGGCGGGGCGCCGCAGCCCGCTCGGCGCCTGGCTGCGCGAGCACTTCGACTACACCATCATCTTCAGCTGGCACGGCGCCGTGGTGGCGTCGGCCGTGGTGGCGCTGCCGCTGGTGCTCAAGTCGGCCAGCGCGGCGTTCTCGAACGTCGACCGCTCGCTCGAGGCCGCCGCGAGCACCTTGCGCCAGTCGCCGTTTTCGGTGTTCCTGCGCGTCACATTGCCGCTGGCCTGGCCCGGCATCCTGGCCGGCACGCTGCTCGCGTTCGCGCGCGCCATGGGCGAGTTCGGCGCCTCGCTGATGGTGGCCGGCTCCATTCCCAAGCAGACCCAGACCCTGTCGATGGCCATCTACGACGCCGTGCAGGCCGGCCATGACGACCTGGCGTTGCTGCTGGTGGTCGTCACGTCGGTGCTGTCGATTGCCGTGCTGGTCGTGTCGAACCGCTTCTTTTCGCTTCGTTGATTCCCCCTTTTTCCAGGAGACTGTGCCCATGCGTCCGCTGCGTCTTTTGTCCGTCGTGCTTGCCCTGGCCCTGCCGTTTGCGGCCGCCGCGCAGCAGATCACCGTGTCCGCCGCCGCGAGCCTGACCGACGCGTTCAAGGAAATCGGTCCCAAGTTCGAAGCCGCCAAGGCGGGCAGCACCGTGCGCTTCAACTTCGCCGCCTCGGGCGTGCTGCTGCAGCAGATCGGGCAGGGCGCGCCGGTCGACGTGTTCGCCAGCGCCGACCAGGAAACCATGAACCGCGGCAACGACCAGAAGCTCATCGACACCGCCACCCGCAAGGACTTCGTCACCAACAGCCTCGTGCTGGTCGAACCCGCGCAGGGCGCCGTCGGCCTGAAGTCGCTGCAGGACCTGAGCGGTGCGAACGTGAAGAAGATCGCCGTCGGCAAGACCGCCACCGTGCCGGTCGGCCGCTACACCAAGCAGGTGCTGGACAACGCCAAGCTCTGGACCGCGCTCGAACCCAAGTTCGTGCAGGCCGACAGCGTGCGCCAGGTGCTCGACTACGTGAGCCGTGGCGAGGTCGAGGCCGGCTTCGTGTACCGCACCGACGCGGCCGTGGCCGGCGACAAGGTCAAGGTCGCCTTCACGCCCACCGGCCACACGCCCGTGACGTACCCGATCGCCGTGGTGGCCGAGAGCAAGCAGAAGGCGCTGGCCGGCGACTTCATCGCCTTCCTCGCGACACCGGCCGCGCAAGAAGTGCTCACGCGCTACGGTTTCGGCAAGCCATGATCGATGTCGATCTGCAGCTCACGGTGAAGGACGGGGCCCGGCGCTTCGACCTCGCCGTGCGCTTCCAGACCGACGTTCCCTTCGCCGCGCTCTACGGCCCCTCGGGGGCCGGCAAGTCGCTCACCCTGCAGGCCATCGCCGGCCTGCTGCATCCGTCGGCGGGCCATGTGCGGCTCGACGGCCGCACGCTGTACGACGCCGCGCAGCGCATCGACGTGCCCGCGCCGGCGCGCCGCATCGGCTACCTGTTCCAGAACTACGCGCTGTTCCCGCACCTCACGGTGCGCGAGAACGTGGCCTTCGGGCTCACTGCGTGGCACCGGCGCACGCTGCCGGCGCGCGACGCCGAGCGCGTGCAGGCGCTGCTGGCCAGCTTCGGCCTCGCCGCGCTGGCCGACAGCCGGCCGCAGAAACTCTCGGGCGGCCAGCAGCAGCGCGTGGCCCTGGCGCGCGCGCTGGCCTGCGAGCCGCAGGTGCTGCTGCTCGACGAACCCTTTGCCGCGCTCAACCCCATGCTGCGCGCCGAGCTGCGCAACGAGCTCGCGCAGGTGCGCAAGCAATGGGGCATCCCGGTCCTGATGATCACGCACGACATCGAGGACGTGCTCGCCCTGGCCGACGTGGCTTTTGTCTACAAGGACGGGCAGGTGGTGCGCGAGATCGACCTGCACAACGCCGACAGCCGCGACTTTGCGCTGCGGGAGATTGCCGGGGTGCAGGAGGTGGAAGAGACGCCGCTGCGCAGCAAGCTGAGGGGTTTGCTGATGGGCGGCGCGCGCGGGGCCTGAGCGCCGTTTTCTTCCCCCGTCATTTCCATTTTGAATCGCCGCATGTCCCGATTCAATTTGACGCCACGCCCCCGCAGGCCAACACTGCCGCCATGAGCGAGCAGAAGATCGAGTTTTACAAGGGCCCCGCCGGTGGCTGGGGTGCGTTGCGCAGCGTGACGAATGCGCTGCTGCGGCAGGACATTCCGGTCAAGGGCGCGAAGACGCTGCTCTCGGCCAATCAGCCCGACGGCTTCGACTGCCCCGGCTGCGCCTGGCCCGACCGCAACCATGCCTCGACCTTCGAGTTCTGCGAGAACGGCGTGAAGGCCGTGGCCGCCGAGGCCACCGCGCGGCGCGCGGGCCCGGAGCTGTTCGCGAAGCACACCGTGGCCGAGC
Organism: Variovorax sp. GW821-FHT09D07; assembly: GCF_059416345.1. Taxonomy (NCBI): domain Bacteria; kingdom Pseudomonadati; phylum Pseudomonadota; class Betaproteobacteria; order Burkholderiales; family Comamonadaceae; genus Variovorax; species Variovorax sp. GW821-FHT09D07. The sequence continues at coordinate 198,765 of NZ_JBWKOY010000002.1, forward strand.
TGGCCCAGCAGAGCGACTTCTGGCTCGAAGACCAGGGCCGCCTCACGCACCCCATGGCCTACGACGTGGCCAGCGACAAGTACGTGCCCATCGACTGGGACGATGCCTTCGCGCGCATTGCGCAGCACCTGAACGCGCTGCCCGACCCGAACCAGGCCATCTTCTACACCTCGGGCCGCGCGAGCAACGAGGCGGCCTTCCTGTATCAGCTGTTCGTGCGCGAGTACGGCACCAACAACTTCCCCGACTGCTCGAACATGTGCCACGAGCCCAGCGGCAGCGGCATGCGCCCGCAGCTGGGCGTGGGCAAGGGCACGGTCACGCTGGAAGACTTCGAGAAGGCCGACGCGATCTTCATCTTCGGCCAGAACCCGGGCACCAACCACCCGCGCATGCTCGGCGAGCTGCGCGCGGCGTCCAAGCGCGGCGCGCGCATCGTGAGCTTCAACCCGCTGCGCGAGCGCGGGCTGGAGCGCTTTGCCGATCCGCAGGACAAGCTCGAGATGGCCACGCTGGGCTCCACGCCGATCAGCACGCACTACTTCCAGTTGCGCGTGGGCGGCGACTTCGCGGCGGTGAAGGGGATGATGAAGCACGTCGTCGAACGCGAAGACGCGGCGGTGGCGCGCGGTGAGCCCTCGGTGCTCGACCACGCATTCATCGCCGAGCACACCCTCGGTTTCGAGGCGCTGGCCGACGACCTGCGCGCCGAATCGTGGCCGCTGCTGGTGCAGGAGTCGGGCCTGAGCGAAGCGCAGATCCGCGCGGCGGCCGACGTGTACCTGGGCGCCAGGCGCGTCATCGCCTGCTGGGGCATGGGCATCACGCAGCACCAGCATTCGGTGGCCACGATCCAGATGATCGGCAACTGGCTCATGCTGTGCGGTCACATGGGCCGCGAAGGCGCGGGCGCCTGCCCGGTGCGCGGCCACAGCAACGTGCAGGGCGACCGCACCATGGGCATCTGGGAAAAGCCGCCGGCCGCGCTGCTGGACCGGCTGCAGCAGGTGTTCGGCTTCGAGCCGCCGCGCCAGAACGGCGTGGACACGGTCGAGGCGATCCAGCTCATGCTCGACGGCAAGGGCAAGGTGTTCTTCGCGCTGGGCGGCAACTTCGCGGCTGCCACGCCCGACACCTACCAGACCTGGAAGGCGCTGCAGCAGTGCGACCTCACGGTGCACGTGACGACCAAGCTCAACCGCAGCCACATCATCCACGGACGCGAGGCGCTCATCCTGCCGTGCCTGGGCCGCACCGAGATCGACATGCAGGCGAACGGCCCGCAGGGCGTGACGGTCGAAGACTCGATGAGCATGGTCCACATCTCGATGGGCATCAACCCGCCCGCGTCGGAGCACCTGCTGTCCGAGCCGGCCATCGTGGCGCGCCTGGCAGCGGCCACCATCGGCGCGCGCAGCAAGACGCCGTGGCTCTGGCTGGTCGAAGACTACGCCCGCATCCGCGACAAGATCGAAGCCGTGTTCGACGACTTCAAGGACTTCAACGCGCGCGTGGCGCACCCCGGCGGCTTTCGCCTGCGCAACACGGCGAGCGAGCGCGTGTGGGCCACCGCGTCGAAGAAGGCCGTGTTCTTCACGCACGCCGTGCCGCTGGACACGCACGCGCATCGGGCCCGCGCGCGCTTTGCGTCGCAGCGCGACACGCTGGTGTTCACGCTGCTCACCACGCGCTCGCACGACCAGTACAACACCACCATCTACGGCATGGACGACCGCTACCGCGGCGTGTTCGGCCAGCGTCGCGTGGTGTTCATCCACAAAGACGACATCCGCCAGCTCGGCATGAAGGACGGCGACTGGGTCGACATCCAGACCGTGTGGAGCGACGGGCAGGAGCGCCGCGCCGACCGCTTCAAGCTGGTCGCCTACGACATCCCGCGCGGCAATCTCGCGGCCTACTACCCCGAGACGAACCCGCTGGTGCCGCTGTCGTCGGTGGCCGAGAACGCGGGCACGCCGACCTCCAAGTCGATTCCCGTGGTGCTGTCGCTGCATGTGGCGCCGGTCGCGGCGGAGGCCGACGCCGTGGCGGCATGAGCGATTCCGGGTTCGACGCTGACGCTTTTTCCATCGCGATCCTGCGCGCGCTTGCCGAAGCCCCGGGCGAGGGCGGCATGTCGCTGCCGCGCCTGGGCAAGCGGCTGGGGCAGGGCGCCAGCGTGGTCATGCGCCAGCTCACGCTGATGGGCGATGCCGCACTGGGCGGCGTGCGTGGACCGGGCTGGGTGCGCGTGGTGCAGCTGGACGATCGCTGGGTCGCGCACCTCACCGACGTCGGGCGCGCGGTGGTCGAGAGCCTGCCGGCTGACGACAGCCGAGACTGAGCGGACAATGGCCGCGGCCATGGAAAACACCCCCGAACCCGACGCCCTGCCGCCCCTCGCGCGGCATGCCGTGCACGTCTTCGGCGAGCGCGGCCTCGCGCCGGAGGGCGTGGTGCGCGACGACACGCTGGCCGCCGAGGTGCCGGTGGCGCTGGTGTTCAACGGCGTCTCGCACGCGGTGATGATGGCCACGCCACAAGATCTCGAAGCCTTCGCGCTGGGCTTTGCACTGAGCGAAGGCATCCTCGACAGCGCCGCCGACTGCCGCGGCATCGACGTGCGAACGGTCGATGCCCTCGATGCGGGCCTGCCCGAAGGCATGCCCGGCATCGAGGTGCAGCTCGAAGTGTCCACGCGCAGCTTCGAACGCCTGAAGGACCGGCGCCGCAGCCTCGCGGGCCGCACCGGCTGCGGCGTGTGCGGCGTCGAAAGTTTCGCGGGGCTCGACCTGTCGCCGCAGCGCGTGCCGCCGCGCGACTGGATCGAACGCATCGACCTGGCCACCGTGCTGCGCGCCTTCGCCGCCATGCCGCCGCGCCAGGTGCTCAACGCCGAAGCTGGCGCGATCCACGCGGCGGCCTGGGCCACGGTCGACGGCGAACTCACCGACCTGATGGAAGACGTGGGCCGCCACAACGCGCTCGACAAGCTGCTCGGCGCGCTGGCGCGTGCGAATCGGCTGCAGGAGCCCGGCTTCGTGCTGATGTCCAGCCGCGGCAGCCACGAACTGGTGCGCAAGTGCGCGCGCCTGGGCATCGCGGCGATGGCGACCATCTCGGCGCCGACCGCGATGGGCGTGCGCATGGCCGAGCTCAGCGGCCTGCGCTTCTGGGGGCTGTGCCGCGCGCCGCGCGGCGTGCTTTACGCCGACGGGCTCGGTGCGCCGAGCGCCAGCACCGCGTCGGCCACGGCCTCGATGCCCTGATCCGAGAGGTCGGTCGCCCCCACGCGCTGGCGCTTCGTCCACGCGCGAAAGTGCGTCTCCTGCGACTTCTGGTAGTGCGGGTCGTAGTGCAAGGACATCAGCTCGGCGAACAGGTGCGGCAGGTCGGCCTCGTGGGCCCACTGCTGCCAGCGCGTCACCGTTTCCTTGCCCTGCAGTTCCTTGAGCACGCCCATCTTCTCGGCGAGCGCCGCGCGGTCTTCGCCCAGGTAGGCGTAGTCGCGCAGCAGGTAGGCCAGCCGCGCCTCGGGCGTGGCTTCCACCTCGATGCACGGCGCGGCGCGCATCTGCGCCACGAGCGACAGCGGCAGCGACAGCCGCCCGATGCGCACGCTCTCGCCCTCGACATACAGCGGGCGCGAGAGGTCGATGGCTTCGAGCACGGTCGCGATGCGCGTCTCGAAGTGCTTTTGCGAAGGCTGCGGCACGCCCGGCAGCGCGCCGAGCAGCGAGCCCTTGTGGTTGGCGAAGTCTTCGAGGTCGAGCACCTGTGCGCCGCGTTCGGCCAGCGCGTGCAGCACGCGCGTCTTGGCGCTGCCGGTGGCGCCGCAGACCACGCGCAGGTCGAGCTGCGGCGTCAGCGCGTCGAGCTGCGAGATCACGTGCCGGCGAAAGCTTTTGTAGCCGCCCGCGAGCTGCTGCGCGTCCCAGCCCACGAGCCGCAGCCAGGTGACCATCGAGCCGCTGCGCATGCCGCCGCGCCAGCAGTAGACCAGCGGCTTCCACTTCTCGGGCCGGTCGGCCAGCGTGTCGCGCAGGTGCGTCGCGATGTTGGCCGCCACCATCGCACCACCGATGCGGCGCGCCTCGAAGGCGCCGGTCTGCACGTAGACCGTGCCGACGATGTGGCGCTCCTCGTCGTTGAGCACCGGGCAGTTGATGGCGCCGGGGATGTGGTCGAGCGCGAACTCGGCGGGCGAGCGGGCGTCGATGATCGAATCGAAGGCGTGGCGGTCCGCCACCCGAACGGGCTGGCGATGACTCATGGCTGAAGGGACCTCATGCCCCGATTGTCGGCCACTCAGGCGTAGGCGGGACCTAAGCCTTTTCGCAAGCGAGCACTCGCCAAGTCGACAAAGGTGACCAGCACGAACATCGCGATCAGCACCGTCATCGCCTGCTGCTGCTGGAAGATCGACAGGTGGAAGTACAGCAGCTGGCCCAGCCCGCCGCCGCCCACGAAGCCCAGCACGGCCGCCATGCGGATGTTCATTTCCCAGCGGTAGAGCGTGTAGGCCACCCACTGCGGCAGCACGATCGGCAGGCTGGCGTAGCTGAAGGCAGCGACCGGGCCGGCGCCCGAGAGCGCCAGCGCCTGCTCGGGCTCGCGCGGCGCGTTCTCCAGCGCTTCGGCGAAGAGGCGGCCGAGCACGCCGGTCGTGTGCAGCGACAGCGCCAGCGCCCCCGCGAACGGCCCGATGCCGGCGGCCAGCACCATCAGCGCGGCCCACACCAGCTCGGGCACGCTGCGCAAGAAGTTGAGCACGAAGCGCGCGCCGTGGCGCAGCGGCCCGCCGATGCGTCCCGAGGCCGGCAGCGCGAGCACGGCGCCCGCCACGGCGGCCAGCACGGTGCCCAGCGCCGACACGGCCAGCGTCTGCAGCGCGCCGTGGCCGACCTTGGCCAGGAACTCGGGCGACACGTCGGGCGGGAAGAACTCGGCGATGAACTCGCCCATGAGCCGGAGCGATTCGGCCGAGCCCAGCGCGCCGTAGTCGATGCCCAGGTAGACGAAGCTCGCGACCACGGCCGCGGCGATCAGCCCCACGGCGAGCCAGCAGCGCAGGCACAAAGGAGGGCGTGGCGGCAGCGTCGTCATGCCAGGAGCTTTCGCAGCGCGTTGCTCAGCATGTCGGCCAGCAGCACGAGCGCGAGGAACACCAGCAGGATGCTGCTGGCCTCGCCGCCGTTGAGCATCTTCATCGACTGGTCCATGAGCTGCCCGAGGCCGCCCGCACCCACGAAGCCCATCACCACCGAGGCGCGCACCGCGCATTCCCAGCGGTACACGGTGTACGAGGCCAGCTCCTGCGCCGTGTGCGGCAGCAGGCCGTAGCACAGCGCCGCGAGCCGGCCGCTGCCGCTTTCGAGCAGGGCGCGCGCGGGGCGCGTGTCGGTCGATTCGAGGATCTCGGCGTAGACCTTGCCCAGCATGCCGCCGTAGGTGATGGCCAGCGCCAGCACGCCGGCCGCGGGGCCGAGCCCGAGCGCGCGCACGAACAGCAGCGCCCACACGATCTCGGGAATGGCGCGCAGCACCATCAGCAGCCAGCGCGCCGCCTGCCGGACGACGCCGGCCTGCAGCCGACCAGGGCCGGGTCCGATGCGAGAGATGGAGAGCGCGCGCGTGGTCACGAAGCCCAGCGGCGCGCCGATCAGCAGCGCCATGGCCGTGCCGGCCGTGGCCATGGCCAGCGTCTCGAGCGTGGCCTTGGCGAGCAGCGCGAGAAAGGCCGGCGAGCTGTCGGGCGGGAAGAAGCCGGCAAGAAAGCCGCCGATGACCGCGAGGTTGCCGCTGCCGAACAGCGCCCAGGGCTTGAATTCGGAGAGCGCGAGCACCGGCCAGGCGACGGCCAGCGCCGCGAGCCAACCGGCCAGGCGGCGGCCCGCATGCGGATCGCGCAGGGCGGGGCGGGCGAGTGTCGCCGTCACGGGCAGTCCGGTCGATGGAAGGCTGGCTCGGCGGTGCCGGCCACTGGCGCGACAGGCAGCGGCCCTTGCGTCGCCACGCCGCCTTCGCTCGCATAGAGCGCTTCGAGCAGCGCCGGCGTCACCTCGGCGGACGGCAGGTCGAAGGCGACCTGCCCGTCGCGCATGCCCACGATGCGCGGGAACCAGCGCAGCGCCAGGTCGACCGCGTGCAGCGACGCGACCAGCGTGGCGCCGGTCGATTCGCTCTGCGCGACCAGCTGGCCCACGGCCGCATGCGCCAGCGTGGGGTCGAGCGCCGACACCGGCTCGTCCGCCAGCAGCAGCGCGGGGCGCTGGTACAGCACGCGCGCGATGCCCACGCGCTGCAGCTGGCCGCCCGAGAGGCGGTCGCAGCGGTCGAACAGCCGGTCTTCGAGCGCGAGCCGGGCCAGCGCCGCGTGCGCGCCTGCGATGTCGGACGGATAGAAAAGCGAGCCCAGCGCACGCGCCGTCGACCATTGGCCGAGCCGGCCCGCGAGCACGGCCGTGACCACGCGCAGGCGCGGCGCGATCGGCGGTGCCTGGTGCACGGTGCCGATGCGCGCGCGCAGTTGCTTGAGCGCGCGGGCGGGCAGCCGCCACGGGTGCTGGCCCAACGCCTGCACCTGGCCTTCACCGGGCCGCAGCGCCGCGCCGAGCACGCGCAGCAGCGTGGTCTTGCCCGCGCCCGAAGGCCCGATGACGGCGATGCGCTCGCCGTCGCGCGCGGCCAGCGTCACCCCGGCCAGCGCGCGCTGGCCGTTGGGGTGCACCACGCCTGCGCTGTCGAGCGAAAAACTCATCCGCGCATTCCGCTCACTTGATGAGGCCGGCCGACTTGCCCGCCGTCTCGATGCCGTCGTAGTTCGACGACTTGGTGGGAATGAACTTGCTCGCGCGCTGCAGCGCCATGATCTCCTTGTGCGCCGGGTTGGCCGGGTCCAGCTTCAGGAAGGCGTCGGTCAGCTTCTTCGTCACGGCGGCGTCCAGGCCCGGGCGCACGGTCCAGTTGTAGTCGTAGTAGGTCGGCGTGGTGGCCAGCACGCGCACCTTGGCGGCGTTGGGGTTCTTGGCCTCGACCAGCTTGTCCCACACCGAGGCGTTGAGCACGCCCGCTTCGGCGCGCGAGGCGGCCACGAAGGCCACGGTGGCGTCGTGCGCGCCCGAGAACGCGACGGTCTTGAAGTCCTTCTCGGGGTTGATGCCGGCCTGCAGCAGGAAGTAGCGCGGCATCAGGCTGCCCGAGGTGGACGAGGGCGCGCCGAAGGCGAAGGTCTTGCCCTTCAGGTCGGCCAGGGTCTTGGCGGGGCTGTCGATCGGCACGATGAACTTGCTGGTGAACACCTCGTCTTCCGCGCGCTGCACGATCGGCACCGCGCCGCCGTTGGTGCGGATGCGCGCCTGCACGAAGGTGAAGCCGCCCAGCCAGGCCAGGTCGATCTTGTTCGTCGCCAGGCCTTCGACCACGGCGGCGTAGTCGGTCACGGGCGTGAACTGCACGTCCATGCCGGTTTCCTTCTTCAGGTAGTCGCCCAGCGGCGTGAACTTGCGCTGCAGCTCGGTGGGCGCCTCGTCGGGAATGGCCGACACGCGCAGCACGCCCTGGGCGAAGGCGCCCACGGCGGTGAGGGACAGGGCCAGCGCGAGCGCGAGCCGGGACACGGTTTGTTTCGTTTGCATGGTGTGATGACGCGTTCAGTGGAAAAAGAAAAGGGTGTGTCGGGGCACTCGGGCAGACGGCGGTGCAGGCTTCGATAATCGCGGCTTGTTCCATTCGACCGACCCGCTGCCATGATCGAAGCCGCACCTTCCAAGCTCCTGAATCCGTTGGCGCCGCTGCGGCTCACCAGCTTCTCGCATGGGGGCGGCTGCGGCTGCAAGATCGCGCCGGGCGTGCTGTCGCAGATCCTCAAGAACCATGCGGGCGGGCTGATTCCGCCCGAGCTCATGGTCGGCATCGAGACCGCCGACGACGCGGCAGTCTACCGGCTCAACGACGAGCAGGCGCTGATCGCCACCACCGATTTCTTCATGCCCATCGTGGACGACCCCTACGAGTTCGGCCGCATCGCCGCGACCAACGCGATCAGCGACGTCTACGCGATGGGCGGGCGCCCGATCATGGCGCTGGCGCTGGTCGCCATGCCGATCAACCAGCTGCCGGTGGAGGTCATCGCCGAGATCGTGCGCGGTGGGCAGGACGTGTGCCGCGCGGCCGGCATTCCCATTGCGGGCGGCCACACCATCGATTCGGTCGAGCCCATCTACGGGCTGGTCGCGATGGGGCTGGTGCACCCCAAGCGCGTGCGGCGCAATGCCGATGCGCAGGCGGGCGACGTGCTGGTGCTGGGCAAGCCGCTGGGCGTGGGCGTGCTGTCGGCGGCGCTCAAGAAGCAGCAGCTGTCCGAGGCCGGCTACCGCCAGCTGATCGAGAACACGACCAAGCTCAACACGCCCGGCATCGCGCTGTCGGCGCTCGACGGCGTGCATGCGCTGACCGACGTCACCGGCTTCGGCCTGGCCGGCCACGCGCTCGAACTCGCGCGCGGCGCGGGGCTCGCGGCGGTGGTCGAATGGTCGCGCGTACCGCTGCTCGACAACGTGATCGCCATGGCCGGCGGCGGGCTGGTCACCGGCGCGTCGGGCCGCAACTGGGCGGGCTACGGCGCCGACGTGCAGTTGCACGAAGGCCTGCCGGCCACCGCGCAGGCGCTCATGACCGACCCGCAGACCTCGGGCGGCCTGCTCGTGAGCTGCGCGCCCGAGGCGGTCGAGGCGGTGCTGGAGATCTTCCGCAACGAAGGCTTCGGGCAGGCGGCGGTCATCGGCCGCGTGGAAGCTGGCGCGCCGGGCCTCGTCGTGTTGCCCTGAGCCGGGGCGCCGCCGGGCGGGTGGGGTCGTCATCGACACGCGCTCCTTCGTTTTTTCGCATCGTGCGACAGGTCCGCGCAGCGGGCAACACCTGGCGGCCCTTTCCAATAACCCTTGAGTCCGCCGGTGCCGGTAGGCGTCGGCTATCGTTCGCGCCATGAACGCTTCCCTTCGCCTTGGCTGGCGCACGCTCTGGCGCGACCTGCGCGCCGGCGAGCTGCGCCTCTTGATCGTGGCCGTGGTGCTGGCCGTGGCCGCGCTCACGGCGGTCGGCTTCTTCGCCGACCGATTGCAGGGCGGGCTGCAGCGCGACGCGCGCCAGCTGCTGGGCGGCGACGCGGTGGTCGTGAGCGACAACCCGACGCCCGAGACCTTCATCGCACAGGCCAAGTCGCTGGGCCTTGCGGGCACCGGCACCTTCGGCTTCCCCACCATGGCGCGGGCCGAGGACGCCCAGGGCGGCGCCAGCAAGCTCGTGGCTCTGAAGGCCGTGACGCCGGGCTACCCGCTGCGCGGCAACCTGCAGACGGCGACCACGGCCGAGGGCGCGGGCACGGTGACGCGCGACGTGCCGGCGGCGGGCGAGGTCTGGGTCGATGCCTCGCTGCTCGACTCGCTGGGCCTGAAGGTCGGCGACACGCTGCTGCTGGGCGACACCGGCCTGCGCGTGGGCCGCGTGATCACGCTCGAGCCCGACCGGGGCGCGGGCTTCATGAGCTTTTCGCCGCGCGTGATGCTCAACCAGGCCGACGTGGCGCGCACCGGCCTCGTGCAGCCGGCCAGCCGCGTGGGCTACCGCTACGCCGTGGCGGGCGACGATGCCGCCGTGAAGCGCTTCACCGAATGGGCCGACGCCACCATCAAGAAGGGCGAGCTGCGCGGCGTGCGGCTCGACTCCTTCGAAGGCGGCCGGCCCGAGATGCGCCAGACGCTGGACCGCGCCGAGAAATTCCTGAGCCTGGTCGCGCTGCTCGCGGCGCTGCTGTCGGCCGTGGCCGTGGCGCTGGCCGCACGTGGCTTCGCGGCCAGCCACCTGGACGACTGCGCCATGCTGCGCGTGCTGGGCCAGAGCCAGCGCACCATCGCCGCGGCCTACGCCTTCGAGTTCGCCGTGATCGGCACCGTGGCCAGCGCGATCGGCGTGGCCATCGGCTTCGCCGTCCACTATGTGTTCGTGCTGCTGCTGGCCGGGCTGGTCGAGACCGCCTTGCCCGCCGCCACGCTGTGGCCCGTGGCCTTCGGCCTGGGCATGGGGCTCACGCTGCTGTTCGCCTTCGGCCTGCCGCCGGTGCTGCAGCTGGCGCGCGTGCCGCCGCTGCGCGTGATCCGGCGTGACGTGGGCGGGCTCAAGCCCGCATCGCTCGCCGTGTTGGGCATCGGCGTGGCGGGCTTCGCGGCGCTGCTGATGGCGGCCAGCAGCGATCTCAAGCTGGGCCTCATTGCGGTCGGCGGCTTTGCCGGTGCCGTGGCCGTGTTCGCGCTGCTGAGCTGGCTCGCCGTGAAGGTGCTGCGCCGCAGCGTCAGCGAGACCACGGCGCCGCGCTGGCTGGTGCTGGCCACGCGGCAGATCTCGGCGCGCCCGGCCTACGCCGTGGTGCAGGTCAGCGCGCTGGCCGTGGGCCTGCTGGCGCTGGTGCTGCTGGTGCTGCTGCGCACCGACCTCGTGGCGAGTTGGCGCAAGGCCACGCCGCCCGACGCGCCCAATCGCTTCGTCATCAACGTGATGCCCGAGCAGAGCGAGGCGTTCCAGAAGACGCTGCGCGACGCGGGCGTCGCCAAGTTCGACTGGTACCCGATGATCCGCGGCCGGCTGGTGGCGATCAACGACAAGCCCGTGACGCCCGACGACTACACCGAGGACCGCGCCAAGCGCCTGGTGGACCGCGAGTTCAACCTGAGCAACAGCACCGAGGCGCCCGCGCACAACAGTGTCACCGCCGGCGCCTGGACGCCCGAGGCGAAGAACGAGGTGAGCGTGGAAGAAGGCCTGGCCCAGACGCTGGGCCTGAAGCTGGGCGACACCCTGCGCTTCGACATCGGCGGCATGCAGAACGACGCGCGCATCACCTCGCTGCGCAAGGTCGACTGGGGCTCGCTGCACGCCAACTTCTTCGTGATGTACACCGTGGCCTCGCTGGCCGACGTGCCCGTGACCTACATGGGCGCCTTCCGCGCGCCCGAGACGCGCGGCTTCGACAACGCGCTGGTGCGCAGCTTCCCCAACGTGACCAACGTCGACATGAGCGCCACCATCAACCAGGTGCAGCGCGTGCTCGACCAGGTGGTGCGCGCGGTCGAGTTTTTGTTCGGCTTCACGCTGGCGGCCGGGCTGGTGGTGCTGTTCGCCGCCGTCACCGCCACGCGCGAGGAACGTGCGCGCGAGTTCGCCGTGATGCGCGCCGTGGGCGCGCGCGCCAGCCTGCTGCGGCAGGTGCAGCGCGCCGAGCTGGTGGGCGTCGGCCTGCTCGCGGGCTTCCTGGCGAGCATCGTGGCTTCGGTGATCGGCTGGGGGCTGGCGCGCTACGTGTTCGAGTTCACCTGGACCGCGTCGCCGCTCGTGCCGGTGGCCGGCGCGCTGGCCGGCGCGGTGCTCGCGCTGGCGGCGGGGTGGTGGGGCCTGCGCGATGTGCTGCGCCGGCCGGTGGTCGACACGCTGCGCCGCGCGGCCGAGTAGGGCTGCGCAGGCCCGTACAGTTTTTTTCTTCCGCGATCGGCAGGACGGGGCCGGGGATGCAATACATTCCCCGGCCCCGTATTCAATTCAGAAGAGAAATTCCTGCATGCGCTTGGCGTCATTCCAGATCACCAACTATCGCTCGATCCACGACAGTGGCTCCATCGATTCCTCCCAGATCACAGCGATCCTCGGCCGAAATGACAGCGGCAAGTCGAACCTGCTGCGCGCGTTGCACAGCCTGAACCCGACCGACGGGCTCACGGCACTCAGCCCCATCAAGGACTTTCCGCGGCACCGCCGCCTGGACGAATGCACCGACGACACCCCCGTCGTGCACACGCGCTGGGACCTCGATGCCTCCGAACAGCTGGCGCTCGCCGCCATCCTGCCGCGCGCGGCCGGCGTGCGCCAGGTCACGGCCGGCCGCGGCTACGGCGCCACGCGCACGACCGGCTTCGAGGGCCTGGGCCCGCTGTCGATCGACGTGAGCGACATCAAGGCCAAGGTGCGCAAGATCGTGCCCGCCGTGAAGGCCGCGGCCGAGAAGGTCGCCGACGAGTTGAAGGCGCCGCTCGAACAGGAGGCCGACGCCTTCGACGCCGCCATGATCCCGAGCCCCGACTTCGTCAAGTGGTCGGCCGGCGCGCTGCTGGCGCTGCAGGCGCTGCGCCAAGCGCTGGCCACGGCCGGCGCGGAGATCGCCGACAAGCAGGCGCAGATGCTGACCGAGCTCGAAGAGCTGGCACGCACGATCGACAACGACCAGCCCGCGCTGGCCCGCGCCCGCGCCTGGGTGCTGGAGAAACTGCCGCGCTTCATCTACGTCGAGGACTACGCCTCGCTGCCCGGCCGCCAGAACATCGCCGAGTACCTCACGCGCAAGGGCTGGGGCGAGCGCACGGCGGGCGAGCGCAATTTCGAGAAGCTGTGCCAGGTGGCGGGGCTCGACCCGCAGCAGCTGCAGGACCTGCTGGCGAAGAACGACCTGGCGACGCGCAATCAGTTGGTGAACCGGGCCGGCTCTGTCGTCACGTCGGAAATCCGCCGCGTGTGGAAGGACCGCGAACTCAAGGTCCGCTTCAACCTCGACGGGCAGCATCTGGAGACGCTGGTGTCCGACCCCAACGCCGCCTATGAGGTGGAAGTGAACCTCGACGAACGCAGCCGCGGCTTCCAGTGGTTCTTCTCGTTCTACGTCGCGTTCTTCGCGGACACGAAGGGCGCGGCCGACGCGATCCTGCTGCTGGACGAGCCCGGCCTGCACCTGCACGCGCATTCGCAGGCCGATCTGCTGGCGCACCTGGAGCACGACTTCGCCAACCAGATCCTCTACACGACGCACTCGCCGTTCATGGTGCCGACCCACCGGCTCGACGCGGTGCGCACGGCCCGCATGAGCGAGGCCGCCGGCACGACGGTGAGCAACAAGGCCGAGGGCGATGTGCGCACGCTGTATCCGTTGCAGGTGGCGTTGGCGCTGAGCCAGGCGAAGCCTGTCGCGCCTGTCGAGGCACCCGCCGAAACCGTCGGCGAACAGGCAGAGCGTCAGCTGGTGGAAGCGGCGGCGTAGGCGTACGCCGGAAACCTCATGTGGGGCCCACCAGGCGCCGCATGAGCAGGCCCTTCAGGTCCCTGCGCGTGTCGCAGACGACGTGGATGTACGCGATGTCCAGCCGTACCTCGTAGATGATGCGGTTCATGCCCGAGATGACCTGCCGGTACTGGGCCGCGTTCAGGTCTTCCAGTTCCTCGGGAATGCGGCCCGCTTGGGGATGGGCCGCGATCATTGCGACGGATTGCTTGATCTTTGCGTGGCTCGCCGCCCAGGTGTCCGCGCCGAAGTTCTTGAGCAGGTAGCGCCTCAGGTCCTTCAGGTCGGCTTCGGCGGACCGCAGGAACACCACCTTCATGGGGCGTCTTCTTGGTCCAGGTCGGCGAACACATCGTCCGCGGAACGGAACTGGCCCTGTTCGATTTCGCGGTTGCCGAGTGCCAGCACTTTCAGCAGCGCGAGGGTCGCTTCCTGCTCTTCGAAAGAGCGGACGTCCATCACCACGAGCTTGGCCTCGCCGTTCTGTGTGATGACCAGCGGCTCGCGGGTGTCCGAGAGGGTCTTCACGATGTCCGCGGCATGACTCTTGAGATAGCTGATGGGTTTGACCTGCGTGGAGAAATTCATGGGGCTCACCTGCGGTTGTCGATCGGACTGATTATGGTCTGAATTCAGTCTTTCGATGTTTCTGCGCCATCGTCCCTGAACATGTGTTCACTCGCGAAGTCGACGAACGCCCGCACCTTCGGCGACAGCTGCCGGCTCGACGGCCACAGCGCCGAGAACTGCCCCTGCCGCACGAGGTGCGCGGCCAGCACGCGCTGCAGGTCGCCGCGGCGCAGTGCGTCGCGCGCCAGGAAGTCGGGCATGTACGCAATGCCCAGGCCCGCGACGGCGGCGCCCAGCATGGCTTCCATGTTGTTGCAGACCAGGCCCGGCGGCAGCTGGGGCGGCAGGCCGGGCAGGTCCCAGTCTTCGATCTTTCCGCCGGTCACGAACTTGTAGCGCAGGCAGCTGTGGCGGGCGAGGTCGGCCGGCACCTGTGGCACGCCGTGTTGTGCCAGGTAGGCCGGCGAGGCCGCGAGCACGAAGCTGAACGGGCCGAGCCGGCGCGCCACGAGCTGCGAATCGACCAGCTCGCCGCTGCGGATAGCCACGTCGACACCCTCGGCCACCACGTCGACCAGCCGGTCGTTGAAGTCGAGGTCGAGTTCGATCTCGGGAAAGCGTGCCTTGAACGCCGGCAGGATCGGCAGCAGAAAACGGTAGCCGATGGTCGGCAGGCTCACGCGCAAGCGGCCGCGCGGCGTGGCGACGGCGTCCTGCAGCATGGCGCGCGCGTCGCCGAGCTCGTCGAGGATGCGGCGGCAGCGCTCATGGAACATCGCGCCCTCGGCCGTGAGCCGCACCTGCCGCGTGGTGCGGTGGAACAGGCGCACGCCCATCTGCGTCTCGAGCCGTGCGACGTTCTTGCCCACGGCCGAGGCCGAGATGCCCAGGTCGCGGCCCGCCCGCGCAAAGCTCTGCAGGTCGGCCGCCCGTACGAAGGATTCGAGTCCGCTGAAGCTGTCCATGGGCTTGATTGGCAACCTGGGGTTGGCAGTGTGAGGAGCTGAGGGGCCATTTTCGTTTCATTGAATCCTTTTTATCTTCGCTTCACGCATTTCCCTTTTCCTTCTCCCGCGTGAAAGCCCTCCCGATGTCCTCCTCCGATTCCCACAAGGCCTGGCTGCTCGCCGCCGTCTGCCTGGCCGCGCTCGGCATGCCGCTGAGCTTCACCGGCCCAGCCGTGGTGCTGCCCGCGATCCGCGACGCGCTGGGCGGCACGCCGGTGCAGCTCAACTGGGTGACCAACGCCTTCATGCTGAGCTTCGGCGCCACGCTGATGGCGGCCGGCGCGCTGGCCGATGCGTACGGGCGCAAGCGCGTCTTCCTGCTGGGGCTGGCGGTGGTGGCGCTGAGCAGCGCGCTGCTGACGCTGGCGCCGGGCATCGTCGCCTTCGACCTCGCGCGCGCCGTGCAGGGGCTGGGTTCGGCGGCGGCCTTCGCGGCGGGCACGGCCGCGCTGGCGCAGGTGTTCGACGGGCCGGCGCGGCTGCGGGCGTTCAGCCTCATCGGCACCTCGTTCGGCGTGGGGCTGTCGTGCGGATCGATCCTCTCGGGCTGGCTGGCCGACACCGTCGGCTGGCACGCCGTGATGCTGAGCCCCGGCGCCGTGAGCCTCGTCGCGCTGGGCCTGGCCGCGCCGCGCATGCGCGAGTCGCGCAACCCGCAGGCGAGGGGGCTGGACGTGCCGGGCACGCTCAGCTTCACGGCCGCGCTGAGCCTGCTCACGCTGGGCGTGCTGCAGGCGCCCGACAGCGGTTGGGGCAGCCCGTGGGTGCTTGCGGCGCTGGCCGGCGCGCTGGCCATGGGCGCGGCTTTCATCGCCATCGAGCGGCGCGTGGCGCATCCGATGCTCGACCTGTCGCTGTTCCGCTT
This sequence comes from Variovorax sp. GW821-FHT09D07, assembly GCF_059416345.1. NCBI lineage: Bacteria > Pseudomonadati > Pseudomonadota > Betaproteobacteria > Burkholderiales > Comamonadaceae > Variovorax > Variovorax sp. GW821-FHT09D07. Next base: position 214,303 of record NZ_JBWKOY010000002.1, read on the forward strand.
TCCGCGCTTCGTCGGCGTGCAGCTGCTGGCCGCGGCGCCGGCCTACGGCTTTGTCGTGCTGCTGGTGCTGCTGCCGATCCGCTTCATCGGGCTCGAAGGGCGCAGCGCGCTGGAGGCGGGCGGCTTCATGTTCGCGCTGTCGGGGCCGATCCTCATCGTGCCGACGCTGGCGGCGTGGCTCGCGAACCGCTTCTCTGCGGGCGTGATCTCGGCGGTGGGGCTGCTGGTGTGCGCGGCGGGGCTCGTGTGGCTCGCCCGCTGCGCGCCGGGCACGCCCTTGCACGGCCTCGTGGGCCCGCTGCTGCTGATCGGCGCGGGCATCGGCCTGCCCTGGGGGCTGATGGACGGCCTGGCCGTGAGCGTGGTGCCGCGCGAGCGGGCGGGCATGGCGTCGGGCATCTTCAACACGGTGCGCGTCGCGGGGGAGGGCATTGCGCTGGCGCTGGTGGGGGCGGGGCTCACGGCACTGGTGGCACTGCAGCTGAAGGCATCGTCGCCTTCGTCCGTGGCGGTGTCGCAGGCGGCGCAGCGCGTGGCGACGGGCGACCTGGCGCAGGCGCTGGCCTTGCTGCCGGGCATGGATCGCGCGGCGCTGCTGCATGCGTATGGCGCGGCGTTCGGAACGCTGCTGTGCGTGCTGGCCGGGGTGACGGTGCTGACGGCGGTGGTGGTGTTCGCATTCCTGCGCGGCGATGCGTCCGCGCGAGGCCACGCTGAAGCACTCGGTCAGAACGCGCAAGTCGCCTCACCCCGCACCCGATGAGGTGCTTTCATGGACACGTCATGCGCCGTTGCCAGCATCCCCGCTCGATCAACAGGAGCGGAGTGCGAGATGGTGATGACCAACAGTCGACGGGTCGTGGGAACAGCTGCCACGGTGATTGCAGCCTGCGTGATGGCCGCATGCGGTGGCGGTGGGGGCGGCGGTGTCGCGTTCCCGCCGATCGCCGTGGCGCCGCCGGCACCTGCGCCTGCACCGGCGCCGCAGGGCAAGGCGATCGACCTCACGATCCTGCACATCGACGACCACCACTCCAACCTCGAAGCCAAGGACAAGACACTGCAGCTGAACACGGGCAGCGGCGCGCCGGTGGCGGTCACGGTCAATGCGGCGGGCTTTCCGCGCGTCACCGCGGCGATCCAGGCGCTGGCCGCGCAGTCGCCGAACGTGCTGAAGCTGCATGCCGGCGACGCGCTCACCGGCACCCTGTACTTCAACCGCGCGGGCGCCGACGGCGAGGCCGACGCGGCGCTGATGAACACCGTGTGCTTCGACGCCTTCACGCTGGGCAACCACGAGTTCGACAAGGGCGACACCGGCCTGAAGGGCTTTCTCGACCTGCTGCGCAAGGGCAGCTGCCAGACGCCGGTGCTCAGCGCCAACGTGAACTTCGGCGCCCCATCGGCGCTGCATCCGTCGAAGGCGCCCGGCTACGTGAAGCGCTCCGCTGTGCTCGAGCGCGGCGGCGAGAAGATCGGCCTGGTCGGCCTGACCATCGCGGGCAAGACCAAGGCCTCGTCCAGCCCCGATCCCGACACCACCTTCGAAGACGAGACCGTCGCCGCCCAGCGCGAGATCGACCTGCTGCGCGCCCAGGGCGTGAACAAGATCGTCGTCATGAGCCACATCGGTTACGAATACGACAAGCAGGTGGCGTCGCGCCTGAGCGGCGTCGACGTCGTGGTCGGCGGCGACTCGCACACGCTCATCGGCCCCGACGCGCTCACCCGCTACGGCGTGGGCTCGCCGGCCGGCGCCTACCCCACGGCCCTGACCGACAAGGACGGCAAGAAGGTCTGCCTGGTCCACGCCTGGGAGTACAGCCAGGTGGTGGGCGAGCTGAAGGTGAGCTTCGATGAGAAGGGCGACGTCACGGCCTGCAGCGGCACGCCGCACGTGCTGATCGGCGACGACTTCCGCGTCGGCGGCAAGCCCGCCGATGCCAACCAGCGCAGCGCCCTCCTGGCCGATGTGGCGGCCAGCGGCTTCCTGCGCGTGACCACGCCCGACCCCACGGCCACCGCCGTGCTGCAGCCCTTCAAGGACAAGGTGGCGGTGTTCAACACCACGCTGGTGGCCACCGTGACCGAAGAGCTGTGCTCGCGCCGCGTGCCCGGCGGCACGGGCACCGTCGACTACTCGCGCTCCAGCGTCTCGTGCAATGCGCTGGGCAGCGTGAGCCTGCGCGGCGGCGACATCCAGCAGATGGCAGCGCAGGCCTACCTGGAGATCGGCCACAGCAAGTACGGCGGCGCCGACATCTCGCTGCAAAGCGGCGGCGGCGCGCGCATTCCGCTGGTGCCGGGCAACGTCACGGCGGCGAGCGTGATCCAGGTGCTGCCCTTCGGCAACATGCTGTTCCGCCTCGACATCACCGGCCGCGAGGTCAAGGGCATGCTCGAAGACGGCCTGCAGGCCGTGTACGGCCCGGGCGGCTCCACCGGCCCGTACCCCTACACCGGCGGCCTGCGCTTCGACGTCGACGCCACGCAGGCCAACGGCCAGCGCGCCAGCAACATCGAGGTGCGCGCGCCCGGCACCGGCGTGTGGGGCCCGCTCGACCTGGACAAGACCTACAAGCTGTTCGTGCTGAGCTTCAACGCCAGCGGCGGCGACGGCTACAAGACGCTGGCCGCCGTGCCCGCGGCGCGGCGCCTGGACATCGGCGTGCTCGATGCCGATGTGTTCTTCAACTACATCGAGTCCAAGCCCAAGGATGTGGGCTCGGGCCTGTCGCTGTTGCAGAAGCTGCCGGTCGAGCTGTACAGCACCAAGTCGTACAAGGCGCCTTGAGTCGTGCTCAGGCCTGCGCGGTGTCTTCTGCGAAGAGGCCGCGCAGCCACTGCGTGAACACGCGCACGCGCGACGACAGCTGCCGGTTCTGCGGATACAGCACAGAGACCGGCATCGGCGGCGGCGCAAAGCCCGGAAGCACCGCCTGCAGGCGCCCGTCCGCCAGCTCGGCCGCCACGCGGTAGCGCGGCACCTGCACCAACCCGAGGCCCACGACGGCGGCGCCCGTGTAAAGGTCGGCGCCGGTCACCGACACGGTGGCGGCCAGCTGCACGGGCCGGACCTGACCGTCGACCGTGAACTCGAGCGGCAGCGCCTTGCCCGTGCTGCTCGACACGTAGTGCACCGCGCGGTGCGAGGCCAGCGCCGCGAGGTCGGCGGGCTCGCCGTGCGCCGCGAGGTAGCCGGGGCTCGCGACCGTCACCTGCGGCAGCAGCGCCACGCGCTGCGCGACCAGCGACGAGTCCTGCAGCGGGCCGGCGCGCAGCACGCAGTCGACGCCTTCGCGCACCAGGTCGACCAGCCGGTCGTCCTCGCCGATGTGCAGCTGCAGGCCCGGATGGCGGGCGAGGAAGGCGGGCAGCGCCGGCACCACGAAGTGCCGCGCCAGCGTGCCCTGCAGGTTCACGCGCAGCAGGCCCTGGGGCGCGGCGTGGGTGAACGCGCCCTCGGCCTCTTCCACGTCCGCCAGCAGCCGCACGCAGCGCTGGTAGTGGGCCTCGCCGTCCTGCGTGAGGCGCACGGTGCGCGTGGTGCGCTCGAGCAGCCGGGCGCCCAGGCGCGATTCGAGCCGCTGGATCAGCGTGGTGAGGGTGGCGCGCGGAATCTGCAGGTCGTCCGAGGCCTGCGTGAAGCTCTGGCGTTCGGCGATGCGCACGAAGGCCTGCATTTCCTGGAAGCGGTCCATGGGGTTGCCCTTCGTGCCTATTGTTTAAGTAAATGGAATTTTATTGACGAATGGGTGCTGATTATCTTTTGGGTGGAATGACCGACCATTCGCTTCATCCACTCACCACCCCAAGGATTCGCGCCATGAACACCACCGCCACTTCTGCTTCGCTGCCCACCCGCGTCGCCCTCGTCACCGGCGCCTCGCGCGGCATCGGCGCCGCCATCGCCCGCCGGCTCGCCGCCGACGGTTTCGCCATTGCCGTCAACTACGCCGCGGGCGCCGCGCCGGCCGAAGCGCTGGTCGCCGAACTGAAGGCCGCGGGCGCGCGCGCCCTCGCGGTGCAGGCCGACGTGGCGAGCGCCGACGCGGTGCGCGCGATGTTCGACACCGTCGAAGCGCAGCTCGGCCCGGTCGACGTGCTGGTCAACAACGCTGGCGTGCTCCAGACCGCGCCGCTGGCCGCGCACAGCGACGCGCTGTACGACCAGACCTTCGACATCAACGTGCGCGGCACCTTCAACACCCTGCGCGAGGCCGCGACCCGCCTCGCCGAGGGCGGGCGCATCGTCAACTTCTCGAGCACCACGCTCGCCCTGCACATGCCGGGCTACGCGATCTACAACGCCACCAAGGCGGCGGTCGAGGCCTTCACGCACGTCTTCGCCAAGGAGCTGCGCGGCCGACGCATCACGGTGAACGCCGTGGCGCCGGGGCCGGTCGCGACCTCGCTGTTCCTGGACGGCAAGACCGACGAGCAGATCCAGGCCTTCGCCCAGATGCCGCCGCTGCAGCGCCTGGGCCAGCCGGAAGACATCGCCTCGGTGGTGTCGTTCCTGGCGGGGCCGGACGCGGGATGGGTCAACGGGCAGGTGCTGCGGGCCAATGGCGGCGTGGCCTGAGCGGTGGCTTCCCACGACATCCACGGAGCACGCACCATGCACCCGCCTTCACCCCGCGCGGCCACCCCGCGCTTCTTCAGCCTCGCCTACACGGCGTTCACGGCCGCCGCTGCGGTGGTGGCCGCCGTCGCCTCGGCGATGGCGCTCGTGCTCGAACTGCCCGTGTGGGCGATGTTCGTCGGCTGGGTGGCGTTCTACACCCGCGGCGTCACCGCACGCGACGGCGTGTTCAACCTCGTCTGCGTGAGCCTGGGCCTGCTGATCGGCAAGGGTGCGGCCTTGGCCATCGCCGCGCTGGCCCCGATCGCGGGCGCCGCGGCGCTGCCGGTGGTGGTGCTGTTCGTGGCGCTCCTCGTGGTGTCGATGCGCAGCGTGCCGCGACTGAACAACCTGCTGTGCTACTTCCTCGGGCTGATCGCGTTCTTCGCGGTCCACCAGCCCCCTTCGCTGTCGCTGTTCGCCACGCTGGCCGGCGCGGCGGCACTCGGATCGATGGCGGCGTGGGTGGCCCACCTGCTGCAGCGCCGCGTGCACTGACCACCGGACTTTCCTTTCTTCCCTCTCACCTTCATTCAAGGCGTTCCATCATGCAATCCGTCATCCTCGTCACTGGCGCCGGCTCCGGCATCGGCAAGCTCAGCGCGCAGGCGCTCGCCGAAGCGGGCCACATCGTCTATGCCTCCATGCGCGACATCGCAGGCCGCAACGAGGCGCGCGCGGCCGAACTGCGCGCGCTGGCCGCGGCCCAGGGGCTTCAGCTGCATCCGCTCGAACTCGATGTGCTGTCGCAGGCCTCCGCCGACGCTGCCGCGGCGACCATCGTCCAGGCGCAGGGCCGCCTCGATGTGGTGATGCAGAACGCGGGCCATCTCGTGGTCGGGCCGACCGAGGCTTTCACGCCGGAAGACATCGCCCGGGTGTTCGACACCAACGTGCTCGGCGCCCAGCGCGTGAACCGCGCGGTGCTGCCGTACCTGCGCCAGCAGGAGTCGGGGCTGATGCTGTGGATCAGCAGCACGACCACCAAGGGCGGCTTTCCGCCGTTCATGGGCCCGTACGGCGCGGCCAAGGCGGCCATGGATTCGCTGGCGGTGACGCTGGCCTACGAGATCGCGCGCTTCGGCATCGAGACCTCGATCGTCGTGCCGGGTGCGTTCACCCGGGGCACCGATCACTTTCCGAGTGCGGGCAGGCCCTCCGATGCGGCCATTGCCGCCGCCTACGGCCGCTACGACGGCGTGATGGACCGCATCGGCGAGCGCCTGTCCGCCCTCACGCCCGAGCACGCCGATCCGCAGGCCGTGGCCGATGACATCGTGCGCATCGTGGGCCTGCCGGCCGGCACGCGGCCGATGCGTTCGCTGATCGACTTCGTGGGCGACGGTGCGGCCGAGGTCTTCGAGGTGTCGGAGCGCGTGCGCATCGACTTCGCCCGGCGCATCGGCATGGGCGACCTGCTCGAGGCGAAGGTCCGGCGCTGAGCGGGGCGCTGTCAAGAAAAGCGGTGGTTCTTCCTGTCCAATAGCGGCATGGAACATTCACCGAACGACGTGACAGAGCGCCTGAACGACCTCGAGATCAAGTCGAGCTACGCCGAAGACCTGCTCGAGCAGCTGAACATGACGATCTATCGGCAACAGCAACAGATCGACAGCCTGATCCTGCAGGTCGCGCAGCTGCGGCTGCAGAGCCAGAACTCGGGGCAGGACGGGGCGACGCGCAACCTGCGCGACGAACTCCCACCCCACTATTGAGGAAGATCGCTCAGCCGTGCGCGTGCCAGAGCACGGCAAAGAAATGGCAGGTGCTGCCCGCGAGCACGAACAGGTGCCACACCGAATGCGCGTAGCGCACCTTGTTGTCGAACAGGAACACCACGGCCCCGGCCGTATAGAACAGCCCGCCGGCCACGAGCCAGGCCAGCCCCGCCGATGACATGCGCTCGTACAGCGGCACCGCCGCCATCAGCGCCATCCAGCCCATCGCCACGTACAGGCCGGTGGACCACAGCGGGTGCTGTAGGCGATTGAACAGCTTGGCGCTCACGCCCAGCACGGCGGCGGCGGTGATGGCGCCGAACAGCGCCCAGCCCCAGGGCCCGCGCAGCACGCCGAACAGGAAGGGCATGTAGCTGCCCGCAATGAACAGGTAGATGGCCGCGTGGTCGAGCCGGTTGAACCAGGCCTTGGCGCGGCCGATGGGCAGCGCGTGGTACAGCGTGGAGATCAGGTACAGCACGATGGCCGTGCCCGCGAAGAGCGACGCGCCCACCACGGCCGCGGCCTGGCCCTTCTGGGCGGCGCTGTAGACCAGGATCGGCAGCGAGGCGATCGCCAGCAACAGGCCCAGGCCGTGGCTCAGGGCGTTGAAGAGCTCTTCCATCGCGGTCTGGTCGCGCGCGGCGGACGCCTGCTTTTTCTGCAGATCGGTGGAACGGGCGGGCTGCAGCTGCAGCGGCGGGCTATTCGTCATCAGGAACAGAGCCTCCGGGATCGGTGTTGGTTCCGCAAGAATTCGCGAAACCGGCAGATCATGTTACTTGACCTGCTGTTTGCCGAGTTTGCGTGCCAATGTGCGCCGATGCATGCCGAGCCGGCGCGCGGTTTCCGAGATGTTGAAGCCGGTCTCGGCCAGCATCTCGTGGATGCGCTCCCACTCCAGCGTCTTGATCGAGGTGGAGCGGTTGGTCAGTTCGACCTCGGTGGTGCCGGCGGCGCGGCCGAAGGCGGCCTCGATGTCGTCGGTGTTCGAGGGCTTGGCCAGGTAGTGGCAGGCGCCGAGCTTGATGGCCTCGACGGCGGTGGCGATGCTCGCGAAGCCGGTGAGCACCACGATCAGCATCTCGGCGTCGTGCCGGTGCAGCATCTGCACGCAGGCCAGGCCCGAGGCCTCGCCGTTGAGCTTCAGGTCGACCACGGCGTAGCCGGGCGAGGGGCCGTCGCCTTCCTCGAGCAGCGCTTCCACCTCCTCGAGGTTGCGCGCATGCACCACCACGTAGCCGCGCCGCTCGAAGGAGCGCGCGAGCGTGCGCGCGAAGGCCTCGTCGTCCTCGACGATGAGCAGCTGGCGGACTTCGGCGGTGTCGGGTGTGTGGGTCATGGGCTGCTCGGGGCTTGGGGGGCGGCGTTGTCCGCGAGGGGGGCGGCTGCTTCGTCGTCCTCTTCGAGCACGATGGCCGCCAGCGGCAGCGTGATGGTCACGATGGCGCCGCCCTCGGGGCGGTTGCGCACGGCGACGCGTCCGCCCAGGGTGCGCGCCACGTTCACGACCAGGAACAGGCCCAGCCCGCCGCCGGGGCGGCCCTTGCTCGACTGGTAGGGCTTGCCGAACTCCGCGAGGATGGCCGGCATGAAGCCGGGGCCCGCGTCGGTGACGGTGATGGTGAGCGCGTCGGCGTCGTGCGTGGCTTCCAGGCGCAGCCAGTGCGGCGAGGCCTCGAGTGCGTTGTCGAGCACGTTGCACACCATCTGCTTGATGGCCGAGTCGGACACCATGGGCAGGTCCTGCCCGAACAGGTTCTCGTAGTCGAACTCCTCGACCGGGCGCGTGGTGCGCCATTCTTCGACCAGGTCGTCCAGGAAGGTGCGCACCGTGGTCTCTTCGGACGACTCGCCGCGCGTCTCGCCGGCCGACAGCAGGATGCCGCTCACGATGCTCTTGCAGCGCTGGATCTGCACTTCCATCTCGGCCACTTCCTGCAGCAGCTCGGGGTCGGAGCTGAAGTGCGGCAGCCGGCGCCAGTCGCCCAGGATCACGGCCAGCGTGGCCAGCGGCGTGCCCAGCTCGTGCGCCGCGCCCGAGGCCAAGAGGCCCATGCGCACGATGTGTTCTTCTTCGGAGGCGCGCTGGCGCAGGTCGGCCAGCCGCGCGTCGCGCACGCGCAGGTTGCGGCTGATGCGCGTGATGAAGACCACCAGCAGCGCCGCGTTGAGCGCAAAGCACACCAGCATGCCCTGCACGTAGGGGCTCCACAGGCCGCGGTCGTGGTCCAGCGGCAGCGGCAGCGGGCGCGAGAACAGCGCCAGGCCCGCGAAGCACAGGCCGGTGATGACCACGATGGTCCAGGTCGACCAGGCCTTGAGCAGCACCGCGCCCAGGATCACCTGCAGCAGGTACAGAAAGACGAAGGGGTTGGTGGCGCCGCCGCTGAGGTACAGCTGGGCCGTGAGCGTGGCCACGTCGACCAGCAGCGCGACGAACAGCTCTTCGTTGGTCACGCGGCCGTGGATGCGCAGGCGCAGCAGGCTCACCATGTTGAACAGCGCGAGGCAGGTGAGCACCTGCAGCATGTGGTTCAACGGCAGGCGGATGCCGAAGCCGTAGTGCACCACGAGGATGGTGGCCACCTGCCCGACCACGGCGAACCAGCGCAGCTGGATCAGCTGCTGCATGTTCTGGTGGCCGATGGCGTTGTCCAGGCTCGCGACGCCCGCGCGCGGGGCGTGCAGCTCGCCGGCCACCGCGACGAGCTTGTCAGTCGCGGCGGGCATCGGCGGGGTCGGGGCGTGCGGCGTCGGCATGCGGTGCATTTTCGCCGCTACCGTCTTGCGATGCCCGTCGGCGCCGGTCGTCGCGCCACACGAACCCGTAGGCGCCGAGCACCATCAGCGCCAGCCCGTACCAGGTGAGGGCGTAGACGAGGTGGCTGTTGGGGAAGGCGATGACCGTCAGGCCGCCCGCCGGCCACGTGGGCGTGGCCTGTGCGGGCGCGGGCCCGGCCTCGGCATCGACGAAGTAGGGCGCCACGTCGGCCAGGCCGCGCGCGGCGGCAATGGCCTGCACGTCGCGCGAGAACCAACGGTCGGCCGCGGGGTCGTTCGTGCGCAGGAAGCCGCCCTTGGGTTCGGTCAGGCGCAGCAGGCCGGCCACGGTGGTATCGCCCTGGGGCTCGGGCGCGGTGCGCGCCGCGCGTTCACGCGCTTCAGGCGGCACGAAGCCGCGGTTGACGAGCACGACGCTGCCGTCGGCGCTGCGCAGCGGGGTCAGCACCCAGAAGCCGGCCCCGAGCCGGGTGCTGGCCTGCACCAGCGCTTCCTTGTCATGGAGGAACGTGCCGCGAAGGCGCACGTGCCGGTATTCGTCGTTGGCCGCGTTGACCGTGGGCCATTCGGGTCGCGCCGGCGCGTCGGCGGCCGGGGCGTGCACGCGCTGGTCGACGCGGGCGATGAGATCGAGCTTCCAGGCCCTGCGCTCGACCTGCCAGGTGCCGAGCGCAAGAAAGCCGGCAAAGGCCAGGAGGGCGCAGACCGCCAGCGCCGCACGCGTGACAACGGAGCGCGGGCGGGCGGCCGGGGCCATCAGGGCATGTTCTTCATGTCGTGGACCATGGCCGGCATCATGTTGGTGTTCATGTGATACATGACCCACAGCGAGCCGGCCAGCGTGATGACCACGAGCACCAGCGTGAAGATCAGCGCCAGCATGTTCCAGCCGCCTTCGGACTTGGCGTCCATGTGCAGGAAGTACACCATGTGGACCACGATCTGCACCACGGCGAAGCCGAGGATGACGAGCGCGGTGGTGCTCGGGTTGGCGATCACCTTGCCCATCACGAGCCAGAACGGGATCGCGGTCAGGATCACGGCCAGCACGAAGCCGGTCATGTAGCCCTTGAAGGTGCTGTGGCTGACGGGGCCGTCGTCGTGGTGGTCGCCGTGACCGTGGCTGTCGTGTGCGCCGTGGCCGTCGTGTGCGGCGGTGGCGGTGTGTGCGGGGGCGCTCATGCCATCGATCCCATGAGGTAGACAAAGGTGAAGACGCCGATCCACACGACGTCCAGGAAGTGCCAGAACATCGACAGGCACATCAGGCGGCGGCGGTTGGCGGCGGTGAAGCCGTGCTTGGGCAGCTGGACCATCAGCACGACGAGCCAGATGATGCCGAAGCTCACGTGCAGGCCGTGCGTGCCCACCAGCGCGAAGAACGACGACAGGAAGGCGCTGCGCTGCGGGCCGGCGCCTTCGTGCAGCAGGTGCGCGAACTCGTACAGCTCCAGGCCGATGAAGCCCAGGCCCAGGAGGCCCGTGATGCCCAGCCACAGCAGCACGCCGCCCATGCGCTTGCGCTGCATCTCGAGCATCGCGAAGCCGTAGGTGATCGACGACAGCAGCAGCAGCGAGGTGTTCATCGCCACCAGCGGCAGGTCGAACAGGTCGGCGCCCGAGGGGCCGGCCGCGTAGCTGCGGCCCAGCACGCCATACACCGCGAACAGGCAGGCGAAGATGAGGCAGTCGCTCATCAGGTAGAGCCAGAAGCCCAGCAGCGTGCCGTTCTCGGGGTGGTGGTCCTCGTTGCGGACGTGGAACAGGTCGAACGCCGGTGCGTTCGCGTTCCGGGAGGGGAGGGCGGTGGTATCAGACATGGGCGGTGGCCAAGAGGCGCGTGCGTGCTTCTTCGGTGCGAACGACTTCTTCCGCGGGGATGTAGTAGTCGCGCTTGTAGTTGAAGGTGTGGGCGATGATCGCGACCAGCATGGCCACGAAGCCGATGCCGGCCACGAGCCACATCTGCCAGATCAGGGCGAAGCCGCACACCGCGCTCAGCGCCGCGATGACGAAGCCGGCGGCCGTGTTCTTGGGCATGTGCACGGGGCTGAAGCCGTCCAGCGGACGCTGGTAGCCGCGGGCCTTCATGTCGGTCCAGGCGTCGTTGTCATGCACGCGCGGCGTGAACGCGAAGTTGTAGGCCGGCGGCGGCGACGAGGTCGACCACTCCAGCGTGCGGCCGTTCCACGGGTCGCCCGTGGTGTCGCGCAGCGACTCGCGGCGGATGAAGCTCACCACCAGCTGGATCAGGAACGAGGCGATGCCCAGCGCGATCAGCACCGCGCCGAAGGCGGCGACCTGGAACCAGATCTGCAGCGACATGTCTTGGAAGTGGCTCATGCGGCGGGTGACGCCCATCAGGCCCAGGATGTACAGCGGCATGAAGGCCATCCAGAAGCCGACGATCCAGAACCAGAACGAGCACTTGCCCCAGAACGGATCGAGCTTGTAGCCGAAGGCCTTCGGGAACCAGTAGGTGATGCCCGCGAGCATGCCGAACAGCACGCCGCCGATGATCACGTTGTGGAAGTGGGCAATGAGGAACAGGCTGTTGTGCAGCACGAAGTCGGCCGGGGGCACGGCCAGCAGCACGCCGGTCATGCCGCCGATCACGAAGGTGATCATGAAGCCGATGGTCCACATCATGGGCAGCTCGAAACGGATGCGGCCGCGGTACATGGTGAACAGCCAGTTGAAGATCTTCGCGCCCGTGGGGATCGAGATGATCATCGTCGTGATGCCGAAGAACGAGTTCACGCTGGCACCGGAGCCCATGGTGAAGAAGTGGTGCAGCCACACGAGGTACGACAGGATCGTGATCACGACCGTGGCGTACACCATCGAGGCGTAGCCGAACAGGCGCTTGCCCGAGAAGGTGGAGACCACTTCCGAGAAGATGCCGAAGGCCGGCAGGATCAGGATGTACACCTCGGGGTGGCCCCAGATCCAGATCAGGTTCACGTACATCATGGCGTTGCCGCCCATGTCGTTCGTGAAGAAGTTGGTGCCGACGTAACGGTCCAGCGACAGCAGGGCCAGCACGGCCGTGAGCACCGGGAAGGCGGCCACGATCAGCACGTTGGTGCACAGGGCGGTCCAGGTGAAGACGGGCATCTTCATCATGGTCATGCCGGGCGCGCGCATCTTCACGATGGTGGCCAGCAGGTTCACGCCCGAGAGCAGTGTTCCGACCCCCGCGATCTGCAAGGACCAGATGTAGTAATCGACCCCCACGTCAGGACTGAACAGGATGCCCGACAGCGGCGGGTACGCCAGCCAGCCGGTCTTGGCGAACTCGCCCACGAACAGCGAGGCCATCACGAGGCCGGCGCCGAAGGTGGTCATCCAGAAGCTGAAGTTGTTCAGGAACGGGAAGGCCACGTCGCGCGCGCCGATCTGCAGCGGCACCACGAAGTTCATGAGGCCCGTGACCAGCGGCATCGCCACGAAGAAGATCATGATCACGCCGTGGGCGGTGAAGATCTGGTCGTAGTGGTGCGGCGGCAGAAAGCCCGCGTTGTCGCCGAAGGCGACGGCCTGCTGGGCCCGCATCATCAGTGCGTCGGCAAAGCCGCGCAGCAGCATCACCAGGCCCAGGATGATGTACATGATGCCGATCTTCTTGTGGTCGATGCTGGTGATCCAGTCGCGCCACAAGGTGCCCCACAGCTTGAAATAGGTCACGGCGCCCAGCAGCGCCAGGCCGCCCAGGATCACGGCCGCGAAGGTCACGAGCAGGATGGGCTCATGAAGGGGAATCGCCTCCCAGGAGAGGCGGCCGAAGACGAGCTTCGTCAGGTCTAGGTTCTGCAACATCTTAGTCTTCGGTGGTGCACATCGCGGTGACGTACTTGCGCTTGGGCGTGTCGAGGGAGTCGGCCTGCCAGGCCTGCTTGGTGGCGACGTTGAAGGCGCCGGGCTTGCCCAGGCCGCCGTCGGCGTCGATGGCCATCATTTCCTTCATGCACATCTTGTTGCGGTCGACGCACAGGTTCAGGATGGCGTCGTACAGGGCCGGGTCGACCGCGGCGTAGTGGCGCACGGGCTCGCGCTCGCTCGGCACTTCGAGCTTCTTGTACTGCTCGCGGGTCAGTTCGCCCTCTTTGCCGGTCTTGACCTTGGCCACCCACTGGTCGAAGCCGTCATGGCTCAGGCCGTGGAACTTGAAGCGCATGCCCGAGAAGCCCGCGCCGCTGTAGTTGGCGGAGAAGCCGTCAAATTCGCCCGGTTTGTTGATCACCGCGTGCAGCTTGGTCTCCATGCCCGGCATGGCATAGATCTGGCCGGCCAGCGCGGGGATGAAGAAGGAGTTCATGACCGACGAGGCCGTGATCTTGAAGCTGATCGGGCGGTCCACCGGGGCGGCCAGCTCGTTCACCGTGGCGATGCCCTGCTCGGGGTAGATGAAGAGCCACTTCCAGTCCAGCGCCACCACCTCGACCACCAGCGGCTTGGTTTCGGCGGGAATCGGGCGCTGCGCGTCCAGGCGGCTCAGCGGGCGGTACGGGTCCAGCGTGTGGGTGCTGATCCAGGTGATCGCGCCCAGCGCGATGATGATCAGGAGCGGCGCGGCCCAGATCGCCAGCTCGAGCTGCGTGGAGTGGTCCCAGTCGGGGCTGTAGGTGGCCTCCTTGTTCGACTGGCGATAGCGCCAGGCAAAGAAGATGGTCAGGGCGATCACCGGGATGATGATGATCAGCATCAGCACCGTGGAGACGACGATCAGGCGTCCCTGCTGGTTGGCGATGTCGCCGGAGGGGTTCAACAGCACCGTGTTGCAGCCCGCCAGGAAAATGGCGGAAAGCAGCAGAAGCGCTCGGCGAAGGGTCTTGAGGATGTGCATGCCGGGAGAGGAAAGTGCGAAGGCCGCGCAAAAATGACCCTGCAATCTACGCCGCCCAAGGGATTCCGCCTATTGGACGTTTTGTCCTATGGCGGTAAACGCAATTCGGTGAGACGCTACAGGGTGTCCAGAATTTCCCCTGTGTCGTGCCCCGGCATGACACCCGAATTACAGCCAGCCAGCTAGCAAGATGACGACGTCCAGCATCAGTCCACCAGGCGCCCAGCCTGTGTCGCACCCGACCGAAGGCGGCGCCCGCGCCGCAGACGCCGACCATTCGCACATCGCCCCGGGCGAGATCGCGGTCGGCGTGGTCATCGGTCGCGCCTCCGAGTATTTCGACTTCTTCGTCTACGGCATCGCCTCGGTGCTGGTGTTCCCGGCGGTGTTCTTCCCCTTCGAGCAGCGCCTGGAAGGCGTGCTCTGGGCCTTCGTGATCTTCTCGTTCGCCTTCATCGCGCGCCCCTTCGGCACCGTGATCTCGATGGCGATCCAGCGGCGCTTCGGGCGCGAGACCAAGCTGACCATCGCGCTGTTCCTGCTGGGCACCTCCACCGCCGGCATCGCCTTCCTGCCGGGCTACGCCAGCATCGGCTTCACGGCCATCGTGCTGCTGTCGATCTTCCGCTTTGCCCAGGGCCTGGCGCTGGGCGGCTCGTGGGACGGCCTGCCGTCGCTGCTGGCGCTGAACGCACCGCCCAACAAGCGCGGCTGGTACGCCATGCTGGGCCAGCTGGGCGCACCGCTGGGCTTCTTCCTGGCCAGCGCGCTGTTCGCGTACCTGTATTCCAGCCTGCCGCTGGCCGACTTCCTCGACTGGGGCTGGCGCTACACGTTCTACGTGGCCTTCGCCATCAACGTCGTGGCGCTGTTCGCGCGCCTGCGCCTGGTGGCCACCGACGAGTACGCGCGCCTGCTCGAAGAGCGCGAACTGCAGCCCACCAGCGTGGTCGAGCTGACCCGTTCACAGGGCGCCAACCTGCTGATCGGCGCGTTCGCCGCGCTGGCCAGCTACGCGCTGTTCCACCTGATCACGGTGTTCCCGCTGTCGTGGATCTCGCTGTACTCCGACCAGTCGATCACCGAGTTCCTGATCGTGCAGATGGTCGGCGCGGTGTTCGGCGCCATCGGCATCGTGGCCTCGGGCCTGATCGCCGACCGCATCGGCCGTCGCTTCACGCTCGGCGGCCTGGCCGCCATGATCGCCGTGTTCAGCGGCTTTGCGCCCACGCTGCTCGACGGCGGACGCATCGGCCAGGACATCTTCATCGTGCTGGGCTTTGCGCTCCTGGGCCTGTCGTACGGCCAGGCGGCCGGCGCCGTGACCTCCAACTTCGCGCCCAAGTACCGCTATGTGGGCGCGGCCCTCACGGCCGACCTGGCCTGGCTCATCGGCGCGGCATTTGCCCCGCTGGTCGCCCTGGGCCTGTCGGCGCACTTCGGCCTGGCCTTCGTGAGCATCTACCTGCTGTCGGGCGCGCTCGGCACGCTGGCGGCGCTGGGGCTGAACCGGGCGCTGGCGCGGGACTGACCGGCAGCGTTTCTCGAACGAAGGGGCCGATGGCCCCTTTTTTCATAGCCGCTGCGTGGCTCGCTTAGGATTCGCCTCGATGTTCACCGCCGCCATTTTTGACATGGATGGGCTGCTGATCGATTCGGAGCGCCCCATCATGGCCGCCTGGATCGCCGCGGCCCGCACGCTCGATGTCGAGCTTTCGCACGCCCAGTACCTGCAATGCGTGGGGCTGGCCATGAGCGAATCGAAGCAAATCCTTGCCGCGCTGCTCGGCGGCCCCGCCGCCTACCAGCACGCGGCGACGCAGGTGACCGCCGCGCTGCAGCTGGAACGCGCCGACGGCGACGCCCGGCCGCTCTTTCCCATCAAGCCCGGCGCGGCCGAGCTGCTCGCCGCCTTGCGCGGGCGCGGCACGCGCTGCGCGGTGGCTTCGTCGTCCACGCGCGGCCAGATCGCGGCCTGCCTGGGCAGCCTCGACGTGCTCCACCACTTCGAGGCCTTCGCGGGCGGCGACGAGGTGGCGCGCGCCAAGCCCGACCCGGCGCTGTACCGCCTTGCGGCCGAGCGCTTGGGCGTGGACCCTGCGGACTGCGTCGCCTTCGAAGACAGCGAGAACGGCGCCAAGGCCGCGCTGGCCGCCGGCATGCGCGTGGTGGTGGTGCCCGACCTCAAGCACCCGCCCGAGGCGATCGTCGCGCAGGCCTTCCAGGTGCTCGATTCGCTGCACGACGCGATGCCGCACGTGCCGCGCTGGTTTCCCTGACGAAGTCAGGGCCCGTGTTCAGTTCAGTTCAGAGCACTTCGTCCCGCAGCTGCGGGAACACCTTCGACACCTTGGCCAGCAGGTAGTCGCCGTAGCGGCCGCTGAAGGCGTGCACGTTGGCGCGGTCCCAGCGCTCGGCGCTGTCGTCCAGCGCGTCGGCGCCAGCCAGGCCCTCGATGCGCTGCACGCGGGCCTCGAAGTTCGGGTCGAAGAACAGCGGGAACGACAGCCGGTCGCGGCCCGAGGTGTTGCGCTTCACGCGGTGCGGCGTCGACTTGTAGAGCCCGCCGGTCATGCGGTCGAGCATGTCGCCGATGTTGCAGACGAAGGCACCGGGCACCGGGGGCGCGTCGATCCAGCCGCCCGGCGTGTGCACCGCGAGGCCGCCCACGGTGTCCTGGTGCAGGATCGTGAGCAGGCCGTAGTCGGTGTGCTCGCCCACGCCCCATTGCACGTCCAGCCCTTCGGGCACGGCCTGCGTCGGGTAGTTGAAGAGGCGGAACAGGATCAGCGGGTCGGCCGTGTAGCGTTCGGCGAAATAGGAAGCGGGCAGGCCGAGGCTCAGTGCGATGCCTTCCATGAGCCGATGGCCCAGCTGCGTGACGGCGTCCATGTACGCGAGGATGGTCTCGCGAAAGTCCGGCACGTCGGGAAAGAGGTTCGGCCCATGCACCGGCGTCTTCGCCTGCACCAGCGGGTGGTCGGCGGGCAGCTCGGTGCCCAGGTACAGGCCTTCCTTCCAGTCGGGGCGGCCCGAGGTCAGCTCGCCGCCGCGCGGGAAGAAGCCGCGCCAGGCGCGGCCGCCCAGGGCCATGCGCCATTGCATCTTGGTTTCTCCGGGCAGGTCGAAGAACTGGTGGCTCAGGTCTTCGAGCCGCTGGACCAGCGCGGCGTCGACACCGTGGCCCGTGACATAGAAGAAGCCATGCGCGCGGCAGGCGTCGCCGATCTGCGCCGCCACGCGTGCGCGTTCGGGCGTGCCGGCCACGAGCGGCGCGACGTCGATGAGGGGAAGAGATGGGTCGGTCATGCGTCTCTCGAAAAAGGCGAACGGATGTCGGACAGGAACTGCTGCGCACGCGGGTGCTGCGGGCGGTTGAAGAAATCGTCGGGCGTGGCGCGTTCGAGCACCTGGCCCTGGTCCATGAAGAGCACGCGGTCGGCCACCTCGCGCGCGAAGCCCATCTCGTGCGTGACGCACACCATGGTCATGCCGTCGCGCGTGAGGTCGCGCATCACCAGCAGCACCTCGCCGACCATCTCGGGGTCGAGCGCGCTGGTGGGCTCGTCGAACAGCATCAGCGGCGGCTTCATGGCGAGCGCGCGCGCAATGGCCACGCGCTGCTGCTGGCCGCCCGACAGCTCGCCGGGCCAGGCATTGGCCTTGTTGGCCAGGCCCACGCGCTCCAGCAGCGCCATCGCGCGCGCGTCGGCCTCCTTGCGCGACAGGCCGTGCAGCTGCATCGGCGCCATGGTGCAGTTCTGCAGCACGCTCAGGTGCGGGAACAGGTTGAACTGCTGGAACACGAAGCCGATGCGCGAGCGGAACGCGTTCACGTCCAGGCCGGGCGCGTGGATGTCCTGCCCGTCGAGCGTGATGCGGCCCGACTGGATCGGCTCCAGCCGGTTGAAGGTGCGGATCAGCGTCGACTTGCCCGAGCCCGAGGGCCCGCACACCACGACCACCTCGCCCTTGTGGATGGTCTCGGTCACGTCGACCAGCGCGTGGTAGCTGCCGTACCACTTGTTGACTTTTTCGAGTTCGATCATGCGGGCACCTTGAGAGGCGCGGCGGGAAGGCCGCGGCGCGCGAGCCGGCGCTCCAGCCAGTAGGCGAAGCGCGAGAGGCCGAAGCACAGGATGAAGTAGGTCAGGCCCAGGATCAGGTAGATCTGCGCCGGCTTGGTGAACACCTGCGTGTTGATCTGCGTGGCGATGAACGACACCTCGGCCAGCCCGATGATGTAGCCCAGCGAGGTCTCCTTGATGGTCGAGACGAACTGGTTCACCAGCGAGGGCAGCATGCTGCGCAGCGCCTGCGGCAGCACCACGAGGCGCATCGCGCCGAAGTAGCTCAGGCCGAGCGCGCGCGCGGTTTCCATCTGCCCGCGCGGCAGCCCCTGGATGCCGGCGCGCACGATCTCGGCGAGGTAGGCGGCATCGAAGATCACGAGCGCGATCAGCATGGTGGTGAACTGGTCGGTCTTCACGCCCGTGACGCTGGGCAGGAAGAAGTAGGCCCAGAAGATCACCATCAGGAGCGGCAGGCCGCGCACCACGAACACCAGCGCCGTGACGGGCCAGCGCACGCAGCGCCACGGGCTCACGCGCGCCAGGCCGAGCACGATGCCCAGCGGCAGCGCGAGCACCAGCCCGCACGAGGCCAGCAGCAGCGTGAGCACCAGGCCGCCGAGCGGGCCGTTCGGGTACTGGCCGATGAGGAAGTAGACCCAGTAGTCGTGGATGATCTCTAGCATGTCATCAACGCCTCAGATGGTCCGCACCGGGAAACGGTGGTGGTACCAGGTCGCCAGGCCGGTGATCGCCAGCGACACCGTCAGGTACGCTGCGCTCGCGAACGCGAACGACTCGAAGCTGCGGAAGGTGGCGCTCTCGACCTGCCCGGCCTGGTACATCAGCTCGGCCACACCGATCACCGTGGCGATCGAGGTGTTCTTCCACAGGCTCAGGGTCTGCGAGATGAGCGGCGGCACGGTCACGCGCAATGCCTGCGGCAGCACCACGCGGCGCATGGTGGCCAGGAAGCTGAAGCCCAGCGCGCGGCCGGCCTCGAACTGCACGGCCGGGATCGAGCGGATGCCGCTGCGGATGTCCTCCGCCATGAAGGCCGCCGTGTACAGCGACAGCGCCACGATCGCGCTGTAGGCCTCGATGTGGCCTTCATAGAGCCAGGTCTTGATGCCTTCGGGCAGCAGCTCGGGCGCGCCGAAGTACCAGAACAGCATGTGGGCCAGCAGCGGGATGTTGCGGATCGATTCCACGTACGCAAAGCCGAGCCAGCGCAGCGGCGCCAGCGGCGAGAGCCGCAGCAGCGCCACCACCAGCGCCAGCGGCAGCGCGAAGACGAGCGAGACCGCGAGCAGCTGCAGCGACAGCCACAGGCCCGCGACCAGCATGTCGTGGTACTGGCCGGTCAGCAGCAGCGAATAGTCGAACAGGGGCATGGGAAACGGGAGGCACGGCGAAAGGCGCCGGGGCGCACATGGTACGCATGCGCGCCGTGCCGCTCAAAAGCGAAGGGCGGGTCGCATGGCGGCCCGCCCCTGGTGTGCCGAGCGCGCGGGCTCAGTCGATCTTGTCGGTCTCGAGCTTGAAGTCGCGCGTCTGGAAGCCCGACGCCGTGTTCGGGCCGTACCACTTGATGAAGATCTTCTGCGCTTCACCCGACTTCTCGAGCTCGCGCAGCGTGTCGTCCACCACGGTCTTCAGGCCGCTTTCGCCCTTCTTGATGCCGATGGCCAGCGACTCGGTGCTCAGGTTCTGCTTGAGCACCACGTACTGCGCCTTCTGCGGGCCCAGCTTGGCGTAGCTGCGCAGCAGCGCGGCCTCGTCGTCGACGTAGCCCACGCCCTTGCCCTGCTGCAGCGCCTGGAAGGCCTGCTGGCTGGTGTCGAAGGTCACGACCTCGGCGGTGGGCACGGCCTTGCGGATGTTGGGCTCCTGCGTGCCGCCGCGGATGGTCAGCACCTTCTTGCCGCCGAGCTGCGGCACCTCGGTGATGCCGCTGGTCTTCTTCACGATGGCCTTCTGGCCGGTGACGAAGGTGGTGAGCGAGAAGTCGATCTGCGCCTCGCGCTCCTTGTTGTGCGTGAGGCCGGCGGCCACCAGGTCCACGTGGCCCTGCTGCAGCTCGGGAATGCGCGCGGCCACGGCGATCTGCTTGAGCACCGGCTTCACGCCGATCTTCTTCGCGATGGCGTTCACCAGGTCGACCTCGTAGCCGACGATCTGGCGCGTCTTCGGATCGATGAAGGTGGCGGGCTCGTCGGTGCCGAGCACGCCGACCACGAGTTCGCCCTTCTTCTTGATGTCGGCGAGCTGGTCCGCATGGGCGGCAACGCCGGTCAGGAGGGCGGAAGCGGCAAGGGCCGCGGCAAGCAGGGTGTGGCGCATGGTGGGGATCGTCCTCTCTCCAGAGTGAAATTCAGGCCGGAACCATATCAATAAAACCCAAGATTATTAAATCGTCAATCGACATATGCATATGGGGCTGATGAATCGGCCTGTTGCCGGCTGGGTTAAATTCGCGACGCCGCGACGTGCCCCGCCGCCGTCCCCCGAATGTCTTACCGAGCGAGCTTTTCATGATCATCCAACCCCGCGTGCGCGGCTTCATCTGCGTCACCACCCACCCCGTGGGCTGCGAAGCCAATGTCCGGCAACAGATCGCGTACGTCAAAGCCAGGCCCCCCATCGCGGGCGGCGCCCAGCGCGTGCTGGTGATCGGCGCGTCCACGGGCTACGGCCTGGCCGCGCGCATCACCGCGGCCTTCGGCTGCGGCGCCGACACGCTGGGCGTGTGCTTCGAGCGCGCGGGGAGCGCGACCAAGCCCGGCTCGCCCGGCTGGTACAACACCGCCGCCTTCCACCGCGCCGCCACGGCCGAGGGGCGCTACGCCAAGACGATCAACGGCGACGGCTTTTCCGACGCGGTGAAGCAGCAGGCCATCGAGACCATCCGCGCCGACCTCGGCCAGGTCGACCTCGTGGTCTACAGCCTGGCCGCGCCGCGCCGCACGCACCCCAAGACGGGCCAGGTCTTCAACTCCGTGCTCAAGCCCATCGGCAAGGCCGTGACGCTGCGCGGCCTGGACACCGACAGCGGGACCGTGAAGGAGTCGGTGCTCGAGCCCGCCACGCAGGAAGAAATCGACAACACCGTCGCCGTCATGGGCGGCGAAGACTGGCAGATGTGGATCGACGCGCTGCAGCAGGCCGGCGTGCTGGCCGACGGCGCCAAGACCACGGCCTTCACCTACCTGGGCGAGCAGATCACGCACGACATCTACTGGAACGGCTCCATCGGCGCCGCCAAGAAGGATCTGGACGAGAAGGTGCTGGACATCCGCGCGCAGCTGGCCGCCAAGGGCGGCGACGCGCGCGTGTCGGTGCTGAAGGCGGTGGTCACGCAGGCCAGCTCGGCCATTCCGATGATGCCGCTGTACCTGTCGCTGCTGTTCAAGGTGATGAAGGCCGAAGGCACGCACGAAGGCTGTATCGAGCAGGTGCACGGCCTGTACGCCGACAGCCTGTACGGCGCCACGCCGCACCTGGACGACGAAGGCCGCCTTCGCGCCGACTACAAGGAATTGGCGCCGCAGGTGCAGGCGCGCGTGCAGGAGCTCTGGCCGCAGGTCACCGGCGAGAACCTCAACGAGTTGACCGATTTCGCGGGCTACAAGACCGAGTTCCTGCGCTTGTTCGGCTTTGCCGTCGAGGGCGTGGACTACACGGCCGACGTGAGCACCGATGTGGGCATTCCCGATCTGATCCAACTCTAGAGCGGACCCGAGGGGATACTCGCTTTCATGCAGATTCAAGACAAACCGCCCGCCGGCACGCCCTTCGAGTGGATCGGCGGCGAGCCGAAGGTGGCGGCGCTGGTCGAGCGCTTCTACGACCTGATGGACCTCGAGCCGGCCTACGCGCAACTGCGCGCCGTGCACGGCACCGACCTGGACAACGCGCGCCAGCGCCTCTTCTGGTTCCTGTGCGGCTGGCTCGGCGGGCCCGCCCACTACACCGACCGCTTCGGCCACCCCATGCTGCGCGCGCGGCACCTGCCGCAGGCCATCGGCGGCCACAGCATCGGCATCAAGGAACGCGACCAGTGGCTGGCCTGCATGGACCAGGCGATGGGCGAGACCGGCGTGCCTGAAGACCTGCGCGCACGCCTGCGCGATTCCTTCTTCAAGACCGCCGACTGGATGCGCAACCGCGGCGAATAGATCAGGCTCGCCCCCAGGCTATGCGCACTTCGTGTCGCTTCGCCAACCCCCTGCCGGGGGCAACACCAGCGGCCCGGCAAAGCCGGTTCCGCGGTGTTCCACGAAGGGGCCAGGCCGTCGAATGAACCACATACACAACGACTCGAAGGATCTTTGTCCATGAATTCCATCGTCATCATCGGCGGCGGCCACGCCGCGGCCCAGCTCTGCGCCGGCCTGGCGGAAGCCGGGCAGGGCGCGCGCGTGCACCTGGTCTGCGAAGAGGCCTGCGAGCCGTATCACCGCCCGCCGCTGTCGAAGGCCTTCCTCAAGAGCGCCGAAGAAACCACGCAGCCGCACAAGGCCGCCGACTGGTACCGCGAAGCGGGCATCACGTTGCACCTGGGCGACGCCGCCGTGGCCATCGACCGCGAGGCACACACCGTCACGCTGCGTTCGGGCGCGGTGCTGCCGTGGGAGCGCCTGGTGCTGGCCACCGGCACGCGCGCACGCCAGATGCCCGGCCTGCCGCAAGGCCTGGAGAACGTCGCGAGCCTGCGCGCCGCCGACGAAGCACATCGCCTGCGCACGCGGCTGGCGGATGCACAGCAGGTCACGGTGCTGGGCGGCGGCTTCATCGGCCTCGAAGTGGCAGCGACCGCGCAAGCGCTGGGCAAGCGCGTGCAGGTGATCGAGTGCGCGCCGCGCCTCTTGGGCCGCGCCGTGTCGCCCGAGCTGTCGGCGCACGTGCTGGCCACGCACCGCGCGGCCGGCATCGACATCGTGCTGGGTGCGCAGACCGGCGCCTTCGAGGTCGTGGGCGACCGGCTCGTGTCGGTCGAGGTCAACGGCGTGAAGCAGCCCATCGACCTGCTGCTGCTGGGCATCGGCGCGGTGCCCGAGACCGCGCTCGCGCAGGCCGCGGGCCTCGAATGCGCCGACGGCATCGTGGTCGACGGCCACATGCAGACCAGCGCGGTCGATGTGCTCGCGGTGGGCGATTGCACGCGCTTCCCCGACCGCCGCGCAGGCCGCGCGCTGCGGCTCGAATCGGTGCAGAACGCGAACGACCAGGCGCGCACGGCCGTGGCCACGCTGACCGGCGCCGCACGCGATCACGACGCGGTCGCGTGGTTCTGGTCCGACCAGGGCGGCCTGCGGTTGCAGATGGCGGGCCTGATGCCGGCCGAAGGCACGCTGGGCCTGGTGAGCGTGCGCCGCGCGGGGCCGAAGCCCGAGGCGTTCTCGCTGTTCCACTACGTCGACGGCCAGCTCGTGTGCGTCGAATCGGTGAACGCGCCGGTCGATCACATGATGAGCCGCAAGCTGCTCGAAGCGGGCCGCAGCCCCGCGCCCGAGGCGGTGGCGGACGCGGCGGTACCACTAAAGAATCACCTGACGTAACCGCTGTCGCAACGGCGCTGCACGACAGGCCTGGATTCACCGGTCTGTCACCCGGCTTTCGGAGACTGGTCCTTCCTCATATCCGCAGGGAGACCTCTCGATGAACAACGCAGTGGCCGCGTCGCTGGCGCGCCTCGCCCCCATGTCCACCTGTGCCGCCGTCCTGGCCGCCGTGCTCACCGCCTGTGGCGGTGGCAACGGAGGCGGCACCACGTTCCCCCCGATCGTTCCGCCCCCGGCGCCCGCACCCGCCCCGGCGCCCGTGGCCGCCGGCACGCGCACCACGGTCGCGCTGCTCGAAACGACCGACCTGCACTTCAACGTGCGCAGCTACGACTACTTCAAGCTCGCCGAAGACAAGTCGTACGGCTACGAGCGCACCGCGACGCTCATCAACGCCGCGCGCAAGGAGTTCGCGAACACGATGCTGTTCGACAACGGCGACACCATCCAGGGCACCGCGCTGGCCGACTACGAGGCGCTGGTCAGCCGCATCCCGTGCACGCAGCCGCTGTCGATGTACAAGGTGATGAACGCCACCGGCTATGACGCCGGCACACTGGGCAACCACGAGTTCAACTACGGCCTGGACTTCCTCAACCAGGTGCTCGGCGGCGGTCTCGATGTCGAGGGCGTGGACGGCAGCAAGAAGTGCGCAGGCCCGAGCTTCCCGATGGTGGTGGCCAACGTGCACAGCCTCAAGAGCGGCAAGCCGCTCGTGGCGCCCTACACCATCGTCACCAAGCAGTTCACCGCCACCGCGCCGGACGGCAAGAGCGTGACGGTGCCGGTGAAGGTCGGCGTGATCGGCTTCACCACGCCCGGCATCATGAACTGGGACAAGCGCTTTCTCGAAGGCAAGCTGCGCACCGAAGGCGCGGTCGAAGCGGCCAAGCGCTATGTGCCCGAGCTGCGCGAGAAGGGCGCCGACATCGTGGTCGCGCTGCAGCACGGCGGCCTCGATGCCTCGCCGTATTCGCCGACGATGGAAAGCCCGGGCCTGTACCTGTCGAAGGTGCCCGGCATCGACGTGCTCATGATGGGCCACCAGCACGGCCTGTTCCCCGACCGCGGCGCCAAGCCCGGCTACACGCAGCCCGGCGTGGACAACGCCGCCGGCACCGTCAACGGCGTGCCGGCCGTGATGCCCAGTTCGTGGGGCAAGGCGCTGGGCCTCGTGAAGCTAGAGCTCGTGTGGGACGGCAAGGCCTGGGGCGTGGACAAGACCAAGACGCTGGTCGAGGCACGCTCCACGCAAACCGGCAAGGACGGCGCGGGCAAGGCCGTGTACGTCGATGCCGACCCGAGCGTGGCGCCGCTGGTCGACACCCAGCACCAGGCCGCGATCGACTACGTGAAGACGCCGATCGGTAGCACCGACTTCCGCATGAACACCTTCTTCGCCGACGTGGGCGACCCGGGCGCGATCCAGATCGTGAACCAGGCCCAGGCCGACTATGTGAAGACCTACATCCAGGCCAGCCTGCCGCAGTACGCGGGCCTGCCGGTGCTGTCGGTGAGCGCACCCTTCAAGTCGGGCTTCGAAGGCGGGCGCGACTACACCGACGTGGCCGTGGGCAACCTGGCGATCTTCAGCGCGGCCGACCTGTACCTGTACCCGAACACGGTGTACGCGGTGAAGGTGACGGGTGCCGAGATCAAGGGCTGGCTCGAAGCCGCGGCCAAGCGCTTCAACAGGATCGACCCGGCGCTCACGACCGACCAGCCGCTGATCAGCACCTTCCCGGGCTACAACTTCGACATGTTCACCACGCCCGACATGCAGTACGAGATCGACGTGACGCAGGCCGTGGGCAGCCGCATCAAGAACCTCATGTACCTGGGCGCGCCCATCGACCCGGCGAAGGAGTTCGTGATTGCCACGAACAACTACCGCGCGACCAGCGGTGCGAGCTTCATTCCGGCGCTGGACGGGCGCGCGACGATCTACGCCTCGCCCGATGCGAACCGCGACGTGCTGATCGCGTACATCAAGGCGAAGAAGACGATCACGCGCGCGGCCGACGGCGCGGCGCGCAGCTGGCGCTTCACCAAGGTGACGACCGCGGGCAACGTGACGATCACGTCGGGCCAGGGGCAATTGAGCGCGGCCACGGACGCGGGGTTGACGAACATCTCGCTGCTGAAGGCGGACGATGAAAGTGGCAAGGGCCGCTCGGTCTACAAGGTCGATCTGAGCAAGTAAGGGCAGGGCCCGTGCGGCGCCGTGTCAGCGCCGCACGGGCGCCAGCAGCACCACCAGCGCCCCGGCCCCGCCTTCGGCCGGCTTGGCCTGCACGAAGGCGATCACCTCGTTCTTCTGGATCAGCCAGCGCTGCGTCTTGGTCTTGAGCACCGGCTGCTTGCCGGGCGAGCCCAGGCCCTTGCCGTGCACCACGCGCACGCAGCGCAGCCCCTGCTTGTGGGCGTTGCGGATGAAGCCGCCGAGCGCCTCGCGCGCCTCGTCGCTGCGCAGGCCGTGCAGGTCGACCTGCCCCTGGATCGCCCAGTCGCCCTTGCGCAGCCGCGCCGTGATGTCGGTGCCGATGCCGGGGCGGCGAAAGCTCATGGCGTCGTCGACGTCGAGCAGCGTGGTCACGTCGAACTCGTCGGACAGCGACTCGCGCAGCACGCGCTGCTCGTCGAGCTGGTGCTGAAACGGAATGGGCGCGGGCGGCTCGGGCGCGAGCGCCACGGCGGCCTTGCGGCGCAGCGGCTCGGTGGCGCCGATGGCGCGCGTGAACAGGTCTTTCTCGGCGGCGCGCTTGCGCTCGGCCGCGGCGCGCGCGGCAGCCTCCGCGGCCTCGCGCTCGCGGGTTTCGGCGAGCACGCGCTGCACCTGCTTGAGGTCGGCCAGGTTCTTCAGGGCCGGGGGACGCGAAGAAGACGACGCCATCAGAGCAGCCCCCGTTCCGCCATCGAGAAGCTCTGGCCCGGGCTCACGATGACGTGGTCGAGCACGCGCACGTCGACCAGCGCCAGCGCGGCGCGCAGCGTCTGCGTGAGCGATTCGTCGGCACGCGAGGGCTCGATGCTGCCGCTGGGGTGGTTGTGGGCCAGCACCACGGCCGCGGCCTGGTGGTGCAGCGCGCGGGTGACGACCTCGCGCGGGTAGACGCTGGTCTGCGTGAGCGTGCCGCGAAACAGCTCCTCGAGCGTGAGCAGGCGGTGCTGCACGTCGAGGAACAGCACCGCGAACACCTCGTGCGGGCGCGAGCCGATGTGCATCTGCAGGTACTGCTTGACCGCCTCGGGCGAGTCGAACACCGTGCGCTCCTTCAGGCGCTCGCCCATGGCGCGGCGCGCCAGTTCGAGCACCGCCGTGAGTTCGGAGCGCTTGGCGCTGCCGCCCATGCCCTTGACCTCTTTGAGGTCATCGGGCGCGGTGTGCAGCAGCCCCGACAGCCCGCCGAAGCGTTCGAGCAGTTGCTGGGCCAGCTGGAGCACGTTCTTGCCGGCCACGCCGGTGCGCAGCAGCAGCGCCAGCAGCTCGGCGTCGGCCAGCGCGGCGGCGCCCCGCGCGATGAGCTTTTCGCGCGGCCGGGCGTCGAGAGGGAGATCCTTGAATGCCATGAAACCCTGCAGAAACCTGGGCCGGGGCGAGATGTTGCCCCGATCCTTAAAATGAGGGTCAGTTTATCGGGACACCTCCCTCGTCTTTGCCCACCTTCGCTGCACCCATGTCCCAAGTTGTGACTTCCGGCTCCTTCCTGACCCTGCACTACCGGCTGGCCGGTCCGGCGGGCGACATCATCAACACCTTCGCCGACAAGCCCGCCACGCTGTCGCTGGGCACCGGCGAGCTCTCGCCGGCCATGGAGCAGCGCCTGATGGGCATGGAAGAGGGCGCGCACGCCACTTTCGAGCTGCCCGCCGGCGAGGCCTTCGGCGAGCGCAACCCCGACATGCAGCAATGGGTGGCGCGCAAGCTGCTGGCCCAGATGGGCGACCCCGACGAGCAGTACGCCGTCGGCGACGTGGTGCAGTTCCCCACGCCCGACGGCTCGGGCAGCTACGCGGGCGCGGTCGTCGAGTCGAACGAGACCGGCGTGCGCTTCGACTTCAACCACCCCTTGGCAGGCCAGCCCGTCACCTTCGAAGTGAAGCTGATCGGCGTGCTATGAACCCGAACATCGAAGAAGTCCTGTTGGCCGAGCCGCGCGGCTTCTGCGCCGGCGTGGACCGCGCCATCGAGATCGTCGAGCGCGCCCTCGCCAAGTTCGGCGCGCCGATCTACGTGCGCCACGAGATCGTGCACAACACCTACGTGGTGAACGAGCTCAAGGCCAAGGGCGCGATCTTCATCGAGGAGCTCTCCGACGTGCCGCCCGGCTCCACGCTGGTGTTCAGCGCGCACGGCGTGAGCAAGGCGGTGGAGCAGGAGGCGCGCGACCGCGGCTTCTCGATCTTCGACGCCACCTGCCCGCTCGTGACCAAGGTGCACGTCGAGGTGGCCAAGCTCGCGAAAGAGGGCTACGAATTCATCATGATCGGGCACAAGGGCCACCCCGAGGTCGAGGGCACGATGGGCCAGCTGTCGAGCGGCATCCACCTCGTGGAAGACGTGGCCGACGTGGCCAACGCCTCGCCCCTGCAGACCGAGAAGCTCGCCGTGGTCACGCAGACCACGCTCAGCGTGGACGACGCCGCCGAGATCGCCGCCGCCGTGCGCGCGCGCTTCCCGAACGTGCGCGAGCCCAAGCAGCAGGACATCTGCTACGCCACCCAGAACCGCCAGGACGCGGTGAAGATCATGAGCCCGCAGGTCGATCTCGTGATCGTGGTCGGCAGCCCCACCAGCTCCAACAGCAACCGCCTGCGCGAGCTGGCGCAGCGCCTGGGCACCGAGAGCTACATGGTCGACTCGGCCGACGAACTCAAGCCCGAATGGTTCGAGGGCAAGTCGCGCATCGGCCTCACCGCCGGCGCCTCGGCGCCCGAGGTGCTGGTGCACGAGGTGATCGAGCGCGTGCGCGCCTTCGGCGCCGTGTCGGTGCGCAAGATGGACGGCATCGAGGAAACCATCAAGTTCCCGCTTCCCAAGGGCCTCAAGCTCGACGACATCCCGCCCCCTGGGCACATCTCCTGAACATCATGACAAACACCGATTGGCGCTCCGACATCGAGAGCGCCTCCCGCAGGCTGGGCGAACGCGCCGGCCATTTCCTGCGTGAAACGCCGCTGTGGAAGCTGCCGGCCGCCGCCCTGGGCGTGGCCGCGCCCGGCGCCGAAGTCTGGCTCAAGCTGGAGCACATGCAGGTCAGCGGCAGCTTCAAGGCCCGCGGCATGATGAACCGCCTGCTGGCCAACGACATCCCCGCCGCGGGCGTGATCGTGGCCTCGGGCGGCAACGCCGGCATTGCCACGGCGGCCGCCGCCAAGGCGCTGGGCGTGCCCTGCCAGGTGTTCCTGCCGGGCGTGTCGCCCGAAGCCAAGCGCGCACGCCTGCGGGCGCTGGGCGCCGAAGTGGTCGTGGTCGGCGAGCTGTACCCCGACGCGCTGGCCGCCTGCCTGGCACGCCAGAAGGAAACGGGTGCCTTGCTCACCCATGCCTACGACCAGCCCGAAGTGGTGGCCGGCGCCGGCACGCTCGGCCGCGAGATCGAGGCGCAGGGCGGCCTGCCCGACGCCGTGCTGGTGAGCGTGGGCGGCGGTGGCCTGATCGGCGGCCTGGCCGGCTGGTTCGAGCAGCGCGCCCGCGTGGTGGCGCTCGAGCCCGAGAAGGCCCCGACGCTGTTCCGCGCCCGCGAGGCCGGCGAGCCCGTCGACGTGGACGTCGGCGGCATCGCGGCCGATTCGCTCGGCGCGCGCCGCATCGGCGCCATCGCCTGGGAGATCACGCAGCAGCAGGTGCGCGACGCGCTGCTGCTGTCCGACGACGCGATCCGCGCCGCCCAGCAGTGGCTGTGGAAAGAACTGAAGCTCGCCGTGGAACCGGCCGCCGCGCTGCCGCTGGCGGCGCTGCAGACCGGCGCCTACGTGCCGCGCGAGGGCGAGAAGGTGTGCCTGATCATCTGCGGGGCGAACGTCGATCCGGCCACGGTCGCCTGAGTCGCCGCAGGCGTGCGAGCGGGGAGGGCGGGCGCGGGCCGGGCGCCCACCTAAAATCTCCCCATGCTCGACATCACCCTGCTCCGCAAAGACCTGGCCTCCGCTGTGGCCGGCCTCGAAAAACGCAAGAAGAACCAGCCCTACCTCGACGTCTCGGCGTTCACCGCGCTCGAGGCCGAGCGCAAGACGCTGCAGACCCGCACCGAGGAAATCCAGGCGCGCCGCAACACGCTGAACAAGCAGATCGGCCCGCTCAAGGCCAAGGGCGAGTCGGTCGACGCGCTCATGGCCGAGGTCAACGCGCTCAAGGCCGAGCAGGAATCGCAATCCAAGCGCCTCGAGGAAATCCAGCCCGAGCTGCACGCGCTGCTGCTGGCCGTGCCCAACCTGCCGCACGCCAGCGTGCCGCTCGGTGAAGACGAAACCGGCAACGTCGAGATGCGCCGCTGGGCGCCCCAGGGCGGCGCCGGCGCCAACGCCACGCCGCTGGCCTTCGCGCCCAAGGACCACGTCGACCTCGGCGCGCCGCTGGGGCTCGATTTCGAGATGGGCGCCAAGCTCTCGGGCTCGCGCTTCACCGTCATGAAGGGCCCGATCGCCCGCCTGCACCGTGCGCTGGCCCAGTTCATGGTCGACCTGCAGACCGAACAGCACGGCTACACCGAGTGCTACGTGCCCTACGTGGTCAATGCGGCCACGCTCAGCGGCACCGGCCAGCTGCCCAAGTTCGAAGGCGACCTGTTCGCCGCGAAGAAGGGCGGCCAGGACGGCGAGCCCGCGCCCGACCACTCGGCGCTGTACCTCATCCCGACCAGCGAAGTGCCGCTGACCAACTTCGTGCGCGACGAGGTCGTGCCCGAGGCGCAACTGCCCATCAAGCTCACGGCCCACACGCCGTGTTTCCGCTCCGAGGCCGGCAGCGCCGGGCGCGACACGCGCGGCATGATCCGCCAGCACCAGTTCGACAAGGTCGAGATGGTGCAGATCGTGCACCCCGAGAAGAGCTACGACGCGCTCGAGCAGATGACCGGTCACGCCGAAGCCGTGCTGCAGGCGCTGGAGCTGCCGTACCGCGTGGTGCTGCTGTGCACCGGCGACATGGGTTTCGGTTCCACCAAGACCTACGACCTCGAGGTGTGGCTGCCCGCGCAGAACACGTACCGCGAGATCAGCTCGGTGTCGAACTGCGAAGCCTTCCAGGCGCGCCGCCTGCAGGCCCGTTTCAAGAACGCCCAGGGCAAGAACGAGCTGGTGCACACCCTCAACGGCTCCGGCCTGGCCGTGGGCCGTGCGCTGGTCGCTGTGCTTGAGAACCACCAGAACGAAGACGGCTCGATCAATGTGCCGGCGGCGTTGCGTCCGTACCTCGGCGGCCTCGAAGTTTTGCGCGGTTGAAGCGCAGGGCGTCAAAAGTCAGATTTTTCTGGCTATAATCTGAGGCTCGACAGCACCGGAGAGGTGGCAGAGTGGTCGAATGTACCTGACTCGAAATCAGGCGTACTAGCGATAGTACCGAGGGTTCGAATCCCTCCCTCTCCTCCAGATTCAAGCCCCTGTAGCAGCCCTGCTACAGGGGCTTTGTCTTTGGGCCGCCCATGTCGCCTCATGGCGACCGCTGCGGCCCCCCGCACCCCCTGCGCTGCAGCACCGGCAGCAACTGCGGCCCCAGCGACTTCAGCAGCTGGGTTGGCAGTGCGCTCGTGAACCGATGGCGCGCGGCATGGGGCTCGTGCACGTAGGCCAGGATCGTGCCGAAGTAGCGGTCGCCGATCATGAACACGAAGGTGGCCGAGCGGTCGATCTTGCGCTGCGAAATCACCCGTCCGCCGCGGCCGGTCTGTTCGTAGCGGTGGTCGCCGGTGCCGGTCTTGCCGCCGATCTCGAGGGCGCGGCCGTTCTCATCCAGCAGTGCGCCCTTCAGCCGCCGTGCGGTGCCGTCGTTCACCACCTCGACCAAGGCACGGCGCACCGTGGCGGCCACCTCGGCGGGCAGCACCTGCTGTGCGCTCGCATGGCGCGGCTCCAGCCGTGTCTCGTAGGGCGTGTCGCGCGCGAAATGCAAGGCGCCGACCCGTTGCGTGGGCAGCCGCACGCCGTCGTTCGCGAGGATGCCCATCAGCTCCGCCAGGGCGGCCGGCCGGTCGCCCGAGGCGCCGATCGCGCTCGCATAAGACGGCGTCAGCGATGCGAAGGGGTAACCCACGCGCTGCCATGAGCGGTGAATCTGCGCGAAGGCGTCGAGCTCGATCAGCTCGCGCAGGCGCCTGTCCTGCGCGCTCTTGTGGCGCGTCTTGAAGAGCCAGGCGTAGACCTCCTGGCGTTCGCGCACGCTCGCGTCCAGCACCTCGGTCAGCGAGGCGCCGGGGTGGCGCCGCAGGTAGCCGACCAGCCAGAGCTCCAGCGGATGCACGCGCGCGACATACCCGCGATCGGCCAGCGACAGGCCGGCGTAGGTGCGGCGCAGCGCCCCCAATGCGCGCGGCGAGTCGGCGCTGCGGCCCAGCCGCTGCACCAGGAGCGCGTCGAGCCGTGCGTCGTCGGCCTCGGGCTCGATGGTGAACAGCACGCTCGCCAGGCGCGGTGCCGACGGCTTCAGGCCGCGCAGC
This sequence comes from Variovorax sp. GW821-FHT09D07, assembly GCF_059416345.1. Taxonomy (NCBI): domain Bacteria; kingdom Pseudomonadati; phylum Pseudomonadota; class Betaproteobacteria; order Burkholderiales; family Comamonadaceae; genus Variovorax; species Variovorax sp. GW821-FHT09D07. The sequence goes on from NZ_JBWKOY010000002.1 coordinate 246,563, forward strand.
AACAGCGCCTCGGCGTCCGCGGCCGGCAGGTGCTGGTACTTGCGATGGAAGCGGGTGAGGAAGGCCGAGCCTTCGCGGTCGGCAAAGCGCGCAAGCAACTCGCGCCGGCCCGGGTCGGCAGGGTCCTTCAGCAGGCGCTCGGCGCCCGACGCGCCACCGAACATGCGGTGGCGCACCAGGTCGCGCATCAGGCGGATGAACACCAGGTTGACCGAATGCTTGAAGCCTTCGCGCACGGTCATCGAACTGCTGTTGCGCGAGCGCTCGAAGTTCTCGAACTGGTGCAGGCCGCCGCCGGTGAAGAAGGCCTCGCCCGGGTTCGCCGAGTACTTGCGCTCCATCGCCGCCTCCAGCATCGGCGCAAGACGCCGATCCTTGGTGCGCAGGAGGTACTGCCGCGCCCACATGCCCAGCGGGTCGCGCGGGTTCGGCGCCAGTGCCGACAGCTGGGCCGGGCTCAGGTCGACCCAGCCCGCGTGCAGCTCGGCCACGAGCTCCAGGTAGCTCACCAGGGTGCGCAGCTTGGCGGTCGAGCCCAGGTCCAGCCGCGCGCCCTGGTTCACGTCGAACGGCTGGTCGATGTTGTCGGCCTGGATACGCAGCAGGTTGGTCCCGGCGCTGCGCTCGAACAGCGTGAAGCTGTAGATCAGCGGGCTGGGGTCGGCGCCCGGGTCGAGCATGTGGGAGCCCACCAGCCCCGCGGCCTTCGTCGCGGCGGGCGTGCGCAGGCCGGCCAGCACGCGCGCCACCAGCGCCTGCGCCTCGCCGTCCAGGCTGGTCTCGGCCTCGAGGTCCAGGCGCTCCAGGTCGTAGGCCCGCGGCACGTCGAGCAGCGTGCCGATGTGGGTGCGCAGCGCGGTCGAGGCCTTGCGCTGCACGAAGTCGGGCCGGGGCGTCGGCGGCAGCGGTGGCTGCAGGTGCAAGGACAGCGGCAGCGCCGCGTCGCGCAGCGTGGGCGAGATCAGGCCGGCCTCGGCCATCAGCCGCAGGTAGCTGTCGGTCAACCGCGCTAGGCCGACGCCGTCGCCGAGCAGGTGCTGCGACGGGCGGCGCTGCGCGATCATCAGCGACAGCGCCTGCTTGAAGGCCTCGGCCTGCTGCCGCAGCGCCTCGTCCGTGGGCGCTGCGGCCTCTTCCGCGTTGTCGGCCAGCAGGCGGTTGACCTCGCCGAAGTCGCGCCCGTACCAGGCCCACAGGCCGTCGCCCAGCCCGTGCACCTCGCCCATGCCCGGGCGCGCGGCCAGCGGCACGGTGTCGAGGTAGTCGACGACGATCTGGCGGCGCCGCGCCTGCGTGTCGTCGCCGTCCTGGTAGGCACGCAGCGAGGCCGAGGCCATCTGGCGCAGCTTGTCGCCGACCGAGCCGGTGCGGCCCTGCGGCGAATGGCGGTACTTCTCGAGCTGGGTGGCCAGCGTGCTGCCGCCCGTCGCCGTCTGGCCCAGGCCGACCGCGCGCAGCGCCTGCTCGAGCGCCGCCTTGGCGAAGCGTTCCGGATCGATCGCGGGGTTGCGCTGCAGCGGCTGCGCGTCCAGCAGGTGGCGGTCTTCGACGAAGAGCAGGGCGCTCACCAGCAGCGGCGGCACCTCCTCGAAGCGCTCGTAGGCGCGCTGGGGCACGCGGGTGTGCAGCAGCGCCGTGTCCCGGCAGTCGCGCACGGTCAGGCCGGCCTGGTTTTTCTCACGGTAGGGCGCGAAGAGCCCGTAGTCCTGCAGTTCGATCAGCCGCGGCGACATGCGGGCCTGGCGGGTGACGACATAGCCCTGCGGCGCCAGGCGGTCGATGTAGCCCGGCAGCTGGTGGTAGCCCAGCCGCTCGTCGTAGGGGCCGGTCCGGGGAAAGCGGATGGCGTCGCTGGCACCGTCTTCGACGCTGAAGCGGGCGCCCTCGGCCAGGTCGCGCCACAGGGCCGATTGCAGCCGGGACGTCTTCAGTTCGTCCAGCACGAACAGGGCAAACCCGCCTCCCACGGCGAGTCCCGCGCCGATCCAGACAAGCTTCTTGAACCAAGTCATGCTCTGCCTCGCGAACAGTCCACACCATGGGTTCGTCAGTGACGATGATGCGCTTTTTGAGGCGATTTGGCATGCGTGCGACGACGCAATCGGCCGGAGTCATGCACTTCCGCCGCGCGGCAGAAGAGGTACCTCGACACACATGGCGCATGTCGATCTGCACGGACGTGCGGATCTATTTCAGGGCGAACTGACCTGCTAACCCTTCACGACCTCGGACACCCCACTAGTCGTCGGAATCCTGCGGGCCCGCCAGCAGCCCGAGCACCAACCCGCCGAGGACGATGGCCAGGGCAAGAATCAGCGATGCCTCTGCGAGTAGTCTCATGGTGTCCTGCAATGAATCTCCCCCTCACGATGTGCCCGCCATTGAACGTGCGTTCACTGACTGGCGGCTGAGTGCGGAAGCAGAAGGGTTTTGTGCGGGGCTTCAGCCTGTCTTCAGGTAAGGCGCGGATACTGGCGGCGACGGTCTTCTGGCGTTGGTAGAGGACGCTTCGGCACCCGCCCTTCGGGGTGGTTCCTCGAGGCCGGAGGTCGTCACGGTTTTTTGGTCGCGCGGGCGCATGCTCAGGCCCGCGCGCTTTCGCCGAGCCACACCGGCTCGTTCGAGGTGTCCGGGAAGTCCGCGGTGTCGATCAGCGGCGCCTCGTCGACGTCCGACGCGCACCGCGCGGCCGGCGCCATGTGCCGCAGCTCGTAGCCCCGTCCATACACCGAGACCAGCACGAACTCGCCGCCCTTGTGCAGCGACAGCTTGCGGCGGATGCTGGCCACGCAGCAGTCCAGCGTGCGGCTGGTGCGTTCGATGCGCGCATCCACCCACAGCGAGGCCAGCAGCCAGTCGCGCTCCAGCAGCCGGCCGGCGTTGCGAAACAGCAGCAGCGCCAGTTCGAACTCGCGCGGCTTCAGGCGCACCTCGGTGCCGTCGCACACCACCACGCGGCGCTCGCCCAGGAACTGGTAGTCGCCGAAGCACGCGGCTGTGGCGTGCGGCTGCAGCAGCGTGCGGTTGCGCCGCAGCGATTCGCGCACGCGCAGCTCCACCTCGAACTCGTCGACGGGCAGCACCGCGAAGTCGATGCTGGCGCCCTGCGTCTCGCCGCCCGCGGCCGACAGCACGTCGACCAGCAGGTCGCGTTGCGAGGCGCGCGCCACCAGGAAGATGGGAATGCGCAGCGCGCGGCACATCGCCGTGAGGATCGGCCAGGCGCCTTCGTCCTTCAGCACCACCAGCAGCAGGCCGAACTGCAGGCCCTGGGTGATGGCCAGCAGGAAGTCCGTGCTGTCGTCGAAGCACACGGGATCGCAGCCCATCAGGCGCAGGCGGTTGCCCCAGCCGGCCTGCTGCGCCTCGTCGCAGCCCACCATCGCGATGCGGCGCGCGCCCTGCTGCGCGGCCATCACGCGCGGGCTCCCCGGCGCGCGACCTTCTCGTGGCGGGGCGTTGGCGTGGCAGGAGAGGTCTTCATGTCGGTGGCATCCATGCGAAGGTGGTGAAGGGTGTCCCGGGGCGATGGCGTGGGCTCAGGGGCGGGCGGCGGCCGTGCTGCGCGGCAGCTTCCAGCCGATGCCCGCGTTGAAGCCCCAGTCCCGGCCCGTGCTGGACACGCCCATGCCCCAGGCCATGTCGCCGTCGCCCGAGCTGCGCTTGAAGCCCAGCGCCGCGGCCGAATAGCCCCGGTAGCTGCCGAAGGCCAGGCCGATCGACTGTTCGCCCGGCCGGTACGTCGGCACGTAGGCGGCCGACATGGCAATGGCCATGGCCGCGCCCGAGTAGGCGATGCGCGCCGTCTCGCCGACGGCCGCGCGCACCGGCTGCAGCTGGCCCAGGTTGATGGCGTCGTCCGGGCGCACGGCGGGCGCCCGTTCGAAGGCATGGGCGCCGGCGCACGCGAGCCACAGCATCAGCACCCGCAGGATCGCGGTGCGTCGGAGGGCGAAACGTGCGGATGCGTTCACGGCTGCTGTTCAGCCGGCGGCCAGCCGGGTGCCCGCGCCGGCCTGCGTCTTGCGCACGCCGTCGGGGCCGTAGAAAGGTTGGGCGCGGGCTTGCAGGAAGTGCAGCGCCTGCTGCGTGAAGTCCAGGTGCGCGTACACGAGCGTGCCGTTGTGCAGGTTGCGGTTGCGCGCGTCTTCGGCGAGCGCGAGCAGTTCGCTCCAGGCCTGGCGCGTCGGCGCACCGCCCGCTGCCGCGGCGGCATCCGCACCCGCGCGGCCGGGCGCAAAGCCCAGCGCCGCCTGCAGCGATTCACGCTGTTGGTCGAGTTCGGCCATGCGGTCCAGCAGCGCGGTCTTGCGGCCGGCGATGGCGTTCAGCGCGTCGAAGTCGCTGGCGGACATGGCCTGCGCCTCCTGGTCCAGCGCCACGAGAAATTCCCCGATGCAGCCCGCTTCCGCGCGCAGGTGCGCCAGCAAGGTGCTCATGCCTCGTCCTTCGGTGCGAGCAGCTCGCGCACGCTGGCCAGCAGGCCATCGGCGATGCGCTCGGGGCGGATCTCGTAGCGGCCGGCGCGGATGTCCTCGCGGATCGCGGCCACGCGCGCGGCGTCGAAATCGCTGCCCCCCACGGCGGCGGGCATCGCATCGACGAGCGCGGAAACGGGCGCCGCTTCCTTCGGGCGCTGCACGGCCTCGGCGGGCGTCGACGGAGCCGGCGTGCCCGGTGCGGGCGTGCGGTGCAGGGGCGTGGCCGAAGGGGCGGTGGGATCGATTTTCAAGGTGATTCCTCAGGGGCTGACCCGTATATCGGCAGCCGGTGCAAGAACTTTAGGAAGGGCGTGCATGAAGTGAAGCCTGCGCCAACGCGGCGGCTGCTACTGCACCAGCCGGACCTGTCCTTCCTCGTCGGCCACGCCGCGAATCACCCGGCCGTCCAGCGTCCTGGCCTGCACCACCGCGCCCACCGCGGCGCCGCTCAGGGCCTTGGCCTCGGTGCTGACGACAAAACCCGGCCCCTGCGCCACCACCTTCACGGCCTGGCCCTGCTGGATCACGGCGACGCCGCGCAGCAGCTCCTTGCGGATCGGAGCGCCGGGCGCGACGCGGTTGGCGCTCACCACGCCGACCAGTTCGGCCGCGCTGGTGACCACCGAGCGCGGCAGCCGCGTGAGGTCGCCGGTGCGCTCGGCCACGTCGCCGGCGCCCAGCGCCCGGCCCGCGTCGATGGCGCGCGCGGCCACCAGGTAGCGGCCTTCCACCGCGACACGCGCCTGCACGAAGCGCGTCCACGGCCGCTCGGCATGGCAACGCACGCCCACCGAGATGCGGCCCCACGGCGTGACGCCCGGCGGCAGGAACACCTCGGGGGCTTCGCACGCGGGCAGGGCGTCGGTGCCGCGCCCTTCGAGGCTGACCGTCACCTTGCCCGGCAGGCCGGCGCTTTGCACCTGGAGGTAGGTCTCGACCGCCTTCGCGGCCGCGTCGCCTGCGATCGCACCGGTCGACATCGCGCACGACAGCCCCACCGCGCAGGCAGTGCGCAGCAGGCGTTGGCGAAGCGGCGAGAGGGTCATCGAAGGCGAAAGAAGAGGGCCAGAAAAATGAGGGCGCCGGTGCAGATAAGCCGCAACCGGCGCCCCTGGATTCTTATGAATTCGCCCCGCCGGCGAAGGTGCGAGCAGCAGGCGAAACCCCCCTTTGTTCGGACGATTGCCAACGCGCCGCATGCATAGACTTGCTTTCCATCGGTCGCTGCGCCCCGTGCACTGGCGACGCCTCAACAGATGGAACAAAGATGATCGACAAGCTGGATGCGGCGTTTCGCTTCCACCGCGAAGCGCTCCATCTCCGGGCACAGCGCCAGGAGGTGCTCGCGGCCAACATCGCCCATGCCGACACGCCGAACTACAAGGCGCGCGACTTCGACTTCGGCGCGCGCCTGAGCGACGCCGTCGAGCGCGGCCGCGCCGCATCGTCGGTGTCGATGGCCACCACCTCGTCGCGCCACCTCGCGGGCCAGGCGCAGGCCACGGCCGGCGACGACCTGCTGTACCGCGTGCCGCACCAGTCCAGCCTCGACGGCAACACCGTCGAGATGGACGTCGAACGCGTCGCCTTCGCCGACAACGCGCTGCGCTACGAGTCGAACCTGACCCTCATCAACGCCAAGATCAAGTCGCTCCTGTCGGCGGTACAGCCATGAACATCTTCGACGTGGCGGGCTCCGCCATGACCGCGCAATCGCAGCGCATGAACGTGACCGCGAGCAACCTCGCCAACGCCGAGAGCGTGGCCGGCCCCGACGGCCAGCCCTACCGCGCCAAGCAGGTGGTGTTCGAGGTGGCCGCTTCGGGCCGGCGCGACATCGGCGGCGTCAAGGTGGCCGGCGTCATCGAAGACCCGTCGCCCGCCAAGCTGGTGTTCGACCCCAAGAGCCCGCACGCCAATGCCGAGGGCTACGTGGCGATGCCCAACGTCAACGTGGTCGAGGAAATGACCAACATGATCTCGGCCTCGCGCAGCTACCAGGCCAACGTCGAGGTGCTCAACACCGCCAAGACGCTGATGGTCAAGACGCTGACCATCGGCCAGTAACCCACGCACGCACACGCGCCTCCCGCAGGAAGAACACCGACTCCATGGCCCTTTCCGACACCTCGTCCATCAGCGGGCTGAACGCGCCCACGGCGGCGAACAGCAACAACAACGTGTCCAGCGCCGACAGCGAGCAGCGCTTTCTCAAGCTGCTGGTCACGCAGCTGAACAACCAGGACCCGCTCAACCCGATGCAGAACGCCGAGCTCACCTCGCAGCTCGCGCAGATGAGCACCGTGAGCGGCATCGAGAAGCTCAACGCGACGCTCTCGGGCCTCGTCAACCAGACCGGTGCCAACCAGCTGCTGCAGGCCACCTCGCTCATTGGCTACAACGTGCTGTCGCCCGGCGACGTGCTCACGACCAAGAAGCCCGAAGACGGCAAGGACCCCGCCACGCAGGCCTTCGCCGTGCAGCTGCCGGGCACCGCCGCCGACGTCGAGATCAAGATCGTCGACAGCACCGGCAAGGTGATCCGCACGCTCGACGCGGGCGCCATGAAGGAAGGCGTCAACGCCGTCACCTGGGACGGCAAGGACGACCTGGGCGTGGCCGTGCCGCCGGGCGCCTACCGCTTCACGGTCGATGCCAGCAACAACGGCACGACGGTGAAGGCCACCGCGCTCACCTTCTCGCAGGTGGCCGCCGTGAAGCAGGGCGCCGGCGGCGTCACGCTGGAGCTGGCCTCGGGCGCCAGCATCGGGCTGGGCGACGTGCGCCTGTTCCTCTGAGCTTTCGTCTTCGTCTTCGGCGTGGCCCGTGCGGGCTGCGCCCTTCGCACTCTTCTTCCTCGCACCGAACAAGGACCCCCTCATGAGTTTCTCCCAAGGCATCAGCGGACTCGGCGTGGCCGCGGCCAACCTCGACGTCATCGGCAACAACATCGCCAACTCGGGCACGGTGGGCTACAAGTCGGCCGCCGCCACCTTCCAGGACGTGTACGCCGGCTCGCGCGTGGGCCTGGGCGCCTCGGTGTCGGGCGTGACGCAGAACTTCACGCAGGGCGTGACGCAGTCGAGCACGCGCCCGCTGGACGTGGCCATCCTCAACGGCGACGGCTTCTTTCGCCTGGCCAGCCCCAGCGGCGAGGTCTTCTACTCGCGCAACGGCCAGTTCACGCGCGACAAGGACGGCTACATCGTCAACGCGCAGGGCCTGCAGCTCACCGGCTACGGCGCCAACGCCAGCGGCGGCATCAGCGGCGGCACGCCGGGCCCGATCCAGGTGCAGGGCGGCATGATGCCGCCCAAGCCCACGGCCAACATCGACGCGCAGTTCAACCTCGACGCGCGCAGCACGGCGCCCACCAAGACGCCGTTCAACCCCACCGACGCCGCCACCTACAACTACCCGAACGCCATCGGGCCCATCTACGACTCGCTGGGCAACCCGCACGACGTGGCCGTGTACTTCGTGAAGACGGCGGCCAACACCTGGAACGTGTACGGCACCTCCGACGGCGCGCCGCTGAACGGCGGCGCCGCACTGTCCAACGTCACGTTCGATGCCAAGGGCGTCATGACCGCGCCGGCCTCGGGCGCGTTCAACATCGGGCCGCTCACCTTCACCAACGGCGCCTCGCCGCTCACCGCCTCGGTCGACCTCACGGGCACCACGCAGTTCGGCAGCGCCAACGGCATGAGCAAGCTGGGCCAGGACGGCTACAAGTCGGGCGAGCTCACCGCGTTCTCGATCAACCCCGACGGCACCATCACCGGCAAGTTCTCCAACGAGCAGACGCGCCTGCTGGGCCAGGTCGTGCTGTCGTCCTTCGCCAACCCCAACGGCCTGGAGCCCAAGGGCAACAACGTGTGGGCCGAGACGCAGGCCTCGGGCAATGCGCTCACCGGCACGCCGGGCGAAGGCACCAAGGCCGGCTCGCTGGCCTCGGGCGCACTGGAGTCGTCCAACGTCGACCTGACCTCCGAGCTGGTGAACCTCATCGTCGCGCAGCGCAACTACCAGGCCAATGCGCAGACCGTGAAGACGCAGGACCAGGTCATGCAGACGCTCATGAACATCCGCTGACCGGGAGCATTGCGTGGATCGAATGCTGTATGTCGCCATGAGCGGCGCCAAGCAGGCCATGGAGCAGCAGGCCGTGGTCGCCAACAACATGGCGAACGTCTCGACGCCGGGTTTCCGTGCGCAGATCGCGACCTTCCGCGCCGTGCCCGTGGTCGGCGAAGAAGCGCCCACGCGCGCCTTCGTGGCCGCCACCACGCCCGGCGCCGACTTCACGCACGGCCCGCTCACGCAGACCGGCCGCGCGCTCGACGTGGCGGTGGGCGGTGAAGGCTGGCTGGTGGTGCAGGCGGCCGACGGCAGCGAGGCCTACACGCGCGTCGGCAACCTGCAGATCGGCGCCGACGGCCAGCTCACGACCATGGGCGGGCGCCCCGTGGTGGGCGACAACGGCGCACTCACCGTGCCGCCGGGTTCGGCCGTGAGCATTGCGTCCAACGGCCTCGTGGGTTCGCGCGACGCGGCCTCGACCGTGCTCACCGGCATCGCCGAGGTGGGCCGTCTCAAGCTCGTCAACCCGCCCGTGACCGACCTCGTGCGCGGCGACGACGGCCTGTTCCGCATGCGCGCCGACCTGCCGCCGGCCGAGGCCGACGAGGCCGTCACGCTCATCTCGGGCGCCATCGAGGGCAGCAACGTGCAGCCGGTCGATGCCATGGTGGCCATGATCGCCAACGCGCGCAGCTTCGAGATGCAGATGAAGTCGCTGCAGACCGCCGACATCAACGCGCAGACCGCCAACAAGCTGCTGGCCTACGGCTGACCCTCTTCCAGGAACTCCTTTCAATGATCCGCTCCCTCTACATCGCCAAGACCGGCCTGGACGCGCAGCAGACGCAGCTCGACGTGGTCTCCAACAACCTGGCCAACGTCGGCACCACCGGCTTCAAGCGCAGCCGCGCCGTGTTCGAAGACCTGGTCTACCAGAACCTGCGCCAGGTCGGCGGCCAGAGCTCCGACCAGACGCGCCTGCCCTCGGGCCTGCAGGTCGGCACCGGCGTGCACGTGGTCGCCACCGAGCGCATCCACTCGCAGGGCAACCTCACCAAGACCGACAAGCCGACCGACGTGGCCATCAGCGGCAGCGGCTTCTTCCAGGTGCTGATGCCCGATGGCACCACCTCGTACACGCGCGACGGCTCGTTCCAGACCGACCGCGACGGCCAGCTGGTCACGGCCAGCGGTTTCCCGGTGCAGCCGGCCATCACCATCCCGGCCAACGCCACCAGCATCACCGTGGGCCGCGACGGCATCGTGTCGGTGGTGCAGGCGGGCGGCACGAACACCGTGCAGGTCGGCCAGCTGCAGCTCGCGACCTTCGTCAACCCGACGGGCCTGCAGAGCCAGGGCGAGAACCTGTACGCCGAGACCGACGCCTCGGGCGCGCCCAACCAGGTGAACCCCGGCGTGGACGGCGCGGGCACGCTGAGCCAGGGCTATGTGGAGGCCTCCAACGTCAACGTGGTGGAAGAACTGGTCAACATGATCGCCACCCAGCGTTCGTACGAGATCAACAGCAAGGCGGTCCAGACCTCGGACCAGATGCTGCAGCGCCTGGCCCAGTTGTGATGCGGGCGGGGGTGCGTCTTCTTCGCCGGGCGGCGGCGCTGCTGCTCGCGGCCACGCTGGCCGCCGGCTGCGCGCAGGTGCCGCGCGAGCCACTGGTGCACCAGCCGATGACGGCGCGCGCCGACCAGTACGCGGCGGTGCAGGCGCGCCGCGCTCCCGGTGCGATCTTCCAGGACGGCCCCGGCGCCAACGCGCTGTTCGAAGACCGCCGCCCGCGCAACGTCGGCGACATCCTCACCATCCTCATCAGCGAGAAGGTCAACGCGACGAAGAACTCGGGCGCCAATGCCAGCCGCACGGGCAACACGACCAGCGTGTTCGCGGCCATTCCCAAGCTCATCGGCGGCCTGCTCGACGGGCAGGACACCAAGCTGTCGGGCACCAACACGCTCAACGCCAAGGGCGGCGCCAACGCCAACAACACCTTCAACGGCGTGATCACCGTCACCGTGACCGACGTCATGGCCAACGGCAACCTGCTGGTGAGCGGCGAGAAGCAGATGGGCATCAACCAGGGCACCGAGTACATCCGCTTCTCGGGCGTGGTGAACCCGCGCACCGTGTCGGGCAACAACACCGTGCCCTCGACGCTGGTGGCCGATGCGCGCATCGAGTACTCGGCCAAGGGCTACATCGATGAGGCCCAGCACATGGGCTGGATGCAGCGCATCTTCTTGAACGTCATGCCATTCTGATGACACACCTCCCGTTTTCGCGCACCTCGAATCGCTGGCGCATCGCGGCGCTGTGCGCGCTCCTGTTCATCGCGCCCGCGCATGCCGAGCGCCTGAAGGAACTCGCCAGCATCCAGGGCGTGCGCGACAACCCGCTCATCGGCTACGGCCTCATGGTCGGCCTGGACGGCACGGGCGACCAGACGATGCAGACGCCGTTCACCACGCAGAGCCTGAACAACATGCTGCAGCAGCTGGGCATCACGATCCCGCAGGGCGTGAACATGCAGCTGAAGAACGTGGCGGCCGTCATGGTGACGGCCACGCTGCCGTCGTTCGCGCGCCCGGGCCAGAACATCGACGTCACCGTGTCGTCCATGGGCAATGCCAAGAGCCTGCGCGGCGGCACGCTGCTGATGACGCCGCTCAAGGGCGTGGACGGCGCGACGTATGCCGTGGCGCAGGGCAACATGGTGGTCGGCGGCGCGGGCGCCGCGGCCAATGGCAGCAAGGTGCAGGTCAACCAGCTGAGCTCGGGGCGCATTCCCGCCGGGGCGCTGGTGGAGCGCACGGTCGAGGCACCGGTGGGTGCGGAAGGCTCGTTCACCATCGAGCTGAACCGCTCCGACTTCGGCACCGCGCAGCGCGCCACGGACGCCATCAACCGCCAGTTCGGCGCCGGCACCGCAGAGGCGATGGACGCACGCGTGATCCGCGTGCAGGCGCCCGAGCCGCAGCGGCGCGTGGGCTTTCTCGCGCAGCTGCAAGAGCTCGAGGTCACGCCCACGCAGGCGGGCGCGCGGGTGGTGGTGAATGCGCGCACGGGCTCGGTCGTGATGAACCAGGCGGTGCGCGTGAAAGACTGCGCCATCGCGCACGGCAACCTGTCGGTGGTGATCAACACCGAGCCGGTGATCAGCCAACCGGGCGCGTTCTCGGGCGGCAGCACGGTGGTGGCGCAGACCTCGCAGATTTCCGTCAACCAGGGCGGCGGCGCGATCCAGATGGTGCGCGGCGGCGCCTCGCTGGCCGATGTGGTCAAGGGGCTGAACAGCCTGGGTGCGAACCCGCAGGACCTGGTGTCGATCCTGCAGGCCATGAAGTCGGCCGGGGCCCTGAGCGCCGAGCTCGAGATCATCTGAGGTCGACGGCATGACCATCTCTCCCAACAGCGCATGGAGCGGCGCCGATGCCGCCAGCCGCAGCGGCGCGCTCGACCAGCGTTTTGCGCTCGACGTGCAGGGCGTCGATGCGCTGCGGCGCACCGTGCGCACCTCGCCCGAAGAGGGCCTGCAGCAGGTCTCTCGCCAGTTCGAGGCGCTGTTCATGAACATGGTGCTCAAGAGCATGCGCGAGGCGACGCCCTCGAGCGGCCTGCTCGACAGCCAGGACCAGAAGGTCTATTTGTCGATGTTCGACCAGCAGCTCACGCAGAACCTCTCGGGGCGCGGCGTGGGGCTGGCCGAGGCGATGCTGGCGCAGCTGCGGCGGCAACTGCCTTCGGCGGCGACCGAAGCCGACGATGGCATCGGCACACGGCCCATGTCGCTGGAGTCGCCCCCCGGCCTGCCGTACGGCCCGCGCGCGGGCATCCCCATCGGCTCGGCGCCGGGCGCGCGCGTGTCGACGGCGGCCGACCTTGGCGTCTATCAAATGAAGAGCGGCCCCTCGCCGGCCGCGAACGTCTCGCTGCAAGGCCAGGTCGATGTGTTCGTGGACCGCATGGGCGCCTCCGCGCAGGCGGCCAGCGCCGCCAGCGGCGTGCCCGCGCCGCTGATCCTGGCGCAGGCCGCGCTCGAATCGGGCTGGGGCAAGCGCGAGATCCGCGCCGACGACGGCACACCCAGTTTCAACCTCTTCGGCATCAAGGCCGACAAGGGCTGGAAGGGCGCGACGGTCGAGACCACGACCACCGAGTACATCGACGGCGAGCCGCAGAAGGTGCGCGCGAAGTTCCGTGCCTACGCCTCGTACGAGGAGGCCTTCACCGACTACGCGCGCTTCATCACGCGCAACCCGCGCTACGCCAACGTGCTGGCGACTGCCGACCCGGCGCAGGCCGCGCACGGCCTGCAGCGCGCGGGCTATGCCACCGACCCGAAGTACGGCGAGAAGCTGGTTCGCATCATGCAGAAGTTCGGCTGAGCCCTTCGCACAGCCTGACTGCCCGGACCCGAGAACAACGACACGAGAGGCCCCGAGAGGAGACAAGCGAATGACGATAAAGAACTGGACGATCGGAATGCGGCTGGGCGCCGGCTTTGCGCTGGTGCTGGCGCTGCTGGTGGCCGTGGCGGGCATCGGCGTGCTGCGGCTGCAGGGCGTGGGTGAGGCCACGCAGGACATGGCCTCGCGCACCCTGTCGAAGGAGCGCCTGGCCACGGCCTGGCAGCTGGGAACGGCCACCAACAGCGTGCGCACCTTCTCGCTGCTCAAGAGCGACGACGCGCAGGTGCAGGCCCACCTGCAAAAGCAGATCGCCGCCACCAGCGCCACCATCTCCGAGACGCAGAAGGCGCTCGAGGCGCTGCTCGTGTCGCCGGAAGAGCTGGCGCTGAGCGCCGACATCCAGAAGCGGCGCGGCGAGTACATCGCGCTGCGCCAGCAGATCCTCCAGCTGAAGACCGAAGGCCGCAAGGACGAGGCCGCGACGCGCACCGACACGCAGCTGCTGCCGATGCTCGACGGCTACGACGCGGGCATCCGCGCCATGGTGGCGCACCAGCAGAAGCACATCGACAGCACCGCCGCCGCCGTCGACGCGCAGTACCGCGCGGGCCTCATCTACATCGTCGCGCTGGCCGTGGCCGCGCTGGCGCTGGGCGCGGTGCTCGCCTGGCTGCTCACGCGCAGCATCGCCGATCCGGTGGCCGAGGCGCTGCTGATCGCCGAGACCGTGGCCTCCGGCGACCTGAGCCAGGAGTTCGAGACCGAACGCGGCGGCGACTTCGGCCGGCTGCTGCGCGGCATGGGCGAGATGGAAGACACGCTCACCGACCTCGTGACGCGCATCAAGGCCTCGACCGATTCGATCGCGGTGGCGTCGCGGCAGATTGCGGCGGGCAACCAGGACCTGTCGTCGCGCACGGAAGAGCAGGCGAGTTCGCTGGAGCAGACGGCGGCGTCGATGGAAGAGCTGACCTCGACGGTGAAGCAGAACGCGGACAACGCGCGGCAAGCGAACCAGCTGGCCGTCTCTGCTTCGGAAGTGGCAGTGAAGGGCGGCGCCGTGGTCTCGCAAGTCGTAGACACGATGGGCTCGATCAATGCGTCCTCCAAGAAGATCGTCGACATCATCGGCGTGATCGATGGCATCGCATTCCAGACCAACATCCTCGCGCTGAACGCTGCTGTTGAAGCTGCGCGTGCGGGTGAGCAAGGTCGCGGCTTCGCAGTCGTGGCCTCTGAAGTTCGTAGCTTGGCTCAACGTTCCGCAGCAGCCGCCAAGGAAATCAAGACCCTGATCGGCGACTCGGTAGAGAAGGTCGAAGAGGGCAGCAAGCAAGTCGCAGAAGCCGGCCGCACGATGGAAGAGATCGTGGGCAGCGTGAAGCGCGTGACGGACATCATGGGCGAGATCACGGCGGCGAGTCAGGAGCAGACCTCGGGCATCGAGCAGATCAACCAGGCGATCACGCAGATGGACCAGGTGACGCAGCAGAACGCGGCGCTGGTCGAGGAAGCCTCGGCTGCTGCGCAGTCGCTGCAGGAGCAGGCCGGCGCCCTGGTGGAGGCCGTGAGCACCTTCAAGCTCGACGCCGACGAAGCCGTTGCGGCCTGAACACCCCGTGTCCACGCATTTCCATCCGAAAGCCCTGCGCCGCGTCGGCATGGGCTTCGCCGCATTGCTCCTGCTGCTGGCCGTGGCGCTTTTCCTCGGCTTCCATGTCGGCACCGGTTGCGCCTGGGCGCTCCATGCCGTGTGGGCGTTGGCCGGCGCCGCCTGCCTGACGGGCCTGGGTCTCGCGGGCTTCGCGGCGCACGCACGGGCCCGTGCAAGCCACCACGACGCCAAGGTCGCCGAGCGGCTGGACCGGGTGTTCCAGCACGTCAACGCCACCGACGCCTGACAGAGAACGCATGCGCCCGCGCCCCGATCCGCACCGATATTCAGAAAAAAGACTCAAGTCTGGCGGCGCGCTGCCGATAACAGGGAGACGGGGTGGCGCAGGCCGCCGCCCCGCCATGCCGTCATGTCATGCCGGTGGCCCGCCGCGCGATGCGGCCACCGTCCCCCGTTATTGAAGGAAGAGAAGCGCAATGAGTTTGAAGGATCTGAAAATCGGCACCCGCCTGGGGCTCGGCTTCGCGGTGCTGCTGCTGCTGATGGCGTTCATTGCGGGCACCGGCGTGCTGCGTCTCACCAACGTGGGCCAGGCGACCGACGAGATGGTGCAGGGCGCGCTGGTCAAGGAGCGGCTGGCGGCCGAATGGCTCAGCCTGCTCAAGTCGAACACGGTGGCCAACTACGCGATGGTCAAGACCACCGACCCCGAGGTGGCGGCCTATTTCGCCAAGCTCCAGGCGGCCGGCTCGGCGCGCATCACGCCGGCGCAGAAGCAGCTGGAAGCCATGCTCGCCACGCCGGAAGAAAAGGCGCTCTATGCCGCGGTGGTCGCGGCGCGCGTCGTCGTGCTCGAGACCGTGGGCACGCTCAACAAGCTCAAGGACGAGAAGAAGATCGACGAAGCCAATGTGCTGGTCGACACGAAGTTCAGCGCGGCGCTCGCCGTCTACGCCGGCGCCGTCGAAAACCTGGCCAACCACCAGCGCGAGAAGATCGACGCCGCCGCCAAGGGCATCGCGGCCGACCACACCGAGGGCCGCACCACGCTGCTCGTGCTGTCGGCCATCGCGCTGGCGCTGGGCGCGCTGTTCGCCTGGCGCCTCACGCTGGGCATCGTCCGTCCGCTGGGCCATGCGCTCGAAGTGGCGGAGACGGTGGCCGCAGGCGACCTCAGCGCGAACATCCGCGTGGACAGCCGCGACGAAGCGGGCCAGTTGATGCAGGCACTGAAGGACATGAACGCCAACCTGGCGAAGGTGGTGGGCGAAGTGCGAACGGGCACGGAGACGATCGCCACGGCCTCGGGGCAGATCGCTTCGGGCAACCAGGACCTGTCGTCGCGCACGGAAGAGCAGGCGAGTTCGCTGGAGCAGACGGCGGCGTCGATGGAAGAGCTGACCTCGACGGTGAAGCAGAACGCGGACAACGCGCGGCAAGCGAACCAGCTGGCCGTCTCTGCTTCGGAAGTGGCAGTGAAGGGCGGCGCCGTGGTCTCGCAAGTCGTAGACACGATGGGCTCGATCAATGCGTCCTCCAAGAAGATCGTCGACATCATCGGCGTGATCGATGGCATCGCATTCCAGACCAACATCCTCGCGCTGAACGCTGCTGTTGAAGCTGCGCGTGCGGGTGAGCAAGGTCGCGGCTTCGCAGTCGTGGCCTCTGAAGTTCGTAGCTTGGCTCAACGTTCCGCAGCAGCCGCCAAGGAAATCAAGACCCTGATCGGCGACTCGGTAGAGAAGGTCGAAGAGGGCAGCAAGCAAGTCGCAGAAGCCGGCCGCACGATGGAAGAGATCGTGGGCAGCGTGAAGCGCGTGACGGACATCATGGGCGAGATCACGGCGGCGAGTCAGGAGCAGACCTCGGGCATCGAGCAGATCAACCAGGCGATCACGCAGATGGACCAGGTGACGCAGCAGAACGCGGCACTGGTCGAAGAAGCTTCGGCGGCCGCGCAGTCGCTGCAGGAGCAGGCGGGCAGCCTGTCGCAGGTCGTCGGTGTGTTCCGCCTCGGCGGCAGCAGCAGCCACGGCAACGCGCTGGCCCTGGCCTGAAGGCGACGCACCGGCCATGCGTGTCAACCTGCCCGTCACCGACATCGAATACGAACTGTCGAAGGAAGAGGCCCTGGTGTCCCGCACCGACCTCAAGGGCCGCATCACCTACGTCAACCCGGCCTTCGTCGCGGCCAGCGGCTTCACGGCCGCCGAGCTCCTGGGCAAGGCGCACAACATCGTGCGCCACCCCGACGTGCCGCCCGAGGCCTTCGCCGACCTGTGGCGCACGCTCGACCAGGGCCTGCCGTGGACCGGCTTGATCAAGAACCGGCGCAAGAACGGCGACTTCTACTGGGTGCTGGCCAACGTCACGCCGATCCGTCACCAGGGCCGCGTGGAGGGCTACATGTCCGTGCGCAGCCGCCCCGCGCGCGACGACGTGGCCGCCGCCGATGCGCTCTACCGCCGCATGCGCGAGGGCGAGGCCAAGGGCCTCGAACTGCTGCAGGGCGAGGTGGTGCGCAGCGGCTGGACGCGTCCGCTGGCGCGGCTGCGCCGCATCCCGGTGCGCCGCCGCGTGTTCGGCGTGACCGTCGCGGCGGCTGCGCTGTCAGCGGGCCTGGGCGCGATGGGCTGGATGGAAGCGTCCCGTCTGGCCGCTGCGTCCGGCGCGCACAGCTGGCTGCCCACCGCCGTGGCAGCGGGCAGCCTTGGCGCCGCGCTGGCGTGGCTGGGCCTCGGTGCGTTCCTCGGGCGCACGGTGTTCCGTCCGCTCGACGAAGCCATCGAGGTCGCGCGCACCATCGCCGGTGGCGACCTTGTGCGCTTCACGGTGCGGCCGGGCGACGAGATCGCGGGGCTGCTGCGCGCGCTGAACCAGATGAGCGCCAACCTCTTCGCCATCGTCGCGGACGTGGGCGCGAATGTCGCGGGCGTGATGTCGGCGTCGAGCCAGATCGCCTCGGGCAACGAAGACCTGTCCTCGCGCACCGAGCAGCAGGCGAGCTCGCTGGAACAGACGGCCGCGTCGATGGAAGAGCTGACCTCGACCGTGAAGCAGAACGCGGACAACGCCCTGCAAGCGAACCAGCTGGCCGTCTCCGCCTCCGAAGTGGCAGTGAAGGGCGGCGCGGTGGTGTCGCAGGTCGTGGACACGATGGGCTCGATCAACGCCTCTTCCAAGAAGATCGTCGACATCATCGGCGTGATCGACGGCATCGCGTTCCAGACCAACATCCTCGCGCTGAACGCGGCCGTCGAAGCCGCGCGCGCGGGCGAGCAGGGCAAGGGCTTTGCCGTGGTCGCGTCGGAAGTGCGCAGCCTCGCGCAGCGCTCGGCCGCGGCCGCGAAGGAAATCAAGACCCTCATCGGCGACTCGGTGGAGAAGGTCGAGGCGGGCAGCAAGCAGGTGGCCGAGGCCGGCCGGACCATGCAGGAGATCGTCGGCAGCGTGAAGCGCGTGACCGACATCATGGGCGAGATCACGACCGCGAGCCAGGAGCAGACCTCGGGCATCGAGCAGATCAACCAGGCCATCGCGCAGATGGACCAGGTGACGCAGCAGAACGCCGCGCTGGTCGAGGAAGCGTCGGCCACGGCGCAGTCGCTGCAGGAACAGGCGGAGGGCCTGGTCAGGGCCGCAGGGGTATTCAGGACCGGGGCGGGCGAGGGTGCCGGCGCCCGGGATGCGTATTGAACGAGGAGAAGAACACATGTTGAACAACACCAGAGACACATCACCGCGATCGAATGGCGCGGCGCCGTCCGCATCGGCCGTGGCCAACCGCCTGGAGGTCGTGACCTTCAAGCTCGGCGACGAGGAATACGGCATCGACATCCAGAAGGTGCAGGAGCTGCGCGGCTACGACGCCGTGACGCGCATCGCGAACGCGCCGGACTACATCAAGGGCGTGGTCAACCTGCGCGGCATCATCGTGCCGATCATCGACATGCGCATCAAGTTCGAGCTGGGCGAACCCACCTACGACCAGTTCACCGTGGTGATCGTGCTGAACATCTCGGGCCGCGTGGTGGGCATGGTGGTGGACAGCGTGTCGGACGTGATCACGCTCACGGCCGAGCAGATCAAGCCGGCGCCCGAGATGGGCTCGGTGCTCGACACCGACTACCTGATCGGCCTGGGCACGCTGGACGAACGCATGCTGATCCTGGTGGACATCGACCGGCTGATGTCCAGCGAAGAAATGGGCCTCATCGAAGCCGCCGCCACTGTTTGAGGACCATCCCATGACATTCTTTTCGAACCTTCGCATCGGCACCCGCCTGACCCTTGCCTTCGCCATCGTGCTGGGGCTGACGCTCATTTCCAGCGCGGTGGGGCTGATGTCGGCGCACAAGAACGCCGAAGCCACGCGCATCATGATGCAGAGCCCGCTGGCCAAGGAGCGGCTCATTTCGGACTGGTACGTGCTGACCTACTCGGCCATTGCGCGCACCTCGATGATCGCGCGCACCACCGACGAGGCGCTGCCGATGCTGTTCGCCGACGTGATCTCCGAGAGCGTGAAGAAGGGCAGCGAGACCATGGCCAAGGTCGAGGCGCTGCTGGTCACCGACGAAGAAAAGGCGACCTACAAGTCCATCGTCGAGCTGCGCGCCAAGTACCAGGCCGCCAAGGACGACGTGACCCGCGCCAAGGCCAGCGGCAACACGGTCGAGACCGTGCGCGCCTACCAGCTGTCGTTTCAGCCGGCCGCCAAGGCCTACGAGAACCGCGTGCTTGAGCTGCTGGCCATCGAGCGCCGCGCCATCGACGACATGAGCCACGCCATCGACGCGGCGAATGCGAAGAGCTTCAACCTGCGGCTGCTGCTGACGGCGCTCACGGTGCTGCTGGGTGGCCTGTTCGCTTTCTTCATCTCGCGCAGCATCGTGCGCCCGCTGGCCAAGGCCGTGGGCGTGGCCGAGACCGTAGCCGCCGGTGACCTGAGCGCGAACATCCGCGTGGACAGCCGCGACGAGACCGGGCAGCTGATGCAGGCGCTGAAGGACATGAACGCGAATCTCGCCAAGGTGGTGGGTGAAGTGCGCACGGGCACGGAGACGATCGCCACGGCGTCGGGGCAGATTGCTTCGGGCAACCAGGACCTGTCGTCGCGTACCGAAGAGCAAGCCAGCTCGCTGGAGCAGACGGCGGCTTCGATGGAAGAGCTGACTTCGACGGTGAAGCAGAACGCGGACAACGCGCGTCAAGCGAACCAGCTTGCGGTCTCTGCCTCTGAGGTCGCCGTCAAGGGCGGCGCGGTCGTGTCGCAGGTCGTGGACACGATGGGTTCGATCAATGCATCGTCCAAGAAGATCGTGGACATCATCGGCGTCATCGATGGCATTGCGTTCCAGACCAACATCCTTGCGCTGAACGCTGCTGTTGAAGCCGCACGCGCTGGCGAGCAAGGCCGAGGCTTCGCAGTCGTGGCTTCGGAAGTTCGCAGCTTGGCTCAACGCTCCGCAGCCGCCGCGAAGGAAATCAAGACCCTGATCGGTGACTCGGTAGAGAAGGTCGAAGAAGGCAGCAAGCAGGTCGCCGAAGCCGGCCGCACGATGGAAGAGATCGTGGGCAGCGTCAAGCGCGTGACCGACATCATGGGCGAGATCACCGCCGCCAGCCAGGAGCAGACTTCGGGCATCGAGCAGATCAACCAGGCGATCACGCAGATGGACCAGGTGACGCAGCAGAACGCGGCGCTGGTCGAAGAAGCTTCGGCAGCCGCGCAGTCGCTGCAGGAACAGGCCGGCGCCCTCGTGCAGGCCGTGAGCGTCTTCAAGCTCGACGCGAACGCGGTCGCGACGACCCGCGCCAGCTTCACGCGCATCACGCCGATCCCCAAGCCGCCGAAGCCGACGCCCAAGCCGCGCGCCAAGGCGCTGCCCACGCGCCGCGAACCGAGCGGTGCACCGCAGCTCGCCATGGCCGGCGACGCCAAGGGCGACTGGTCGGAGTTCTGAGAAAGACGGCATGACACCGCGCGCCCTCAACTTCGGGCGCGCGCTGCCGATAACCATGGGGAGGCATCGTGCGATGCCGCTCCCCCACACCCCTTTGACAGGTAAAGCCTTATGTCCGGAAGCATGTTCTACACAGGTCTGAGCGGCCTCGCGGTCGCCCGCACCGCGCTGATGACCACGGCCCACAACACCGCCAACGTGTACACGGCCGGCTACAGCCGCCAGATCGCGCAGATCGCCTCCGCCGGCGGCATTGCCAGCGGCTCGGGCTTCATCGGCTCGGGCGCCAACGTGACGACCGTGTCGCGCAGCTACGACCGCTACCTCACGGCGCAGCTGGCCACCGCGCAGTCGCAGTCGGCCGCGCTGGCCACCAACGGCGTGCAGGTCAACCGCATCGACCAGCTGCTGGCCGACAAGACCTCGGGCATCGCGCCGCTGATGCAGAGCTTCTTCACCAGCGTGCAGGGCGTGGCCAACACGCCGGCCGACCCGGCGGCGCGCCAGCAGATGATCAGCGCGGCGCAGTCGCTGGCCAGCAAGTTCCGCGCGACCGACCAGTACCTGTCGGACCTGAACACCTCGGTCAACGAGCAGATCGTGGGCAGCGTGAGCCAGATCAACACCTACGCCGCCAAGATCGCCAGCCTGAACCAGCAGATCAGCCAGATGAGCGCGGTGGCCGGCGGCCAGGCGCCGAACGACCTGCTCGACCAGCGCGACCAGCTCGTGAGCGAGCTGAGCCAGGTGGTCGACGTGCGCGTGCTGCAGCAGGACGACGGCAAGTACAACGTGTTCATCGCCACCGGCCAGTCGCTGGTGGTGGGCGACCATGCCTCGAAGATGGCGGCGGTGACGTCGTCGGCCGACCCCACGCGCCAGGTGGTGGCCTTGTCGGGCTTTGCCGGCAACACCGTCGAGCTCGACGACAGCGCCTTCACCGGCGGCGTGCTCGGCGGCCTCATGGCCTTTCGCAAGGACACGCTGATCCCCACGCAGAACGCCATCGGCCGGCTCGCCATGTCGGTGGCCGACGCGGTGAACGCGCAGCACAAGCTGGGCGTGGACCTGAACGGCGCGCTGGGCCAGAACTTCTTCTCGCAGGCCGTGCCGGGCACCATCGCCAATGCAGGCAACAGCGGCAACCTCGAGCTCGGCGCCACGCTGACCGATGCGTCCAAGCTCACCACCAGCGACTACAACGTGAGCGTCACCGACGTGGGGGGCACGCTCACCTACACGGTCACGCGGCTCTCGGACAAGACGCCGATGGGCAGCTTCACCACCTTCCCGATCAGCTTCGATGGCGTGAGCCTCACGGCCGCGAGCGGCACGGCACAGGCCGGCGATTCGTTCCTGGTGCAGCCCACGCGCACCGGCGCGCGCGACCTCGAGGTGCTGGTACGCGACCCGGCCAAGGTGGCGGCCGCCTCGCCCGTGATCACCGGCAACACCGCGGGCAACAAGGGCAGTGGCGCACTGGGCGCGGCCACCGTCGACGCGGCCTACCCGGGCTCGCCGCTGGCCGGCAACGTCACGCTGAGCTTCAACGCGGGCACCGGCACGCTGTCGGGCTTTCCGGCCGGCTCGGCCGTGACCGTCACGCGCGCCGACGGCACCGCCACCAGCTACCCGGCCGGCACGCCCGTGCCCTACACGGCGGGCGCGAAGATGAGCTTCGACGGCATCACCGTGGCCATGACGGGCGCACCCGCGCAGGGCGACACCTTCACCATCGGCAAGAACACCGGCGGTGTGTCCGACGGCGGCAACGCGTTGCTGCTGGGCGCGCTGCAGCGCAAGACCACGATGTCGAACGGCACCGCGACCTTCAACGGCGCCTACTCGCAGCTGGTGAGCGACGTCGGCAACCGCGCCATGTCGATCAAGGTGGCCGCCGTCACGCAGGACAGCGTCACCGGCCAGATCAAGGCCAGCCAGCGCGCGATTTCCGGCGTGGTGCAGGACGAGGAAACCGGCAACCTGCTGATGTTCCAGCAGATGTACCAGGCCAACGCCAAGGTGATCCAGACCGCCTCGGCGATGTTCGACGCCATCCTCGGCATCCGCAGCTGATCGTTCACCCCCCGCACAGATTTCAGGACCCGCGATGCGCATCAGCACCCAATCCTTCTACGAACAGAGCCTGCAGTCGATGGGCCTGCAGCAGCAGAAGCTGTTCAAGGTCCAGCAGCAGCTGGCGACCAACTCCAAGTTCCTGACGGCCGGCGACGACCCGGTGGGCGCGGCGCGCGCGCTGGGCGTGAGCCAGACGCTGGCGGAGGGCGCCCAGTTCACCACCAGCCGCCAGCGCGCGGCGCTGGCGCTGTCGACCGAAGAGAACGCGCTCAATTCGGTGACGGCCATCTTGCAGCACGTGAAGACGCTGGTCGTGCAGGCCGGCGGCGGCGGCCTCTCGGACGCCGACCGCGCCTCGCTCGCCACCGCCATCCAGAGCAGCCTGGAGCAGCTCGTGGGCGTGGCCAACAGCGACAACGGCAGCGGCCAGTACCTGTTCGCCGGCTTCAAGAGCGGCAGCCCGCCCTTCGTGATGGCTGCCGGCGGCGGCGTGCAGTACGTGGGCGACCAGGGCGAGCGGCTGATGCAGATCGACGTGGCGCGCCAGATGTCGACCTCGGACGACGGCCGCAGCATCTTCCAGTCGGTGCAGGGCGGTGCGGGCTATGTGACCTCGGGCTCACCTGCCAACACCGGCTCGGGCGTGTTCGGCGCGGTGAGCATCACCGACGCCACCGCACCGAACTACGGCAAGGATTTCACCATCCGCTTCACCGGCACCGACTACACGGTGATGACCAAGGACACGCCGCCCGTGGTGGCCGCGAGCGGCCCGTTCACCGCCGGCACCCCGATCTCGTTCGGCGGCGTGCAGATCGCCATCAGCGGCACGCCGGCCAACGGCGACAGCTTCGACGTGTCGACCGCACAGAACGCCGGCACCGACATCTTCGCGGCCCTGGGCGAACTGGTGACGGCGTTGCGCGCACCGCTGAACGGCGGCGGCGCGGCGGCCCAGGCGCAGTTGCGCAACGCCTTGAGCACCGCCAACGTGAAGGTCACGAACGCACACGACAACGTGCTCACGGTGCTGTCGTCGGTGGGCTCGCGCCAGGTCGAGCTGCAGGCGCTCGACAGCGCGGGTGCGATGAACAAGCTGCAGGAAGAAAGCTACCTGTCATCGATCGAGGACCTCGATCCGTACACGGCGATTTCCGAGTTCTACCAGCGGCAGTCGTCGCTGCAGGCGACGCAGATGACGTTTGCCAAGTTGAACAGCATTTCGCTTTTCAACTACCTGTGAGGGTGGGGTGGCCAGCGGCTGCGTGCTGGCCACTGGAGGGGGAAAGCCGATCGTCGCGATGGGCGCGGGCAGAATGCGTCGACTGGCTGCCGCCGGTCGTCCGCCTGGCAGCAGCGCACCACACCCACCTTCCTCGGAGAATCGATCCATGGCCGACCGTGCATATGGGGCACCGGCACCTGCGACCCAGACCACGCTGCCTGGAGAGCGCTGGTACGGGAAGGACATCGACCGGCAAACCTACACCGCCGTCCTGTTCAACGATCTGGACATGACGGAGGCCAGGAACACCGGTTCGGTGTTCACCGACTGCACGTTCCGGAGCGCGCGCTTCAATTCGTCGGTCCACACGGATGCGGCCTTCGTCAATTGCACGTTTGTCGCCTGCAAGTTCTTCGACGCCAGCTTCATCGATTGCAAGTTCATCGGCAGCATGTTCGACGGCTGCATGTTCGAGGTGATGAAGGCGGTCGGCGGCGACTGGTCGTTTGCCGGTCTGCCGGGGGCCGACCTGCGCAAGGCATCGTTCCATGGGACACGGATGCGGGAGGTCGACCTCACGGGCGCACGGTGCGACGGCGGCGTTCTTCGCGATGTCGATCTGTCGGGGGCCTGGCTGCACAGCGCCAACTTCTCGCGGTGCGACCTGCGTGGCAGTGACCTGAGCGCACTCGAACCGCAGCACGTGCAGCTCCAAGGCGCAGTCATCACCGCCGTGCAAGCCTTGACCATCGCCGAGGCGCTGGGAATGGACGTCAGGCCGGAGGAATAGAAGCGAGGCAGCGCGGGTGCGATGAACACGAGGCAGGAAGCAAGCTGCCTGCCGTTGGCGTGTGATTGCTTCTCCGCTTGCGTCTTGCGAGGCGGGCCACCGGTTCCCGTGGCCTCCCACAAAAGCGGTATTTCGTTTGCGAATCGGCCGGCTAGATTCAGGCGCCATCCTGGAGGAGAAAAGCATGCCGATCGTTCGCACCCTGGCCCTGAGCGTCTTCCTGCTGGGCACGGCCTTGCCCGCCCTGGCCGCGAACGACGGCACCGACAGCCATTGCGTCATCGGCAAGGACAGCACGCTTTTCAACCAGTGCAACTACAGCGTCGACGTCGGCTTCTGCGTCGAGAACCCGCGGCAGACCAAGCACTTCTTCGACAGCTCCGAGGCCTTCCAGTGCCCCAACGGCGGACTCAGCACGCTGGGCCCCGGCAAGAAGGAGGGCAACCTCCTGCACGGCACCGTGCACTGGTGGGCCTGCTCGACCAAGCACCGGGGCACGGGCCGCTGGCGGTACGTGGAAGGACGAGGCTACCGGGGGTACTGCTTCTCCGAGAAAGAAGCGAAGGCCGCGAATCCGGCGCCCTCGCAGCGAACGCGCGCCTCCTCTGAAGAATGCAAGGCGCTGCAGCAACGCGCCACGCAGGCCTCGGGCCCCGGCGCGGACCGCATCCACAACTACACGATGATCGAGTACCTCGATCGCAGCTGCGGCAACCTGACGCCCGACGACCGCGTGGCCACGCGCAAGGTCTATCAGCAGGAGTACGTGCGGCTCGTCTCCGAATGCAGGCATTCGGGCGCCAGGAACTGCGACTCGGCCGCCATGCCGAACGAGGCCGCGGCGCCGGAGCGTCCGACGGTTCAGGCGGGCAGCGTCCCCGCGGCGAGGGCCTCCTCGCGCAGTGAGCCCTCCGTGGACATGCTGATGTCGCGCTGCTCGGACGCCCTGCGGACCGCCATCGACACCTTCTATCAATCGGAGGTGGAGGCCGACCGCTACTACCGCCGCACGCACACCGGGTCGCGCGAGCGCGTGCAGGGCTGGATGACGGAAAAAGCCAGGGTCGAATACGCCGCAGGCGCACTGGCCGTTCCGCCCCAGTCGCTGGCCGAGTACCACGCCGGGGCGCTGCAGGAGGCGGCGAGCCGGACCCGGCCGATGGGCAACGGACTGCACGATCCCCATCGCGAACAGGCGCTGCTGCGGGCCTGCTACATGAAGGCCCGCCTCGACAGCCGCTAGAGGCCCGTGCGGGAGCGTCCTGTTCAGGCGCGGATGTGCAAGGGCGCGAACGACTTCACCAGGTCGTCCAACGCCTTCAGCTGCGTGAGGAAGGGCTCCAGCTGGTCCAGCGGCAGGGCGCTGGGACCGTCGCACTTGGCCTGCGCCGGGTCGGGGTGCGCTTCGAGAAAAAGGCCCGCCAGGCCCACCGCCAGGCCCGCACGCGCCAGCTCGGCCACCTGCTCGCGCCGCCCGCCGGAGGCGATGGCATTCGCCTCGCGCTGCTGGAGCGCATGGGTCACGTCGAAGATGACCGGCAGGTTTCCGGTGACCTTCTTCATGGTGCCGAAGCCGAGCATGTCCACCACGAGGTTGTCGTAGCCGAAGCAGGTGCCGCGGTCGCACAGGATGACGGAGGAATTCCCCGCCTCCTTGAGCTTCTCCACGATGTTGAGCACCTGCGTCGGGCTCAGGAACTGGGGCTTCTTGACGTTGATGACCTTGCCGGTTTGGGCCAGCGCGACGACCAGGTCGGTCTGGCGGGCGAGAAACGCGGGCAGCTGCAGGACGTCCACCACTTCGGCGACGGGTTTCGCCTGCCAGGGCTCGTGCACGTCGGTGATGACGGGCACGCCGAACGCGGCCTTGACGGCCTCGAAGATCTTCAGGCCTTCTTCCAGGCCGGGCCCCCGGTAGGAATGGATGGACGAGCGATTGGCCTTGTCGAAGCTCGCCTTGAAGACATAGGGAATGCCGAGCTTCTGCGTGACCCGCACGTACTCTTCCGCGGCACGCAGGGCCATGTCTTTCGACTCGAGGACGTTCACGCCGCCGAACAGGACAAAGCCCTTGCTGTTGCTGACGTGGATGGCGGGGGTGATGGCGACGGTGGTCAAGGCGAGCTCCTCTGAAGTGTCTGTTGCCCGCATTCTCGCGGTTCGGCTTCTGGCCCAGAATGGGTCCCTGGCCACCTACGGCCTGAACCTGCCTGGCCGATAGGGGCGGTGCACGAAAGCGACGCGGGGCCGGTGCGCCGTGATCCGCGGTAGGCTGCTGCGAACGCCATGAAAGTACTTTTCCCCAATCCCTTTGGCCGCGCACCGGCCTCCGCGCAGGCGGTCGACGCGCTGCAGCGCCGCCTCGGTTTCTCGAACGCCTACGCCGCCTTCCTGCGAACCCAGAACGGCTTCTCCCTGTACGAGATGGAACAGGCCGGCGACATCGCGGCCTATGTGCAGCCAGACGGCACGGCGAGCAGCGCGTCGCACGCCAACTTCCGGGTGCTCAACAGCTTCGGCGCATCGGACCCCCACTGCGACCTGGAGACGCTGCAGGCCGAGAGCCTGCTGGCCGCCTGGTTTCTGGACATCGGCAGCGACCCGGCGGGCAACCCGTTCGTGGAGGTGCTGCACGGCCGGCACAAGGGCCGGATCGCCAGCCTCGACCACGACCTCTTTGCAGGCAAGCTGGACACGCAGGAGTTTCTTGCCGAGATGGAACTGGCCCACCTCCCATCGCTCAGCCTGGACGCGCAGGCCGATGCGCTGTGCGACGAGGCGCAGGGCCTGGTGTGGTTCCACGCCAGCGACATGCAATCCTTCCTGGACCATTGCATCCACTGCGACGACGATTTCTGGGGCTTCGTGGTGGACGAACGCGCGCCCTGACGCGGTCGGATCAGTTTCTTGCCACGCTCCTGAACGCCGCAGACAGGGCGTCCACGGCCTCCCGCGCCCGAGCCTCCCGGACCCGGGAGTGCAGCAGGACGGGCAGGCGCGGCAGGTCGGGCAGGCCCAGCTTCGGCCCCACGTCGACGCAGCCCAGGGGCAGCATGCGCGGCGCCAACGCAGCGACCCCCAGTCCGGCCACCACCGCCGCCGCCACGGCCGCGACGCCGCCCCCCACAAACACCTCGGTCCACGGGATGCCGGCCGTGTCCAGGAGCTGCTCCGCCAGCGCGCGCACGCCGCAGGGCTGCGCCATCGTGGCCAGCGGCAGCGGCTCACCCACGCGGTGCTGCCAGCCTGCGGCAGCGAACCAGCCGAAGCGCTCCTGCGTCAGAAGCTTTCCGTCCGTGCGTCCCGCGTGCAGCCGGACGATGACCGTGTCGAGTTCGCGTCGGTCGTAGCTCTGGAGCAGATCGCCCGAGGAGCCGATCCGGATATCGATCAGCAGCTGCGCGTCTTGCGCGTTCATGCGGGCGATCAGCGCGGGCAACTCCGGGCCTGCCACGTGGTCGCTGATGCCGATGGTCAGCCGCTGGCGGGCGCTGGCAAAGGCCGCCAGCGTGCGATCGTGGACCGCCAGGAGTTCCCGGGCATGTCCCAGGAAGGCGGCACCGCGCGCCGACAGCTCCACGTGCCGCGGTGTGCGCTCCAGGAGCCGGCAGCCCAACCTGTCTTCCAGGCGTTTCAGTTTCAGGCTGATTCCTGCTTGCGTGGTCTGCATGACTTCTGCCGCGCGCGTGAAGCTGCCCAGCTCGGTGATGCGAACGAAGGCCTGAACGGCATCGAGATCCAGCGGGCGATCAGTCATGACAAAAGATTGTTATTGAGATAAGTATCAATAGCAAATCTGAATACATAACATCCGCTGTTCCACCATGACTCGGAGCAGCGATGCCCACCATTCACATCTCGATGCGCGCGGGAAAGCCAGAGGCCTACCGGCAGGCGATCTTCGACAGCCTCTATCGCGCCCTGCGCGACACGTTGAACGTGCCGCAAGACGACCAGTTCATGACGATCACCGAGCACGAGGCCGCCAACTTCCGATATGGAGGCGCCTTCGGCGTCGCGCGCAGCGACGATCTCCTTTACATCCAGATCACCGTTTTCAACACGCGCACCGCGCAGCAGAAGAAGGCACTGTTCCAGCGCATCGCGCAGCTACTGGCCGAGAGTCCGGGGATACGCCCGGAGGATGTGTTCGTGACCCTGGCCGATGCACCCAGGGAGAACTGGTCCGTCGGGCATGGGCTGGCGCAATTTGCCTGAGGAATGGCTGCTTCAGCCTCAAGAAGAAAGCCTGCATCCATCGCGCGATTCCAGAAAACTGGCGGACGGAATTTGAAAGAGGCCGGCTTCCTCTTCCCGACCGGACGCTTGCTGACAACGCCACAGACCGCGCGCCTACTTCGCCAGGAGCGACGCAATCGCCGGCCCGGCCAGGCCGATGGTGGCACCCAGTGCATCGGCGTGGCCGTTGGGACTGTTCATCTCGACATACTCTGCCGGCGTGCCTTGCGCCTTGAGGATCTCCACGGCGCGTTTGGACAGGAGCGGCGGAAAGATCTGGTCCGAGCTGATGCCCACGAACAGCGACCTGGCCTTGATGCGTTCTGGTTTGGCGCTGGGCAGCTGCAAGGCCTTCAGCGTGTACAGCCAGCTGTTGGCGTCCATGCCCTTGGCGCGCGCTTCGCCGATCTTCTCGAGGGTGGCATCGACCGCAAACTGGTTCGCGGCCGCTTCGCCGGGGTTCTTGCCCGGGTCGGCCCACTTCTGGCCGAAGGCCTTGTCGGCCCAGGCGAAGCTGAGCGCGTCGAGCGTGACCAGCCGCATGGCCTGCGTCATGCCTGCCAGCGGCTCGGCCTTGCCGTGGTAGTCGCCGTGGGCCCAGTTCGGGTCCAGCCGCACGGCCGCGCCCCACGAGCTCATCTTGGCGATGGCGTAGGCCGGGCTGTCGACGCCAGGTCCCACGATGGACACCAGGCGTTGCACGCGCTCCGGGTAGGCCGAGGCCCATTCCACCGACATCCAGGCGCCGGCCGACGCGCCGGCCACGGCGTAGAGGGTTCGAATGCCCAACGCATCGAGCAGGGCCTTCTGCACTTCCACCGTGTCCCGCGCAGCCAGCACCGGGAAGCGCGGACCATACGGTTTGCCGGTGGCGGCGTCGATGCTGGCCGGGCCGGTGCTGATGACGGTGGCCGATGCGCGATTGGGGTTGGACAACGCGTCGGTCGCGATGACGAAGAACCGATCGGTGTCGATCGGAAGGCCGGCGCCGATGATCGTGTCCCAGTAACCCGGCGCGGCGTCGCTCGCCGCATACCGGCCGGCGGCGTGCGAGGTGCCGGTGATGAAGTGATTGATGAGGATCACGTTGTCTCGCGCCGCATTCAGACGGCCATAGGTTTCATAGCCGATGCGCACGCCCTTGATGACCTGGCCGTTCACGG
This sequence comes from Variovorax sp. GW821-FHT09D07, assembly GCF_059416345.1. NCBI lineage: Bacteria > Pseudomonadati > Pseudomonadota > Betaproteobacteria > Burkholderiales > Comamonadaceae > Variovorax > Variovorax sp. GW821-FHT09D07. Next base: position 276,625 of record NZ_JBWKOY010000002.1, read on the forward strand.
TCGTGTAGGTGGGCAGGTTGAACACCTGCTTTTCCACGATGCCGTCGAAGGCCTGTGCGTGCGTCGTGACGAGGGCGGCACAGACGGCGGCCGCGGCGCAAAGCAGCGCGTTCGAAAGAGAAGAAGATCGTTGCATGGGGACTCCCGGGTGGTGAGGTCCGCACTGTCGGCGGCCGCAGCCAGGCGCGCATCCGGTTTGGCGCCCAAACGTCCAACCGAGGGTGCCAACGGTCGTGAGACGGTATCGAGCGGTCGCCGTTCGGTCCCCTCAAACGACGGCTCGAGGACAAACTCGCCCCCACGGCCCCCCGATCGGTGGCGGCATGGCGTGCCAACCTCTACAGTGACGCGATGCATGCAGCCGACGGCCATCCGTGATCCGCGTTGATTCACCCATTCCCGCCCGCTGGCTGGGCGCAGCGCGGCTGACGGCCAGTTCGTTCCTGCTGTGCGCGATCGCGGCCGGGCTGCTCTTCTGGGCCGCTCCTGCACTCGAAACGCCGGCGCGTCTGTTCGTCTTCGTCGAATGTGTCGGCATGGTGTTCATCGCGTGCGTCGCGGTGCTGGGCCGCTTTGGACGACTGCGGCGAATGCAGGCGCTGCCCCGTTGGCTCCTGACCGGCGCGATCGCCATCCCGACGGGGTACTTCGGGGGGCACCTGGTCGCGCTCCTGATATTGGGCGAACCGGTCGGCCGCGTCGTGGGTCATGACAGCGACTACATGGTGGCGTTCGCCTTCGGCCTGGTGCTGGCCATGTTCGTCCTCTACGTCGCTGCGACGCGCGACCAGCTTGCCAAGGAGGCGGTCGCCCGATCCGACGCCCAGCGCCTGGCCACCGAATCGGAACTGCGGCTGCTGCGCGCGCAACTCGAGCCCCACATGCTGTTCAACACGCTGGCGACTCTGCGCTCGCTCGTCGACGAGGACCCCCGACAGGCCGAGCGCATGATCGACCAGCTGATCGTCTACCTGCGCAGCACGCATGCAGCGTCACGCGACGAGGTGACGACGCTGCAGTCGGAGTTCGCCCAGCTGAGGGCGTACCTCGACATCATGTCCTTGCGCATGGGGCCCAGGCTGGCCTACCGGCTCGACTTGCCCGCCGAGCTGGAGCGGATCGCCATCCCGCCGATGCTGTTGCAGCCGCTGGTCGAGAACGCCATCAGGCACGGCCTGGAGCCGAAGTTGGGCGCAGGTGGCGTCGAAGTGCTGGCACGTTCGATCGAGGGCGGCATCGAGGTCGCTGTGGACGATTCCGGTCTGGGCTTGTCGCCGCACCTGCCCGCTTCGGGGGGCGACGAGGTCTGCGGGGCCGGACTGAAAAATGTGCGTGATCGCCTCCAGACCCGCTATGGCTTGCGTGCGTCCCTGTCTCTGCAAGCGCGATCGCCGTGCGGCGTTCGCGCGGTCGTGAGGATTCCATCGTGAGCGCGTGGCGCGGCGTGATTGCCGAAGATGAACCGGTGCTGTCGCGAACACTGCAGCGCTTGTTGCACGAAGCCTGGCCCGAGCTGGAGATCGTGGGCGTTGCCGACGATGGCCTGAAGGCGATCGAGCTGGCACAGACCCTGGCGCCCGATGTGATGTTCCTGGACATCAAGATGCCGGGAAAGACAGGCCTGGAAGTCGCCGAGGCCGTCGCTGACGAGTGGCCCGACGACCAGGCCGAACCGCTCTTCGTGTTCATCACCGCGTACGACAATTTCGCGATCTCGGCGTTCGAGCATGCGGCGATGGACTACATGCTCAAGCCGGCGACGCTCGAACGCCTGCAGGTCTGCGTACAACGCCTGAAGCACAGGTTGCACGAACGCGCCCGGACACCGGCGGCCGGTGGCATGGCGGCCCTGATGGAGCGCGTGCAGTCGATCACCGATCCGGCGGATGCGCCCGAAAAGATCAAAGTCATCCGCGCCGGCGTCGGCAACACCGTGCGGATGATTCCGGTCTCGGAGGTGATCTGCCTGGAAGCCGCCGAGAAGTACGTCAATGTCGTCACGGCCCAGGGCGAGGCGCTGGTGCGCATGAGCCTGCGCGATCTGGTGTCGCGCATCGACGCCGCCGACTTCACGCAGGTGCATCGCGGCGTGCTCGTCAACACCCACTGCGTCGTGAGCGCCACCCGCGACGAGAACGGGCGCTACAGCCTGTCGGTGCGGGGCCTGGCGCGATCGCTCAAGGTCAGCCGGGCGTTCGGGCACCTGTTTCGCGCGATGTAGCGGGAGCAGGCTTGTTGATGGCCAGGGCCGGGGTCATCGCCTCGGGGCGCGCAGCCTCGCAATGCCGAAGCCCAATGCCACGGCGACGCACAAGAATGCCAGCACGGCCAGCCAGGTGGATTGGGTGAAGTAATAGGCGCCCAAGGCCGCACCCGCCGCCACGAAGGCGCCCAGCCATTCCAGGGCGGGGTCGATCCAGCTCTTGGCAGCGTGCGCCTTGGGTTCCGCGAACGCGCGATCGTGTTCGTCGATCTGCTGTGGGGTCGGCGGTCTGCGGGCCTTCCGTTGTCGCGGGTCGGGGAAGTGTTCTCGCAACGCCGGTGTGGGCCAGGCGCCATCGCTGGATGACGCGAGGCCGCTCAATGTCCAGACCGGGTCCGCGTCGTGCCTCGCAAGATCCGACATCAGGCTTTCGAGCGCCTTGCCGTCGTGGAGACCGTCGATGTCCCCAAGATCGGCGCGCAGCCATGGCTCGGCGTCGGCCGCATCTGGCAAGCCAGAGGTGCGCAGCAGGAGGTAGTCCCCGAAGTGCTGCGCAATCAGTGCTTCAAAGGACGCGTAGATCGGGCGGTAGCGCTCTCCGATGGCGCCGAGGATCGCTTCACGCCGTGTCGCCAGCCGCGCAACCGCTGCGGCCTTGTCAATGACGAGGTAGGGGTAGGTCGCGTCGGCGCCGAAATCTTCCAGGCATTCCTCGCGGTCGACGGCCGAGGCTTCGTCGTCGATGTCGTATTCGTCGATGAAGCGCGCGTACCGGATGTCGCTGCTGCTGAAGAGTGCCCGCCAGAACAGAGGGAAGAACGCGTTGGCCTCCAGCTCGGCGCCGTCGCCGAAGAAGCTGCGCCATTCGTTGCGGCTGCCTTCCGGCATCCGGGGCAGGGAGGAGCTGGACAGATAAATGGGGTGTGACATGCGCGACCTTCCGTGTTGGGGCCGGAATCATCTTAGTGGGAGCGGCGCGCCATCCCGTGACCCTGCTGCCCTTCAAACCAGCGGACTGGCCGCAAGCACAGGTCCAGCCCTCAAGGCCGCAACCCCTGCGTGAACCGCAGCATGTTCGAGAGCGACTCCGCAAACCGCGGCTCCAGGAACGCCGCCAGGTGCGGCATCAGCAGCTGCAGCATCACCAGCCCCGCCAGCAGCGTGAGCGGAAAGCCCACCGCGAAGATGCTGAACTGCGGCGAGGCGCGGTTCAGGATGCCCATGGCGAGGTTGAGCGTGAGCAGCGCGGTGATCAGCGGCAGCGCCAGCAGCAGGCCGCTCGCGAAGATGTCGCCGCCCGCGAGCACCAGGAACATCCAGCCGCCGGCCGCCAGCGGCGCGTTGGCGATGGGCAGCGTGTGAAAGCTCGCGGCCAGCGCCTCCAGCATCAGCAGGTGGCCGTCCAGCGCCATGAAGATCAGCATCGCCAGCATGTTCAGCAACCGCGACACCACCATCGTGCTGCCGTGGCTCATGGGGTCGAAGAAGGACGCGAACGACAAACCCATCTGCAGGCCGATGTACTCGCCCGCGGCCAGCACGGCCGTGAAGATGAGGCGCATCGAGAAGCCCATGGCGGCGCCGATCAGCACCTGCTGCACGATGATCCACAGGCCGCCCGCCGACACCACGGGCACCGCCGGCAGCGGCCCGAGCGTGGGCGAGATCACCAACGTGAGCACGGCGGCGATGCCCACCTTCACCTGGCGCGTCGCCCAGGGCTCGCCGAACACCGGCGCCGTGGAGACCATGGCCAGCATGCGCACGAAGGGCCAGAGAAAGGCCACCAGCCAGGCCTCGAGCTGGCCCGAGGTGACGGAAAAAACCGAGGGCGTCACGCCAGCATCTGCGGGATGCTGGCGAACAGGGCGCGCATGTAGTCGAGCATGCGGTCAAGCATCCACGGCCCGGCGATGACCAGCGTCGCGAACACCGCGAGCAGCTTGGGAATGAAGGACAGCGTGGCCTCGTTGATCTGCGTGGCCGCCTGGAAGATGCTGACCACCAGGCCGATCACCAGCGCCACCAGCAGCAGCGGTGCGCCCAGCAGCAACGAGATTTCCATGGCCCGGTGGCCCATGGTCATGACGGATTCGGGCGTCATAAGTAGAAGCTCTGCGAGAGCGCGCCGATCAGCAGCTGCCAGCCGTCGGCCAGCACGAACAGCATGAGCTTGAAGGGCAGCGCGATGGACGCGGGCGGCACCATCATCATGCCCATCGACATCAGCACGCTCGCCACCACGAGGTCGATGATGAGAAAGGGAATGAAGATGGTGAAGCCGATCTGGAACGCCGTCTTCAGCTCGCTGATCACGAAGGCCGGCAGCAGGATGCGCAGCGGCACGTCTTCGGGCCCCTGCATCTCGGGCGCCTTGGCGAGCCGTGCGAACAGCGCCAGGTCGGTCTCGCGCGTCTGCTTGAGCATGAAGGTCTTGAAGGGCGCGATGCCGCGCTCCAAGGCCTTCTCGGCGCTGAGCTTGCTTTCGGAGAAGGGCACGTAGGCCTCGGTGTAGGCCTTGTCGAACACCGGCGACATCACGAAGAAGGTGAGGAACAGCGACAACCCCACCAGGATCTGGTTGGGCGGCGAGGTCTGCGTGCCGATGGCGGTGCGCAGCAGGCCCAGCACGATGAGGATGCGCGTGAAGCTGGTCATCGACAGCAGCAGCGCGGGCAGGAAGGTGAGCGAGGTCAGCAGCACCAGCGTCTGCACGCTCAGCGACCAGGTCTGGCTGCCGCCGGGGCCCGGCGTGCTCGTGAGGCCGGGCAGCCCCTGGGTCCACGCGGCGGCGGGCAGCGTGGCGGCGAGCAGCAGCAGGGCGGTGCGCAGGCCGCGGTGCAGGGCGGGGCGCGTCATGGCGCGGTGCGCGCCTTGCCCGCGAGGGAATCGCGCAGCTTCTGGGCGAACAGGCCCACCGGGTTCTGTACAGGCACGGGCGTTGCAACGGAAGGCGTTGCCTGTGCCGGCAGCGTGTGCAGCGTGCGGACCTGGTTGCTGGTCACGCCCAGCACCAGCCACTGGCCGGCCACCTCCACCACGACCACGCGCTCGCGCGGGCCGACCATGGCGGTGGACACCACCTTCACGACCTGGCCGCCGCCCAGCCGCTGCAGGCCGAAGCGCCGCGCCAGCCACGCGCACAGGAAGATCAGGCCGACGACCGCCGCCATGCCGAAGCCCGCCTGCAGCAGGCCTGCGCCGCCGACCGCAGAAGGCGGCGCGGCTTCGCGCACCGGCGTGGGCACGGTGGGCAAGGCCGCATGCGCCGCATGAAAGCCCAGTGCCAGCAGCGCGGCGCCCCGCGCAAGCAGCGAAGACACCCGCGCCAGGTTCATGCGCGCGCGAGCTTCTGCATGCGCTCGGAGGGCGTGACGATGTCGGTCAGGCGGATGCCGTACTTCTCGTTCACCACCACGACCTCGCCCTGCGCAATGAGGTAGCCGTTGATCAGCACGTCCAGCGGTTGTCCGGCCAGGCCGTCGAGCTCGACCACCGAGCCCTGCGACAGCTGCAGCAGGTTCTTGATGGTGATGCGCGTGCGGCCGATCTCGGCGGTGAGCTGCACCGGCACGTCGAGCACGCGCGCGATGTCCACGGGCGTGGCGGACGATGCAGCCGGCGCATCCTGGATCTGCTGGAAGACCTGCGCGGTGGCCGGCGCCACGGCCGGGTCGGGCGCGGGCGCGCTGGCCGCGGTCTGCTCGGCCAGTGCGCTGGCCCAGTCGTCCGCGTCGCTGGCGGCAGAGGTGTTGTCAGTCATGGTCGTTCTTCGAATCGCTGTCTTGGTGGGAGATCATGTGTTGCACGCGCAGGGCGTAGCGCTCGTTGGAGGTGCCGTAGCCGCAGGCCATCACGGGCACGCCGCCGACCTTGGCGACCACCGTCGCCGGCAGCTCGATGGGAATCACGTCGCCCACGCGCAGCTTCATCACCTCGCCCAGCGTCGAGGGCATGGTCACGAAGTCGGCGGTGAGCTCGACGTCGGCGGCCTGCATCTGGCGCGACATCTGCGTGACCCAGCGCTTGTCGACCTCGACCTCGTCCTGGATCGGGTTGGACAGCAGGTCGCGGATCGGCTCGATCATCGAATAGGGCAGGCACACATGCAAAAAGCCGCCGATGGGGCCGAACTCGATCTGCAGCGTGGTGTTGATCACCACCTCGTTGGGCGCCACGATGTTGGCGAGCTTGCCGTGCATCTCGGCGCGCACGTAGTCGAAGGCCAGCGGAAACACCGGCTGCCAGGCGTCGCCGTAGCACTGCAGCGACAGGTCGAGCAGGCGCTTGATGATGCGCTGCTCGGTGCGCGTGAAGTCGCGCCCTTCCACGCGCACGTGGTAGCGGCCGTCGCTGCCGAACAGGTTGTCCACCACGAGGAACACCAGCTTCGGGTCGAACACGAAGAGGGCGGTGCCGCGCAGCGGCTTCATGTGGACCATGTTGATGTTCGCGGGCACCGGCAGGTGCCGCACGAACTCGCCGAACTGCTGGATCTGCACCGGCCCCACCGAGATGTCGGGGCTGCGGCGCATGAAGTTCAGCAGCGCGCTGCGCAGGCCGCGTGCAAAGCGGTCGTTGATGACCTCCAGCGTGTGCATGCGGTTGCGCACCACGCGGTCGGGCGCACCGAGGTCGTAGGCCGGCAGGCCGTCGGGCGGCGGCGCGGGCGCGGCGGCCTGGTCGAGGTCGCCGCCGGTGACGCCCTGCAGCAGCGCATCGACCTCGTCCTGGGAGAGCACCTGTTCATACGCCATGGATCGCGGGTCCGCAAACGGGCATCGTCGTCACTGCACGACGAAGGAGTTGAAGGACACGCTCGCGATGCCCAGCTCGGGCAGGCCCTCGGCCAGCGGTGCGTTCAGCACGCCGTGGATCTCCGTGGCCAGCCGGGCCTTGTCTTCCGAGGTGACCAGCGATTCGGGCGGGCGGTTCGACAGCAGCACCAGCAGGCGGCTGCGCAGCTCGGGCATGAACTCCACGATCTGCGCCTTGGCCTGCTCGTCGCGCACCTTCAGCGCCATGCCGATCTGCAGGAAGCGCGAGCGGCCTTCGGACTGCAGGTTGACGGTCAGCGGCTCCAGCAGCAGGAAGATGGGTTTCTCGGGCACCGGCGCCTTGGCCGTTTCGGCGGCGGCGTGCTCGGTGAAGCGGGGCAGCACGAAGACGTACGCCGCCGCGCCGGCCACGGCCAGGCCGAGGACGGCCACGAGCCCGATCAGCAGTTTCGAGTTGCGGCGCGAGGCCGGCGGGTCGGTCGCGACCGACGCAGCCGCGGTGGCGGCAGGAGAAGAGGTAGCCATGGTGAAACGGTGGACGGGTCCGATCTATTCTTTGCGAAGTCGCCCGCCGGCGAACGGCCGAACAAGCGCACAAAGGCGCTTCACATCCGTTCATTGGGGCGGCGGGCGGGACGGTTTCAGGCGAAGGTGTCGACGCCCGGGCCCGTGCGTGGGGTGGCAAGGGGGCGGGGTGCTGCCGTTGCCGTGCGGGCGATGTCGGTGGCAGCGGAAGTGCCCTGCGGTCGCCATGCGCCCTGTCGCTGGTGTTGTTGCTGCTGTTGCTGCGCGAACGCGGCGTCCTGCCCGAACGGCGCGCGCGTGTCCGCGCCGACCGAGGTCTGGCCCAGCGTGATGCCCTGCTCCGACAGGCTGGTGCGCAGCTGCGGCAGCGCAGCCTCGACGGCCTTGCGCACGCTCTCGTGCGCCGACACGAACGCGGCCTGCGCCTGGTGCTCGCCGACCGACAGCGTGACCTTCAGCGGGCCGAGGCCGGCGGGGTTGAGGTTCAGCTCGGCCGTGTGCGTGCCGCCGAGGCTCATGCGCGCGAGCTGCTGGCCGAGTGCGGGTGCCCATTTCTCGCTGCCGACTTCGGGCGCGAGCGTGTGCATGGCGGGGCGTGCGGCGGGGCTTTCGGTCGTGCGCTCGGAGGAGACGGTCGCGGGCTGTTGAAGCGCGAACGGGGTGGTGGACGGAGTCGTCGTGTCGTCGCCCGAGGTGCTGGCCGACACTGCGGCGACGGGGGCGGCGTCCACTGTCGCGGGCTTCGCGTCGCCGGCAGGCTGGGCTTGCGCGGCGGCTGCGAGTTGTTCGGTGGTGGTGGCGCTCACGGTGCGCGGTGCGCCCGCGCGGCCCGGTGCGGCGGTGCCGACGGGCGGGCCTGCGGGTGCGGCCGCCGGCTTCTTGCCATCGACAGCCATCGGCTGAGCAGCGACGGCGGCGCGCACGATCTCGTACAGCGAAGGCGGTGCTGCGCTGTCGGCTTCGGGCGTCGCGCTTTGTGCGGCGGCGGTAGCGGTGGGGGCGGAAGCGTCTTCGGTGGCGATAGCGGGCGCGGGCGTGGCGGCGGCGTCGCTGCTCAAACGCACCGTGCTTGCGGGCAGGCCGGCTTGGGCGTCGGGCGTGACCGGCGCCAGTGAAGCTTCTGGCGCACCGCTGCCCTGCGTGGCCGCACCTCCCGCAAGCACCAATGCCTGTTGCGGCGTGACGGCGGCTGCGAGAAAGGCGAGGTCGGGCTCCGTAGGCTGCGCATCCCGCATCTCTTCAGCAAGCTCCGTCTTGCGCAGCGGCTTGGCATCCGCCACCACGGTGTCGGCATCCGACGCCTTCTCGGCCCGGCTTGTGCGCGACCGTTCAAGCGCGGCACCGAACGCGCGGCCCTGCGCTTCGTCGGCACTGCGGCCACGTGCGCCGCCCTGCGCGACCGGCGAGGTGGCGGCAGGCGTGACAGTCGGCGGGATCATGGGAGGCATGTCGGTTCCTGGAGGAGATTCAGTGGGTGGGGTGCGAGGCGCGGTCGAAGAACTGGCGGGCGGCGCGTTCGTCGCTGTCGCGCTGTTCGCGCTTGGCCTGCGCCATCAGCTCCTGCGTGCGCACGCGATCGGCCAGCGTGTCGAAGGAGCTGAGGCGGCGCTTCTCGCGCTGCCAGTCGGTGCGGCCCCGGTCGAGCTGGTGCCCGGCCCGCTCGGCGATGGCGCGCTGCTGCGCGATCGCGTGGTCGAGCGTGCCGAGGAAGTTGCGGTAGTTGCGCCACTGCGACGACGGCAGGCCGCCGCGCATCAACGTGTCCAGCTGCGCGTGGTAGTCCTGGCGGTACTGCAGCAGCAGCTCGAGCTTCTGCTGCGCGCTCAGGTGCGCGCTTTGCAGTGCGCCCAGGCGGCGCGCGGCGTCGTCGGTCTGGCTCTGCGCCAGGTCGATGAGCATGCCGAGGGGGAGTTTGCTGCTGCTCATGGGCGTCCTGGGGAAGGTGTGTTCGTGAACAGGCTGTCCATGTGGGCGATGGCCTCCTCGTAGCCGGTGCGTTCGTGCATCGACTGCTGCAGGAAGGCCTCGATGCGCGGGTACATCGCGATCGCCTGGTCCAGCTGCAGGTCGTGCCCCGGCGCGTAGGCGCCGACGCTGATCAGGTCGCGGTTGCGCTGGTAGCGCGACAGCATCTGCTTGAAGCGGCGCACGGTGTCGAACTGCGCGGGCGCAATCAGCGACGTCATCGCGCGGCTGATCGAGGCCTCGATGTCGATGGCCGGGTAGTGCCCGGCCTCGGCCAGCGTGCGCGAGAGCACGACGTGGCCGTCCAGGATCGCGCGCGCCGAATCGGCGATCGGGTCCTGCTGGTCGTCGCCTTCCGAGAGCACGGTGTAGAAGGCGGTGATCGAGCCGCCGCGCCCCTGCGCGTCGCGCGCGCCGTTGCCGGCCCGTTCGACCAATGCCGGCAGCCGCGCGAAAACCGAGGGCGGGTAGCCCTTGGTGGCGGGCGGCTCGCCCACGGCCAGCGCAATCTCGCGCTGCGCCATTGCATAGCGCGTGAGCGAATCCATGATGAGCAGCACGTCCTTGCCCTGGTCGCGAAAGTACTCGGCCAGGCAGGTGGCGTAGGCCGCACCCTGCAGGCGCAGCAGCGGCGAGTTGTCGGCCGGCGCGGCCACCACCACGGCGCGGGCCAGGCCTTCCTCGCCCAGCGTGTTCTCGATGAAGTCCTTCACCTCGCGACCGCGTTCGCCGATGAGGCCGACCACGATCACCTCGGCGCTGGTGTAGCGCGCCATCATGCCAAGCAGCACGCTCTTGCCCACGCCCGAGCCGGCAAACAGGCCCATGCGCTGGCCGCGGCCGACGGTGAGCATCGCGTTGATGGCGCGCACGCCCACGTCGAGCACCGAGTCGATGGCCGCGCGCGACAGCGGGTTGATCGGCGGCGCCGCCAGCGGCACCTGGCGCGCCACGTCGAGCGGGCCCAACCCGTCGAGCGGGCGGCCCGCCGCATCGACCACACGGCCGAGCATGCCTTCGCCCACGGGCAGGCGCTTGGTGTGGGCATCGCCGGTCGCACCGGGCTCGCGCAGGCCGGGCCGCGCGAACACGCGCGCGCCGGGCAGCAGGCCCGCCACCTCGGTCTGCGACATGAGGAAGAGACGGTCACCGGCGAAGCCGACGACCTCGGCCTCGGCATGGCGCTGCGGATGGCCGGGCGGCAGTTCGATCAGGCAGTCGCTGCCCACAGGCAGTTGCAGGCCCACGGCCTCGAGCACGAGGCCGACGGCGCGCGTGAGGCGGCCCGAGGCGGTGGTGGTCGTGCAACGGGCGACGTCGGCGCGCGCCTGTTCCAGCACGGCGCGCACGCTGTTCAGATGAGGGTTGGTGGGCGCGGTCTGCATCGGCTCAGGAAGCGTCGCCACGCAGCGCCGCACCCACACGCTCCCAGCGCGTGGCCAGGCTGGCGTCCAGCTCGCCGGTGGCCGACTGCACGCGGCAGCCGCCGCGCGCCAGGCTGTCGTCGGCGCGCAGCTGCCAGCCGGCCGCCTCGATCTCGTTGCCCAGGCTGTTCTTCACCAGTGCCAGGTCGTCGGGGTGCAGCAGCAGGCGCGGTTCGCCGCGCAGCGCGGGTTCGGCATGCAGCAGGTCGCGCACCAGCGGCAGCACCCATTCGGGCTCGGCCTGGTAGCTGCGGTGCACCACCTGGCGCGCCACGTCGAGTGCGAGCGCGAGCACGGCTTCGGCCAGTTCGGCCTCGGCGCCGCGCAAGGCTTCGGGCAGCGAGCGGGCGAGCGCGCGCAGGCGTTCGGCGTGCACGCTGGCGGCGGCGAGGCCGGTGGCCAGGCCTTCGGTGTGGCCGACCTGGCGGCCTTCGGCCAGCCCGGCGGCGCGGCCCTCGGCTTCGCCCGCGGCGCGCGCTTCCTTGCGGATGCGGGCCAGCTCGGCGAGGTCGACCTTGGGTGCGGGAGGCGCAGGCGGTGGAGAAGGGCGCTGCGCCGTGTGACGCGAAAGCGCCGTGCCCGACGGCGCCTTGCCATCGAGCGTGCCCATCTCCCAGCGCTCCCACGCCGACAGCGCGGGCGTGCCGGCGCCGGCCTGGCGCGCGGCCGCGTGGATGGCGGCGAGGCGCTCGCGCGATCCTCCGAAGGCGCCGGGGTCAGACGAAGTCATCGGTGCCAGGCGCTGCGATCACGATCTCGCCGGCGTCCGCCAGACGGCGGGCGACCTGCAGGATGGCCTTCTGTTCGGTCTCGACCTGCGACACGCGCACGGGACCGCGCAGCTCCATGTCCTCGCGCAGCGTTTCTGCGGCGCGCTGCGACATGTTGCTGAGGAACTTGTCGCGCAGTTCCAGCGGCGCGCCCTTGAGCGCGATGATGAGCGAGTCGCTCTCGATGTCCTTGAGCAGGCGCTGGATGCTGCGGTCTTCCAGGCCCAGCAGGTTCTCGAACACGAACATCTCGTCGACGATGCGCTGGGCCAGCGCCTCGTCCTGTTCGCGCACATGGGCAATGGCTTCTTCTTCCACCGTGGTGCTCATCAGGTTGACGATCTCGGCCGCGGTGCGCACGCCGCCCAGGCGGCTGCGGCGCAGGCCCTGGCCCGCGAGCATCTCGGTCAGCACCTCGGTGAGCTCGTTCAGCGCCGAAGGCTGCACGCCGCCGAAGGTGGCCACGCGCATGATCACGTCGTGGCGCAGGCGCGCGGGCAGCTTCTCGAGCACTTCCGACGCCTTCATGCGGTCCAGGTGCACCAAGAGCGTCGCAAGGATCTGCGGGTGCTCGTCGCGGATGAGCTCGGCCACCTCGCCGGCCTCGAGTTCGTTCAGGCGCTCGATGCCGCCGTGCGGCTCGTCGGGCTGCAGGATGTCTTCCAGCAGGTTGCTCGCGCGGTCGTCGCCCAGCGCCTTCTTGAGCACGGCGCGGATGTAGCTGGTGGAGCCCAGGTGCAGGGCCGACAGCTGCTCGGTCTCCTGGCGGAACTCGGCCAGCACCGAGGCCAGCTCGTCGCGCGAGACCGCGCTCAGCTTGGACATGGCCAGGCCCAGCGCCTGCACCTCGGAGGTGGGCAGCAGGTGCAGCGCGGCGGCGGCGCGGTCTTCGCCCAGCGCCATGAGCAGGATGGCGCTCTTGCGGGTGCCTGCTTCGCTGCTAGTCATCGGTGTGCATCCAGTGCTGGATCAGGGCGGCCACGAGCTTGGGGTCCTTGTCGGCGGTCTGCTGGGCGTAGTCCATGTCGGCCTTCTGGCGTGCGGACTCGCGCTGCTGCAGGGTTTCTTCGGGCTCGGCCGGGGCCGTACCGGTGGGGGCCACGGCGCTTGCATCGGTCACGGGCGGCGCGGGCGGCGGCGCGGCCAGGTGCCGGCGCATCAGCGGGCGCCCCACGGCGAACCAGGCGAACAGCGCGAGCAGGCCGATGAGCAGGTAGGGGACCAGCGTCTTGCCGAACGCGAGGTTGTCGCGGTCGCGCCAGAACGGCACGTCGGCCGCGGGGCCGGCGTCGCTGTCGCCATCGCGGGCGAAGGCGCTGTTGACCACGTTGAGCGAGTCGCCGCGTTCCTGGCTGAAGCCCATCGCTTCCTTGGCGAGGTTGCGGATCTGCTCCAGCTCGGCGGGCGCGAGCGCGCGGGCGCTGGCCTTGCCCGCGGCATCGACCGTGTCGCGGTGGTTCACCACCACGGCGACCGACAGGCGCTTCACGCCGCCGGCGGCCTGCTGCACGTGGCGGATGGTGCGGTCGAGCTCGTAGTTGGTCGTGACGTCCTTGCGCGTGTTGCTCGGGCCGGCCGGTGCGGCGGCGGGAGATGCATTCGGCGTGTTCGGTGCGCCCGGTGCATTCGGCGGTTTGGGCGCGGTGATCGGCGCCGTCGGGTTCACCGGCGGCTGGTTCGACAGCGCCCCCGGCACGCCGCCCGGCGGCGCACCGTTGTGCTGTGCCGATTCGCTCGACTGCTGGCTGCGGATCGCGGCCTGCGCCGGGTCCTGGTTGGGCCGGTACTTCTCGTCGGTGTGTTCCACCACCGAGAAGTCGATCTCGGCCGCGACCTGCGCGCGCACGTTGCTCGCGCCGACCAGCGGCTGAAGAATGGCTTCGATGCGGCGCACGTAGCCCTGCTCGATCTCCTGTGCGTACTTGAGCTGGCTCACGTCCAGCCCCTGGCTGGTGCCGCGCGCCGACGACAGCAGGTTGCCGCGCTGGTCAACCACCGTGACGCTCTTGGCGTCCAGGTCGGGCACGCTGCTGGACACCATGTGCACGATGGCGCTCACCTGGCCTTCGTCGATGCTGCGCCCGCGCATCAGCGTGAGCACCACCGAGGCCGAGGGCTTCTTCTGGTCGCGCACGAACAGCGACGGCTTGGGCAGCGCCAGGTGCACGCGCGCGGCCTCGATGCTGCCGATCGATTCGATGGAGCGCGCCAGCTCGCCTTCGAGCCCGCGCTGGTAGTTGACCTGCTCGGCGAACTGGCTGGTGCCGAACTTCTGGTTGTCCATCAGTTCGAAGCCCACGCCGCCGGCCTTGGGCAGGCCCTGGGCCGCGAGCTTCAGGCGCGTCTCGGCGACCTTGTCGCCCGCGATGAGGATCGCGCCGCCGCCCTCGGCGAACTTGTAGGGCACGTTCATCTGCTGCAGCGACGCGATGATCGCGCCGCCGTCGCGGTCCGACACGTTGGTGTAGAGCACCTTGTAGTCAGGGCCGCGGCTCCACAGGAAGAAAGCGGCCGCCACCGTCACCAGCGCCGCGGCGCCGAGGATCAGCGGCAGCCGGGGCTGCGCGCGCATGCGCTCCAGCATCGGGGGCAGGCCGTTGGCGCCCGCCGTCAGGCCGCCCGTGGGCGCGGCCGTGCTCATCGGCGCGCCTTCGCCGGGGCCGTTGCGCCGCGCAGGGCCGGCGCCGGAGTGAGAGAGGGAATTCGGTGTTGGGATGTCATGCCGGTGGCCGGCGACGTCGTGCGCGGCCTGTGGTTTCGCGAACGATTGTCAGCAGGCGATGTGGAATTCGATCGGTCGAACAGCCGGGGGTTTTGCCCTCAGTTGCGCGTTTGAATGGGGGTCTTCCCTTGATACGCTGCCTGCCGGTTGGAGCGCTCGCGCGCTCCGTGTCAAGTCAGCTGGAAGTGAACTTTTCCCCATGTCCATCAATGCCATCGAATCCGTCCTGCAGCAGATGCGCGCCACCGCGCTCGCCAGCGGCATGGGGCCCGCGACGACTGCGCCGGCTGGCGCGGGCGGCTTCGCGGCCGAGCTGCAGCGCTCGCTCGCCAACATCAGCGGCGCGCAGCAGCAGGCCTATGCGCAGGCCGAATCCTTCGAGCTGGGCAAGCCCGGCGTGGCGCTCAACGACGTGATGGTCGACCTGCAGAAGGCCAACGTGGCGTTCCAGACCGGGCTGCAGGTGCGCAACCGGCTGGTGACGGCCTACCAGGAAATCATGAGCATGCAGGCATGACGAGGCAAGGGGGCGGCAACGTAGAACTTTTTTCGTTGCGGCCCTAAAGGTTTGCGGACACCCGCCGATATCCCCTTCAACGATGGCTTGAGTCTCACCGTGGAAGCGGGTCCAGCGTTACGGCCGATGGCCGGAGTCCACAACCTTTTGTCAATCAGGAGTCGAACATGGCGCAAGTCATCAATACGAACAGCCTTTCTCTTCTCACGCAGAACAACCTCAACAAGTCGCAATCGGCCCTGAACACGGCCATCGAGCGCCTGTCTTCCGGCATGCGCATCAACAGCGCCAAGGACGACGCCGCCGGCCAGGCCATCGCCAACCGCTTCACCGCCAACATCAAGGGCCTGACACAAGCCGCGCGTAACGCCAACGACGGCATCTCGATCGCGCAGACCACCGAAGGCGCGCTGACCGAAGTCAACAACAACCTGCAGCGCATCCGCGACCTGTCGGTGCAAGCCGCCACCGGCACCAACTCGGCCACCGACCTGGACTCGATCCAGTCGGAAATCGGCCAGCGCCTGGACGAAATCAACCGCGTGTCGGAGCAGACCCAGTTCAACGGCGTGAAGGTCCTGTCGGCCAACGCCGGCAAGCTGACGGTGCAAGTGGGCGCGAACGACGGCGAAACCATCGACATCGACCTGCAGGAAATCAGCGCCAAGACCCTGGGTCTGGAAAGCTTCAACGTGAACGGCACGGGCACGCTGAACAAGGCCGCCACCAAGGACGACCTGACGCTGGCTGGCGCTGTCGCCAACGGCGCGCCGGTCAACGGCACGCAGAAGTACGACGTCACGGCCACCAACACGTTGGCCACGCGCTCGCAGCTGCTGGCGGGCGCCAAGGCGGGCGACTCGGTCGTCACCGCAGGTTCCACCTACACCTACAACGCTGCGAAGTCCGCCTTCACCTTCGGTGAAACGGGCCGCACGAACGCTGCCACGATCGCTTCGCTCCAGCCCGCAGCGGGCTCGAGCAAGACCGCCACGGTCACGATCGGCGGCACCTCGCTGGACGTCAAGATCGACAGCGCCGGCACGATCACGGCGACCGACGGCTCTGCATTGTTTGTCGACAACGTGGGCAACCTGACGCAGAACAGCGCTGGCGCCGGCGTTCAGGCAGCCACGCTGACGAGCCTGACGACCAGCATGGCGTCGGCTACCGGCACGGGCGGCACCATCAAGGTCGGCGGCACCACCTACACGGCCACCGCCGGTGCAGCCAACTTCGACGTGACCGGCGACGAAATCTCGGCCGCCGCGCTGAACGACAAGCTGGCCGCAGGTGCTGGCACCGCCGTGGCGGCATCGACCATCGGCGGCGTGGCAGGTGTCACGATCACTGCTGGCGGCACGGTTGCTGGCGCCTACGTGGGCGCAGACGGCTCGCTCGGCAACTCGCTCACCACCGTGTCGACCTACAGCGTGCACAGCAACGGCGCAGTGACCGACGGCGCTGGCAATGCGGTCTACGCCGATTCGGCCAAGGCTGGCGCCTTCACGCTGAACGCCCGCAGCGGCAAGACCTCGACGGTCGACCCGCTCAAGGCCCTGGACGCCGCCCTGTCGAAGGTCGACAAGCTGCGCTCCTCGCTGGGTGCGGTGCAGAACCGTTTCGACTCGGTGATCGCCAACCTCGGCACCACCATCACCAACCTGTCGTCGTCGCGTTCGCGCATCGAAGACTCGGACTACGCCGTGGAAGTGTCGAACATGACGCGCGCGCAGATCCTGCAGCAGGCCGGTACCTCGGTGCTGGCGCAGGCGAACCAGACCACGCAAGGCGTGCTGTCGCTGCTGCGTTGATTCGCTAAGACCACCGGGCGCCCCTCACAAGGGTGGCGCCCGGTGCCTTGCTTTTTTGCTCGCAGGCCTTCGGGGCGACCCGAAGCCGCCTGCGTTGTCCTGTGCGGCCACGTTCGTGGCGAGGCCGCACAGGACAACGAACTCCAGAAGAAGAACGCAGACCATGTCCCAGCCCGTACCCGCCGCCTCCGCCGTGGAAAGCCCCTGGCTGCAGCAACTGCTCGCCGGCCGCACCGGCGGCGCCGCTGCGGCCGCCGCCGAGGCCGCCGCACTGCGCAAGGCCGAGGCCGAGGTCGAGGAGGCGACACCGGTGCAGATCGAGATGGCGGTGAAGTCCGTCAACGCCTCGCTGGAAAGCCGCTCGATCAGCCTGCAGTTCGAGGTCGACCGCGACACCGACAAGCTCATCGTCAAGGTGGTCGACCGCAGCAACGGCGAAGTCATTCGCCAGATTCCGACCGAAGAGGTCGTTCGCATCGCCAAGGTCATGGACCGGCAGGCCGGGCTTCTGGTGAGCCAGCAAGCCTGATCACGACCCGCTCCAGACCTCTTCATTTCATTCGCATTTCAGGACACCCCCGACATGGCATCGATCAGCAGCATCGGCGTTGGCGCCAACCTTGACCTGGGCGCATTGCTCACCCAGCTGCAGACCGCGGAGAACCAGCCGCTGGTGGCCCTGAAGGCCAAGCAGACCAGTTACAACAGCAAGCTCTCGGCCTACGGCACGCTGCAAAGCGCGCTCACCGGCATCCAGGCGGCTGCCAAGAAGCTGGGCGACCCGGCGCTGTTCCAGGCCATCACCGGCACGCCGAGCGTGAGCGGCATCATGGCGGCGAGCGGCACCGACCCGCGCTCGGTCGGCACCTATGCCATCGACATCTCGCAGCTCGCGCAGGCGCAGTCGGTCATCGCGAAGGGCCAGGCCAGCACCACCACCGCGATCGGCAGCGGCAAGATCACCATCGACTTCGGCAAGGTCTCCGGCGGCACGCTGGACCCGGTGACCGGCCAGTACACCGGCGCCACCTTCGACAAGGATGCGACGCGCACGGCCAAGCCGATCACCATCGATGCGACCAACAACACGCTGGGCGGCATCCGCGATGCGATCAACGCGGCCAATGCGGGCGTGTCGGCCACCATCGTGAACGACGGCAGCGGCACGCCCAACCGGCTGGTGCTCACTTCCACGCAGACCGGCGAGGCCTCGGCCATGCGCATCTCGGTGGACGGCGACGCCGCGCTGCAGAACCTGCTGGGCAACGACCCCGCCGGCACGCAGAACCTGAAGCAGACCGCCGCGGCGCAGAACGCCAAGCTCACCGTCAACAACATCGCCGTCACCAGCACGAGCAACTCGGTGACCGACGCCATCCAGGGCACCACGCTCACGCTGGTGCAGACCGGCAAGCTCAGCCTGGTGATGAAGGCCAACACGACGTCGGTGAAGACGGCCATCACCGATTTCGTGAAGGCCTACAACGCGCTGCAGAGCACCGCGAAGTCGCTCACGGCCTTCGACACCGACGCCAAGGCCGCCGCGCCGCTGGTGGGCGACTCGACCTTGCGCAACCTGCAGACGCGCATCCGCCAGGCGCTGGTTGCACCGCAGGTGGGCGGCCCCAACGACCTGAAGGTGCTCACGTCCATCGGCATCTCGTTCCAGAAGGACGGCACGCTGGCGATCGACAACGACAAGCTCGACAAGGCCATCGACACCAACCTGGAGGGCGTCGCGAAGCTGTTCTCCAGCGGCACCGGAAGCACTGCCGGCTACGGCAAGCAGCTGACGGCGCTGGTCGACGACCTCACCGGCACCAAGGGCGCGCTCAAGGTCGCCACCGACGGCGTGACGAGCTCGCTCAAGCAGCTCGACACCCAGTACACCGCGATGAAGGAGCGTGCCGACGCGACGGTGGAGCGCTATCGCAAGCAGTTCGTGCAGCTGGACGTGGCGATGAACAAGATGAACGGCACGCTGAAATACCTCGCGCAGCAGTTCGACGCGATGAACGCCAACAAGGGCTGAGGACAGGAAGCGACATGTACAGCTCTCACCACTCCCGCACCGGTGCCGGCGTCTACGCGCGCGTCGGCGTGGAGACGCGCGCCATGAGCGCGTCGCCGCTGCAACTGATCCACATGCTGTTCGACGGCGCGAAGACCGCCATCGGCGCGGCGCGCCTGCACATGACGGCCGGCGACATCGGCGCCAAGGGGCAGGCGATTTCGAAGGCCATCAACATCGTCGACAACGGCCTGAAGGCCAGCCTCGATGCCGAGGCGGCCGGCGAGGCCGGCGGCGACATCGTCGGCAACCTCTCGTCGCTGTACGACTACGTGGTGCAACGCCTGCTGCTGGCCAACCTGCGCAACGACGTGCAGGCGCTGGACGAGGCCGACCGCCTGCTCGACCACCTGGCGTCCGCCTGGCGCGAGATCGACGACAGGCCTTCCAACTGATGATGCAGAGCGTGACCTGGGGGCAGGAACAGATGGCCGTGCGCAGCGAGATCGTCCATTGCTACGAGCAGCTGGCTGCGTGCATCTCGACGATGCTGGCGCTGGCCCGTGCCAAGGAATGGGGGCAACTGCCCGAGCTGGAGGCCCGGTGCTCGGCGTCGGTCGAGCGCCTGAAGGCGATCCAGCCGCTGGCGTCGCTGGAGCCCGCGCAGCGCGACCTGGTGCTGCGCCTGCTCGAACGCATCTGCACCGAGCAGGCCGAGCTGTCGGGGCTCATCAAGCCGCAACTCGACGACCTGATCCGCCGCATGGATTCGCTCAACCACCAGAAGAACCTGGGCAAGGCCTACGGCCTCGCGCACTGACGCGAGCCGACAGGACGACACCACCGTGGCCATGCTGGGACTCACCGGACTGATCGATGCACTGAGGGCCGCGCGCCTGACGCCGCCGCTCGACCTGCTCGGCCTGCGGCCGGAGACCACGGTGGGCGCGCCCGGTGCGGCGGTGGCCGTGCCGAAGACGGCGAACGACGTGCGCTTGCCGTCGCGCGCGGCGCTGGACCGGCTGGTGCCCTCGGGCGCGTCCGGTGGCGAGGTGGCTGCGCCGCCCGCCGGCGGTGCACCGCCTTCGATCGACACCCGCCTGTCGCTGGCCGCGCGCGTGATCGGCGCGGTGCTGGCCGACCTGCAGGCCGCGCCGGGGCCGGTGCGGGGCGAGGCGCCGTTGCTGCTGCCCGTCGCGCGCCAGGGCACGAACACCGCGGCACTCGCGGGCACGCTGGCGCAGACGGTGGCGGACAGCGGGCTCTTCTACGAATCGCACCTGGCCGAGTTCGCGGCCGGCACGCGCACGCTCGCGCAGATGGCGCGGGAGCCGCAGGCGCGCTGGGCGAGTCCGGTGATGGCGGCGATGACGACGACAACGGCGGCAGCAGGGCAGGGCGTGGTGGCTGCGGCGACGGTGCTGGCTGCGGTCGATGTCGCGACGCCGCCCGCGCGGAATGCGCAGGCGCAGGCGCAGGCCCCGCAGGTCGACGCGCCGGAAGCCGACATCGCACAAGCTGCGCGTGGCGCTGCGCGCAGCGAGACCGCCGCCGCGCCCGCACCGGATGCGGCGCGCGTGCAGGCGGCCTACGGCCTCTCCGATCCCGCGCCGGAAATGCCTGCGCCCCGCATCGCAGAGCACGCACGCGCTGCGGCCGACGTCGCCAGCACGCCCACCCCGCGCAGCGCCGAAGTGATCCATCCGCAAGCGGTCACCGTCGTGCACCAGCAGCTCGATCTGCTGGCCAGCGCCGCCTTCCGCTGGAGCGGCCACGCCTGGCCCGAGGTGCCGATGGCGTGGACCATCGAGGAAGACCCCGCCAGCTCCAACGCACGCGAAGGCGAACCCGCCGAGGAAGAAGCCGCGCGCCGCTGGTCGACCACCGTGTCGCTCGTGCTGCCGCGCCTGGGCGAAGTCGACCTGCGCCTGAGCCTCAGCGGCCCGACCGTGCAGGCGCAGCTGCAGGCGCGCGAGCACGCCACCGTGGCCCGCCTGCGCGGCGACGCCGGCCGGCTCGCGCAACGCTTCGAGGCCGTCGGGCTTCAACTGCAGCAGTTGCAGGTCATGGAGAAGGCGACGGCATGACCGACGAGCTTCGCAATCGCCACAGCGCCGTCGTGCTCTCGCACGCGGACACGCGCAAGGCCCCCGTCGTCGTCGCCAAGGGCTATGGCGTGGTGGCCGAATCGATCCTGCGCGAGGCGCGCGCGCACGGGCTGTATGTGCATGCGTCGGCCGACCTCGTGAAGCTGCTGATGCAGATTGACCTCGACCGCCAGATCCCGCCGCAGCTGTACCAGGCGGTCGCGGAAGTGATGGCCTGGATCCACCGGCTGGAAGGCGGCGCCGAGGCTGCGGCGCCTTGATCGGCGGTTGTTCTATGGAAAGTCATTGACCTATTGAAAGACAATGAATAAAGCCGCCGATTAACGCTCGTCGGTGTTCGATAGTCTTTATAAATTCAATTGGCGAGGGGATTGCCAATTGCCGGAATACGCACGCCCGTAACAATTGCTTGCGCTCCGTGACCGCGCGCCGGTGCCAGGACTGAAACCGCTTCCCCAGAGGGAGGCCTGAAGCCTTCTGTCGGAAACCGCGTCGAAACCCTTTTACTTTTTGGTCTACTTTGTCTTCGAAGTGTAAATAAGTGTGTATATAATGTATACATGTTGGATGGACGTGCGGAGTCGACATGGAATCGGAAATGGAAGTAGACGTGGAAAATTGCAATGTCAACGCAGGCGGCGTGATTTCGAAGGAAATCGGCGAGATCAATCTGGCCTACATGCTGCTCGCGCAGAAGCTCGTGAAGCGGGACCGGGCGGAAGCCATGTTCCGCCTCGGCGTGGGGCGCGAACTGGCCGATCTGCTCATGAACATGTCGCTCAGCCAGATCGTGAAGCTGGCCGCGTCCAACTTCCTGCTGTGCAGCTTCCGCCTGGACGACCGGCCCATGTTCGCGGTGGTCGGCGAGGGCAAGGAGCCCGCGCTGCAGCAGGCCCACATGTCGATCCTGATGAGCGCGCGCCAGGCGCAGGCCCAAGCCCAGCCGCAGATGCGCAAAGCAGGTTCGGCCAGCGCATGACTGCCAAGAGCATCCTGGGCGAGGTCCGGCAGGTGCAGCTCGCGGTCGAGCTCATCGGCCTGGGTGCGCGCCTGCAGTTCCTGGAGGCCGTGGTCGCGCTCAGCCGCGAGCGCCTGATCCGCCTGTACAAGGAACTCAAGGGCGTCTCGCCGCCCAAGGGCCTGCTGCCGTTCTCCACCGACTGGTACATGACCTGGCTGGCCAACATCCACTCGTCGATGTTCTACAACATCTACCGCTTCATGCGCGACGAGGCCGGCGAGGGCGAGCTGCCCGCGCTCATCAAGGCCTACCGCCTGTACACCGAGCAGGTCGAGTCGCAGGGCAGCGAGGTCGTGCTCGACTTCACGCGCGCCGAGACCATGGTGCGTTTCTTCGACAGCGACATGCTGCAGCTGAGCCCGTGCAGCCGCTGCGGCGGCCACTTCGTGGCGCATGCCCACGACCACAAGCACGGCTATGTGTGCGTGCTGTGCCGCCCGCCTTCGCGCGCGGGCAAGGCGCGCAAGCCCAAGCTCGAACCGGTGCGCCGCGGCGGCCTCATTGCCGGCGGCCCGGTGCTCGACATCGGCGGCGCCGTCTCGTGAAAGTGCCCCGGCGCCCGGCGCGGGTTTTTTGTTTTGGACGCCTCAGGGCATAGGGGAAGCGCGTGCTGGTTCTGGTGGGATATCTGGTGGTGATCGGCGCCGTCTTCGGCGGCTACGGCCTCATGGGCGGGCATTTCGGCGTGCTGTTCCAGCCCGTGGAGCTGCTCATGATCGGCGGCTCCGCGCTCGGCGCGTTCATCGCGGGCAACAACGGCAAGACCATCAAGGCGACCATCCGGGAGCTGCCGCTCCTGCTGCGTTCCTCGAAGCACAACCGCCAGCTCTACATGGACCTGCTGGCGCTGCTGTACGAGCTGCTCGCCAAGGCCCGCAAGGAGGGCATGATGAAGCTCGAGTCCGACGTGGAAGCGCCGGAGCAAAGCGAGATCTTCGGCCGCTACCCGACCATCCTGGCGCACGAGGGCATCACCGTGTTCCTGTGCGACTACCTGCGCCTGGTCATCAGCGGCAACACCGACGCCCACGAGATCGAGGCCCTCATGGACCACGAGATCGACACCATCCGCCATGAGGCCGCCGTGCCCGGGCACAGCCTCTCGCGCGTGGGCGACGCGCTGCCCGCGCTGGGCATCGTCGCGGCCGTGATGGGCGTGGTGCATGCGCTGGGTTCGGCCCACCTGCCGCCGTCGGAGATG
This sequence comes from Variovorax sp. GW821-FHT09D07, assembly GCF_059416345.1. Lineage (NCBI taxonomy): Bacteria > Pseudomonadati > Pseudomonadota > Betaproteobacteria > Burkholderiales > Comamonadaceae > Variovorax > Variovorax sp. GW821-FHT09D07. The sequence continues at coordinate 299,684 of NZ_JBWKOY010000002.1, forward strand.
GGCGCGCTCATCGCGCACGCCATGGTCGGCACCTTCCTGGGCGTGCTGCTGGCCTACGGCTTCGTGTCGCCGCTGGCCTCGCTGATCGAGCAGAAGGTCGAAGAGGGCATGAAGATCTACCAGTGCGCCAAGGTCACGCTGCTGGCCAGCCTGAACGGCTACGCGCCGCAGCTGGCCGTGGAGTTCGGCCGCAAGGTGCTGTTCTCGACCGAGCGCCCCTCGTTCACCGAGCTGGACGACCACGTGCGCGAAGTCAAGGCACGCTGATTCCCCGACGGCCATGAGCGACGCGAAGCCCCGCATCATCATCAAGCGCGCCCACGGCGGCGGGCACGGCGGCGGCCATGCGGGCGGCGGCTGGAAGATCGCCTATGCCGACTTCATGACGGCCATGATGGCCTTCTTCCTCGTGATGTGGCTGCTGTCGATCTCCAGCCCCAAGCAGCGCGAAGGCATTGCCGAGCATTTCCGCATGCCGCTGCGCGTGGCGCTGGCCGGCGGCGACAAGAGCAGCATGAGCACCAGCATGATCCCCGGCGGCGGCGCCGACGTGATGCACGCCGAGGGCGAGGTGCGCCACACCGAGGCCGACAGCGAGGACGCGGCCGACGCCAGCCGCCTGGCCGAGATGAAGAAGAAGCTCGACGAGCTGATCGAGAAGAGCCCGGTGTTCCAGCAGTTCCGCTCGCAGATCCTCATCGACATCACGACCGAAGGCCTGCGCCTGCAGATCGTGGACAGCGAGAACCGCCCGATGTTCGAGCTGGCCAGCGCCCGCGTGGTGCCGCACATGCGCGCCATTCTTCGCGAGCTGGCGCCCGTGCTCAACGGCCTGCCCAACAAGCTCACGCTGTCGGGCCACACCGACGCCATCGTCTACACCAACGACCGTGCGTACGGCAACTGGGAGCTCTCGGCCGACCGCGCCAACGCCTCGCGCCGCGAGCTGGTCACGGGCGGCATGACCGAGGACAAGGTGCTGCGCGTGATCGGCCTGGCCGACAGCATGCACCTGGACCGCGCCGACCCGCGCAACCCCATCAACCGCCGCATCAGCATCATCCTGTTGAACCACCGCACGCAGGAGCGCATCGAGCGCGAGAACAGCAACGACGCCGGCGCCACGCGCATCGGCCTGCCGCCACCGGCCGCGCAGGCGCGCACCGCGGCGGGACACACGGCGGGATAACAAGAACAAGGAAGCGGCTTCGCGCAAGCGCGCGGGCCCCGGAGCACCACAGATGGACCTCAGTCAATTCACCCAGGCCTTCTTCGTCGAAGCCATCGAGCTGCTGGCGGAGATGGAGCAGCTGTTGCTCGACCTCGACGTCGAGGCGCCCGACGGCGAGCAGCTCAACGCCATCTTCCGCGCGGCGCACTCGATCAAGGGCGGCGCGGCCACGTTCGGTTTCACCGCCTTGACCCACACCACGCACGTGCTCGAAACGCTGCTGGACAGGGCCCGCCACGGGCAGCTGCACCTGAGCGCTCCGATGATCGATGCCTTTCTGGAAACGAAGGACGCCTTGCAAGAACAACTCACCGCCTACCAGGCCGGCAAGGAGCCGGACGCCGAGAGGGTCGCCCACATCTGCGGCGTGCTGCAGCAGCTGGCGATGGAGAACAACGCCGCCGCGCCCGTGCCGGCACCCGCGCCCGCACCGGTGCCTGTCGTGCAAGCCGCTGCGCCGGCCGATGACGGCGGCAGCAGCGACGGCGTGCTGGTCGTGCGCTTCGCGCGCCTGTCCGACAGCGAATGCGAGCTGCTCGCCGGCGAGCTGGCCAACCTGGGCACCGTGCTGACGCGCACGCGCAGCAACGACCAGCTGACCGTGCGGCTGGCCACCACCTGCGACCCCGACGACATCGTGGCCGTGTGCTGCTTCGTCATCGACGAATCGCAGATCGACATCACGCGCGAGGTGGCCGACGTGGCCCCACCCGTGGTCGCAGTGGCAGAACCCGTCGTGCAGCCACCCGCCGCACCGGCCCCTGCATCGGCTGCCGCCGCGTCTGCGCCGGCCAGCGCCAAGGAGTCCAGCTCCATCCGCGTCGACGTCGAGAAGGTCGACCAGCTCATCAACCTCGTGGGCGAGCTCGTCATCACGCAGTCGATGCTCACGCAGGCCGCGACCGTGCTCGACCCCGTGGCCTACGAGCGCTTCCTGAGCGGCCTGGGCCACCTGGAGCGCAACGCGCGCGACCTGCAGGAATCGGTGATGTCGATCCGCATGATGCCGATGGACTACGTGTTCAGCCGCTTTCCGCGCGTGATCCGCGACGTGAGCGCCAAGCTCGGCAAGCAGGTGCGCCTGGACACCTACGGCAAGGAGACCGAGCTCGACAAGGGGCTCATCGAACGCATCGTCGATCCGCTCACGCACCTGGTGCGCAACAGCCTGGACCACGGCATCGAGGCCCCCGAGGTGCGCCTGGCCAAGGGCAAGGACGCCACCGGCCAGCTGCTGCTGTCGGCGCAGCACCACGGCGGCAACATCGTGATCGAGGTGAGCGACGACGGCGCCGGCCTGAACCGCGAGCGCATCCTCGACAAGGCGCGCCAGCAGGGCCTGCCGGTGAACGACGCCATGCCCGACGAAGAGGTGTGGCAGCTGATCTTCGCGCCCGGCTTCTCCACGGCCGAGCAGGTGACCGACATCTCGGGGCGCGGCGTGGGCATGGACGTGGTCAAGCGCAACATCCAGGAGATGGGCGGCCATGTGGAGATTCATTCGCGCGGCGGCCAGGGCACGTCCACGCGCATCGTGCTGCCGCTCACGCTGGCCATCCTCAACGGCATGTCGGTGCGCGTGGGCAGCGAGGCGTACATCCTGCCGCTGAGCTACGTGATCGAGTCGCTGCAGCCGCTGCCGGAGCACCTGCACTCCATCACCGCCGACGGCCACGTGATCCGCGTGCGCGGCGAGTACCTGCCGCTCATCGAGCTGCACCGCGTGTTCGACGTGGCCGGCGCGCAGACGCAGCCCACGCAGGGCATCCTGGTGATCGTGCAGGCCGACGACAGCCGCTTCGCGCTCCTGGTCGACGAGCTGCTCGGCCAGCACCAGGTGGTGGTGAAGAACCTGGAGACCAACTACCGCAAGGTGCCCGGCATTTCGGCCGCCACCATCGTGGGCGACGGCAGCGTGGCCTTCATCGTCGACGTGGGCGCGATGCCGCGCATCCAGCGCGCGCAGGCCGCCAGCGCGGCGGCCCTGGCGGGCGCCGCGCGCCGCACCGACGCGCTGGCTTCCTGATCCCGACGCGAGGGACGGCCGCATGAGGTTCGATTTCTTCCGGCGCCCCGGCGTCGACGGCAACGGCGCGCAAGCCGACACGACGCCCGCCATCGCGCCCGCCGTGGGTGCCGACGGCCACGTGGCCTACGCCATGCTGCTGGACGGCAAGCGCCGCGTGGTCGGCTACCGCATGGCCTGGCGCGCGGCCGGGCAGGGCACCGACGCGGGTGCCGCGGCCGGCGTCAAGGCGCTCATGGACACGCTGGGCCTGCACCTGAACCCGGGCGGCCACGGCTGGTTGCTGGGCGGGCAGATGGTGTTCGTCGACGTCACGGTCGATGCGCTGTTCCAGAGCGAGCTGCAGTCGCTGCCGCCGCGCAACGTCGTGCTGTGCATGAAGGCCGACGAGCTGATGGACGCCGACATGCGCTCCATCCTGCTGTTCCTGCGCGAGCAGGGCTTCGGCTTCATGCTGTGCGGCGGCGTCGCGCTGCCGGACGACGATGAGCTGCGCGCCATCGTCACGCACCGCGAGGTGCTGCCCTCCCACCTGGCGGACGTGTCGCCCGCCGGCCCCGCGCCCATCGCCGCGCGCGTGGCGAACTGGGCCGAGTTCGAGGCCTGCGCCGCACGCGGCGTGCAGGTCTTCGTCGACGGCGCCGTGCGCCTGCCGCCGGCGCGCGACAGCGCCGACGCGCTGCAGCCCGAGTCGCAGCTCATCGTGCACCTGATGCAGATGATCCTGCGCAACGAGGACGTGCGCGCCATCGAGGGTGCGCTCAAGCACGACGCGGCGCTCACCTACCGGCTGCTGCGCTACATCAACTCGCCCTCGGTCGGACTGGCTGTGGAGATCCACTCGCTGCGCCATGCGGTCGCCATGCTCGGCTACTCGCCGCTGTACCGCTGGCTGTCGCTGCTGCTGGCCACCAGCAACAAGGTCAGTTCGCCCTTCATGATGAAGAAGGCCATCCTGCGTGGCCGCTTTGTCGAACTGATGGGGCAGGGCATGCTGCCGCCCAGCGAGGCCGACAACCTGTTCGTGGCCGGCATGTTCTCGCTGCTCGACCAGCTGCTGGGCGTGCCGATGGAAGGCGTGCTGCGCAAGGTGCAGCTCACCGAGGCGGTGCAGCAGGCCATTCTTTCGCGCAGCGGCGTCTACGGCCCCTTCGTGGCGCTGGCCGAAAGCTGCGAGACCGACGACGGCCGCGCGGCGCGCCTGTCGGAAGCGCTCTTCTTGAGCGCCGCGCAGGTCAATGCCGCGCAGCTGTCGGCGCTGGTGTGGGCGCTCGACGCCGGCCCGGCCGTGACCGCGCCACCCGCCTGACCCCCGGAAATGCAAGGCTTTTGCGCGTCTGATCGGCCGATTGGAAACGGCGGTTTCCGTGACCATTGAAAGTCACGCTTCCAGGCTGGCTGTGACGACCGAGTTCCACTTTACCGACCACGACTTCTCCAGAATCCGGACCCTCATCCATCGCCGCGCCGGCATCGCCCTGGGCGAGCAGAAGCGGCAGATGGTGTACAGCCGGCTGTCGCGGCGCCTGCGCGAGCTGCAGCTGCCGGCGTTCGCGCCGTACCTGGACCAGCTCGAGGCGCGCCACGACGGCGACGAGTGGCAGCTGTTCATCAACGCGCTCACCACCAACCTCACCTCGTTCTTTCGCGAGGCGCACCACTTTCCCACGCTGGCCGACCATGTGCGCAAGCGGCCGGGCCCGGTCACCGTGTGGTGCGCCGCCGCCTCGACGGGCGAGGAGCCGTACTCGATCGCCATCACGCTGATGGAAGCGCTGGGCGAGCGCGCAGGTTCGGCCCGCGTCATCGCCAGCGACATCGACACCGCGGTGCTGGCCAAGGCCGCCACCGGCGTCTTCACCACCGAGCAGGTGCGGCGCCTGTCGCCCGAGCGGCTGCGGCGCTTCTTCAACAAGGGCACCGGCACCAACGCCGGCAAGGTGCGCGTGCGCCCCGAAGTGGCCACGCTGGTGAAGTTCTCGCGCGTCAACCTGCTGGACAGTGCCTGGTCGGTGAAGGAGCCGGTGGACGCGATCTTCTGCCGCAACGTGATGATCTATTTCGACAAGCCGACGCAGAAGAAGGTGCTCGACCGCTTCGCGCCGCTGCTCAAGCCGGGCGGCCTGCTGTTCGCCGGGCACTCCGAGAACGCCTCGCTCGTCAACCCGGCCTTCCGCCCGCTGGGGCAGACGGTGTACGAGCTGTCGCGCACGCCGGGCACCGCATGAGCCTGGCGAGCCATCACTACTTCGACCGCGATGTCGGGCGCATGGCCGTCAAGCTGCTGCCCTCGGAGTACTACGTGACCACCGACCACACCGTGCTGAGCACCGTGCTCGGCTCCTGCGTGGCCGCCTGCCTGCACGACGCCCAGGCGGGCGTGGCCGGCATGAACCACTTCATGCTGCCCGACGACGGCGAGCCCGGCGGCGGCTCGATGCGCTACGGCGCCTATGCCATGGACGTGCTGGTGCGCGAGCTGGTGCGCGCGGGCGCGCGGCGCGAGCGGCTGCAGGCCAAGGTGTTCGGTGGCGGAGCCGTGCTGGCCGGCATGACCACGCTCAACATCGGCGACCGCAATGCCGACTTCGTGCTGCGCTACCTGGAGGCGGAACGCATCGAAGTGGCGGCGCAGGACCTGCGCGGACCGCATGCGCGCCGCGTGTGCTTCCTGCCCGAGAGCGGCAAGGCCGTGGTGCGCCGCCTGCGCGCGCAGACCGAGGTGCTGCGGGTGCGCCGCGACGAAGGCGAGTTGCTGCGCCGGCTGTCGGTGCCCGCCGCGCCGCACGAGATCGACAGAACCAAAGGAAGCCGGTGAGCCTGCCAAGCAAGAAAAAGATCAAGGTGCTCTGCGTCGACGATTCGGCGCTGATCCGCAGCGTGATGACCGAGATCATCAACAGCCAGAGCGACATGACCGTGGTCGGCACCGCGGCCGACCCGCTGGTGGCGCGCGACCTCATCAAGGTCACCAACCCCGACGTGCTCACGCTCGACGTGGAAATGCCGCGCATGGACGGCCTGGAGTTTCTCGAGAAGCTCATGCGCCTGCGGCCGATGCCGGTGGTCATGGTGTCTTCGCTCACCGAGCGCGGCTCGGAGATCGCGCTGCGCGCGCTGGAGCTGGGCGCCATCGACTTCGTGACCAAGCCGCGCCTGGGCGTGCGCGACGGCCTGCTCAACTACACCGAACTCATCGCCGGCAAGATCCGCACGGCGGCCAGTGCGCGGCTGCTGCCCGCGCGCCCAGCGGCCACGGCGGCGCGGCCCGCCCACGAGGCCGCGCCCGAGGCGCTGCTGCGCAGCCCGCTGCTGAGCACCGAGAAGCTGCTCATCATCGGTGCCTCCACCGGCGGCACCGAGGCCATCCGCGAGGTGCTGCAGCCGCTGCCGCCCGATGCGCCCGCGGTGCTCATCGCGCAGCACATGCCGGCCGGCTTCACGCGCTCCTTCGCGCAGCGTCTGGACGGCCTGTGCCGCATCCGCGTGAAGGAGGCGGAGCAGGGCGAGCGCGTGCTGCCGGGCCATGCCTATATCGCGCCGGGCGGCTTTCACCTGTCGCTGGCGCGCAGCGGCGCCAACTACGTGGCGCACCTGGACCAGGAGCCGCCCGTGAACCGCCACCGGCCTTCGATCGACGTGCTGTTCGATTCGGCGGCGAAGCACGCGGGCAAGAACGCCATCGGGATCATCCTTACCGGCATGGGCAAGGACGGCGCCGAGGGCCTGCTGCGCATGCGGCGCGCGGGCGCGCACACGCTGGCGCAGGACGAGGCCAGCTGCGTGGTCTTCGGCATGCCGCGCGAGGCGGTGGCGCTGGGCGCGGTGGACGAGGTGTCGCCGCTGAACGAGATCAGTCGCCGCGTGATGGCGCACCTTCGCACGTTCGGTGAACGTGCGAACCGGGTATGACGAGTTTGAACAACGACCTGTGGAGCTGGAAAAAATCGTGATCGACAAGAGCATCAAGATCCTGGTGGTGGATGACTTCCCGACCATGCGGCGCATCGTGCGCAACCTGTTGAAGGAGCTGGAGTTCCTCAACGTCGACGAGGCCGAGGACGGCGTGGCCGGCCTGGAGAAGCTGCGCGGCGGCAGCTTCGGCTTCGTGGTCTCCGACTGGAACATGCCCAACATGGACGGCCTGACCATGCTGCAGACCATCCGCGCCGACCCCGAGCTGAAGACGCTGCCGGTGCTGATGGTCACGGCCGAGGCCAAGAAGGAAAACATCGTCGCGGCCGCGCAGGCCGGCGCCAACGGCTACGTGGTGAAGCCCTTCACCGCGGCGACGCTGGAAGAGAAGATCACCAAGATCTTCGAGAAGCTGGCCAAGGCATGAGCCAGGACACCGCCGGCGCGGCAGACGCCACCAACAACACCACCGAGGAACTGCTCGGCCGCATCGGCCACCTCACGCGCCAGCTGCGCGAAGGGCTGCGCGAGCTGGGCCTGGACAAGCAGGTGGCCAAGGCCGCGCAGGCCATTCCCGATGCGCGCGACCGCCTCAACTACGTGGCGGCCACCACCGAGCGGGCGGCGCACCGCGCGCTCAACGCCATCGACGTCGCGCAGCCGCTGCAGGAAGCCCTGGCCACCGACGCCAAGGCCCTGACGCAGCGCTGGGACCAGTGGTTCGAGAACCCGATCGAACTCGACCAGGCGCGCGAGCTCGTGCTGGACACGCGCGGCTACCTGAACGACGTGCCCCAGCGCGCCAGCGCCATCAACACGCAGCTCATGGAGATCCTGATGGCGCAGGACTTCCAGGACCTCACGGGCCAGGTCATCAAGAAGATGATGGAAGTCGTCAACGACGTCGAGACGCAGCTGCTGCAGGTGCTGATCGACAACTCGCCGCCCGAGAAGCGCCACGAGGCCGTGCAGAGCCTGCAGAACGGGCCGCAGGTGAAGCCCGGCAACCCCGACGCCGTGACCGACCAGGCACAGGTCGACGACCTGCTCGAGAGCCTCGGTTTCTGAGCCGCTCGCAGCCTGCTTGATTGGCCGAATTGCAGGGCGATACCGGCCCTGATCGGCAGATTGTTCCGCACCACCGGATCCAATAATTTGGTTCTGGGCAAGGCGTACTTCGCCAGTGCTGGTTCGGAGCATGAATGGCTGAGGAAAGCGATCTCGAGAAAACGGAACCCGCCTCCGAGCGGCGCCTGGAGAAGGCGCGCGAGGAAGGCAACGTGGCCCGTTCGCGCGAGCTCACCACCTTCGTCATGCTCGCCACCGCGAGCGCCGGCCTGTGGCTGGCGGCCGAGTCGCTCGGCGCGAGCCTGAGCGGCGCGCTGCGACGCGGCCTGCAGTTCGAACGCGCCAGCGCCTTCGACCCCGCCCACATGCTCTCGCAGAGCGGGCTCATGGTGCTGCATGCACTCATGGCCATCGGGCCGCTGTTCGCCATGATGGTCGTGGCCGCCGTGGCCGCGCCGCTGATGCTCGGCGGCTGGATGTTCTCCGGCAAGGCCGTCGCGCCCAACTTCGGCAAGCTCAATCCCCTGGCCGGCATCGGCCGCATGGTCTCGGCGCAGGCGCTGGCCGAACTCGTGAAGGCGCTGGCCAAGTCGGCGCTGATCGGCGGCGTGGCGTGGTGGGTCATCGTGGACGACATCGAGGCCGTGATGGCGCTCATGTCGCAGCCCGCGCACGAGGCGCTGCCGCATGCACTGGTGCTGGTGGCCAAGCACTGCGCGCTCATCGCCGCCACGCTCTTCCTCGTCGCGCTCGTCGACGTGCCGTTTCAACTCTGGAACTACTACCGCAAGCTGCGCATGTCGCGCGAGGACGTGCGCCAGGAGCACAAGGAAAGCGAAGGCGATCCGCACATCAAGGCGCAGATCCGCCGGCAACAGCAGCAGATGGCGCGCCGCCGCATGATGGCCGAGGTGCCCAAGGCCGACATCGTGCTCACCAACCCGACGCACTTCGCCGTTGCGCTGCAGTACCTGGACAGCGACATGCGCGCACCGCGCGTGGTCGCCAAGGGCACCGAGCTGGTGGCCGCGCGCATCCGCGAGATGGCGAAGGAGCACAAGGTCGCGATCCTGGAGGCGCCGCCGCTCACGCGCGCGCTCTACCGCCACACGAAGCTGGGCGAGGAAATTCCGGCCGGGCTGTACACGGCCGTGGCCGAGGTGCTGGCCTGGGTGTACCAGCTCAAGCGCTGGAACAGCGAGGGCGGCGAGGCGCCGCGCACGCCGACCGACCTGCCGGTGCCGGCCGACCTGCAGTATTCGCCGGCGGTGGCATGAACGGACTGAACGACCTGATGCGCCTGCCGGCGCGGATCTTCTCCGGCTCGCAGTTCAAGGGCCTGGCGGGCCCGATCCTCATCATCCTCATCCTGAGCATGATGGTGCTGCCGCTGCCGCCCTTCCTGCTCGACCTGCTGTTCACCTTCAACATCGCGCTGTCGGTGATGGTGCTGCTGGTGAGCATGTACACCATGAAGGCGCTCGATTTCGCGGCCTTCCCGGCGGTGCTGCTGTTCTCGACGCTGCTGCGCCTGTCGCTCAACGTCGCCTCCACGCGCGTGGTGCTGATGCACGGCCACACCGGGCCCGACGCGGCCGGCAAGGTGATCGAGGCTTTCGGCCACTTCCTGGTGGGCGGCAACTTCGCGGTGGGCGTGATGGTGTTCATCATCCTCGTGCTCATCAACTTCATGGTGATCACCAAGGGCGCGGGCCGCATCGCCGAGGTGGGGGCGCGCTTCATGCTCGACGCGATGCCGGGCAAGCAGATGGCGATCGACGCCGACCTCAACGCCGGCCTGATCGGCGAGGAGATCGCCCGCAAGCGCCGCGCCGAGGTGGCGCAGGAGGCCGACTTCTACGGCTCGATGGACGGCGCCAGCAAGTTCGTGCGCGGCGACGCCATTGCGGGCCTGCTCATCATGGTGATCAACATCATCGGCGGCCTGGTGGTCGGCATGCTGCAGCACGGGCTCGACTTCTCCACGGCCGGCAAGACCTACACGCTGCTGGCCATCGGCGACGGCCTGGTGGCGCAGATTCCGGCGCTGGTGATCTCCACCGCGGCCGGCGTGATCGTCTCGCGCGTGACCACCGACGAGGACGTGGGCAGCCAGCTCACGGGCCAGCTCTTTTCCAACCCGCAGGTGCTGTTCCTCACGGCCGGCATCGTCGGCCTGCTGGGCATGATCCCCGGCATGCCGAACCTGGCCTTCCTGCTGATCGCGGGCGGCCTGGTGTGGCTCGGCAAGCGGCTGGTGCAGCGCAAGCCGCAGGTCGCCGCGCAGCAGGCAGCCGCCGCCGCAACGCAAGGGGCAGGCGTGCCCGTCGCGGCCGAGCAGGCCGAAGCCACCTGGGACGACGTGGCCATGGTCGACCCGCTGGGCATGCAGGTCGGCTACCGGCTGATCCCGCTGGTGGACCAGTCGCAGCAGGGCGAGCTGCTGGGCCGCATCAAGAGCATCCGCAAGAAGATCGCGCAGGAGCTGGGCTTCCTGGTGCCGGTGGTCCACATCCGCGACAACCTGGAGATCAAGCCCAACGCCTACGTCATCAGCCTGAAGGACGTGGAGATCGGCCGCGGCGAAGCTTTTCCCAACCAGTGGATGGCGATCAACCCCGGCCAGGTGACGGGCACGCTGACCGGCACGCCCACGCGCGACCCGGCCTTCGGCCTGGAGGCCACCTGGATCGACGCCAGCCTGCGCCAGCAGGCGCAGGTGTACGGCTACACCGTGGTCGATGCCTGCACCGTGATGGCCACGCACCTGAACCACCTGATCCACACCCACGCGGCCGAACTGCTGGGCCGCCAGGAGGTGCAGCAGCTGCTCGACCAGATCGCCAAGACCGCGCCCAAGCTCACCGAAGACCTGGTGCCCAAGGTGCTGTCGCTGAGCACGCTGCACAAGGTGCTGCAGAACCTGCTCGACGAAGAGGTGCCGATCCGTGACATGCGCACCATCCTCGACGTGATGGCCGAGCACGCGCCCACGGTGAAAGACCCGACCGAGCTCACCACGCTCACGCGCCTGGCGCTGGGCCGCGCCATCACGCAGCAGCTGTTCCCGGGCGACGAGGAGATGCAGGTGATCGGCCTGGACGGCTCGCTCGACAGCGTGCTGCAGCAGGCCCTGAACAACAGCAGCGGCATCGAGCCGGGCATTGCCGACAACCTGCTCAAGCAGGCGCAGGCCGCCATCGTGCGCCAGGAGCAGATGGGGCTGGCGCCGGTGCTGGTCGTGCAGCACGCGCTGCGCGTGCTGCTGTCGCGCTTTTTGCGGCGCAGCCTGCCGCAGCTCAAGGTGCTCTCGCACGCCGAGATCCCTGACGCCCGGACCATCAAGATCACCGCCGCCATTGGAGGACGAGCCGTTTGAATCCACAGACCGACGTGCGCACCACCGCACGCAAATTCGTCGCCGCCACCGGCCGCGAGGCCCTGCGCCTGGTGCGCGAATCGCTCGGCGCCGAGGCCATCGTGCTCACGCACCGCGCCACCGCGCAGGGCGTCGAGATCGTCGCCATGGCCGAGGGCGATGTGCAGCAGACGGTGCAGGCGGCGGTGCCCGCAGCCGCACCTGCCACGGCCGCACCCGCCGACCCCACCGTGCTCAGCGAACTCCATTCGATGCGCGGCATGATCGAGGAACAGCTCGCCAGCGTGGTCTGGAGCGACAGCCAGCGCCGCGACCCGGTGCGCGGTCGCCTGCTGCGCACGCTGCTGGGCGCGGGCTTCAGCGCGCGCCTGTCGAAGGCCATGCTCGAGAAACTGCCCACGGGCCAGAGCTACGCCGACGGCATGGCCTTCGTGCGCTCCGAGCTCGTGCGCGCGGTGCCGGTGCATGAGGACGAAGACGCGCTGTTCGCGCAGGGCGGCGTCTACGCCTTGATGGGACCGACCGGCGTCGGCAAGACCACCACCACCGCCAAGCTGGCCGCGCGCTGCGTGATGCGCTTCGGCGCCGACAAGCTCGCGCTCGTCACCACCGACAGCTACCGCATCGGCGCCTACGAGCAGCTGCGCATCTACGGCCAGATCCTCAACGTGCCGGTGCATGCCGTGAAGGACGCGGCCGACCTGCAGCTGGTGCTGCACGACCTGCGCGACCGCCACATGGTGCTCATCGACACCGTCGGCATGAGCCAGCGCGACCGCGCCGTGCCCGAGCAGATCGCCATGCTCGGCAGCAGCCAGCGGCCGGTGAAGCGGCTGCTGCTGCTCAACGCCACCAGCCACGGCGACACGCTCAACGAGGTGGTGCACGCCTACCGCCAGGGCCATGCGCTGGCGGGCTGCATCTTCACCAAGGTCGACGAGGCCACGCACCCGGGCGCGCTGATCGACACCGTGATCCGCCACCGCCTGCCGGTGCACTACATCTCGGGCGGCCAGAAGGTGCCCGAGAACCTGGTGCGTGCCGACCGCGCGCAGCTGATCGACAGCGTGTTCCAGCCGCGCCAGCACAGCCCGCTCTTCGTGCCGGCCGAAGCCGACCTGCCCGACGAGGCCGCGCCTTCGCCGCAGGTGCAGGGCGAGACCGATCGCCTGCGCTTGCGCTACCAGAGCCTGATCCGTGCGATGGCGCACGACGCGCAGGAACTGGCGACCACTGCCGGCGCACTGGCTGGGGCGCACATCGGCTTCGATGGCGCGCGCACGTTGTGGCGCCAGGCGGGCGACGAGGCCATTGATGCCAAGGCCGTGCTGCACGAGCTGTCGGTGTTTGCGCGCGGCGAGGTGGCTGCGGGATGCGACACCCATGTGCTCGCGCTGGCCGGGCAGGTGGGCCTGCGCGCGACCGACAGCGGCGACGCCTACGTGTGCCATGGCAGCCTGCTGCTGTCGGACCGCAACGGCCTGCCGCTGGCGGCACCGAACCAGTGGCTTTCGACTGCTGCGGCCCGCCAGTCGGCGCAGCCGGGATCGCGTCAGGCGCAGTGGCTGCAGCAACAGGATTTCGGCAAACGATTGGTGCATGTGCTGGGCAAGCCGCCTGCGGTCGAACAGATGCTGGCGTGGCAGACCGAAGGCACGCAGTGGCTGGCGCGCGCGCCGGGCAGCACGGCCGTGACGGACGTGCACACCGGCGCCGCGACCACGCTCGCGCGCCTGGCCTTCGCGTTCGACGACACGACCGAACGGCCCGTGCGCTATCGCGGCAAGGCCGCGCTGCAATGCGAAGCGCAGGTCGAGGTGTTGCCGCGCACCGCCGTCGACCGCGACACCCTGCCCACGCTGCGCTGCGTGGCCGTGCGCGTGGTCGATGCGCGCAGCCGCAAGCTGCTGTCGCACACCTGCGTGCTCACCAACCTGGGCGACGAAGTGGGCGCACCGCAGCTCGCGCAATGGCAGGGCTGGGCCGCCGACGCCGAGCCGTGCTTCCGCCTGCTGCGCGATGGCGTGCAGCTCGTGGGCGGCATGGGCGAGCCCGGCGATCCGCACATGATGAAGCGCCTGCTCGTCGCCGGCCAGGTCACGACCACCGTGTGGCGCCTGCTGCAGGCCGAAGGCGAATGGGCCGACCGCACGCGCCTGCTGCTGGGCCAGCTCACGGGCCGCGCCACGCGCGCCGGCCGCGCGCTGACCGGCGGCGCGCTGTACGCGGGCGTGGGCAAGCTGTTCCTGCTGCTCGATGCGCTGGGCAACGAATCGGCAGCGCCCGCGCAAGCGCCGCGCGCGCTGGAACGCCTGGGCTGAAGGCGATGAGCGCACGCGTCACGGACCAGGCCGACGGGCTGCGCCGGCTGCTCGGGCAGGCACCGGTGCGCGTCGTCGCGGTCGCGGGCATGGGCCCCGGCGCGGGCGCGACCACGGCTGCGATGAGCCTGGGCGCGGCGCTGGCGCAGCAGGGCAAGGACGTGCTGTTGCTGGATGAACATCACCCGAAGGGACGCTCGGTGTGCGATGTGTGGGCGCTTGGCCCACGCGGCACGCTGGCCGATGTGGCGGGGCGGCGGTTGCGCATCGACCAGGCCGCTGCGAGCGCGGTGTGCGGCGTGCAGGTGCTGCCCGCTTCGCCCGGCGCGACCATTGACCCGCGCACGCTGTGGCCGCGCGGCATCGTGCTCGTCGATGCGGCCTTCGACGACGAAGGTTGCCTGTCGCCGCTGGCGCAGGGCGCCGACGAACTGCTGCTGGTGCTGCAGCCGCACCCGGCAGCCATCACCTCGGCCTACGCGGGCATCAAGCGCCTGCACCGCGCGCATGCGCTGAAGCAGCTGCGCTTCCTGCTCAACGGCGTGGCCGATGCGGGCACGGCGCAGCAGGTCATGCACAACCTCGCGCAAGCCGCCAGCCGCTACCTCGCGCTGTCGCTGTTGCCCGTGGGCTGGGTGCGCACCGACCCGTGGCTGGCTGATGCGGCCCGGCTGCGCCAGACCGTGGTCGAGGCCTTTGCGGCCAGCGCGGCGGCGGTCGATTTCCGCGCCATCGCCGACGACATGGGCCGCTGGACCTGGCGCCCGCCCGCGCGGCCGGCCGTGTTCCCGCAGGCGCTCGCGGCCTGAGGCACGACCACGAGGACGGACGGCCGTGTACACCGCACAGGGCACCATCGAGAAATCGCATCTGCTGGAACAGCACCAGCCGCTGGTGCGCCGCATCGCGCTGCAGATGATGGCGCGGCTGCCGGCCAGCGTGGAGCTGGACGACCTGATCCAGGCCGGCATGCTCGGCCTGCTCGATGCATCGAGCCGCTACCAGGACCACCGCGGCGCGCAGTTCGAGACCTTCGTCAGCCAGCGCATCCGCGGCGCCATGCTCGACGAGCTGCGCGCCAGCGACTGGGGGTCGCGCGGGCTGCGCCAGTCGGCGCGCGGCATCGAGAAGGCGATCCAGGCACTGGGCCACCGGCTGGGCCGCGCGCCCACCGAAGGCGAGATCGCGAAGGAGCTGAAGGTCGACCTGGACACCTACCAGTCGATGCTGCAGGACATCCAGGGCTGCCAGCTTCTGTACGTCGAAGACTTCGCCAAGGGCGACCCCGACAACCCCTTCCTCGACCTGCATGCCCAAGAGGCGCGCAAGGGGCGCGGCGACTTCGACGACCCGCTGGCGCGCCTGCTCGAAAGCGGCTTTCGCCACCAGCTGGTGGACGCCATTGGCGCGCTGCCCGAGCGCGACCAGCTGCTGCTCAAGCTCTACTACGAGGAAGAGCTGAACCTGCGCGAGATCGGCGCGGTGCTCGAGGTGAGCCAGTCGCGCGTGTGCCAGCTGCACGGCCAGGCGGTGAGCCGGCTGCGTGCGAAGCTGAAGGATTCTCTGTAGAGAAACTCAGCTGGCGTAGCGCGCGTCGAGCGCATCGAGCTCGGGCTTGCGCACCAGCCGCTGCCGCTCGGCGAAGGGCGCGACCAGCGACGGGTCTTCGTCCATGCGCCGCGTGTCGCGCAGCACCGTGAGCGCCTTCTGCATGCCGGCCAGCGCGCCCTGCAGCGCGGCGTTGGCGTACAGCACGATGCCGTAGCCCAGGCCGCCGAGTTCCTCGGCGCCGAAGATCGGTGTCTTGCCACCGATCACCATGTTCATGAGTTGCGGCTTGTGCAGGCGCTGCGGCAGCGCACGGATCTCGTCGGCCGTGGTGACGGCTTCGACGAACAGGATGTCGGCGCCGGCCTCGCTGAACTTCTGCGCGCGCTCGATCGCGGCCTCGAAGCCCAGCGTGGCGGCCGCATCGGTGCGCGCCAGGATGAGCAGGTCGGGGTCGGTGCGTGCATCCACAGCGGCCTTGATCTTGTTGACGGCTTCCTCGGTGGAGATCACCTCCTTGCCCGAGAAATGGCCGCAGCGCTTGGGCGCGACCTGGTCCTCGAACTGGATGCAGTCGGCGCCCGCGCGTTCCAGCACGCGCACCGTGTGGCGCACGTTCAGCGCGTTGCCGAAGCCGGTGTCGGCATCGACGATCAGCGGCAGGTTCACCGCGTCGCGGATGCGCGCCGTGTGGTCGGCGATCTCGTGCAGGCCCATGAAGCCCTGGTCGGGCAGGCCGAACCACATGTTGGTGACGCCCGCGCCGGTGACGTAGATGGCCTCGAAGCCCAGGTCCTCGATGACGCGCGCCGACAGCGCGTTGAAAGCGCCCGGCACGAGCACGCCACGGCGGGCCTCGGCCAGGGAACGGAGGGTCTTGCGAGTCGACATCGGGATTTCCTGTGAATGGATCTGAAAGCTCAAAGGGTGTCGCCGGGCACACGGACCCAGCCTTCCATCAAGACGCGGGCGCTGCGGCTCATCACCGCCTTGGTCACCTGCCATTCGCCATCGACCTGGCGGGCCTGCGCGCCCACGCGCAAGGTGCCCGAGGGGTGACCGAAGCGCACGGCCTCGCGCGCGCCGCCGCCGGCCGCGAGGTTCACCAGCGTGCCGGGAATGGCGGCGGCCGTGCCGATGGCCACGGCCGCCGTGCCCATCATGGCGTGGTGCAGCTTGCCCATCGACAGTGCGCGCACGAGCAGGTCGATGTCGCCGGCCGCCACGGCCTTGCCGCTTGATGCGGTGTAGCCCGCGGGCTTCGCCACGAAGGCGACCTTGGGCGTGTGCTGGCGGCTGGCCGCTTCATCGAGCGTGCGGATGAGGCCCATGCGCAGCGCACCGTGCGCGCGGATGGCCTCGAAGCGGGCGAGCGCGGCGGCATCGCCGTTGATCGCGTCCTGCAGCTCGGTGCCCGTGTAGCCGAGGGCGTCGGCGTTCACGAAGACGGTGGGGATGCCGGCGTTGATCATCGTGGCCTGCAGCGTGCCGAGGCCGGGCACCTCCAGGTCGTCGACGAGGTTCCCGGTCGGGAACATCGCGCCGCCCGCGCCGTCTTCCTCGGCGGCGGGGTCCATGAATTCGAGCTGCACCTCGGCCGAGGGGAAGGTCACGCCGTCGAGTTCGAAATCGCCGGTCTCCTGCACCGCACCGCCGGTCATCGGCACGTGCGCGACGATGGTCTTGCCGATGTTGGCCTGCCAGATGCGCACGACCGCCACGCCATCGCGCGGCACGCGAGCCGCATCGATGAGGCCGTTGCTGATCGCGAACGGGCCCACGGCCGACGAAAGGTTGCCGCAGTTGCCGCTCCAGTCGACGAAGGGCCGGTCGATCGACACCTGCCCGAACAGGTAGTCCACGTCATGGCCGGGCCGTTCGCTCTTCGAGAGGATGACGGTCTTGCTCGTGCTCGACGTCGCGGCGCCCATGCCGTCGATCTGCTTGCCGTAGGGGTCGGGGCTGCCGATCACGCGCAGCAGCAGCGCGTCGCGCGCGGGGCCCGGCACCTGCGCGGCCTCGGGCAGGTCCTGCAGGCGGAAGAACACGCCCTTGCTGGTGCCGCCGCGCATGTAGGTGGCGGGGATCTTGATCTGCGGAAGGTGCGGCATCGTCAGTCGGCTTTCGTGGCGGCGAGGAAGTCCTGCGCAAAGCGCTGCAGCACCCCGCCGGCTTCGTAGATGGAGACCTCTTCGGCGGTGTCGAGGCGGCAGGTCATGGGCACGTCGAGCCGTTCGCCATTGCGACGGTGCACGACCAGCACGAGGTCGGCGCGCGGGGTGCGCGCGCCGGTCACATCGTAGGTCTCGGTGCCGTCCAGGCCCAGTGTGAGGCGATTCGCGCCCGGCTTGAATTCGAGCGGCAGCACGCCCATGCCGATCAGGTTGGTGCGGTGGATGCGCTCGAAGCCCTCGGCCGCGATCGCTTCCACGCCGGCCAGCCGCACGCCCTTGGCGGCCCAGTCGCGCGACGAGCCCTGGCCGTAGTCGGCGCCGGCCACGATGATCAGCGGCTGCTTGCGCAGCATGTAGGTCTCGATGGCCTCCCACATGCGCATCACCTCGCCCTCGGGCTCCACGCGCGCGAGCGAGCCGGCGCGCACCGTGCCGTCGGCCTTGCGCACCATCTCGTTCTTCAGCGTGGGGTTGGCGAAGGTGGCGCGCTGCGCCGTGAGGTGATCGCCGCGGTGGGTGGCGTAGGAGTTGAAGTCGTCCTCGGGCAGGCCCATGCGGTGCAGGTACTGGCCGGCCGCGCTGTCCAGCAGGATCGCGTTCGATGGCGACAGGTGGTCGGTCGTGATGTTGTCCGGCAGGATCGCCAGCGGCCGCATGCCCGTGAGCGTGCGTTCGCCGGCCAGTGCGCCTTCCCAGTAGGGCGGGCGGCGGATGTAGGTGGAGGCGGGGCGCCAGTCGTACAGCGGCGCGACCTGCTCGCCCGTGTCGGGCTGGATCGCGAACATCGGCTCGTACACCTGGCGGAAGTGCGCGGGCTTCACGCTGGCCTTGACGATCGCGTCGATTTCTTCGTCGCTGGGCCAGAGGTCCTTCAGGCGAATCTCCTTACCGTCGACGACGGTGAGCACGTCCTTCTCGATGTCGAAGCGCACCGTGCCCGCGATGGCGTAGGCCACCACCAGCGGCGGCGAGGCCAGGAAGGCCTGCTTCGCGTACGGGTGGATGCGGCCGTCGAAGTTGCGGTTGCCCGAGAGCACGGCGGTGGCGTACAGGTCGCGATCGACGATCTCCTGCTGGATGACCGGGTCGAGCGCGCCCGACATGCCGTTGCACGAGGTGCAGGCATAGGCGACCACGCCGAAGCCGAGCTGTTCGAGCTCGCGCATCAGGCCCGCATCTTCCAGGTACAGCGTGACCGCTTTCGAGCCGGGCGCCAGCGAGGTCTTGACCCACGGCTTGCGCGCCAGCCCCACGCGGTTGGCGTTGCGCGCGAGCAGGCCCGCGGCGATCACGTTGCGCGGGTTGCTGGTGTTGGTGCAGCTGGTGATGGCCGCGATGATCACGGCGCCGTCGGGCATCTGGCCGGGCACCTCGTCCCACGGGGCGGCGATGCCGCGCGCCGCGAGGTCGGCCGTGGCGACGCGCGCATGCGGGTTCGAGGGGCCGGCCATGTTGCGCACGACGCTCGACAGGTCGAACTGCAGCACGCGCTCGTACACGACCTCGGCGAGCGTGTCGGCCCACAGGCCCGCCTGCTTCGCATAGACCTCGACCAGGCGCACCTGCTCGTCGGCGCGGCCCGTGAGGCGCAGGTAGTCGAGCGTCTGCGTGTCGATGGCGAACATCGCGGCGGTGGCGCCGTACTCGGGCGCCATGTTGGAGATGGTCGCGCGGTCGCCCAGCGTGAGGCTGGCCGCGCCTTCGCCGTGGAACTCCAGGTACGCGCCCACGACCTTCGCTGCGCGCAGGAACTCGGTCAGCGCGAGCACGACGTCGGTGGCCGTGATGCCCGGCTGCGGCCGACCTGCGAGGCGCACGCCGACGATGTCGGGCAGCCGCATCCACGAGGCGCGGCCGAGCATCACGTTCTCGGCCTCGAGCCCGCCCACGCCCACGGCGACGACGCCCAGCGCATCGACGTGCGGCGTGTGGCTGTCGGTGCCCACCAGCGTGTCGGGGTAGGCCACGCCGTCCTGCGTGTGCACGACGGGCGACATCCGCTCCAGGTTGATCTGGTGCATGATCCCGTTCCCCGGCGGGATCACCTCCATGTTGCGGAAGGCCCGCTTCGTCCATTCGATGAAGTGAAAGCGGTCTTCGTTGCGCCGGTCCTCGATGGCGCGGTTCTTCGCGAAGGCATCGGGGTCGAAGCCGCCGCACTCCACCGCCAGCGAATGGTCGACGATGAGCTGCACCGGCACCACGGGGTTCACCTGCGACGGGTCGCCGCCCTGTTCGGCGATGGCGTCGCGCAGGCCGGCCAGGTCGACCAGCGCGGTCTGGCCCAGGATGTCGTGGCAGACCACGCGCGCGGGGAACCACGGAAAGTCATGGTCGCGCCGGCGCTCGATGAGCTGCGTGAGGCTTTGCACGAGGATCGCCGGGTCGCAGCGGCGCACGAGGTTTTCGGCATGCACGCGCGCGGTGTAGGGCATCGTGGCCCAGGCGCCGGCCTGGATGGCTTCGACGGCTGCGCGCGCATCGAAGTAGTCCAGCGCGGTGCCGGGAAGGTTCTTGCGGTAGTCGGTGTTCATGGGGCGCTTGTCGCTCGGCACCCGCGCGCAGGCACGGGCGCTTTTTCTTCTTCTCGTGTTTTTACTTCCGATCCTGGATCGGCGCGAACTTCAGGTCTTCGGGGCCCGTGTAGTTGGCGCTGGGCCGGATGATCTTGTTGTCGATGCGCTGTTCGATGATGTGCGCCGCCCAGCCCGAGGTGCGCGCGATGACGAACAACGGCGTGAACATGGCCGTGGGCACGCCCATCATGTGGTAGCTCACGGCGCTGAACCAGTCGAGGTTGGGGAACATCTGCTTCACGTCCCACATCACGGCCTCGAGCCGCTCGGCAATGTCGAACATCTTGGTCGAGCCGGCCTCCTGCGACAGCGTGCGCGCCACGCCCTTGATGACCACGTTGCGCGGGTCGCTCACGGTGTAGACGGGGTGGCCGAAGCCGATCACGACCTCCTTGGCGGCGACGCGGCGGCGGATGTCGGCCTCGGCTTCGTCGGGTGCGTCGTAGCGCTTCTGGATCTCGAAGGCCACCTCGTTCGCGCCGCCGTGCTTGGGGCCGCGCAGCGCGCCGATGGCACCGGTGATGGCCGAGTACACATCCGAGCCCGTGCCCGCGACCACGCGCGCCGTGAAGGTCGAGGCGTTGAACTCGTGCTCGGCATAGAGGTTGAGCGAGGTGTGCATCGCGCGCTCCCACTGTGCGCTGGGCTTGCGCCCGTGCAGCAGGTGCAGGAAGTGCGCGCCGATGGAGTCGTCGTCGGTTTCCACTTCGATGCGCCGGCCTTGGGTCGACCAGTGGTACCAGTACAGCAGCATCGAGCCGAGCGAGGCCATCAGGCGGTCGGCGATGTCGCGCGCGCCGGGCAGGTTGTGGTCTTCCTTCTCGGGCAGCAGGCAGCCCAGCGACGAGACGCCGGTGCGCATCACATCCATCGGATGCGCGCTGGCGGGCAGTTGCTCCAGCGCCTCCTTCAGGCTCGCGGGCAGGCCGCGCATGGCCTTGAGCTTGGCCTTGTAGGCGCGCAGCTCGGCAGCCGTGGGCAGCTTGCCGTGCACCAGCAGGTGCGCGATTTCCTCGAACTCGCAGACCTCGGCGATGTCCAGGATGTCGTAGCCGCGGTAGTGCAGGTCGTTGCCGGTGCGGCCCACGGTGCACAGGGCGGTGTTGCCGGCGGTCACGCCCGACAGGGCGACGGATTTCTTGGGCTTGAAGCCGATAGGGGTGGCGGTGTCGTTCATGCGGGTTCCTTGTCTGTAGGCACGGTGTTCAGGTAGGTGTTGCGCAGGCGCGCCGGACGGCCGCGGCCATCGACGGCCACCATCTCGAACAGGCCTTTCAGCGAGGGGCGGGCTTCGCCGTCGGGCGGCTCGGCCGCGCCGGTGACGCAGACCGTGAGCGAGCTGCGTCCGGCGCGCGTCACCCAGGCCCGCAGGCGCAGCACATGGCCGACGGGCACGGGCGCCAAGAACTGCGCGTCGCCCAGGCTGGCCATCACCACGTCGGACTTCGCGAAGGCGCGCGCGGCGAGGAAGGCGGCCTTGGACATCAGCAGCAGGGCGTTGCCGCCGAACAGCGTGCCGTAGTGGTTGGCGTGCTCGGGGAACACGATGTCGGTCAGCTCGATGGCGGCGGATCGGTTTGTCATGCTTCGCAATTTACGCAATCGAACGCCCATAATGAAGGCCTGAATTGGCGAATCATTGCGAATGAAGATGGCTGATTTTGCAAATATTGCGAATATCGCAAAGACCCACGAGGTGACCCGATGAGCAAGACCTTCATGGGCGTGCGCCTGCGCACGCTGCGCGCCGAACGCGGCCTCACGCAGGTGGCGCTGGCCCAGATGCTGGGCCTGTCGCCGAGCTACCTGAACCAGATCGAGCAGAACCAGCGCCCGCTCACCGTGGCCGTGCTGCTGCGCATCAGCAAGACGCTCGGCGTCGACGTGCAGCAGTTCTCCGAAGACGAAGAGGCGCGGCTCGTGGCCCGCATGCGCGAGGCGCTGGCGGACAACCCCGGCGGCGAGGCCGTGGCGCTGCCCGAGCTGCGCGAGGTGGCGTCGCAGATGCCGGCCGTGGCGCGCGCGCTGCTCGCCTTGCACCGCCGCCACCAGGAGGCGCAGGAGCGGCTGGAGCTCATGGCCGCCGAACTGGGCGACGGGCGCGGCGACATCTCGCGCAGCCGGCCGATGCCTTTCGAGGTGGTGCGCGATTTCTTCTTTGCCCACCAGAACCATTTCGACCCGCTCGACACCGCCGCCGAATCGCTCGCCGCCGAGGCCCGTGCGAACGGCGGACCGCTCGCCGAATGGCTCCAGCAGCGGCTTCTTTCGGCCCACGGCGTGCGCGTGGTGCCGGGCGACGAAGCGGAGGGCGCGCTCGACAGCCAGCGCCGCTACGACCCGGCCCGCCGCGTGCTGCGCCTGTCGGCCGGCCTGGAGCCGGGCCAGCAGGCCTTCCAGCTGGCCACGCAGCTCGCGCTGCTGGAGCAGGCCGCACTCATCGAGTCGCTGGTCGTGCAGGCCGATTTCGGCGACGCGCCGGCCCACGCGCTCGCGCGCATCGGGCTGGCCAACTACTTCGCGGCGGCCGTGCTGTTGCCGTATGGCCCGTTCCTGCAGGCGGCCGAGGCGCTGCGCTACGACATCGACCTGCTCGCGCGCCAGTTCGGCGTGGGCTTCGAAACCGTCTGCCACCGCCTGAGCAGCCTGCAGCGCCCGGGCGCGTCGGGCGTGCCCTTCTTCTTCATCCGCGTGGACCGGGCCGGCAACATCTCCAAGCGGCAGTCGGCCACGCACTTCCACTTCTCGAAGACCGGCGGCACCTGCCCGTTGTGGAACGTGTACGAGGCCTTCGAGCAGCCCGGGCGCGTGCTGCCGCAGCTGGCGCGCATGCCCGACGGCCGCGCCTACCTGTGGATCGCGCGCACCGTGTCGCACGGCCAGCGCGGCTTCGGCTCACCGAGCAAGACCTTCTCGATCGGCCTGGGCTGCGACATCCGCCACGCCCCGCGCCTGGTCTACGCCAAGGGCCTGGACCTGAAGGACCCCGACGTGCCCACGCCCATCGGCATGGGCTGCAAGGTGTGCGAGCGCGTGGCCTGCCCGCAGCGGGCGTTCCCGTTCATCGGGCGGCCGCTGGATGTGAACGAGAACGAAAGCAGGTTCACGCCCTACGCTGTGGCTGGTGCGTAGGGCGGCGGCGCATCAGTCGCCTTGCGCAGGTTGCTGCGTGCCGGGCGCCTCGCTCCACCCACCCCCCAGCGCCTTGTAGATCGCCAGCCGGTTCGTCTGCTCCGTGAGCTGCAAACCGATCAGCGTCTGCTGCGCCGCATAGTCGCTGCGCTGCGCGTCCAGCACGTCGAGGTAGTTGGCGGCACCGCTCTTGAAGAGCGACTGCGAGAGCTCGAAGCTGCGCGAGGTGGCGCTGCGCAGCGAGCGCTGCGCGTCGAGGCGCTCGGCCAGCGTGCGGCGTTCGGCCAGGGCGTCGGCCACCTCGCGGAAGGCGGTCTGCACGGCCTTCTCGTAGGTCGCGATCTGGATCTTCTGCTGTGCCTGCGCCACCTGCAGGTTGGCGCGGTTGGCGCCGCCGTCGAAGATCGGCACGCTGATCGACGGCGCGAAGCTCCAGGCCTTGCTGCCGCTGGTGAACAGGCCCGAGAGCGTGCTGCTCGCGGTGCCGGCCGAGGCGGTGAGCGCGATGCGGGGGAAGAAGGCCGCGCGCGCCGCGCCGATGTCGGCATTGCTCGCGCGCAGCGCGTGCTCGGCGGCGCGCACGTCGGGCCGCTGCTGCAGCACGCTCGACGACAGGCCGGCCGGGGGCACGAGCAGTTGCGCCACGTCGGCAGTCATCGCGGCGCTCGGCAGCAGCTCGGGCGGCGGCGTGGCGCCGACCAGCAGCGCGAGCGCATTGCGGTCCTGCTCGACCTGGCTGTCGAAGGCCGCGGCGTCGGCGCGCGCGGCATCGACGGTGCTCTGCGCCTGCGCCAGCGCCAGGCCCGACTGCGCGCCGAGCGCGTGGCTGCGCTGCACCAGCTCGAAGGACTTGCGCTGGCTCTCGAGCGTGCCGCGCGCCAGCTGCAGGCGCTGCTCGTCGGCAGCCAGTTGCAGCCACGCCGTAGCGACGGAGGCCACGAGGCTGATCTGCGTGCTGCGCTGCGTCTCCTCGGTCTGGAAGTAGCCCTGCAGCGCCGACTCGCCGAGGTTGCGCACGCGCCCGAACAGGTCGAGCTCGTAGGCCGTCATGCCGAGGTTGGCGCTGTACTGCGAGGCGATGCGCGATTCGCCGCTGGTCGACAGGCTGCCCGGCGTGCGCGAGCGCGTGCCGGCCGCGCCGGCGTTCACGGTGGGGAACAGGTCGGCCCGCGCGATGCCGTACTGGGCGCGCGCACGCTCGATGTTGAGCGCCGCCACGCGCAGGTCGCGGTTGTTGGCGAGCGCGAGTTCGATCACGCCCTGCAGCTGCTTGTCGACGAAGAAGTCGCGCCAGCCGATGTCCAGGGGCGTGGCCGTGGCGACGCCGGCCGAGGGCAGGGCCGAGGGCACCGGCGAGGCCGGCGTTTCGTACGCGGGCGCGAGGTTGACGCAGCCGGCGAGCACGACCGAGGCCAGGGCGGCGCAGGCCAGTGCGCGCAGGGGAAGGCGGGGCAGGGTGGTGCGCGTCATCACTGGGCTCCCTGTTCCGCGGGCAAGGCATCCGGCGGCGTGTCGGCCGGCTTGCGGCGGCCTTCCAGCCAGCCGCGGATCATCGCGAAGAACAGCGGCACGAAGAAGATGCCCAGCGCCGTGCCGACCACCATGCCGCCCAGCACCGCGGTGCCGATCGACTGGCGGCCGCCTGCGCCCGCGCCGGTGCCGATGGCCAGCGGCAGCACGCCGAAGCCGAAGGCCAGCGAGGTCATGAGGATGGGGCGCAGCCGCAGCCGCACGGCCTCCAGCGTCGCCTCGATCACGCCCTTGCCCTGCTCCTGCAGCTGCTTGGCGAACTCGACGATCAGGATCGCGTTCTTCGACGACAGCCCCACCGTGGTCAGCAGGCCGACCTGGAAGTACACGTCGTTGCTCAGGCCGCGCAGGCTGGTGAACAGCAGCGCGCCGACGATGCCCAGCGGCACCACCAGGATCACCGAGAACGGCACCGACCAGCTCTCGTACAGGGCCGCGAGGCACAGGAACACGAACAGGATCGAGATGGCATACAGCACTGGCGCCTGCGCGCCCGACAGGCGCTCCTGGAACGAGGCGCCGGTCCATTCGTAGCCGATGCCGGCGGGCATCTGCTTCATCACTTCGTCGACGGCGGCCATGGCGTCGCCCGAGCTCACGCCCGGTGCGGCATCGCCGACGAACTCGTAGCTCGGGCTGCCGTTGTAGCGCTGCAGCTGCGGCGAGCCATAGGTCCAGCGCGAGCTGGAGAAGGCCGGGAACGGCACCATCTGGCCCAGGCTGTTGCGCACGCTCCAGCGGTCGATGTCGGTGGGCAGCATGCGAAAGGCCGTGTCGCCCTGCATGTACACGCGCTTGACGCGGCCGTTGTCCAGGAAGTCGTTGATGTAGGTGCCGCCCATCGCGCTCGACAGGGTGCTGTCGATGTCGGACGTGGCCAGGCTGGCCGCGCCGGCGCGCGCGTCGTCGATGTCCACCGCGAACTGCGGCGTGTCGTCCAGGTTGTTGCTGCGCACGTTCGCGACCTCGGGGCGCTTGGAGAGCAGGTCGATGAGCTGGTCGCGCGCCTTCACCAGTGCGTCGTGGCCCAGCCCGTTGATGTCCTTCAGGTGGAAGTTGAAGCCCGCGTTGGCGCCGAGCCCGCGCACCGCCGGCGGCAGCAGCACGAAGATGCGCGCGTCGCGGATGGTCGAGAGCTCCTTGTTGGCGCGCCGCGCGAGTTCGGCGGCCGACTGGCCGGCGCCTTCGCGCTCGGCCCAGTCCTTCAGCTTCACGAAGGCGCGCGCCGAACTCTGGTCGCCGTTCTGCCCGGTGATGACGTTCACGCTCACCACCTCGGGCTGCTTGGTGAAGTAGTCCTGCATCTGCGTGACCACCGGCTGCAAGCGCGCATCCGACGCACCCGGCGGCAGCGTCACCTGCACCTGCAGGAAGGCCTGGTCTTCATCGGGAAGGAAGGAGGTGGGCAGGCGCATGAAGAGCAGCGCCATCACGGCCGCGATCAGCAGGTACACCACGAGGCTGCGCTTGCCGCGCCGCACGATGCCGCCGACGATGCCCTGGTAGCGGTCGGCGCCCTGGTCGAAGCGGCGGTTGAAGCCCGCGAAGAAACGGTCGACCGCGCCCAGCACGCCCTTGCGAGGGGCCGCGTGGCCGCCCTTGGCCACGGGCTTGAGCAGCGTGGCGCACAGCGCCGGCGTGAGCGTGAGCGCCACGAACACCGACAGCGCCATGGCCGAGACGATGGTGATCGAGAACTGGCGGTAGATCACGCCGGTCGAGCCGCCGAAGAAGGCCATCGGAATGAACACGGCCGACAGCACCAGCGCAATGCCCACCAGCGCGGGCGTGATCTCGGCCATCGACTTGCGCGTGGCCTCCTTGGGCGACAGGCCCTCCTCGTGCATCACGCGCTCGACGTTCTCCACCACCACGATGGCGTCGTCCACCAAGAGGCCGATGGCCAGCACCATGCCGAACATGGTGAGCGTGTTGATCGAGTAGCCCGCCACGGAGAGCACGCCGAAGGTGCCCAGCAGCACCACCGGCACGGCAATGGCCGGGATCAGCGTGGCGCGGAAGTTCTGCAAGAAGATGTACATCACCAGCACGACCAGCACCATGGCCTCGGCCAGCGCCTTCACCACCTCGTCGATGGACGCGCTCACGAAGGGCGTGGTGTCGTAGCTCACGAAGGTCTGCATCTGGTTCGGAAAGAGCGGCTGCAGCTCGGCCACCTTGGCCTTCACGGCCTCGGCCACCTGCACTGCGTTGGCGCCGTCGGCCAGCACGATGCCCATGCCGGCGCCCGGGCGACCGCCGAGCACCGAGCGCACCGTGAGGTTCTCGGCGCCCAGCTCGACGCGGGCCACGTCGCGCAGGCGCACCACGGCGCCGTCGGGCGTGGCGCGCAGCACCACGTTCTCGAACTCCTCGACCGTCTTCAGCTTGCTGCGCGCGGTGATGGTGGCGTTGAGCTGCTGCTGCGCACCGGCCGGCAGCGCGCCGAGCTGTCCGGCCGAGACCTGCGCGTTCTGCGCGGTGATGGCGCTGCCCACATCGGAGGGCATGAGCGCGTACTTGCGCAGCTTGTCGGGGTCCAGCCACAGGCGCATGGCGTAGCCGGTGCCCAGCGTCTGCACCTCGCCCACGCCGTCGACGCGGCTGATGACGTCGACCAGGTTGCTGCTGATGTAGTCGCCCACGTCCACCGCCGAGGCGCTGCCGTCGCCGGAGAACATCGAGACGATCAGCAGGAAGTCGTTGCCGCCCTTGGTGACGGTGACGCCGCGGCTTTGCACCTGCTGCGGCAGGCGCGACATGGCCTGCTGCAGCTTGTTCTGCACCTGCATCTGGGCCACGTCGATGTTGGTGCCCGCATTGAAGGTGAGCGACAGGCGCGCCACGCCCGACGAGTTGCTGGTCGACTGCATGTACAGCAGGTTGTCCAGCCCCTTCATCTGCTGCTCGATGACCTGGGTGACGGAGTCTTCGACCGTCTTGGCCGAGGCGCCGGTGTAGGTGGCGTTGATGGACACGCGCGGCGGCGCGATGTCGGGGTACTGCTCCAGCGGCAGCGTGCGGATGGCCATCAGGCCGGCGAGCATGACGACGATGGAGAGCACCCACGCGAAGATGGGGCGGTCGATGAAGAACTGGGCCATGGGTCGGCCTCAGCGTGCGAGGGTGGCGGAAGCGGCCGACGTGGTGTCAGGCGTGGCGCTCGCGACGGAGGTGCCGGCCGGCTTCGCGCCCAGGTCGACCGTGCGCACCTTGTCGCCCACCTTCACGCGCTGCGAGCCTTCCATGAGCACGCGGTCGCCCGCGGCCAGGCCGTCGATGACTTGCCAGCGCGTGCCGACGGCGCGGCCGATGCGGATGGGCCGCTTCTGGACCTTGTCCTCGGCGTCGATCACCAGCGTGGAGGCGCTGCCGTCGGGCGCGCGCGTGACGGCCTGTTGCGGCACCAGCAGCGCGGCGTCGTTCACGCCTTCCTGCAGCACGGCGCGCACGTACATGCCGGGCATCAGCAGCTTGTCGGGGTTGGGCACCACGGCGCGCAGCGTGACGCTGCCGGTGCCGGCATCGACCGTCACGCCGCTGAAGGTGAGGCGGCCCGCGTGCGGGTAGGGGCTGCCGTCTTCCAGCAGCAGCTGGATGCGCGCCTCGGCCTCGCTGGCGCGCTGCAGCCGGCCGCTGGCCAGCTCGCGCTTGAGGCGCAGCAGCTCGCTGCTCGACTGCGTGACGTGCACGTGGATCGGGTCGAGCTGCTGCACGGTGGTCATGGCCGCCGCCTGGTTGGCTGTGACCAGCGCGCCCGGCGTGACGGTGGACAGCTCGGCCCAGCCGGTGATCGGCGAGGTGATGCGCGTGTAGCCCAGCTGGATGCGCGCGGTCTGCTCGGCGGCGCGGGCCACGCCGAGGTCGGCCTCGGCCTGCTGCTCGGCGGCCTGGGTCTCGTCGAACACCTGGCGGCTGATGGCGTCGATCTTCACCAGCTCGGCATTGCGCTTGGCCACGGTGCGGGCCGTGGCCAGGGCCGACTCGGCCTTGCGCACGCTGGCCTGCGCGCTGGCGTGGGCCGCCTGCAGCGAGGCGGGGTCGAGCTGGTAGAGCACCTGGCCGGCCTTGACCTGCGAGCCTTCGGTGAAGAGCCGCTCCTTGAGGATGCCGCCGACCTGCGGGCGGATCTCGGCGATCACCGGGGCCGCGGTGCGACCGGGCAGCTCGGTGCTCAGGGCCAGCACCTCTGACTTGAGCGTGACGATGCCGACTTCTTTCGCCGGGGCGTTGGCCGCCTTGGCCGCGCCGGCGGCCTCCACATTGGTGCGCGAGCACCCCGCGAGGGCGGCGGCGATGCACAGGGCCGTGAGGAGCGGGGCGGAGCGGGAGGCAAAGTGGACGGGCATGGACAGGCAGAAGTAACGAAAGCCAAAGATGGAGCGGGCTCGCGCCGTCGAGTTCAATGCCGCGGCGCGGGGGCGGCGAACTTTACAGAGCGGAAACCGTGCCATGTCCCGAGGGGACTGGCGGGTGGCGTCGAGTGTGCGGCCCCACAGTTAAGCGGGTGTGAAGCGGGGCATTGCCCGCACGAAAAACCCGACTGAAGCGCTCTCTATGGCTTCTTCTTTGCCTGCGCGACGAGGAAATCGACCAGCAGCTGCAGCGGGCCGACCTCGTTGTCGGTGCGGTAGAGGATGCCCAGCGGCGCGATGGGCGCGTTCATGCGCAGCGGCAGCTCGGCCACGGCCGAGCGGTCGAGCTGGTCGAGCACGGTGCGCGGCACCGGCACCACCACGTCGGGCTGCGAGAGCAGGGCGCGCACCAGCTGCGGCGTGAGCACCTGGATGGCATGCGGGCGCGGCACGATCCGCTCGGCGGCCCAGGCGGCCTCCATCACTTGGCGCACCGCGAAGTGCGCGGGCGGCAGCACCCAGCGCGAATCGGCGAGGTCGCGCAGCCGCAGGCGCTTGCGCTGCACGGCCGGGTGGCCGATGCCGGCGATGAGCACCACCTCGTCGCTGCGCAGCGGCACGAAGCGGTGGGCGTCGGGCACGCGCGCCGGCTGGCGCAGCAGCACGGCGTCGAAGGCGCCCGCGCGCAGGCCGATCGTGAGCCGCTCGATGTTGCCTTCCTCGATGAACAGGCGCAGCTTGGGGTGCTTGGCATGCAGCAGGTTCAGCGCGGGCTGCAGCACGCTGGCGATGGCCGCCTCGATGGCGCCGATGCGCAGCGCGCGCGTCTCCTGCGCGGCCAGCGCCGCGAGGCCGTCGCTGGCCACCTGCATGGCGTCGATCACCATGCGCGCGTGCAGCGCCAGCAGGCGCCCGGCCTCGGTGATGCGCATGCCGCGCGCGTGGCGCTCGAACAGCGGGGTGTCGAGCAGGCCCTCGACCTCCTGCAGCATCTGTGTGGCCGCCGGCTGGCTGATGTGGATCGCGTCGGCCGCGCGGCGCAGGTGCGAGTGCGCGGCCAGCGCGTCGATGAGCTTCAGGTGGCGCAGGCGCAGGCGCGCGAGCAGCCGCTCGTGCAGCACGGAAGACGGGGTGGGCGTGTCGGCGGCCATCGATAGGCAATCATTATCAGTCGATGCAAAAGCGATTGGACGCCAATCGGTGGCCTTCCTACGCTCACGGGGTCGGGCGGCAGACAAGGGCGCATCGGCTGCCGGCCCGAGGGGGCCGTGCGGACGAAGGGCTCCCGCCCGGCGGGTCCTTCCCTTTCTTGCTTTTCAGACAACACATCACCATGTCCCACCGATTCCGTCCGGCCACGCGCCTGTGCCTGCCCATCGTCCTTGCCGTCTCGTCCCTGTGCGCCTCGGCGCAGGACGCCCCTGTCGCAGCGGCCTCACCCGCACCGGCCGCCGCCGTGCCGCTGTACCCGCTGATTGCCGAGCGCTCCAAGGCCATCGAGCAGAAGGTGATCGACTGGCGCCGCGACATCCACCAGCACCCCGAGCTGGGCAACCAGGAAAAGCGCACTGCCGCACTGGTCGCGGCCCATCTGAAGGCGCTGGGCTACGAGGTGCGCGAAGGCGTGGCCGTGACCGGCGTGGTCGCCACGCTGCGCGGCGGCAAGCCCGGCCCGGTGGTGGCGCTGCGCGCCGACATGGACGCGCTGCCCGTGAAGGAACAGGTCGACGTGCCCTTCGCCTCCAAGGCGCGTGCCCAGTGGGGCTTCGCCACGGTCGACGTCATGCACGCCTGCGGGCACGACGGCCACGTGGCGATCCTCATGGGCGTGGCCGAGGTGCTGGCCTCGATGCAGGCGCAGCTGCCGGGCACGGTGAAGCTGATCTTCCAGCCGGCCGAAGAGAAGCTGCCCAATGCCGAGATCGGCGGCGCGCGCCGCATGCTGGCCGAAGGCGCCTTCGACGCGCCCAAGCCCGACGCGGTGTTCGGCCTGCACGTGGTTTCGGCGCTGAACACCGGGCAGATCGGCTACAAGAGCGGCCCCATCACCGCGAGCTCGGACACCTTCAAGGTCAGCGTGAAGGGCCGCCAGACGCACGGCTCGCAGCCCTGGAGCGGGGTCGACCCGATCGTGCTGGGCTCGCAGATCGTGCTGGGCTTCCAGACCATCGCGAGCCGCCAGGTCAACGTGACCAAGGAGCCCTCGGTGCTCAGCGTGGGCACCTTCAACGCGGGCACGCGCTACAACATCATTCCCGACTCTGTGGAGATGAGCGGCACGCTGCGCACCTACGACGACGAGATGCGCCAGTTCATCATCAAGCGCATGGGCGAGACCGCCTCGCACATCGCGCAAAGCGGCGGCGGCACGGCCGAGGTCCGTGTCGAGGCCGACGGCTACGCCCCCACCGTGAACGACCCGGCCCTGACCGCGAAGATGGTGCCCAGCCTGCAGCGCGTGCCCGGCGCCACGCCGATCGTGATCCCGAAGGGCACCGGCGGGGAAGACTTCTCGTTCTTCGCGCAGAAGGCGCCCGGCCTGTTCGTGATGATCGGCGCCACGCCGCCCGGCCGCGACGCGAACAAGGCCGAGCCCAACCACTCGCCGCGCTTCTTCGTCGACGAGGCCAGCCTGCTGGTGGGCGTGCGCACGTTGACGCAGCTGACGGTGGATTACATGGCGGGAGCGCAGCGCTAGGCGCTGCGCTCAGGCCGGCCCGAGCCCGTCAGAGCCAGTTGCCGCCCTGCGGCATCTGGATCTGCTCGGCCGGGTCGCCGCCCGTCACGAATGAGCCGATGACGATGCTCAGCAGCGAGACGAAGATGCTCGCGAACAGCGCGGTCCAGAAGCCCGACACCTTGAAGCCCTTCACCAGCGCCGCCACCAGCAGGATCATCAGCGCGTTGATGACCAACAGGAACAGGCCGAAGGTCAGCAGCGTCAGCGGCAGCGTCAGGAAGATCAGCAGCGGCTTGACGATGGCGTTGGCCAGCCCGAGCAGCAGCGCCGACACGATCAGCGCCGCGGTGCTGTCGAACTTGAGCCCCTTGAAGAGATGGCTGGCGACCCACAGCGAGATGCCGGTGATGGCCCAGTGGACGAGGAAAGGGGTGATGTTGTTCAGCATGGCGTGCGGTGTGTGTCGGCAGCCCGCATGGTAAACGGGGCGTCGCGGCGGACCGCTGCGCGGGGCGGGCGGATTTTCTGCGGTTACTTCCCGAAACCATGGCCGACAGGCCGTTAAGATCGCGAACTTCCGGCGCCTGCGCAGGCGCCTGTCTCCATCTTTCTCTGGTTTGGCCGAATCCACCACGGTCATGCATCCATGGCGAATGCGTCGATCGCAAGCGTGACACCCGCTCCGGCGTCGGCCGACGAGGCCGAGTCGTGGGTGCGCGGAGAACTCATCCGCAGCCTGATGCGCTCGGCGCGCGGCTCCTACCTCGTCTCGGCGGCGCTCATGCCCGCCATGGTCGGCCTGAGCTGGGGCCACGTGCCCCGCTGGGAGCTGCTGACCTGGCTGGCCGCCGGCATCATCGCCACCGCCTGCCGGGCCTGGGGCGCGCGCGTGTACGCCGTGCGCTATGCCGGGCGCAGCGCGGTCGCGCAGCAGCAGTTCACCGACCGCTACGGCTTCGTGTGGAGCACCAGCGCGGTGGTCTGGGGCTGCTCGGTGCTGCTGTTCTTCGAGCGCACGCCGCAGGTCAACCAGTTCATGAGCTGGCTCATCGTGGCCGGCGTGGGCACCTTCCCGCTCAACGGGCTGGCGCTGCACCCGCCGCTGCTCAAGCGCTACGTCAATACGCTGTTCATCACCATGCTCGGCGCGGTGCTGGTGCGCCTGGTGGCCGTCACCATGCAGCATCCGCATTTCCAGTACGGCTACCTCATGCCGCTGCTGCCGGCGCTGCACTGGTTCCTGCTGCTGCGCGCCGGCCGCAACATCCATGAGACCGCGCGCAACAGCCTGGAGCTGCTGTTCCACAACCACATCCTGATCAAGTCGCTCACGCAGCAGCGGCAGGCGGCGGTGTCGGCCGTGGCCATGAAGAACCGCTTCCTGGCCAGCGCCGCGCACGACATGCGCCAGCCCGTGCTGGCGCTGTCGCTGTACGCTGACTGGCTGCGCAACGAGCCCGAGCTGGTGCTCGAACTGGCTCCGAAGATCGTGCGCGCCACCCACGCGGTGAACGCGCTGTTCGACTCCATGTTCGACCTGGCGCGCATCGACGCGGGTCAGGTGCGCCTGCACATCGAGCGCGTCGACGTGGCCGAGCTGCTGCACGACCTGGAGCTGCAGTACCGCCCCGTGGCCGAGAGCCGGGGCCTGGACTTCCGGGTGCACGTGACCGAGGGCTCGTTCCTCACCGACCCGATCCGCGTGCGCCGCATGATCGGCAACCTGCTCGCCAATGCCATCAAGTACACGACCGAAGGCGGCGTGCTGCTGGCCGCGCGCCAGACCCGCGAGGGCATGCGCGTGGAGGTGTGGGACACCGGCATCGGCATCGCACCCGAGCACCTGCGCGACGTGTTCCTGGAGTTCTACAAGGTCGCCGACCACGCCGGCACCTCCGACGGCTTCGGCCTCGGCCTGGCCATCGTCGCGCGGCTGTCGCACGTGCTGGGCCACCCGGTCAGCGTGCGCTCGCGCCTGGGCAGCGGCAGCGTGTTCCGCGTGGCGCTGCACGATGCCGACGAGGCGGTGGCGCAGGCGCGGGTGAGTGCGTCGGGCGGCTGAGCGGCGCTCGATCACACAGGTGCCGCGAAGCCGCGGCGAGCGCGCGAATGCGTCGCCGGCTCTGCTATCTTCCCTGTCAATACACAAGGGAGGATCGAGCGGATATGGCTATTCAGTTCAAACACGCGTTGGGCGTTGCGGCGCTCGCATTGCTGACCGCATGCGGTGGCGGAGGTGGCGGCGGTGGAGGGCCTGTCTTCGGCCTGCCTTTGCCAAATTCGGGCACGAGCACGGGCGGGCCTTCCGGCCCCTCGGAGCCGGAGACACCGGCACCCGTCGGGGATGAACCGCCGCAAGCCCGCGTGGCAAAACCCGTCGATACGACCCTGGGGCTGGTCCTCAAGCTCGACGGCCGCACGAGCCAGGCGGCACAAGGGCGTTCGCTGCGCTACGTGTGGGTGCTGCAGTCCAAGCCCTTGACCAGCAAGGCGGTGCTCACGAGCGCCGACAGTGCAACCCCTTCTTTCCTCCCGGACGTTCCCGGCGAGTTCGTCGTTCGCCTGGTGGTGAACGACGGGGTGAAGGACAGCGAGGCGGCCTACCTGACGGTCACGCCCACCGCGCCGGCGGCGACGGGGCCGCATCTCAAGTTCGCGTTGATCGAGACGCTTGCCACGCCGGACAACGGAAACAGGTACATCCCCGATGCGAGCTGCGGCGGCTATCGGCCCGACACGCACTTCAAGGATTTCTGGCCGGCAGCACTCGATGCGCGGGATTGCTTTGCGATCAATTCCCCGCTCGAACTCGAGGGGCGTTCGATGGGTTCCGGTTCGGCAGGAAGTCTGGACTTCCTGGTCCGCCGAATGGGTGAGACCGTCGTTGCGACCCCCGGAACCCTGCCGGCTGACACGCCGGCCACACCGGTCAGTGCGGCCTATGAAGTGACGGCAAATCCCGGGGCATTGGCGCGGACCCCGATCGGCAAGAGCAACGGGTTCTCCTTCCGCTACAGCCTGGAAGGGGCCCGGATGATCTACTGGCCGGATGATCCGCGCGTTGCCATCCAGCGGCCCAAGGCGCGATACCGCATTGCCGGAACGGTGGTGCCGGCCAACGCGCCTCTCGGGTGGGAGGTGACAGGGCAGACCTCGGTTCGCATCGAGGTCACGTTGATCACCGATCGGGACAGTCCGTACGTCAAGGTCCCCGTCTATTCAAAGACCTTCGACACGGAGTTTTCCGAGAACGTCGAGCTCGACCTCAATGCGGCGGTCTATCAAGTGGTTCCGAACACGCAGGGGATCTACACCGTCGAGGTCGTGCATCAGCTTGTGTACCGGCGAAAGCCCTCCTGAGCGGATGAACGGAGGCGCCTGCAGGGGGCGCCTCCATGAAAAAACCGCGCACGAGGCGCGGTTCCTGATCAAGCCAGCTCTGGTTCAGGCTCAGCCCGACAGCAGCCCATTCGTTCTTGCATAGTGCAAGGCCTGCGTACGGCTCTTCACGCTCAGACGGCGGAACAGGCGCCACAGGTGCACCTTCACCGTGTGTTCGCTGATCTCCAGGTCGGTCGCGATGTCGCGGTTGCTCATGCCCTTGTCGAGCATGGCGATCAGCTGGGTCTGGCGCTTGGAGAGCTTGCCGCTGTTGGCGGCCGGCATCTCCTCGGTGTCGTCTTCCGACCCGGCCATCAGCAGGCCGCGCAGGGCGGCTGCCAGCTCGTTGGAGCTGGCCGACTTTTCGATGTAGGTGTCGGCGCCGGCCTCGATGCAGGCGTCTTCCATGTCGGCGGCCGGGGCTGCCGAGTACACGGCGATCGGCACGTTCGGATAGACCTGCTTGACCGCGATCACGCCCGAGACGCCATTGGTGTCCGGCAGCTTCAGGTCCAGGCAGAAAAGAGTGGGCGCGCCACGCTGCTGGACCGAACTGGCGAGCTTGTCGAGCCGCTCGAGCTCGACGATGTTCTCGGCGGGGCGCAGGCGACGCAGGACCATCACGATCGCGTCGCGCATCAGGGGGTGGTCGTCGATGACATAAATGCTCATGTTTTCTTCCTTTGTGATCGCACCGTCTTCTCTCTTGTCACACCCGCCGGCGGATGGCCCGCGGGTTGTTGCCGGATCAATGTCCCTGGGTGGTGGACGTTGCCTCCGCCAGTGCCTCCAGCGCCTCGGTGGCGGCGCGAGCCTGTTGCGCGTCGACCGGTTCGAGCTGCGCGGCCAGTGCCGTGAGCGCCGCGCCGCGTTGCGCCTGCAAGTCGGCGATGGTACGGCCGGCTTCCTGCGGCGACGCGAATCCACGGCTTTGCAAAAGGGTTTCGCCGCGCGCATCGAGCAGCTTGAAATAGAACAGGCCGTCGGCCTTCTCGCGGTATTGCTTGAAGCTGGGCTTTGCCACCTTGGCGGCCTTGGCACCGGCGCCGTCGCGGCCCGCCGCGAGGTTGCGCAGGCCGACCGCATGGCGCAGCGAGGTCATGAAGGGGCGCGACAGCTTGCGCGCCTTCTCGGCGCCCAGTAGCAGGATGCGCTCGATCTCGGCCGGGTCGTTCATGAGCGCCTCGTAGCGCGCGCGCAGCGGCGCCACTTCGCGGTCGATGCGCTCGAACAGCACCTGCTTGGCGTCGCCCCAGGCGATGCCGTCGGCGTACGCCTTGCGCAGCGCTTCGGTTTCCTCGGCGCTGGCGAAGGCCTGGTAGATCTGGAACAGGGCCGAGCCCTCGGTGTCCTTGGGCTCGCCGGGCGCGCGCGAGTCGGTGACGATGCTGGCGATCTGCTTTTGCAGCTGCGCGCGCGGCGCGAACAACGGGATCGTGTTGTTGTAGCTCTTGCTCATCTTGCGGCCGTCGAGGCCGGGCAAGGTGGCGACCGCATCGTCGATCTCGGCGTCGGGCAGCGTGAAGTGCTCGCCGTACTGGTGGTTGAAGCGCTGCGCCATGTCGCGCGCCATCTCGATGTGCTGCACCTGGTCGCGTCCCACGGGCACCTTGTGGGCGTTGAACATCAGGATGTCGGCGCCCATCAGCACGGGGTACATGAACAGGCCCGCCGTCACGTCGGCGTCGGGCTCTTCGCCCTTGGCGATGTTCTTGTCGAGCTGGGCCTTGTAGGCGTGGGCGCGGTTGAGCACGCCCTTGCCGGTGACGCAGGTCAGGAACCAGGTGAGCTCGGTGATCTCGGCGATGTCCGACTGGCGATAGAAAGTGACGCGTTCGGGGTCGAGGCCGCAGGCCAGCCAGCTGGCCGCAATTTCGAGCGTGGAGCGCTGGATGAGCGCGGGCTCCTGCACCTTGATGAGTGCGTGGTAGTCGGCCAGGAAGAAGTAGCTCTCGACGCCGGCCGCGACGCTCTGGCGCACCGAGTGGCGGATGGAGCCGACGTAGTTGCCGAGGTGGGGCGTGCCCGACGGCGTGATGCCGGTCAGGACGCGCAGGGGAGCTGGAGAAGACGAAGCCATGGGACGGGAAGGAGAAACTTAGAGCAGCATTGCCTTGAGCGGCGTGATGAGCAGATTGACCACGAAGTAGCCGGCATCCATCAGCGGGCGCAGCCAGTAGTTGCTGACGATGCCGGCAAGCACCAGCGCCATCACGATGAAGAAGCCGTAGGGCTCGATGCGCGCCAGGAAATTCTGCGCCGGGCCGCTGGGCAGCAGGCCGGCCAGCACGCGGCCGCCGTCGAGCGGGGGCAGCGGGAACAGGTTGAAGGCCCACATCACGAGGTTGACCAGCACGCCGCCCTGGCACATCTTGATGAAAAAGGTTTCACTGACGCCGGCCGCGACGATCACGATCAGCAGCACGGCCCACAGGATGGCCTGGATGAAGTTGGAGGCCGGGCCCGCGAGCGCGACCCACACCATGTCGCGCTTGGGATGGCGCAGGCGGTTGAAGTTGACCGGCACCGGCTTGGCATAGCCGAACAGGAAGGCGCCCGAGGTCGCGAAGTACAGCATCAGCGGCATCAGGATGGTCCCGATGGGGTCGATGTGCTTCATGGGGTTGAGCGTCACGCGGCCCATCATGGCGGCGGTGTTGTCGCCGAAGTGGCGCGCCACGTAGCCATGCGCCGCTTCGTGCACGGTGATCGCGAAGATCACCGGCAGTGCGTAAATCAGAACCGTCTGTATCAGATTGGAAATATCCACTGCGCGATTGTGTCAGAGAGGAATGGGGCGGCCGAGCCGTTCGTCAGAGGCCAAGCACCGCGAGTGCACCGCGGCCCTGGCGCACCACGACCGGGTCGTCGCCCGCGCCCATGGGCGTGAGGTCGACCACGGTGGTCGGCTGCGACGGGCAGGCGCCGGCGTCGATGACGGCGCCGATCTGCTTCTCGAAGCGCTCGCGGATTTCCTGCGCGTCGTTCAGCGCCTCGGTCTCGCCGGGGGCGATGAGGGTGGTGGCCAGGAGCGGCGCGCCGTGCAGTTCCAGCAGCTCCAGCAGCACCTTGTGGTCGGGCACGCGCAGGCCGATGGTCTTGCGCTGCGGATGGCTCACGCGGCGCGGCACTTCCTTGGTGGCTTCGAGCAGGAAGGTGTAGGGGCCGGGCGTGGCGGCCTTCAGCAGGCGGTACTGCTTGTTGTCGACGCGCGCGTAGTTGGCCAGCTCGCTCAGGTCGCGGCACAGCAGCGTGAGGTGGTGCTTGTCGTCGACCTGGCGGATGCGGCGCAGCTGGTCGACCGCGTCCTTGTCGTCCAGGTGGCAGGCCAGCGCGTAGCTGGAGTCGGTGGGCACCGCCACGACTTCGCCGCGCGCGAGCAGCGCCACGGCCTGCTTCAGCAGGCGCTGCTGGGGGTTCTCGGGATGGACTTCGAAGTACTGGGCCATGGTGAATTGCTCCTGATCAGGATTCCGTCGGTTCGATCGGCACGCGCCGCTCGCGCACGGTGAGCCACGCGCCGGCGGCGCCGCACACGGCGATCATCGCCATGCCGATCAGCGAGAAGCGGTCGGGCACGTGGGAAAAGATGAGCCAGCCGCCCAGCATCGCGAAGGCGATCTGCGCGTACAGGTACGGGGTGAGGGTGGACGCCGGCGCGCGCTGGTAAGCCAGGATCAGCATGAAGTGGCCCACCGTGCCCATGAAACCCATGAGGCACAGCAGCGCCCACCATTCCCACGAGGGCAGGGCGGTCCAGGCGAAGGGCACGGCCACCGAGGCCAGCAGCGTGCCGACCCAGCCGGTGTAGAAGTGCATGGTCAGCGGGTTCTCGGTCTGAGCGAGCTTGCTGGTGAGCACCTGGAACCAGGCGTTGGTCAGCACCAGCCCCAGCGGCAGCAGCACGGCCCAGCTGAAGCTGCCGCCGCCCGGGCGCAGGATGACCAGCGTGCCGATGAAGCCGCCGGCCACCAGCGTCCAGCGCAGCGGCGACACCTGCTCCTTGAGCGTGGTGGCGGCCAGCAGCGTGATCACCAGCGGCGCGATCAGCACGATCGACGTGAACTCGGCCAGCGGCATGTAGCGCAGGCTCAAAAAGGCAAAGAGGCTCGAGCCCAGCAGCAGCGCCCCGCGCAGCGCCTGGTAGCGCGGGTGCTGCGTGCGCAGCAGGGCCGTGCCGCGCAGCGGCAACAGCACCAGCGTGGTGGCCACGGCCTGGAAGGCATAGCGGAACCACACGCCCATGAGGATCGGCACGGCCAGCGTCGAGTACTTGGTGGCGGTGTCCAGCGTGGCGAAGCAGGCCACCGCCAGGATGACCAGCCCGATGCCCGCCAGGATGCGTTCGGATTCGGTGCGGCGGCGGGTGTGCGCTGCGGCGCGTGCCTGGGCCAGCGCGGCGGTGGCCGCGCTGTCGATGCCGGGCCCGGGGCTCTGGCTCACTGCTGGATGCGGTGGCCGAGCAGTTCCCACACCGGCGTGAGGCTGCCGGGCAACGGTGGCAGCTTGCCGAGATCGCAATGGCTCTCGTCGGGGCTGTGGAAATCGCTGCCGCGCGAGGCGGCGAAATCGAACTCGAGCGCCTTGTCGGCGTACTCGACGAACTCGGCCGGCGTGTGGCTGCCCGTGACGACCTCGATCGCCTGGCCGCCGTGCGCCTTGAATTCGAGGAACAGCGCGTACTCCTCGTTGGCCGTGAACTTGTAGCGGCCCGGGTGCGCGATCACGGCCATGCCCTTGGCGGCGGTGATCCAGCGCACGGCGTCCTTCAGCGAGGCCCAGCGGTGCGGCACGTAGCCCGGTTTGCCTTCGGTGAGGAACTTGCGAAACACCTCGGGGGTGTCGCGGCAGTGGCCCTGCTCGACCAGGAAGCGCGCGAAGTGCGTGCGCGAAATGAGTTCGGGGTTGCCGACGAACTTGAGCGCGCCTTCGTAGGCACCGTGGATGCCGACCTTGGCCAGCCCCTCGGACATTTCCTGCGCGCGCTTGCCGCGGCCGCCGCGCGTGTCGTACAGGCCCTGCGACATGGCGGCGTCGTCGGGGTCAAAGCCCAGGCCGACGATGTGCACGGTTTCGTTCGCGAAGGTCACCGAGATCTCGGTGCCCGTGAGGTAGCGCATGCCGTTTTCGCGCGCGGCCGCGGCGGCGCGGTGCTGGCCGCCGACCTCGTCGTGGTCGGTGAGGGCCCAGAGCTCGACCCCGTTGGCGGCAGCGCGGGCGGCCAGCGCTTCGGGCGTCAATGTGCCGTCGGAGACCACGGAGTGGCAGTGAAGATCGGCATTGAGAGTAGAAGACACCGGCCGATTCTAGGCGCTCTCGTCCGCCGACACCGGCGTGTGGATGCTTTGCGGTGCTACTAGATAAATAGCATTAACCTCATCGCCCAAGCGGCTTGGCGCGTGCCGTCCCGTGGGCGCTCAGGCGCGCAGGTCGTGCCTGACGAGGTCGGCGGCGCGCTCGGCGATCATGATGATCGGCGCGTTCGTGTTGCCCGACACCAGCCGCGGCATCACCGAGCCGTCCACCACGCGCAGCCCCTGCAGCCCGTGGACCCGCAGGCGGGCATCCACCACCGCGGCGCCGTCGTCGGCGGGGCCCATGGCGCAGGTGCCCACCGGGTGGAAGATGCTGCCGGCGCGGCGGCGCACCCAGTCCAGCAGCTGCGCGTCGCTGGCCAGCGCGGGC
Source organism: Variovorax sp. GW821-FHT09D07 (assembly GCF_059416345.1). Lineage (NCBI taxonomy): Bacteria > Pseudomonadati > Pseudomonadota > Betaproteobacteria > Burkholderiales > Comamonadaceae > Variovorax > Variovorax sp. GW821-FHT09D07. Next base: position 340,685 of record NZ_JBWKOY010000002.1, read on the forward strand.
CCGGGCTCGTGCTCCTGCGCCAGGTAGCGCGCCAGCGGCGGCGCGGCGGCGATCTCGCGCATCTTGCGCACCAGCCGCACGGCCAGCGTGCGGTCTGCCTCGTGCGACAGGTAGCGCGGCTGGATCGACGGCGCCGCCAGCGGATCGGCCGAGCGCAGCATGATCTCGCCGCGGCTGTGCGGGCGCAGCAGGCAGGCCGACAGCGTCACGCCCGGGAACGGGTGCGGCGGCTGGTGCGGCCGCTCGAAGCTCACCAGCCCGAAGTGGATCTGCGCATCGGGCCATCCCGCGGCGTCGTCGCCCGCCCCAAAGAAGGCGCCGGCGCGGTAGACGCCGCCGTTCAGCGCGCCGCCGCGCGTCAGCAGGTAGCGCATGAACTCGCGCGCGCTGCGCCAGCGGCTGTGGGCGATGTCGTTGAGCGTTTCGATGCCCTGGCAGCGGTAGCTGGGCCGCACCTGCAGGTGGTCTTGCAGGTTGCGCCCCACGCCCTCGAGCGGCGCCGCCACCGGCAGGCCGAGGCGCCCCAGCAGCCCGGCCGGCCCCACGCCCGAGAGCTGCAGCAGTTGCGGCGACTGGATGGCGCCGGCGCTGAGGATCACCTCGTGCCGCGCCGAGACGCGTTCGACCTTGCCGTCACGCACGCATTCCACGCCGACGGCACGCCGCCCCTCGAAGCACACGCGGGTCGCCTGCGCGCCCGACAGCACGCGCAGGTTGGGCCGGCCCCGCGCCGGCGCCAGGAAGGCCCGCCCGGTGTCCATGCGCCGGCCGTGGCGCGTCGTCATCCGGAAGTAGCCGGCGCCGCTGTTGTCGCCGCCGTTGAAGTCGGCCGTGGGCGCGATGCCGGCATGCGCCGCCGCGGCGATGAAGGCATCCGACAGCGCATCGCGCGGCAGCGCGGACACCCACAGCGGTCCGTCGGCCGCGGGCTGCGACCGGTCGAAGTAGGGGCGCACGCTGTCCCAGTCCCAGCCCGGGTTGCCCAGGGCGGCCCACTGGTCGTAGTCGGCGCGGTGGCCGCGCAGGTACAGCATGCCGTTGATGAGGCTGGAGCCGCCCGGCCCCCGGCCGCGCGGCCAGGGCAGGCGGCGCTGCGCCATGTCCGGCTCGGGGTCGGTCTCGAAGCGCCAGTCGTGCCGGGGGTGGCCGACCGTCTTGAAGTAGCCGATGGGAATGCGCAGCCACGGGTTGCGCGAGGGCTGTCCCGCCTCGACCAGCACCACCTGCAGCGCGGGGTCTTCGCTCAGGCGGGCGGCCAGCACACAGCCCGCCGAGCCGCCCCCGACGATCACGATGTCCGCCTGCATCGTGCGTGCTCAGTCGGCCTTGATGCCGGCGCCGCGGCCCAGGCGCAGCCACTTGTCCGACTCGGCCGCCAGCACGGTGCGAAAGCGCGCTGGCGTCATCGGCTCCGGCTCAAGCGCCAGCGTGGCCAGGCGTTCGCGCACCTCGGGCGCGGCCAGCGCCTTGGCGAGCGCGTCGCCGAGCCGCTCGACGATCTCGCGCGGCGTGCCGCTGCGCACCGTCATGCCGTCGAAGGAGCGCAGCTCGAAGCCGGCGTAGCCCTGCTCGATCATCGTGGGCACGGCGGGCAGGGCCGGCAGGCGTTGCGCGCCGGTCACCGCGAGCGCGCGCAGCTTGCCGGCCTGGATGTGGGGCAGTGCCGCCGACGCGGTCAGGAACATGGTGTCCAGGCGCCCGGCCAGCAGGTCGCCCACCGCCATCGGGAACTGGTTGTATGGCACGTGCGTGAGCTGGCTGCCGGTCTGCTGGGCGAACAGCGCGCCGGCCAGGTGCGCCGGCGTGCCGTTGCCGCCGGAGCCGAAGCTCAGCGTGCCCGGCCGGGCCTTGGCCGCGGCCTCCAGTTCGCGCGGCGAGCCCAGCGCCGAGGCGGCGGGCGCCACCAGCACGTTGTAGCTCCAGGCCGTCATGCCGACCGGCTCCAGGCTCTTGAGAAGGTCCAGCGACTGGCCCGGGAACAGCAGCGGCGCCACCAGCGAGGCCGACGACAGCATGTAGACCGTGTAGCCGTCGGCCGGCTGGCGCAGCACCTCGCCCAGGCCCACGGTGCCGGCCGCGCCCGGCCGGTTCTCGACGAACACGGTCTGGCCCAGCCCGCCCGCCATGCGCTCGGCCACCACGCGGCCCGCCACGTCTGCCGGCGTGCCGGGCGCCCACGGCACGATCAGGCGCACGGGCCTGGACGGGTACGCCTGGGCCGCGGCGCCGACGGGCAGCAGGCCGGCCAGCAGGGTGGCGGCCATGAGGGCGGCGCAAAGGGATCGCTTCGTCGGTTCGGTCATCGCGGGTCTCCGGGGTGCCAGGGCGGTGGGCGGATTCTGGGCAGGCCGGGGGAGGGCGACAAATGAGAAATCCGAGCGTACTCATACCGTTGCCGATATAAATGGCCATGGCCTCCTTCCTGGAACGAAACCTCACGCTGCGCCAGCTGCGGCTGCTCAGCCAGCTGGGCCGCACGCTCAGCCTGAGCAAGTCGGCCGAACTGCTCAACACCACCCAGCCCGCGCTGTCCCGTACGCTGGCCCAGCTCGAGGCCACGCTGCAGGTGCGCCTGTTCGAGCGCACCACCAAGCGCATCGCGCCCACGGCGGCGGGGCTGAGCATGGTCCGGCACGCCGACCGCGTGCTGGGCGAGCTGATGCTGGCCGAGGAGTCGCTGCGCGACCTGCGCGTGGGCGTGAGCGGCGAGCTGCGCCTGGGCGTGCTGCCCGTGTTCTCGGCGCAGCGGCTCGCGGCCGCGCTGCTGCAGGCCTCGCAGATGCTGCCCCACGTGCGCCCGATGGTGCAGACGCTGGAGATCGAGGACCTGCACGGCGCGCTGCAGGACGGGCGCATCGACCTCATGCTCGCGCACGCGGAGTGGACGGTCGACCTCAACCGCGTCGAGGTCACGCCGCTGTACGAGGAGTTCAGCAGCATCGTGGCGGCGCCGCGGCACCGGCTGGCGCTCAAACGCGCGCCGACCTGGGCCGAGGCCGCCAACGAGCGCTGGGTGCTGCCGCCGCACCGCACGCCGCTGCGGCCCAAGCTGGACCGCATGCTGTCGGTGCACCGCCGCCCGGGCGGTCCTCACCCGGCCGACATCCAGGCCGACTCGGCCCCGCTCGCGCTGCACCTCGTGCGCAGCTCGGGCCTGCTGTGGGCCACCGCCAACCACTACGCCGAAGACTTCGAGCGGCGCGGGCTCGTGCGCCGCATCGCCATGCCGGGCGAACTGCTGCGCGGCCCCATGTGCGCCTTCCGCCTGCGCAGCGAGGCGATGAACACGCCCACGCGCGTCTTCCTGCAATGCATGCAGGACGCGGCCGCCGCGCCGCTGCCGTCGGATTGAGTGCGACCGCGCCTCAGCGCTTCTTGCGAAACGCCGTCCAGGCGGCCACGGCGGTGAAGGTGGCGACGATCGCCACCACGATCCAGAACCCGTGCCTGTGCTCCGCCAGCGGAATGCCGCCCACGTTCATGCCGAACAGGCCGGCCAGGATGTTGATCGGCAGCGCCAGCACCGTGACCACCGTCAGCACGAACAGGCTGCGGTTGTTGTCCTCGTTGACGTTGGCGGCGATTTCTTCCTGCAGCAGCTTGATGCGCTCCTGCAGCGCCTGCATGTCGCGCAGCACCACCGAGAACTCCTCGGTCGAGCCGCGCAGCTCCTGAACGTCGGGCTCGGCCATCCAGGCCGGCGGGCCCTGCAGCAGGCGGAACAGCGCGGCCGGCTCGGGCGCCAGCAGCCGCTGCAGCCGCACCAGCAGCCGGCGCAGCACGCCCAGCCGTGCGCGCTTGTGGTCCAGGCGCCCGGCCAGCAGCTCGTCCTCGATGCGGTCGATGCGCGAGGTGACGCCGCGCACGATCTTCACCAGCACGTCGGCCTGCGCGCGCAGCAGGTGCTCGAGCAGTTCGGTGCTCGAGCGCGGCGCCTCGCCCGCCTTCACGGCCGTGCGCAGCGCGTCGACCGAACGCAGCGGCTTGGTGCGCGCCGTGACCACCAGGCGCGGGCCGACGCTGATCCACAGCGTCGAAATGTCCGAGGGCTCGAAGCTGAACTCGAAGTGCACGTCGTTGATGACCGCGATCAGCGAGTCGTCGGCGCGCTCGATGCGCGTGGAGGGCAGGCCTTCGTGCAGTGTCTCGTAGAAGGTGTCCGACAGCGCCGCGTGCCGCACCAGCCAGCGCTCGGCGTGCGCATGGCTCAGGTTGAAGTGCAGCCACACGTAGGCGTTGCTGTCGCCGAGCTGGCCGGCATCCGCCAGCCACGCGGCAGCCTGCGCCGAATCGATCGCCCGCGCGGGTTCCGGCGCCGCGGCGTCGAACAGGTAGCCGCAGATCAGCCCGGCTTCGTCGCCGCCATAGGACTGCGCGGCGAGGTCATGAAATACCGACAAGGTGCGTGGTCAGAAAAGACATGTGAACAGGCAGACGCCCGTTTGGCGGGCTGCCAGCATGCCCCGGATGGTGTTCGTGCCATGTGACAACGGCGTGTCGGCTTACAGAAAACAGCCGCAAAACCGTCACGCCGCGGTCATGCGGCGGGTGCAGCATGCTTTTTGTCTACCCGCCACTCTTGCCCCTTTTCATCATGCTGACGAGCGCACTTCCCGACCACGAAGACCTGATGCAACGCATCGCCCGCGACCTGATCGACAGCTACGACGAAGAGCTCGAACTGGAGATCGAAGACCGCAACCTCGACGGGCTCGACCCCGCATCGGCCGCGTCTTCCGTGTCCGACAAGGCGGCGCGCCAGGCCTACTTCAAGGAACTCTTTCGCCTGCAGGGCGAGCTGGTCAAGCTGCAGGACTGGGTGCAGCACAGCAAGCAGAAGGTGGTCATTCTTTTCGAAGGCCGCGACGCGGCGGGCAAGGGCGGTGTCATCAAGCGCATCACCCAGCGCTTGAACCCGCGTGTGGCCCGCGTGGCCGCGCTGCCCGCGCCCAACGACCGCGAGCGCACCCAGTGGTATTTCCAGCGCTACGTGGCGCACCTGCCGGCGGCCGGCGAGATGGTGCTGTTCGACCGCAGCTGGTACAACCGCGCCGGTGTCGAGCGCGTGATGGGATTTTGCAGCGACGACGAGTACGAGGAGTTCTTCCGCACCGTGCCCGAGTTCGAGAAGATGCTCGTGCGCTCGGGCATCAAGGTCATCAAGTACTGGTTCTCCATCACCGACGACGAGCAGCACATGCGCTTCCTGGGCCGCATCCACGACCCGCTCAAGCAGTGGAAGCTCAGCCCCATGGACCTCGAGAGCCGCCGCCGCTGGGAGGAATACACCAAGGCGAAAGAGATCATGCTGGAGCGCACCCACATCCCCGAGGCGCCGTGGTGGGTGGTGCAGGCCGTCGACAAGAAGAAGGCGCGCCTGAACTGCATCAGCCACCTGCTGGGCCAGCTGCCCTACCAGGAAGTGGCGCACGCGCCGGTCGAGCTGCCGGCGCGCGAGCGGCATGACGACTACCTGCGCCAACCCGTCCCTGCCAGCATGATCGTCCCGGAAATCTACTGAAGGCTTCGCGGCCGTTTGGCCGCCCGGCGCTTTGCCTGCACACTGCGCCATGGCCCGTCGCTCCACCGCTTCTTTCTTCGCCCGCGCCTATGAGCGCAACCTGAAGGCGCTCACCAAGCTCACGCTGAGCAACGGCAAGCGCGTGGCCGGCCAGGTGCAACGCGCGACCGCCAAGCGGCTCAAGCCGCCGCCCGGCAAGGGCGACTGGATCAGTGGCATGGCGATGGGCGCGGGTGGGGCGCGCGGCTATCACCTGTTTCGTCCGGCCGACCTGGTGCTGCAGCCCGGCGAGAAACTCCCGCTCATGGTCATGCTGCACGGCTGTGGCCAGACCGGTTGCGACTTCGCGGCCAGCACGCGCATGAACGCGCTCGCGGTGCGCCAGCGTTTTCTCGTGCTCTACCCCGAGCAGGACCGCATCGCCCATCCGCAGGGCTGCTGGAACTGGTACGAGCGCCGCTCCGGCAAGGCCGATGCCGAGGCCGCCACGCTGATGGCCGCCGTCGACCAGGCCTGCATGCTGTACCCCGTCGACCGCGACCGCGTGGCCGTGGCCGGCCTGTCGGCGGGCGCGAGCATGGCGGCGCTGCTGGCCACGCGCTACCCGAACCGCTTTCGCGCGGTGGTCATGCACTCGGGCGTGGCGCCCGGCGCCGCGAAGTCGTCGGCCACCGCGCTCGGCGCCATGCGCGGACAGCACGTGCCCCCGATGCCCGTCACCGCGGTCGGCAAGGCCATGGGCGCGGCGGCCGTCTTCACGACGCTGCCGCCGATGCTGGTGCTGCACGGCGACGCCGACGCCGTGGTGGCGCCCAGCAACGCCATGAGCAGCGCGGCCGTCTGGGCCACCGCCGTGGGCGCGCACGCCGGCATCGCGCGCGACCTGCAACGCGGCCAGCGCCGCGCCATGCGCGTGACCGACTTCAAGCGCCAGGGCCGCACCCTGGTCACGCTGTGCGAGATCGCGGGGCTCGGCCACTCGTGGAGCGGCGGGTCGCGGGGGCAGCTGTTCAGCGACCCGCTCGGGCCGGATGCCACGCGCATGACGTGGGCCTTTGCGTCCGCGCAGTTCGACAAGCGCTGAACGCCCGCGCCCTGCGCGCATGACCTCGCAGGTCATTGCCGCGATGCCGGCCGGTGCCGACAGTGGGGGCCATGACCTCGTCGAACCCTGCCGTTTCTTCTGCCCCATCGATCGCGTCCGCCACACCGGGTCCGCTGGGCCTGTGGGTCATGCTCAGCGGCACCTTCCTGGTGGTGCTCGATTTCTTCATCGTCAACGTCGCGCTGCCATCGATGCAGCACGACCTGCAGGCCAGCGCGGGCACGCTGCAGCTGGTGGTGGCGGGCTACGGTCTGGCCACCGCCGCGGGCCTGGTCACGGGCGGGCGGCTGGGCGACCTGTTCGGCCGGCGCCGCATGTTCATGCTCGGCCTGTTGTTGTTCACGCTCGCCTCGGCCGCCTGCGGCGTGGCGCCGAACGCCGGGCTGCTCGTGGCCGCGCGCCTGCTGCAGGGCCTGGCCGGCGCGCTGCTGCAGCCGCAGGTGCTCGCGATGATCGGCCTCGCCTACACGGGCGAAGACCGGGCGCGCGCCTTCGCAGCCTACGGCCTCACGCTGGGCCTGGCGGCCACGCTGGGGCAGCTGGTGGGCGGCGCGCTGATCCATGCCGACCTCGCGGGGCTCGGCTGGCGCAGCTGCTTTCTCATCAACGTGCCCATCGGCCTGCTGGCGCTCGTGCTCGCGCCGCGCGTGGTGCCACCGCTGGCGCAGGGTCGCGGCGGCAGCCGGCTCGACCTCGCCGGCATGGCGCTGGTCGCCGCCGGGTCGGTGTCCGTGGTGCTGCCGCTGGTCGAAGGGCGCCAGCAGGGCTGGCCGCTGTGGAGCTGGCTGTGCCTGGCCGCCGCCGTGCCGCTGTGGGGCCTCTTCGCCGGGCAGCAGCGCCGCCTTGCGGCACGCGGCGGTGCGCCGCTGGTGGCGCCGGCGCTGCTCGCCAACCGCCGCTTCGTGACCGGGCTGCTCACCACGCTGGCCTTCTATGCGGGCAACGCCTCGTTCTATTTCGTGCTCGCGCTCTATCTGCAGCAGGGGATGGGGCTGGGCGCGCTCCACTCGGGCATCGTCTTCACCGCGCTGGCCGTGGGCTTCTTCGCGACCTCGATGGCCGGCGCCCGCATCGCCCGCCGCTTCGGCGGCACGCCACCGATCGCGCTCGGCGCCCTCGTGCTCGCGGCGGGGCATGCGCTGCAGTGCGCCAACGTGGCCGGCTGGCCGGGGCACGCGCATGTCGTGGCGTGGATGGTGCCGCTGCTGTTCGTGCAGGGCGCGGGGCTCGGCATGGTGATGGCGCCGCTGGTGTCCACCGTGCTGGCCGGCCTGCCGCCGCAGCATGCGGGCGTGGCGTCGGGCGTGCTGTCGATGGTGCAGCAGGCGGGCAATGCGCTGGGGGTGGCGTTGGTCGGGATCTTGTTCTATGGGCAGTTGGGGGGCGAGGGGGACTACACGGCCGCGTTCGGTGTGGCGCTGGTCTATCTGATGGTGTCGGCGTTGCTGGTGGCGGTGCTGCATGGGCGGGGCAGTCGCATGGCGTAGCCGGGCGGCCATGCCAAACTCGCGGCAGACCCCGCAGGATTGACATGGCCACCGAACTTCAAGCACTGACCCAGGCCTTGCGCGACTTCGCACAAGCCCGCGACTGGGAGCAATTCCACTCCCCCAAGAACCTCGCCGCCGCGCTGTCGGTCGAGGCGGCCGAGCTGCTCGAACATTTCCAGTGGCTCACCGAAGCGCAAAGCCGGGCGCTGCCCGCAGACCAGCGCGCGCAGATCGGCACCGAGATCGCGGATGTCCTGCTCTACCTGCTGCAGCTGGCCGACAAGCTCGGCATCGACCCGGTCGAGGCGGCCAAGCACAAGATGCTCGCCAACGCCGTGAAGTACCCGGCCCCGCCACCCGCCTGAGTACCTCCGTGTACGCCACCCGGCGTATTTCCCCTTTGTGGTGCGTTCCGCAGACTCCTCTCCATCGCCAGCCCCGTGCTGTCGACAAGGTTCAACCCACCCGGAGCAGGAGTCCACATGCAACGTCGTTTCACACTCAAGGCGCTCACCGCCGCCGTCGCGCTGGCCAGCATTTCTGCTGCGCCCGCATTTGCTGCCGACACCATCAAGGTCGGCGTGCTGCACTCGCTGTCGGGCACGATGGCCATCTCGGAAACCGTGTTGAAAGACACGGTGCTGATGGCCATCGACGACATCAACAAGAAGGGCGGCGTGCTGGGCAAGCAGCTGGAGCCCGTGGTGGTCGACCCGGCCTCCAACTGGCCGCTGTTCGCTGAAAAGACCAAGCAGCTGCTCGGCCAGGACAAGGTCTCGGTGATCTTCGGCTGCTGGACCTCGGTGTCGCGCAAGTCGGTGCTGCCGGTGGTCGAGGAAATGAACGGCCTCTTGTTCTACCCCGTGCAGTACGAGGGTGAAGAGCTCTCGAAGAACGTGTTCTACACGGGCGCCGCGCCCAACCAGCAAGCCATTCCGGCCGTCGACTACCTCATGAGCAAGGAAGGCGGCGGCGCCAAGCGCTGGGTGCTGCTGGGCACCGACTATGTGTACCCGCGCACCACCAACAAGATCCTGCGCGCCTACCTCAAGAGCAAGGGCGTGGCCGATAAGGACATCGACGAGAAGTACACCCCCTTCGGCCACAGCGACTACCAGACCATCGTCGCCGACATCAAGAAGTTCTCGGCCGGCGGCAAGACGGCGGTGGTGTCGACCATCAACGGCGACTCCAACGTGCCCTTCTACAAGGAACTGGGCAACGCGGGCCTGAAGGCCAAGGACGTGCCGGTCGTCGCCTTCTCGGTCGGCGAGGAAGAACTGCGCGGCGTGGACACCAAGCCGCTCGTGGGCCACCTCGCGGCATGGAACTACTTCATGTCGATCAAGAACCCGACCAACACGGCGTTCATCAAGCAGTGGAGCGACTACGCCAAGGCCAAGAACATCGCCGGCCACAAGGACAAGCCGCTCACGAACGACCCGATGGAAGCCACCTGGATCGGCATCCACATGTGGAAGCAGGCGGTCGAGAAGGCCAAGTCGACCGACACCGACAAGGTGATCGCGGCGATGGCCGGCCAGACCTTCACGGCACCGTCGGGCATCGTCTCGAAGATGGACGAGAAGAACCACCACCTGCACAAGAGCGTGTTCATCGGCGAGATCAAGGCCGACGGCCAGTTCAGCGTGGTGTGGAAGACGCCGGGCCCGGTCAAGGCCAAGCCGTGGAGCCCGTACATCGAAGGCAACGACAAGAAGCCCGATTACCCGGCCGGCAAGTCGATGTAAGTGTGTTTCTCCCTCCCCCGCTGGGGGAGGGCAGGGGTGGGGGCTGACGGCGGTCGATCAGGTCGCAGCGCCTGAATGAGCGCCGCGTGCCCCCATCCCAACCTTCCCCCGGAAGGGGAAGGGGCCAACCCCAACTTCCAGTTTCATGATGCTTCGACGAACCCTTCACTGCGCATTCGCCGCCATGCTCCTCGCAGCGTCGGCCGCCCACGCGCTGACCGCCGACGAAGCGAAGGCCATCGCCTCCGGCGAATCCGAAGCCCGCATCGCCGCGCTCAATAAGGCCGTCCTCACCGCCGACGACAAGACCGCCGCGTTCATCCAGGCGATGTCCGACGACGCCGTGAAGTACACCGAAGACAAGGTCTTCGTGATGAAGGACGACAAGGGCTTCGACCCCGTCACCGGCTCCGAGCTGAAGGTGCCCGACACCGCCGAGGACGTCGTCAACAACAACCTCATGCGCGGCGCACTCGATGCCGCACAGGCCGCACTCAAGCTCACGAGCACCGACGACGCGGTGCGCGCCGAAGCCGCGCAGGCGCTCTTCAAGGAGCCCGACGAATCGCGCATTCCGATGGTCGAGAAGGCGCTGGCCGCCGAGACGAATCCGAAGATCAAGGCGCAGCTCGAACTCGTGCGTGCCGCCAGCATGCTCACCAGCGCCGACAAGGCCAAGCGCCTGGCCGCGGCCAAGGAGCTGGGCAACAACCGCAGCCCCGACACCAAGCTGCTGCTGAACCAGCGCCTGGCCGACGAGACCGAAGCCGACGTGAAGGCGGCCATCACCGCATCGATCGCCAACATCGACGGCGCGCTGGTCTGGGGCGACCGCATCAACGCCGTGTTCAGCGGCATCAGCCTGGGCTCGGTGCTGCTGCTCGCCGCGCTCGGCCTGGCCATCACCTACGGGCTGATGGGCGTCATCAACATGGCGCACGGCGAGCTGATGATGATCGGCGCCTACGCCACCTACGTGATGCAAGGCATCTTCCAGAAGTACATGCCCGAGGCGGCCTTCGGCTGGTACCTGGTGGCCGCCATTCCCGTGTCCTTCCTCGCCTCGGCGCTCGTGGGCGCGGTGCTCGAGCGTGGCGTGATCCGCTTCCTCTACGGCCGTCCGCTCGAGACGCTGCTCGCCACCTGGGGCATCAGCCTGATGCTGCAGCAGCTGGTGCGCTCGCTGTTCGGCGCGCAGAACGTCGGTGTGGAGAACCCCGGCTGGATGAGCGGCGGCTTCACCATGCTGAGCAACGTCACGCTGCCGTGGAACCGCATCTGCATCATCGTCTTCGCGGCGCTGGTGCTGCTCGCGATGGGCTGGCTCATCGGCAAGACGCGCCTGGGCCTGTTCGTGCGCGGCGTCACGCAGAACCGCCCGATCGCCTCGTGCATGGGCGTGAACACCGCGCGCATCGACACTTACGCCTTCGCGCTCGGCTCCGGCATCGCGGGCCTGGCGGGCTGCGCCCTGAGCCAGATCGGCAACGTCGGCCCCGACCTGGGCCAGAGCTACATCGTCGACAGCTTCATGGTGGTCGTGATGGGCGGCGTCGGCCAGCTCGCGGGCACCGTGTATGCGGCGCTGGGGCTGGGCATTCTCAACAAGTTCATCGAAGGCTGGGCGGGCGCGGTGCTCGCGAAGATCGCGGTGCTTGTCTTCATCATCATCTTCATCCAGAAGCGCCCGCAAGGCATCTTCGCGATGAAGGGCCGGAGCGCAGAGGCATGAGCAAGGTCACATTACCAACCAAGGGGCCGCTGCTGAGCGGCAAGGGCTGGACGGCCTTCTTCGTCGCGCTCATCGTCGTGTGCGCCGTGGCGCCCGTGCTCAACATGTGGGTGCCGGCCGACAGCCCGCTGCACATGAGCGACTACGCCGTGGCGCTGGTCGGCAAGATCATGTGCTACGCGATCTGCGCACTGGCCATGGACCTGATCTGGGGCTACACCGGCATCCTGTCGCTGGGCCACGGCCTGTTCTTCGCGCTGGGCGGCTACATGATGGGCATGTACCTCATGCGCCAGATCGGCCGCGACGGCAACTACAAGAGCGACCTGCCCGACTTCATGGTGTTCCTCGACTGGAAGGAGCTGCCCTGGCACTGGACCTTCAGCGGCAGCTTCGGCATGACGCTGCTGCTCATCGTGGCGGTGCCCGGCCTCATCGCCTTCGTGTTCGGCTTCTTCGCTTTCCGCTCGCGCATCAAGGGCGTGTACTTCTCGATCATCACGCAGGCCATGACCTTCGCGGCCATGCTGCTGTTCTTCCGCAACGAGACGGGCTTCGGCGGCAACAACGGCTTCACCGACTTCAAGCGCATCCTGAACATCCCGATCGCCACGCAAGAGATGCGCATGACGCTCTTCGCGCTCACCGGCCTCACGCTGCTGGGCTTCTTCCTCTTCGCCAAGTGGCTCATCGGCAGCAAGTTCGGCCGCGTGCTGCAGGCCATCCGAGACGCCGAAACGCGCGTGATGTTCTCGGGCTACAACCCGCTGCCGTACAAGCTCACGATCTGGGTCATCTCCGCCATCATGTGCGGCGTGGCCGGCGCGCTGTACGTGCCGCAGGTCGGCATCATCAACCCGGGTGAGATGAGCGCGGCCAACTCCATCGAGATCGCGGTGTGGGCCGCAGTCGGCGGGCGCGCCACGCTGATTGGGCCAATCATCGGCGCCTTCATCGTCAACGGCGCCAAGAGCTGGCTCACCGTGGCCTACCCCGAGTACTGGCTGTACTTCCTGGGCGCCTTGTTCATTGCTGTCACGCTGTTCCTGCCGAACGGCATCGTGGGGTTGGTGCGCCAGTGGTTGTCGCGCGAGAAGACGCAGAAGGCCGCAGCACCGGCCGCGAAGGAAGCGCGGCGCGAGCCCACCGCCTCGCACGCCGAGCCCGAAGCGACCGTGCAGGCGCCCCTGGTCGCCGATGTGAAGGGAGCCCGCGCATGACGCCCGACCTGATGGAAGCCGGCGCCGAGCGCGCCGCACGCGCGGCCGGTCTGCACGCGGCCACGGGCCAGACCGAATCGGGAGGCCGCACCGCCGACTTCGGTCGCCATGTCACGCCGGGCGAGGTCGACATCACCCATGGCCGCATCCTGTACCTCGAAGACGTGAGCGTGAGCTTCGACGGCTTCAAGGCCATCAACAAGCTCTCGCTCGACATCGCGCCGGGCGAGCTGCGCTGCATCATCGGCCCCAACGGTGCTGGCAAGACGACGATGATGGACATCATCACCGGCAAGACCCGCCCCGACTCGGGCACCGTGTTCTTCGGCAGCACCATCGACCTGCTGCGCCACCGCGAAGCCGACATCGCGCAGCTGGGCATCGGCCGCAAGTTCCAGAAGCCGACGGTGTTCGAGCACCTCACGGTGTTCGAGAATCTCGAGCTCGCACTGAAGACCGACAAGGGCGTGCGCGCCTCGATGCTGTTCAGGCTCGACTCGGCCCAGAGCGACCGCCTGGCCGAGGTGCTGGAAACCATCCATCTGGCCGACAGCGTGTCGCGCCTGGCCGGCAACCTGAGCCACGGCCAGAAGCAGTGGCTCGAAATCGGCATGCTGCTCATGCAGGACCCGAAGTTGCTGCTGCTCGACGAGCCCGTGGCCGGCATGACCGACGAGGAAACCGCCCGCACCGCCGAGCTGTTCCTCACGCTCAAGGGCAAGCATTCGCTGATGGTGGTGGAGCACGACATGAGCTTCATCCGCACCATCTCCGAGATCGTGACCGTGCTGTGCGATGGCTCCGTGCTCGCGCAAGGCACGCTCGACGAAGTGCAGGCCGACGAACGCGTGATCGAGGTCTACCTTGGGCGGTGAACTTGTCGTCGCAGCCAGAGCCGGCGGCATCAACGCCACGACCAGCGCCCGGTGTGCGGTGCGGCGTGGGCGGCCCCTCTGTGCCGCCGAGGAGCGCAGCGTTTCGCGGATCAGGGCTCGCAGCTGTTTGAGCGCAGCGAGTTCTGCGAGACCCCGCGAAACGCGAGCACCGCAGGGCAGCCCGAAGGGCCGGCACAGTGGGGCCGACCGCGCCGTGCCGCACACCGGGTGCCCCCGATAAAGATCAAGGAAGGCGTCCCACCATGCTGACAGTCAAGAACATCCACCAGTACTACGGCGGCTCCCACATCCTCAGAGACGTGAGCTTCCAGGCCACGCTCGGCAAGGTCACGGTATTGCTCGGCCGCAACGGCGTCGGCAAGACCACGCTGCTGAAGTCGCTCATGGGCCTCGTGCCCATCAAGAGCGGCAGCATCGAACTCGAAGGCAAGCCGATCCACAAGGCCACGCCGTACGACAGGGCCAGGGCCGGCATCGGCTTCGTGCCGCAGGGCCGCGAGATCTTCGCGCGGCTCACGGTCGAGGAGAACCTGCGCATGGGCCTGGCCTACAAGAGCGGCAGCACGCCGATTCCTGCGGAGCTGTTCGAGCTGTTCCCCGTGCTCAAGCAGATGATCAACCGAAGAGGCGGCGACCTTTCGGGCGGGCAGCAACAGCAACTGGCGATTGCGCGCGCCCTCGCGCCCAAGCCCAAGCTGCTGATCCTCGACGAGCCCACCGAGGGCATCCAGCCCAGCATCATCAAGGACATCGGCCGCGTCATCCGCATGCTCGCCGACCGCGGCGACATGGCCATCGTGCTGTGCGAGCAGTACTACGACTTCGCGCAGGAGCTGGCCGACGACTACCTCGTGATGGAGCGCGGCGAAGTCATTGCGCGCGGCCTGGGCAAGGACATGGAAGCGCAGGGCGTGCGGCAGTTGGTTGCGATCTGACGCGCTACCGCGCCCACGTCTTGCGCAGGTCTGCCGCAAGGCGCAGCAGCAAGTCTGCGTGCGCCTGCAGTGCGTCCGTCGACACCTCACCCGTCGTCGGAAAACTCACGTTCATCGCATAGAGACTGCCTGACGGCTCACGCAGCGGCAGCGCCACCGCCGTCATGCCCGGCGCCCAGTTCGCGTGGCAATAGCCTTGCGCGTCCACCGCACGCAGCGCCGCATCCACCTGCCGCTGCAGCGCGGGCCAGTCGCTGCCATGCGCCTTGCGCAGCCGGCCCAGCAAGGCCTTGCGTTCCGTTGCCTGCATGCCCGCGAGGAAAGCGCAGCCCAGCGACGTGCTCGCGATCGGCAGGCGCGAGCCCGGCAGGATGCGCCGGAAGATGCCCAGCCGGCTGAAGCGCACCGAGTCCAGGTACACCATCTCCAGCTGGTCGGTCACCGCCAGGCCCACGTTCACGCGCCGGCCCTCGGCCAGCGCACGCATCAGCGGCAGGGCCTGCGCCAGCGTCTGCTCCGAGGTGCGGAACGACAGGGCCAGGCTCAGGCACGCGGCCGTCAGCCGGTAGCCGCGCTGCTCCAGGTCGTAGGCGAGAAAGCCCGCATCCACCAGCGAGCGTGTCAGGCGGCTCACCGTGGGCCGCGGCAGCTGCGTGCGGTCGGCCAGCTCGGCGTTGGTCAGCACGTCCACTCCATGACGGAAGGCGCGCAGCAACGCCAGCCCGCGCTCGAGCGAATGGCTGCCCGGCGTGCTGCGCACGAAGGTGCCGGTCGACTGCGTTTCGGCCCGGGTGGAGGTGGAGCGGGGCGTGGGCATGATTTCGGTGAGCGAAATTGCAGCATTGTCACCGCCAGGGTGCGCCGGAATACTGAGCCCATGCCCGACACAGGGCGAGCAACGAACCGGAGACACGCTTGGAATTCACGGAACTCAGGTACGCGGTGACCGACCGCGTCGCCTCGATCACCTTCGACCGCCCCGACCGGCTCAACGCCTGGACGCCCACGCTGGAGGCCGAGCTGCGCGAGGCCATCCACCTGGCGCAGGCCGACGACGACGTGCGCTGCGCCGTGCTGACCGGCGCCGGGCGGGGCTTCTGCGCCGGTATGGACATGGCGGTGCTGGGCGCAGCCGCCCGGCCGCCCGTGCCGCAGGCGCCCTCGGACGACGACCTCGCGCAGCGCTACGGCTACCTCGGCGGCTTCGACAAGCCGCTGATCGCCGCGATCAACGGCGCGGCGGCCGGCGTCGGGCTGTGCCTCACGCTGCACGCCGACCTGCGCTACGTGGCGGCCGGCGCCAAGCTCAGCTTTCCCTATGCGCGCCGCGGCCTCGTGGCCGAGCACGGCACGGCCTGGCTGCTGCCGCGCCTCATCGGCCCGATGCATGCGGCCGACCTGCTGCTGACCGGCCGCACCGTGATGGCGCAAGAGGCCGATCGCATGGGGCTGGCCTGCCTGCTGCCGGCCGAGGGCTTTCTCGACGCGGTGCTCGCGCGCGCCGGCGAGATCGCGAACGCCGCCTCGCCGCGCGCCACCCGCGTCATCAAGCAGCAGCTGCGCGCCGCCCGCTACCAGACGCTGGGCCAGGCCACGCGCGAGGCCGACCGTGAGATTGCTGCCTGCCGCGACACCGACGACTTCCGCGAGGGCGTGCAGCACTTCCTCGACAAACGCGCCCCCCGATTCACAGGACATTGAACATGACGAACCCTTTGCACCACATCGCCGCCGCGCAGCCGCTGGCCGGCATCAAGGTCATCGAGGTCGGCCAGAACATCGCCGGGCCCTACGCGGGAGAGATCCTGTCCTCGCTCGGCGCCGAGGTGGTGAAGATCGAGCGGCCCGGCGCGGGCGACGACGCGCGCGGCTGGGGCCCGCCGTTCTGGCGCGGCACCGCGACCACCTTCCAGGCCATGAACCACGGCAAGAAGAGCATCGCGCTCGACCTGAAGAACCCGGCGCACGTGCAGTGGCTGCGCGAACACGCCACCGAGGCCGACGTGTTCATCCAGAACATGCGCCCCGGCTCGCTCGAAGAACTGGAGCTCGGCCCCGACGTGCTGCGCGCGCTCAACCCCCGGCTGGTGTACTGCTCGCTCTGGGCCTTCGGGCACAAGGGCCCGATGCGCCTGGCGCCGGGCTACGAGCCGATGGTGCAGGCCTTCGCAGGCATCTTCAGCATCAACGGCGCCGAGAGCGGCCCGTCGGCGCGCGTCGGCATGCAGGTGCTCGACCTGGGCACCGGCATCTGGGCGGCGCTGGGCTGCATTGCCGCGCTGCTGCGGCGTGCGACCACGGGGCAGGGCTGCGTGGTCGACACCTCGCTCTTCGAGACCGCATTGGGCTGGCTGCAGGTGATGATGGCCGGCTTCCACGCCACTGGCCGCCAGCCCGAGCGCCACCGCAGCGGCAACCCCAACGTGGTGGTGTTCCAGGCGCTGCCCACCGAAGACGGCGAGATCGTCGTGGCCGCCGCCAACGACCGCCTGTTCGCCAAGCTCGCGCGCGCCACGGGCCACGAGGAATGGACGCGCGACGAGCGCTTTGCCAGCAACGCACTGCGCGTGCAGCACAAGGCGCTGCTCATCCCCGCGCTGGAGGCCGTGTTCCGCACGCGCTCGACGCAGCAGTGGCTCGACGCGCTGGAGCCGCTGGGCATTCCGTGCGCGCCGATCCAGGACTTCGCGCAGGTGCTGGCGCAGCCGCAGACCGAGGCCATCGGCATCTTTCAGACCGTGCCCGACGAAGAACTGCGCATCGTCGGGCTGCCGCTGTCCTTCGACGGCGAACGCCCGCAGGTGCGGGCCCGCGCGCCCGACGTGGGCGAGCACAACGAGGCGCTGGGCGCCGGCGCGCTCGGCTGAGCGCCTACCGGCCACGACATTCAAAAACAGACAGGAGACACATCCCATGCACAGAAGACACTGCCTCGCCTGGCTGGCGGGCCTGCCGTTCGCGGCCACCGCCGGCATCGCGCTTGCTCAGGACAAGGACAAGCCGATCCAGATCATCGTGCCCTTCGGCCCCGGCGGCTCGGGCGACATCTCGGCGCGCATGCTGGCCGAGTTCCTCACGCGCAAGACCGGTCGCGCGGTGGTGGTCGACAATCGCCCCGGCGGCAACGGCATCATCGGCGTGGAGGCCGTACGCAACGCGCCGGCCGACGGCTCAGTGCTGCTGCTGGCCACCACCTCCACGCACCTGGCCAACCCCAGCCTGTTCCGCAAGCTGCCCTACGACCCGGGCAAGGACTTCCGGCTGGTCGGCTCCTTCGGCCCCGGCTCCACCTACATGCTGGTGCGGCCCGACGCGCCCTACAAGACGTTGCAGGAGTTCGTGGCCGCCGCGAAGAAGGCGCCGGGCAGCATCAACTACGGCCACTTCAACGCGACCTCGAAAGTCACGGGCGCGCTGTTCGCGCACGAGGCCGGCATCGAGCTTGCGCCCATTCCGTACAAGCAGGTGAGCCAGGCGATGTCGGAGCTCATCGCCGGGCAGATCCAGGTGGTGTTCACCGACACCGTGGCCGGCGACGCCTTCGTGGCCTCGGGCCAGCTGCGTGCGCTGGCCGTGCACAGCGACGCGCGGCTCAAGCGCTACCCCGCGTTGCCGCTGATCGCCGAGACGTACCCGAAGTTCACCATCCGCGGCGGCTTCCTCGGCATTGCCGTGCCGGCCGCGACGCCGGTGGAGATCCAGCAGAAACTCAACACCTGGATCAACGAGGCCGTGACCACCGACCCGATCCGCTCGCGGCTCGAGGGCTTTGCCTTCGCTCCGGCCAAGGTCAGCCTCGCCGACCTTGCCACCTTCGAGCGTCAGGAGCGCGAGAAGTGGAAGGGCTACGTCGACATCGCCAAGCTGGAGGTCCAATGAGCCACATCGCATCCCTCGAGTCGGGCCACGCGCACGTTGCGCTGCTCGAAATCCGCCGCGGTCCTTTCAACTACGTGAACGAGGCGCTGCTGCGCGAACTGGCCGACCACCTCGACCGGCTCGACGCCGAGCCCGGCTGCCGCGCCATCGTGCTGGCCGCCGAGGGGCGCGCCTTCAGCGCAGGCGCCGACTTCAACAGCGGGGACGACGACGGCACCTCGCGCGACCCCGGCCCGCTGTACGCGCAGGCGATGCGGCTCTTTCGCAGCGCCAAGCCCCTGGTCGCCGCGGTGCATGGCGCTGCGGTGGGTGCGGGCCTCGGCCTCGCGGTGGCGGCCGACTTTCGCGTGAGCTGCGCCGAAGCGCGCTTCAGCGCCAACTTCAACCGCCTGGGCTTTCACCCGGGCTTCGGCCTGAGCGCCACGCTGCCGCGCCTCGTCGGGGCGCAGCAGGCCGGGTTGCTGTTCTTCACGGGGCGGCGCATCGGCGGCGAGGAAGCGCTGCGCATCGGCCTCGTCGACCAGCTGGTGCCGGCCGACGAGGTGCGCGCGAGCGCGCTGGCGCTGGCGGGCGAGATCGCGCTGTCGGCCCCGCTCGCCGTCGAAGCCACCCGCGCCACCCTGCGGCGCGGCCTGGCCGACGCCGTGGCCGAGGCCAACCGCCACGAGCGCGAGGTGCAGTGCGTGCAGTTCGCGACCGACGACTTCAAGGAAGGCGTGCGCGCCATGGCCGAGCGCCGGGCGCCGCAGTTCCAGCGGCGCTGAGGCTTCGTCTGCAAGACGGTACCGACGCGCCGCACGAGAGCATTTTCACAATTTAAGGGTTTACCCTAGAATCGGGCCTTGCCCGCGTCCGCCGGGCACCCCCCAGGAGCCCGGCCTTGAACGCCTCACCGTCCGCCCGCGAAGGCGCGGAAACCACCGCCATTGCACCGTCCGTTTCGTCCGCCCAGTTCCTGCGCGCGGTGCTCGCGCTCGGCGTCGGCGGCTTTGCCATCGGCACCGGCGAGTTCGTCATCATGGGCCTGCTGCCCGAGGTCGCGAAGGACATCGCCGTCACCATTCCGCAGGCCGGCCACGTCATCAGCGCCTATGCGCTGGGCGTGGTCATCGGCGCGCCCGTGCTCGCGGTGCTGGCCGCCGGCTGGGGCCGCCGCGCGCTGCTGATCGCGCTGATGGCCGTGTTCGCGGCCGGCAACTTTGCCAGCGCGATGGCGCCCGGCTACCTGTCGCTCAACCTGCTGCGCTTTGCCACCGGCCTGCCGCACGGCACCTACTTCGGCGTGGCCGCGCTCGTGGCCGCCACGCTCGCGCCGCCGGGGCGGCGCGCGCGCGCCGTCGGTCTCGTGATGCTGGGGCTCACCGGCGCCACGCTGGTCGGCGTGCCCATCGCGGCGTGGCTGGGCCAGCTGTTCGGCTGGCGCGCGGCCTTCGTGTTCGTGGGCGTCATCGCGCTGGTTGCCGTGGTGCTGCTGCGCCGCGACGTGCCCGATATCGCACCCGCCGCCGGCGCCAGCCCCTGGCGCGAACTCGGCGCGCTCAAGCGCAAGCAGGTGTGGTTCACGCTGGGCATCGGCGCCATCGGCTTCGGTGGCATGTTCGCCGTGTTCAGTTACATCAAGCCCACGCTGATCGAAGTGGCTGGCCTGCCGCTGGGCGGCGTGCCTTTCGTGCTCGCGCTGTTCGGCCTGGGCATGGTCACCGGCAACCTCGTGGGCTCGCGGCTGGCCGACAAGTCGCTCATGCGCACCATCGGCGGCGTGCTGGTCTACGCGGCGCTCGTGCTTGCCAGCTTCACCTTCGCGGCGCACCACGTCGTGACGGCGGCCTTCACCGTGTTCCTGATCGGCACCACCGTCGCCATCGGCCCGGCCCTGCAGATCCGCCTGATGGACGTGGCCGGCGACGCACAAACGCTCGCCGCCGCGCTCAACCACTCGGCCTTCAACATGGCCAACGCCCTCGGCGCCTGGCTCGGCGGCGTGGCCATTGCGGCCGGCCTGGGCTGGACCTCGACCGGCTGGGTCGGCGCGCTGCTGGCGCTGGCGGGCGTGGGCATCTTTGCTTGGGCGGTCGCGAGCGCGCGTGCGGATGCGCGGCGGCCGGTGGCTGTGGCTTGCGAAGGGTCGGTGGGCTGAGGCTCGCCGAACGGGGCATCATCGCGCTGCATGCCGATGACATCCCCATCCTTCACCCGCCGACGCCTGCTGCACACCGGCCTCGCCGCCGCCGCGCTCGGCCATCCCTTTCTGCACCTGCGCGCCCAGCCCTCGGCCACGCGTGACCCGTTCACGCTCGGCGTCGCCTCGGGCGCGCCGCGGCCGGACGGCATGGTGCTGTGGACGCGGCTCGCGCCCGAGCCGCTGCTGGGCGGCGGCATGGGCGAGGCGCCCGTGGCGGTGCAGTGGGAGGTGGCCGAGGACGAGCACTTTCGCCGCATCGTGACCAAGGGCATGGCCAGCGCGGAAGCCGACCTCGCGCACTCAGTGCACGTCGACGTGCAGGGCCTGCGCCCGGGCCGCCCCTACTGGTACCGCTTCACCGCCGCCGGCGTGCGCAGCCCCGTCGGCCGCACGCGCACCGCGCCGGCCGACGATGACGCCACCGTGCAGCCGCTGCGCTTCGCCTTCGCCTCGTGCCAGCAGTACGAGGAGGGCTACTACGCCGCCTACCGCGACATGGCCGCGCAGCCGCTCGACTTCGTCGTCCACCTGGGCGACTACATCTACGAAAGCTCGCGCGGCTCGCACAACGTGCGCCGCCACGAGAGCGGCATTCCCACCGACCTGGCCGGGTTTCGCAACCGCTACGCGCTCTACAAGACCGACCCGCACCTGCAGGCCGCGCACGCCGCCTTTCCCTGGCTCGTGACCTGGGACGATCACGAGGTCGCCAACGACTACACCGATGACGTCTCGCCACGCACGCCCGGCCCGGCGCAGTTCCTCGCCATCCGCGCCGCCGCCTACCAGGCCTGGTACGAGCACATGCCCGTGCCCGCCTCCATGCGCCCGCGCGGCGCCAGCGCGACCATCTACGGCCGCCATCGCTTTGGCCGCATGCTCGACGTGATGCTGCTCGACGGCCGCCAGTACCGCTCGCACCACGCCTGCCTCCCGGGCCGCAGCACCAAGCCGCTGGTCGACTGCGCCGACCGGTTGGCCCCGGAGCGCAGCCTGCTCGGCATGCAGCAGGAAGCCTGGCTCGCGAACGAACTCGCCACGCCGCCGGCGCGCTGGACCGTCATCGCCCAACCCACCTTGCTCGCCGAAGCCGACCGCCAGCGCGGCCCCGGGCACGGCTACTGGATGGACGGCTGGGACGGCTACGCCGCCGCGCGCACGCGCCTGCTCGACGCGCTGGCCGCGAACCCGTCGCGCGGCGGCGACGCGCTGGTGCTCGGCGGCGACGTGCACGCCTTCTGGGCCGCCGACCTGCGCCGCGAGCCGCAGGGCCCCGTCGTCGCGACCGAGTTCGTCGGCGGCGCCATCACCTCCGAAGGGCCCAGCGCCGCCAGCGTGGCCCACATGCGCGCGAAGAACGAACACCTGCGCTACGGCCGCGCCGACAAGCGCGGCTACGGCCTCATGACGCTCGACGCGCGCGGCTGCGCCGTCGAGTTCCGCGCGGTGGACGACGAGAAGAACGCCGACTCCGCCGTCGCGGCCATGGCCCGCTTTTCCGTCGAACGCGGCGCGCCCGGCGTGCACCTCGAATCCACCTGAATCTCCAGCGCCTGCAGGAATGCGCGGCCGTGCCTATGATGGCCGCCGCCTCTTTCCCTCCCTCTCTCACCTTCTCGGAGCGAGCCTGCATGAGCATCCCCACCACCCGCCTGGGCCGTACCGGCCTCACCGTGTCCCGCCTGGCCCTGGGCACCATGACCTTCGGCCTGCAGACCGACGAGGCCGTGTCGCACCAGATCCTGGACAAGGCCGCCGACGCCGGCATCAACTTCCTCGACACCGCCGATGTGTACCCGCTGGGCGGCACCATCGAGACCACCGGCCGCACCGAAGAGATCATCGGCAACTGGCTCGACAAGCAGGGCCCCGCCGGCCGCCGCCGCTTCGTGGTCGCCACCAAGGCCGTCAACAAGGTCGGCCCCAACCCCTGGGACCAGGGCGCCTCACGCAAGCACCTGCTCGACGCCATCGACCTGTCGCTCAAGCGCCTGAAGACCGACCACGTCGACCTGTACCAGCTGCACATGGACGACCGCGAGACGCCGCTCGAAGAAAGCCTCGAGGCGCTCGACGTCATCGTCAAGTCGGGCCGCGCGCGCTACATCGGCGTGTCGAACTTCCTGGCCTACCGCCTGGCCCGCGCGCTGGGCAAGGCCGAGCTGCACCGCTTCACGCGCTTCGTGTCGGTGCAGCCGCGCTACAGCCTGCTGTTCCGTGAGATCGAGCGCGAGCTGCTGCCGCTCGCGGCCGAAGAGGGCCTGGGCGTGATTCCCTACAACCCGCTGGCCGGCGGCCTGCTCACCGGCAAGTACAAGCCCGGCGCCAAGCCCGAGGAGAACACCCGCTTCACCCTCGGCACCGCCGGCGGCATGTACCAGGACCGCTACTGGAACGACCGCAGCTTCGACACCGTGACCCAGCTGCACGCGCTGGCCGACGAAGCCGGCGTGCCGCTGGCCACGCTGGCTGTGGCGTGGGTCATGGCCAACCCGCTGATCACCGCACCACTGCTGGGCGCCAGCCGCCCCGAACAGCTCGACGCCACCGTGGCCGCCGCCAGCTACGTGCTCGACCCGGCGCTCAAGCAGAAGCTCGACGCGCTCACCGCCGAGTACCGCAAGGGCGACGCGCCCCGCTGAGCGAACGGGCGTGCGGGCGCCCCGGATGGCCTGCGCGCAGTACGTGCTTGGGCCATGCGGGAGAATCGCGCCCGGCATGACCACATCCCACACCTCCTCCCGGCGCGCCGCCCTGCGGCCCCCGGCAACGACCGAGCGGCGGCCCGCATGGCGCAGCTGATGTCGCTGCTGGTGCAGAACGCGATCCTGGTGGTGTTTGCCGCCAGCTTTGCCGCGCGCCTGGGCCTGCCCGTGCCTGCCGCGGCCGTGCTGGTCGTCACCGGCGCGCTGCTGGCGGCGGGCGACGTGTCGGTGGTCGGCGTGGTGCTGGCCGCCGTGGTCGCCAACCTGCTGGGCGACGGTGCGTGGTTCTATGCCGGGCGCCGCTTCGGCTACCGCTTCATGCGGCTGCTGTGCCGCATCTCGCTGTCGCAGGACTCCTGCGTGCGGCGCGGCGAATCGCTCATTTCCGACTGGGGCGGCATGTCGCTGGTGGCCGCCAAGTTCGTGCCCGGCGTCTCCGTGGTGGCGCCGCCCATGGCCGGCGCGCTGGGCATGTCGGTGCGGCGTTTTGTCGGCTTCGACATCGTGGCCGCGCTGGTCTGGACGGGCCTGTTCCTCGGCCTGGGCTGGCTCTTTCGCGACCAGATCCAGCAGGTGCTCGCCGTGCTGGCCCAGGCCGGCGGCATTGCCACCGCCGCGCTGGGCGTGGTGCTGCTCGTGATGCTCGCCGTGCGCTACTGGCGCCGCCGCGCCTTCGCGCGGCTCACCGGCATGCCGCGCATCAGCGTCGACGAACTGTTCGACCTGATGAGCGGCGACGTGCCGCCGTTGGTGATCGACGTTCGCGGCGAAGCCGGCGTGCAGGTCGACCCGCGCCGCATTCCGGGCGCGCTGTCGTACACCCTCAAGGCGCTGCAGCAGCGCAACCTCGACCTCACCATCGACCCCGACCGCGACGTGGTGCTGTACTGCAACTGCCCCAACGAAGTCTCGGCCGCGCAGGCCGCGCGCGTGCTGCTGGCGCGCGGGGCGCGGCGGGCGTTGCCGCTGACGGGTGGGCTGGATGCGTGGGTGGCAGCGGGGCGGCCGACCAGCGTGCATTGAACGCACCAGGACGAACGAGGCACCCACCCCGACGATGAACCTCCGCACCAAGATCGTCGCCTTGGCCGTTGCGCCCCTGCTGGTCGCGCTGGTGCTCGTGGCCCTGGCCGTGCGTCACCAGGAGCACGACCTGGCCCAGCGCGAGCGGGCGCTCATCGAGCGCAGCTACATGGCCCAGCGCCGCAGCGAGCTGCGCAGCTATGTCGACCTGGCCGTGAGCAACCTGCTGCCGCTGTACGAGTCGGGCCTGGACGACGAGGCCACGCGCACCGAGGCCCTGCGCCGCCTGGCCACGCTCAACTACGGCGACGACGGCTACTTCTTCGTCTACGACATGGACGGCAACTCGCTCATGCATTCGCGCCAGCCCGAGCTGGTGGGCCAGAACCTGTGGAGCCTGCGCGATTCGCATGGCCGCTTCACCATCCAGGAGCTGATCAAGGGCGCGCGCGACAAGGGCGGCGCCTACGTCGAATACGAATGGCGCAAGCCCTCCAGCGCGCAGATGGCGCCCAAGCTCGGCTACGTCACCGCGCTGCCGCGCTGGAACTGGATGGTCGGCACCGGCCTGTACCTGGACGACATCCAGTCGACCATGGACACCCTCGACCGGCAGATGAACGCCAACGTCACCGCCACGCTGCTGTGGATCGCCGGCATCGCCGCGCTGTGCCTGGGCGTGGTGAGCGCGGCCGGGTTGCTGCTCAACCTCAGCGAGCACCGCACCGCCGAAGCCAAGCTGCGCCTGCTCGCGCACCGTGTGGTGCAGTCGCAGGAAGAAGAGCGCGGCCACCTCGCGCGCGAACTGCACGACGGCACCAGCCAGACGCTGGTGTCGGCCAAGCTGCTCATCGAATCGGCTGTGGAGCAGCTCGACCGCGCGCACCAGTCGCCGCCGCCCGCGCTCGGCAAGGCGCTGCAGCGGCTGAACGATTCGCTCACCGAGGTGCGCCGCATCTCGCACCGGCTGCGCCCCGCGCTGCTCGACACCCTGGGCCTGCCCGCCGCGCTGGAGCGCCTGGGCGCCGAGTTCGGTGAGGAAGGCGGCGTGGACGCATCCATCATGGTCGAGGGCGAACCCTTCGAGCTGTCGCAAGAAGCCAAGACCGCGCTCTTTCGCGTCACGCAGGAAGCGTTGACCAATGTGCATAAACACGCGCGTGCGCAACAGGTGCACATTGCACTGAGCTTCGACGAAGAGGCCGTGCGCCTGGAGATCAGCGACGACGGCGTCGGCTTCAATGTCGAGGCCATGCAGCTCGACCCGCAGCGCGGCATCGGCCTGCGCAACATGCGCGAGCGCATGGAGTCCATCGAAGGCCGGCTGCGCATGCGCTCGGGCCGGGGCCACACCTCCATCGTGGCCGAAGTGCCCGTGCGGCGCGCAAAGCCAGAATAGCGGCCATGAAAGAAGACCCCGCCGCCGCTGCTGCTCCCGTTGTCGTGCGCCTGTTCCTGGTCGACGACCACCCGCTGGTGCGCGACGGCCTGCGCGCGCGCCTGGGCGCCATGCCCGGCCTGGAGATCGTGGGCGAGGCCGGCAGCGCGGCCGAGGCGCTGGCACTCATCGGCCCCGCGCAGCCGCACCTCGTGCTCATGGACGTGGGCATGAAGGACATGAACGGCATCGAGCTGGCGGCGCTGCTGCTGCAACAACAGCCGCAGCACCAGAAGCCCGCGCCGCACATCGTGATGCTCAGCATGTACGACAACCCCGAGTACGTGCAGAAGGCCCTGCAGGTCGGCGCGCGTGGCTACGTGCTGAAAGATGCGCCGGCCGCGGAGATCGTGGCGGCCATCGAGGCCGTGTCGGCGGGCGGCACCTTCCTGAGCCCGGCCGTGTCGAAGAAACTCTTTCGCAACCAGACCCCGCGCCCGCTGCTCACGCCGCGCGAGAGCGAGATATTGAGTGCGCTCGGCCGCGGCGAATCGAGCAAGCAGATCGCGCGCGACCTCGGCCTGAGCGTGCGCACCGTGGAGGCGCACCGCCAGAGCATCAAGCGGCGCCTGGGCATCGAAGGGCAGGCGGAGCTCATCAAGTACGCGGTGGAACACGCGCGGGAGTTCGGCGGGCAGGGCTGAGGCGCTGCTGTCGATGCGGGGCTCGGGCCCCGCTTTCAGGGCCTGACTGTCAGGGCTTTGTGAATCGCCGCTGCCGCAGCGCGATTACTTGCGCGAACCGCGCATTCCTCGGCGAAATATCTCTCTGCGCCGGGCGGGACTTCTCTACAGTGAATGCCCCTGTGATGAAACGACCCGCCATGTGGGCGAGGAGGGCAGCACACACCGCACCACGGACCACTGACTGATTGAGTGAATGAATGAACCGCTTCGCCTCACGGCGGGCCATCGATGCAGATCGATCGATGCGAACGTGAGGCACAAAAGGCGACGGCCACGGTGCGCGAACACCATGACCGTCTAACCAAGTGACGTGCATTACTTTGACAAGGAGCACAACAAATGGCTAAACGAATTATGGCCCGGCCTACCGGGTCGACCCCTCTCCAAGCAACCACCCCGAGCGCAGCAGACCTGCTGGAATGCAAGCTGGAACAACTGAACTCACTGCTCTGGTGCTGCCACGGCGCCGGCGATGGATGGTTCGAAGATGCGGGGGCAGGGCATCGGGACAACCTGCTTTGGATCGCGTCGGATTTGGCGCGGGATGCGGCGGCGTTGTTTCAGGAGAGTGGGGGAGGGTGAGGGGCGGGCCCCTGCGTGGATGTTAGGGCGTCGGCCTCGAACTGAGCGCTGTCGTTCTTCAGCCTGTGGCGGGAGGCCTGTTTATGGAACGAAGCAGAAGTTGTGTGCGGCGGATCGAAGAGAAGCCGCAAGGTCTGCGTGACATCCATACTCTTTTAGGGCTCTCAGTGAGCCGTTGCAGCCAGGATGCTTTGAATGGATTGCGGGCCGGAACGCCTGCGAGCGTCGTGAAGCAGGCCCATCGACTCAAGTCTGATCTGCGCTGCGGAACGTGACACTCCATAGCGCTGCATGAGATGGCCCACGACGGCGTCGAAGTTCTGCAAATTGCATGGCTGATCATCAACATACAAAGGACCATAGCCTCTGTCCGAAATTTCCAATGTACGCAGCATCTGATGGAAATCGCTGGTAACGAAAGCTCTTGGCATCAGAAGACTAGCTGCGAGTAGATTGGCTTGCAGCTCCAACCGGGCAACGTCGTTGCCTGTGGAACCTATCGAGCGCCGTAAGTCGAAGTCACCGTCATCGCAACTTTCTCGGATCAGAAATCGGCCGTGATCCAAGAGATGGTGCGCGAGTTCATGTGCGAGCGTGAAGCGATCACGTCCGCGATGCATCGGCTCAATCGCGTACACCTGAATGGTAGGTGGCTCGAACTGGATTCGACCAAGAACCGGAAATGCAATGGCATTGGGTGACGAGAGGACTCCCGTTTCGACGACCAACCCTGTGCGCAGCGCCTCGTGGCTACAGAGCACATCCAGGTTCACCTCGCCCCCCGAATAGCCGATGGTTGAGAGAGCTTTCATGGCAGTTCTCTCAAGGTTTTCCATGGTAAGAAAGGGAACTTGACTCTTGAGCTTGCTTCGCGGATTTGTAATGCGCCGTATCAGCGCCGGGGGCAACGTGTCACCGAAAAGCACGTCTTCGAAGAAGTCCCAAAGCGAATTTGTCGCTCGAGAGGGAGACTGCATATACATGTCGAACGCTTGGCTCGCGAAATCCTCTCGCGTAAGGGCAGATGCGATCGTTTCCGCTTGTTCGGCTGCG
This sequence comes from Variovorax sp. GW821-FHT09D07, assembly GCF_059416345.1. Lineage (NCBI taxonomy): Bacteria > Pseudomonadati > Pseudomonadota > Betaproteobacteria > Burkholderiales > Comamonadaceae > Variovorax > Variovorax sp. GW821-FHT09D07. The sequence goes on from NZ_JBWKOY010000002.1 coordinate 368,883, forward strand.
GAACTGTGTGCCGTGGCGGAAGATGAGCGGTGCAACTCCCACTTGTGACTGCCCGGTTCGAAGTAGCGAAGTAGGCCTATGCCTTTGGATCTCGCGTATTCGACTGCTCCGTGCTGGAAGGGCGCCGTTGAAGCGATGATCATTTTGCAGTTCGCGGCGGCGACCTGCTGGACTTTCGAGAAGAACTCCTCTGCATCACTGACGGGCACGTGATCTTTGTAGTTCTTGCACTCGATGAGAACGAGGTGTGAGTATTTCTCGGCTCCGGGAAGGTACACCTCGATCGCCACGTCAAAAATTATCTCTGAGCCGCGATCCTTCGAGAAGTAGCCCTTCTTCCAGTAGAACTTGCATTGCTCCTTCTTCAAGTAGAAACGGTCTGCCTCGATCTCAGTTTGAAGTAGATCTCGAATGATGAGCTCTAGCGCATCCCCCTTTTTGGTTGTTGACCGGTGCTTCATCAGACCCTCTGAATGTCTAATTGATATGAGGAGTCCGAGCCTATCTCACCAGAAGTATCAACATGGAGTGCTTCATCCACGGGGGATCCTTTCTCGAGGCATTCTGCAACATCTGCCTTGCAACCCAAGGTGTATTAACCCGAGATTTCTTTGATGCTCAATCTTCCTTCCAGCCCAGCCGCCGACCGCAACAAACAACCCATCCTCGATGCCCTGACCCGCATCCTCGATGAGCGCGGCTCCGCCTTGGAAATCGCCTCCGGCACAGGCCAACACGCCGCCTGGTTCGCCGCCGCCATGCCCTCATGGACCTGGCAGCCCACAGACGCAGACACCCGCTCGCTCCCCGCGATCGCCAGTCGCGTTGAGCAAGCCGCGCTGCCCAACCTGCGCCCGCCGCTGCTGCTCGACGTGATGGCGCCGCAGTGGCCCTCGCAAGGCCCTGCGTTCGCTCAGGAAGGTAAAGAAGAACAAAAGTTCGACGCCATCTACTGCGCCAACATGCTGCACATCGCGCCCTGGCCCACCTGCGCCGCGCTGATGGCCGGTGCCGCGCGGCATCTGCGTGCCGGCACCGGCGTGCTGGTCACCTACGGGCCTTACTTCGAAGACGAAGCACAGCACGGCCCCACGGCACCGAGCAATCTGGCGTTCGACGAAGACCTGCGCGCACGCAATCCCGCCTGGGGCATTCGCCGGCTCGACGACGTGGTGGCAGAGGCGCGCCGTGTCGGCCTCGCATTGCGCGAGCGGCACGCGATGCCTGCGAACAACCTGCTGCTGGTCTTCGGCTTCAGCTGATGATGAGGAGGAAGGGCGAGGGCGTTGTCGCCCACCAAGGGGCTCTGCATTGCGATCCGGCCCACTCGCGCTAGAGTCGGGCCACGTCCACAAGACCGGCCTGCGCCCATGCTCGACACACCATTGCTGACGCCTCCTCATTTCCCCGCATCGCTGTCGCTGCTGCAGCAGCGACTCCTGTTCCGACTGATCCCCGCCGTCACCGCCTGCCTTCTGGCCATCGGCTGCGCGAGCCCGCCGCCTGCGCGCGCGCCCGGCGGGGCGGTGCCCAGCAGCAACATCCCGCCGCTGACGTCGGAGCAGTCGAACAGCATCACGATCCATGCGCTGGGGCTGGTCGGCACGCCGTACCGCTATGGCGGCAACTCGCCCGAGGGCGGGTTCGATTGCAGCGGGCTCATCGGCTACGTGTACCGCCACAGCGTGGGGCAGGTGCCGCCGCGCACGGTGTCGCGCATGGCGGGCTTCGGTCGGCCGGTGCCGATGTCGGAGCTTCGATCGGGCGACCTGGTGCTGTTCGGCTCGGCGTCGCCCACGCATGCGGGCATCTATGTGGGCGACGGGCGTTTCGTGCACGCGCCGTCCACGGGCGGCGAGGTGCGGCTCGACCGGCTCGATGGCGTGTACTGGTCGCGCCAGCCGACGCAGGCGCGCCGGCCCGGCTGATCCGACGAGTCCGATTCGCGCGTTACGCGCGCGGCGATTGCACGTGCTCGGCCCGCACGCCGATGCCCACGGCGCGCGCCGGCAGGGTGCGCAGCCACGGCCAGCGCCCCAGCAGGCGCAGGGGCCAGGGCATGGGGCGGGGCGCGGTCGATGCAGCTGCCTTGCGGCTGAGCACGGGCATCAGCACGCGGTCTTGCACGAGGCGCTGCGCGGCCTGGGTAACGCGCACGGGCCATTCGCGGCGGCGCTGCAGCTGGGGCAGCAGGTTGTCGATTTCCTTGTCGGTGGCGCTGCCGACCAGCGACGCAGCGAGCAGGTTGGCGGCGGCCACGGCGTCCTGCACGGCGAGGTTGATGCCGACGCCGCCCACGGGCGACATGGCGTGCGCGGCGTCGCCGATGCACAGCAGGCCGGGGCACGACCACGATTCGAGCCGGTCGACGCTCACTTCGAGCAGCTTCACGGCCTCCCAGTCGGGCAGGGCCTCGGGCAGGCGGGTGGCAAAGAAGGGCGCGATGCGCGCGATCTCGGCATGGAAGGCGGCAATGCCGCGCGACTGCAGTTCGGCGCTGCCGCCCTTGCGGATGACGAAGGCGCACTGCCAGTAGTCACCGCGGTTGAGCGTCACCAGGAGGTGGCCCGCCGCGATGTGGCCGCCGGTGGCTTCGGGGTCACCGGGCAGCTTGGGAATGCGCATCCACAGCACGTCGATGGGCGCGCCGTAGCTGATGTGCGGCAGCGCCGCCGCGTCGCGCAGGGTGGAGTGGCGGCCGTCGGCGGCCACGATGAGGGAGGCGTGCAGCTCGATGTCCTTCGGGCCGCCGCTGTCGGGGCTGCGGGCGCCGACGCGCACCTTCACGCCGTTGACGCGGCCCTTGTCCTGCAGCAGGCCGACGGCCTCGGCGTCGGTCCACAGCTCGAAGCCGGGGTAGCGCCGCGCCTCGTCGCACATGAAGTCCAGGAACTCCCACTGCGGCATGAGCACCAGGAAGCGGGCGTGCGTGGGCAGCCGCCTGAAGTCGGCAATGGTCACGCCGCGGCCTTCGTAGGTGCCGCGCAGCTCTTCGATGCGGTTGTGCGGGCGTTGCAGGAAGGCGTCGAGCAGGCCGAGTTCGTGCAGCACTTCGAGGGTCGAGGGGTGCACGGTGTCGCCCCGGAAGTCGCGCAGGAAGTCGAGGTGTTTCTCGAGCACGACGACGGGCACGCCCGCGCGCGCAAGCAGCAGGCCCAGCACCATGCCGGCCGGGCCGCCGCCGGCGATGCAGCAGCGGGGCGACGTGGGAGCGGGCGCAGAGGTGGTGTGGGTGTCCATGGCTCCGATCGATCCGGTCGCGCCATGGGTGGCGTGGCCTGTGGGGTGCGCGGTGCGCGCACCCTGGGTGCACGCACTGCGCGGCCGGACCGCCGGGGCCCGGACCTCAGGGCTGCGTGAAGCTCACGCGTTGGGCGATGAGCACGCCATCGACCACGCGGTCGCCGACGACGGTCACGCGCTTGCCGTTGCCCAGGTCCGCGGCGGTGCCGTTTTCGAAGATGGTACCGGAGCCGCTGGCATTCACGCGCTGGCCGCGCACGATGAAGTCGGCGGCCGACATGTAGTTGGCGATGGGGCCGATCACGGTGAACGACACGGGCCCGCCGGTGCCGGGCACGTGGCGGATGCGCAGTTTCTTGACCACGAGCACCTGGCCCGAGAGGAAACCGTCGACCTCGACCTTCACGCCGTTGCCGATGGAGCCGCTGGGCCCGCCGGTGATCTGGGCGTTGCGCGCGTCGATCTTGTTGCCCAGCACGCGGAAGTCGCCCAGCGCGGCGAAGTCGGTGACCACGCCGGCCAGCTGCAGCGCGATGCCGTCGGCCGAGGGAATGGCGTACCAGCCCTGCACCTGGGTGGCGGTGAAGCGGCCGGCGGCCGGTGCCGCCGTGCCGCGCACGCGGACGATGGCGCCGTTGGCCAGGCTGGCGGCGTCGATGCCGGGGCCGAAGGCGGCGCTGGCGAAGTCGATGGTCAGCAGGCCGAGCGTGAACTGCTGGCCGCCGCGGTCGAGGTTTTGCACGGTGCCGGTCACCAGCGGGGCGGTGGTGGTGGGCGCCACCTGCACGCGCGTGGCGCGCAGCGTGCCCGGCGCGGCGGGCAGGCCCCACACCTGCACCACGGCGGTGTCGACCAGGTCGGTGGCGCCCTTGGCGTCGCCCCAGACGGTGGCGTTGTCGGTGGTCACGCGGGCGCCCATCACGGTGAAGCTGCCGTCCTTCAGGTCGATGGCCGACACGGCGCCGCGCAGCTCGGCGGCCGAGACGACGGTGGCGGCGATGCCGCTGGTGAAGTTGGCGTCGACCTTGCCGGCGATGCGCGCGCTCATGCCGATCTGCAGCTCGGTGGTGTCCTCGAGGCTGAAGGTGGCGCTGTCGGTGTTGTAGCGCAGGCCGTTGAGGATCACGCTGCCCAGGCCGTCGGCCGCGCCGATGCCGGCGGCGTCCGCGGTCACGCCGGTGCCGCCGGAGCCCACGCCCGAGCCGTCGCCGTTGGTGTTGCTGGCGGTGCTGTCGCCGCCGCCGGTGCTTCCGGTGCTGCCATTGCCCGTGCCGCTGCCGGAGCCGGCGTCACCCGAGCCGCCGTCGCCGCCCCCACCGCCGTTACCGGTGGCCGTGGTGCCGGCGGTGCCGAAACCCAATGTGCCGCCGCCTCCACTGCCACCGCCGCCTCCCCCGCAGGACAGAAGCAGGGCCATGGCGCCGGCCATCAGCAGGCCGCGCACGAGTCGCAAGGAGAGGGGAGGCGTGTTCATCGGGGGGACTCGTTGTGCTGGGGCGCTCCGGGGGCGGGCGCGCCTTCTTCGTCTTCGTAATACGTGTAGATGCCGACGCGGATGCGCGCCTTCGCGGAGGCCTTGGCCTCGGGGGGCACGCGGTCGACGGCTTCGGTCATCTCGCGGGCCAGCTCGTGGTGCAGGCCGGCCCAGCGTTCGCGCACGAGGCGTTCGATGGCCGTGCAGTCGGCCAGCGTGAGCCCGCGCGCGTACACGGCGCGCTCGAGCATGCGGGGCTGTTCGCCCAGGGTGTTGGAGACGGCGGCCAGCAGGTGGTCGCGGCCGTTGTCGCCCAGGAAGGCGAGCATCGACTGCAGGTCTTCGACCGGCACGAAGCCGTCGGCCGTGAGTTCGGCGCTGCCGTCGCTCTCTGCCACCATCTGCAGGCGCACCAGTTCGTCGAGGATGGTGCGGTGGTGCACGTTGCCCCGGCTGGCCAGGCGGGCCACGCGCTCGAACGACGGCCCGTCACCCTCGGTGACGACGGGCAGGCGGCGCAGGGTGTCGTCGTCGGTGGTCATCTGTAACCACAACGTAAAAGTCTTGGCGGCCGCTGACAGCTCGGTGTGGGGCAGCGGGTCGACGGTGGCGCGGACCTTGGCGGTGACGACCTTGCGGTTCAGTCCGGTGGTGACCGAAATCTGGCTGAGGTTGGGTTTGGTCACGCCCTGGGCGCGCCAGGTGCGCTGGGCTTCCTCGATGAGCAGGTCGCGCAGCAGGGCTTCGAGGTGCGGGTGCTTGACGCCCATGCCCAGCGCCAGCCGGACCACGGGCCTGAGGATGCGAGCGCAGGCGGCAAGGGCCCAGTCCAGCCGGTGTTCCATGAATGCGGGAGCGTTGTTCCTGGTGAAGGTCGTCAAGGCAAGAGAGGCGGGACCGGCGCCCGGGCTTGCCACAGGGCCCTATTGTCGTTCGTCCGGCGGACCCCCTCGGCCGGCCCGGGTCAGGTCGCGGCGCAGGTGCCGCCGCTCGCCCGGGTGACGGTGGTGCGCCCGGTGGCGCTGATGCTCACGGCGCGCGACTGGTCGGCGCTGGGCGTGGCGCGGCAGAGGGTGATGCCTCTCAGCGGTCGGTTTCCCGATACCAATAGGTTCTCTTTCTCGTTGCGTTGAGAGGAATGATCGGCTTTTGCGCGCCGAGCCCTGAACTTCCGTCCGCGCCGGAGCCGCCGCCGCCGCCGATCAGAAACGGCAGCCGCCGATCCTTGCCGTCGACGGTGACCGTGACGACGCCGAACACCGGCGACGGCGCCAGCCCACCGCCGTGAAGCAGTTTGGAGGTCGTGGCGCCTGTCAGGAAATTGACGCCGTAGCTGCGCGCCGTGCCCAGGTTGGCCTGGCAGCTGGTGCTGCTTGGGACGATGGGCTGATTGGTGCCGAAGTAGACGATGCCGCCGACGGTGGTGGGCGCGTTCACGCCCTTTTCCCCCGCGCCGCCCAGGGTCACGTAGAAACCGCCCAGGGTGCCGTTGTAAGGGGCGGAGGCGGTGGCGTGGAACAGTGCGGCCGGTGCGACGTCCGCTGTGCTGCTGGTGTCGTCGCGCACGGGTGTCCAGCCGGCTCCGTCCCCTCCCACGTTGGTGTCCTTGATCATGTAGAAGCGGTTCACGATGCCGCTGGCTTTCTGGGTCAGCAGCGGATGCTCCCGGTCGCCTGTGATGTCCAGCACCACGTCATAGGTCTTCGTCAGCACCACATCGGGCGAGAAGAAGAACTTGCGCTTGGTTGCGCCGGTTCCGCCCAGCGCGGCGAGCTGGGTGGCCTGCCAGGTGCTCGCGTTGCCGCTGCCGGTCGGCTGGAGATCCACGCGCCAGATGTTGCCGCCGGTGTCGGCTGCGTAGAGCCGATCGATGTAGCCGTCGAAGTCGCGGTCAACCAGCGTGATGTCGGCCGGAATCGCGTAGTTCATGCCCGCCAGTTTGCAGGGGTTGCCGGTGCAGGTCGTGCCGCTTCCGCCCGGCCCGGCCTGCCACAGCAGGTTGCCGGTGACCGCGTCGAGGATGAAGATCCCCCGGCCCATGGTATCGGCTGCGGGCGGCTCGGCATCTTCGTTGGTGTCGTAGCCGGCACCGAAGATCAGTACCGGGTTCGCGTTGCCCTTGATCATCGCCACCTTCGGCTGCGACCAGGTCTGCCCGAGCTCCCCGAAGCCGGTGTCGGCGTTGCTGCGCTTCCACATGAACTTCGGATTGACCGGGTCGCTCACATCCAGCGCGTAGAGCAACCGCCCACCGCGACGCGCCGACAGGAAGAGATAGGCCGTGCCCGTGGCGCTGTTCTGGTAGACGCCTGGCGCACCATCGAAGAAATAGGTCTTTGCGACACCGGTGGTGGAACTGCCCAGCTTCAGCGCCGGGCTGTTCTGGTAGAGCCGCTGCAGACCGGGGTAGAACTCCGCAGGCACGAAGCTCCACAGTTCGCCGCCCGGGGGAACGCTGGCCGTGGCGCCGGTGGCGTCTTTCACGGAGATCGCGCAGGTAGGCGACAACGTGCAGTTGCCCTTCGGCTTGCTGCGGTCGGTGGGGTTGTTGGGCTGGTTGCCGTTGACGGCGCGGAACATGCCGTCGTTGGCGCCGTAGAACACCACCACGCCAGTCGTGCCGCCGTAGTCGATCACGGCGGGCCGCGAGTGCAGCACGTCGCCATGTACTGAGCCGCGAACCGTGATGCTGGTATCGGGGGGGCGGCTGGCCTCCGGGCCGGCGGCGGAGTCGCCGCTCGCGTAGGTGTCGTCGCCGCGCGCCCAGTTGATCAGGTTGGCGGCGGTCACCGAACTGGACGTGATGCCCAGCGCCGTTGCCGTGAGGTTTGCGTTGCTGACCTTGAATGGCATCGCACTCAGTGCCGTGTTGGCAATGCAGCTGCTGCCAACGCAGGTGTACACATTGCGCGACGTTGTCGCGCTCGCCGTCGAGGTCGAGGGGTAGGAGTCAGTCAGGTATTTGAGGCGGATCTGCTGCCCGACCCCGCCCTTCTCGACGATCTGCCCGTCTGCCCAGTCATGGCCATCGCTGGCGCCTTGCGCCTTGAACGCGTTGAGCCAGAAACCGCCCTTGGAGTCGGGCAGGGAACTGATGTCCTTGGCGCTCCAGAAGCTGACCGCCGTGGGTGAAATGAAACCTGTGCCCGCCGCGCTCAGCGCCCGGTTGGCGTTGGTGCCGGCGGAGTAGTTTCCCCACGAGGCGTCGGCGAGAAACAGCTGCGGCGCCGTCGGGTCGGTGGTATCCACGCCGAACTGGTACTGCTTGAGATTGCCCATCCAGCGCGGGTTCTCGCTGCCGTCGGGGCGGAACATGCCCATGTAGATCTGATTGACGTAGGTCCCCTGCATGTTGGCGCTCACCGGCAACACCGGCGCCGCGAACACGCTGTTGACGGCCTGCACGTCACTGAACACCCGACTGATGGCGGCGGCCAGTCCCTTGACGTCGCCGATCTGCACCACGAAATACTGCCCCCCTCCATGGGTGGCCATGCTGGCCATGAGCTGCTCGTACTCGGGATTGGTCCCGTCGCTCAGGATGATGGTGTAGGTGGTGATGCCCGGGTAGGGCGTCGTCAGGTTGGGCGAGGCCCCCGTGGACATGAAGTACGCCCACTCGTCGGAGTAGTCGGTTGCGTAGGGAGGTCCGCTCTTGGGGATCCTGTTCGGCGCAATCGGAGACTTCCATGCCAGCATCGGCAGCTGCGCCGGCAGGCTCGTCAGGCCTTGCGCCGCCTGCAGTGCATTGCCGCCCAGGTTCCCGCTGTCCTGCATCTTCTGGTTGTTGGTGGCCAGCGTGATGTAGAGGACGAAATTCCTGCCACAGGCTTGCTGGTTCGCCAGCCCCGGGTAGGTGGTGCCCGACAGGCCAGTCTTACCCTGGTAGAAGGCCCAGGCTTCCTGCATGGCCTGAGAAATCTGGTTGTTGTTGCTCTTGTCATCGGCAAGGCTCAGCGCCGCGACCCGCTTGAGCATCTTGTCGAGGCCCGTGTCATCCATCAGCTGCAGCGAGCTCGGCACCGGCGACGGTTTGGGCAAGACAAAAGTGCCGCCATCGGTCTGTCCGGAAGGAAAGTACATCAGGCCCAGGTTGATGTTGCCTTTGAGGGCCGCATCGGTGCCAACGGCCTTGATGGCGCTGTACAGCCCGCACTGCTCAAAGCCCAGGTTCTTCGTCGGGTCGTTCACCACCAGGTCGGGGTCGGAACAGGTGAAGGTCGAACTCGCACTCGCCGCCGCCGCGTTGTCGAGGATCATCAACAGGTTCGGCGCGCTGCCGCTGGTCGTGCCCTGATAGATGTCGATGTCGTCGGCTCGCGCCCCGGCGCTTGCCAGGGCAAGCAGTGCCAAGGCACCAAGCCGCCAGAAATTCGAAGGCCTCTTCATGTCCTGCTCCCATTCGATCAACATGCCGCACCTACCACGACGCGCACCGCGATGCCCTGGTGCGTGGTTGCCGCGGCTGCGCCACCTGCGGGCGGCGTGGCAGTTGCGTTGACTTCCCAGTTCGAGTTCGAGCACAGCGAATCGCCGCCCGTGCCCCCGCCGGCGATGCCCGTGTTCTGCGAGGCGCCGCTCACATAGCAGGGCTGGTCGCTGGCCTGGCTGGCGTCCAGCTCGCTGAGCTTGATGGGCTTGATGCCGGTACAAACGGGCGCCGGCACGGCGACGGTGTACGCTGAGCCGGCCTGGCCGCTGTTGTTGATGTCCACTGTGGTGGTGCTGGCCACCGGCATCGAGGTGAAGTCGGTGCTGATCGTCGCTTCGATCGCCTGCATCGCGGCCGCATTGGCTTCGTTCTCTGTCTGCATGTTGCCGACCAGCTTTGTGTTGACGGTGGTGACTTTGACGGCCGAAACGACCATGAGCGTCAGTACCACCAGGAAGATCATCGAGACCAGCAAGGTCGCACCCGATTGGCCTCGGCGGGCACAGCCATTTTTCAAACGGTTCATGGCACTTCTCTCTGGCCTGAGTTGTTGTAGAGGCGGGCAACCGTGCTGTAGACGTGCCGCTTGACGTGGTCGTTGAATGGGCCCGCCGTTGGCGTCGCCAGGCCAAGGTCGTAGGTTCTCCCGTCGATCCAGCCGCTGCTGGCTTCCGTGTTGCGCGCCAGCACGTGAATGCGGATTGCCATCACGTTGGCCCAATTGGTCGCGGCGGCCGTCCAGTCATAGGCGGGCGTTGTTTGTGGGCACACGGCAGCCGCGACTTCCGTCGTGGGAGGGCTGTCCGGATTGCTGGTATAGCAATCCGGCGAACCGTTGGCATCCATGTCGATGCCGTAGTCGAACTGAATGTTCTCGATGCCTTCCACCAGCGGCGTGATGGTCATTGCGCCGTTGAGGTACTCGGCCATCTTGAGCGTGGGCGTGGTGTCGGAGCCGCACGCGTTGCAGGTGCTCACGAAGTACACGTGCTGCACGATCTTGCGCAGCGGCGCGAGGTTGGCCGCAAGGCAGTCCTTCTGCCTCAGCGTGAAGCTCGCCGCCGAGGACCCGGTTGCCGCCACGAAGGGCAGCGAGTCATTCGTGCAGGTGGATATCTGCAGGTAGCGCTCGCCGCTGGCCACCGACGCCACGTTCACTGCGTTGGTGCTGACGCGCGTGACGACCAGCATGGCAGTGCCAGGCATGACGTGGTCGAGGCAACTCGGCACGCTGCCCAGCGCGTAGACCGGCAGGGGGACGCTGGAGGTGCCTGGACTCGTCGTCGCCGCGTAGCCCAGGTCCGTAGTGCCCGTGGGGCAAGCCACGGGCGTCATGTTGGCGAAAGCCGTGCTCGAGGATGCGCCGACAAAACCGGCGAGCTGTATGTCTTCGCTGAGCACCTGCAATGCGTAGCGCCCGTTGTCGATCTGCCGCGATGACTTGTCGAGCTCCGAGCGCGAACTCACGGTCGACACGAGCAGGCTGCTCAGGCCGATCAGAAGAAACAGGCCCAGGGTGATGGCCACCATCAACTCGACGAGCGTGAACCCGCGGCTGATCCGCCGACGGTGAACCATGGTTTGTGCCCTCACGACAGTGTCCCCATCCGAACCTTTGTGGTGACGACCCGGTGCAGTTTTTCATCGCCATAGCTGCCGTTGCCGCAGGGAAACGCTGTGCTGCCATCGGCCAGGGTCGGCGCGGCCGTCTTGGCGAGGCCTTGCCAGGACACGGCGATCATGTAGATGTTGTTGGCGGCATCGTCGAGGGTCACGCAGCCGATGGCGCCGATCATGGCGCCGAGCTTGGCACCCGACTGGATCTCGGCCTGTCCTTTGAGCATGTTGTCCCAGGCCGCAAGATCGGCCGTGGCTCGCGCCTGTTGCTGTGCATTGCCGACGGTGCAGTTCGCGGCCCCCGTGTTGCCGGTGCCCGTGCCCAGTTGCACACCGGTCGCCCCGTTGGAGTAGCAGCTCGCGACTTGCCGGTTGGCGTTGAGACGGTCCGACATGTCCTGTACGAGTTGCAGGGCCTGGATCCGCTGGTAGGACTCCATCTCGGCCAGGCTCGAGCGGCTGCTTACCCCCACCAGGCCGAGCAGGCCGAACAACAGGATGACGAGCGAGACCAGCACTTCGATCAGCGCGATCCCATGCTGGGGCGCGGCCACCTGGAGGCGACGGTTGGAAGAAGGACGGGACGACATCTAGCAGGCTCCTGCGTTGCTGCTCGGCACGCCGCTCAGGCCGATGGAGATGCAGCGCGAACTCACGCCGCTCACCGCGGCTGAGGGTGCGATGGTGAATTTCGTGCTCGCTGTCACGGTGCGGCCGTCCTTGCCGTAGGTGATGGCGCTCAGGCCCGCCGAGTCGGTGATGGAGAGGTTCTTGTAGGCCTCCTGGTTCTGGAACGTGAGGGTGCCGTCGCTCACCCTCCACCCGCCGTCCCAGTCGGTACCGACCTTGCGCAGGGAAACATTGCCGTTGCGGGTCACGGCCTGGCTTCGGGCCAGCGTGATGGCTGCCATCAGGTCGAAGGAGACGTTGCGAATGCGCTGGTTGGCAATGAATGCGCTGAAAGAAGGCGTCGCGATGGCAGCCAGGATTGCCATGACCGTGATGACCGTGACCAATTCGATCAGCGTGAAGCCGCGCGAGCGGCGCCCTACCAGCATCCTGCGACTCCGTTGGTGCCCGACGCGGTCTTTGTCCCCGTTTCGTCGATCGTCAGCGTTGCGCAGTCGGTATCCCTGGCGAGTTGACTGCCGATCGGCGTGGCCGTGACCGTGAAGCCCGGCAGCGTCGTTCCGGTCTTTGGAGCCGTCGCGACCGTGTAGTTGGACGACACATGGGAAGGGGCGCTCGAATTCAGCGCTGCAAGGTTGGCGGCGTAGGCCCGCGCATCCAGCAGATAGCGCTGCTGCAGGTTGGTGACCTCCAGCATGTAGCCCTGGGCCGCCGACCGGTTGGACCGAATGATGTAGCGCAGGTAGGACGGGTAGGCGATCGACGCCAGGATGGCCACGATGGCCACCGTGATCATGACCTCGATCAATGTGAAGCCGCGGGGGGCGCGTGCCTGCGAATGCTGGGTCATCGTGGACTCGTCAGAGATGTTTCACATTGTTATTGAATGTGAATTTATCACATCTAATGTGAGCGCAACGGATTTGCGGCGCTTCCGGCGGAGGCGATCCGGGCGTGGATAGGGGTTATCCATTAGGCAATTCCACCCGCCCGGCCCGCGCAGTCCGACGGATGCGGCCCGGCGGCGGGCGGGGAACACTCGCCCGGTTCATATCGAGGAGACATCCGCATGCCCAACATTCGCCGCCATCTGGTGTGGCTGGCCGTGGCCGTGCTCGGCGCTTTTGCGCTGGGCACCGTCGCCCTGAGCCGGGGAGAGAGCATCAACGCCCTGTGGGTCGTGACCGCCGCGCTCTGCACCTACCTGATCGCCTACCGCTACTACAGCCTGTTCATCGCCGACAAGGTGCTGGGGCTGGACGCCAACCGCAAGACGCCCGCGCACCGCCACAACGACGGCCTGGACTACGTGCCGACCGACAAGAACGTGCTGTTCGGCCACCACTTCGCGGCCATTGCGGGCGCCGGCCCGCTGGTGGGCCCGGTGCTCGCCGCGCAGATGGGCTACCTGCCCGGTTTGCTGTGGGTGCTGGCGGGCGTGGTGTTCGCGGGGGCGGTGCAGGACTTCATCATCCTGTTCATCTCCACGCGCCGCGACGGCCGCTCGCTGGGCGACCTGGTCAAGCAGGAGATGGGCGTGGTGCCCGGCATGATCGCGCTGTTCGGCACCTTCATGATCATGATCATCATCCTGGCGGTGCTGGCCCTGATCGTGGTGAAGGCACTGGCCGAATCGCCGTGGGGCAGCTTCACGGTGGCCGCGACGATTCCGGTGGCGCTGTTCATGGGCGTGTACCTGCGCTACATCCGCCCGGGCCGCATCGGCGAGGTGTCGGTGATCGGCTTCGTGCTGCTCATGGCGGCCATCTTCGGCGGCCAGTGGGTCAGCCAGCACCCGGTGTGGGGCCCGGCCTTCACCTTCGACGGCAAGGCGCTCACCTGGATGCTCGTGGGCTACGGCTTCGTGGCCGCCAGCCTGCCGGTGTGGCTGCTGCTGGCGCCGCGCGACTACCTGTCGACCTTCCTGAAGATCGGCACGATCATCGCGCTGGCCATCGGCATCGTGGTCGTGATGCCCACGCTGCAGATGCCCGCCATCACGCAGTTCGCGCAAGGCAACGGCCCAGTGTGGTCGGGCAGCCTGTTCCCGTTCCTGTTCATCACCATCGCCTGCGGCGCCGTCTCGGGCTTCCACGCGCTGATCTCTTCGGGCACCACGCCCAAGATGCTCGACAACGAGCGCCACGCGCGCTTCATCGGCTACGGCGGCATGCTGGCCGAATCCTTCGTCGCCGTGATGGCGCTGGTGGCGGCCTCGTGCATCGAGCCGGGCATCTACTTCGCGATGAACAGCCCGGGCGCGCTGGTCGGCACCACGGTGCAACAGGCCGCCGCAACGATCTCCGGCTGGGGCTTCGTGGTCACGCCCGAGATGCTGCTGCAGACGGCCAAGGACGTGGGCGAGACCACCATCCTCGGGCGCACCGGCGGCGCGCCGACGCTGGCCGTGGGCATGGCCCACATCCTTCACCAGGTGATCGGCGGGCAGGCCATGATGGCCTTCTGGTACCACTTCGCGATCCTGTTCGAGGCGCTCTTCATCCTCACGGCGGTGGACGCCGGCACGCGCGCCGGCCGCTTCATGCTGCAGGACCTGCTGGGCAGCTTCGTGCCCGCGCTCAAGCGCACCGACTCGCTGCCGGCCAATCTGATCGCCACCGCGCTGTGCGTGGCGGCCTGGGGCTACTTCCTGTACCAGGGCGTGGTCGATCCGCTGGGCGGCATCAACACGCTGTGGCCGCTGTTCGGCATCTCCAACCAGATGCTGGCCGCGGTGGCGCTGATGCTGGGCGTGGTCGTGCTGTTCCGCATGAAGCGCGAGCGCTACGCCTGGGTGGCGGCGGCGCCGGCCGTGTGGCTGCTGGCCTGCACGCTGACGGCGGGCTGGCAGAAGATCTTCTCGAGCGATCCGAAGATCGGCTTCCTGTCGCACGCGGCCAAGTACGCCGACGGCCTGGCCAACGGCGTGCTGATCGCGCCGGCCAAGACGCCCGAAGCCATGTCGCGCATCGTCTTCAACGACCGGCTCGACGCGGCGCTGTGCGCGCTGTTCATCTTCGTGGTGCTGAGCGTGCTGGTCTACAGCATCAAGGCTTGCCTCGCAGCCCGTGCGGCCAACCGGCCGACCACGCAGGAGACGCCGTTCGAGGCGATGGGCGCGGCCTCGTCCGCCGCCCACTGACCGGGCGCAAGCACGCCATGGGCCTCGCCATGCCGGAAGCCGGGCGCTACATCGCCCGCTCGATCAAGCAGTCGCTGCGGCTCATGGTCGGGCTGCCCGACTACGACGTCTACCTGACGCACATGGCGGCCACCCACCCGGACCGGGCGCCGATGAGCTACGAGGAATTCTTTCGCGAGCGGCTCGAGGCGCGCTACGGCGCGGGCAAGGGCCGCTGCTGCTAGCGGCAGCCGGCTGACAACGAAAAAGGGCGCACACGGTGCGCCCTTTTTCCATATCACGAGGCGTCGAGGATCTGCGCCATCCGCAGCGCCGCCGGCGAGAGCGGCCGGTTCTTGAGCGCCAGCCGGTACAGCGGCCGCGACAGCACCGCGCCCGGCAGCTTCAGCTCGCGCAGCGTGCCCAGCGCGAGCATGTCGGCCACCACCACGCGCGGCAGCATCGAGATGCCGACGCCGCTGGCCACGGTGCGCGCAATGGCTTCGTTGCTCGCCATTTCCATCCACGGCGGCGCGTCGATGCCGTGCGCCGCGCACAGCGCCTCGGTGGCCTGGCGCGTGCCAGAGCCCGGCTCGCGCAGGATCCAGTTCTGCCGGCCGAGCAGCGCGGCCGTCACGCCGCGCCGGGGCAGGGCGGCATCGGGCGGCGCGACGATGGCGAGCGGGTCGGTGGTCCATTCGCGCACGTCCACGCGCTCTTCGTCCACGCGGCCCTCGACCAGCGCGAGGTCGATGCGGCATTCGAGCAGCTGCTCGCACACCCACTGCGTGTTGCCGACCGTGACGCGCGGCACCACCGCCGGATAAGCGGCGCAGAAGGCCGCGATCTGCGGCGGCAGCCAGTAGCTCGCCACCGTGGTGCTGGCGCCCAGCGTGAGGCTGCCGCGCTGCACGCCGACGCGGGCACGCACGTCGTCCAGCGCCGCGCGCTCCATCGCGAAGATGCCGCGCGCATGCGTGAGCAGCGACGCGCCGGCCTCGGTGAGCCGAAAGCCCTTGCCCGCGCCGCGCTCGATGAGCGTCAGGTCGAGCTGGTGCTCCAGCTCGCGGATGCCCTTGGACACCGCCGGCTGGCTGATCCACAGGCCCTCGGCCGCGCGCGAGAAGCTGCCCGCCTCGGCCACGGCGACGAACAGACGCACCAGGTGCAGGTTCAGGGTCATAACTTAACTTCATGCATCGGTGAAGTTTATGTCTTTGACTCATGGGGTGTCGATTCCTAAGCTCGGGTCCATGTCCTCCCTTGCCGCCTCCTTGCCCGGTTTCTCCTTCGTTCGCCGCTGCGGCCCCGGCGTGTTGCTGTCTGCACTGCTGGCGGCCGCCGCCGCGCTGCTGGCCGAATGGCCGCCGATGGTGCACCTGGGCCTGAGCGCGCTCACGCTGGCCATCGCGCTGGGCATGGTGGCGGGCAACACGGTGTTCTCTGCGGTGTCGCAGCGCACCGGCGCCGGCGTGGACTTCGCGCGCAGCGCCTTGCTGCGCGCGGGCATCGTGCTCTACGGCTTTCGCATTTCGCTGAGCGACATCGGCGCCATCGGCTGGCCTGGCGTGCTGATCGCGATGGCGATGGTGGCGCTGACCTTCGGCCTCGCCGTGCGCATCGGCACGCGCTGGCTGGGGCTCGACCGCGAGACCGCCGCGCTCATCGGCGCGGGCAGCGCCATCTGTGGCGCCGCCGCCGTGATGGCCACGCAGCCTGTGGTGCGCGGCGAAGAGCACAAGGTGTCGATCGCCGTCGCCACGGTGGTGGTGTTCGGCACGCTGTCGATGGTGGCGTATCCGCTGCTCTATCCGTACCTCGGGCTAACGGAACATGCCTTCGGTCTCTTCGCGGGCTCCACCATCCACGAGGTGGCGCAGGTGGTCGCGGTGGGCGAAGCGGTCAGTCCGGGCGCGGCCAACGCGGCCGTGGTCGAGAAGATGCTGCGCGTGATGATGCTGGCGCCGTTCCTCATGGGCCTGTCGTTCCGCGTGGCGGCCTCGACGCCGGGCGCGGCGAGCCTGGGCGCGTGCTGGCGCCAGGTGCGCGTGCCATGGTTCGCGGTGCTGTTCATCGCCGTGAGCGCGGTGCATTCGCTCGACGTGCTGCCGCATGCACTCGTCGCCGCGCTGGTGCAGCTCGACACGCTGCTGCTGGCCACCGCCATGGCCGCGATGGGCCTGCGCACCAGCGCTGTCAGCCTGCGCAAGGCCGGGGCGCAACCGCTCAAGCTGGGGGCACTGCTGTTCGTGTTCCTGACGGTCGGCGGTTATGCGGTGAATGCGGCGGTGCTGGCGATGTTCTGAACGGGGGCTCAGGCGCCGCCTGAGGCGTCCTGCGTGAATTCCAGTTTCTCCTGCGCGCGCCTTCGCGGGACCATCGGTGCCACGCAACCCGTGGAGAAAAAACCGATGTCATCCGAACTCAACCAGATCGCCAGTTGGTCGCTGCGCTGGCGCATTGTCCTGTCAGGCGCGCTGTGCCTCGTCGCCGCCATCGCTGCGGCCAAGCCTTTCGATGTGAACACCGATCTGCAGACCGAGCAGCGCTACCAGCTCGCCCTCGAAGCGCAGGCCGCACGCGACTACCGCACGATGCTCGAGCAGCTGCGCCAGGCCGCCACCGAAGGCCATCCCGAGGCGCAGGAGATGCTCGGCATGGTGCTGCTGACGGGGCCCACGCTGTACGGATCGGCCGTGAAGGCCGACCGCTGCGAAGCGCGCACGTGGATGCTGCGCGCCGCCGGGCAGGGCAGCGAAACGGCCAGGGTGCAGCTGGCGTTTCTCAACAGGTTGCGCAGCGCGCCGTCCGGAAAGATCGCCTGCGGTTGATGGTGGGTGCGGTGCGGCCATACTCGGCGCTCCTTCACGAGCGCGCCGTTGCATGCCCACTCCTTCTTCTGCGAACCGACGCATGCGCACCGTGTCCTGGATGCTGTCCGCGCTCGCGCTCGCCGGGTGCACGGCAACAGGCAACAAGCCCGACGCGACCGTCACCCGGACCGCCGACGGCTACGAGGTCACGCTCTACGCCACCCGGGGCTTGATGGTGCATGACCCTGTGTCACTGATCTTCCACCGCAGCTACGAACTCGAATCCCGCATCCGGGTGCCGTCGATCGAAGGGCGCGTCGACGCAGCCGACGCCTCGGTGTACGAGGTGAGCGAGTTCGACAAGGCGGCCGAAAAGAAGGCGCCTTCCACGCACCCTGTCGACCTCCGGCTGCGGGAGCACTACGAGAAGGAGCGCAGGCCGCGTCTCACGGGCGCGCTCGTTTTCTCGGGCCACACGCTGACGGTCGACGTGCAGGCGGTGGGGCAAAGCAGTTCGTCCCCATACCCGTTCAACGGCACCTACCGCCTGAAGACACGACAGTAGCGGCGACGGCCGCCTGCTCCTCAGGTCGCCCAGATGCGCGGCGTGGCCGCCGGCAGTTGCCACAGCTCGCCGCGCCACGCCTGCCAGACCTGCCGCAGCAGCTGCATCGCGGGCTCGACCACCGGCGCGAGCACGCGCAGCACCACCACCTCCGCATGTGGGCTGGTCGCGCCCGCGCTCTCGTGCAGTTCGTGCACTTCGAGCAGCCCGCGCGCCTGCGCCAGCAGGGCCTCGCGCCGTGCCTTGGCCATCGGCGAGCCGGCCACGACGAACAGCGAGGCGAGGCAGCGGTGGCCGCCCAGGCCCAGCGGGCTTTGCAGCAGGCGGTGATCACTCGCATCGATGCGCCCACGCTCCAGCCACACGCCGGGCGCCTCGATGTGCTGCAGGTAGGTGCCGCGTTCGAAGGGCTGGTTGGCGTTGGGCAGGCCGAGTGCGCACACGTCCCAGCCGATCATCTCGGCACCCGGTGCGACCTCGAGCGTGAGCCGGTTCTCGGCCTGGCAGCCGCTGTAGCAGATGGCTTCGAGCGGCAACCATTCGAGCCGCGCGCCCGGTGCGAGCCGGATGCGCGTTCGCTGCAGCGCGGTCTCGCCTTCGGATCGGTAGAAGCGCGAAGCGCCGGGCGTGGTGATCAGGCCGTGGCTGCCGTCGGCGGCTTCGATGTCGATGTCGAGCGTGTCGCCGCCCACGAGGCCGCCCGGCGGGTGCACCAGCACGTTGTGGCACACGGCGTCGCCCTCGGGGTAGAGGCTCTGCAGGATGCGCAGCGGGCCGTCGTGGCGGAAACGGGCGACGCTGCGGTCGGCTTCTTTTTGGTAGGCGAGGTGGAGACGGGCGTGCCAGGGCATGCGGGGAGTCTAGGTCTTCCAGGCGCCGTCATGCGCGGCGGCGGCTTCGTCGATCAATGCCGGCCCGATGCATTCGATGGCATGCGGCGACGCGCGGAACACGTCGCGGCACGACAGCTCCGCATCGCGCTGGTCCTGCCGCTCGCCACGGAACACACGCAGCCGCTGCGCGTCGATGCCGAACACCACGCGGCCGATGTTCGACCAGAAGATCGCACCCGCGCACATCACGCAGGGTTCGCCCGAGGCATAGAGCGTGGCGCCCGCCAGTTCTTCGCGCGTGAGGCCGCGACCGGCCAGCGCGCGCAGCGCGTTCACCTCGGCGTGCGCGGTGCAGTCGCCGGTTTCGGCGTTGCTGTTCGCAGCCTCGGCCAGCACTTCGCCGGCGGCCGAAACGATGACCGAGCCGAAGGGCCGGTTGCCGCGCCGGCGCGCGGCGTGCGACCACACGATGGCCTTGCGCAGGTAGCGGCCGTCGCGCTCGTCGAGCGTGGTTTCTTCGGGGAGGGAAGGAGTGGGGTTTTCAGGAGGGGTCATGCCTTGGGTGCGGGAAGAAGGCGCTCGCTGCGCGCAGGCAGCATCGCGCCGTTGAAGAGGGCATCGGCCGAGGGCCGCGTCTTCAGGCCGAAGGTGTCGGCCACCTCGTCGACCTGCTGTTCGAGCGTGAGCTTGCGGATGTCGCCCAGCCCGTGGCCGCGCGTGTCCGCCGCGCCCACGTACTGCGCCGTGAGGCCCCAGCGTTCGAGTTCGACCTTCTCGTCCAGGATCGGTTCGCGCTGGCGCATGGCCGCGATGCTGGGCACCGGGTTGGCAAAGGTCTCGACGATCGCGCGGTTGGTGGCGCGCAAGAAAGCCGCCACCACCTTCGGGTTCTGCGCGATGAGGTTGCTGCTCGCCAGGATCGCGTTGCCGTACAGGTTGACGCCCGCGTCCGAATACTTGAGCACTGAGAGTTCCTCGGCCTTCATGCGCGCGAAGAGCGAGACGGCCGAGTCGTGGAAGTAGGTGGCGGCATCGACGTCGCCGCGCACCATCACGTTGTCGCGCGCGCTGAAGTCGGTGGTCTGCCACTGGAAGGCGTCGCCGCGCATGCCCTGTTTGCGCGCCACCATCGGCCAGGCGCGGCGCGTGGACTCGACGGCTGCGGCTGCCACCTTCTTGCCCGTGAGGCTCTTGAAGTCGCCGGTCACGCCGCGGTCCTTGCGCCCGATGATCACGAACGGTGCACGGTTGTAGTACTGGTACACGGCCTGCACCACCGGCGTGCCCGGGTTCTGTGCATTGAACTCGACCAGCGAGCTGATGTCGCCCAGGCCCAGTTGGTAGACGCCGCTCGCGATGCGGGTGATCGATGCGACCGAGCCGGCGCCGGTGTCGATCGTCACGTCCAGCCCCTCGTCGCGGTAGTAGCCCCTGGCCTGCGCCAGGAAGAAGGGCGCGGTCTGGCCGTTGATGCGGAAGTCGAGCGTGAACTTGAGCGGTGTGAGCTTGCCGCCCTGCGCGAACACGGCAGGGGCGGCGAGGGTGGCGGCAGCGGCGGCAAGAAAGGATCGGCGTTGCATGGTGGGGCCTCGGAGTCGGTGGTCTTGACGGATGCCTCCCACCGCGGGCGGGAGGCGCCTCAAGAGCAATTTCCGGGCGGGCGCACGGGGTTGGTGCGTGCGCTGCTGAACGCTTCTACTCTTGCTCGCTGTCTTGCATGAGGCATGCCAGGGTGCGGCGCTCGGGCATGGCGGCGCGGGGCTTGGAGGCGCGACAAGGGCGCGCCACAATCCGGGCGCGCTAATTGCAAGTCGATCGGCGCAGAGTAGAAGCGTTCAGCCTCGCGCATGCCGTTCATCAGGCATGCCGACGAAGCAGGAAATTGCTCTTTCACGTTCGTCCCCCCACGCAACAACGAAGGAGTTCGCCCATGCTCGTCACCCGACAACCCGTCTTCCGCAAGTTCTGGCATGCCGTCATGCCGCTCACCGAACTGGCCCACGGCCCCAAGCCTTTCCGGCTGCTGGGCGAAGACATCGTTCTCTTTCTCGACGCCGACGGCCAGCCGGCTGCCCTGCGCGACCGCTGCTGCCACCGCACCGCGAAGCTTTCGAAGGGCTGGTGCGTGGACGGCGAAGGCAAGGCCTGCGGGCAGGGCGCGATCCAGTGCGGCTACCACGGCTGGACCTACGACCGCAGCGGCCAGGTGGTGCGCATTCCGCAGTACGAGCCCGACCGCAAGATCTCGCCCGAGTACAAGACCACGGCCTACCCCTGCACCGCGCGCTACGGCTACGCCTGGGTGGCACTGGAGGACCCCATCGCCGACATCCCGGCCATTCCCGAGTTCGACGACCCGGGCTACCGCACCATCTTCCAGTTCTACGAAGAGTGGCAGACCAGCCCGATGCGCGCGCTCGAAAACTCCTTCGACAACTCGCACTTCAGCTTCGTGCACCGCGCCACCTTCGGTGTGGCCGCAAGCCCGAAGCCGAGCAAGTACGAGCTGGTGGAAAGCGAGTCGGGCTTCCATGCCGAGACGGTGATCGAAGCGACCAACCCGGCGAAGTTCCACGCCATCAGCGGCGTGACCGACGCGATCACCACGCGCCACATGCGCAACGCCTACTTCCTGCCGTTTTCGCGCCGCCTCGACATCGAGTACCCGAGCGGCATCCGCCACATCATCATCAACTGCTTCACGCCCATCGACGACGGGCGCATGCAGCTGTGCCAATGGCTGTTCCGCAACGACACCGAGGCCGATTGCGCGGCGCAGATGCTGATCGACTTCGACGAGGAGATCACGCGCGAGGACAAGGACATCCTCGAGTCGACCGACCCCGACGCGCTGGTCGACACGCGCCGGCGCGGCGTGGAGTACTCGATGGAGTCCGACCGCCCGGGCATGCTGATCCGCAAGCACCTGATGCAGCTGCTGGCCAGGCACGGCGAGGCGGAGGTGCACCGGGGCATGACGATCCCGATCGCAAAGGCCGCCTGAACGCGTGACCGCTGCAGGCCCCGCGTGCGCGTGGCCCGCAGCGGTCGGGGGTTCAGGCCTTCACGAAGGCGCCGTGCAACCCCAGCGGCAGCGCGTAAGGCAGCGTCGCCTGCGCCACCGGCCCGGCGGCCAGGTGGTCGGCGGCGAAGCACGACAGCACTGTGCGCTGCCGGCCGAAGTCGAGCGCCGTGCCCAGCACCCAGCCGGCCTTGGCGCCGTCTGGCACGAAGACGTGCTCTTCCACGATGGCCTGCGCGCCGTAGCTGAAGCGCTGGCTGCGTCCGCTCTCGATGTCGGTGCGCGCAACGGCGCCGAAGCCGGGCACGTCGGCGCGCGTCTGTGTGGCGTGCACGACCTGGCGGTGGCGCAGGCCGACGCGGCGCGGGTCGATGCGGGGGAACTCGGCTTCCAGCGGCAGTTCCCGCTGCGTGGCCTTGCCCGTTCCCAGGTCGAGCGTGGCGACGGTCAGGCGCGGTTCGTTGCGGCGCACGCGGCGCGCGCGCATCACCTCGCGGTTGCTGGTGAACACCGACTCGGCGTTCTGCGTGCGCACGTAGTCGATGTGGATGCGCGCACCGCGCGGCGTGTCTTCTTCCCATGCATTGCCGACGTGGAACAGGAAGCCGGCCGGCAGCTCGAGCAGCTGGCGCTTCTCCCAGTCCTGCTTGTCGACCACCAGCGCGCGCATGCCGAGTTCGGGCCGCCATACGTGGGCGTCGAGAAAGCTCGCGCCGGCCTCCTTGCGCTTGCTGTCGTACACCAGCGGCGGCATGAGGAACACGAGGTGCCGCGCGGTCACGGCGAAGTCGTGGACCATGGGCAGCTCGGGCACCGGCACCACGGCCGCGCGGCGCAACGCGCCGCCGGGCGCGATCTCGTACAGCGCCAGCAGGCTCTGGCCAGAGCTCACGCCGAAGTTCCACACCGTGCCGTCCGGGTCGACCTTGGGGTGCGCCGAGAAGGGCATGCCCGCAAGGTCGGCGCGCCAGGTCTTCACGCCCAGCGTGTCGAGCGTGCGCGCGTCGATGCGCGTGGCCGAACCGCCTTCCCACAGCGCCAGCACCTCGCCCTGCATCGGCAGCACGCTGGTGTTGGCGACGTTGATGGCGTCGGCCGAGGTGGGCGGCTCCACGCCCGGCGGCATGGTGCCGAAGGCTTCGGTGAGGTGGCGGCCGGCCTTCACCTCGGCCACGCGCTTGGGCGTGGCGACGTAGCGACCCTGGTGGCGCACGTCGGCCCCTTCGATGACGAAGCGATGCACCATGCCGTCGCCGTCGAACCAGTGGTGGTAGCGCTCGCCGCCCAGGTCGTGGCCGGCCGGTCCGATGCGAAACAGCGTGCCGGCGACGGCGTCGGGGAAGCGCCCGCGCACGGTGGCGCGGGTCAGCGGCAGGTCGCCCGGCGGTGTGGCGAAGCCGATCTTCCAGGGCGCGTCGGCGGCTTCGAACTGGGCTTGCCAGTCATCGGTGGTGCCGGCCGCGCGTGCGAGCGGGGCGAGCAGGGGCAGGGGCAGGGCGCCGGCCGTGGCCAGCAGGCGCAGGAGTTCGCGTCGTTCCATGGCCGTGTCTCCTCAGCGCAGGTGGATGACGGCCTGCGCGTCGGCGTCGATGCGCAATGCCGCGGCCTCGAAGTCGGGCGCGCCGCGGTTGCCCTTGGCGTCGTTCGAGAAGCCGTAGCGTTCGATCGGCATGCCCACCAGGTTGGTGTCGAGCTTGCCGTTGCCGTTCTCGTCGGCGAACACGCGCAGCGCGTAGCGGCCCGGCGCCAGGTCGGTGAAGACGAAGCGGGCCTTGCCTTCGCGCAGGGGCGCGGTCTGCGAGGCGACGGCCTTGCTCTCGGCGTAGCTGGCGGCGTCGTTGTACAGCGCGACGTAGAGCGTGGCGCCGGCGGCCGGGCCGTCGGCGATGCGCAGGTTCAGGTCGGCGGCCAGGGCGCCGAGCGGGGCGAGCGCGGCAGCGGCGATCAGGCCGCGCGCGGCGGGGCGGGAGAGGAAAGCGGGAAGGTGCATGGCAGGCCTCGTGGTGGGTGGAGGGCCCGACGATCCCGCAGTCGCCGGGCGGTGCCCAGCGTCATGCGACGGAATGCGTGATTGCGCGCGCGAAATGCGCGCAGAAGGAGCGAACGCCGCGGCCCGGGAAGGGCCGCGACCGGTGTCAGGCCTTGTCCTGCCCGTTCTTCGGGGCTTCTACGGCTTCTTCGGTTGCGTGCCCCGTGCCCACATGGCCCGAGTCCGCAAAGAGGCTCCAGGCCGCCATGAACAGCGCCGCGATCACCGGCCCGATCACGAAGCCGTTGATGCCGAAGATCGCCATGCCGCCGATGGTCGACATCAGCACGATGTAGTCGGGCATCTGCGTGTCCTTGCCCACCAGCACGGGGCGCAGGATGTTGTCGACCAGGCCGATCACGAACACGCCGATGAAGATCAGCACGCCGCCCTGCCAGAAGTGCCCGGTGGCCAGGTAGTAGATGGCCACGGGGCCCCAGATCAGCGCCGCGCCCACGGCCGGCAGCAGCGACAGGAAGGCCATCAGCACCGCCCACAGCAGCGCGCCTTGCACGCCCAGGAACCAGAAGGCCAGCCCGCCGATGGTGCCCTGCGCAATGGCCACGGCCACGTTGCCCTTCACGGTGGCACGGATCACGGTGGTGAACTTGTTCAGCAGGTAGTGCGTGTGCGGCTTGGCCAGCGGCAGCGCGTCGCGCATGGTTTTCGAGAGCGACGTGCCGTCGCGCACCAGGAAGTACAGCAGGTACAGCATCACGAAGAAGCTCACCACGAAGTCGAAGGTGTTCTGCCCGATGGCCAGCGCCTGGCTGGCGATGAGCTGGCTGGCCTGGCCCGCGATGGCCGAGACGCGCGCCTGCCAGGCCGCCATGTCGCCGAGGTTGAAGCGCTCCACGATGTTCAGCAGCCACTGCGGCGTGGCATTCAGGATCTGCTGGAAGTAGGCCGCGAAGTTGATCTGGCCCGAGCGGATGCTCTGCGTGATCAGCGCGATCTCCTGCACCAGCGACACGCCCACCATCGCCAGCGGCAGGATCACGATGAACAGGCAGATCGCCAGCGTGGACATCGCGGCCACGTTGCGCCGGCCGGGCATCTTCTTGAGCAGCCACTTGAACAGCGGCGTGAACAGAATCGCCAGCGCCACCCCCCAGAGCACCGCGCCGAAGAACGGCATCAGCACCCACAGAAAGGCGACGGTGACGGCGGCAAGCAGGGCGAGGAAGACGCCGCGCTGGAGTTGGGGAGAGTTCATAAGTGTCTCGGACTGTAGCCGAGCCGGAACCCGCCGCTGTGTCAGTCGGCGCGCCCTTGTGCGGCGCAACAGGGTTGCCCAAGAAAAACGCCGCAGGCGCAGGGCCGGCGGCGGGTGTCAGCTATGCAATCGATAGCTGATGGCGGCACAAATGCACAGCTTCAACGCCTGGCGGCACGCGGCAGCGCCACCGGCGCGAGCGTGGCGCGCAGCCGGCTCGGCGCGTCGGGCTCGGCGGTGGCGTCGACTTCCAGCGCCCGTTCGACATTGCCGATGTGGTCGAGCATGAGCTGGCGCGCCTGCTCGATGTTGCCGGCCTCGAGCGCCGCGACGATGGCGCCGTGCTCCGCGCACGACTGTCCGGCCTCGTGCTTCGATTGGTAGAGCGTGGCGGCCAGCGTGGTGCGCGCCGTGAGGTCGCGCAGCACGTCGACCAATAACTGGTGGCCCATCTGCTCGGCCAGGCAGACATGGAAGTCGGCCAGCAGGAAGGCGCGCGTGGCGGCGTCGGCGCCTTCGATGGCGCGCTGCTCGTCGGCGATGTGATCGCGCAGCTTGCGGATCACCTGGCCCAGCGGCCGGCCTTCGCTGGCGGCCAGGATGCCGGCCTCGACGATGCGGCGTGCCGAGAAGGCGTCGCGCGCTTCTTCGGCCGAGGGCTCCACCACGTACCAGCCGCGGCGCGACTGCACCTCGACGAAACCGCGCGCCTGCAGCTGCATCAGCGCCTCGCGCACCATGGTGCGGCTGACCGAGAAGTTCTCGGCCAGCGCCTGCTCGCCGAGCCGGTCGCCGGGCGCGAGCTTCTGCGCGAGGATGGCCTCGACGACGCGTTCGGCGATGGCGGTGGGGCTGACGTCGGCGGGCATTTTTTTCAGTGGGCGGTGGAAGCGGCGGTGCCGGTGTTTACCACGGGCGCCTCGGCCAGCGGCTCGTCGTCGGGCGAATAGGTGCCGTCGAGCACGGCATGGGCACGTTCGCGGTCGATGTCGCCTTCCCACGCGGCGATCGCCACGGTGGCCACGCAGTTGCCGATCAGGTTGCCCAGCGCGCGGGCGATGCCCATGAACCAGTCGACCGACAGCACCAGCACCAGGCCGATGGCGGGAATCGCCGGAATCGCATGCAGCGTGGCGGCCAGCACCACGATCGCCGAGCCCGGCACGCCGTGCGCGCCCTTGGAGGTGACCAGCGCAATCGCCAGGATGGTCAGCAGGTCGGCCATCGAGATCGGCGTGTTGGTGGCCTGCGCGATGAACACCGCCGCCAGCGTGATGTAGATCGAGAACGCGTCGAGGTTGAACGAGTAGCCCGTGGGAATCACCAGGCCCACCGTCGAATCGCGGATGCCCATGCGGCGCAGCTTGGCCATGATCTGCGGCAGCACGCTGTCCGACGAGGTGGTGGCGAAGACGATGGCCAGCTCTTCGCGCAGGTAGCGCAGCAGCTTCCAGAGGCTGAAGCCCGACATGCGCATCACCAGCCCGAGCACCACGAACACGAAGACCAGCACCGCGCCGTAGAAGAGGGCGACCAGCATGCCCAGCTGCTTGAGCGAGCCGATGCCGTACTTGCCGACCGTGAAGGCAATGGCGCCCAGCACGCCCAGCGGCGCCAGCTTGATGATGATGCCCATGATCTTGAACAGCACCAGCGAGAGCGCGTCCACCACCGCCGCCACCGGCGCGCCGCGATCGCCCAGCAGCGACAGCGCGCAGCCGAACAGCACCGCGAACAGCAGCACCTGCAGCACGTCGCCCGTGGCGAAGGCGGCCACCACCGTGGTGGGGATGAGCTTCATCAGGAACTCGACCGTGCCGCCGCTGGTGAGCTTGTCGGCGTTCGAGGCGTACGCGCTCATCGCGCTGGCGTCGAGCGCCTTGGGGTCGACGTTCATGCCCACGCCCGGCTCGAACACGAAGGCCAGCACCAGGCCCATCGCCAGCGCGATGGTGGTCAGCACCTCGAAGTAGATCAGCGCCTTCACGCCGACCCGGCCCACGCGCTTGAGGTCGCCCGCGCCGGCGATGCCGTGCACCACCACGCAGAACACCAGCACGGGAATGATCATCTTGATCAGCTTGATGAAGCCGTCACCCAGTGGCTTGAGCTTGGCGGCGAACTCGGGCGCAAAGAGGCCGACGAGCACGCCGATCACCAGTGCGATGACCACCTGTCCGAAGAGCGATTTGGCAAAGCGAGGCATGGAAATCTCCTGTCGTTGTCGTGTCGAGGTTTTGCATGCAAGGATCGCTTTTTCTTGCATACAAGAACTGTAGGCAAGAAGATTGCAGGGGGTTCAGAGGGTATTCCCGGGGCGTTCCGGTCGACGGGGTACCCCCGCCGCGCGCCGGGGCGGTGAGGCCTGTGCGGGGCGGCTACTCGATGAAAAGCAGCGCCGGGCACTCGAGCGAAGCCCGCACGGCCTGCACGAATTCGGCCGCCAGCTGGCCGTCGACCACGCGGTGGTCGAAGGAGGAGGACAGGTTCATCATGCGGCGCGCGACCACCGCGCCTCCCAGCATCACCGGGCGCTGCACGATGCGGTTGACGCCGACGATCGCCACCTCGGGCGCGTTGATGATCGGCGTGGAGGCAATGCCGCCCAGCGCGCCCAGGCTGGTGACGGTGAGGGTCGAGCCGCTCAGCTCGTCGCGCGTGGCCCGGCCCGCGCGTGCGGCGTCGGCCAGGCGGGCGATCTCGGTCGCGCTCGACCAGAGGTCGCGCGCCTCCGCATGGCGCAGCACCGGCACCATGAGGCCGGCCGCGGTCTGGGTCGCGATGCCGACATGCACCGCGCCGTGGCGCGTGAGCACGCCCGCCTCGTCGTCGAAGCGGGCATTGATCTGCGGGAAGCGCGGCACCGCCAGCACCACCGCGCGCACCAGCAGCGGCAGCAGCGTCAGGTGCGCCCGCTCGCCGCCCCAGCGTTCGTTGATGCGGGCGCGCAGCAACTCCAGCTCGGTCACGTCGACCTCCTCGACGTAGGTGAAGTGCGGAATGCGGCGCATCGCGTCCTGCATGCGCTGCGCGATGCGGCGGCGCACGCCGGTCACGGGCACGGCCTCCTCGTCGTGGCGCTCGGCGTAGCGCGCGGCATCCGGCGCCGGCGGACCGGGCCGGCGCAGCAGCCAGGCGTCGAGGGCCTCGTGCAGGATGCGGCCGTCCGCGCTGCTGCCCGGCACTTGCCGCAGATCGATGCCGAGGACCGCCGCCCGATGGCGCACCGCGGGCGCGGCGAGCGGCTTGCCGGCCGAGGGGCGCGCGTGTTCGGCCGGTGCCGGTGCAGGCACCGCTGCAGGCGCCGCCGCCGATACGACCGGCGCCTCCTCCCGTGCCTCACCGCCGCCCGTCACGTCAATCCGGATCAGCTCCGCGCCCACCGCGATCTGCTGTCCCACCTCGCCGCCGAGCGCGACCACCCGGCCCGCGACCGGCGAGGGAATCTCGACGGTGGCCTTGTCGGTCATCACGTCGGCCAGCACCTGGTCTTCGGCCACCGTGTCGCCGGGCTGCACGCGCCACGCCACCAGCTCCACCTCGGCAATGCCTTCGCCCAGGTCCGGCACCTTGATCGTGAGCGTGCCCATTCAGTTCTCCATGGCGCGGCGCAAGGCCGCGCCGACGCGCGCCGGACCGGGGAAGTAGGCCCACTCCTGCGCATGCGGGTAGGGCGTGTCCCAGCCGGCCACGCGCCCGATCGGTGCTTCCAGGTGGTGGAAGCAATGCTCCTGCACCAGCGCCGTCAGCTCGGCGCCGAAGCCGCTGGTGCGCGTGGCCTCGTGCACGATCACGCAGCGGCCGGTCTTCTTCACCGAGGCGACCAGCGTCTGCAGGTCCAGCGGCCACAGGCTGCGCAGGTCGATGATCTCGGCGTCGATGCCGGTCTCGCGCGCGGCCGCTTCGCAGACGAAGACCATGGTGCCGTAGCTGATCACCGTCAGGTCGGCGCCGGGGCGGAACACGGTGGCCGACTCCAGCGGCACCGTGTAGTAGCCCTCGGGCACCTCGCCCAGCGGATGCGCCGACCAGGGCACCAGCGGCCGGTCGTGGTGGCCGTCGAAGGGGCCGTTGTACAGCCGCTTGGGCTCCAGGAAGATGACCGGGTCGTCGTTCTCGATCGAGGCGATCAGCAGGCCCTTGGCATCGCGCGGATTGGAGGGCATCACCGTGCGCAGCCCGCACACGTGCGTGAACAGCGCCTCCGGGCTCTGGCTGTGCGTCTGGCCGCCGTAGATGCCGCCGCCGCATGGCATGCGGATGGTGATCGGCGCGGTGAAATCGCCCGCCGAGCGGTAGCGCAGGCGCGCCGCCTCGGACACGATCTGGTCGTAGGCCGGATAGACGTAGTCGGCGAACTGCACCTCCACCACCGGGCGCAGGCCGTAGGCGCCCATGCCGATGGCCGAGCCGACGATGCCGCCCTCGTTGATCGGCGCATCGAACACGCGCGAGCGGCCGTACTTGGCCTGCAGGCCTTCGGTGCAGCGGAACACGCCGCCGAAGTAGCCCACGTCCTGGCCGTAGACGATCACGTTGTCGTCGCGCTCCAGCATCACGTCCATGGCGGAGCGCAGGGCCTGGATCATCGTCATCGAGGCCATGGCCGTCACCCCTCGGATGCCAGCTGTTCGCGCTGGCGCTTCAGGTGCTCGGGCATGTCCTTGTAGACATCCTCGAACAGGGCGGCGTCGCCCGCGACGTGCCCGTCGGCCATGGAGCCGAAGCGCTCGGCCTCCTTCACCGCGGTGTTCACCTGCGCCTGCATGTCGGCCTGCGTCTGCGCGTGCTCCTGCTGCGACCAGGCGCCGATCGCCGTCAGGTGCTGCGCCAGGCGCGCGACCGGATCGCCCAGCGGGAAATGCGCCCAGTCGTCGGCTGGCCGGTAGCGCGACGGATCGTCCGAGGTCGAATGCGCGCCGGCGCGGTAGGTGACCCACTCGATCAGCGTCGGCCCCAGGTTGCTGCGGGCGCGCTCGGCCGCCCAGCGCGAGGCCGCCAGCACCGCGAGGAAGTCGTTGCCGTCGACGCGCAGCGACGCGATGCCGCAGCCCACGCCGCGCGCCGCGAAGGTGGTGGCCTCGCCGCCGGCGATGGCCTGGAAGGTGGAGATCGCCCACTGGTTGTTGACCACGTTCAGGATCACCGGCGCGCGGTAGACGTGCGCGAAGGTCAGCGCCGTGTGGAAGTCGGACTCGGCGGTGGCGCCGTCGCCGATCCAGCCCGAGGCGATGCGCGTGTCGCCCTTGATCGCCGAGGCCATGCCCCAGCCCACCGCCTGGATGAACTGCGTGGCCAGGTTGCCCGAGATCGAGAAGAAGCCAGCCCGCTTCATCGAATAGCACACCGGCAGCTGCCGCCCCTTGAGCGGGTCGCGCTCGTTGGACATCAGCTCGCAGGTCAGCTCCAGCAGCGTCACGTCGTCGCGCGCCAGCAGCAGGCCCTGCTGGCGGTAGGTGGGAAAGCACATGTCGCCCTGCTGCAGCACCAGCGCGTGGCCGGTGGCGATGGCCTCTTCGCCCAGGCACTGCATGTAGAAGGAGATCTTCTTCTGCCGCTGCGCGATCAGCATGCGGGCATCGAAGGCGCGTGTCTTCATCATCGCGCGCAGGCCGCGGCGCAGCAGCTCGGGGTCGGCCGGCGGCGCCCACGGGCCGACGGCGCGGCCTTCGTCGTCGAGCACGCGCACCAGCGTGTAGGCCAGGTCGCTGGTGTCGGCCGGCGATGCGTCGACCGGGGGTTTTCGCACCTCGCCGGCACGCGACAGGTGCAGGTAGGAGAAATCGGTCTCGTGCCCCGGCCGCCCGGTGGGCTCCGGTACATGCAGACGAAGAGATGTGCCTTGGCTCATCGCGTTGTCTCCGCGCTCGATGGCATCGCGCGCCACCACAGCCTAGCGAATTTCGGGCGCGGGCGCAGCCGGTCAAGTGCGTGTTTCGCAGGCACCCGGGGCGCAGGGGCGGGGAGGGGCGCGTGGCCCATGCCGGCACCCGTGTCTTCCCCCTTGCCTTTCCCGGCGTGCCTCTGCACTGTCCGTCCACCCTGTGGCCCGCGGCGCATGAACGACCTGGAACCTCCACCTCCTCTTTCCGAACCCGGCCGCAGTGCGCCGCGGGCGAAGGCCGCCGATGCGGCCGGATGGCGCCGCTGGCTGCCGGGACTGCGCACGCTGCGCGGGTACGAACTGGCCTGGCTGCGGCACGACATCGTGGCCGGGCTGGTGCTGACCACGATGCTGGTGCCCGTTGGCATTGCCTACGCGCAGGCGTCGGGCGTCCCCGGCATCCACGGCCTCTACGCGACCATCGTCGCGTTGCTCGCGTACGCCGTGTTCGGCCCCAGCCGGATCCTGGTGCTGGGCCCGGATTCCTCGTTGGCGGCCCTCATCCTGGCCGTCGTCCTTCCGCTGTCGGGCGGCGACCCGCAGCGCGCCATCGCCCTGGCGGGCCTGATGGCGATCGTGTCGGGCACGGTGTGCATCCTCGCCGGGGTCGCGCGCCTGGGCTTCGTCACCGAACTTCTTTCCAAGCCGATCCGCTACGGCTACATGAACGGCATCGCGTTGACCGTGCTGATCAGCCAGCTGCCCAGGCTGCTGGGTTTTTCGGTCGAGGGCGACGCACCGCTGGCGACCCTGAAGGCCATCGCCGTGTCGGTGATGGAGGGCAAGACCCACGCGACCACGCTCACGGTCGGCGCGGGCACCCTGGGGGTCATCCTGCTGCTCAAGGGCCGCCGGCGCGTGCCGGGCATCCTGATCGCCGTGGTGGGCGCGACCGTGGTCGTCGGCGTGCTGGGCCTGGCGACGCGCGAGGGAGTACCGGTGCTCGGCGCCCTCCCGCAGGGCCTGCCGGCATTCGGCATCCCGTGGGTCACGGCCGCCGACATCGGCCCCGTGCTGATCGGCGGTTGCGCCGTCGCGCTCGTCTCGTTCGCCGACACCAGCGTGCTCTCCCGTGTCTATGCGGCGCGCACCCGCACCCACGTCGACCCGAACCAGGAGATGGTGGCGCTGGGCGCCGCCAACCTGGCGGCCGGATTTTTCCAGGGCTTTGCCGTCAGCAGCAGTTCGTCGCGCACCCCCGTGGCCGAGGCCGCGGGCGCCAGGACCCAGCTGACCGGCGTCGTCGGCGCGCTGGCCGTTGCCCTGCTGCTGGTGGCGGCGCCGGACCTGCTGAAGAACCTGCCCACCAGCGCACTGGCCGCGGTCGTGATCGCATCGGCCATCGGCTTGATCGAGGTTGCCGACCTGCGGCGGATCTACCGCATCCAGCGCTGGGAGTTCTGGCTGTCGATCGCCTGCACGGTCGGCGTGGTCGTGCTGGGCGCCGTCGAGGGCATCGGCCTGGCCATCGTGATCGCGGTCATCGAATTCCTGTGGGATGCCTGGCGCCCCTATTCCGCGGTGCTGGGGCGCGCCGATGGCGTCAAGGGCTACCACGACATCACGCGCTATCCCGATGCGCGCCTCATCCCGGGCCTGGTTTTGTTTCGCTGGGATGCGCCGCTGTTCTTCGCCAATGCCGAGCTGTTCCGCGACCGGGTGGGCGACGCCATCGCGTCGTCGCCCGCGCCGGTGCGCTGGCTGGTCGTTGCGGCGGAGCCCGTCACCAGCGTGGACGTGACCTCCGCCGACATGCTGGCCGAGCTGGTCGACAGCTTGCGCGACGCCGGCATCCAGTTGTGCTTTGCCGAGATGAAGGACCCCGTCAAGGACAAGCTGAAGCGCTTCGGGCTCTTCGCGCGGCTGGGCGAAGCCGCGTTCTTTCCGACCGTCGGTGCCGCCGTCAGCGGGTACCTCAAGACCCATCCGGTGGAGTGGGTCGACTGGGAAGACGAGGGGCGCTGAGCCCTTGCGGCCCGCGGCATGCGCCTCCCATGGATGGGGGAGGCGACGTTTCGGGGCGGCTCCTAGCATCCGCGCACCCACAACGAGGAGCCTCCCGATGAAGATCGCCTTTACTTCCTGCTTCAGCGCCCAGACCTTCAAGGAACAACCTGTCTGGACCCAGGTGGGCGCGTCCGGCGCCACGCACCTGGTGCTGCTGGGCGACTCGGCCTACTACGACGCGGACGGCTCCAGCATGGGCGCGGTCAAGGCCATGGGCGCCAACGACTTCGCGGTCCACGCCTTCGGCCGGCTGCGCGACCAGCTGAACCAGAAGGAGTTCGCCAAGCTCGTGCGCAAGACCGACCTGCAGATCCATCCGATCTGGGACGACCACGACTTCCTGTGGAACGGCGCTTGCGGTGCGCAGATCGAGGGACAGCCTTCCTACCGGCATCTGCTGGACCCGACCCGCGCCGCGTTCCAGGAATACCGCAAGGCGCTGGATTCGAACGATCCGAAGACCTTTCCCAAGGCCGGCGATCCCTGGGCCTCGGGCGTTCCCGAACCCGGCTACCGGCCCCTCATGCTGAGCAATGTCGGCGACCCGGACGGCGCCGTGATGCTGCACCTCACCGACGGCCGCAGCTACAAGACCAAGGGCGGCGAGGACGCCGTGCTCGGCAAGAAGCAGATGAGCAAACTGAAGAAGGCCATCGAAGACTCGGACGAGAAGACCGTGCACCTGATCGCCAGCGGCCTCACCTTCGAAGCCCGCCACGGCGAGACCTGGATGGATTGCGCGGCCGAGCACGCCGCGATCCTCAAGCTGGCGGAGAAGCGCCGCATCCTCATCCTCAGCGGCGACGTGCACGAGAACCGCTTCGCCGTGCCGTGGCCGGCCGGCCCCTGGAGCCTGTTCGAAGCCACGTCCTCCGGCGCCGCGCTGCGCACGGCCGTCACCGTCGGCGCGCTGCAATGCAACTGGGGGCTGGTCGACATCACGAAGGACCAGGTGAACATCGAGCTGTCGCAGCTGAACATGGACACGCGCCGCCGCGTCATCGACCGCAAGAAGTGGAAGATGCTGTAGGCGTGGCGGTGAGCGAGTTCACGGGCCGCTCCTGCGGCTTGCGAAGCAGGATCACGAGACCGGAGATCAGGAAGTACACGGCGCCCACCATCGCATAGCCTGCGAGCGTCTGCAGCACCGGGGCGTCGGTGCCTTGCCGTGCGACGAAGAGGCCGCCGGCCAGCGCAGACTGCGCGCCGCTCAGCATCATCACCCACTGCCCCCGATGGCTCTTTCGGCGGCGAACGGCCGTCGCCAGCTGCAGAAGGCCCGACACGATGGCCCAGGCGCCGAAGATCGCCAGGCCGATCTGGAGCCCGAGCACCAGCGAGGCCACCACGGCCGCGGTGACCAGTGCGCTGATCCACGCGTTCAGCATCTGGCTGGGGTTGGCCCGGGGGCCGCCCGTCATCCGGGCGTCCACCAGGTTCGCCAGCGCGTCCCACGCCGGATAGACGACCAGCAGGATCGTCGTCAGCACCGGCGACTGCCTGGCGACGCTGAAGGCCAGCGCGACCCACACGAAGGAAAAAGCCGCGCGGGTGAGGTAGAGCTTGCGCAGCCAGGCGGCCGGCTGCAAAGCGGGTTGGATGATGTCGGGCATGGAAGGGGTGTGGGTAGGAGGAGGGGGCGCGCCTCGCACGAGGCGGGTGCAACGATTCTTCTGCGTTCCCCCGGACCCCGGTATCGGTCGAATGACTGACACGCGCTGAACCGGCGGCTGTGCGATGCTGTGCGCTCGCCCCCGCGATCCCATGCCCGAAGACACCACCCTCACCGCTTTCGACGCGGCCCGCGCGCTCGCCTTCATCGGCGACCTGAGCATGGGCCAGCCCATCGACCATTCGCTGCGCACCGCCTGGCTGGCCGGCATGATCGCGACGCAGGCCGGCTGCCACGCGGCGCAGGTCGAGGTCGCGCAGCACGTGGCGCTGCTGCGCTGGTCGGGCTGCACAGCGAACGCGCAGGAGTTCGCGGACTTCCTGGAAGACGACGTTCTGGGCCGGCGCGCCCTTCTGGCCTCCGCGCAACCGCGCCTGCGCCAGCCCCACCAGGCGTCCATTCCCGGGGCCGTCGTGGCGATGGCCCAGATCCACTGCGAGATTGCCGGCGACATCGCGAACATGCTCGGCCTGGGGCTCGAGGCCGAAGCCGCACTGCGCGCCGTCTTCGAAGCTTTCGACGGCAGCGGCGTCCCCGGCCTGCTGCAGGGCGAGGGCGTGCCGCTGGCCACCTACGTCGTGGCCCTGGCGAGCGACCTCGAAATCTTCAGCCGCCTCTACGGGCTCGACGAAGCCCTCACGCTCGCGCGGGGGCGCGCCGACAGCCTCTACCCCGGCTTCCTGGTCGACGCCTGCGCACCGCACGCTGCGGCGTGGATGACGCGGCTGGATGCGTCGCCCGCGCCGTGGACCGATGCTGCCGATCCGCCGGTGTCGATGCGCCGGCGCGTCGGGCTGGAGCTCGTCGGCGACGTGAGCGACCTCAAGCTGCCGTGGATGACGGGCTACACGCGGCGCGTGGCCCGGCTGGCGCGCGATTGCGGCGCCCAGCTGGGCCTGAGCGAAGCGATGTGCCATCGCATCCACCGGGCCGGCCTGATCCACGGCATCGGGCGGGCCGCGGTGCCCAACGCCATCTGGAATGCGCCCGAGCCGCTGCCGGCCGCGTCGATGGAGCGCCTGCGGCTCGTGCCGTACTGGACGTCCCGCGCGGCGGGGCAGATCGACGGTCTTGCGGCAGAAGCCGAGATCGCCTCCTTCGCCTTCGAGCGGCGCGATGGCTCCGGCTACTTTCGTGGCCGCTCCGGCGCGTCGATGCCGCTCGAAGGGCAGGTCGTCGCGGCGGCCGAGCAGTGGGTGTCGCACCGCACCCGCCGCCCGTGGCGACCCGAACTGACCGATGCGCAGGCACGCGATCGCCTGCAGGCGGACGTCGAGGCCGGCCGCTTCGACGCGGAGGTCGTCGGTGCACTGCTCGCCTGCGCGCTCTCGGGCACGCCTGCGAAGCCCGTGGTGCCCGCGCAGGACGACGCGTCGCTGTCCCAGCGCGAGCTGGACGTCCTGCGCTGCATCAGCCAGGGCGACAACACGAAGCAGGTCGCGCGTGCGCTGGGCATCAGTGCGAGCACGGTGCGCACGCACGTCGAACGCGTGTTCCGCAAGCTCGGTTGCTCGACCCGCGCGGCCGCCACGCTGAAGGCCTCTGCCAGAGGCCTGCTGTAGCGGGCCGCGCTATCGTTCAAGCCGCCACTGGTTCTGCTCGGGCGGCCCGTGCAGGCGCTCCAGCATCGAGCTGCCCGCGCAGCATCTCCCACCGCACGCGCGCCGACACGATGCTTTCTTCCTTCACATGCCCGAAGCCGCGGATCTGCTCCGGCAGGCGCGCCAGCGACAGGGCGGTGTTGAAGTCGATGCGCTCGAAGCGCGCGAGCAGGTCTTCGACCATCGCGCGGTAGTCGGCAACCAGCTGGCGCTCCATGCGGCGCTCGGCGGTGCGGCCGAACGGATCGAGCGCCGTGCCGCGCAGGCCGCGCAGCTTGGCGAGCACGCGGAAGGCGCCGAGCATCCACGGGCCGAAGCTGGTCTTCATCGCGCGGCCTTCGGCGTCGCGCCGGCCCAGCACGGGCGGTGCGAGATGAAAGCGCAGCACCGGCTTGCCTTCGAATTGCTCGCCGAGCTTCTCCATGAAGCGCGGATCGGCATACAGGCGCGCCACCTCGTACTCGTCCTTGTAGGCCATGAGCTTGAAGAGACCCGAGGCCACGGCCTTGGCCAGCACCGTGCTGCCGCGCGTGCGTTGCTCCGCGTCGCGCACGCGTTCGACGAGGTCTGCGTAGCCGCGTGCGTAGGCCGCGTTTTGGTACGCGGTCAGGAACGCGGTGCGGTCCGCCACCAGCGCTTCGAAGCTCTGGGGCTTCTGCAGTGACACCACCTGCGCCGGCGCAGCCTGGCGCGTGACGGCCGCGAGGTCGAGCGCCGCCTTGCGGCCCCAGCGGAACGCGGCCTGGTTGGCCTTCACGGCCACGCCGTTGATCTCGATGGCCTTGTCGAGCGCCTGCGCCGACAGCGGCACGAACCCCTTCTGGAACGCGAAGCCCAGCAGGAACAGGTTGGCCGCGATGGCGTCGCCCATGAGGCGCGTGGCCAGTTGCGTGGCGTCGATGAAGTCGGCGCGGCCTTCCACCGATTCCTCGATGAGCGCACGCACCTGCGCGGCCGGGAACTGCCAGTCGGGCTGCTGCGCGAAGTGCCCCGTCGGCTGCTCGAAGGTGTTGACCAGCGCATAGGTGCGGCCCGGCCGCATGCGCGCGATGGCGTCGGGCGCACCGGCCGTGAGCATGTCGCAGCCCAGGATCAGGTCGGCCTCGCCGGTGGGAATGCGCTGCGCCTTCAGCTGCGCCGCATCGCGCGCGATGCGCACGTGCGACGTGACCGAGCCGTTCTTCTGCGACATGCCCGTCATGTCGAGCACGCTCACGCCCTTGCCTTCGAGGTGCGCCGCCATGCCGATCAGCGCGCCGATGGTGATCACGCCCGTGCCGCCGATGCCGGTGATGAGGATGTTGTGCATGCCTTCGAGCGCGAGCGGCACCGGCGCGGGCAGGGCGGGCTCCTCGGCGGCCTTCACGGCCACGGGTGCGTGCTTGCGCGGCTTCACGCCTTCGACCGTCACGAAGCTCGGGCAGAAGCCCTTGATGCACGACTCGTCGGCGTTGCACGCGCTCTGGTCCACGCTGCGCTTCAGTCCCAGGTCGGTTGGCTTCGGTAGCAGGGCGGTGCAGTTCGATTGCTCGCCGCAGTCGCCGCAGCCTTCGCACACCGCGTCGTTGATGAACACGCGCCGTGCGGCTTGCGGAAACTCGCCCTTCTTGCGGCGGCGGCGCTTCTCGGCCGCGCACACCTGGTCGTAGATCAGCACCGACACGCCCTCGAAGCCGCGCAGCTCGCGCTGCACCGCGTCCATGTCGTCGCGGTGGTGCACGCTCAGCGCAAAGAGGCCGTCGCGGTCGGGCGGCAGCAGGCTGCGGTCGGCCCAGCGCGTCGGGTCTTCGGCCACCAGCGCGATGCGCTTCACGCCTTCGGCCGCCACCTGGTGCGCGATGCGCGGCACGGTGATCGGCCCGTCGACCGGCTGGCCGCCCGTCATCGCGACCGCGTCGTTGTAGAGGATCTTGTAGGTGATGTTCACGCCCGCCGCCACGGCCGCGCGAATCGCCAGCGAACCCGAGTGGTAGTAGGTGCCGTCGCCGAGGTTCGCGAACACGTGCTTGCGCTTGGAGAACCACGCCTGCCCCAGCCACGGCGCGCCTTCGCCGCCCATGTGCGTGGTGGTGCGGTTGTGCTCGGGGTAGATGGCGGTGGCCATCACGTGGCAGCCGATGCCCGCGAGCGCCAGGCTGCCTTCGGGCACCTTGGTCGAGGTGTTGTGCGGGCAGCCCGCGCAGTACCAGGCCGGGCGCGAGGGCGTGGCCACGGCCTTGCCGAGCACCACGTCCTTCGCGTCGAGGATCGCCAGCCGCATGCGGATGCGGTCGCTGGTGTGAAAGCGCGCCACGCGCCCGGCGATGACGCGCGCGATCTGCGCCACCGAGAAGTCGGCCGTGGCCGGCAGCAGCCACTGGCCGCGCGGGTGCGCGCCCCATTCGCCCTCTTCGTCGAACTTGCCGATGACGCGCGGGCGCACGTTCTCGCGCCAGTTGTACAGGTGCTCCTTGAGCTGGTACTCGACGATCTGGCGCTTCTCTTCGACCACCAGGATTTCTTCGAGCCCGTCGGCAAACTCGCGGATCGAGTCGGGCTCCAGCGGCCAGGGCATCGACACCTTGAACAGGCGGATGCCGATGCGCGCGGCCTCGTCGGCGTCGATGCCCAGTTCTTCGAGCGCTTCGAGCACGTCGCGGTACGACTTGCCCGAGGCCACGATGCCCAGCCGCGCCTGGGGCGAATCGATGGTCACGCGGTTCAGGCGGTTCTCGCGCGCGTAGGCGATGGCGGCGTAGATCTTGTAGTCCTGCATCAGCGCCTCCTGCTTGCGCGCCTGTACGCCGAGCGTGTCGGTCGACAGCCGCGCATGCACGCCGCCGGGCGGGAACGCGAAGTCCTTCGGCAGGCGCGTGTGCACGTCGAGCGCGCCGGCGGCAATGGAGCCCGACGACTCCACCGTGTCCGCCAGCGCCTTGAAGCCCACCGGCAGGCCGGCAAAGCGCGACATCGCAAAGCCGTGCAGGCCCAGCTCGATGTATTCCTCCACGCTCTGCGGGTAGAGCATGGGGATCATCGAGGCGGCGAACAGATGGTCGCTCTGGTTGGGCAGGGTAGAGGACGACGCGCCGTGGTCGTCGCCCGCCACCAGCAGGATGCCGCCCTTGGGCGAGGTGCCCGCGTGGCTCATGTGCTTGAACACGTCGCCGCAGCGGTCCACGCCGGGCGCCTTGCCGTACCACATGGCGAACACGCCATCGACCGCGCTCTCGCCGGTCAGGTGCACCTGCTGCGTGCCCCACACGGCGGTGGCGGCCAGCTCTTCGTTCACGCCGGGCAGGAACTTGACGGCGTTGGCTTCGAGCTGGGGCTGGGCTTTCCACAGCGCTTCGTCCAGGCCGCCGAGCGGCGAGCCGCGGTAGCCCGAGACAAAGCCCGCGGTGTTCAGGCCGGCCTGCTGGTCGCGCCATTTCTGCACGAGCATGAGGCGCACCAGCGCCTGGATGCCGCTCAGGTAGATCCGGCCTTCGGTGGCCGTGTATTTGTCGTCCAGCGCAACGCTGGCGAGTTCGTGGGTTGCCATGAGAGAAAAGACTCCGGGTAGGACTCGTGGAATGCGGGCGTGGCCCCGGTAGAGGGCCGGCCCGCGAAACGCCTCGCCGGGGTTGCCGCCGAGACAGCGACGATTCTTTCGCACCTCGGCCCGAAAGTGCTTCTTCGTTTCGACGGGGAAAACCGCATTTCGGAAGAACCGTCGCCGCCGTCGTCGATTCGCCGAAAGGCCTTCGGCCACGCGCCTACAACCGCGCAGGCCCGACAATGTCCGCCCGATCGACCGAGGACCCGATGAGACCCGACCTGGATTCGCTGGCACTGTTCCTGCGCGCCATTGAGCACGGCAGCCTGTCCAAGGCGGCCGCCGAGAGCCACATGGTGCTGTCGGCCGCGAGCCGGCGCCTGGCCATCCTCGAGAGCCAGCTCGGCGTGGGGCTGCTCAACCGCACCTCGAAGGGCGTCACGCCCACGGGTGCGGGCGAGTCGCTGGCCATGCATGCGCGCCAGATCCTGCGCGACGTGGACCGCATGCGCGCCGACCTGTCGGACTACGCGCAGGGCGCCACCGGCCGCGTGCGGCTGCACGCCAACGCGTCGGCCATGGGCCAGTTCCTGCCCGACGACGTGGCGAGCTTTCGGCTGCGCTACCCCGAGATCCGCGTGAGCGTGGAAGAGCACCGCAGCGTCTACATCGTGCAAGCGATTCGCGATCGCCAGGCCGACGTGGGCGTGATCACCAGCGAGGCGGTCGACCCGGCGCTGCACTTCATTCCGTACCGCACCGACCGGCTCGTGGCCATCGTGCGCCAGAAGCATCCGTGGCGCGGGCGCGAGGTGTCGTTCGAAGAACTGCTCGATTTCGATTTCGTGGGTCTCGAAGACGACTCGGCCATCTCCCGCACCATGGAAGACGCCGCGATGAGCGCACGCAAGGTGCTGCGCCTGCGTGTGCGCGTGAAGAGCTTCGAGGCCGTGTGCCGGATGATCGAAGCGGGGATGGGCGTGGGCATCCTGCCCGAGGGGGCGGCGGTGACCTACCGCAAGGAGATGAAGCTGCGCTTCATCAACCTCACCGATGCGTGGGCGTCACGCCGGATGTACCTGTGCACGCGGCAGGAGGCGCTGAGCTTTCCGCAGCGTCGGTTGGTGGACCATCTGCTGGCGCGAGGGATGCCCTAAGCGTCATTCGGGGCGACGCTCCCGCCGATGGGGCACCTTGCTCTGCGAATGTCCCCCGGCCTTCGGCCTCCTCCTTGATTTCGCTGCGCAAGGCACCCCATCGACGTGAGCGTGTTCAGCGCTGCTGCGGATTGGCACGGCGCTCGTAAGGCCCGCGTGCGGCGCATTGCGGAAGCTGCATTTGTTGGCGCTCGTCGGGACTTCGTGCCGCACGAAAGCGCCACTGCGCTGCGCTCTTCTCTAAAGTAGCTGCCCCTGTCACTCAAAACCCCAACAAGGGGACTCGGAAGGCGCTACATACACAGCCGTTGAAATGTTGAAAGGCTGCTTGCCTCGCGGCAGGTTGTCGGTGCGAAAGCAGCGATGCAAATGCGAGGTATCAAAAGGCGACGGCCAGGGTGTTACGAGCACCCCGGCCGTCTAACCAAAGACGTGCAACCACCTCTAAAGGAGCGCACAAAAATGGCTACCAAGACTATAGCCCGGCCTCGCACGCCGGTATCCCCCGCCGGAAGCGCCCATCAGGACCCGGCGAACCTCCTCGAAAACACACTCGCCCAACTCGAAGCCCTGCTGTGGGTCTGCGACGGGGAAGACATCGACTGGTGCAGTGGCGAAGGCCCCCGGCAATTGGACAACCTGCTTTGGCTTGCGGCGGAACTGGCGCGCAAGGCGGGGGAGTTGTTTCAGGCGAGTGAGAGGGCGCGGCGCGGAGCGCTTGAGGATGGCCATCGACGCTGACCTCAACACCGTCGAGATTCCCTGCGAGTCGGGCGTCATCAAGTTCGGCTAGACGCGTGTCGCTCCACTCGCCAGCCAGCATCCGCTTGCGTTTTCAACGTTGAATGCGGCATGCAGTCGCAGCCGTTCATGGGCGCACTGGCAGCAGAACTCTGCGTGGAAATGCCAGATCGGCCGGCTTCAAATCCAGTACTTTGTTATTACCCAAAGCCATGGCCGATTCCTAATTCTGTTGTAAGTCAGGTTCTGGTCAGCTATCTTCAGCGCCTTGCCAACGAAGAAGAAAGCGCTGCAGAGATGAAATATGTCGATATTTCGGTCGCTCCAACTGCATCCACAGGCAAGCAAGGAAAAACTCAAGGGGACGATCTGTTCCAGCAGGTCCGGCCCACACTCAAGACATCGACGCCCCCTGCAGATGGGGCTGCAGGAAGTCAGAAGTCCTCCCCGACAGAGCGCGTGTTGTTCCTGCAGGAAAACTTGCGTCAGATCGGCAACGGCATTGAGGTCGCAGGTATCCGCCGCGCCCATCTCTTCCACGGCCAGCTCGGCATCACGCCGTGGATACTGACCAGCAATTTCTCTCCTCGCCTGCGTGAGAACGAAGCGAGCTTGAAGGACAAAGGGATGCTGCCTTCGGAAACGAAGGTGCTCAATGTCTACGAATGGCTGGTGGACATGAGCTCTCAGGGCTTGCTGACCCCGCTCGCTTCATCACGGCCATCACGTTCACCAGGCAGTTCATCTTCTGCCAGCGCTGCCAAGCCTTCGCTGCGAAAGGTCAGCCACCCCGCAGCCTGGGATCCGACACAGGTCGGGTGTGAAGAGTTCGGGCTGGCGAACGGTCAGATCTTGATGCGAAAGACGTTCAAGTCGGGCCGAAGCGGCGCGGATCTTCAGGCCATCGAGTTGCGCGATGCGCAGGGCACTGCGGTCACCCACGCGACCGAGAGCGATTTTGTCTGCGCAATGATGGCCGCCAATCTGGAGGAAGACGTCACCTGGCATTTCCTCGTGGACAAGAACAAGATGTATCGCAAGCTCCGGCAAAGTACGGCGAGCCGCCGGTTTCGCCACACTGTGAGCGCCTTCTTGCACAGCACCCATCGGCTTCCCAATGGGCAACTGAAAACCAGCTATCGGCACCTGTTCGAAGATGCGGACTCCTGCGACAGCCTGATCGTTGCCACGGAGGAGCAACATCGGGACTTGCTCGAGTCCGGTATGCCGGCGACGAAGCTGAACGTGATTCCGCACGCGTTGCCTGGTGTGCCCGAGATCGTCGAATCTGCTTCCTTGCAGGAGAAGCGGGTGATCTATCTGGCACGCTACACGCCGGAGAAGCAGCATGAACTGCTTTTCCAGGTGTTCGAGCGCGTCCTCAAAAGGGTTCCGGACGCACAGTTGCACACCCACGGCGTGGGCCCTTTGCAAGCGACGCTCCAGGCCCGCGTCGACGCCTCCGGTCTGGCGGGGAGCATCCACATCCACGGCTATGCAAATGATGTTGCAACCCTCTTCCAGGAGTCGAGTCTCGGCGTGATGGCGTCCAACGAGGAGGGGTTCTCGCTGTTCGGGTTGGAATGCCTGGCCCACGCACGTCCGTTGGTCGCCTTTTCCGTGAAGTACGGCCCGAAGGATTTGCTGGAAGGCAGGAATGCCGGCATCCTGATTCCCCCCGGGCACGTCGACGCGATGGCCGATGCGATCGTCGCGCTGCTGGAAGACCCCGAGAAAGCGTATGACCTTCGCTTCGGCGCTTTGACGTCCGCGGAGCGCTTCACTGCGGACAAGGTGGCGCAGCGATGGTCAAAATGGTGGGCCGATGTCCGTGAGATCGCACGTCATCGTGAAGCGAACACACTCACAGACGCGAGTTTCTGAGCAGTCGAGGCGCAGCAATCAAGTCTTGATGCGATCGACTCATGACGCTGTCAAGCAGCGGGCTTGAGCCGCGCTGATGAGTGCCTGCTTTGGAGATGCTGGAGTGTCTCTTGTGGGCCCGAAGGCGACTTTCCTGTCGGTCCAAAGCAGTCCCTCCAGGAGCGGAACGGGCGCCTGTCTACAGCTTTCGAATGTCAAGCAGCCAGGATTTCGCGGCCTGTTCTGCTTCCCCTTGTGGCCCCCAGAATGTGAAGCCCTTTCCTTCGAATTCTCTAATCAAATAGGCTGCAGCACCGTCAAACGGAACAACGGGGCGTTCGAGATTCGCCATCATCTCCTCCGAAGTAATGTCGGCCGCCGGCTTTCCGGTTCCATGTGCGAACTTAGAGATGGCAGCATCGCTCACGACCACCAGCTTTTCAGCTCCTAACAGGATGAAGAACCTCGGTGATACAGATGCGCTGTGTGGAATAAACATCCCACCGGTGTACACCGCAATGAGTCGCTTCCCATCGAATCTCTTGCGCTCTAGATAGAAGATTCGAAAGTTGTCCGGCTGCTCACTCAAAAAGAATGTACCCGCTTCACTCTGGCCGACAGGAACGTATCGGCCCGCTTTTATCGCGAGCGCGTATTGAACCTTCGCGAGACCCGCGACACCCTCGTGTACGAAGTCCTCCGACGGAACGCGCGCCGCCACGCCTGACGCGGGTTGCAGGTTCGTTGGTTGAACCGCGCAACCCGCGAGAGCGAGTGCGATGGAGACGAGAACTGTTTTGAAGAGCATGAAGCTGTGCGGAATTTGATGCGCCGGGAAACTAGATTCTGGCGATAGCCGAGCGGCCGACTGTAGCCGAAGCAATAGCGATCAATTCCAGGCCTGCAACGGTCTTCACCGTCGCTGTGAAACTAACTTCAAGCTGGGCTCAGACTCGGGTCACTCAACAAACCAGCGCTCGATGAATTTTGAGAACGTGCCATCGTCATCTGGCTCGAAGCACCCGCTCAAGCTGTCGACGCTGCCGAAAATTGCGCCCTCGTTCCGGAACTGAAAAGCCTCTTGTCCGCCGGCAAAGTCATCGCCGATCAGAACCACATCTAACAAGCCGTCTGCGGTGAATTGATCAAAGACGAAAGAGGGTTCCACTGGCCCTCCATAGATCGAGTATCGAGCGTCTCCGATCGCACCGAAACCAACCTCACAGAGGAACTGAACGTAGTCACTGGGCAGCTTCGGATATTCAGCAAGGAGGGCCGCTTTTCGCTCGTCCGTGATCAACTGAAGCGTCGATTCAGGGTAGTGATCTACGAGGTACTTGCGCAATTCGTTGTGTGTCATGAATGACTCGATTGAGGGCTAGGACCGCTTTAGCCAGACTCTGCTTGCCCCGCGGACGTCTGGTCATGGCCGGACTCTGCCGCCATACAACAGGCCGAACGGACCTGTAGTCAGCATCATTAGCCCGCGATGTCGGAGACGCCATTGGTGTCAAAT
This sequence comes from Variovorax sp. GW821-FHT09D07, assembly GCF_059416345.1. Taxonomy (NCBI): domain Bacteria; kingdom Pseudomonadati; phylum Pseudomonadota; class Betaproteobacteria; order Burkholderiales; family Comamonadaceae; genus Variovorax; species Variovorax sp. GW821-FHT09D07. The sequence continues at coordinate 413,836 of NZ_JBWKOY010000002.1, forward strand.
CGGCAGCACCACTTGACGTGAGACCAGGTGCCTGTTGAGTTGGCCTCAACGACTCCCCGAGCAAACAGCACTTCGTGCGTGCCGTCGTCATAGAGGCTTTCTTCTTGGACCTCAATGGGTAGGCCTTCAACGAGTTGAACGAACGCGCCGCTGATGTCCTTCCGGAGATCGGTCTGGGACAGCATGATGAGATCGCGCTCAAGGAGTTCGTTGAAATCAACGGAGAAACGAGGTGTCATATCGAATGTCTGGTTCTGGCCGCATGCAGCGTTCACGGGTCACTTTCCCGACGACACTGCCCGCTGAAACCCCGCGCAAACTCGAGAAAGTCGTCAGCCACCTTGATTGCTGCTTCTGGCTCCATGCCGATCATCGGAAGCATGAAGACAGCGCCAACCGTGTCGAAGGCATAGATTTCACCACCGCCGTTCCCAGCGATGGTCACGAAACCTGGCGCGTACACATCCACGCCCATCTCTGAATTAGCGGTGGCGACCACATCTTCGCCCCAGAGGATCACGTAGTGTTCCTCACCCGACAAGTCAGCGAAGCCCTCAAACAGACCGTTCGTTTCGATGAAAACGCGGTAGACAGCGGGCAGCTGGATGGTCATTGGGAATGTCTGGTTATGGCCGCGTCCTGCCCTAGTAGCGGGTGGGCATGCATGCGCATAGAAGAAGGCTAAGTCGACGGCGATTTGAGGGCATCAGTCATCATTGCGTAGTGAGGAAGCCGGGCGGCTGCATGAAGTCGGGGACTTGATGTCGTGGCTCGCTCTCAGCGCTGTCCAGCCACTGCCTCAGATTGCGGCACAGCGCCGCGTCTTTTGACGCCGTCGCAAGTGCGGCGACCTGAAGGTTGTCGAGTTCAACTTCCATTTCAGCAGGGGTCAGGGCGGGCGCGTCTCCATGCACCCGCTTGAAGTTGAACTCTCGCAGGGCAGAAGCTTGGCCGACATTACGCATCTTCCACGCCCTGAACGCCGACAGCCGCGCGTCCGCTTCGCTGGGCGCTGTTCCATTGCATTGAACCACCAGGGCCTGAGTGAACGAAACCGACCTCATCGAATGAAGAACAGGCCATTCGGCCTGAGCACTTGCCAGCCCGCAGTTTGAGAGCAGCCACACCAAGAACATCGTCCGCAATACCAGCATCAGGCCAACCCTTTGGTATCCCGGACGGTAGCCGGTCCTGGGCACGATTGTCATTGCCACCTCAGCCAGTGCGCACTCGCTCACCGCTGCCTTGTTGTGGGCCAGCCACGAAGGTCCGCTTAAGGCCGCGCGCGGTGGTTTGTGAGAGTACGCCATGTCCTGGTCGCATGTCGCACGACTATCTCTGCGACTTAACGGCGCTCAAGATCGCCTCTGTCTCAGCAGCCACTTCACGTTTGGGCACGAAGATCGGCTGTCCATTCTTGCCACCAGAACCAACTGCACCATTTGCAATCAACGCTTCAGCAATCGCCCCTCCAATAGCTGCGCCAACTACGGCCTGAGGAAGTCCGATGCCAGCAGGCCTGTTGAGCACACTATCTTGCACAACGCCATCGATCACAACCCTATTGATTCTCTGGTTTGGCAAGTAGAAGAGTTGCGTTTGCGGCGAAGTCTCTGCAGCCATCGCGACGCAGAACCCGCCATATGCAAGAGGTTCTTCGATTGATCCATTTGGGAGCTTCGAGGCCCCCAGGACCATCAGCGGACCGGAAGCGAGGAAGTACCTGTAGCGGAGGTCTTCGTATTTAACTGTATATTTTCCCGGAAGCAACGCGTGATAGTTCACTGCGTCGGGCCCGCCGCCAGCGATCGCTGAGAACATTAGCTTCTGGGCAAGTTGAATTGATTCGCCTTGAACTGTCCGTAGATTGGGATCGCGAGCTGCACATCCAGACATCACCAATGCAGCGAATACAAAGTAGACCCCTTTTCTCATTGCTTCCTCCGTCCTCAAGTTCGTTCTCAAATGCGGCGCTTCGCCAATCAAGCGTGGCAGCGGCTTCCCCTTCCAGGTGAATGTACTCTCCCACCTCGATCATCTAGTGCGGTGCGCGAGATGCTTTCGCCGCACGGGCTGTTGACGCAATGGAGCCCACGCCGCTCTGAGCCCAACACTGCGCCCCCCCGAGCGGGTCTTGGCCCTTACATAGCAGAGCGCCTTCGGGGCCCGTGAATTGCTAGACCACATCATCGTCGCCCCTAGGGATTACTTTGACGCGGTAGACGTGAACCGCAACTCAACACTCTGCGGGACGGCGCAGTCGCCCGCATGCACCGCCGGCTCAAAGCGCGCACCCGCCAACTGCTCTCTGATGGCTGCGTCCAGCACGGGGGCGACCGGTGGATAGGGAAACTGGATCGTGCCCGGATCAATCTGCCCGTCAGTGCCGACAACGAATCGGGTCAAGGCACTGTCTCGGACACCGATGCCGTTCAGATTTGTGCTCAAGCTGATGGCACGGGCCGAGCGTTCGACCTCGAGTGTGTTGAAGACGTACTGGCCGGGTGCAACACCCGGTACTTCCGGGGGGCACCCCTTAGCCAGGCGAGCCGGATGCTCCGGCAGCACGGTGAAACCTGGCGCGGCACCTAGCTCACGGTGTCGGTGGTACATATCCAGGATCACGCTGGTCCTGCGCCCTGACGCGCATGAAACGGTGTACTCATCTAGAGTGTTGCCGTACGGCCCGGGTCCGATGCTGCCCCGGCGCTCGAAAGTCGGCGCATCACCTTCTGGGCAACGCAGCCGAAGCAGGTAGTCACGCTCTCCTATCGGTCCGGCCGACCGCACGGGATTCGCTCTAGAGCCCAGGGGCGCAGACGAATCCAGCGCCGTGGCAGGCGGTGGCGTGCTAGCGACGGGTCGCACGAGCTTCAGTTGAGCCAGACAGGCGGCCGGGGCGGACAAGACGACGCTCAGCAATAAAAAGACGAAGCGCTGGTGCGTCATGAATGAAGCGGTCCCTGATGCAAAGCCATTTGGATCATCATAGAAATCGAAGCTCTGCGCCGACACCGGGCATTGGAGTTGCGACGTCGCATCAGCCATGGACTGTTCGCCCGCACGCATGCTTTCAGAGCGGTCGCTCCGCGACGCCGGCAGACGAAATTTCAACGGCGCGTTGACGAAAGATCGGCGTCGTTCCGCAGTCATGCTCGCAACTGCGTGCCGTGCGGCTAGTTGCTCAAGGGATGTTGAGTGATGGAAGCGAAGACCATTCAGCGTACAGCTGATTGAGATCCCGCATGTAGTCTTCGACCGACGAGAAGGTAACCAACGTTCGACCGTTTCGCCGGTTCCAGGCGATCCGCTGGCCTCCGTGGCCGATCGCCCAGCTACTTTCGCCTCGAACCCATGTGAGGTATCCATAGGAGTCCGGCATGCTGCCAATCTTGCCGGTTGGCGTCATTGGCTTCATCGAATCGCGAACATAGTCGCCAAGGCAACCAGGCTGGCTCTCGCTCTTTCTGACCCAGACTGCCAGGCGGACCCAGTCGTCGAAGCGCATTCGGAGCGCACCGTCGCCTTGACCATATCCCGTCGCCCGATCCTGGGCAATGGCGGCAGGGCCCTCAATCCCGGCGGGAAGCAGAACGGTCTGCTCTACCCACTCCGCGTAGCGTGTGCCTGTGGCTCGGGCGAGGGCTACTCCCAATGCAATCGGGTCTGTGCTCTTGTAGCTGAATACTTCACCTGGCTTTCGTTTGCCTCCGAAAGTAGAACTCGCAGCTGCGCTAACCTTGTCGGTCTTGAGAAGGTCGAGCCAGTTCATACGCCCCATCGCGATGGCCTGAGCCTGCTCGGGGCTCCACACACTGGTATCTTTATTCCCTTCCCAGGTTCCAGAGCGCATGGTGAGCAGATCCTGGACTGTGGCGCGCCCCAGGTCCGTTGAGGCCAATTCAGTGACATGGTCCTCCAACCTCGAGGAGAGGGCCAGCTTTCCGGCACATATGGCTTGCCCGACTGCCAGGCCGGTCACCGTCTTGCCGATGCTGAAACCAAACACCAGTGCTTCCTGCGTGATCGGGGTTTTCGTTTCACTCCAAACGACGGCTCCATCGTCCACAAGTGCCATTGCCTTTGCACTGGACCTCGCGAACAACGCCTTGGCCTTTTCAACCACGACCTTCTCCTCTGCAGTCGGCTCTCTGTTGCCGAGGCGGGAAACCGTCGATGCTCCACGTACTGTGTGGTGCCATGGCTGTCCAGAATTTACTAGCCAGTTGTCTGGGGCTGCGAGATGCCCGCCCTGCTCGGGCATTTGCGCGTGCGCCGAAATTGCGCAATGGAAGGCAAGTGCGGCGACAAGGGCCCCGCGCCTAGTGGAATTCCGAACCGGCCTCTTGGAAAAACCGCATCTGATCACCTCGATAGTTTTAGCTCTCATGGATCTCCTCCTTCTTCTTCTTTGAAGGCAGAATTGTTGCATCGGTCCGCGATCAATACTTGGTGGAAAACCAGGCATTTCCGGGGATCACCCGGCACGGGCATCAGTGGTCCGTATCAAGCAGGTACACCGATCATCGATGCGGCGCATCCGAACCTTGCGGCCGGTCGAGGTCAGAGGTTCGTCGAACAGTTCATCGTTGGCCGAAGGGACGTTGTTCGCCGTTCATCATGAGATGCGAGCGTCCGCTCTCTGGCGGAACTAGGCTCCGTGGGCGAGGGACCGCTCCTGGCCGACTGGAGCCAGCAGCATGCTACCTTCCGGACCGATACGGCTCGTTGGAATCACAGATGGACGTACATCAGCCTCGCCGCCCGCACCGACCCGGTTGGCTGCCCGTTGTCGACGCCGCGCGTTGCACGGGCTGCGGCTGGTGCGTCGCCGCGTGCGACCTTCACCTTCTCAGCCTCGAAGTCGAGCAATGGAAGAAGTTGTCGACGCTTCAAGACGCGGATCGGTGCACGGGCTGCAGCGATTGCGCAGTGACTTGCCCTTTTCATGCGATCACCATGCGAAAGGGCTGAAACGCCCCCGGCGTCCGGCTCGCCGCCCAGGCAATCCGCAGACCCGGGCGCGTGAGCCGGACGGTCGCGAGTGTCACGCCCCGGTCGACCATCCCGAAGAAGTCTCTTCCCGAGGCCTCTCACCTCGACTCAGCTTTGGGGCTTTGCGAATTCCTCCGCGCTCATCATCTCCAGGCCGACGAACGGCGCGTTGCCTTCGACCCATGCGTCGTGACCCGGCGGAATGGTGTACGACATGCCTTCCTCGATGACGGTCTGCGAGCCGTCATTCATTTGCACGGTGATCCGGCCGGACACTGCATACCCGACGTGAGCCACCTGGCAACTGTCCGTGCCCACGACCGGCTTGATGCACTTCGACCAGCGCCACCCGGGCTCGAACTTGAAGCGTCCGAGCGTGTAGCCCTCGAGGCGGACCACTTCGACGCGGGTCTTTTCGGGCTGTCGAACCTCGTCCGGTTCGTCATGGGATTTCGTCTGAAGCTTGCTGACGTTCATCGGGCTTGCCATCGCGACTCTCCTTGCGACACGAGTGAGCAAACAGTCCGCGGCAGTCTCGTGCCGAACCGCACGTGAACGATGGAATGGTAGTCCTGGGCCACGCGTGCAGTGATCTATTTCTTGCACGAAAGCGCCGCTCTTTCGAAGAGCGTCATGTGGCAGTTTGCGTAAGCCGGGTTACAGAAAATCTTCGTCCACCACCAGCGACAGCACGGACCAGCGCAGTCGTTGGGCCCAGTTCGATTCGGGCTCCCGGTGAAGCACCCAGCGACGTCCGTCGCGCAGGAAGCTCCATTGCAAGCCGCCTCGCAGAGGTACCTCGCTCACGGTGAAGCTCGCGGGCATGCGCACGCGCTGGATCAGGTCGGCCAGCTCGCCGGCCAGCGCGGGGCTGTCGACGATCAGGCCCAGTTCGGTGTTGCAGTGCGCAGAGCGCCGGTCCATGTTCATCGACCCCACGTAGAACCAGCGCCGGTCGACCACCGCGAGCTTGGCGTGCAGGCGCCCGAGCGAGCCGCGGCCGCTTTCGGTGTCGCTCCAGGCGGGATGCGCTTCGCTGGCCGGCATCAGCTCATACAGGATGGCGCCCATCTGCAAGAGGGCGCTGCGGTAGCGCGCGTAGCCATAGTGCACCAGCGGTTCGTCGGTGGTGGCGAGCGAATTGGTCATCACCGACACGCGCGCGCCCTCGCGGCTCGCATGGCTCAGCGCCTCGATCATCCGGGGCATGGGCACGAAGTAGGGCGAGACGACGAGCACCTCCGAGCGCGCGGTCCGGAACAGGTCGAGGTTCGCGGCCATGACCGCGCCCTCGCGGCCTTGCGGCTCAGCGATCTCGTCGACGTTGCCGCCGGCATCATCAGCGAAGCGGCCTTGCACCGCCGCGTCCGCAACCACGCGCACCTGCGCAGGCACCAGCGCGACGCGTCCCTGCACCAGCTGCGCGCCGACCGGGCCGCGTCCCAGCGCATCGGGTTCGTCGGCAGGAGGCATGAAGCGCGCGAGGTCGCGCACCAGCGCGGCGAAGCGTTCGCGCGCAGGGGCTGGTGCCGGGGCGCTGTCGGCCGCGATGGCCTCGAAGGGGTACGACAGCGGTCCGTTCCAGAAAGCATCGAAGCTCGCCGACAGCGCGTGCACCGCCGGCCCGGCCAGCAGCGCGTCCATGTCGATGAAGTTCGCCGGCTTGCTGCGCCCGAAGTACTCGTCGGCGATGTTGCGTCCGCCGGTGATGGCGAAGCTGTTGTCGGCAATGAAGAGCTTGTTGTGCATGCGCCGGTTCACGCGGCCGATCTCGTGCAGCGACAGCAGCACGCGCGTGCGCAGGCCGCCGCTGCGCACCGGCAGCGGGTTGAAGACGCGCACCTCGACGTTGGCGTGCGCGGCCAGCCCGGCCAGCATCTCGTCGTCTCCGCCCGCGTACAGGTCGTCGACCAGCAGGCGCACGCGCACGCCGCGCTGCGCCGCGTCGCGCAGCTCGCGCAGGAACTGCCGCCCCGCGCTGTCTGGGGCCACCACGTAGTACTGCGCGTCGAGGGTGTGTTGTGCGGCCTGCGCGAGTGCGATGCGTGCGTCGAAGGCCTGGTCGCCGCCCGGCAGCAGGCGCACGCCGGATGCATCGGGCATCGCGGACATCGCGCTGTCCGCAGCCGGCAGCGACGCGGCGGCGATGCGCGCCAGGGGGCTGTCCCCGAGGTCGGTGCGCGCGTGCGACGCGACACGGGGTACCTCGTTGGGCAATGCAGCGCAGCCCGCGAGCAGCGAGGCGGCGAGCATGGCCGCGGCGCAGAGCCAGCGGGCGAGCGCCGCATGCTGCAGCGCCAGGATGTACAAGCGGCACGCAAGGGGCTCCCATGCGGCATGCAGCGCGGCAAGAGATTGAGGGGTGTTCATGGCGGACCTCGGTGCATCGGATGCGAAGTGGCGATCGATGCAGGCAGTTTTCCGCGCGGCGCCCGCCGCAACCATTGCGCGCAGCGCCTAGTCCCCGGCGTGGCCATCCGACTAAGCCTTTGGTGTAGGTGCGCACGCTCGCTTCTTGGGGGGCTTTGCGCTAATCTGCATTCAGGACGGGGAGGGTCACCGTAGACGAGAGGCCTGTATGAAGGTTCTGCTGGTCGATGACCACGAGATCGTCTGGAACGGCACGCGCCTCCTGCTGGAGCGCATGGCCGCCGAGATCGAACCCGGCCGTCCCTTCCATTTCGACGCCGTGCGCGACGCCGAACAGGCCTGCCAGCGCGACCCCGTCGGCATCGACCTGCTGCTGCTCGACTACCACCTGCCCCAGCTGTCCGGGTTGGCGGCGCTCAAGGCCGTGAAGGCGCATTTCGAGGCCACGCCCGTGTGCATGCAGTCGGCGGAAAGCTCGCCGCAGCGCGTGCGCGAGGTCATCGAGGCCGGCGCGGCCGGCTTCATTCCCAAGTCGTACCGGCTCGAGGACATGGAGGCCGCCCTGCGCGTGGTGCTGCGCCACAAGATCTACCTGCCGGCCGAGTTCGTGCTGGCCGACGACGTGACCCGCGCGCGCGACCCCGACGAACTGCCGCGCGAAGACCTCGCGGGCTTCCTGCGCGTCGAGCTGTCGCCGCGCCAGCGCGAGGTGCTGGCGCTGGCGATGCGGGGCATGCCGGTCAAGCTGATCGCGCGCCAGCTGCTGATTGCCGAGGGCACCGTGAAGGTGCACCTGTCGATGGTCTACCGGGCGCTGGGCGCGCGCAACCGCACCGATGCCATGTGCCGCGTCTTCGACGCGCAGGCGGCATGGGCGCTCGAGGCGGCGTGAGCATGCCGGCCGCACTGGACGAATTGGACGAACGGCGCCTGCAGGTGGTCGCCGAGCAGGCCGTGGGCTTGCGCTGGCAGATCCTGCTCACCGCCGTCGTTGTCGCGGCCATCGTCTGGCGCGATGTGCCGACGCCCTGGGTGCTCGGCTGGTTCGCGGCGGTGATCGCCAGCCGCGAGTGGCGCGCCGCCGCGCTCGCGCGCATGGCCGCCGACCGCGCCCGCCCCATCGCCGCGCGGCTGCGCGCCACCGTGCACTGGAACGTGCTGATCGGCGCCTGCAACGGCTCCGCGGCGCTGTTCATGGCCCGGCTCGACCCGACGCTGGACGCGGTCCTCACGATGATCCTGGTGTCCTGGGGCGCGGGCGCCGTGTCCACCAGCGCGACCGTGATGCCCGCCTTCCTGGCCTACGCAGGGCTGCTCTTCGTGCCCACGGCCGCCATGTGGCTGGTGGCCGGCGGCTGGCTCGGCGGGGGCGTGGCCGCGCTGGTGCTGATGTTCTTCGGCGTGCAGACGCGCTTTGCCCGGCGCAACCTGCAGACCTTCGAGGAGTCGTTCGGCATCCGCGCCGAGAACCAGGCGCTGGCCACCTCGCTGGAGTTCGAGCGCGCGCAGCTGGCCATCGCGCGCGACCAGGCGGTGCGCGCCAACAACGACAAGAGCCGCTTCCTGGCCGGCGCCAGCCACGACCTGCGCCAGCCGCTGCAGGCGATGGCGCTCAACGTGGGGGCGTTGCGCCACGTGGCGATGGCGCCCGATGCGCGCGCGATCGTCGAGGTGGTCGACAGCAGCCTGGAGCAGCTGCGCGCCATGCTCGATGCGTTGCTCGACGTCTCGAAACTCGACGCCGGCGTGGTGGTGGCCCAGCCGCAGCGCGTGCAGATCGACCGGCTGCTGACCGCCGTGATGGCCAGCTTCGGCGCCGCGGCGGCGGCGCGCCGGGTCGCGCTGCACACCGACTGCCCGCCCGGCCTGGCGGTGCGCACCGACCCCGACCTGCTGCGCCGCATGCTGGCCAACCTCGTGGACAACGCGATCAAGTTCTCGCCCGCGGGCGGGCAGGTCGAGGTGCGGGTCTGCACGCAGGACGCATCGGACGCCGATGTCGAGCTGACCGTGCAGGACAGCGGCCCCGGCATCGCACCCGAGAACCACCGGCTCGTGTTCGAGGACCTGGTGCAACTCCAGGCAACGGGCTCCGGCACCGCGCCTGCCGCAGGGCATGGCCTGGGCCTCGGCATCGTGCGGCGGATGTCCGAGCTGCTGGGCGTGCCGGTCGAGCTCGAGTCCCGCCTCGGCGCGGGCGCGTGCTTTCGCCTGCGGCTGCCGCGCGCCGCGCCCGTCGGCGCCGACGGCTGCGAGGGTGACGGCGCCGACGCGCCGTGGAGCCTGGCCGGGCGCTGCGTGCTGGTGCTGGAGGACGATCCGATGGTGCGCGGCGCCTACCTCAACGCGCTGGGCGCGATGGGCTGCCGCGTGCTGTCCGCCGCCACGCTCGACGAGGCGCTGGCGCAGGTCGAGGAGCCCGACGCGGTGGTGCTCGACTGCCGGCTCGGCGGCGGCGTCTCGGGCTTCGATGCCGCCGGGCGCCTGCGCGCGCAGCGCGGCGCACAGCCTGCGCTGCCCATCGTCATGGTCACGGCCGACACCGACCCGGCGGTGGTCGAGGCGGCGCGGCGTCAGGCGCTGCCGCTGCTGCGCAAACCTGTCGACGACCAGACGCTCGGCCGCGCGCTGGCCGCAGCCATCGAGCATTCCTGAATCCGCGATCCATTCCGCGAGGAGCCGAACATGAACGACGGTGGCCGCGACGATGACGATGCCCCCGGCGACCGCCTGCTCTCGCAGGGCGCCGAGGTGCTGGTGCGCGAGATCGCCGCGGCGCCGCCCGACGCGCTGCACTGCGATGTGCTGGTCATCGGCAGCGGCTACGGCGGCGCGGTGGCGGCGGCACGGCTGGCGGGCGCGCTGTCGCTGGACACGGCGCCCGGCATCGCACCGGGCGCCGTGCCGATCAAGGTCTACGTGCTGGAGCGCGGCAGCGAATACCTGCCGGGCGAATTCCCGGCCACCTTCGCCGAGCTGCCGGGGCAAGTGCGCTTCAGCATGCAGGACGGCAAGCCTGCGCGCGGCAATGCCTCGGGGCTGTTCGATCTGCGCCTGGGCGGCGAGGTGAACGCGCTGCTCGGCAACGGGCTGGGCGGCGGGTCGCTCATCAATGCGGCGGTGATGGAGCGCGCCACGCCCGATGCCTTCGAGGGCGGCGCCTGGCCCGCGGGCCTCAACCTTGCCGCGCTCGCGCAGGGCTACGGCAAGGCCGAGGCCATGCTGGGCCTGGAGCAGATCCCCGAGAGCGTGTCGAAGCTCGACTCCTTGCTGAAGGCCGGCGCGCGGCTGCATGCGGCGGGCGGCAAGGCCCATGTCGCCATCGCCTTCAACGACGGCACGCGCACGCCGGCCCAGGTGGCGATGCACCGCTGCCTGCGCTGCGGCGACTGCGTGAGCGGCTGCAACCACCGCGCCAAGAAATCGCTGGACACCAACTACCTGGCGCTGGCCCATGCACGGGGCGCACGCCTGTTCACCGGCGGCACCGCGCACCGCATCGCGGCCCTGCCGGGAGGCGGCGGCTATGCCGTCGAATTCTTCTTCACCGACCGGCGCAAGGCACGCACCGACAACGCCCGGCCCTACGTGGTGCGTGCGCGGCGGGTGGTGGTGGCCGCCGGCACGCTGGGCTCCACCGAGCTGCTGCTGCGCTCCAGGGGCCCGGGCCTGCCCATATCGCAGGCCGTGGGCCGCGGCTTCTCGGTCAACGGCGACATGATCGCGGTGGCGGCCGCGCAGAACGACGAAGCGCTGTCCAGCGCGCCCGAAGGCGAGGCGCCGGCACAGCGCGGCATCGGGCCGACCATCACCGGGCTGCTGCGCACCTGCGCGACGCAGGGCGAGCGCCCGCTGGTGATCGAGGAGTTCGCCATTCCCGCGCCGCTGCGCCGCCTGCTGGCCGAAGTGGTGACCACTACCGACGCCCTGCAGGCGCTCGCGCACATGGACCTCGACCTTCATGCGCCCGACGAGGGGCGCGATCCGCTGGCCGTGGACGACGACATGCTGCGCCGCACGCCGGTCTACGGAATGATGGGCGACGACGGGGCGGCCGGCCAGATCGGCTTCGTCGGTCATGGCGGCGACGGCGCCGTGCTGGCCGACGCGCAGGTGCGCGTGGCATGGCCGAAGGTGGCCGCGCTGCCCGTGTTCGAGGCGCAGATGCGCGCACTGCATGCGGCCCACGATGGCGCGGGCGGACTCGGCGGGCGCGTGCTGGCCAACCCGCTGTGGAAACCGATACCGCCGTTCGGCAGCCTCGCCGACCTGGTCGGCCAGCTGGAGGACGTGGGCTCGGTGCTGACCGTGCACCCGCTGGGCGGTTGCCGCATGGCCGACCGGTGCGAGGGCGGCGTGGTCGACAGCTGGGGCCGCGTCTACGACGGCGCTGCGGGTGCTTCAGCTGCGCCGTCGCTGCTGCCGGGCCTGGCGGTGCTCGATGGCTCGATCGTGCCGGTGTCGCTCGGCATCAACCCCTCGCTCACCATCGCCGCGCTGGCCGAGCGCGCGGTGCCCGTGCTGGCCGAGGACTGGGGCCTGGCGCTGGCCGGTTCGCCGCAGCCGCCGCCGTCGCAGCGCCCGTTGCGCCGCGACCTGACCCGTCCCCGCGCGCCCGCGCCCACGCGCGCCTCGCTGCGCGAGCGCATGACGGGCCGTGTGCACATCGACGGCCAGGCCTTTGCGCTGAGCGCCGAAGTGGAATTCGAGCCGTTCGACGTGCCGTCCCTGCGCGCGACGCCGCGCGTGCTGTCCCAGCCGGTGGTGGTCCTGCGCTTCGGCAAGGGCGACCACGCGCCCGTCGCGCATTGCACCGGCACCGCATCGATGCTGGTGCGCGAGAAGAGCGACAGCATCGCGCGCATCCTGCGCAGCCACGGGTTGGTACGCAAGAAGCTGCTGGCACTGGTGCAAAGCCTGCTGGACGCGCGCGCCGCATCGGCCGGCGGCGCAATCGATGAGGACGATGCCGTCTTCGAGGGCCCCGCCATGGCCGACCTGCTGGCGCTGTGCTCGCACCTGGGGCAGGTGCGCCTCATCGAGTACGACTGGACGGTGGCGCGCATCGCGCACGGCGCGCCGCTGAAGGAGGGCGACCGGCTGCGGCTCACCAAGCGCATCGCGTTCGTCGAAGGCGGCAACCCGTGGCGGCAGCTGAGCGAGGGCGAGCTGCAGCTGCTCGGCCCCGATGCACCGAAGCCGCTGGGCCGGCTGGTGCTGGACCCTTCGTACTTCGTCGAGACGTTGCAACCCCTGCTGCGCATCGAGCACCAGCAGGACATGCCCAACCAGCTGGCGGACCTGGCCGAACTGGCGCTGTGGGTGCTGCGCATCGTGCTGCAGGTTCATCTGCTGAACTTCGTGCCGCCGCCCGACTCGCCGCAGCGCGACTGGGAGCGCCTGCCCGGAGAGGTGTACGGCGTGCGGCCCGAGCCGGTCGAGCTCGTCACCGCGGCCGGCCCCGGCAGCGCGCCGCCGCGGCTGCTGTCGCGCTACCACCCGCCGGTGCGCCGCGCGGGCACGCGGCCCGTGATGCTGATCCACGGCTACGGCGCGAGCGGCTCCACCTTCGCGCACAGGAGCATTCCCGGCAACCTGGTGCACAGCCTGCTCGCGGCCGGGCGCGAGGTCTGGGTGCTCGACCTGCGCACCAGCATCGGCTTCCCGAACCGGCCGCGGCGCTATTGGTCGTTCGACGAGGTGGCCGAGACCGACATTCCGGACGCCTTGCGCACCGTGCAGGCGGCGCATGCAACGCCCGACGAAGCGGCGCCCATCCAGGTCGACGTGGTGGCGCATTGCATCGGCGCCGCCATGTTCAGCGTGGCGGTGCTGCGCCTGCCGGGCTTGCATGCGTCCATCGGCGCGGTGGTGCTGTCGCAGGTGGGGCCGCTGCTGCGTGCCACGGCCTTCAACCGCTTCCGGGGCTATGTGGCGGGCTACCTGCAGCAGTTCATCGGCATCGACGAGTTCGACACGCGACCCACGCTCACGCGCATGAAGCGCCTGCTCGTCGACGGCCTGCTGGCGACCTTTCCCTACCCCGACGACGACGGGGAGGCGCAGCGCTTGCGCGAGGCGCCGGGCTTCGCGGCCGTGCGGCACCGGGCCGACGCCATCTTCGGCCAGACCATGCGGCTGCACAACATCGGCAAGGACACGCTCGATGCGCTCGATTCGATCTACGGCTTCGTGAAGGTGCGCGGCCTCGCCCAGGTCGGCAACTACGCCCGCGAAGAGGTGCTGACCGATGCCGGCGGGCAGGGGCACGCGGTCGGCTTCGAGCAGGTCGGCCAGCGCTTCGGCTTTCCGGTGTTCATGCTGCACGGGCAGCGCAACGCGGTGTTCGACTGGCGCGGCTCGTACGACAGCTTCTGGCTGCTCAAGCGCGTGTTCGGCAAGGACGAAGGCCTGCCGCGGGAGCCCCCGGAATTGCCGGACCCATCGGACGCTTCGAAGCCTTCCGGGGGCGACCTGTTCCTCGGCGAAGGTACCCCGCACCAGCTGCTGGTGCTCGGTGACTACGGCCACCAGGACACGCTGATCGGCGAGAAAGCCTGCACCGACGTGTTCCCGCACATCGTGCGCTTCCTCGAGGCCTTCGACCACAAGCCCGGCCGCGGCAACCCAGTGCCGCCCGACTGGCGGGCCAGCCTGCCGTGGACCGGCCCGTGGCTCGGCCTTGCGAGCCGGTCGGCGGACAACGCGGGCCGGCTGCATTGCCGGCTGGCGCTGCGTCCGCCGCCCGCGCATGTGTCGGCGCGCGCCGTGGTCTTCGTGCCCGCGTGGCGCCGCGACGGGCGCTGGTGCTTCGACTTCGCATGGATGGTGGGCCTGGAGACCACGCGCGACAAGCTCCTGCAGGAGGCGGTGGAAATCGACCTCTTCGACGACCGGCTCGCCGACTACCAGGGCTTCGCGGTGCTGACAGCGCACGACGACCTGCCCATGGCGCGCGGCCCCCTCGAGGTGCTGGGCCGGAGGCTGTCGGCCGGGCTGTTCGCGCAGCCGCAGGACGAACCGATCGAGCCCATCCGCAACCAGGTGATGAAGACGCTGGATGCCGCCACCGACGCGCAGCGCGAGCGCGCCGTGGTGCGCCTCGACCCCGCATGGACCGGCGCCGTGCAGCGCGAGGGCGAGCCCGCACAGGCCTCGCTGTGCTTCGTGCTCGCCAGTTGCCAGTACGTGCCGGGCCTGGTCGACCGGGTGCCCGCGCAGGCGTCGTACCGGCGGCTCGCGCAGCGGCTCGAGGTGCTCGCGCCGTCGCACAAGCCGCAGCTGCTGGTGCTGGCCGGCGACCAGGTGTATGTCGACCAGACCGCAGGGCTCTTCGTTCCGGCCGGCGGCGACGACGTCGGCCAGGCCTATGCGCTCACCTTCAGGCTGGAGGCGCTGCGCCAGGTGATGGCCTCGCTGCCGACCTGTCCGCTGCTCGACGACCACGAGGTGATGGACGACTGGGAGCCGGGCCCCGACCCCTGTGGAACGCCGGCCGTGCGCGCCGCGCTCGACGGCTACGTCGCGCAGCAGCACAAGCTGGTGCGGGGCATCGGCCCGCAGCGCGACCCGCGTCCCTTCGACTACCGCATCGCGCCGGCCGGTTTTCCGTTCTACATGCTCGACACGCGCAGCACGCGACAGCGGCGGGCGCTGCGCACCGACGCGCAAGCCACGCCGCTGGACCAGGCGGCGATCCGTGCCGGGGCCGGCATGGGCGACCTGAAGAAGTGGCTCGAGGCTGCGCCCGCCGAACTGCCCAAGTTCATCGTGTCGCCGGTGGCGCTGTTCCCGATGCCGCGCGCGGCGGTCTTCGGCGACCCGGCGCAACGCCTGGGGATGGACGACTGGAGCGGCTACCCGGCCTCGCAGCGCGCGCTGCTCGAACTGCTGCGCGACACCACCGCGCGCCACGTGGTGGTGCTGTCGGGTGACCGCCACATGTCGAGCGTGTCGAGCCTCTGGCTGCAGGCGGCGGGTGGGCCGGTGGAGGTGATCTCGGTCGTGTCCTCGGGCCTGTATGCGCCCTGGACCTTCGTCAATGCGCGGCCCGACGCGTTCTGGCTCGACGGCCAGGTCGAACTCGGCGCCGTGCCGGGTGCCTTCGGCGCCACCATGGTCACGGCGGCCGTGGGCACCGGCAACGGCTTCGCCGTGCTGCAGGTGGAGCGCGGCGCCACCGGGCATTGGCGGATCGGCGTCACCCTCGACCTGGACGACGGGCTCACGCAGTGCCTTCGCGAGCTCGATCCGGCCGGCGGTGGCTGGACGGTGCAGGGGCCGGCGCGCTTCGCACGCAAGCAGCGCCTGTGATCCGCGACAGCAGGCAGAAGAAACGGGCCCGCGAAATCGACAGGCCGTTTACAGGCACCGTACGCACGACACAGTGCCATACAAGCCATTGCACAGTTGCCTTCACAGTGCTCTTCCGCCGTCGCCGGCGCCGTTGCCACGGAGTTTGCGTAGGCCACCCACAACGCCCTTCGGCCACCTTGCCGAGGGGCCATCGGAGCACAAGCCGTGTCGTCGCAGAAAAAGAACGCCGCCTTCCTCGTCTCGACCTCGGGCCAGCGCCTCCTGGCGCGGCTGTGGCGTGCAGGAAGAAGCAGGCCTCGTTCGCGTACGCCGGCTGGATCTGGCGCGCAGAAAAGTAGCGCTTTTTAGTTAATGCCATGTAACGCCATCGGGCGTTACCGACAGGCCAACCAGGCGCTTGGACGCACGCGCTCGGCTGAACGCATGCCGACTGCGCGACGTCAGAGGGGCATGTCATGTTCACCCGTTACGCCATCCGCGCGCTGCTGTGCATCGCCGTCGTGCCGGCCATCTCCGAGGAGCCCGCACCCATCCATGGCCGCGTGTTCCTGAGCAAAGCCGAGGTCGAGAGCACCTTGATCGGCAAACCCATCGTCTCGAGCAATCTGTCGACCGGCATGGTCTCGCGCTGGCAGTTCTATACGGATGGCCGCGTCGACTTCGTCAACCAGAGCGGACCGGGCAAGGCGTCGGGCAAATGGGTTCTCAACGCCGACGGCTCGATGTGCGTGACGATGATTTCTCGAACCGGGTGCCGCTATTGGTTCAGGAACGAAAAAGACGGTGCCATTGCGAATGCCAGGACCAGGGAGCCGAATGCGCCGACCGTGGCCGAGATACGGTTCGAGTGATGGCGCGGGACAGCGCCCTCAACGCCCTCAACGCGCCGGTGATGAAAGCGCACGCATCCAGCGTTCGCGCTCTTCGCCTTCCAGCGCCAGCAGGCTTTCTGGCGAACCGCCGCCACCGACGACGCGAAGGTCTTGCAGCTGCTTGCGCACCTCGGGCTTGGCAAGCACCTGGGCCACGGCTTCCTGCAGGGTGCGATTGGGTTCGGCCTCCGAATTCGCGGGCGCCCAGAGGCTGAAGTGATCGTAGGTCGTGTAGCCGGCCAAGGGCGCGCTCGAGCCCAGCGTCGGCCACGGCACGCCCTCGAAGCTTTGCGGGTGCGCCGGGTCGGCGGTAGTGCCCAGCACACGCAACTGGCCGCGCCGCACGGCGACCGCCACGCCGTTCACGGGCGCGAACAGCAGGTCCACCGCATGCGCCTTGGTAATGACGTCCGAGTCGGGGTACATGCCCTTGAAGACCACGCGCTGCACGTCGACGCCGCTCGCTGCTCGGAACTGGCCGAAGGCGAGGTGGCCCGTCCAGCCGTCGTCGCCCGTGCCGATGCGCAGGCTGCCCGGGTGGGCCCGTGCGTAGGCCAGCAGGTCGTCCGTGCTGCGGATGCCCAGCGTGTCGGCCTTCGTGCTGTCGATGGCCAGCACCAGAGGCTCCGATGCCAGCAGCGTGACGGGGCGAAGGGAATGCATCAGCGCATCGATCGGCGCGGCCTGGTGCACGCCCTCAATGCCTCCGCGCGGCAGCCGCAGTGCCGCGAGCAGGACCTTCTCGTTGCCGCCCTCCGTCATCAGCCGGCGATAGTCGGCCTCGGTGGCTTTCGGCACGTGATCGACCTGCACGCTGCGTCCCAGCAGGGTGGGCAAGTGGCTGGCCAGCATCTCGGCATAGTGGCCGCTGCGGCCACCGGGCGGAACCAGCATGGTGACGTGCAGCGCGGGTTGCGGCACGGCGGCAAGCCATTGCCCTGCATCGTTCATCAGGCCATAGCGTAATTCCCACGCACCGCCCGTGGACGCGTTGCGCACCAGGGCGTCGACCACCCAATGACGGCCCACGCGGTGGAACTGCCGGATGATCGGCCGTTCGTCCTGCCACCCGGGCGGCCGCCAGTCCTCTGGGAACGCACCCGAGACGACGGCGTAGCCATGACGGAACCGGCGCGCCGATTCGAACTGCGGCGCGATCGCCCATTGGCCCCGCGCGTTCTGGTAGCCCCATCGGCCGGTGGCCGCGTCCTTGACCGGCCGCAGCGCGGCGCCGGCATTGCTGCTGCCATGCAGTCGTTGCCAGCGGCACACCTGCGGCGTGCCGGCGTTGCGCTGCAGATCCAGCCCGGCGGCGGTGCACAGCTGGATGCGCCGCTGGGCTGTGGCGTCGGGCCGCTCGCCGAAGATGAACGGAATGACCATTCGTCCTCGCGCGTCGATCAGGCCCGAGCCGGTGGAGCCGGGCGTCACCATCTGCCGCTTGTAGTCCATCCACCGTGCAGTGGTGATGTCCCGCGGCGGGGCGGGGGGGCGCCACTGTCCCCGTGCATCGCGCAGGCCGGGCTGTGCGAACACCGTATCCACCTGCAGTTCGGAAGGCACGGGCCTGGATCCGTCGGGCATCAGGTAGGAGAGGGCCGCGGGGGAGTCGGCGGAGATCGTGTCCTTGCCATCGCAACTCACGGGCGGAACGGCCCACTGGCCTTGCGCATCGATGCGCCCGTTGGCCGTGGTGGTGCGCAGCCCGCCGCCGGGCTTTCGCTCCACCAGCCACACCCGGTGCAGCGGCTGCAGTGCGGGATTGAGGGAGATGTATTCCTGCCGCACGACCTGCCAGCGTCCGTCGCAGAAGCTGCGCGCCGCCGGCGACAGGAAAAGCACGCGCCCGTCGAGGCCGTCGAACAACGCGGGGGCGCGCTCGCTGTGCTTGCCCGGATTCAGGCTCAGCCAACGCGCCCGTTCGATCAGGTTGGGGGCGATGCCGATGGTGAAGGTGAAGATGTCTTCCCACGGTGGCGCCTGTGCATCCACTGGCTGCAGTTGCCAGGTCGGCTGCATCGGCAACGCGCGTTCCGGGTTGGCGTACAGCGCCTGGTAGGTCGGTGGCGCTGCGCGGGCCGGACCGAGGGCGATGCCGAGCCACAGCAGGGCGGCAAAGAGACGCAGCCGCTTCATCGGGCGAGCAAGAAACAAGGGTTCAGCCTCGGGTCGTGGCCGTAGATGGATGCCATTCCATCGCAGGCATCGCGGTTCGCCGAGGCGCTCGCGGTTGAACGCGCGGCGGCTGTCTGCCTGCTTGAACGATCTGCTGGCCCTCGCTCAAACTTCGTATGCATAGATGCAAGTGAGCTCAGCCCCTTTCAGCGCGGATTGAAAGGGCTCAGGCGCATTCTTGAGGATGGCGCCAAAGCTGGCGTTGAGTTTGCCGGCACCCATGCTGCCTTTGTACTTGATGCTCTTGGGCTTGGCTTGAAGCTGGAGCTTGTTCGAGCCGGACAGCGCAGCCTCCAACCTGAAGACGCCATGGCGGAAATCGGTGGACTCGGAGGTTTCCGCCTGGGGTGAAACCAGGCGCATGGTTTTCCCGCCATAGGAGAGCTTCAGATCGACTTCCACGATGGAGGCGGGAACATCACCCACCAAGGTGAGTGCCTGCCCCGCGTGACTGCCCGTGCAGTTCAGTCGCGCCGTATTGGCACCTGCGAGGGCCTGACCCGAGAGGGCGGACAGCAACACGAGGGTGCAGAGAGGAAAGATTTTTCTCATAGGTTTTCCAAGGCACTGACGCGATGTGTCCCGCACGACCTGCGAGACAGGCTGGGCAGCGCGAACATGCCGGTCACGGGCTCCTCCACAAAAACGTTTCTGATCATAGGCGGAGCCATTCGCCGCGGATGCTCCGCTTCTCATCGCTTTCCGCGCCCCCACTGGTCCGCCCAGGCTGACAACGGCTTCAGCGCCTTCGAAAGCCGCCGCCCTTCGTCCGTCAGCCGATAGCCACCTTCGGCATGTTCGACCAGATCGACTTCCCTCAGTTCAGTGAGCCGCGTGTTGAGCAATCGGGTGTTCGTCTCGCACGCGTCCTGCAGGGCCCTGAAGGTCAGCGAGCCCTCCCGAAGTTCCCAGAGCACGCGCAGCGCCGTGCGCCGGCCCAGCAGGTCCAGCGCGACCATGAGGGGGCGGCCGGTGGTGGAACCGCGAACTGGGTGGCCGATGCGAGGTGTCGTCATGCTTTACTTTATACAGCAACGGACCTACGATGGCGTGGCCCTTGAATCAGGAGTCTGCATGCCCGCACGCATCGAGCCAGCAACGCCACCATTTGGTGAAGACATTTCCAGGTCACTCGACAGGGTGATGAAGGGACAGCCCCCCTTGCGGCTGTTCACGACCTTGGCACGCGACCCTCGTCTGTTTCAGAAGTTCTTTGCCGGCGGGTTGCTGGACAAAGGCCACTTGAGTATCCGGCAGCGCGAGATCGTGATTCACCGCACCACGGCATTGTGCAAATCCGAATACGAATGGGGCATCCACGTCACGGTCTTCTCAAAGCTCGCTGGCCTGACGCCAGAGCAGGTTCAGGCGAGCGTCACGGCTTCAGCGAACGACGCCTGCTGGTCGGCCGAAGACCAGGTGCTTCTGCGCCTGTGCGACTCCTTGCACGCGCACGCCGACATCGACGATGGACTGTGGGACGCGTTGCGAACGTACTTCAGCGAAGAAGCCATCATCGAACTGCTGATGCTGGCGGGCTTCTATCGCACCGTCAGCTACCTCACGAACGGGCTGCGCCTGCCCCTGGAAGCGTCGGGCGCGCGATTCCCCGCTTGAGGCGATCAACCAGCGTGCAACCCCAGGAGAAACCTCGATGATCAAGGTCAGTGTCATGTACCCCTACGCCGCAGGCGCGCGCTTCGATCACGCGTACTACCGCGAGAGGCACATGCCCATGATGAAGGGACTGCTCGGCGCTGCGTGCCTGTACTACATGGTGGACAAGGGCATCTCGGGGCGTGGTGTGGGCACCGACCCTGCGTACATCGCCAAGTGCGACTTCGTCTGCACTTCCGTCGACGCGTACCGGGCAGCTTCTGCCCAGCACCAGGAGGAGATCCGGGGCGACATCGCCAATTACACGGACATTCAACCCATGGTGCAGATCAGCGAGGTGGTCGTGGAGCGTTCGGAGGCCTGAGTTTCCTCCGAGCACGGGGCGTCGGCATGGAGGACAAGCCAATGAGTACGGACAGCCGCATCATCGTTTCGCTCGACTTCCCCGCCGCCGCATTGGCGGCGGACCTCGTGAAGCAACTGGGCGCAGCGACCACGCACTACAAGGTAGGCCTGCAGCTGCTGACCGCGGCGGGACCTTCGGTCGTCCGCGAGCTCGTTGATGCCGGGAAGAGCGTTTTCCTGGATCTCAAGCTGCTGGAAATCCCCAGCTCGGTGGCGGGTGCGGTCACCGCAGCCGGGCACCTGGGGGCTTCGATGGTGACGGTGCACGCCTCAGGCGGTTCCGCCGTGCTTCGCTCGGCCGTCGAGGCCGCGAGCCAATTCCCTCAATTGAAGGTGCTTGCGCTCGCGGTCATCACCAGCATGAGCGACCAGGACCTGGAAGAGGTGGGCGTCGCCTCGACGGTTCCAGAGCAGGTCGCACGGCTGGGCCGCCTGGCCGCCGCGGCCGGTTGCCATGGCGTTGTTTCGTCGCCGTTGGAGGTGAGGCTGCTTCGCGAGATCCTGCCGCCCGATGCCCTGATCGTGACGCCAGGCACGCAGCTCCCAGGCGATGAAAAGAATGACCACGCGCGGGCTGCGACGCCCTCGCAGGCCATCGGGGCTGGCGCGACGCACGTGGTCATCGGCCGCCCGATATCGCGTGCCCCAGATCCTGCGGCCGTGTTCGCCGCCGTGCGCGCAGAACTGGCTACCGCCATCCAGCAGCGCTGAGGCGGCCACGCTGGGTTGGACTGGCGATCGAGCAAGGCGATCAACGGTTGCCCGGCGCCGACCCTGCCGATGCGACCGTTGACGCGGGCCACGTCTGCGCGGAAATCGACAGGCCGTTTACAGGCACCGTATGCACGACACAGCGCCATACAAGCCACTGCACCGTTGCCTTCACAGTGCTTTGCCGCCGTCGCCGGCGCCGTTGCCACGACGTTGGCGCAGGCCACCCCACAACGCTCTTCGGCCACCTTGCCGAGGGACCATCGGAGCAGGCCTGGCAAGGCGTCGGGCAAGTGGTTTTCAACGCCGACGGCGTGATGTGCGTGACGATGATTTCTCGAACCGGGTGCCGCTACTGGTTCAGAAACGAAAAAGACGGTGCGATTGCGAATGCCAGGATCAGGGAGCCGAATGCGCCGACCGTGGCCGAGATACGGTTCGAGTGATGACGCGAGATGGAGTGGTTCAATCTGGGATGGACGAAGTCCGGCAAACGCTTCGCCCGGCCTGCGCGCACATCGCCGACGCGCGTGATGTTCTCGACGAAGCAGCGCAACAGCGCCATGCTGTCCTGGCATTTGCCCGGGACACACCTGTAGGCAGCGCCCTCAACGCGCCGGTGGTGAAAGCGCGCGCGTCCAGCGTTCGCGCTGTTCGTCTTCCAGCATCAGCAGGCTCTCCGGCGAGCCGTCTCAGCCGACAGTGCGAAGGTCTTGCAGCTGCTTCTGCAGCTCGGGCTTGGCAAGCACCTGGGGCGCGGCTTCCTGCAATGTGCGATTAGACGCGGTCTCCGAATTCGCGAGCGCCCAGAGGCTGAAGTGGTCGTCGGCCGTGTAGCCAGCCAGGGGCGCGCTCGCGCCCAGCGTCGGCCACCGCACTCCCTTGAGGCTTTGATCATGGCCGCATCCTCCCATAGGCCACGATGCCGATGCCGATGAAGCGCGACTGGAGCGTTTCCCGTTGAGTGACTCTATCGAAGGCGGTAACCGCCTGTGTTCTCCGCCTCCTCGTCGCGCCTGCTCGGATAGAACGGCTTTTTCTCGTTGAGCTCGTAAAACAGCAGGCCATGAATTCCCATCGCCTGCGCTTTGATTACTCGACGCGTCCAGAGCGCTTCGAACGCACTGTTGAGAGCTGCTTCATTGCTCTCACGTCCGTAGACCTCATCAATGAATGCGATGTCCTGGCCGTCGGGAAAAATGAGCGCGAATTCCTCGTCAGTAGCCGCGAAGATGTCGTACGCGCAGTTCACTGCACCGTCGATGACTTGAATGTTCTTCATGGAGAGTTCGTGGAGAGGGCGACCTCGGCACTTCGTGGACGAGTCCACCACTACCGTCGACAAAAAGCATCGGAAAGCTTTTCGAGGTCATCGAACTCCTCGGCAGCATCCGTCAGCGCGACGAGTCCTTTGATGGACGTTCGCTTGGAGATATACGGGTTGGCGGATAGGTAGCCGTAGAAGTTCCCTTCCTTGTCGACGACGGCGGGCGCATCAGTGCTGTACTTGTTCCAAGGCGATGCACTGTTGTATTTCGAACCATATGTGCCGTAAGGGTTCCAGATGCTGTCCGATTGATATCGTGAGCCGAATTGGCCGTAGGCATTGCAAACAGAGCCGCTGTCGTAGCTTCCGCAGTTCAAGCAGCCAAGAAACGTCTTATGGTCGGTGCCTCCAAAAAGCAAAAGCGCAGTCGTTTGCGCACAGGCAATAGAACCCAAACCTGACAGGCTGGCCAAGGCCATCAACCGGAACAACCGCCGACAGTTGAACATGCCCTTCTCCATCGATTTTTCTGGAAACTACTTTCGCGCGCCCAATTGCGCTAGTTCCATAAACGAGGATATCTCACGGGCTGCCCAAAACGTTGGTGAGGCGCACGTAACTTCAGGCTCTGGCCGACCGAAGCCGTCGTTGCCTCGAAGCTTTGGCCCCCGAACGGAAGACCCATATTCTTCTATCCGAAGGAACGTCGATGATCGTGGTTGTCCAGAGCATGGCGCACGGCCATCAATTCGTCGAGAATCTTCTGCCGGTTGTGCGGCCTGCCGTTGAGCACCAGCGGTGACGGGTGATAGCACTCGAACACCTTAATCCTGTGGCCGGCTTCGCGTTCGATCAGATCCCTCACGCTCTTGTGCCGGGCCTTACGGCCCACGAGCACGACGGCGCTCAACGCTCGCAGCAGGCTGAGCAGTTCAGCCAGATGAGACGCAGCTTGCTTGAGATCGGCTACGCGCGCGGGCCGGATCTTGGTGAGTTCGGCGTTGCCGATATACCAAGGCACAACGTTCCAGAGGAGAGTCTCAGCGGGGGTGATGCTCGCTTCCGCAAGCAATTCGTTGAATGCTCTGGCCGTCTGATCAGGGTTGTGGCGAGAGATCAAGTCCGATTCAACGGCGCGCGGCCCGGGCGCTTCGAGCAGGAAGAGAACCCTGGCCGCCGAACCACCGTCCTTCGGATCAAAGGCAGGCACCTTCCTGTCGGGCCACTGAGCACGCAGGCGTTCAACAAACGGATCGAGCGCATTCACGCTTGATTTCCTGCCTGTCGCGGGAGATCGAGAGGTGTTCGTGGCGAAGTCATAGGGCGTGAATCTAACCTGCTTGCGAAGACCTAGCGTTGGTCGATATGCATCAGGTGCGCCGCTCATCCGGTGCACTGAGGAATCAGCCTCTGCGAGGGCAGCATTCGAGCTCCCTTTGAGGATGCCAGAGTCGGCACGGAAGGTCCGGTTCTGCCCGACATCGGCCCTTCAAGATTCTGCTCGTCCTGTGCCCGCCTCTCGCGAAAGTTCAGCGGTGCGCTCACGCATCTCAATCTGCAATCCGCCGCGGCGCTTGAACGGCCATTGCCGCAGCCACGCCTATCGTGCGCAGGACACCGGGTGCCTCCCGCAGCGAAATCAAGGAGGAGGGCGAAGCCCGGGGGACATTCGCGGAGGGAAGTACCCGGTGGCCTGGGCACGCGCCCTGAAGAGTTTCAGCGCAGCGCTTCGACCAGATCCAGCACCATGCGATCCGGCCCGAAGACCTCGACCCCGTGCGCCAGCAAGGCATCCACAGCCTGCGCAATGCCATGGCTCGAAGACGATTGCTCCGCCATGTCGTTGTAGTACCCCAGGTCCTTCTTCGCATTCGCCATCGAGAACTTCAGCGAATCGGTGCTGCCCGTCAGCAGCTTGGGCTTGAGGCGTTCCAGCGCCACGCCGTTGCCGCCGCCCTTGGCGAGCACGTCCACGAACACCTCGGGCTTCACGCCGGCGCGTTGCGCGCAGGCCGCGGCCTCGCACAGCAGTGCCACGGTGCCCAGCGACACGAAGTTGTGCAGCAGCTTCATCGCATGGCCCGCGCCCACATCGCCGACGTGCGTGACGTTCTCGGCAAAGCAGCGCAGCAGTGGCAGGCACGAGGCCAGCACCTCGGCGTCGCCGCCCACCAGCAGGTTCAGGCGGCCTTCGGCGGCCTCCTTGGCGGTGCGGGTCATCGGCGTGTCGAGGAAGCGGCCGCCCTTGGCGTGCACAGCCTGCGCGACCTTGGCGGTGGAGGCGGGCACGGCGGTGGAGCAGTCGATCACCACGGTGCCGGGGCGCAGCGTGGTCAGCGCGCCGTTGTCGCCCAGCATCACGGCCTCGACCTGCGGCGTGCCGGTGACGCACAGGATCAGCACGTCGACCTGCGCGGCCAGCGTGGCCACGTCTTTCACCGAGGTGGCGCCGGCCTTCAGCAGGTCGTCGATCGGCTGGTTGCCCGCGTGCTCCAGCACGGTGAGCTGGTGGCCGTGCTTGACGATGTTGCTGGCGATGCCGTGGCCCATGAGGCCGACGCCGACGAGGCCGACCTTGCACGAGGTTTGTGGTTGCTGTTCAGTGGTGGTCATGAATTCATCCGTGCTTGATGGCGATGGTCTTGAGGGTCGTGAAGCCGAGCAGGGCCTCGAAGCCCTTCTCGCGGCCGAAGCCACTCGATTTCACGCCGCCGAAAGGCAGTTCTACACCACCCGCCGCCCCGTAATTGTTCACGAACACCTGGCCGCAATGCAGCTTGTGCGCCATGCGCAGCTGGCGCGCGCCGTCGCGCGTCCACACGCCGGCCACCAGGCCGAAGTCGGTGCCGTTGGCCAGGCGCACGGCCTCGGCCTCGTCGGCGAAGGGCATCACGGCCAGCACCGGGCCGAAGACCTCGCGCTGGGCCAGGTCGCTGTCATGCGGCACGTCGCGGAACAGCACGGCCTCCTGGTAGTAGCCGGTGGACGGTGCCTGCGGCGACACCGTGCCGCGCGCCGCCACCTTCATGCCGCTCGCCTCGGCGGTCGCGACCATGTCGCGCACCTGGCGGAACTGCTTCTCGTTGATGAGCGGGCCCATGTCCAGGTCTTCGGCGGGCGTGCCCGCGCGCACGGCCGTGAAGCGCTTGGCGAGGCGCTGCACGACCTCTTCATAGATCGACTGCTCGACCAGCACGCGGCTGCCCGCCGAGCAGGTCTGGCCGGCGTTCTGGATGATGGCGTTGAGCAGCACGGGCTCGGCCGCGTCGAGGTCCGCATCGGCGAACACGATCTGCGGCGACTTGCCGCCCAGCTCCAGCGTCACGGGGCAGTGGCGCTCGGCCGCGGCCAGGCCCACGCTGCGGCCGGTCATGGTCGAGCCGGTGAACGAGATGTGGTCGATGCCCGGGTGCGCGCACAGCGCGGCGCCGGCTTCCTTGCCGTAGCCCGTGACCACGTTGAGCGCGCCGGCCGGCAAGCCCACCTCGGTCGCGATCTCGGCCAGGCGCAGCAGCGACAGGCTCGCGTCTTCCGCCGGCTTCACCACGCAGGCGTTGCCCGCGGCGAGCGAGGCGCCCACGCTGCGGCCCGCGATCTGCATCGGGTAGTTCCAGGGAATGATGTGACCCGTCACGCCGTGCGGGATGCGCACCGTGAGCACGGTGTAGCCGCGCTCGTAGGGCAGGGTGTCGCCGTGCAGCTTGTCGCAGGCGCCGGCGTAGTACTCGAAGTAGCGCGCCAGCGCGGTCGCGTCGTTGCGCGCCACGCGCAGCGCCTTGCCGGTGTCGCGCGCCTCGAGCTGGGCCAGCTCTTCGTGGTGCTGCATCACGGCGGCGCCGAGCTTGGCGAGCAGCCGGCCGCGCTCGAGCGCGGTGGTGGCGCCCCAGGGGCCGTCGAAATGCTCGCCCATGGCCTGGCGCGCGGCGCGCACGGCGGCGTCGATGTCGGTGGCGGTGCCGCGTGCGATCTCGCCGAATTTCTGGCCGTCGCTCGGGTCGATCACGTCGATGGTGGCGTTGCCTTCGGACGCCACGCGGCGGCCGTCGATGTAGTGGGTGGCGTTCATGGAAGGTGTGTCTCCGTATGGCGGTTCAGATTGGCTCAGGCCAGGGCTTCTGGGCGTCGCGAATCTGTTCGAAGGCGCGGCTGAACTGC
This sequence comes from Variovorax sp. GW821-FHT09D07, assembly GCF_059416345.1. Classification (NCBI taxonomy): domain Bacteria; kingdom Pseudomonadati; phylum Pseudomonadota; class Betaproteobacteria; order Burkholderiales; family Comamonadaceae; genus Variovorax; species Variovorax sp. GW821-FHT09D07. The sequence continues at coordinate 440,719 of NZ_JBWKOY010000002.1, forward strand.
AGCACGCCCAGGTCGTCGAAGCGGCGGCCGGCCACCTGCAGGCCGATGGGCAGGCCTTCGGCCGAGTAGCCGCAGTTGACCGACGCGGCCGGCTGCTCCGACATGTTGTAGGGCACCGTGAAGCCGATGTGCTCCAGCGGTCGCATCGGGTCGTTGGTGGGCGAGGCATGGTCCGCGGGCGCGGGCATGTTCGGCGACACCGGCGAGATCACGAAGTCGTAGGCCTTGGTGGCGGCGACCGTGGCCGCGCGCGTGGCGACGAACTGGCTGTAGCCGTCGAAGACGTGCGCACCCGAGAAGCCGGCCGCGCTCTCGGCCCATTCGCGGATGTACGGCAGGATCTTCGCGCGCTGTTCGGCGCTCATGGCCTGCATGTCCAGGCACGAGCGCATGCGCCAGAAGTGGTCCATGCCCTGCAGCATCTGCGGCGTCATGAAGGCCGGGATTTCCTCGACGTGCGCGCCGGCCGCCTCGATGCGCCTGGCGGCATCGCGCACGGCCTGCGCGATCTGCGGATCGAGCGGCAGGCCGCAGCCGGCGTCCATGTGCAGCGCCACGCGCTTGCCCTTGAGGAACGACGGATCGACTTCGAAGGCGTTCCAGTCGATCACGGGCGGCGGCAGCTCGGAATAGTCGCGGTCGTCGGGCTGCGCGACCGAGGCCATCATCAGCGCCGCGTCGGCCACGGTGCGCGTCATCGGGCCGGCGCAGCGGCCCATGTAGGGCGAGCTCAGCGGAATGCGGCCGAAGCTGGGCTTGAGCGTGAAGATGCCGCACCAGCTGGCCGGCAGGCGCAGCGAGCCGCCGATGTCGGTGCCCACATGCAGCGGGCCGTAGCCAGCCGCAGCAGCCGCACCGGCGCCTGCGCTGGAACCGCCCGGCGTGCGCGAGGTGTCCCACGGATTGCGCGAGAGGTCGTGAAAGCTCGACAGGCCCGACGACAGCATGCCCAGGTCGGGCATCGTGGTCTTGGCCACCATCACCGTGCCGTCGGCCTTCAGGCGCGCGGCGGGGGGCGAGTCGTACGTCACTGGCACGAGCTCGTAGGCGGCGGTGCCCAGCGGCATCGGGTCGCCCTCGGTCGCGAGGTTTTCCTTGATGGTCACGGGCACGCCGTCGAGCGCGCCACGCGGCGTGCCGGCGAGCCAGCGCGCCTCGGAAGCGCGCGCCTGTTCGAGCGCGGCTTCGGGGCGGAACAGCCAGGTGGCGCGCAGCTGCGGCTCGCAGGCCGCGATGCGTTCATTGACCGCGCGCGTCACCTCGACCGGCGAGAGTTCCTTGGCGGCGTAGGCGGCGTGCAGTTCCTGCACGCCCAGGGCGTAAAGAGGTTTCGTCATGGCCGCATCAACCCCACGAGATGGCAGCCAGGTCGTTCGCGACGATCGGCATGTTCGGCCACAGGCCCTTCACTTCCTTGCGCGCGACCGTGGGGAACACGGCCTGGAACAGGAAGCCGTTGACGGCGTCGTTGGCGAGCATCTTCTGCGCCTCGCCGAGCAGCGCGTTGCGCTTTTTCTCGTCGGGTTCGCTCTGGACCGAGGCGTACAGGTCGCGGAACTTCTTCGAGTCGTAGCCCCAGTAGTAGTCGGGCTCGGTGTACTTCACGAGGTCGAAGGGCTCCACGTGCGCGACGATGCTCAGGTCGAAGTCGTGCCCGCCGCCGAAGGTGCCGCTGAGCCACTGGGCCCATTCGACGTTCTGGATCTTCACGTGGATGCCGATGGCCGCGAGCTGGGCCGCGATCACCTCGCCGCCCTGGCGCGCGTACGAAGGCGGCGGCAGCGTCATGCGCAGTTCCAGCGGCGTCTTCACGCCCGCATCGGCCAGCAGCTTCTTCGCCTTGGCGATGTCGAAGGGGTTGATGCCGGTGGTGTCGACATAGCCCGGCGCACCGATCGGGTAGTGGCTGCCGATGGCCTTGCCGAAGCCATCGGCCGCGCCCTGGATCACCACGTTGCGGTCCACCGCGGCCAGGATGGCGCGGCGCACGCGCACGTCGTCCAGCGGCTTGCGCTTGTTGTTGATGGCCAGGATCACCTTGCTGCGCGTGCCCACTTCGAGCACGCGGAAGCGCGGGTTGGCGCGGAACTGGCCCACGCTGCGCGTGCCGGCGCGCGGGAAGATGTCGATGTCGCCGGCCATCAGCGCCGCGGTCTGCGCGGCCGAGTCGGACATGAACTTGAAGACGAACTTGTTGACCTTGGCCAGCGCCGGGTTGCGGTACGTCGGCGACTTCACCAGCGAACAGGCCGAGCCGCGCTGCCAGCTGTCGAGCTTGTAGGGGCCGGTGCCCACGGGCTTGGTGGCGTTGGTGTCGGCGCTCTTGGGCTCGACGATGCAGGCGGTGGCCTGGCCGAGCATGAACAGCAGGTCGGGGTTGGGCTGCGCGGTGGAGATGACCACCGTGTCGGCGTCGGGCGTCTTCAGGCTGATCTCGCTGAAGAAGCGCTTGTCCTTGTTGGTGCTCTTCTCGCCGGCCGCGCGCTCGAAGCTGAACTTGACGGCGGCGGCGTCGAAGGCCTCGCCGTTCTCGAACTTCACGCCCTTGCGCAGCTTGAAGGTGTGGGTCTTCAGGTCGGGCGACACGGTCCAGCTCTCGGCCAGCAGCGGCGTCACGCTGCCGTCGGCGTTGATCTTGGTCAGCGTCTCGAAGATGTTGTAGTGCGCGATCTCGGCAATGGCCGAGGCGGCGGCGGTGGTCGGGTCCAGGCCCGGCGGTTCCAGCGGCATGCCGATGGTCAGCATGTTCTTGCCGGTCTGGGCCTGCGCGAACAGCGGGAAGGCGCCGGGGATCGCGGCGGCGATGGCGGTGCCCATGAGGGTGCGTCGCTTCAACATTCGGGGGTTCTCCTGGAAGAAAAAAGGGGCTGCCGGTTCGACCCGTTCGGGCCTACCGCGATGGCGTGTGCAGCACGGCCGACAGCAAGGTGCGTGTATATGGGTGTTGCGCGTGGGCAAAAAGTTCGGCGGGCTGGCCGCGTTCCACGATCTGGCCCTTGAACACCACGCACACCTCGTCGCACAGGTGGTTGACCACCGCGAGGTCGTGGCTGATGAGCAGGTAGCTGATGCCGAACTGCTGTTGCAGGTCCTGCATGAGGTTGAGCACCTGGGCCTGCACGGACACATCGAGCGCGCTCACGGGCTCGTCGGCCACGATGAGCTTGGGGCGCGTGATGAGCGCGCGCGCGATGGCGATGCGCTGGCGCTGGCCGCCGGAGAACTCGTGCGGGTACTTGTCGAGGTCGGTGGTGCGCAGGCCCACGGCCGCGAGCGCTTCGGCGGCGCGTTCGCGCTGCTCGGCGCGGCTGGTTTGGGCCAGCGCTTCGAGCGGCTCGGCGACGATGCGCGCGACGGTCTGGCGCGGATCGAGCGAGCCGTACGGGTCTTGAAAGACCATCTGGAAGTCGCGCCGTGCGGTGCGCAGATCGGGCTTCGAGAGCGTGTGAAGGTTGCGGCCTTCGAGCGCGACGCTGCCCGAGGTGGGCGTGTCCAGCGCCATCACGAGGCGCGCGATGGTCGACTTGCCCGAGCCCGATTCGCCGACGATGCCCACGCTCTTGCCGGCCTGCACCTCGAAGCTCACGCCGTTGAGCGCCTTCACAGTGGGCGGTGGGTCGAAGAGTTTTTCGCGCGGCAGGGCGTAGTGCCGCACGAGGTCGGTCACCTGCAGCAGCGGGGGGGAGGCAGAAGACGTCGAAGTCATCGGGGTGCTCATGCGGCGGCCAGCGTGGCGTGCGCGGCGACGGCGTCGAGGTGCAGGCAGCTCACCGCGTGGCCGTTGGGTTGGCGGGTCACCGGCGGTTTCGTGGTGTGGCAGGCGTCGGTCGTGAAGTCGCAGCGGCCCGCGAAGCCGCAGCCGCGCGGAATGTCGACCAGCTCGGGCACGCTGCCGCGGATGGTGGGCAGCCGGCCCGCGCGCACGGCGCCGAGCGCGGGGCGCGCGGCGAACAGGCCGCGCGTGTAGGGGTGGGCGCGGTCGGCAAAGACCGTCTCGGTCGGGCCGCTTTCCACCGCGCTGCCGCCGTACATCACGAGCATGCGCTGCACGCTGCTGGCGATCACGCCGAGGTCGTGCGAGATGAGGATCAGCGCCATGCCCATTTCGGCGACCAGGCCCTGGATCAGGTCGAGCACCTGCTTCTGGATCGTCACGTCGAGCGCGGTGGTGGGCTCGTCGGCAATCAGCAGGTCGGGTCCGCAGGCCAGTGCCATCGCGATGCCGATGCGCTGGCGTTGGCCGCCCGAGAACTGGTGCGGGTAGGCGTCGAGGCGCGAGGCGGCGTCGGGAATGCCGACGCGGTCGAGCAGGTCGAGGGCTTCCTTGCGCGCCTGCGCCTTGGTGAGGCCGCGGTGCAGCATCAGCGGTTCGCCGACCTGGCGCGCGATGGTGTGCACGGGGTTCAGCGCCGTCATCGGCTCCTGGAAGATCATGCCGATGCGGTTGCCGCGCAGCTGGCACATCTGCTTTTCGGGCAGGCCGACGAGTTCCTGGCCGTCGAGCTTGATGCTGCCCGTGACCTTGGCGGTGGAGGGCAGCAGGCCCATCAGCGACATGACGGTGATCGATTTTCCGCAGCCCGACTCGCCGACGATGCCCAGCGTTTCGCCGCGCTCCAGCGAGAAGGAAATGCCGCGCACGGCTTCGGCCGGGCCGCGTTGCGTCTGCAGGCCGATGTGGAGGTCGTTGACTTCGAGGAGGGGCATGGCGGTCTACCTTGCGCGCGCCAGGCGCGGATCGAGCAGGTCGCGCAGGCCGTCGCCCAGCAGGTTGAGGCCGAGCACCGCGAAGGCGATGGCCATGCCGGGGAAGACGGCCAGCAGCGGCTGCTGGAACATGAGGGTCTGGGCTTCGCTGAGCATGCGGCCCCATGAGGGCTGGGGCGGCTGCGTGCCGAGGCCGAGGTACGACAGCGCAGCTTCGGCCAGGATCGCGATGGCGAAGCGGATGGTGATCTGCACGATGAGCACGGCCGAGATGTTCGGCAGCACGTGCTGCATCGTGATCGCGAAGCTGCCCTTGCCGCAGGCGCGTGCGGCAGCCACGTACTCGCGCGACCAGATCGCGTTGGCCGAAGCGCGCGTGATGCGCGCGAAGGTCGGAATGTTGTAGATGCCGATCGCGATGATCGCGTTGACGATGCCGGCGCCGAACACGGCCGTCATCATGATGGCCGAGAGGATGGCGGGGAAGGCGAGCGTGAAGTCCGACAGGCGCATCACCGCTTCCTCGACCCAGCCGCGTCTCGCCGCAGCGAGCAGGCCCAGCGCGGTGCCGACCACGAGGCCGATGCCCACGGCGATCACGCCCACGAGGATGGACGCACGCGCACCCACCAGCAGCAGCGAGGCCACGTCGCGCCCGAAGGCATCGGTGCCGAGCCAGTGCGTCGCCGAAGGGCCCTGCATCTTGTTCGCCATGTCCATCGCGTAGGGCGACCACGGCGTCCAGACGAAGGAGATCAGAGCCGCCAGCAACAGCAGCAGCGCGAACACGCCGCCGATGACGAAGCTGCGGTGCTTGACCGCGCGGCGCCAGAAGCCGGGCGCGAGGGGCGCGGCGGATGCGGGCACGGAAGAGGAGAGGATGGCGCTCATATGTCGCTCGCCTTGATGCGCGGGTCGATCACGGCATAGAGCACGTCGACCACGAAGTTCACGATGACGACCATGGCCGCGAGCAGCATCACGCAGTTGCGCACCACGATCAGGTCGCGGTTGCTGATGGCCTGGAAGATCAGCCGGCCCAGCCCCGGCAGGTAGAACACGTTCTCCACCACGATGGTGCCGGCCAGCAGTTCGGAGAACTGCATGCCCATGACGGTGATGACGGGGATCATCGCGTTGCGCAGCACGTGGGTCCACAGCACCATGCGCTGCGACACGCCCTTGGCGCGCGCCGTGCGCACGAAGTCTTCGCGCATCACCTCGAGCACGGCCGAGCGCGTGATGCGCGCGAGGATCGCGGCCTGCACCACCGCAAGCGACAGCGCGGGCAGCAGCAGAGACTTGAGTCCCGCGAAGATGCCTTCACCCCAGCCCTCGAAGCCGCCCGCGGAGAACCACTGCAGCTGCACCGAGAACACGAGGATCAGCAGGATCGCGAACCAGAAGTTGGGAATGGCGATGCCGACCTGGGCCATGCCCATGAGGCCGACGTCGCCGAGCTTGTTGTGGCGCGCGGCGGCGGTCACGCCCACGAGCAATGCGATGACGACGGTGAGGGCCATCGCCATCACGGCCAGTGGCACGGTGAGGGCCAGGCGCTCGAGGATCAGGTCGATGACGGGCGAGCTGTAGGCATAGCTGTCGCCCAGGTTGCCGGTGAGCAGGCCGCCGATCCAGTGCCAGTAGCGCGTCCACGCGGGTTGGTCCAGGCCGAGCTTGGTGGCCAGGGCGGCGACGGCGTCGGGCGAGGCGTCGGGGCCCATGAGCATCTGCGCTGCGTTGCCCGGGAGAATTTCGAGCACCAGGAACACGATGACCGAGGCGCCGATCAGGGTGCCCAACAGAGTCAGGGTTCGCTTGAGCAGGAAGAGTCCCATGGTTCAGTGGCTCCGGTTGGCGTTGCGGTTCGGGGCGCGTGCACAGGCCACCGGGTACTTCCCTCCGCGAATGTCCCCCGGCCTGCGGCTTCCTCCTTGATTTCGCTGCGGGAAGCACCCAGTGCCCTGAGCACGGGGGCACGCTGCGGGTGTGCGCAGCGCGTTTCGCTTCCTGCGAAAAAGAGGGTCGGGAGGCGTCATGCCGAAGCGATGCACTCGGCAATCGCGCGGCCCACGTCCACCGTGTTGGCGGTGCCGCCCATGTCGCGCGTGCGCGGGCCTTCGCTGAGCACGGTCTCGATCGCCGAGAGCACGGCCGCCGAGGCCTGTGCGTACACGGGGTCGTTGTCGCCCAGGTGGTCGAGCATGAGCGCGGCCGACCAGATCTGGCCGATGGGGTTGGCAATGCCCTTGCCCGCGATGTCGGGCGCCGAGCCGTGCACGGGCTCGAAGAGCGACGGGAACTTGCGTTCGGGGTTCAGGTTGGCCGAGGGCGCGATGCCGATGGTGCCGGTGCAGGCCGGGCCCAGGTCGGAGAGGATGTCGCCGAACAGGTTGGAGGCCACGACCACGTCGAACCAGTCGGGGTGCTGCACGAAGTGCGCGCACAGGATGTCGATGTGGTACTTGCTCGTGGCCACGTCGGGGTAGCGCGTGGCGATCTCGGCCAGGCGCTCGTCCCAGTAGGGCATGGTGATGGAGATGCCGTTCGACTTGGTGGCGGCCACCAGGTTCTTGCGCTTGCGGCGGTTGGCGAGCTGGAACGCGTAGTCGATGATGCGGTCCACGCCCACACGGGTGAACACGGCTTCCTGGATGGCCATCTCGCGCGGCGTGCCTTCGAACAGGCGACCGCCGACCGAGGTGTATTCGCCTTCGGTGTTTTCGCGCACGACGAGGAAGTCGATGTCGCCGGGCTTGCGGTGCGCCAGCGGGCCGGGCACGCCGGGCATCAGGCGCACGGGGCGCAGGTTGACGTACTGGTCGAAGTCGCGGCGGATCTTGATGAGCAGGCCCCACACGGCGATGTGGTCGGGCACCTTGGCGGGATCGCCCACCGCGCCGAAGTAGATGGCGTCGTGGCCCTGGATCTTGTCGGCCCAGTCGGCCGGCATCATCAGGCCGGTGCGCACGTAGTGGTCGGAGCCCCAGTCGAAATGGTCGTACGCGAAATCGATGCCGAAGCGCCGACTGACCGCGTCGAGCACGCGAAGGCCCTCGGGCATGACTTCGACGCCGATGCCGTCTCCGGGAATGACGGCAATCCTGTGCTTTTGCTTCTGCTGCATTGACTCAACCTGTTCCTGAACCGTTTCGATAAGAGCGCCGACGCTTGTGACACCGGGCCGTCAAAAAATTCTAGGAGCGGGTGGGGCGCGCGCGATGGGGGTTGGCACCCACCAGGCATTGACAAAAAGCGAAGGCCAAAACGCCAGAACACGGCGGAAGATAAGCAATTGATGGTCATCGAACTGACTTGAGCTTCGAAAAATTAGAAGGCACCGGGGGCGGAAAACCCGCACCCGGGCACCCGCCGAAAGGGCCTGCGTACCATCGTGCCCATGCGAACACTTCCACTCCCCACCGGCGGCGAGATGCCGGTTCTCGGTCTCGGCACCTGGCGCATGGGCGAAGACGCCACCCGTCGCGCGGCCGAGGTGGCCGCGGTGCGCGAGGCCATCGGCCTGGGCTACCGCCTGATCGACACGGCCGAGATGTACGGCGAGGGCGGCGCCGAGACCGTGGTCGGCCAGGCCGTGGCCGAGGCGCTGCGCGCGGGCGATGTGCAGCGCGAAGACCTCTTCATCGTCAGCAAGGTCTACCCGCACAACGCCAGCCGCCGCGGCACGGGCCAGGCCTGCGAGCGCAGCCTGGCGCGGCTGGGGCTGGAGCGCATCGACCTGTACCTGCTGCACTGGCGCGGCAACCACCCGCTGGCGCACACGGTCGAGGCGATGCACGAACTGGTCGCGGCCGGCCGTATCGCCCACTGGGGCGTGAGCAACTTCGACACCGACGACATGCAGGAGCTGGCGCAGGTCGTGGGCACCGGCCCGGCCTGCGCGGCCAACCAGGTGTACCTGTCGCTCGGCGAGCGCGGCCCCGAGTTCGACCTGCTGCCCTGGCAGCGCGAACGCGGCATGCCGCTGATGGCTTACAGCCCGATCGACCAGGGCGCGCTGGCGGGCGACGAGGCACTGGGCCGCCTGGCGGCCGACCTCGGCGTGAGCGCCGCGCAACTGGCGCTGGCCGCGGTCATCGCGCGCCCGGGCGTGGCGGCGATTCCGAAGGCGGTGCGCAGCGCGCACCTGAAAGAAAACAGGGCCGCCGCCGAGCTGCAGCTCGATGCGACGACCCTGGCGGCGCTGGACCGGATCTATCCGGTGCCCAAGCGCAAGACGCCGTTGGCGATGATCTAGTCAGAGCACGTTCTGGCTTCGGCTCAGTGCGCGTCGGCGTGCTTGGCCGCCGCGATCACCGCCTCTTCGTCGTGCTTCGCACCGTTGAGGAACAGGTTCAGCAGCACGGCGGTGATCGACGCCAGCAGGATGCCCGACTCGATCAGCGAGTGGATCGAGTGCGGCATCCACTGCTTGAAGTTGGGGGCGATGAGCGGAATCATGCCGACGCCGATGGCCACGGCGACGATCATGGCGTTGTGGCGGTTGGTCTTGAAGTCCACGCCCGACAGGATGCGGATGCCGGTGGCGGCCACCATGCCGAACATCACGAGGCCCGCGCCGCCGAGCACCACGGTGGGCAGCGACTCGACCAGCGCGGCCATCTTCGGCAGCAGGCCCAGCACGATCAGGATCACGCCGCCGGCCACGCAGACATAACGGCTCTTGATGCCGGTGACGGCCACCAGGCCCACGTTCTGCGAGAAGCTGGTGTACGGGAAGGTGTTGAAGATGCCGCCGATGAGCGTGCCCAGGCCATCGGTGCGCAGGCCCTTGGCCAGGTCTTGCTGGCTGATCTTGCGGTCGGTCATTTCGCCCAGCGCGAGGAACATGCCGGTCGATTCGATCATCACCACGATCATGATGAGCGTCATCGTGAGGATCAGGATGGGGTCGAACAGCGGCATGCCGAAGTGGAAGGGCAGCACGATGTCGACCCAGGCGGCCTTGCCGACCTTCTCGTAGGTCATGAGGCCGGTGATCGAGGCCACCACCGCGCCGATCACGATGCCCAGCAGCACCGAGATGTTGGCGATGAAGCCCTTGGCGTACTTCACGATCAAGAGGATCGACACCAGCACCAGCGCGGCCACGCCGAAGCCCGACAGGTCGGCGTACTTGGGGTTGGGCACGGTGGGCATGATCGCGAAGCCCTTGGGCACCGCAGGAATCGAGCTGCCCGGCGAGGTGACCTCGGCCAGCCATTTGGCGTACACCGGGTCGACCAGCGCGGGCGCCGTCGGGCCCACGGGGTTGCCGAAGATCCAGTTGATGCCCACGCGCATCAGGCTGATGCCGATGACCGCGATGATCGTGCCCGTCACCACCGGCGGAAAGAACCGCAGCATGCGGCTCACCAGCGGCGCGATCAGTATCGATATCACCCCCGCGCCGATGATGGCGCCGAACAGCAGCTGTGCTCCGTTCTGCCCGGGGTTGGCGTTGGCGATGGCGACCATGGGCGCCACCGAGGCGAAGGTCACACCCATCATCACGGGCAGCTTGATGCCGAACCATTGCGTGGCGCCCAGCGCCTGGATCAGCGTGGCGATGCCGCAGCAGAACAGGTCGGCCGAGATCAGCAGCGCGACCTCGTCGGGCGAGAGCTTGAGCGCACGGCCCACGATGAGCGGCACCGCGACGGCGCCCGCATACATCACGAGCACGTGCTGCAGGCCGAGGGCCGCGAGCTTGCCCGAAGGCAGGCGCTGGTCCACGGGATGGACATTGCTGGAAAGGGAATCTGCCGTCATCGTTGTCTCCTGGCGCGGCGAGGGGAACGGAGCAGTGATGCGCGTCGCAGAGCCGTCGCGCACACCAGTTGTGTACGCGAAACTGTATACAATTTATGCGGCAATCCGGATTCAGGTAAACCCGAATCCGGCGAAGAAGCGCTGTGGGAGGCGCGCGCCGAGGCATCCGGCGTTTCGGCCGGCTCTCAGGTGTTGGGAGTGGGGTGCGTCAGCGACGCAGGTTCAGGCCAGCAGCGCCTTCACCAGATCGAGCTGGCGGTCGGGCTTCTCGGTGCCCAGTTCGAGACTGGCCTCGATGCGTTCGAGGTGCTCGATCATGCAGGTCACGGCCGCTTCCACGTCGCCCTTGCGGCACAGGCGCAGGAAGTCGGAATGCTCGTCGGACGAGCAGTGCGGGTCGTTCGACGAGTGGTAGAGCATTGCGATCAGCGAGCTGCGCGCCACCAGCTCGCGCACCATCTCGGCCAGCGTGTGGTTGCCGGTGGCTTCGGCCAGCGCCACATGGAAGTCGCCCAGCAGCTTCTCGCGCACCGTGCCCATGGTGCTTTGGCGCAGTGCAGTTCGCTCGAACTTGATGTGCTGCTCGAGCGTCTGGTAATCGCGCGGCCGTGCATTGGCGATGAACAGGCGCACCACCTCGCGCTCCAGGATGCGGCGCACCGCGAACACCTCGCGCGCCTCGGTCACCGTGGGCTGGCAGACGAAGGCGCCCTTGTCGGGAATCATCTCGATGAGCTTGTCCTTCGACAGCATCAGGAGCGCCGCGCGCACCTTGGTGCGGCTCACCGAATAGACGCGGCCCAGCGCCTCTTCGCGCAGCCAGGTGCCGGGCGGCAGGCGCTTCTCGACGATCGCAGTGGCGATGTCGTTGGCGATGCTCTCGATGGAACTGTTCTTGTCGGCCGGCGCCGCGCCGTTCTCGGCCGGTGCGGCGACGGGGGCGGCGGAAGGGACGGAGGTTTTGGAACTGGCGCGGGGCATCCGTCGATTGTGGCTCAGCGCGTGAGCGTGAAGGCCTCGAGCGCGCCGATCATGGGCTTGGGCAAGGGCCTTGCCAGCTCGCCGCGCTTGCTGGTGCGCAGCTTCAGCGCCACCAGCGATTCGATGAGCTTGGTGCCCGCGGCCACGCCGTCGATCACCGGCACGCCCAGCACCTGCTCGATGTGCGCGCACAGGTCGGTCATGCCGGCGCAGCCGAGCACGATGCAGTCGGCGCCGTCTTCTTCCAGCGCGCGCCGGCATTCGTCGACGATGCGCTCGCGGGCGTTGGAGCCCGGCTCTTCCAGCTCGAGCACCGGCAGCTCGCAGGCGCGCACGTTGGCACAGAAGCGTTCCATGCCGTAGATCTCGGCCAGGTGCCAGGCCTGGCCTATGGTGCGCCCCAGCGTGGTCACCACGCTGAAGCGGCTGCCGATCATGCTGGCCAGGTGCATCGCGGCCTCGGCGATGCCGACCACAGGGCCGCGCGCCAGCTCGCGTGCAGCTTTGAGGCCCGGGTCGCCGAAGCAGGCGATCACGTAGCCGTCGATGCCGTCGCGCTCGCCCGCCGCGATCTCCTGCAGCAACCCCGGCACGGCCAGCGCCTCGTCGTAGTGGCTCTCGATGGAGACCGGCCCCATGGCCGGGCTCACGGCCACGATCTCGGTGCCGGCGTGCGCCACCGCGCGGGCGCAGGCACCGATCTTCTCGGTCATGCTCCAGGTGGTGTTGGGGTTGATGATCTTGATGCGCACGGCGCGGTCCCTTCTTCGGTCAGTTTTTCAAGTCTTGTTGTTGCGGTTCAAGAGCACGTAGAGCACGAAGCCCAGGCCCAAGCCGATGAACCACGCATAGTTGGCGGCGCCGCGCAGCGTCGGCACCATCACGCACAGGATGGGCACGAGGGCCGACGGCACCAGCGCCTGGATCGCCTTCGGGTTGTAGCCGCCGCTGTACCAGTACTTGCCCTGCTTGCTCATGGTGTAGAGCGAGTCGACGTCGATCTGCTGCTTGCGCACGATGTAGTAGTCGGCAATCAAAATGCCGAACAGCGGCCCGATGAACGAGCCCAGCACGTCCAGCGTGTAGTGGATGACCTCGGGGCTGTTGTAAAGGTTCCAGGGCGTGAGAAACACCGAGCCCACCGCGGCGATCATGCCGCCCGTGCGCCAGCTGATGTGCTGCGGCGCCACGTTCGAGAAGTCGAAGGCCGGCGACACGAAGTTGGCGACGATGTTGATGCCGATGGTGGCGATCATGAAGGTCAGCGCGCCCAGCACCACGGCCGTGGTGCTGTCGATCTTGCCCACGGTGTGCACCGGGTCGGTGATCAGTTCACCAAAAACGGGCAGCGTGGCGGCCGTGGTGATCACGGTGAGCAGCGAGAAGAACACGAAGTTGACCGGCAGGCCCCAGAAGTTGCCCTTCTTCACCGCGTCGAAGCTCTTGCCGTAGCGCGAGAAGTCGCCGAAGTTCAGCATCGGGCCGCTGAAGTAGCTCACCACCAGCGCGATGGCCGAGAGCATCACCGGCAGCGCGTCCCAGCCCTGGAACTTGATGCCGCCCAGGTTCAGGTCGATGTTGCTCCAGCCGGCCTTCCACACCAGCCAGCCGCACAGCACGGCCATCACCACGTACACCGCCGGGCCGGCCCAGTCGATGAACTTGCGGATGGCTTCCATGCCGTGCCAGAACACGAAGGCCTGCAGCACCCACATGACCATGAACGCCACCCAGCCCAGGGCCGAGAGGCCGACGAAGCCGTACTGCGCCACATCGGCATACGGCGCCAGGCCAGGCGCCATGTGCAGCGCCAGCACCATGAAGGCGGCCGAGGCCAGGTAGGTCTGCACGCCGTACCAGGCCACCGCGATCAGCCCGCGGATGATGGCCGGGATGTTGGCGCCCAGCACGCCGAAGGACGCGCGGCAGACCACGGGGTAGGGCACGCCCGTCACCTGGCTGGGCTTGGCCACCAGGTTGCAGAAGATCTGCACGATCACGATGCCCACCAGCAGCGCCACCAGCACCTGCCAGCTCGACAGGCCCAGCGCGAACAGGCTGCCGGCCGTGATGTAGCCGCCCACGCTGTGCACGTCGGACATCCAGAACGCAAAGATGTTGTATTGGCCCCAGGTCTGCTTCTTGAGCGGGGCGAGGTCCTCGTTGGTCAGGCGCGGGTCGTAGCCCGGCTTGATGAGGGCATTCGATTCCGCGTGCGGCGCGATGCCGGCTTCGCTGGCCCCCGCGGGGGCATGGCTGGCGACTGTGCTCATGGTCTTTCCTCGTACTTGGTTGGGATGAGGGACTTTTTGACGCAAATTTCGCGCCGTCTTTATGGGTGCGTTATTTGTATACAAAAATTGAACCCAATCAAGACCATGCGGGGAATCATATATCCGTAGATTCCCTGATGCGGGGCGGGCCGGGGCAAAGAAAAAGCGCCATGCCCCGCGAGGGACATGGCGCCTTGGAGGCTGGGGCGAGGGGGCGCCGCCTACTGCGTCGCCACCTTCACGAACACCGGATTCGAGTAGAACCACAGGTCGTTGTAGTTGCGCGCATTGATCGCATTGAAGCGCGTGACCGGGTCGTCGCCGGCCGGCGTGGGTGTGCGTGCATCGAACAGCGGTTCGCCGCCCGCCGTTTCGTTCGGCACGTCGGTGCCCAGGTTGGTGCCTCGCAGGCGGAAGTACTGGTTGTTGCCGGCCTTCACGGTGTAGCTCACCGCGAAGTAGCCTTCGGCATCGAGCGTCCAGTCGGCGCGGGTGAAGCGCTTGACCACGCGGGTCGTCGGGTTGGTGTCGCGCGCGTAGCCGGGCGTGCCCGGGAGCTCGCGGCCGGTCACGTCGCCTGCGATGAGGTCGATGTGGTCGACCACCGGCTTCACGTTGGCGTACACGCCGCTGCCGAGCTGGTACTCGAAGTTGTTGCGCTCGGGGCTCTTGAAGCGAATGGTGATCTTCAGGTCTTCGCCGGGTTTGGCGCTCACTTCGGTGCCCATCTCGCCCGCGCCCTTGGCGCTTTGCACCTTGAAGTCGAGCGCGTTGATGAGGCTGCCGTTGACCGCGAAGAGCTTGCCCGAACGCATCGCGGTGAGCAGCGACTTCGGGTCCTTGATGTCGCCCCAGAGGTGGTTCCTGGCGTACTCGCCGGGCGCGTAGCCGCTGCTGTACAGGCCCTTGGAGGTCGTGAAGTGGTAGTCGGAATCGGCCGTGTTCCAGATGCGGCGTCCTTCGGACAGCAGGGCGTCCCAGGTGCCGCCGAGCTTGGCGACGAGGTAGTCGACGCCGCCGTAGGTGCGCGAGGGCAGGTTGGCCGGCGTGTAGGCGCTCTCGTAGCCGCCGCGGTCGGGCTCCATCTGGTTGCCGACCATGCCCTCGAGAGAGAACACGATGTCGGGCGCGGCGTCGTTCATCTCGCGCAGCTGGGTGGCGGTGTATTTGCCGGGGCTGCGCGAGGGGTGGTTGATCTGCAGGTAGCTGGAGTCGGGGTAGTTCTTCTTGAGCCAGGCGATGGCCTTGAGCACGTCTTCGTGCGTGGTGAAGGCGCGTGCGTCCTTGGCGCTCCACGCGGCCACGTCGGCGGCCGGGAACAGCGCGGGGTCGCGGTTGGTGAACAGGTATTCGAACTGGCTCACGGCCTTGAGCGCCGCGTCGGACATGGGGCTGTCGGTCAGGATGCCGACGTTGCCGTGGTCGTGCGTGGCCATGTCCCACTCGAAGGACGCGAAGATCGTCTTGTCGGTGTACTTGCCGCCGGCCTGCAGTGCCTTGATGCGCGGCACCTGATAGAGGGCCATGCCTCGCGAGAACGGAATCGCTGGGTCCAGCTTGCGGCCGTCGTTGTCATAGGAAGACATGCGCAGGTGGTCCGACAGCGCGACCCAGTCGAGGCCGAAGGTGTCGAAGGCTTTGGCGAGCACCTGGTCGAGCGTGGAAATCTGCTGCGTGTCTTCCGACTGGATGGTGTGGACATGCAGGTCGCCCACGGTCCAGCGGCCGGCCGGCGCGGCCGGTGGTGGCGTGGCGGGCGAGGGCGCCGGTGCAGGGGCCGGCGGTGCGATGGGCAGGCCGGCGAACGGCGCACCGCCGCCGGAGCCGCCGCCGCACGCGGTCAGCAGGGCCGCGCCGAGCGCGAGGGAAGAGAAAAGCGTGGTGCCAAAGCGGGGTGCGGGAGACAGGGTTTTCATGGCGACACAAACAGCAACGGCCAGCGCATGGCTGGCCGTCGCATCGGGATTTCAACGAGGCGGACGGCGTGAAAGCGGATCCGCCGGAGAACCCCGGAGTCTGAAATCCTGTCGTGACGCTTCGATGAAACCGAGATGAAAGTTCACGCCCGAAGGCATGCGCTTTCAGTCGCAGTTCAGGGCGTTCAGGCCAGCAGGTCGCTGAGCGTGCGCGCCACCACCTTGGTCGCGCGGCGCAGGTCTTCGAGCACCACGCGCTCGTCGCTGCGTTTGGCGTGCGACTCGAGCACCGTGCGCGGGCCGGCGCCGTAGATCACGCCCGGAATGCCGGCCTCGACGTACAGGCGCACATCGGTGTACAGCGGCGTGCCCATGGCCTTGATGGGTTCGCCGAACAGCTCGCCGCCGTGCTTCTGGATCGCGTCGACCAGCGGCTTGTTGCCGGCCAGCGGCTTCATCGAGTTGGCGAGCAGCATGCGCTTGATCTCGACCGTGATGCCCGCGCTTTCGGCGGCGGCATCGGCGATCACCTGGCGGATGTTGGCCTCGACCTCGACCGGGTTCTCTTCGGGGATCATGCGGCGGTCGAGCTTGAACACGACCTTGCCGGGCACGACGTTGGTGTTGGTGCCGCCCTCGATGCGGCCCACGTTCAGGTAGGGGTGCGTGATGCCCTCGACCTTCGACGTGACCTTCTGGTAGAGCGTGTTCTGCGCATACAGCGCATTCAGGATCTTGGTGGCGCCCTGCAGCGCGTCGATGCCGGTGGTGGGCACGGCGGCGTGGGCCATCTTGCCGTGCACGGTGACTTCCATCTGCAGGCAGCCGTTGTGCGCGGTGACCACTTCGTAGCTGAAGCCGGCCGCGATCATGAGGTCGGGCTTGGTCAGGCCCTTCTCGAGCAGCCAGCCCGGGCCGAGGATGCCGCCGAACTCTTCGTCGTAGGTGAAGTGCAGTTCGATGCTGCCCTGGGTGGGCTTGGCCACGGCCTCGAGGGCGCGCAGCGCGAAGGTGAAGCTGGCGAAGTCGCTCTTGCTGACGGCGGCGGCGCGGCCGTACAGGCTGCCATCGACGATCTCGCCGCCGTACGGGTCGTGCGTCCAGCCTTCACCGGGCGGCACCACGTCGCCGTGGGCGTTGAGCGCCACGGTGCGTCCGCCGTTGCCGTACTTGCGGCGCACGATCAGGTTGGTGATCGATTCGAGGCCGTAGTCCTTCACCTCTTGCGCGGGCACGGCGTGCTTCTCGGCGTCGAGGCCGAAGTCCTTCAGCAGCTCGGCGGTGCGCTCGGCGTGCGGCGCGTTGTTGCCGGGCGGCGTGTCGGTGGGCACCTGCACCAGTTGCTGCAGGAATTGCACTTCCTCGTCGAAGTGGGCGTCG
Source organism: Variovorax sp. GW821-FHT09D07 (assembly GCF_059416345.1). Classification (NCBI taxonomy): domain Bacteria; kingdom Pseudomonadati; phylum Pseudomonadota; class Betaproteobacteria; order Burkholderiales; family Comamonadaceae; genus Variovorax; species Variovorax sp. GW821-FHT09D07. The sequence continues at coordinate 457,748 of NZ_JBWKOY010000002.1, forward strand.
ATCCAGGCGTCGAGTTTGGCGTAGTCGGTCATGGTGGTTGTTCTTGTGGGGTCGGTCAGTGGGCTTGTTCGGTGGCGAGGTTGTCCAGCAGCAGCTGGAACGCCTGCACGGCCAATTGAATGTCGTCGTTGGTGCTCGACTCGAGCGGGTTGTGGCTGATGCCCGAGTTGATGCCGCGCACGAAGAGCATGGCCTGCGGCATCACCTCGTGCAGCTTCATGGCGTCGTGGCCGGCGCCGCTGGGCATGCGGAAAAGCGGAATGCCCAGCGCGTCGACGGCCTGTTCCCAGCGCTGCTGCCAGGCGGGTTCGCTCGGCGCGGCGGCGGCGCGCATGGTTTCCTCGAGCTCGTAGCGCACGCCGCGGCGTTCGCAGATGTCCTTCAGCGCGGCGACCACGTCGTTCGCCAGCGCGTCGCGCTGCGCGTTGTTGGGCGCGCGCAGGTCGAGGCTGAACTTGCAGCGGCCGGGAACGACGTTGATCGAGCCGCTGGGCACTTCGAGCATGCCCACGGTGCCGACCGAGTCGCCGTCTTTGGCGGCGCGCTGCTCGGTGTAGAGGATGAGTTCGGCCACGGCGGCGGCAGCGTCGCGGCGGCGGTCCATGGGCGTGGTGCCGGCGTGGCTGGCCATGCCGATGACTTCGCCCACGTAGCGCACGCTGCCGTTGATGGAGGTGACGATGCCCAGCGGCAGGTCGAGCTCGGTGAGCACGGGGCCCTGCTCGATGTGCACCTCGACGAAGCCGAGGTAGCGCGCGGGGTCGCGCTGGATCTTCGGAATGTCTTCTTCCTTCAGGCCGGCGTGCTGCATGGCCTCGCGCATGGTGATGCCGTCGGCGTCCTTCTGGTCGAGCCAGCGCGGGTCGAAGTGGCCGATGAGCGCGCCCGAGCCGAGGAAGGTGGCCTTGTAGCGCTGGCCCTCTTCTTCGGCGAAGCCGACGACTTCGAAGGCGAAGGGCAGGCGGCGGTTCTGGCGCTTGAGTTCGCGCACGCAGGCCATGGGCACGAAGATGCCCAGGCGGCCGTCGTACTTGCCGCCGTTGCGCACGGTGTCGTAGTGCGAGCCGGTGAGCAGGGTCTTGGCGTCGGGCGTGGCGCCTTCGTAGCGGCCGACCACGTTGCCCACGGCATCGATGTGCACGGAGTCGAAGCCGCAGTCGCGCATCCAGCCCGAGATGTTCGCGGCGCAGGCGCGGTGCGCGTCGGTCAGGTACGTAACGGTGAGCTGGCCCTTCTCGGCATAGCCGGGGTCGGTGTGCACCGACAGCTGCTCCTGCCAGTCCCACACGTCGTTGCCGAGCGTGATGTCGGCGCCGAACTTATCGTTCAGGCGGATCTCGGCGATGCGGTGGATGTTGCGCAGCGCCTCGCCGAGCTCGAAGCTCGGGTGGTTGTGCAGCCGGCGCGCGAAGGTTTCGATGATCTCGCGCTTGGCCAGGCCCGTGCCGCGCGGGCCGCGCACGGCCAGGATGAACGGGAAGCCGAACTTCGCGTTGTAGTCGGCGTTGAGCTTCTGGATCTGCGCGAACTCTTCGGGCGTGCAGTCGGTCAGGCCGGCCTTGTTCTGCTCGTTGGTCGACTCGGCGGTGAGCGTCTTGCTGACCATGGCCTTGCCGGCGAGCTCGGGGTGGGCGCGGATCAGGCCGATCTGCTCGTCGGCCGACGACGCGGCCAACGCCTGCACCAGCGCGTGCTTCAGGTGCGCGAGCGAGCGGAAGGGGCGTTGCACCAGCGCGCGCTGCGCGATCCAGGGCGAGTGCTCGTACACGCCGTCGAGCATGGCGACGGCGGCGGCCGGCCCTGCGGCGTTGAGTTGGGCAAGGGTGAGGAGGGGGGTGCTCATGATGCGGCTCCGGCTTCGAAGGGATGTGCCTGCTTCCAGTGGCGTGCGATGTCGACGCGGCGGCAGACCCAGACCTTGTCGTGCGTGGCGATGTGATCGAGAAAGCGCTGCAGCGCCGTGATGCGGCCGGGGCGGCCGAGCAGGCGGCAGTGCATGCCGATGCTCATCATCTTGGGGCTGTCGTCGCCGTTCGGGTCGCCTTCGGCGTACAGCGCGTCGAAGGTGTCCTTCATGTACTGGAAGAACGGGTCGGCGTGCGAGTAGCCCTGCGGCAGCGCAAAGCGCATGTCGTTGCAGTCCAGCGTGTAGGGCACGATGAGCTGGGGCACGACGCTGCCGTCGGTCTTTTGCACCTTCATCCAGAAGGGCAGGTCGTCGCCGTAGTAGTCGCTGTCGTACTCGAAGCCGCCGTAGTCGGCCACGAGGCGGCGCGTGCGCGGGCTGTCGCGGCCGGTGTACCAGCCGAGCGCGCGCTCGCCGGTGAGCTTTTCGATCGCTTCCATGCCCAGGCGCATGTGCTCGCGCTCGGTGGCTTCATCGAGGTTCTGGTAATGGATCCAGCGCCAGCCGTGGCAGGCGATCTCGTGGCCGAGTTCCTTGAAGGCGGCCGTGAGCTCGGGGTAGCGCTGCAGCGCCATGCCCACGCCGAACACGGTGAGTGGCAGGCCGCGCTTTTCGAACTCGCGCAGGATGCGCCACACGCCGGCGCGAGAGCCGTACTCGTAGATGCCTTCCATGCTGATGTGCCGGTCGGGGAAGCTCGCCGGGTTGAACATCTCGGACAGGAACTGCTCCGAGCCCGCGTCGCCGTGCAGCGTGGCGTTCTCGCCGCCTTCTTCGTAGTTGAGGACGAACTGCACCGCCACGCGCGCACCGCCGGGCCAGCGGGCATGGGGCGGGTTGCGGCCGTAGCCGATCAGGTCGCGCGGGTAGGGCAGGGTGGTGTCGTAGACGGTCATGGTGTGGATCAGGACAGCGCGAGGGAGATGTCGTTGGTCGGGACCTTGCGGTCGAAGGTGAGGTTGGCCTCGACGTGTTCCAGATGCTCGGTCATGAGGCGCACGGCGAGCTCCTCGTCGCGCGCGGCCAGCGCCTTCACGATGTCGGCGTGCTCGTCGTTGGAGTGCTCGGCCGCGCTGGTGCTCTGGTACATGAGCGTGATGAGGGCGCAGCGCGAGATCAGCTCGCCCAATATTTGCGCCAGCACCTGGTTGCCCATGAGCTCGGCCATGCGCACGTGGAAGTCGCCCAAGAGCTCGGTGCGGCCCGACACGTCTTCGCCGCCGACAGCCGATTTCTCGAGCGCCACGTGCTCCTTGAGTGCCTTGATCTTGGCGGGCGTGACGCTGCGCACGAAGGCGCGGGTCATTTCGGCCTCGAGCATGCGGCGCACGGCGAACACCTGCTTGGCCTCGTCGACGGCGGGCGCGGCCACGAAGGCGCCGCGTGCCGGCTCGAGCCGGATCAGCTTGTTCTGCGAGAGCTGGAACAGCGCCTGGCGCACCAAGGTGCGCGACACGCCGAAGTGATCGGCCAGCTTCTGCTCGGCGAGCTTGGTGCCGGGCTGAAGGCGGTGCTCGACGATGGCCTTCGTGAGGGCATCGACGATCGAACGGGTGGTGGAGGACTCCATGTTTTTCATGATAGACCCAAAGCCGGTAACTGTATACACTTTTGTCCACCGGAATTTCCCGCACCCGGATCTTGTCGATCCGACCCCCTTTGAAGGAGCGCCCCATGGGCTTGAGCACTCACGTACTGGACACGATGCACGGCGGCCCCGCGGCCGGCATGGAGGTGGCGCTGTACACCACCGACGGCGACGCCGCGACGCTGGTGAAGCGCTTCACGCTGAATTCGGACGGCCGCAGCGACGGTCCGCTCTACGACAACAACTCGATCAAGGTCGGCACCTACCGGCTGGTGTTCGACGTGGCGGGTTATTTCAAGGCCCGCGGCGTGACGCTGCCGGAGCCGAACTTCCTGAACAAGGTGGCGCTGGACTTCGGCGTGGCGCACACCGACCAGCACTACCACGTGCCCTTGCTCGTGAGCCCGTGGAGCTACTCCACGTACCGCGGCTCCTGAGGTCAGTCGCCTTGTTGCTGCCCTTCGGTCAGGGTGTCGAGCTGGAAGCGTCCGCTCTTGTCCCACAGCCAGGTGTCGGTCCAGGTGACCGCGCCCAGGCGCTGGGCGGGCGGGAAGGGCGCGGCCTGCAGCACGGCGCGCTCGATCTCGGCGATCACCTCGGGCGCGTGCTTGGGCGCGCGCAGCCAGTGCATCGAGACCACCTTGCCGCCGGCGTCCAGGTTCACCTGCAGGGTGCCGACCGCGTACAGCAGCGGCGGCATCTGGCCCTTGTAGATGCGCGAGGGGTTGGCGTTGTAGATGTGGCGTGCGGCGTCGCGGCGGTACTCGCGCGCGGTGGCTGCGCTCGAGGCGCGCGGCGCGGGGCCGCTGCCCTGTGCGTTGCTGGCGCCGCTCAGCTGGCCGGGCACCGAGCCCGTCGAGCCGCAGCCGGCGAGCCACAAGGCGGAAAGAACAGTGGCGGCCCAGGCGAGGCGGCGCGGCGTAAGCTGGCGGTTCGTCATCATCGCCGGGGTTATACCGTGAGTTGTTGCCGCCTCGGCAACCGAAGGTTTCGGGCATGAACGGTGCGGTCGATCAATTGCTGGCGCGTCTTCAACAGGAAGACGCGGTTCTGGTGCGCGTCGAATCGACGCAGGGCTCGGCCCCGCGCGAGGCCGGCACCTGGATGGCCGTCTGGGCCGACGGGCTCACGGCCACCATCGGCGGCGGACAGCTCGAGTTCCAGGCCACGCAGGAAGCACGCGAGATACTGGCCGGCACGCGCAGCCTCGAGGGCGTGCAGCGCTACCCGCTGGGCCCGAGCCTGGGCCAGTGCTGCGGCGGCGTGATGTTCCTCACCTACCGGCACATCGGCGCCGCCGACACGCCCGCGCTGCAAAAAGAACTGGTGGCGCAGCTCGAACCCGTGGCCCTGTTCGGCGGCGGCCACGTGGGCGCCGCGCTGGCGCGCCTGCTGGCCGTGCTGCCGTTCTCGGTGCGCTGGATCGACAGCCGCGACGGCGTGTTCCCCGACGCACTGCCCGCGCAGATCGACACCGAGCACTCCGAGCCCGTGCAGGACGCGGTGGCCGCGCTCGCGCCCGGCAGCCGCGTGCTGATCATGAGCTTCAGCCACGCCGAAGACCTGGACATCGTCATCGCCTGCCTGAAGCGCCTGCGCGCGCGCAACGACCTGCCCTACATCGGCCTCATCGGCAGCAAGACCAAATGGGCCACCTTCCGCCACCGGCTGGAGGCACGCGGCTTCACGGCCGACGAGCTGGCGCGCGTCACCTGCCCGATCGGTGTGCCCGGCATCACGGGCAAGGAACCCGAGGTGATCGCGGTGGCCGTGGCGGCACAGTTGTTGCAGTCACTGGGCTGAACAGGGTTTTCCCTTGGCGGCGACGCCGCAAATAGCATCCCGCCTCGTGCCAAAACTGTATACACTTTCGGTCCACAACAAGCCGCAGCGGAGCGAGGTCGTTTTCAACGGACCTGCGTTCGCGGCACTTTCTCTGCTTACAGCGCCCGCGGTGGTGAGCAGGCTGAAACCCCTCCTTGGCGCCCCCACGCGCCAACAGGGTTGAGAGAGAGCACATGGAAAGCTACTACCTCGACTGGGCCAACCTGCTGCTGCGCTGGGTCCACGTCATCACCGCCATCGCCTGGATCGGCGCCTCCTTCTACTTCGTGATGCTGGACAACAGCCTCGAGAAGCCGCAGGACCAGGAATCGCTCGACAAGGGCGTGGGCGGCGAGCAATGGGCCGTGCACGGCGGCGGCTTCTACAACAGCCAGAAGTACGCGCTGGCGCCCAAGAAGCTGCCCGACCACCTGCACTGGTCGTACTGGGAGAGCTATTCGACCTGGCTCACGGGCTTTGCGCTCTTCACGATGTCGTACCTGTGGAACGCGAGCACGTACCTCATCGACAAGAGCAAGATGGACTGGCAGCCCGGCGCCGCCATTGCCGTGGCGCTGGCCTTCTTCGTCGTGTTCTGGATGGTCTACGACGGCATCTGCCAGATCTTCGGGCGCCGCAAGAACGGCGACACCATCGTCGGCGTGCTGATCGCGGTCTTCATCGTCTTCGCGACCTGGCTGGCCTGCCAGTGGTTCGCGGGCCGCGCGGCCTTCCTGCTGGTGGGCGCCATGATGGCCACCACCATGAGCGGCAACGTGTTCTTCTGGATCATCCCGGGCCAGCGCAAGAACGTGAAGGCGCTGCGCGAAGGCCGGCCGGTCGACCCGGTGCACGGCCAGCGCGGCAAGCAGCGCAGCGTGCACAACACCTACTTCACGCTGCCGGTGCTGTTCGCGATGCTGAGCAACCACTACAGCTTCACCTACACGCACAAGTACAACTGGATCGTGCTGCTGCTGATCATGCTCGGCGGCGCGGCCATCCGGCAGTTCTTCGTGGTGCGCCACCGCTTCAAGCTGGGCAACGCGGGCAACCCGCTGCCCTACGCCATGGTCGGCATCGCGGTGCTGGGCCTGACCATCGTGTGGATGAAGCCCGAGCCGGCCGCCCCCGTCGCGGCCGCCGCTGCCCAGGCCGCGCCCGCCGTGGCCTACCAGGACGTGCAGAAGGTGCTGGAGCAGCGCTGCTTCATGTGCCACGGCGCGGCCGTGCAGATGAAGAACGTGCGCGTCGACACGCCCGACCAGGTGACGGCGCATGCGCAGGCGATCTACCAGCAGGTCGTGGTGACCAAGATCATGCCGATGAACAACGCGACCAACATCACCGACGAAGAGCGGGCGTTGATCAGCCGCTGGTTCCAGGCCGGCGCCAAGACGAACTAGAAGACCGTGGCCTGCGAGGGCGGGCCACCGGTCGTCGCACAATCGCCGAATGGAGACAACACGCAAGCCATGACCGCATCGACCTCGCCCTCAGCAACAGCTCCCGATCCGCGCGAAGCCCCGCGCGCCTTCCTCGAACACCTGTACCGCGTGGCGGTGGACCGCGCGCTGCCGCTGTCCACGCTGGGCGCGCACCTGCCCCAGCCGCCCAAGGGCCGCACCGTGGTGCTGGGCGCCGGCAAGGCCGGCGGCTCGATGGTGCAGGCGCTCGAGGCGCTGTGGCCGGCCGACGCCCCGCTGTCGGGCCTGGTCGTCACGCGCTATGACCACATTCCGCCGCGCCCCGCAGGCGTGCCGCAGCGCATCGAGATCGTCGAGGCCGCGCACCCCGTGCCCGACGCGGCCGGCCAGCAGGCGGCCGAGCGCATCCTGGCGCTCACGCAGGGCCTCACGGCCGACGATCTCGTGCTGTGCCTCATCTCCGGCGGCGGCTCGTCGCTGCTGGTGCTGCCGGCCGAGGGCCTCACGCTGGCCGACAAGCAGCGCATCAACAAGCAGCTGCTCGACAGCGGCGCCCACATCGGCGAGATGAACTGCGTGCGCAAGCACCTGTCGCGCATCAAGGGCGGCCGGCTCGCGGCGGCCTGCGCGCCGGCGCGCGTGGTCACGCTCACCATCAGCGACGTGCCGGGCGACGACCCGGCCGTGATCGCCAGCGGCCCCACCGTGCCCGACGCCACCACCTGCGCCGACGCGCTGACCATCCTCGACCGCTACGGCATCGAGGTGCCGGCGCCCGTGCGCGCGCAGCTCGAAAGCGGCGCGCTCGAAACCCCCAAGCCCGACGACGCCGTGTTCGCCGGCCACAGCACCCACCTCATCGCCACGCCGCAGCAGTCGCTCGAAGCGGCTGCCGCCGCTGCGCGCGCCGCCGGCATCGGCGTGCACGTGCTGAGCGACGAAATGGAAGGCGAATCGCGCGAAGTGGGCAAGGTGCATGCGGCGCTCGCCCGCGCCGTGGCCCTGCGCGGCGAGCCCTTCGCCCGGCCCTGCGTCATCCTGTCGGGCGGCGAAACCACCGTCACCATCCGTCCGCGCCAACCCGGCCAGGCCAAGGGCCGCGGCGGGCGGGCCGGCGAGTTCTGCCTGGGCCTGGCCGGCGCGCTCATGGGCCAGCCGCAGGTGTGGGCGCTGGCGGCCGACACCGACGGCATCGACGGCGTGGAAGACAACGCCGGCGCCTTCGTCACGCCCGACACCCTGGCGCGCGCCACGGCGCAGGGCAAAAAGCTGTCCGATCACCTCGACCGCAACGACGCCTACGGCTATTTCGACGCCATCGGCGACCTGTTCGTGACCGGTCCGACAAACACCAACGTCAACGACTTCCGCGCGATCCTCGTGCTGTAGGCGCGCCCCGGCCCCTGGCGGGGGCCGCCGGCAAGCTTTGTGAACTCAGGTTAATCTACGGCCCCGGCGGCACTTGGCCGCCGTTGTCGCATGCGCACCCCCACGGGGTGCCGCGCCGCGCGCCCGATTTCCCGTTTCGTTTTCACCATCCAGTCCTCGAAGGAAAGAGTTCGCCATGACCGCCACCTACACCGACACCCGCCTGCTGATCGACGGCCAATGGGTCGACGCCGCCGACGGCAAGACGCTCGACGTGCTGAACCCCGCCACCGGCAAGGCCATCGGCAAGGTGGCGCACGCCAGCATCGTCGACCTCGACCGTGCCTTGGCCGCCGCCCAGCGTGGCTTCGAGGCCTGGCGCGACACGCCCGCCAACGAGCGCGCCGCCGTGATGCGCCGCGCCGCCGGCCTGATCCGCGAACGCGCCCTGGACATCGCCAAGCTGCTGACGCAGGAACAAGGCAAGCCGCTGGGCGAGGCCAAGGTCGAAATGATGGCCGCCGCCGACATCATCGAGTGGTTTGCCGACGAAGGCCGCCGCGTGTACGGCCGCATCGTGCCCTCGCGCAACCTGGCCGCGCAGCAGTTGGTCATCAAGGAGCCGGTCGGCCCGGTCGCGGCCTTCACGCCGTGGAACTTCCCCGTCAACCAGATCGTGCGCAAGCTCGGCGCCGCGCTGGCCACCGGCTGCTCCTTCCTGGTGAAGGCGCCCGAGGAAACCCCGGCCTCGCCGGCTGCGCTGCTCAAGGCCTTTGTCGACGCCGGCATTCCGGGCGGCGTGGTGGGCCTGGTGTTCGGCAACCCGGGCGAGATCTCGAGCTACCTGATCGCGCACCCGATCATCCGCAAGGTCACCTTCACCGGCTCGACCCCGGTCGGCAAGCAGCTGGCCGCGCTGGCCGGTTCGCACATGAAGCGCGTCACGATGGAACTGGGCGGCCACGCCCCGGTGATCGTGGCCGAAGACGCCGACGTGGCGCTGGCCGTCAAGGCCGCCGGTGCGGCCAAGTTCCGCAACGCGGGCCAGGTCTGCATCTCGCCGACCCGCTTCCTGGTGCACAACAGCCTGCGCCATGAGTTCGCGAGCCTGCTGGTCAAGCACGCCGAAGGCCTCAAGCTCGGCGACGGCCTGGTCGAAGGCACCAACCTCGGCCCGCTGGCCAACGCCCGCCGCCTCACGGCCATGGCCCATGTACTGGAAGACGCGCGCAAGAAGGGCGCCACGGTCGCGACCGGCGGCGAACGTGTCGGCGACACCGGCAACTTCTTCGCACCCACCGTCATCACCGACGTGCCGCTGGACGCCGACGTGTTCAACAACGAACCCTTCGGCCCCATCGCCGCCATCCGCGGCTTCGACACGCTCGAAGAAGCCATCACCGAAGCCAACCGCCTGCCGTTCGGCCTGGCCGGTTATGCCTTCACCAAGTCGATCAAGAGCGCGCACCTGCTGAGCCAAAAGCTCGAGCTGGGCATGCTGTGGATCAACCAGCCCGCCACGCCCTCGCCGGAAATGCCGTTCGGCGGCGTGAAGGATTCGGGCTACGGTTCGGAAGGTGGCCCCGAGGCGATCGAGGCGTACCTGAACACCAAGGCCGTTTCGATCCTGGGTGTTTAACTAGTCTTCGGCGGAGGCGTTCCAGAACGCCTGCTGGACGCCTTCCAGGGTTTCCAGCTCCGCGATCACCTGGTCGAGCTCTTCGGGCTCGACCGCGGTGGCGTACAGCGTCGCCGCAATCTCCGTGTCGGCCTGCCCGAAGGCGTGCTGGTCGATGTCGCGCACCGGGTAGTTCGCGGCTTCCAGCTGCACCAGCAGCTGGTCCATCACCTCGGGCCGCGCCGCGCGCGAACAGATCACGCGCACCGTGTAGGTCGCTTCGCTCGATTCCTCGTGCACCGGACGGCGGTTGATGCGGTTCACCACCGGCCGCAGCAGCGTGTTGCTCGCCAGCACGAAGAGCGCGGCGATCAACGCTTCGCCCAGCAGGTCGGCGCCCGCGCAGGCGCCCACCGCGGCCGATCCCCACAGCGTGGCGGCCGTGTTCAGGCCGGTGATGTTGGCGCCTTCCTTCATGATCGCGCCGGCGCCGAGAAAGCCGATGCCCGAGACCACGTAGGCGACCACGCGCACCGCGCCGTCGGGGCCGCCCAGGCGGGCCGCCATGTCGACGAACACGGCGGCGCCCACGGCCACCAGCGTGTTGGTGCGCAGCCCCGCGGTGCGCTGGCGCACCTGGCGCTCGAAGCCGATCAGCGAGCCCAGCAGAAAGGCCGCGCCCACGCTGACCAGCGTGTCCAGCAGCGAAGGCAGGTTGATGTGGCGAATGGCTTCCATGCGTGATCCTCCTGATCCTCTGTGTGCGAAGCAGGGTAGCGGCCTTGTGTGACAGCCGCGACCCTGCGTCCGCCGGGTGGTTCTTGTCTTACTGCCAGCCGTACTTGCGCGCGTACCAGCCCTTCACGGCCTGCGTCAGCGTCGCGTAGCCGACCAGCATCAGCACCAGCCACGGGAAGTACGCGAGCGGCAGTGCCTGCAGCTTGAAGTAGTGCGCCAGCGGCCCCATCGGCAGCCAGATGCCCACGGCCGCAATGGCCGCGCCCATGGCCAGCAGCGGCCAGGCCGCGCGGCTTTGCAGGAACGGAATCTTGCGCGTGCGGATCAGGTGCACGATCAGCGTCTGCGACAGCAGGCCCTCGATGAACCAGCCCGACTGGAACAGCGTCTGGTGCTCCACCGAGTTGGCCGCGAACACGAACCACATCACGGTGTAGGTCAGGATGTCGAACACCGAGCTCAGCGGCCCGAAGAACACCATGAAGCGGCCCAGGTCGGCCGGGTTCCAGCGCTGCGGCGTCTTCAGGAACTCCTCGTCCACGTTGTCGAACGGGATCGCGATCTGCGACACGTCGTACAGCAGGTTCTGCACCAGCAGGTGCAGCGGCAGCATCGGCAGGAAGGGCAGGAAGGCACTGGCCACCAGCACCGAGAACACGTTGCCGAAGTTCGAGCTGGCCGTGATCTTGATGTACTTGAGCATGTTGGCGAAGGTGCGGCGGCCTTCGACCACGCCTTGCTCCAGCACCATCAGGCTCTTCTCCAGCAGGATGATGTCGGCCGACTCCTTGGCCACGTCCACCGCGCCGTCCACCGAGATGCCGATGTCGGCGGCGCGCAGCGCGGGCGCGTCGTTGATGCCGTCGCCCATGAAGCCGACCACGTGGCCGTTGGCATGCAGCGCCTGCACGATGCGCTCCTTGTGCGCGGGCGTGAGCTTGGCGAACACCTGGCGCATTTCGACCACCTGCCGCAGCTCGGCCTCGTTCATGCGCTCGACCTCGTGGCCCAGCACCATGCGCCCGGCGTCGATGCCGACGTCGCCGCAGACCTTGCGCGTGACCAGTTCGTTGTCGCCGGTCAGCACCTTCACCGCCACGCCGTGCGCGGCCAGCGCCTGCAGTGCGGGCGCGGTCGATTCCTTCGGCGGATCGAGAAAGGCCACGTAGCCCAGCAGCGTGAGTCCCGCCTCGTCGGCCACGCCGTAGGCCGGCTTGCGCGCGTCGGCGTGCAGGGTGCGGCTGGCCACGGCCACCACGCGCAGGCCCTGGGCATTGAGCTCCGAGGCCACGCGGTGGATGCGCGCCATCACGTCGGCGTCGAGCGCGAGCACTTCGGCGCCGCGTTCGACCGAGCTGCACACCGACAGGATCTCTTCGAGCGCGCCCTTGCAGATCAGCAGGTGCTCGTCCTCGCCGTGCGCCACCACCACCGACATGCGGCGGCGCGAGAAGTCGAAGGGCACTTCGTCGACCTTGCGCCAGCTTGTCTGCAGCTGCGCATCGAGCTGCACCTCGGCGTGGCTGAGCACGGCCTTGTCGAGCAGGTTCTTCAGCCCCGTCTGGTGAAAGCTGTTGAGGTAGGCCTGCTGCAGCACGTGGTCGGAGTCTTCGCCCCAGGCGTTGGTGTGGCGTTCGAGCACGATGCGGTCCTGCGTGAGCGTGCCGGTCTTGTCGGTGCACAGCACGTCCATCGCGCCGAAGTTGTGGATGGCTTCGAGCCGCTTCACGATCACCTTCTGGCGCGACATCACGACGGCGCCCTTGGCCAGCGTGGCCGTCACGATCATCGGCAGCATCTCGGGCGTGAGGCCGACCGCGATCGACAGCGCGAACAGCGCCGCCTCCCACCAGTCGCCCTTGGTCACGCCGTTGATCACCAGCACCAGCGGCGCCATCACCAGCATGAAGCGGATCAGCAGCCAGCTCACGCGGTTGATGCCGGCCTGGAAGGCGGTGGTGCCGCGGTCGGTGGCGCTCACGCGCTGGGCCAGCGCGCCGAAGAAGGTGCGCTCGCCCGTGTGCACGATCACCGCGGTGGCGGTGCCGCTGATCACGTTGGTGCCCATGAACAGCAGGTTGTCGCGCTCCAGCACGCCGGCCTGGTGGTCGGCCGCGGTGGCGGCGAACTTCTCCACCGGCATCGATTCGCCGGTGAGTGCCGACTGGCTGATGAACAGGTCTTTGGCCGAGAGCAGGCGCGCGTCGGCCGGGATCATGTCGCCGGCCGACAGCGCGATCACGTCGCCGGGCACGAGGTCGCGCATCGGCACTTCGATGCGTTGCGTGCCGGCGTGCGCGAGGTCGAAACCGTCGTCACCGGCGCGGCCGGCCTTCTCGCCGGGCGCGGGGCGCAGCACCGTCGAGGTGTTGCTCACCATCGCCTTGAGCCGGTCGGCGGCCTTGTTGGAGCGCGACTCCTGCAGGAAGCGCAGCACGGTCGACAGCAGCACCATGCTGCCGATCACCACCGTGGCCTTCGTGTCCTCGGTGACGTAAGAGACCAGCGCGAGCACCGTCAGCAGCAGGTTGAAAGGGTTGCGGTAGCACTGCCACAGGTGGTTCCACCACGGCAGCGGCTGCTCGTGGCGCACCTCGTTGCTGCCCAGCCGCTTGCGCAGCGCCAGCGCGTGGGCTTCGGTGAGGCCTTGCGACGAGCTGTTCATGCGCACCAGCACTTCGCCCGCGTCGGTGTGCGAGGCGGCGGCCAGCGCCTTGGCGATCTCGGGTGGCATCGCGGCCGAGCCGAGGCTGCTGGGCTTGGCGCTCAGCAGCGTCTGCCAGCGCTCGAAGTGATGCCGCATGTGGCGGCTGCGCAGGAAGCTTTCGAAAAAGGACTTCAGGACGTTCTTCATTGTTCTTCTCCTGTGTGAGGTCGCTCAGCGAGCGAACGCCCAGGTGAGGCCCAGCGTCCAGCCGCGCGGGCCGTCGTGGCGCAGGTCGCGTGCGTGGCTGAGGTCGACGTTCAGGGCCGGCGTGGCCGTCCAGCGCAGGCCGGCGCGCCAGGCATTGCGCCCGCCTTCGCGGAAGCGCTCGGCCACGAACGACAGCGCGGGCAGGGCGGCCCATTCGAGCGCCGCGCCCGAGTGGCTGGTGCTCGGCTGCGCGCGATGGAAGTCGCGGCCCAGGTTCAGGTGAGCGCGCCAGGCGTCGTCGAACTGCCAGGTGACGGGGATCACCACGCTGCTGTCGGCCAGGCGCAGCGAGGCGTGGCCGGCATCACTGCGCTGCCACGTGGCCGAGGCCAGCACGCCGGTGCTCAGCGTGTCGGTGAGCGCAAAGGCCCACTTGATCTGCGGGCCGGCGCGCACGGTGCGGCCGTCGGCACCGCGCTCGCGCTCGAGGTTCAGGCCCAGCTCGATGGGGCCGACACGGCAGGCCGGGCCGAAGTGCACGAGGCGCTGGCCGCCCCAGGTCTCGATCTGGCACTGGCCCGGATCGAGGATGGCGGCGTCGTCCACCGAATGGTGTCCGCCGGCGGCGTGGGTCTGCGTGGCGGCCAGGCCGCAGAGGGTGGCCAGCCAGGCGCGGCTTGGCGCGGGGCGGCGGGAGGCAAAGGGGCGGGCGGTGGAACGGGCGGCCGTGGCCGTCCGCACGACACGCCGCAGGCGTTCGCGGGTCATGGGTGTTTCTCCTTCGGGTGCGGCGCGCCGCGAAGGAGGGAAACGCCCGTGACGACTTGCTTACTTACTCAGCAGCAGTCAGCCGGCGGCGCTCCTCCGCAGCGCGGCAGGCTGCGAGGTGAATGGGGGATCGATCGGGCAGTGAAGGCGGCGCACAGCGGCGCAAGCAAGGGTCCGGGTCCATGAGGGCCTCCTGTTCTGTGGGGTGGCAGGGGCGGGCTTCAGCGGCGCGTGGTGCCGTGGCCGGGTGGGTCGAGCAGCAGGAAGAAGCTGCGGATGCGGCGCGTGGTCCACAGCGCGGCGGCGCGGTCCAGGGCCTGTTCGTCGTCGACGTGCAGTGCCGGGCTCACCCGCGAGGGCGCAGCGGCGTGCGCCGACGGGCGACCGTGCGACGGTCGCACCTGCGGATGCAACGGACGAATTTGAAACTGGCGCATGACAAGGCTCCTTCACGCTGAAGGGCCTCGCGCACGGACGCACGCAAGCTGACTGACAAAGTCAGCGACGAAGAACAACGGGAATCGGTAGGGGGAGCCGCTTGCCCGAGGGGCAAGGGGTTCGCGCTGCGGACACGGCGGCCGCAAGCGCGGGAGCTGCCTGCGCTAGAGGGCCGGGGGTGTCACGCCTGCCGAGGCACGCGTCTTGTCACTGATCCAACTGGCACTGTCCACGCACGGGGCTCCGAAATGATGATTTCCGGATTGTTGCACCGCATCATTGCCAGCGTCAACCCTTGGCATGAAGCAACAGGCTGCGCCGGGGCTGCGTGGCGTGGAGCCGGGCCTCGTTCGCGCTGCGTTCGATAGGGGCCGGAAACCAGCGGAAGATGTTCGAGTCGCTGCGCCAGCCGTTGCTGAAGCGCACGAACAGGAAGCCCGACATCGCATTGCCCAGGTCGTCCACCGGAATGCCCGCGGCGCGCAGGGCCTCGACCTCTTGCGCGGCGCTCATGTCGAAGGGAAGTTTCAGCGTGATGCTCGCGCTGTGAAGACTGGGTCGGGGCATCGTGACCTCCTTTGCACTGACCATGGGCCGTAGTGAAGCGCAAGGAGTTGTGTCAGGCGATACCGAAGATATGGGAGCTGTCCATTGGACAGAGGGGTGCGATTCGCCCTCGCTCCCTCGTGGCATCCCCTGACCGGGGGATGCCAGGGGTAGGGCGGCCTATGCCGAATGCCTGTCCCTGTGCCTATAGTCGACGCGCATGAAACCAAGCACCCCCGCCATCCTGTTCGTGTGCACAGGGAACATCTGCCGTTCGCCGACCGCGCACGCATTGCTGCTCCACAAGGCGCAGCGCGCAGGCTTCGCGGTGGAGGTCGACAGCGCCGCCATCTCCGACGAGGAGCGCGGCAACCCGCCCGATCCGCGCTCGGTGGCCGAGGCGCTGCGGCGCGGCATCGCGATGCCCGCGCACCGTGCACGCCAGGTGCATGCGGCCGACTTCGATCGCTTCGACTGGCTCATCGGCATGACGCAGCAGCACTGCGCCGCATTGCGCCGGCGTGCGCCCGCCGAGGCGGCGCGCAAGGTGCGCCTGCTCTCGGAGTTTGCCGAGGCCATCGGCGGCGACGTGCCCGACCCGTGGTACGGCGGCCACCAGGCCTTCATCGAGGCCTTCGACCTGATCGACCTCGGTGTGGAAGGCCTGCTCGCGCAGCTGCGTCGCGACGCGGCTTGAGCCTGCAGGCGGTGTGGTTCAGTCCGTGCAGAGCGCGCGGATCGTCGGCGGAATCGGCACCGCGCGGATGCCACCGCCTTCGCGCTTCGCCGCAAAGATCCGCACCTCTTCGCATTCGAGGATCAGGTCGTCGCCGCGCGTCACGCGGTAGGTCTGCACAAAGCTCTTGTCGCGCCATTCGGTGATGCGCACCGCGATGTGCAGCGTGTCGCCGTAGCTGGCCGCCTTGACGAAGCGCGTGTGCGTGTCGACCAGCGGCGTGCCGATCACGCCCAGGGTCTGGGCCGTTTCCTCCCAGCGCGGCACGCCGCACTCGGCGAAGAAGTGCCGCGAGGCCGCGTCGATCCAGCGGAAGAAGTTGGGAAACCAGACGATGCCGGCCGGGTCGCAGTCGCCGAACTCGACGCGTGCGGTGTAGACGACTTCCTTGCCGGAAGCCTCGTTGGGAGTTGGAGTGCTGCTCATCCGTCGATTGTCCCGGCTGCTCAATCCGCCTTGATGCCGCGCTCGCGGATGAGCGCGCCGAAGCGTTGCGAATCGGCTGCCGCACGGCGCTGGAAGTCGGCCGGCGTGCCCGGTGCCGGCTCGCCGCCGATGGCCGCGATGCGCTCCTTCACTGCCGGCAGCGCGAGCGCGCGGTTGACCTGCGTGTTGAGCTGCGTCACCACCTCGGGCGGCGTGCCGGCCGGTGCGTAGAAGCCGAACACCGTGTCGGCGTCGAAGCCGCGCAGGCCGGCCTCGTCGAGCGTGGGCACGTCGGGGAACTGCGAGGAGCGGTGCGGGCTGCCCACGGCCAGCAGCTTGAGCTTGCCGGCGCGCACCTGGTTCAGGGCAATGCCGGGGTCGAAGGCGTAGTCGATCTGGCCGGCCAGCAGGTCCTGCAACGCGGGCGCCGCACCGCGGTACGGCACGTGCAGCGCGAACAGGCCGGCCTGGCTCTTGAACATCTCGCCCGCCAGATGCGGCGAGCTGCCGTTGCCCGGCGAGCCGTACGACAGCTTGCCGGGGTTGGCCTTGAGGTAGGCCATGAACGACTTCACGTCGGTCGGCGGCAGGGAAGGGCGCGTGACCAAAAACACCAGCACGCGCGCGGCCGCGGCCACGGGCACCAGGTCCTTGGCGGGGTCGAAGCTCATGCGCGCATACAGGTGCGGGTTCACCGACACCATGCCGCCCGAGCTCATGAGCAGCGTGTAGCCGTCGGCCGCCGCACGCGCCACGGCCTCGCCGCCGACGTTGCCGTTGGCGCCGCCGCGGTTCTCGATCACCACGGGCTGCTTCAGCGCCTCCTGCAGCGGCTGCGAGACGGCGCGCGCGAGCTGGTCGGCCGCGCCGCCGGCCGGGAAGTTGACGATCACCTTGATGGGCTTGGAGGGCCAGGTGTCGGCGTGCACGGCGGGCGCGCACAGGGCGGTGCTGGCCAGGGCGAGCGCCAGCAGCAGGCGGCGCGATGAAGCGGGGGTGGATGGGGTCATGGTTCTTTGTCTCCTCAGATCGTGGTCGTTGTCTTGGGCCGCTTCATCCAGCGGATGGGTTGCGCCTGCACCGGGCGCGGCGCGGCGCCGTGGCGCGTGAGCGCGGCGTCCAGCGCCTTGCCGCCTTCGTCGGCGAGCGCGGCCTCGCGGGCCGCGGCGATGGCTTCGGCGCGCGCGGCGGGTTGCAGCGTGGCGCGGCCCGCGAGCTCGTCGATCACGTGCAGCAGGTTGTGCTTGCCGCGCTCGTTGGTGCTGCCGTAGCCCTTGATGAGCCGACCGCACAGCGCCAGCTCGCGGCCCAGCGCCCAGTGCGCGCGCGTGCCGGTCTCGACGGCGGCCAGCCAGCGCTCGATCAGCGCCTGCTCTTCGGCAAAGCGGCTGCCGCGCCGGCGCAGCCAGGTGAGCGAGGCCAGCACGCGCAGCGAGGCCATGCCCAGCACCGAATGGCTGCCCACCTGCAGCGGCAAGGCCCAGGGCGAGAGTCCGCGCGACTGGCGGGCGCGGTCCCAGGCGGTCACGCGGCGCGCGAGCGACGGCGGCAGCAGCGCGGCGAACTCGGGCGCGCCGGGCTTGAAGTGGTCGAAGACCTTCACGAGGTCGTCGTCGCCGGCGCGCACTTCCTGGCGCACGCGCTGCGCGCGGCTGGCGCGGCCCTTCAGCGCGGCCACGCGCACGATGTCGTCGAAGGCCATCCACAGCGCCAGCCAGCGCGCCATTTCGCGCGTGACCGCGAAGCCCTGCGCGCCCGACGGATCGGCGGCGCGCTCGGCCTCGAGCACCCGCGCGAGGCGCTCGGCGTACAGCGCGGCGTAGGCGCTGTCCTGGTAGTCGCGCACCCGCGCATGACCGAGCGTGAGCATGTCGTGCACGGCCGGCGGAAAGCGGCGCGCCACGTCGTCAGGCAGGGCCTGCGGCGGCGGGGGCGCGTCGCGCGTGTCGTCGCCAGCCAGCACGCCCTGCACGAAGGCGGCCTGGGCGCGGGGCGCGCGCACGGCCTCGAAGGCGGCGGCAAAGCCGCGCAGGCTGGCGGCGGCCATCTTGCCGAGCTTGTCGGGCGCGGCTTCGTCGCCGCCGCGCACCGCGCGCTCGTAGGATTCGCGCGGGAACGGGAAGAGGCCGCTGCCCGCGATCGCGCCCAGCATCACGGCGCTGACCACCGTGCCGGCCTCGCGCGCCATGGCGCCCATGTCGAGCACGTGGTGCTCGCGGCTGAAGGCCTTGACCACGTCGAGCAGGCGCTGCGCGTCGGCGCGGCCGTCGCCGGGCACCATGCGCTCGGCCGTGGTGAGCACGCGCGCCGACGAGCTGATGACCAGCGTGCGCAGCGGCGCGCTCATGCCGTTGCCGATCTGGCGCGTGGTCTCCAGCAGCTCCGACGAGACGATCGCGTCGAGCGCGCCCGGCACCGGGCCCAGGCTGAACACCGGGCGCCGGCCGCCCAGCTGCGCCATCGGCACCGGGAACACTTCGAGGTAGTAGGTGGTGGCGCCGGTGCGCTGCGCCACGCCGGGGATCGACGTGCTCTGCGCCGCGTAGCCCGCGTGCCGCGCGGCGTCGACCAGCCATTCGGTGAGCACGCCGCCGCCTTCGCCGCCGAGGGCGCACACGAGCAGGGTGGTGGGACGGTTCTGTTCCATGTCGTTGTTCTTTCTTCTCATGCCGGGCGCAGGGCGCCGACGATCGCGCTGCGCAGGCCGTGCAGCA
The DNA here is from genome assembly GCF_059416345.1 of Variovorax sp. GW821-FHT09D07. Taxonomy (NCBI): domain Bacteria; kingdom Pseudomonadati; phylum Pseudomonadota; class Betaproteobacteria; order Burkholderiales; family Comamonadaceae; genus Variovorax; species Variovorax sp. GW821-FHT09D07. The sequence continues at coordinate 476,699 of NZ_JBWKOY010000002.1, forward strand.
GGCGTTCGTGCCATTTCGGGTTCTGCACCACCTCGGCGCGGTAGAAGCTCGGGCACAGCGTGGCCGCGTGCGCGTTGGCGCCGCACAGGCCGCAGCCCACGCAGCCGTCGATGACGACGGCCACGGGGTCGACCTTCAGCGGATCGGGGTTGTCCTTGAGCGTGAGGGTGGGGCAGCCCGACAGGCGGATGCAGGCGTGGTCGCCGTTGCACACGTCCTCGTCGACGCCGTACTTCACGCGCACCACGCGCTGGCCCTTCTTGAGGAGGCCGGCGATCCACGGCTTGATGCGGCGCTGCCGCTCGAGCTGGCACTCGCCCTCGGCGATCACCACCTTCAGGCCGTTGAAGTCGCTGGTGAGCGCCTCGGTGAGCGTCTTGCGCATGCGCTCCACGTCGTAGGTGGTGACGGTGCGCATCCACTGCACGCCCAGGCCCTTCAGCGTGGCCTCGATGGTCTGGTTCTTGTCGACCAGGCTCTGCTGCTTGTCGACGGCGCGTTCCTTGATCTCGTCGTCGGGCGTGGAGATGATGTCCTGTGTGCCGGTGGCCGAGGTGTAGCCGTTCTTGAAGATCAGCAGCACCGCGTCGTCGTCGTTGAACAGCGCGCTCTGCACGCCCGTGAGCAGGCCGTTGTGCCAGAAGCCGCCGTCGCCCATGATCGACAGCGTGCGTCGGTTCATCATCGGCGCCACGCCCGCGCGGCTGGCCAGGCTCATGCCGTAGCCGAGGATCGAGTGGCCCATCGAGAAGGGCTCGAAGGTGCCGAAGGCATGGCAGCCGATGTCGGCCGCGATGTGCACCGGCCCCGTCTCCTGCTGCGCGAGCTTGAGGGCCGAGAACACCGGCCGCTCGGGGCAGCCGACGCAAAAACTCGGCGGGCGGTTAGGCAGCGGTGCGTCGAGCCGGCGTGCCACCGCCTCGCGGCGTTCGCGGTTGCCGGCCAGCCAGGCCTGCGCCGAGGCTGCCGCCTCGCTCGCGCCGAGGTAGCGCTCGGCAAAGGCTGCGAGGCCGCCCGACAGCACCTCCACGCCGTACTCGCCGGCCTGCGGCAGCAGGTCCTTGCCGTGCAGCGGCGTCTGGATGTCGCGCCGGCGCAGCAAGGTGGCGATGTCCTGCTCGATGTACTCGGGCTGGCCTTCTTCCACCACCAGCACCGCACGCTTGCCCACGCAGAAGTCGGCCACCTGCTCGGGCACCAACGGGTAAGTCACGTTGAGCACCAGGATCGGGATGTCGGTGTCGCCGAAGGCATCGGCCAGGCCCTGCTGTTGCAGGCTGCGGATCAGCGCGTTGTACAGGCCGCCCTGCACCACGATGCCCAGGTCGGGGTGGCGCCGGCCGGGCATCAGCTCGTTGAGGCCGTTCGCCACGATGTGGCGGCGCGCGGCGGGCATGCGCTCGTCGCCCTTGAGCTTCTCGTGGCGGAAGGTGACGGGCGGGTGCGCCAGGCGCATGTAGTCGAAGCCCGCGGGCTCGTCCATCAGCGCGCGCGTGGACACGGCGGGCGCGATGTTGTCCTTGCAGTCGAAGCTGCCGCGCACGTGGCAGGTGCGGATGCGCAACTCCATCAGGCAGGGCATGTTCGAGGCCTCCGACAGCTGGAAGCCCTGCTCGACCATGCGCACCATCACGCCCAGGTCGGGCCGCGGATCGAGCAGGCACATGCTCGACTTGAGCGCGTAGGCGTGCGTGCGCTCCTGGATCACGCTGGCGCCTTCGCCGTAGTCTTCGCCGACCACGATCAGCACGCCGCCGGTCACGCCGGGCGACGACAGGTTGGACAGCGCATCGGCCGCCACGTTGGTGCCGACGATCGACTTCCAGGTCACGGCGCCGCGCAGCGGGTAGTGGATGGAGGCGCCGAGCATCGCCGCCGCCGAGGCCTCGTTGGAGCAGGCCTCGACGTGCACGCCCAGTTCGTCCATGTAGGCCTTGCCTTGCACCATCACGTCGAGCAGGTGCGACACCGGCGCGCCCTGGTAGCCGCCGACGTAGGCCACGCCTGACTGCAGCAGGCCCTTGGTGATCGCGAGGATGCCCTCGCCGTGGAAGGTGTCGCCCGCGCCCAGGCGCAGCATTTCCACTTCCTTGCTGAATGAAACTTCCATCGTGTCTCGTGCTTCTTGTCGTGGGGAGAACGCGGGAGTGTGGGCGGGCCTGCGTCATACTTCAATGCAATGAGCCAGCTATCGAATATGAATGGGGTGCATATTGATTCGGTCGACCTCAACCTGCTCCGGTTGTTCGACGCCGTCTACCGCACCCGCAACGTGAGCCGCGCCGCCGAGGCCCTGGGCCTCACGCAGCCGGCGGCCAGCCACGGCCTCACGCGGCTGCGCCTGCTGCTGGGCGACGCGCTGTTCACGCGCAGCCTCGGCGGCGTCGCGCCCACGCCGCGCGCCGAGCGGCTGGCGGTGCCCGTGCAGTCGGCGCTGGCGATGCTGCAGCAGGCGCTGGCCGAGCCCGAGCGCTTCGACCCGGCCGCGTCGCGCAAGCTTTTTCGCATCCACATGAGCGACATCGGCGAGGGCCGCTTCCTGCCCGCGCTGATGGCGCGGCTGCGCGAGCTGGCGCCGGGCGTGCGCGTGGAGACCATGCCGCTCGCGCCGGGGGACATCGCCACCGCGCTGGACAGCGGCAGGGTCGACTTCGCCTTCGGCTTCCTGCCGCACGTGGAGGACACCCAGCGCACCCAGTTGCTGAAAGACCGCTACATCGTGCTGCTGCGCCACGACCACCCCTTCGTGAAGCGCCGGCGCAGCGGCCAGGCGCTGCTCGCCGCGCTGCACGAACTCGACTACGTGGCCGTGCGCACCCACGCCGACACGCTGCGCATCCTGCAGCTGCTGAACCTCGAGGACCGCCTGCGCCTGACGACCGAGCACTTCATGGTGCTGCCGGCCATCGTGCGCGCCACCGACCTGGCGGTGGTGATGCCGCGCAACATCGCGCGCGGCTTCGCGGCCGAGGGCGGCTATGCCATCGTCGAGCCGCCGTTTCCGCTGCGCGACTTCACCGTGTCGCTGCACTGGAGCAAGCGCTTCGAGGCCGACCCGGGCAACCGCTGGTTGCGGCAGGTGATCGTGGCGTTGTTCTCGGAGCGCGGCTGACCTGCGAACACCCGCAGCGCCCCTCGTGACCAGGGCACTGGGTGCTTCCCGCAGCGAAATCAAGGAGGAGGCCGCAGGCCGGGGGACATTCGCGGAGGGAAGTACCCGGTGGCCTGGGCGCGCGCCCCGAACGCTCATGCGCAGGTCGCGTTATTCTCAAGCGTTCCCCGCCTCGCGCCCCCGTCCCCCGATCCCCGTCCGAATGTCCGTCCCGCATCCCCTTTCCCCCGTCTCCCTCCACCGTCCCGCAGGCTTCGGCGCGCGCTGACGACACCGCCGGTGCAAGCGATTCTTTCCGGGGCCGTCCCGGTCCTGATCTTCATGGCCTGCGTGGGCCTGGCCACCTACGCGCAGAACCTCACGGGCTTTGCGTTCAGCCTCATCCTGCTGGGCCTCGTGTCGGTGTTCGACATCGCCAGCGTGAACGACGCGGCCAATGCCGCGACCGTGCTGAGCCTCATCAACGCCTGGACCTACTTCCGAGCGCGCCCCGGCCCCGTGCCCTGGCAGCTCATGAAGCCCGCGCTCAACGGCAGCACCGTCGGCGTCATCGTCGGGCTCATGCTGCTCGTGTGGCTCAGCGGCAGCGCCGTGTCGTGGCTGCGGGGCTTGCTGGGCGTGTCGATCCTGATCTGCGCCGTGCTGCTGTTGCTGCAGGGCAAGCCGCTGTCGGCCGTGTCGGGCCGCACCAGCTTCGCCCTCATCGGCGGGCTCTCGGGCGTGCTGGGCGGGCTGTTTTCCGCCTCCGGCCCGCCCATCGTCTTCCACATGTACCGCCAGCCGCTGGACCGCGAACTCGTGCGCCGCGCGCTGCTGCTGATGTTCGCCTTCAACTCGCTCGTGCGGCTCGTCATCGTGGTGCCCACCGGCCACTTCTCGTGGCACTCGGCGCTGCTGGCCGGTTGCGCCATGCCCGTGGTCTACGCCGCGACGCGGCTGCACCACCGTCTGCCGAACAAGCTGCAGCCGCGCACCTTGCAATGGCTGGTCGCCGGCCTGCTTTTTGCGGCCGGCGTGACGCTGCTGGCCACCGCCTGGACCGCGATCGCGCACGGCTGAAAACCCCCGGTTTCCGGCATGGCCCGGGAATTGCAGCGTCAATCCAAGGGTTTCCCCGGACGTGGCATACCGACCCTCACATACGCGTTATGGGCGTGCCCGTATGCAAGACCCCACGCAAGCCGCTAACGTCCATGACTGGCCCACGACGGGCCGCCCACGAGCCTGAAAAAGCATGAGCACCGAGAGCAGCAGTACACCGATTCAACCGATCCGCTTCTTCCATCGCGGAAAGATCGTCGACGTCAGCGGGGTCCATCCGACCCGCTCGGTGCTCGACTGGCTGCGCGAAGACGCGCGCTGCACCGGCACCAAGGAAGGCTGCAACGAAGGCGACTGCGGCGCCTGCACCGTCGTCATCGGCGAGCTGGCCACCGACGCCCACGCGCCCGGCGCGGTCGACGGCCTGCAGCTGCAGACCGTCAACGCCTGCATCCAGTTTTTGCCCACGCTGCACGGCAAGGCGCTGTTCACGGTCGAAGACCTCAAGGGACAGTGCGCGTCGCAGTGCAAGCCCAAGGCCGACGCCCCGGCCAAGCACGCCGTCCATCCGCTGCACCCCGTGCAGCAGGCCATGGTCGACTGCCACGGCTCGCAGTGCGGCTTCTGCACGCCGGGCTTCGTGATGTCGCTGTGGGCCACCTACGAACACCACCAGGCCGAGGGCACGCAGCCCACGCGCCAGCAGCTGGCCGACGACCTGTCGGGCAACCTGTGCCGCTGCACCGGCTACCGCCCGATCCTCGACGCCGGCCAGCGCATGTTCGACCTGCCGGCCGTGCGCCTGGACACCGCGCCCGTGGTGGCCGCGCTCACCGCGCTGAAGAACGACGGCCTGGACTACGCGGCCCCGCTGGGCGCCCGCATCGACCATTTCCACGCCCCTAAAACCATCGCCCAGCTCGCCGCGCTGCGCGTGCAGAAGCCGCGCGCCCAACTGCTGGCCGGCTCGACCGACGTCGGCCTGTGGGTCAACAAGCAGTTCCGCGACCTCGGCGACATCATCTATGTCGGCGACGTGGCCGAGATGAAGACGGTCGAAGAGCGCGCCGACGAGCTCTACATCGGCGCCGGCGCCTCGCTCGAAGCCGCCTTCGGCGCGCTGGTCGAGCGCGTGCCCAGCCTCGCCGACGTGTGGCTGCGCTTTGCCTCGCCGCCGATCCGCCACGCCGGCACCATGGGCGGCAACGTCGCCAACGGCTCGCCCATCGGCGACTCGCCGCCGGTGCTGATGTCGCTCGACGCACAGATCGAACTGCGCCGCGGCGACGTCGTGCGCCGCATGCCGCTGCCCGCGTTCTATCTCGACTACATGAAGAACGAGCTGCAGCCCGGCGAGTTCGTGCAGGGCCTGGCCGTGCCGCTGGCCGCCATGCGCCGTCAGGTGCGCGCCTACAAGATCAGCAAGCGTTTCGACTGCGACATCTCGGCGCTGTGCGCGGGCTTCGCCATCGAACTGGAAGCCGGCAGCGACACGGTGAAGGCCGTGCGCCTGGCCTTCGGCGGCATGGCCGCCACCGTCAAGCGCGCCGCCAACGCCGAAGCCGCGCTCGTGGGCAAGCCCTGGACGCAGGCCAGCGTGGCCACCGCCAAGCTGGCGCTGGCGCAAGACTTCAAGCCGCTCTCCGACATGCGGGCCTCGGCCGACTACCGCCTGCAGGTGGCGCAGAACCTGATCCAGCGCCTGTGGCTCGAAACCCGCACGCAGGACGCGCTGTCCATCGAAGAAACCAGCGTCTGGAGCGTGATGCCCCATGTCGTTGCCAAGGTTGCGGCGGAAGGACTCTGACCATGAACAAACCCATCGACGCCCGCCTGCTGCAGCCCGCGGAGGCCTTTGCCGACTACCTGAAGAACACCGCCGCCCGCATCGACGTGGGCGCCGAAGCGCTGGCGCACGGCCGCGGCATGCGCGTGGGCATCAGCCGCCCGCACGAGTCGGCGCACCTGCACGTGGCTGGCGAGGCCACCTACATCGACGACATTCCCGAGCTCGCCGGCACGCTGCACTGCGCGCTGGGCCTGTCGCCGGCCGCCAACGGCCGCGTGACGGCGCTGTCGCTCGACGCCATCCGCGCCATGCCCGGCGTGGTCACGGTGCTCACCGCCGACGACATTCCCGGCACCAACGACTGCGGCTCGATCATTCACGACGACCCGATCCTGCTGCCCGTGAACGACGGCGGCGAGATCCGCTACCTCGGCCAGCCCGTGTTCGCCGTGATCGCCGAGACGCGCGATGCCGCGCGCCGCGCTGCCGCCAAGGCCAAGGACGCGCTGACCATCGAGGCGCAGCCGCCCGTGCTCACGCCGCAGGACGCGCATGCGCGCGGCCAGTACGTGGTGCCGCCGATGCACATCGTGCGCAGCGGCGGGGCCGCCAATGGAGGCGACGAGGCCGCCGTGCGCGCCGCCATCGCGAAGGCGCCGCACCGCCACACCGCCACGCTCGACGTCGGCGGGCAGGAGCAGTTCTACCTCGAAGGCCAGATCAGCTACGCCATCCCGAAGGAGGGCGGCACGCTGCACATCCACTGCTCGACGCAGCACCCCAGCGAGATGCAGCACCTGGTGGCGCACGCGCTGCACCTGTCCTCGAACGAGGTGCACGTGGAATGCCGGCGCATGGGCGGCGGCTTCGGCGGCAAGGAATCGCAGTCGGCGCTGTTCGCCTGCGTGGCGGCCATCGCGGCGCGCCAGCTCCAGCGCCCCGTGAAGCTGCGCCTGGACCGCGACGACGACTTCATGATCACCGGCCGGCGCCACTGCTTCTGGTACGAGTACGACGTGGGCTACGACGACGAGGGCCGCATCCTCGGCGCCGAGATCACCATGGTGTCGCGCGCCGGCCACTCGGCCGACCTGTCGGGCCCGGTGATGACGCGCGCGCTGTGCCACTTCGACAACGCCTACTGGCTGCCCAACGTGAGCATGCACGGCTTCTCGGGCAGGACCAACACGCAGAGCAACACCGCCTTCCGCGGCTTCGGCGGCCCGCAGGGCGCCATCGCCATCGAGAACATCATGGACTCGGTGGCGCGCGAGCTGAAGCGCGACCCGCTCGACGTGCGGCGCGTCAACTTCTACGGCAAGGGCGAAAACAACGTCACGCCGTACCGCCAGACCGTGACCGACAACATCGTCCACGAACTCGTGGCCGAGCTGGAAGAAACCAGCGACTACCGCCTGCGCCGCGAGGAGATCGCCGCCTTCAATGCGAAGAGCCCGGTGCTCAAGCGCGGGCTGGCGCTGGCGCCGCTGAAGTTCGGCATCTCGTTCAACGTGAAGCACTTCAACCAGGCCGGCGCGCTCGTGCACGTGTACACCGACGGCTCGATCCTCGTGAACCACGGCGGCACCGAAATGGGCCAGGGCCTGAACACCAAGGTGGCGCAGGTGGTGGCGCACGAGCTGGGCGTGAGCTTCGAGCGCGTGCGCGTCACCGCGACCGACACGACCAAGGTGGCCAACACCTCGGCCACGGCCGCCTCGACCGGTGCCGACCTGAACGGCAAGGCCGCGCAGGACGCCGCCCGCCAGATCCGCGAACGCCTGGCTGCCTGCGCCGCCGAGCGCCATGGCGGCAACGCCGCCGACGTGCGCTTTGCCAACGACCAGGTCGAAGTGAACGGCCGCACGCTGGCCTTCAGCACCGTGGTGGGCGAGGCGTACCTCGACCGCAAGCAGCTGTGGTCCGACGGCTTCTACGCCACGCCCGGCCTGAGCTGGGACAAGGACAAGATGCAGGGCCGCCCGTTCTACTACTACGCCTACGGCGCGGCGGTGAGCGAGGTGGTGGTCGACACGCTCACCGGCGAATGGAAGCTCTTGCGCGCCGACATCCTGCACGACGCGGGCAAGTCGCTGAACCCGGCCGTGGACATCGGCCAGGTCGAGGGCGCCTTCATCCAGGGCATGGGCTGGCTCACGACCGAAGAACTGGTGTGGCACCCGGCGAGCGGCAAGCTCACCACGCACGCGCCGAGTACCTACAAGATCCCGACGGCCAACGACTGCCCGCCGGTGTTCAACGTGTGCCTGTTCGAGGGCCAGAACTTCGAAGACTCGATCCACCGCAGCAAGGCCGTCGGTGAACCGCCGCTGTTGCTGCCGTTCTCGGTGTTCTTCGCGATCCGCGATGCCGTGTCGGCCGCGGGCGGGCACCGGGTCGATCCGCCGCTGAAGGCGCCGGCCACGAGCGAATCCATCCTCCGCGCCCTGACCGCGGTGCAGGCAGCCTCTGGCGAATGAGCACCGGCCGTGCTCGCACGGTCCGAGCGTCCTTCCGTTCTCCAAATGCTGCGCTGTATAACTGTTCGCACAGACAAGAAAGGTGTGAACAGCCATGAGAGACCAGGCGCTTTTCGACAAGATCGACCTTCATCTGATTCGGGTGCTTCATACCGTGCTGACCGACCGCAGCGTCTCGCGCGCCGCCATCCGCCTGGGCATGTACCAGCCGGCCGTCTCGGCCGCGCTGAAGCGCCTGCGCGAGCTGTCGGGCGACCCGCTGCTGGTGCGCTCGGGCTCGGGCATGGTGCCCACCGACGCGGGGCTGCGCATGATCGAGCCCGCGGCCAGCATCCTGCGGGCGGCCGAGATGCTGTTCTCGGATGCGCGGGGTTTCGAGCCGCAGTCGGCGGCCACCACGTTCCGCATCGCGGCCAGCGACTACATGGACCCGCTGTTCCTGCCGATGCTGGTGGCGCAGGTCAAGCGCGAGGCGCCGCTGTGCCAGATCGAGATCCATGCGCTCTCGCCCGACTCGGACTACCACGGGCACCTGGCGCTCGGACAGGTCGACCTGGTGATCGGCAACTGGCTCAAGCCGCCGGAAGACCTGCACATGGCGCGCCTGTTCGGCGACGAGGTGGTGTCGCTGGTCAACCAGGACCATCCGGCCGTGCGGCGCGGGTGGGACCTGGAAACCTGGCTGGCGGCCGAGCACATCGCGCCCACGCCCATGCACCCGGGCGGGCGCGGCATCATCGACCAGATGCTCGACGAGCTGGGGCGGCAGCGCAACATCACGGCGCGCTGCGCGCACTTCAGCCTCATCCCGGACATGGTGGCCTCGAGCCTGCTGGTGCTCACCACCGGGCGCCAGTACTGCGAGCGTTTTGCCGCACGGCTGCCCGTGAAGATCCTCGAGTGCCCGGCTGCCTTGCCGCGCCTCATGTACTACCAGCTCTGGCACGAACGCACGCATTCGTCGAGCTCCGCGCGCTGGCTGCGCGAATGCATCAAGGGCGTGGCGGCGTCGCTGCGGCCCGGCTTCGATGCCGCGCCTGCCGCCACTGCCCGAACCCTGCCGGCTGAGCCGCTTTCCGATCCTCCCTGAGCCCTCCGTCGCGCCGGCGTCGCGACCGAGGCAACGATGAACGAACCGCCACATACAACAGCTGGAGACAAGCGAAATGAACAGGTATGAAGAGGTGCCCAAGGCCACCACTCCCCGGGCCGCCGGGGCCACCGAGGCGGCGCCGTTGCGTGCGGCCACCGCACCGGCCAACGCCGGTCTGCTGGAACGCTTTTTCAAGCTGACCGAGCACAACACCACCGTGCGCACCGAAGTCATCGCAGGGCTGACCACCTTCCTGACGATGGCCTACATCATCTTCGTGAACCCGTCGATCCTCGGGGACGCGGGCATGCCCAAGGGCGCGGTCTTCGTCGCCACCTGCCTGATCGCGGCCATCGGCACGCTGATCATGGGCCTGTACGCCAACTACCCGATCGCCATGGCGCCGGGCATGGGCCTGAACGCCTACTTTGCCTACGTGGTCGTGCTCGGCATGGGCTACACGTGGCAGACCGCGCTGGGCGCAGTGTTCATCTCGGGCTGTCTGTTCCTGATCGTGACGGTCACCGGGTTGCGGGAGCTGTTCATCGCGGGCATACCGCAGTCCTTGCGAACGGCGATCACCGTGGGCATCGGCATGTTCCTGGCGCTCATCGCACTCAAGAGCGCGGGCGTGGTCGCGGCCTCGCCGGCCACCTTCGTCACGCTGGGCGACCTGCACTCGGCCCCCGTGATCCTGGCGACCATCGGCTTCCTCATGATCGTGGCGCTCGACCGGCTCAAGGTGCGCGGCGCCATCCTGATCGGCATCCTCACGGTGACGGTGCTGTCGTTCTTCTTCGGCGGCAACAAGTTCCACGGCGTGTTCGACGCACCGCCGTCCATCGCGCCCACCTTCATGCAGCTGGACATCCTGAGCGCGCTCAAGGGCGGCATCCTGAACGTGGTGCTGGTGTTCTTCCTGGTCGAGATGTTCGACGCCACCGGCACGCTGATGGGCGTGGCCAAGCGCGCCGGCCTGCTGGTGCCGGGCAAGATGGAACGCATGAACAAGGCGCTGTTGGCCGACAGCGGCGCGATCTTCGCGGGCTCGCTGCTGGGCACCTCGAGCACCACGGCCTACGTGGAAAGCGCGGCCGGCGTGCAAGCGGGCGGTCGCACCGGCCTCACGGCCGTGGTGGTGGCAGTGCTGTTCCTGGCCTGCCTGATGATCTCGCCGCTGGCGGGCTCGGTGCCGGCCTACGCCACCGCACCGGCGCTGCTCTTCGTGGGCTGCCTGATGCTGCGCGACCTGGTCGAGCTCGACTGGGAAGACACCACCGAGGTGATCCCGGCGGCCGTCACGGCGCTGGCCATGCCTTTCACCTACTCGATCGCCAACGGCCTGGCCTTCGGCTTCATCACCTACGCCGTGCTCAAGCTGTGCACCGGCCGGGCACGGGAAGTGCATGCGATGGTGTGGGTGATCGCGGCGATCTTCCTGTTCAAGTTCGCCTACATCGGCGGACACTGAAGGACGCGCCGTCGGGCGCCGATGGTCGCGGGGACGCTATTAAACTTATAGCTGTCCCCGCTTGTTGATGTTGAACGAGACAAACCCACGAAACCCGGCATGACAACCCCCAGACTCCAGTTGGCGCACATCACCAAGCGGTACCCCGCGGTGGTGGCCAACAGCGACATCTCCCTGGCCGTGCAGCCCGGCGAAATCCATGCCGTGCTCGGAGAGAACGGCGCGGGCAAATCGACCCTGATGAAGATCATCTACGGCTCGGTCAAGCCCGACGAAGGCACCGTCACCTTCGACGGCCAGGCGGTGAACCTGCGCAACCCGCAGCAGGCGCGCGCGCTGGGCATCAGCATGGTGTTCCAGCACTTCAGCCTGTTCGACACGCTCACCGTGGCCGAGAACGTCTGGCTGGGCCTGGACAAGTCGCTCGCGCTGGCCGAGGTGGCCCGCAGCATCACTGCCAAGGCCAGCGAGTACGGCCTGGACATCGACCCCTCGCGCCCCGTGCACACGCTGTCGGTGGGCGAGATGCAGCGGGTGGAGATCATCCGCGCGCTGCTCACCAACCCCAAGCTGCTGATCCTGGACGAGCCGACCTCGGTGCTCACGCCGCAGGCCGTGATCCGCCTGTTCGGCGTGCTGAACAAGTTGGCCTCGGAAGGCTGCAGCATCCTGTACATCAGCCACAAGCTGCACGAGATCCAGGAGCTGTGCACCGCCTGCACCGTGCTGCGCGGCGGCAAGGTCACGGGCGTGTGCAACCCGCGCAACGAGAGCACCGAATCGCTCTCGCGCCTGATGATCGGCAGCGAGCCGCCGCCGCTGCAGCACCGCCCGCTGCATGCCGGCGCAGTGGCGCTGCGCGTGCAGGGCCTGAAGCTGGCGCGCGAGGACCAGTTCGGCGTCGACCTGGACGGCATCTCGTTCGACGTGCGCGCGGGCGAGGTCGTCGGCATCGCCGGCGTCTCGGGCAACGGCCAGAAGGAACTGCTGTACACGCTCTCGGGCGAAGACGTGCGCGCCGAGCCCGCCATGGTGCGCGTGTTCGACCAGCCGGCCGGCCGGCTGCGCCCGCGTGCGCGGCGTGCGCTGGGCCTGCATTTCGTGCCCGAGGAGCGGCTGGGGCGCGGCGCCGTGCCCACGCTGGGCCTGGCGCACAACCTGCTGCTCACGCGCAGCAACGCGGTGGGCAAGGGCGGCTGGATCCGCACCGCCGAGCTCGACAAGCAGGCGCGTTCCATCATCGATCGCTTCAAGGTGAAGGCCGGCGGCCCGGGCGCGGCGGCGCGCTCGCTGTCGGGCGGCAACCTGCAGAAGTTCATCGTCGGTCGCGAGATCGACGCCAACCCCAAACTCTTCATCGTCTCGCAACCCACCTGGGGCGTGGACGTGGGCGCGGCCGCGCTCATCCACGCCGAGATCCTGGCGCTGCGCGACGCCGGCTGCGCCGTGCTCGTGATCAGCGAGGAGCTCGACGAGCTGTTCAACATCTGCGACCGGCTGCACGTGATCGCCAAGGGGCGGCTGTCGCCCTCGATCGACCGCGCGGCGGCCACGCTGCCGCAGATCGGCGAGTGGATGAGCGGCCTGTGGCCGCAGGCGCAGCCCCACCAGAACAACAAGAAGGAGGGCGCGCATGCTCAAGCTTGAACCCCGTCCGGAGCTGTCGCGCTTCTGGAGCTATGGCTCGCCGATCCTGGCGCTGCTGATCACCGTGCTCATCGGCGTGGCGCTGTTCGCCGCGCTGGGCAAGGACCCGGTCAAGGGCCTGCAGGTGTTCTTCTACGAGCCGATCAAGAGCGGCTACGCCATCGGCGAGCTGATGGTCAAGGCCACGCCGCTGCTCATCATTGCGCTCGGCCTGGCCGTGTGCTTTCGCTCCAACGTCTGGAACATCGGCGCCGAAGGGCAGTTCGTGTGCGGCGCCATCGCGGCGGGCGGCGTGGCGCTCCTGGCCGACAAGAGCACCGGCAGCTGGATCGTCGTGGCCATCCTGCTGGCGGGCATCCTGGGGGGCATGGTGTGGGCGGGCATCGTCGCGTTCCTGCGCGACAAGTTCAACGCCAACGAAATCCTCGTGAGCCTGATGCTGGTCTACGTGGCCACGCTGATGCTGAGCTACCTGGTCTTCGGCCCCTGGAAAGACCCGCAGGGCTACAACTTTCCGCAGACCAAGACCTTCGAGGCGGTGACGCAGATCCCGCGGCTCATGAAGGGTTCGCGCGTGTCGATCGGGCTGATCATCGCGCTCGTCGGCGCGGGCGCGCTGTGGGTGTTCCTGTTCCGCACGCGCGCGGGCTTCGCGCAGCAGGTCGGCGGGCTGGCGCCGGCGGCGGCGCGCTATGCCGGCTTCTCGGCACGCCGCGCCGTGTGGATCGCGCTGCTCACCTCGGGCGGTGCGGCCGGCCTGGCGGGCGCGCTCGAAGTGGCGGGTCCCATCGGCCAGCTCACGCCGTACGTGCCCGCGGGCTACGGCTTCGCGGCCATCATCGTGGCCTTCGTCGGGCGGCTGCATCCGGTGGGCATGATCTTCTCGGCGATCCTGATGAGCATGTTCTACATCGGCGGCGAGCTCGCGCAGTCGCGCCTGGGCCTGCCCAAGTCGCTCACCGGCGTGTTCCAGGGCCTGCTGCTGTTCACGCTCCTGGCCTGCGACACGCTCATCGCCTACCGCATCCGCCGCAAGGCCGGCGCCAAGGCCGCGACGCTGACCACGAGCTCGCTGCAGGTCAGCACGCCGATCACGGCGCCGACCGCGCCCGTTGCGCCAATCGCACCCACCACGCGTGCCACCGAAGGGGGTCTCTGAACCATGGAAAGCTACGCACTCCTCTTGGGCTCGACCCTGAGCGCGGGCACCGTGCTCGCCATCGCGGCGCTGGGCCTGTTGATCAACGAGAAGGCCGGCGTCGTCAACCTCGGCGCCGAGGGCATGATGCTGTGCGCCGCCATCGCGGGCTTCGCGACGGTGGTCATCACGCACAACCCCTGGCTCGGCTTCCTGGCCGGCATGGCGGCCGGTGCCTTGCTCGCGGCCTTCTTCGGCGTGCTCGTGATCTGGCTCAACACCAACCAGTACGCGACGGGGCTGGCGCTGAGCCTGTTCGGCGTCGGCTTCTCGGCCTTCGCGGGCATCAGCTTCGTGCAGGCCAAGCTGCCCGAGAGCACGCCCTTCGCCATTCCCGTGCTGGCCGACATTCCGCTGGCCGGCCCGGCGCTGTTCCGGCACCACCCGATGGTGTACGTGGCCGTGCTGTTGACCATCGGGCTCATCTGGTTTTTGTACCGCACCCGCGCCGGCCTCGTGCTGCGCTCGGTGGGCGAGTCGCCCGAGTCGGCGCATGCGCTGGGCTACCCGGTGCGGCGCATCCGCTTCCTGGCGGTGATCGCGGGCGGCGCGCTGTGCGGGCTGGCGGGTGCGTACCTGTCGACCGTGTACACGCCGCTGTGGGTCGAGGGCATGGTCGCCGGGCGCGGCTGGATCGCGCTGGCGCTGACCACCTTCGCCACCTGGCGCCCGGTCCGCGTGCTGCTCGGCGCCTACCTGTTCGGCGGCGTCTCGATGCTGGGTTTCCACCTGCAGAGCAGCGGCGTCGACGTGCCCTCGCAGTTCCTCAGCATGGCCCAGTACATCGCGCCGATCGTGGTGCTGGCGCTGATCTCGCGCAACCCCGCCTTCATCCGCATCAACATGCCGGCATCGATGGGGAAACCGTTCTACCCCGGCTCATAATCGCGTTCTCGTTTTTTTGCCAACCCGTCCTTTTCTTCTGAGGATTTCGACAATGAATGATCTGAACAAGCGTTCCCTGCTCAAGCTCGCGGCACTCACCGCAGTGGCTTCGGCGGCCCTCATCGGCTGCGGCAAGAAGGAAGAGGCGGCCGCCCCCGCTGCACCGCCGGCCCCGGCCCCTGCAGCCGCACCGGCCCCCGCGCCAGCAGCCCCGCTGAACATCGCATTCGCCTATGTCGGTCCCGTGGGCGACGGCGGCTGGTCCTTCGCGCACGACAACGCCCGCAAGGCGCTCGAGAAGGAATTCGGCGACAAGATCAAGACCACTTTTGTCGAAAGCGTGCCCGAGTCGGCCGACGCCGAGCGCGTGTTCCGCGACTTCGTGGGCCAGGGCAACAAGCTGATCTTCGGCACCACCTTCGGCTACATGGAGCCCATGCTCAAGGTCGCCAACGACAGCAAGGACGTGAAGTTCGAGCATGCCACCGGCTACAAGACCGCCGAGAACATGCGCACCTACGACAGCCGCACCTACGAAGGCGCGTACATGGCCGGCGTGATCGCCGGTTCGATGACCAAGAGCAACACGCTGGGCGTGGTCGGCTCGGTGCCGATTCCTGAAGTGCTGCGCAACATCAACAGCTTCACGCTGGGCGCGCAGTCGGTCAACCCGAAGATCACGACCAAGGTCGTGTGGGTGAACGAGTGGTTCAGCCCGCCCAAGGAAACCGAAGCCGCCACCGCCCTCATCAACGGCGGGGCCGACGTGCTGTTCCAGAACACCGACTCGCCGGCCGTGCTCAAGACCGCGCAAGAAAAGGGCAAGCGCGCCTTCGGCTGGGACTCCGACATGACCGCCTACGGCCCGAAGGCCCACCTGGGCTCGGCCATCATCAACTGGGCGCCGTACTACATCAAGACCACCCAAGACGCGCTGGACGGCAAGTGGGCCACCGGCCAGACCTGGTGGGGCGTGAAGGAAGGCGCGATCGACATCGTCTCGATCGCCGAAGACGTGCCTGCCGAAGCCAAGGCCAAGGTCGAGGAAATCAAGAAGGGCCTGAAGGACGGCAGCTTCTCGATCTGGAAGGGCCCGATCGTCGGCCAGGACGGCAAGGAGCTGATCGCCAAGGACGCGGTCGCCGACGACAAGTTCCTGTCGGGCGTGAACTTCTACGTCAAGGGCGTGGAAGGCAAGGTGCCGGGCGGCGACAAGAAGTAATCATTGATCGATCGCTTCGGCGATTGCCACGAGAAGGGTCGTCTGCGGACGGCCCTTTTTTCATTCAGGAAAAGGATTCACACCATGAAGCTGCAAGGGGTCATGGCGGCAGGCGCGGCACTGCTGGCCGTGTCGATGTCGTTCGCCGCACCGTCGACGTTCTCGAAGGAAGAGCAGCGCCTGCGCAAGGCCGTGGACGATGCGGAAATGTGCTTTCACTTCGCCGGCGAATTCAACGGCGACGGGTCGGCGCACGACAAGGAAGTGGCGCGTCAGCAGCGCCAGCATTGCGGCAAGGAAGGCCAGCAGCTGGTGCTGCGCGCCTACCGCAAGAACCCGCAGGATGCGCGCCTCTACCCGGCGGTGCTGCGGCTGGACGGGTTGATGCCGGGGCTCACGTTGCCTGCGGCCGAGAAGGCCCGGCTGTGCGCCGTGGCCAGGACGGAACTGGCCTGCCCCTGAGCGCGTTTACTGCTGCGCCGCCGCCTGCAGCTGCGCCGCCATCTTCTGGTGGATCAGGTTCACGGCCTTCAGCGGCCGCAGCATCACCTTGAACTCGGTGATCCGGCCTTCGGCGTTCCACTTCATCATGTCCACGCCGTTGATGGCGATGCCGTCCAGTTCGAGTTCGAACTCGAGCACGGCGTCGGTCGGGCCCTGGAGCTCGCGCACGTAGCGGAAGCTCTCGTTGAAGAAGACCTGGAAGGCCGCGGCGAGGTACTGCTTGGTGATCGCCTTGCCGACCTGCGGCCGGTGCACCACGGGCGAGAGGAAGACGGCGTCGTCGGCCAGCAGGGCGTCGAGGCCCGCCACGTCGCGTGTCTTGACGAGCCGGTGCCAGGTGGAAAGGGTGTCGATCGCCATGGGTCTCCTCGCGCGGTGGATGGATGGAAGAACGGAAAACCCAGTCTAGCGAAGCGCCTGCGGGCCCGTCGTCGCGGGCGCGACGGGGCCGGCAGGCGGCCGGGCTACGCGCCCTGCCAGCGCTTGAGCACCAGCGTGGCGTTGGTGCCGCCGAAGCCGAAGCTGTTGCTCATCACGGTGTCGACCGTGGCGTTCTCGCGCGTGGCGGTGAGGATGGGCATGTCGGCCACTTCGGGGTCGAGGGCCTCGATGTTGGCCGAGCCGGCCATGAAGTGGCCTTCCATCATCAGCAGGCAGTAGATCGCCTCGTGCACGCCGGCGGCGCCCAGCGAGTGGCCCGACAGGCTCTTGGTGGAGCTGATGGCCGGCGCCTTGTCGCCGAAGACTTCGCGCACGCCCTTCATTTCCATGACGTCGCCGACGGGCGTCGAGGTGCCGTGGGTGTTCAGGTAGTCGATGGGCGTGTCGACGGTCGACAGCGCCATCTGCATGCAGCGCACGGCGCCTTCGCCGCTGGGCGCGACCATGTCGTAGCCGTCGGAGGTGGCGCCGTAGCCGACGATCTCGGCGTAGATCTTGGCGCCACGCGCCAGTGCATGGTCGAGCGACTCGACCACGACCATGCCGCCGCCGCCGGCGATGACGAAGCCGTCGCGCTCGGCGTCGTAGGCGCGCGAGGCCTTTTCAGGGGTCTCGTTGTACTTGGTGGACAGCGCGCCCATGGCGTCGAACAGGAACGACTGGGTCCAGTGTTCTTCCTCGCCGCCGCCGGCGAACACGATGTCCTGCTTGCCCATCTGGATCTGCTCCATGGCGTTGCCGATGCAGTGCGCGCTGGTGGCGCAGGCCGAGGCGATGGAGTAGTTCAGGCCCTTGATCTTGAAGGGCGTGGCCAGGCAGGCCGACACGGTGCTGCTCATGGTGCGCGTCACGCGGTAGGGGCCCACGCGCTTGACGCCCTTTTCGCGCAGCAGGTCGAGCGCTTCCATCTGGTTCAGCGTGGAGGCGCCGCCCGAGCCGGCGATGAGGCCGGTGCGCGGGTTCGACACCTGCTCCTCGGTCAGGCCGGCATCGGCAATGGCGTCCTTCATGGCCAGGTAGGCGTAGGCCGCCGCATGGCCGACGAAGCGATAGAGCTTGCGGTCGATGAGGTCTTCGAGGGGAAGGTCGATGGAGCCGGCCACCTGGCTGCGCAGGCCCATTTCGGCGTAGGCCGGCTGGAACCGGATGCCGGGGCGGCTGGCGCGCAGGTTGGCGGAGACGGTCTCCTTGTCGTTGCCCAGGCACGAAACGATGCCCAGACCGGTGATGACGACGCGGCGCATGGCGAAACCCTCAGAAGTTGTCGGTGGAAGTGAACACGCCGACCCGCAGGCCCTCGGCGGTGTAGATCTGGCGGCCGTCGACGCTCACCGAGCCGTCGGCGATGGCCAGGTTCAGCTTGCCCTTGAGCACGCGCTTGATCTGGATGCTGTAGGTGACGAGCTTGGCGGTCGGCAGGACCTGGCCCGTGAACTTCACTTCGCCCGAGCCCAGGGCGCGGCCGCGGCCCGGCAGGCCCTGCCAGCCGAGGAAGAAGCCCACCAGCTGCCACATGGCGTCCAGGCCCAGGCAGCCCGGCATCACCGGGTCGCCTTCGAAGTGGCAGGCGAAAAACCACAGGTCGGGCGTGATGTCGAGTTCGGCCGTGAGTTCGCCCTTGCCGTAGGTACCGCCTTCGGCGCTGATGTGGGTGATGCGGTCCACCATCAGCATGTTCGGGGCGGGCAGCTGTGCGTTGCCGGGGCCGAACAGTTCGCCGCGGCTGCAGCGCAGCAGGTCTTCGCGGGTGAAGGCGTTTTGTAGGGTCATGCGAGTCGATCAAGGACGGCGCCAGGGCACGAATGCACGCTGGGCGCGGATTGGAGGGAACACGCCCGATGCCGGGCCTGCCGGGGTCCAAGCCTAGCGCATCCGCCATGGCCTGATTTGACCCAGATCAGTTTGGGGGAAATGGGGCTGGCAGCGTATACGTTTTCGGGGATGCCGCGCAGGGTGTCTGCCCTTATGCTGTGCGCGATCACAACGTCGATTTCCCACGCCCCATGACCGATTCCAGCCGCCCCCTCTTCGACCCCAGCTTCGCGCAGCGCATCCCCGCCGAACGCCTGCCCGAGCTGCTGCGCGCCATGCCCAAGGCCGAGCTGCACATGCACATCGAAGGCTCGCTCGAGCCCGAGCTGATCTTCGCGCTCGCGCAGCGAAACGGTGTCTCGATCCCGTATGCCAGCGTGGAAGACCTGCGCAAGGCCTACGCCTTCACCAACCTGCAGACCTTTCTCGACATCTACTACGCCGGCGCCAGCGTGCTGCTGAAAGAGCAGGACTTCTACGACATGGCCTGGGCCTACCTGGAGCGCGCCGCCGCCGACCAGGTGGTGCACACCGAGATGTTCTTCGACCCGCAGACGCACACGGCGCGCGGCGTGTCGATGGAGACGGTGGTCAACGGCCTGCACCGCGCCTGCGTCGATGCGCTGCCCAAGCTGGGCGTGAGCGCCTCGCTCATCCTGTGCTTCCTGCGCCACCTGAGTGAGGAAGAGGCCTTCGAGACGCTGGAGCAGGCGCTGCCGTACCGCGACAAATTCATCGGCGTGGGGCTCGACTCGAGCGAGGTCGGCCACCCGCCCGAGAAGTTCGCGCGCGTGTTCGCGCGCTGCCGCGAGCTGGGCTTCCACCTCGTCGCGCACGCGGGCGAAGAGGGCCCGCCGGCCTACGTGTGGAGCGCGCTCGACGTGCTGAAGGTCGAGCGCGTCGACCACGGCGTGCAAAGCGCGAAGGACCCGGCGCTGATGAAGCGGCTGGCGCAGGACCGCATTCCGCTCACCGTGTGCCCGCTGTCGAACCTCAAGCTGTGCGTGTTCCCCGACCTGTCGCAGCACAACCTGGGCGCGCTGCTCGACGCGGGGCTGGTCGCCACCGTCAACTCGGACGACCCGGCCTACTTCGGCGGCTACATGAACCAGAACTTCACGCAGACCTTCGCCGCGACCGGCCTGGGCGTGCAGCAGGCCTGGCAGCTCGCGGCCAACAGCTTCGAGGGCAGCTTCATCGACGCGGCCGCCAAGCGCGCCTACGTCGACCGGCTCAACGCCGTCTTCGCGGCCTTCTGAGCGAGCTCGGCCGTGCAGGCGCCGGGACCGGCGTCGCGGCGCGGCACGAGCAGCGGCATCGCCACCAGCGCACAGGCGCTGGCCGCCAGCCACACGACCGGCCAGCCCTGCAGCGCCAGCAGGTGTGGAATCGAGAAGGGCGTGACGAAGCACACGAGGAACACGCTGGTGTTCGCCATGCCCAATGCGGTGCCGGCGCGCGCCGCGCCGGCCAGCGTGGCCAGCTCGGTGTAGGCCACGCCGTGCCAGGCCGACACGCACACGCCGCTGACGGCCAGCAGCGCGATCAGCGCCAGCCGCAGAGGCGCGGACGGCGCCTCGGTGCCCGCTGCCATCACCAGCGCGGCCAGGCCCGCGAACAGCAGCACGCTGAGCGCGCTGCAGGCCCGCAGGTAAGCCGGACGGTTGCGCCGGCGGTCGGTCCAGCGGCCGCTCCACACGCGCATCGCCATCGCGCCGACCTGCACGAAGACCATGGCGGCGGTGATCGTGCCCAGGCCCACGTGGCCGAAGTCGTGCAGGAACACCGTGCCGAAGGACAGCACCGCGAACTGCGGCGCGCACAGGATGCCGATGCCGGCCACGATGCGCCACACGCGCACGTCGCGCAGCGGGCCGGTCTTCGGTGCGGCGGCCTCGGTGGTCTTTGGGTGCGGCGTGATAGGCGGCTCGTGCACCCAGGCCCAGCTCATCGCCGCGCTCAGCGCGCACAGCAGCGCCAGCAGGCCGTACAGCGCGGCAAAGCCGAAGTGCAGCGCCACGAAGGGCAGCACCAGCGCACCGATGCCGCCGCCCATCGGCACGGCGGTCTGGCGGATGCTCATGGCCAGGCCGCGTTCGCCGGCGTCGAACCAGGTCATCACCGCGCGCCCGCTGGCGCCGTTCACGCTGCCGCCGAGCAGGCCCACCAGCAGCAGCCCCGCGCCCAGCACGCCGAGGCCCGGCACATGGCCGGCGCCCGGCGCGGCCCACAGCGCCATCGCCATCAGCGCGATCGCCGTGCTGCCCAGCCCGGCCAGCAGCACAGGGCGGTCGCCCCAGCGGTCGGTCAGCAGGCCCCAGGGCAGCTCGCTCACGGCGATGCCCAGGCCCATGAGGCCGAGCACCAGGCCGAGCGCGGCGTTGTCCAGCTGGTAGCCGGTGCGCATGAGCACGGCGGTCATGGGAATGCCGCTGAATGCGACCGAGAAGGCCGCGTTGGCGGCCACGCCGGCGGCGAGCACCTTCCAGCGGTGGCGGGGCGACAGCGGGGTGGAGGAGGGCGATTGGGTCATGTTGCAGCGCAGTGTCTGCCGCTGCAAAGGTTTTGAAAATCAGAAAATAATGAGTGGATCGTCCTGAAATTCAGGATGATCGAAAAGCCTCATGCAAGGACCCGCGATGACCCAGGTGATGTTCGACCTCGACGTGCTGCGCACCTTTTCCACCGGCATGGCCCTCGGCAGCTACGCGCGTGCGGCCGACAAGCTGGGCCGCTCGACCTCGGCCGTGAGCGCGCAGCTCAAGAAGCTGGAGTCGCAGGCCGGCACCGTGCTGTTCCGCAAGGAGGGCCGCGGCCTCGCGCTCACCGACGCGGGCGAGACGCTGCTGGCCTACGCGCACCGCATGCTCGAGCTCAACGACGAGGCCAGCGCCGCCCTGCGTGGCGCCGACCTGCAGGGCTGGGTGCGGCTGGGCCTGCAGGAAGACTTCGGCGAGACCCTGCTGCCGGCCGTGCTCGGCCGCTTCGCGCGCGCCCACCCCAAGGTGCGCATCGAGGCCTGCGTGGCGCGCAGCGGCGAGCTGCGCGAGCGGCTCGAGCTGGGCCAGCTCGACCTGGCACTGGCCTGGGACGCGGGCGACCAGCCGCTGTCGCCGCATGCCGAGCGCGTGGCGCGGATGCCGCTGCTGTGGATCGGCCCCACGGCGCCCGAGCGCGTCGATGCGCCCTGGTGGACCGAGCGCGAGCACCGCGCGGGCGTTCGCACCGTGAAGAGCAAGGAGCCGCTGCCGCTCATCATGCTGGACGCCCCGTGCCCGCTGCGCGAGATCGTCATCACCGCGCTCGACCGCGCCGGCCTGCCGTGGCGCCGCGCCTTCGGCAGCGCCAGCCTGGCGGCGCTGTGGGCCGCGACCTCGGCCGGCCTGGGCCTGACCGTGCGCACGCCGTTCGGCTTGCCTGCGCATGTGCGCGCGCTCGACCGCGCGGTGCTCTCGCTGCCGGCGCTGCCGCAGATCTCGCTCGTGCTGTATCGCGCGCAGGCCCGCGCCGAGGCGCCGGCGAGCCGGCTGGCCACGCTGCTGCTCGAGGCCGTGCGCCAGCATCTGCAGGTCGAGACCGTGCAACCCCGCTGAGCGCAGGCCCTTGCGCGGGCCGCCGCCGGGATGCGTGAGAATCCGCCGCTGGAGACAAGTACAAGAGACAAGACCCAAGCGAGACGGCATGACCACCACGCGGCACAACTCCCTGCACCTGTGGGACGACAGGTTCCTCTACATCACGCCGGCGATCCAGTCGGGGCTCACGGCCCGTTCGTCGGCCACGCTGCTGGCGTCGGTCAGCGGCCATCCCTTCACGCTGGAGGCGGTCGACGGCACGCGCGTGCGCTGCACCGCCGCGCTGGTGGGGCCGCACGTGTCGCGCCGGCTCGACGTCGACGGCTGCGGGCTGCTGTCGCTCAACCTCGACCCGGCCTCCAGCGCCTACCGCATGCTCTCGCGGCACATGGGCGGCCACGGCATCCAGCCGATCGACGCGCGCCGCTTCGGCCGCACGCGCGACGACTTCGAACCGGCGCAGCACGGCGCGCTGTCCGACCGGCGCCTGCAGATGCTGAGCGCGAAGCTGGTCACGTCGATCACCGAGAGCCCCGAGCTGCAGGCCGCCATCGACCCGCGCATCGACCGCGTGCTGCAGGCCATCCGCACGCATGCGGGGCAGATCCCGCTGCGCGAGCTGTCGGCGCTGGCCTTTCTCTCGCCCGACCGGCTCACGCACCTGTTCGCGCAGCAGGTGGGCGTGTCGATCAAGCGCTATGCGCTGTGGACCAAGGTGCGCCGCACGGTGCAGCAGTTCACCGCGCGCCGCCCGCTGACCGACGTGGCGCTGGCCAGCGGCTTCACCGACGCGGCGCACATGAGCCGCACCTTCCAGCGCTACTTCGGCCTGTCGCCGTCCTTCCTGTCGAACCAGGTGCGCGTGACGGCCGACGAGCAGGCCTCGCACGCGTGGGGGCGCGGGCTCGCGCACTGAGGCGCCTTCGAAGGTCTCCAGGCGCGGTGCAGGACAGCGGCTGCGTTCAAGCCGCAGCCGGCCTGCCTGCCTAAGCTGGCGATGCTCCATCAAGAGAGCATCAACCGGAGACATCGACAATGAGACAGACATCCTCGCGCGGCGCCATGCCGCGGTCCCTGCTCGCCCCGATCGCGCTCGCCACGGCGGCCCTGCTCACCGCCTGCGGTGGCGGTGGTGGAGGCGGCAACGGGTTCCCGTTCTTTCCCATCGGCGGCAATCCGCCCACCAACCCACCGGCCGAAGGCAGCTACAAGGCCGAGATCCGCCGCACCGCCCTGGGCGTGCCGCACATCAAGGCCGACAACTGGCCCGGCGTGGGCTACGGCTACGGTTTTGCGCAGGCGGAAGACGACCTGTGCACGATGGCCGACTCCTTCCTCACCTACCGCGGCGAGCGTTCGCAGTACCTCGGCGGCGATGCGCAGCTCGTGGCCAGCAGCACCATCGCGCGGCCGAAGAACATCGACTCCGACTTCTTCCACAAGCAGGTGATCTCGGCCGACGTGCTCGCGAAGATGACCGCCGCCCAGCCCGACAACCTGAAGCAGCTGGTCGAGGGCTTCGCCGCCGGCTACAACCGCTACGTGCGCGACGTGAAGGCCGGCGGCACGGCGCACCAGGCCTGCCGCAACGAAGCCTGGGTGAAGCCCATCACGGCCGAGGACATCTACCGCCGCATGTACGCGGCCAACCTCGCGGGCGGCTACAGCGTCTTCCTGCCGAACATCGCCAATGCGATCGCACCGGCACCGGCCGCGCCCACCAAGATGGCTGCGCGCAGCGGCGCGAAGAAGCCCGCGCTGCAGCTGGCGGCGGCCAGCGTGCCCGTGCCCAAGCTGCTGCAGGTGGGCGGCAAGGAGGGCGTGGGCAGCAACATGATCGGCTTCGGCACGGCCGCCACAGGCGACAGCAGCCCGCTGCTCTTCGGCAACCCGCACTGGTACTGGCGCGGGCCGGACCGCTTCTACCAGGCACAGCTCACGATTCCGGGCCAGCTCAACATCAGCGGCACCTCGTTCCTCGGCATCCCGGTGATCCTCATCGGCTTCAACGACAACATCGCGTGGAGCCACACGGTGTCGACCGCGCGGCGCTTCGGCTTCTACGAACTGAAGCTCGCGGCGGGCGACCCGACCAGCTACATGCGCGACGGCAAGCCCGTGAAGATGCAGGCGCTCAACATCACCGTCAACGTGAAGCAGGCCGACGGCAGCGTGGCGCCGGTGACGCGCACGCTCTACAAGTCGGAGTACGGTCCGATGGTCAACCTGGCCGCGGCGGGTGCGCCCTATGCCTGGAGCCAGACCACGGCCTTCGCGATCCGCGACATCAACGGCGAGAACTACCGCACCTTCAAGAACTGGCTGCGCTGGAACCAGGCCAAGTCGCTGGACGAGTTCATCGCCATCCAGCGCGAGGAAGCGGCCATTCCGTGGGTCAACACCGTGGCCGTGGGCCGCGGCGCGGCCAAGGCCTGGTATGCCGACATCGGCGCGGTTCCCAACGTGTCGCCCACCCAGGTGGCCAGCTGCACGACGCCGCTGGGTGCGGCGGCCGCCTCCTCGTTCCCGCTCGCGCCGTTCTTCGACGGCTCGAAGAGCGAATGCGACTGGCAGACCGATGCCGACTCGGCGCAGAAGGGCGCCATCGGCGCGGCCCGCTTGCCGAGCCTGTTGCGCGACGACTATGTCGAGAACTCGAACGACAGCTACTGGCTCGCGAACCCGAAGGCGCCGATGACCGGCCACCCGGCCATCATGGGGCCCGCGGGCACGGCGCCAGTGAGCTTCCGCACGCGCCTGGGCAACCTGATGGCGCAGGCACGCATCGACGGCACCGACAGCTACGCCGGCAAGGCGGCCACGCCGGAGACCGTCAAGCAGATGGTGCTCAACAGCCGCGTGCTGACGGCCGAGCTGTTCAAGGACCAGGCGCTGGCCATGGTGTGCGCGACGCCGACGATCAACGTGGCGACCGATCCGCAAGGCGGCGCCGCCATCGGGCGCGACGTGGACACCGGCCCGGCCTGCGCGGTGCTCAGGGCCTGGAACAACACGGGCACGCTCGGTGCGCGCGGCGCACACATCTGGGACGAGTTCTGGAACCGCGCGTCGCTGCAATCCGCGGCCACGCTCTACAACGTGCCGTTCAGCGCGAGCGATCCGATCCACACGCCGCGCGACCTGAAGGCAGGCGCCGCGAGTGCCCTGCAGCAGGCCTTTGGCGCAGCCGTCGCGCGCGTGGAGGCCAGCGGCTTCGCACTCGATGCACAGCGCGGTGACTACCTGTTCGCCACGCGCGGCGGCCAGAAGATCCCGCTGTACGGCGGCTGCCACGGCCCGGGCTATTTCACCATCGCGTGCTCGGAGAACCGTCTGGACAAGGGCGGCTACACCATGGACGGCAACCCGAACGGCAACAGCTACATGCAGATCGTGCGGTTCCCTGAAGGCGGCGTGGAGGCCCACACCTTCCTGACGTTCTCGCTGTCGGACGACCCGGCTTCGGCGCACAACGCCGACTACACCCGGGCCTACAGCGCGGGGCAGTGGCTGAAGGTGCCGTTCTCCGAAGCGGAGATCAAGGGCGACGCGGCCTACCGCAGCGCGGTCGTCAGCGAGTAGATCAGCGAGTAACGGGCGCCGTGGTGGACGCGGCGCGCTGCGCGAGCCAGTTCCACCCGGCGCGCATGCCGATGTGCCCGCCCACGCGGTTCGGATCGTCGTAGGCCGCGATGTTCGGGTAAATGGGAAACCCTCGATGCAAGGGCGCGCCATTTCGAGTCGAATCTCCAGCTCGAAGGAGGTGGGTAACATGCGAGGTACAACCAACTCTTTCGACTCTCATCCCTGAGTGCGAGGAATCAATTTATGGGCCTTACGGATGCAATTGGGCTGACCCTCTCACTCGTCGGGCTGGGGATCGCTGTTTGGCAGTTGCGTCGGACCCAGAAGGCGATGGATGCTGCGCGAGAAGCAGCCAAAGAGGTGGTTCAAACTATTCGCAACATTGAGTCAGTTTCGAGCATGCAAGAAATTCGAGGGAGATCGCGGGATCTTATGCACCTCGCTCGAACTCGAGATTTCGCGGCCGCTGCAAACGCTGCATTTGAATTGCGAGACGTGGTTTCAAGGTTTCGTAGCCATGCAACACGGCTTGCCATGCAAAACAGCGAGGAATGGATGACGGCCGTGGGCAATGTTGTCTCTCTCCATGAGAGACTTGAATCTGCTGCAGTGACTAATCGTTTGGGAAAAGAAGAGAGAGAAGCTCTAATTCACGAGATTGGCAGGATTCATTCAGTCTTCTCTTCCATGACCTCAACTACTGAAACCGTCGGAGTAAATGATGCCTATCCCCAGCGACTACCGTGACATCGTTAAAACACTGCTGGACAGAACTGAGATGGCTGAGGTGAATTGGCAAACCACCAAATTTGGAGTTGAAGTACCAATCGACGGCTCGAAGTTCAACCTCTGGGCTGGTACAGACGAACACACTGAGGAGCCCTTTGTGTCCTTTGGTCTCGCTGATGCGCATGGGAACCAGTTGGACACTTGGTTTGTAGACTTGGGAGATGTGGACTATGAGTTGGTCAATCGACTTTTCCAAGCCGCAAAACGACAAGCTCTAGGTGTACCTCAGCGCCTCAAGCAGCTTCAAGAGCTATTGAAGAAGTCAAGCGTTATTGGAGCGCCGAAAGGCTAGCTCCAACCGCACGCGTGCTTGATGAGGGCGTAAGAGTGTCGAATTGACGAGTGATCTAGGTTTTGAATATGTTGGTGCTTGCGGAGCTGCTCCCGTTGCTCCCCTAGTCGATAGGTCTACCCCTTGTCGACGGCAGAGTTGAGTTCGTTGGAATCGGGCACAGCCCTCCACTAGAATGCGCCCCCGCAGCAGGGCGTCCCGGCCTGCTGCGGGGTTTTGCTTTTCCGGGGCCATGTAGAGGACCACCATGTACAAAAACCTCGCGGGCCGCGCCGTTCTGGCGTGGGTGACCGCCTGTTTTTTATCCCCCGCCTTTTCACAGACCGCACCGCCGAAGCCGCCCCTGGCCAAGGACGCGCTGAAGATCGGCTTTGTCTACGTCACGCCGGTCACCGATGCCGGCTGGGTGCGCCAGCATGAAGAAGGCCGCAAGGCCGTCGAGGCCGCGCTGGGCCCCCGCGTGAACACCGTCTTCGTCGAGAACGTGCCCGAGGGCGCCGACGCCGAGCGCGTGATCCGCGATCTTGCGCAGCAGGGCAGCCAGCTGATCTTCACGCCCAGCTTCGGCTACATGGAGCCGACGCTGAAGGTCGCGAAGGACTTTCCCGGCGTGAAGTTCGAATCGATCACCGGCTACAAGACCGCGCCCAACGTCGCCACCGCCAACGCCCGCTACTACGAAGGCCGCTACCTCGCGGGCATCGCGGCCGGGCGCATGACGAAGACGAACGTGGCCGGCTACGTCGCGGGCTTTCCGATTCCCGAGGTGCTGCAGGGCATCAACGCCTTCACGCTCGGCATGCGCTCGGTGAACCCGAAGGCCAAGGTGATCGTGGTGTGGCTCAACGAGTGGTTCGATCCGCCGAAGGAGCGCGACGCGGCGATGGCGCTGTTCAACCAGAACGCCGACGTGCTCGCCTTCCACACCGGCTCCACCGCCGTGATGGCCGCTGCGCAGGAGCGCGGCAAGATGGCCGTGGCCTACCACTCCGACATGCGCAAGATCGCGCCCGACGCGCAGATCGTCGCGGTCACGCACCAGTGGGGCGGCTACTACACGCAACGCGCGAAGGCCGTGCTCGACGGCACCTGGAAGAGCGGCAACCTCTGGGGCGGCGTGAAGGAAGGAATGATCCGCGTTGGCGACTTCGGCACCAAGGTGCCCAAGGCCGTGCAGGACGAGGTGCTGGCGCGGCAGAAGGACATCGCGGCGGGCAAGCTGCAGCCGTTCCGCGCGGCGGCGGCCGATGTGCGCGACAACGAAGGCCGCGTCGCGATCGCCAAGGGCGCGCAGCTGAGCGACGAACAGGTCCTGCAGATGAACTGGCTGGCCGAGGGCGTGCAGGGGCGGGTGACGCGCTGAGCGCGGCCTTTTGCCCCGCCTGAAGAGAGCGTTGCGCGTATAGCACTCATACGCGCAGGGCAATTCCCGCCGTCCGGGGCTGGATTACCCTCCGCATCCACGATGAAAAAAGCCTACCGCGCCTCCCTCCTGCGATTCGACGCCGCCGGCCTGCCTGTCTTCGATGAAGACGGCCTGCTGGTCGTCGCCCCCGACAGCACCGGCCGCCAGCGCGTGCTCGACGCCGGCAGCCATGCCGACGTGTCGCAGCGCCATGCCGGTGCCCACACCACCCACCTGCCGGGCCGCATCCTGGCGCCGGGTTTCGTGGACATGCACGTGCATTACCCGCAGACCGACATCATCGGCGCGCCCGCCGCCGGCCTGCTGCCCTGGCTCGAGAACTACACCTTCCCGGCGGAAGCCAAGTTCGCCGACCCCGCGCACTCGCGCGTGGTGGCCGACGTGTTCTTCGACGAGCTGCTGCGCAACGGCGTGACCACCTCGCTGACCTTCGCGACCTCGCACGTCGCCTCGGTCGACGCCTTCTTCGAGAGCGCGCAGCGCCGCCAGCTGCGCATGATCACCGGCAAGGTGCTGCAGGACCGCAACTCGCCCGACGGCGTGCGCGACGACACCGAGCAGAGCCTGGTCGACACCGAGGCGCTGATCCGCAAGTGGCACAACGTCGATCGTCTGGGCTACGCCATCACGCCGCGCTTTGCGCCCACCAGCACCGACGCGCAGATGCGCGGCGCCGGCGAGCTGGCCGCCAAATACGGCGACACCTGGATCCAGTCGCACGTGGCCGAGAACCGCGACGAGGTGAAGTGGGCGCGCGAGCTGTACCCCAAGTCGCGCTCGTACCTCGACGTGTACGCCGACTTCGGCCTGCTGCGCGAGCGCGCCGTGTACGCCCACTGCATCTACCTGGACGACACCGACCGTGCGCTCATGCACGAGACCAAGACGGCCGCCGCCGTGAGCCCCACGAGCAACCTGTTCCTGGGCAGCGGCTTCTTCGACTTCGGCGCGGCCGACCGCCTCGAGCAACCGTACGGCCTGGCCAGCGACGTGGGCGGCGGCACCAGCTTCAGCCCCTTCCACACCATGCTGGCCGCGTACTACGTGGGCCGCGAGGGCCAGACCAAGACCGGCCTGAGCATCGCGCCCTCGCGGCTGTGGTGGCATCACACCGGCGGCGCCGCGCGTTCGCTGGGGCTCGACGGCGTGGTCGGCAACCTGCAGCCGGGCTGCGAGGCCGACTTCCTGGTGCTGAACCCGTCCGCCACGCCGCTCCTGGCGCGCAAGACCTCGCTGGCCAACAACCTCGAAGAGCTGCTGTTCGCGATGATCGTGCTGGGCGACGACCGGCTGGTCGAGCGCACGGTGATTTCGCAGGCGGGCTGAGCGGCGCCTGCGGGGGGAGGGCGCGCAGGGCGCCCATGCCACAATTCGGCCCCGATTTCCCCCGCAGCAGCATCAGCGAGCGCATATGAGCATCAAGAGCGACAAATGGATCCGGCGCATGGCCGAGAACGAAGGAATGATCGATCCCTTCGAACCGGGCCAGGTGCGCGAGAACGACGGCCACAAGATCATCAGCTACGGCACCTCGAGCTACGGCTACGACATCCGGTGCGCGCCCGAGTTCAAGGTCTTCACCAACATCCACAGCACGGTGGTCGACCCGAAGAACTTCGACGAGAAGAGCTTCGTCGACATGCACGGCGACTACTGCATCATTCCGCCCAACAGCTTCGCGCTGGCGCGCACGGTGGAGTACTTCCGCATCCCGCGCAACGTGCTGACCATTTGCCTGGGCAAGAGCACTTACGCGCGCTGCGGCATCATCGTCAACGTGACCCCGTTCGAGCCCGAGTGGGAAGGCTACGTGACGCTGGAGTTCAGCAACACCACGCCGCTGCCCGCCAAGATCTACGCGGGCGAAGGCTGCGCGCAGGTGCTGTTCTTCGAGAGCGACGAGGTCTGCGAGACCAGCTACAAGGACCGCGGCGGCAAGTACCAGGGCCAGCGCGGCGTCACGCTGCCCAAGACCTGACAGCCTGATACAGGCATCCTGACCGCCGGTTACGTTCCGGGCGGCCGGGCCAAGTACCATCCTGCGACGTTCCGGCAAATACGCCGTTCAGCAAGCCGGCAAGGAGACTGCGATGAGATGGGAAGGCAACGAACAATCCGACAACGTCGAAGACCGCCGTGACGGCGGGGGTGGCGGGGGTGGCGGCGGAGGCGGTGGCTTCATCGGCGGGCGCGGCATCGGCATCGGCACTATTGCGGTCGCGCTCATCGCTGGCTGGATCTTCGGCATCAACCCGCTCACCGTGCTGAGCCTGCTCAGCGGCGGCGGTGACCCGGTCCAGGTGCAGCAACAGCAGCAAGGCCCCGCGCCCAAGCCGCCCACTGGCGACCGCGAGGCGGCCTTCGTCTCCACCGTGCTGAAGAACACCGAGGTGGTCTGGACCGATCTCTTCCGCAAGAGCGGCGGCAACTACCAGGCACCCCGGCTCGTGCTGTTCCGCGGTGCCACGCCCACGGCCTGCGGCACCGGCCAATCGGCCATGGGGCCGTTCTACTGCCCGGGCGACAAGAAGGTCTACATCGACCTGGCGTTCTACGACACCCTGAAGAACCAGCTCGGCGCACCGGGCGAGTTCGCGCAGGCGTACGTCATCGCGCACGAGGTCGGTCACCATGTGCAGGACGAACTGGGCATCACCGCCAAGGTCGACGGCATGCGCGGGCGCCTGAGCCAGTCGCAGAACAACGCCATCAGCGTGCGCGTCGAGCTGCAGGCCGACTGCTTCGCGGGCGTGTGGGCGCACCACTCGCAGGAGTCGAAGAAGTGGCTCGACCCGGGCGACATCGAGGCCGCCATGAACGCCGCGCAGAAGATCGGCGACGACGCCCTGCAGCGCTCGGCGGGCCGCGCCGTGGTGCCCGACAGCTTCACCCACGGCTCCAGCGCACAGCGCCAACGCTGGTTCGGCACGGGCTACCAGACGGGTGAAATGAAGTCCTGCGACACCTTCAACGCGCGCAATCTGTAAAGACTGTCTCCCGAGAGCCCCGGATTCATTGGGGTCTTTGCTACTGAATAAATAGCAATTCGGCCTGCGCGGATGTTGTCGTTTCGTTGTCACTGCCGTTTTTTGCGGCAATGCGACAATAGAAGGCTCAATGACAATGTCCTTCTCCAATCTATCGCTGGCAGAACCGCTGGCCCGCGCCGTGGCCGAAATGGGCTACGAGACCATGACGCCCATC
Organism: Variovorax sp. GW821-FHT09D07; assembly: GCF_059416345.1. Lineage (NCBI taxonomy): Bacteria > Pseudomonadati > Pseudomonadota > Betaproteobacteria > Burkholderiales > Comamonadaceae > Variovorax > Variovorax sp. GW821-FHT09D07. The sequence continues at coordinate 508,265 of NZ_JBWKOY010000002.1, forward strand.
CAGGCACAGGCCATTCCGGTCGTGCTTTCAGGCCAGGACGTGATGGGCGCCGCGCAGACCGGCACCGGCAAGACGGCAGCGTTTTCGCTGCCCTTGCTGCAGCGCATGCTCAAGCACGAAAACGCCTCCACCTCGCCCGCGCGGCATCCGGTGCGTGCGCTGGTGCTGCTGCCCACGCGCGAGCTGGCCGACCAGGTCGCACAACAGGTCAAGCTGTACGCCAAGTACACCAACCTGCGCAGCACGGTCGTGTTCGGCGGCATCGACATGAAGCCCCAGACGCTGGAGCTGAAGAAGGGCGTCGAAGTGCTCGTGGCCACGCCGGGCCGGCTGCTCGACCACATCGAAGCCAAGAACGCGGTGCTCAACCAGGTCGAATACGTCGTGCTCGACGAGGCCGACCGCATGCTCGACATCGGCTTCCTGCCCGACCTGCAGCGCATCCTGAGCTATCTGCCCAAGCAGCGCACCACGCTGCTGTTCTCGGCCACCTTCTCGCCCGAGATCAAGCGGCTGGCCAGCAGCTACCTGCAGAACCCGGTCACCATCGAAGTGGCGCGGCCGAACGAAACGGCCTCCACCGTCGAACAGCATTTCTACAGCGTCTCCGACGACGACAAGCGCCGTGCGCTCAAGCAGATCGTCAAGCAGCGCGGCATTACGCAGGCCTTCGTGTTCGTCAACAGCAAGCTCGGCTGCGCGCGCCTCGCACGCTCGCTGGAGCGCGACGGTCTGCGTACCACCGCACTGCACGGCGACAAGAGCCAGGACGAACGCCTGAAGGCGCTCGCCTCGTTCAAGGCCGGCGAAGTCGACCTGCTGGTGTGCACCGACGTCGCGGCCCGTGGCCTGGACATCAAGGACGTGCCCGCCGTCTTCAACTTCGACATCCCGTTCAACGCCGAAGACTACGTGCACCGCATCGGTCGCACGGGCCGTGCCGGCGCCTCGGGCCTGGCCGTGAGCTTCGCCAGCGGCGGCAACGATGCGCGCCTGGTGGCCGACATCGAGAAGCTGATCAAGAAGAAGATCGAGCTCGAACCCGTCGAGTTCGAGGAAGACCGCCCGCGCGGCCGCATCAACGACGGACGCCGCCACTGGCGTGAAGAAGGCGAAGCCGGCGACGCACGCGACGTGCTCGACCAGCCGCGCGAACGCCGCGAAGCCGACACCCGCCGCAGCATGAGCGGTGGCGGCCGCCCGCACCGCGCGCCGTCCGCGCCGCGCGATCCGTTCTTCGACAAGCCCTACGAGTCCGGCGAGCGCGAAGCCGCGCCGGCCTGGGAAGCGTCGGCCAAGGCCGCGCCCGCACGCGGCATCTCGAGCAACATCAAGAGCAAGCGCAAGGTCGCGGCACTGTTCAAGGCGGCCGAGCCGGGCTGAGCCGGGGTGGCGCGACAGTGAAAGCAAAAAACCGGGCATGCCCGGTTTTTTTCGTCTGCGCTCCGCGCGCTCAGGCCACGCGAAAGTGATGCGTGCCGTCGCGCCCCAGCTGCGCCACCAGCCCGTACTCCCAGTCCAGGTAGCCCTGCATGGCTTCGGCGGGCGCGTCGGTGCCTTCGTAGGGCCGGCGGTAGCGGTCGGTGCGGGCGGTGGCCAGGCGGGTCTCGCCGGTCTCGGCCGGCAGCCCGGCGGCGAACCAGGCGGTGTTGCCGCCCGTGAGCACCTGCACCTCCACATCGCGCTGGCCGCGCGCGTCGAGCAGGGCGCGCAGGTCTGCGGCGGCGTAGCGTGCGAGCAGGCTGCTGCCGCAGGTGAGCACGTAGCGCGGGGCGGACGGAAGGGCCTGGCGGTCGATCGCCTGCGCCAGCTGCGCGCGGATCGCGTACCAGGCGCCGGGAATGTGGCGCTTCACGTAGTTGGCGCTCGTGGTCACGTCGATCACGGCGGTGGCGGGCTGCTGCTTCAGCAACTCGGCCAAGGCTTGGGGCGCGATCTCGGCGACCGTGGCCGCGACGGGCGGGTAGGCCGACGTCGGCGTGCCGGTTTCGCTGAGCGCAGCGGCTGGCGGCACCGCATCGGGCACGTACACCTCCCAGCCCATTTGCGCGAGCCATGAGGCGCTCATCGACGCGCGCACGCCGTCGTCGTCGGCCAGCACGATGCGTGCGCCGCGCACCGGCACCTGGTGATCGGTTTCCTGCACCAGCTGCCCGCCGGGCGCGCTCGCGAAGCCGGGCAGGTGGCCGGCGGTGTATTCCTCGGGCGTGCGCACGTCGAAGCGGTACACGGTGCGGCCCGGGGCCTCGAGCGTGTGGAGCGCGTCGACGGCGATGCGGTGCACGCCCGCGGCGTCGGCCACGCGGCGTGCGTCGGCCTGTGCCTGCGCGCGGTTCGCTTCCGACACTGCAGCCGGTGCCTGCCGGCCCGCGCCGTGGTCGAGCACCTGGCCCGCGAGCTTCCAGCCGATGGTGCCGTTGCGCAGCGCCGCGACCGGGTTCGGGATGCCCGCGTTCACGAGTGACTGCGTGCCGATGATGCTGCGCGTGCGGCCTGCGCAGTTCACGATCACGCGCGTGGCCGGGTCGGGTGCGAGCTCGCGCACGCGCAGCACCAGTTCCGCGCCCGGCACGCTGGTGGCCGAGGGGATGCTCATGGTCTGGTATTCGTCGAAGCGGCGCGCGTCGAGCACGACCACGTCGGCGCGGCTGTCGATGAGCGCCTTCACCTCGGGCGCCGACAGCGACGGCGTGTGCCGCTCGTGCTCGACCAGCTCGCCGAAGGACTTGCTCGGCACGTTGACGTCGCGGAACAGCTCACCGCCTGCCGCGCGCCAGCCTTCGAGGCCGCCGTCGAGCAGGTGCACATTGGTGTAGCCGAGTGCGGCGAAGGTGCGTGCCGCCAGCGGCGCGAGGTCGACACCGTCGTGCGCGCCGTACAGCACGATGAAGGTGTCGCGCCGCGGAATGCGTCGCCACGCTTCGATCTCGATGCGCGACAGCGGCAAGTTGGCGGCCCACAGCGGATGCTCCTGCGCGAACGGGTCTTCCTCGCGCAGGTCGAGCAGCGCGGTCTCCTCGCGCGCGATCAGCCGTTCGCGCAGCGCGGCGAAGGGCAGCAGGGGAAAGGAGGCGGTCGTTGTCGTCGTCATGCGGCAGTGTTTCGGAGTTCGGCGGAGCGGTCCCACAGGTTGGGCAGCAGCGTGTTGGAGTAGCCGGAGACGAAGGGCTTGCGCCCGCCTTCGGCCGGGTAGGTGTGGCGGCGCACGGCGCCGATGTTGGCGCCGTACACGTGGATGCTGATCGACACGCGGTCGGCGTGCGCGTTGTGCACGCGGTGCAGGTCGCCCACGGTGGGGGACACGGCCTCGACATGGCCCGCATCGAGCCGCACCGGCGCGCCCTGGGGTCGCGCGGTGCCGTCGGCGTCGAGCGCGTAGGGCTGGCTGTACTCGGCGCCGCGCAGCATGCCGATGAGGCCCCACACCGTGTGGTCGTGGATCGGTGTGGCCTGGCCCGGCCCCCAGACGAAGCTCACGACCGAGAAGCGCTCGGTGCTGTCGGCGTGCAGCAGGAACTGCTGGTAGTAGGTCGGGTCGGCCACGGCGAAGGCGTCGGGCAGCCAGTCGTCGCGCGCCACCAGCGTGCGCAGCAGCGCGCCGCCTTCGGACAGGATGCGCGGCTCGTCGGGCTGGCTGTCGAGCAGCCGGCCGAAGGCGCCGACGAAATCGCGCAGCGGAGCAATCATGCGGGGCGTTTCCAGAGTTGGGTGTCGGTGATCGCGCGCACATCCACGCGTGTGGGAAGGATACCGTCACGCGCCGAGCGGTCAGCCACAGTTTGCAGCGCGGCGATGTCGGCCTCGCTCACGGGCCGCCCCGCCACCGAGGCGCGCGCCGTGATGAGGCGCGCCGACGTGATCGGCAGCCGCGTGAGCTGGCTGTAGGCCTGCGCGTAGGCCTCGGGGTTGGCCAGCGCCCAGTCGCCCGCGCGGGCGAGCCGCTCGAGGAACTGCACGATGGCCGCGCGCTTGGCCGCATCGGCTAGCGAATGCTCGCTCGCGGTGATGAAGCCCAGCGCCGTGTTGATGCCGCGCCCGTCGCGAAGGATGCGCCCGCCCTGCTGCAGCGCGATGGCGTAGTAGGGGTCGAAGATGGCCCAGGCGTCGATCTGCTTCGACGCGAATGCGGCGGCGGCGTCGGTGGGCAGCACGAACTTCACCGTGACCTCGTCGCACCGCACGCCGGCCTCTTCGAGCGCGCCGTAGAGCTGGTACTGCGAGATGCTGCCGCGCGCCGACGAGACGACCACCGTCTGGCCGCGCAGGTCGGCCACGCGGCGCAGCGGCGAGTCGGGCTGCACCACGATGCCCAGCGACTCGGCCTTGCCCACGCGCGTGGCGACGATCTTCAGCGGCGTCTTGCCGACGGCCGCCGCGAGCACCGGCAGGTCGCCGGCCATCGCGGTGTCGACGGCGGCGCTGCGCTGCGCCTCGAACAGCGGCGCGGCGCCCTGGAAGTTGGCCCAGCGGTAGGCGAAGGGCGCGTCGTCGAGGGCCTTGGAGGCCTCGAACAGCGAGCGCAGGCCGCCGGCCTGGTCGCCGAGCACCAGCGTGGCCTGGGGTTGCGCCATCGCGCGCAGCGGGCCGGCCGTGGCCAGCGACAGCGCGGCGCTTTGCGCGAGCCAGGCGCGGCGAGAAATTGGCAGCGCGCTCATGCCGCACCTCCCGATGCCTGCAGCGCACGCTGGCCCGCCGCGACCAGGATCGCGTCGTTCTGCGGCGTGTGGATGCGGCTGCACAGCACGTCGCGGTAGTGGCGCTCAAGCGGGTTCTGGCGCGTGAGGCCGTGGTTGCCGCTCAGCTGCAGCGCCAGTTCGACCACGCGGATGGCGTGCGTGGTCACGGTGTGCTTGAGCAGGCCGCTGTCGGCGGCGGGCGGCGTGTGGCCGCTGTCGACCGCGGCGGCGGCGTCGTCGAGCAGCACGCGGTTGGTGCGCAGCAGCGCCTCGATCTCGCCCACCTGCTCCTGCACGCGCGGCAGACTGGCCAGCGGCGCGCCCAGGCTGCCGGGCGCGCGCCGGTTCAGGAAGTCGACGAGCCAGTCGCGCGCGGCACGCGCCACGGCGTCGTAGAGGCTGCCCAGCAGCACGACCATCCAGGCCTGCTGCGCCGCATGGGCGTCGATGTCGGTCTGGCTGCCGGCGCCGGGCGCCCAGTCGGCGGGCGCGCGCAGGTCGACGGCGTGGTCGGCGGCAATGGCGACGTCCTCGAACACCACCTCGTGGCTGCCCGAGGCGCGCAGGCCCAGGTGGTCCCAGCTCGCGATCACGCGGATGCCGGGCGCGTCGCGCGGCACCAGGAACACGCCGGTGCGCGGCGCGGCCTCGTCGGTGCGCGCCCAGACCGCGAGCCACGACAGGCCCTCGATGCCGGTCGTGTAGAGCTTGTGGCCGTCGATGCGCCAGCCCTCGGGCGTGCGCCGGGCCACGGTGCCGGGCAGGCCGCCGCGTGCCGGCGAGCCCAGCGCGGGCTCCACGCGCAGCGCGTTGATGAGCGCGCCGTGCGCCACCGCGTCGCGCGCCACGCGCTCGCGCAGGTGCGCGGGCCAGCGGCTCTCACGGCGTGCGAGCGCCTGGTGCTGCAGGTAGGTCATGGTGAGGATCAGCGCGGTGGCGGGCTCGCCGCGCGCCACCGCTGCGATCACGCGGCGTGCCGTGGCCAGCGTGGCACCGCCGCCGCCGTATGCGGCGGGCGCGACGAGGCCGACCAGGCCGTGCGCCTGCAGCGCCTCGAAGTTCTGGCGCGGAAAGGCGCCGCTGCGGTCGTGGTCGGCCGCCGTGGACGCGAACTGGTCCGACAGGCGGGCCAGCACGGCGGGGTCGACGAAGGGCGGGGTGTCTGTGTCGGGAATGGCCGGCGCGCGGCGCAAGGGGAGTGCACTCATGGTGCCCGCACGGTAAAGGCCCGCTGCCAGTGCGCGAAGGATGCATCGCGCATATCCAAATTCGTTTTTCTGCGTTCGTTTTCGGGGGCCGTCTCGGTACGGTCTCGCTTCTCCTCGTGAGTGAGTGAAGAAGAAAGAACACAAGGCATGACACCCGATTTCCCGCTGGACCGACGCCGCCTGCTGCAGGCCGCCGCCGCATGGGGCGTGGCGGCTTCGGGCGTGGCGCAGGCCGCCGCGCCCTCGCGCGACCTGTCGGGCGTGACCCTGCGCGTGGGCACCTACAAGGGCCTGTGGCGGCCGCTGCTCACGGCCTCGGGCCAGGCCGACACGCCCTACAAGATCGACTGGCGAGAGCTCAACAACGGCGTGCTGCACATCGAGGCCATCAACGGCGACGCGCTCGACCTGGGCTCGGGCAGCGAGATTCCGCCGGTGTTCGCGGCGCGGCAGAAGTCGAGCGTGCGGCTCGTGGCCGTGACGCACGAAGACCTCAACAACCAGGCCACGCTGGCGCGCAAGGACGCGCCGATCCGCAGCATCGCCGACCTCAAGGGCAAGCGCGTGGGCTACGTGCGCGCCACCACCTCGCACTACTACCTGGCCAAGCAGCTGGCCGAGGCGGGCCTGTCGTTCGCCGACATCCAACCCGTGAGCCTCACGCCGGCCGACGGCCTCTCGGCCTTTGCGCGCGGCGACCTCGATGCCTGGGCCATCTACGGCTACAACGGCCAGCTCGCGCGCACCCAGTACGGCGCGCGCACGCTCAAGACCGGCGTGGGCTACCTGTCGGGCAACTTCCCCATCTACGCCAACCCGCGCGCGCTCGACGACACGCTGCGCCGCGCGGCGCTGGGCGACCTGCTGCAGCGCCTGCAGCGCGCGTTCGCCTGGATCAATGGCAACTTCCTGGCCTACGCCCGCGCGCAGTCGGCCGAGACGCGCGTGCCCGTGGGCGACCTGGTCGAGCTGTTCAACGGCCGCAGCGGCGACTACAGCCTCGGCCCCGTCACCGACGCCGTGGTGCGCAGCCACCAGGACGTGGCCGACACCTTCCAGAAGATCGGCGTGCTCGACGGCCCCGCCGACGTGAAGCCGCTGTGGGACCGCCGCTTCGAGAACCTGCTGCGGTTGCCCGCTGCCTGACCCCTTCATTCCATCCGCATCCACGAGGACACCATGAGCCAGAACGACGTTGAATTCATCGGCATGATCCAGGGCCAGAAGGTCTCGGAGATCCACGCCGCCAAGGGCCCGGCCATCGACCGCGACTACGTGCGCGCCTTCGCGCAGGCGCACGAGAACGCCGGCTTCGACCGCGTGCTGGTGCCGCACCATTCCACCAGCCCCGACGCCACGCTCACCGTGGCCTACGCGGCCTCGGTGACCGAGCGCATCCACTTCATGCTCGCGCACCGCCCGGGCTTCGTGGCGCCCACGCTCGCGGCGCGCCAGTTCGCCTCGCTCGACCAGTTCAGCGGCGGGCGGCTCGGCGTGCACTACATCTCGGGCGGCTCCGACGAGGAGCAGAAGCGCGACGGCGACTGGCTCGACCACGACCAGCGCTACGCCCGCACCGACGAATACCTCGAGGTGCTGCACAAGGTGTGGACCGCCGAGAAGCCCTTCGACCACGAAGGCGCGCACTACCGCTTCCAGAACGCATTCTCCGAAGTGAAGCCGGTGCAGACGCGCCATGGCAAGCCGCACGTGCCCGTGTACTTCGGCGGCGCGTCGGAGGCGGCGATTCCGGTCGCGGGCAAGTACGCCGACGTGTACGCGCTGTGGGGCGAATCGCTCGATCAGGCGCGCGAACTCACGACCCGCGTGCGCGCCGAGGCGGCAAAGCACGGGCGCAGCGTGCGTTTCTCGGTGTCGTTCCGCCCGATCCTGGCGGACACCGAAGAGGCCGCATGGGCGCGCGCCGAGAACATCCTGGCCGAGACGAAACGCCTGCGCGTGGTGCAGGGCTACAACCGCGGCGGCCCGCAGCAAAGCGAAGGCGCCAAGCGCCTGCTGGCTGCGGCCGAGAAGGGCTCGCGCCTGGACAAGCGGCTGTGGACCGCGGTCGCGCAGGAGATCGGCGGGCGCTCCAACAGCACCGCGCTGGTCGGCACGCCCGAGCAGGTGGCCGATGCGCTGCTCGACTACTACGACCTGGGCGTGACCACCTTCCTGATCCGCGGCTTCGATCCGCTCGAAGACGCGACGGACTATGGGCGCGCGCTGATTCCACGCACGCGCGAGCTCGTCGCGCAGCGCCTGCAGTCGCAGCGCAAGGCGGCCTGAGCCATGAGCGCCGTCCTGTCGATCGACCGCAGCGCGGCCCAGCCGCTGAAGCTCCACGCGAACCCGCAGCAGAAGCACTGGTTCGACCCCATCCCGCCGCGCCCCACCGTGCAGGCCGAGCGCCGCCACCGGCAGGAGCGCCTGGCGGGCGCCTTCCGCCTGTTCGCGCGCTTCGGCTTCGCGCAGGGCCTGGCCGGCCACATCACGGCGCGCGACCCCGAGCTGACCGACCATTTCTGGGTCAACCCGCTGGGCGTGCACTTCTGGCGCATCAAGGTGTCCGACCTGCTGCTCGTCAACGCGAAGGGTGAAGCGGTCGTCGGCGACCGGCCGCTCAACAAGGCCGCCTTCGCCATCCACGCCGCGATCCACGAGCACAACCCGAACATCGTGGCCGCCGCCCACACGCATTCGACCTACGGCAAGGCCTGGTCCACGCTGGGCCGCAAGCTCGACACGCTCACGCAGGACGCCTGCGTGTTCCACGACGACGTGGCGCTGTTCGACGACTTCACCGGCATGGTGGTCGACACCAGCGAGGGCGATCGCATCGCCCGCGCGCTGGGCGACAAAAAGGGCGCCATCCTCAAGAACCACGGCATCCTGACGGCCGGCCCCACCGTGGAGGCCGCCGCGTGGTGGTACATCGCGCTGGACAACGCCTGCCACACGCAGCTGCTGGCCGAGGCGGCAGGCACGCCGCAGCCGATCGACGAGGCCACCGCGCGCCACACGCACGGCCAGATCGGCGGGCCCGAAGGCGCGATCCATTCCTTCGACAGCCTGTACGAAGGCCTGGTCGAGGCCGAACCCGAACTCCTGCTTTGACGATGACGACGAACCCCCGGAGCCTTTCCCCGATGAACGCATCCCTTTCCCGCCGCAGCGTGCTGCGCACCGGCGCCGCCGCCGCCGTGGTCGCCTCGGGCGGCCTCATTGCCTCGCAGGCCTTCTCGCAGCAGGCGCGCAAGCTCACCTTCGCCTGGAACGCTGCGGCCTTCTGCCTCTCGCCCGTGGTGGTGGCGCAGGAGCGCGGCTATTTCGAGCGCAACGGCCTGCAGGTGGACCTCGTCAACTACACGGGCTCGACCGACCAGCTGCTCGAATCGCTCGCCACCGCCAAGGCCGACGCGGCCGTGGGCATGATCCACCGCTGGCTCAAGCCGCTCGAATCGGGCTTCGACGTGAAGATCGTCGGCAGCTCGCACGGCGGCTGCGTGCGCCTCGTGGGCGCCAAGGACGCGGGCGCCACCAGCCTGGCCAGCCTCAAGGGCAAGATCATCGGCGTGTCGGACATCGCGAGCCCGGGCAAGAACTTCTTCTCGATCCTGCTGGCCAAGAACGGCATCGACGCCGACCGCGACGTGACCTGGCGCCAGTACCCGGCCGACCTGCTCGACATCGCGGTGAAGAAGGGCGAGATCCACGCCATTGCCGACGGCGACCCGAACGTGTACCTGATCGAGAAGCGCAACCAGGGCACCTTCGTCGAGCTCGCGAGCAACCTCTCGGGCGAGTACAAGGACAAGGTCTGCTGCATCGTCGGCGCGCGCGGCGAGCTGGTGCGCAAGGACAAGGCGACCGTCGCCTCGCTGGTGCGCGCCATCGCGCAAGCCTCCGACTACGTGGCCGAGAACCCGAACGAGTCGGCCAAGCTCTTCGCCAAGTACTCGCCCAAGGTGCCGGTCGAAGACCTGCGCGCGCTGCTGGGCACGCTCACGCACAACCACCACCCGCTGGGTCGCAAGCTGCGCGACGAGGTGGAGTTCTACGCGCGCGATTTCCGCGGCGTCGGCGTGCTCAAGAAGACCACCGACCCGGTGCGCTTCGCGGAGCATGTCTCCTTCGATCCGCTGGCATGAGCGCCGTCATCGACCGGGTGCTGGAAGCACCACCGCAAGCGCCAGGGAGCTGGCGCCGCCCTGGCATCGAAAAGGCCGCGCCGGCCGCCGTGTTCGCGCGCCCCGCCGAAGGCTTCTGGCGCACCGGCGCGCTCGCGAGCGCGGGCTGGGTCGCGCTGGGCCTGCTCACCGTCTACTGGCCCAACAAGGCCGTGGGCTTCAGCGACTGGGCCTACACCGACGAATTCGGCATCGCCGCCATCGCCATCGGTGCGGTGCTGCTGCTCGTGGCGCTGCTCGGCACGCGCGCCGGCCGCGTGGCGCGCACGTTGCGCCCGGCCGGGCCATGGCTGGTCGCGCTGCCGGTGCTGTTCGCCCTCTGGGAAATCGCCACCGCCAAACTCGCGCTGCTGCCCACGCCGTTCTTCGCGCCGCCGCAGAGCCTCATCGAAACCTACATCGACGACTGGCGGCGCCTCGGCGAAAGCCTGGCGCATTCGGCGCGGCTGCTCGCCCACGGCTTCGTGCTGGGCGCGCTCGCGGGCTTTCTCACGGGCGTGACCATCGGCTGGTCGCGCATCGCGGGCTACTGGGTGCATCCGGTGCTGCGCTTCGTGGGGCCGGTGCCGGCCTCGGCGCTGCTGCCGCTGGCGTTCTTCTTCTTTCCGTCGAGCTATGCGGCGGCCGTGTTCCTCATCGCGCTGGCCACGGGCTTTCCGGTGGCCGTGCTGACGTGGTCGGGCGTGGCGGGCGTCAACCGCAACTACTACGACGTGGCGCGCACCATGGGCGCGAGCGAGCGCTTCCTGGTGCTGCGCGTGGCGATTCCCGCCGCGCTGCCGCAGGTGTTCGTGGGCCTGTTCATGGGGCTGGGCGCCGCCTTCTCGGTGCTGGTGACGGCCGAGATGATGGGCGTGAAGGCCGGGCTGGGCTTCTACCTGTCGTGGGCGCAGGGCTGGGCTTCGTACGCGAACATGTACGCCGCGCTGATCGTGATGGCGCTGCTGTGCTCGGGCCTGATCACGCTGCTGTTCAAGGTGCGCGACCGTGTGCTGTCGTGGCAGAAGGGGACCGTGAAATGGTAGCCACCGTTGAAGCCAACGTGCGCCAGGCTGGCGCGCAGATCGACATCCAGGGCGTGAGCCACTGGTTCGACGTGCCGGCCGGGCCGCTGCAGGTGCTCGACGACATCGACCTCACGGTGAAGCCCGGCGAGTTCGTCGCGCTGCTCGGGCCGAGCGGTTGCGGCAAGTCGACGCTGCTGCGCCTCGTGGCCGGGCTCGAGCCCGCCACGGCCGGGCGCATCACGCAGGACGGCGCACCCATCACGCGGCCCGACCCGTCGCGCATCGTCGTTTTCCAGGACCCGACGCTCTACCCCTGGCGCAGCGTGTGGGACAACGTGGCGCTCGGCCTGCAGGCGCGCGGCGTGCTCAAGGCGCAGCGCGGGCGCGTCGACGAAGCGCTGAAGCTCGTCGGCCTCACCGATTTCGCCAAAGCCTTTCCGCACCAGCTCTCGGGCGGCATGGCGCAGCGCGTGGCGCTGGCGCGCGCGCTGGTCAACGACCCGCAACTGCTCGTGCTCGACGAGCCGCTGGGCAAGCTCGATTCGCTCACGCGCATCGCGATGCAGAGCGAGCTGGTCAACCTGTGGCAGCGCGCGGGCTTCTCGGCGCTGCTGGTGACGCACGACGTGGAAGAGGCGCTGTTCCTCGCCAACCGCGTGATCGTGCTGAGCGACCGGCCGGCACGCATCGCGGCGGAGCTCGTGGTCGACCTGCCGTACCCGCGCCACCGCGGCCACGCGCGGCTGGCGGAGCTTCGCCACGAAGCGCTGCGCCACCTGGGGCTTGACGCCACCTGGTGACATGAACGCAACGCCCGAGGCCGATTGGCTCAACCTGCTGATCGGCCTGCTCCAGGGCGCTCAACTCCAGCTGCTGCGCATGCTCGATGCGCTGGGCCTCGTGCGCCATGTGCACGGCCAGCCGGCGTGGCCGTGGGCGCACCGGCTGTCGGGCGAGAACCTGCTGATCGACCTGGGGCAGGCGCGCAGCCTCGCGTGGACGCTGGTGTGCGTCGGCGTGGCGGTGCTGCTGCTGTTGATCGCGTTGCTCTGGCGGCGCCCGCGCTGGTACCTGCTCGCGCTGGTGCCGATGCTGCTGATCGCCGCGCCCTGGCCCCACGCGAACGTGGTGCTGGTGCCCGCGACGCCGGCGAGCTTCCATGCATCACCGACCGGCTTCACGGCCACGTCCATCGCGCAAGGCCGCGTGCTCTACGCGCAGCACTGCGTGAGCTGCCACGGCACCGACGGCAAGGGCGAAGGGCCGCTGGCCGCGTCGCTCGCCGTGTGGCCGCCGAACCTCACGGGCCCGCTGCTGTGGCGCCGCGCCGATGGCGACCTGCTCTGGCGCGTGCTTCACGGCACGGCCGCCATGCCCGGCTTCGGCGGCCCGCTCGACGCGGCCGATGCCTGGGCGCTCATCGACTACATGAAGGCGCAGGGCGCGGGCCAGAGCCTGCGTGCGCTGGGCCACTGGCCGCAGCCCGTCGGCCTGCCCGACATGGCGGTGCGTTGCGGCGCGCAGGCGCCCCGGTCGCTCGCGCAGTGGCGCGGGCAGCGCGTGCGCGTCGTGGCGGGCGCGGTCGCGCCCAGCGAAGACCCGCGCCTGGTGACGGTGCAGCTGCTGCCGCCCGGGGCGAAGGCGGCGGGCGTTACCGCCGATTGCGTGGCCGATTCACCGGCCGCGTGGGAGGCGCTGGCGCTCATCGCGGGCACTGACCAGCTCGCGGGCATGCAGCTCATCGCCGACCGCGACGGCTGGCTGCGCGTGCGCGGCCTGCCGGGGCAGGCCGGTTGGTCCGACGACGACCTGCTGTGCCGCAGCGACAGCCCGCCGGCCGCCTCGGCGAAAGGCGCCGTGTTGCCACCCGACGGCCTGGGCGCACTCATCGCCCGCATGGACGCCGAGCCGGTGCGCTTCGTCAAGGGCGGCTTCATCCACTGATTTCCTTTTCACTGCCTTTACGGAGAACGAACCCATGACCTCACGCCTCGACCGATCGCGCCGCCAGCTGCTTGCCGGCGGCCTTGCCGCTGCCACGACCGCCACCTTGCCCGCCTTCGTGCGTGCACAAGGTCGTCCGGTACTCAAGGCCGGCGACCAGAAGGGCGGGCTGCGCGCGCTGCTCGAAGCGGCGGGCGGGCTCGAAGGCCTGGGCTACGACATCCAGTGGTCGGAGTTCCCGGCCGCCGCGCCGCTGGCCGAGGCGCTCAACGCGGGCGCGGTCGATTCGGGCCCGATCGGCGATGCGCCGCTGATCTTCGCGCTCGCGGCCGGCACGCGCGTCAAGGCCATCGGTGCGAACCGCTCGGACGCCTACGGCACGGCGGTGCTGGTGCGGCCCGATTCGCCGCTCAAGAGCGCTGCCGAGCTCAAGGGCAAGAGCGTCGCCACCAACCGCGGCTCCATCGGCCACTACGTCACGCTCAAGGCGATCACGGCCGCGGGCCTGAAGCCCGAGGACGTGAACCTGCGCTTCCTCGCGCCGGCCGATGCCAAGCTCGCGCTCACGCAGGGCTCGGTCGATGCCTGGGCGACGTGGGAGCCCTACACCGCGCTCGCCGAAATCAGCCGCCATGCGCGCGTGCTGGTCAGCGGGCGCGGCCTGCTGCCGGGGCTGAGCTACCTCGCCGCGACCGACGCCGCCATTGCCGCCAAGCGGCCGGTGCTGCAGGACTTTCTGCAGCGCGTGGTGAAGGCGCAGCGCTGGTCGTACCGCAACGTCGATGCGTTCTCGGCCACGCTGGCACGCATCATCGGCATTCCGCCCGAGGCGGCGAAGCTGCAGTTCGAACGCCGCCAGCAGCAGTGGGTGGCCATCGATGCGCAGGTCATCGCCGACCAGCAGGGCACGGCCGATTTCTACCGGCAGGTGGGGCTCATCAAGCAGCCGCTCGACGTGAAGGGCACGTTCGACACGGGCTTCGGTGCCACGGCCTAGGGCTGTCGCTCGAGGGCCTGCACGCGGAAGTCCTGCGGCGCAATGCCGTAGGCGCGGCGAAAGGCGCGGCTGAAATCCGAGGCGCTGCGAAAGCCCGCGCTGTAGGCGATGTCGGTCACCATCACATGCGGGTAGCGCGCCAGGTCGCTTGCCGCCTGGCGCAGCCGCAGGCTGCGGATGTAGCTGCCCAGCCCGCCCTCGTGCTGGAACATGCGGTACAGCGTGGGGCGCGGCAGCTGCAGCGCGGCCAGCACGCTCTCGGGCGTGAGGTCGGCGCGGTGCAGGTGCGTCTGCACATGGCGGCGCACCTGGTCGAACATGGCGGCACGTGCCGCCGAGCGCGCGTTGCCGTCGAAGCCGGCCTGCTTGCCGAAGGCCGACACCACGAGCTGCGCGCCCGTGCGCACCGCGCTCTGGGCCGCCGCCGGCGTCATGCCGCCGATGTCGCGCGCCAGCGAGATCGCGTGCCCCGCCGCCAGCCGCGCCAGCGGCGTGGTGCAGGTGAGCATGCGCCCATGGATGGCCTCGGGGTCGGGGAAGCTTTCCTGCACCAGCGTGCCGGGCACGAAGAAGGTGTGGACCCGGCACTCGTGGCGCCGCATGCGCACCGGCTGGTTCATGTCCAGCGCAAGGATGGTGGGCGTGCCGGCGGGGGCGGGTGGCGGTTCTCCCTTGCGGCGTGCACCGGGTGTGGCGCGCACCCGCAGGTCGTCCACACCGCCTTCCTCGAACACATGGAACACGAAGTCGCGTACGCTGTCGGTCGACACGCGGGCCAGCGAGCGCTCCAGCACCAGCGTGTCGGAACGGCACTCGGTGAAGACGAGGCCTCCCACGTCGTAGCGGTCGATCGCGGCGTTGAACGGGCGCTCGAGCGCATCGCGCGTGGGCAGCGCGTCCATCACATGGCCGACGCGTGCGCGCCAGGCCAGGAACTGCCGGTCGGGCGGCTCTGTATGCACGTCGAAGTGGCTGTGCGCCACGCCCGGGGGAGAGAGGGGGCGTTCGGGGGCCGCGGCGGCGCTGGATGTCATGGGCGAGGTCGGAACAGCGCCAGGGCGTGTGGCGGGCTGTTCCGCCAAATAGTACTAACTAAGCGTTAAAAAATCACAGATTTCGCGGAATTCTCCCAAGAACTGAGACGGATGGTCAAGGCTGTTTACAAAGCGCCCTCAGGCTCGCAGCAGGCGTCCCGCATGGCAATTTCATTGCACAGGGACACCGGGTTTACTTTTTCCCCCAGCGTTGATCGACCGAGCGAGCATTGACATGTCCAAAGGAAGCGCCGAGCTGCGTGCCATTTCGGAACTGGACGACGCACCGCCCTTGAGCCCCGCCGTGGCCGCGAATGCCGCGGCGCGGCTCTTTGCCCAGGCCAACCAGCTGGAGCTGGCCAATCTGATGGCGGCGGTCGAGCGCGGCGACGTGTGGGCTGCTGCGCGCACGGCGCGGCAGATTCTTTGCGACATCGAGGAAGCCGCGCTGGAGGCACACGGGCTCGACAGATCGCGCGAAGCGGCCTGCGACGAGGGCCTGCTCTCGCCGCGTGAACTCAAGGTGCTCGAACTCGTGGCCCAGGGTTGGAGCAACCGGCGCGTGGCCGAGGCGCTGCACCGCTCCGACAGCACGGTCGCCAGCCAGATCAAGAGCATCTACCGCAAGCTGTCGGTCCACTCGCGCACGCAGGCCGTGCACGAGGCCATGCGGCGCGGGCTGCTGCACCCCTCGGGCGCGACGCAGCGCCGGGTGATCAGGTTCCCGGGGGCCGGGCCCGCGCGCGGCTGAGTTCAGGCGGCCTTGCGCGTGCGTGGCCTGGGCGTGCCGCCGGGCGCCGGCAGCTGTTCGCGCAGGTAGGCCAGGAAGGTGCGCACCACCTCCGGCAGCGTGCGATCGGCCAGCGTCTGCAACTCGACCGAACGCCCACGCATGCCGGGCTCGCGGATCTCGGCCGCCACCAGCTCGCCGCGCTGCACGCGGTCGCGCACCGTGATCTCTCCCGTGATGCCCAGGCCGCCGCCCTGCAGCACGAAATTGGCGATGGCCTCGAAACGGTTGCTCACCAGCACGGGTTCGAACACGAGGCCGCGGTTGCTGCAGGCCACGTCGAACAGCTGGCGCACCGTGTTCTCGGGGCTGCTGAGTGCGATGGGAAACGGATGCATCTGCGCCAGCGTCACGCTGCGCGAGGTGGCCAGCGCATGGTCGGGCCGCATCACCACGAACACCGACGCCGGCTGGCGGTGCTCGACCCGGATGCCGCGCACCGCCGCGCGGCTGTAGGTCAGGCCGATGTCCGCCTCGCCGAGCAGCACGGCATCGCTCACCTGCGTCGGCCCGGTGGCATCGAGCCGGAAGCGCACGCCCGGGTACTGTTCGCGGAACGCAGCGATGGTGCGCGGCAGGAACTCGTTGGCGAAGCCCGAGGAACAGGCGATGCGCACCCGCCCGCTCAGCGGCCCCTGCAGCGCCTGGATGTCCGACAGCACGCGCTCGGCCTCCAGCGCGCCGCGCAGCGCGTGCGCCGCCAGCAGCTCGCCCGCGGCGCTGGGCACCATGCCGCGCGGACGGCGCTCGAACAGCGGTGCGCCCACCAGCGTTTCGAGCGCGGCCACCTGGCGGCTGATGGCCGAGATGCTGACGTTCAGCCGCGCGGCGGCCTCGGTGAGCGAGCCCGTGCGGGCCACTTCGAGGAAGTAGCGCAGCGAGGTTTCCTGCAGGCGGCGGCTGGGCATGGGGTGAGGTGAGGTTTGCAAGGAATGCAAAGGTAGCTCAAGAAAATAGCAATTGTTGAAAAGCTGCCCGCTTTTTATGCTGCGCAGACACCCCGTTCCTCGTTCTGCTCCCTTCTGCGCTGCCATCCATGCCCACTCGTTCCCCCCGCTTTCCCCGCCGCCTGATGGCACTGGTGCCCACGGCCTTCCTGCTCATGGGCCACGGCCTCGCGCAGTCGGCCGAACTCTCGCCGGCCCTGGCCGAGCGCCATGCGCAGGGCACCTACCGCGAGTACTTCGAGCTGCTGGCCCTGCCCAACGACGCCACCGTGCCGGAAGACATCCGCAAGAACGTCGACTGGCTGGAGCAGGCCTTCCGCAAGCGCGGCTTCACGACGAAGCAGCTGCCCAACAACGGCAAGCCGATGCTCTACGCCGAGTTCCCGGGCGGCGACCCGGCGCGCAAGACGGTGCTCTTCTACATGCACCTCGATGGGCAGCCGGTGATCCCCGCGCAGTGGGCGCAAAAGAGCCCGTGGACGCCTGTGCTCAAGCGCAAGACGGACAAGGGCGAGTGGGAAGAGATCGACGCGGCCCCGCTCTTCAGCGGCCCGCTGGACCCCGAGTGGCGCGTGTTCGGCCGGGCCTCGGCGGACGACAAGGGCCCGATCATGATGCTGCTGGCGGCCATCGACGCGCTGAAGGCCGGCGGCGGCCAGCCGGCGGTCAACGTGAAGGTGATCCTCGACAGCGAGGAGGAAAAAGGCTCGCCGTCGATCAGCCAGGTCATGCAGGCGCACCGCGAGCTGCTGCGCAGCGACGCCATCGTGATCCACGACGGCCCCATGCACGCCACCAACCGGCCCACGCTGGTGTTCGGCAACCGCGGCGCGGCCGATGCACGGCTCACCGTGTACGGCGCCAAGGTGCCGCTGCACAGCGGGCACTACGGCAACTACGCGCCCAACCCGGCCCAGCGCCTGGCCAGCCTGCTGGCCACGATGAAGGACGACACCGGCCGCGTGACCGTGCCGGGCTACTACGACCGCGTGAAGATCGGCGAGGCCGAGCGCAAGATCATGGCCGCCGTGCCCGACGACGAGGCCGCGCTCAAGCGCCGCCTGGGCATCGCCCGCACCGACCGGGTCGGCGCCAACTACCAGGAGGCGATGCAGTACCCCTCGCTGAACGTGCGCGGCATGGCCTCGGCGGCCGTGGGCGACAAGGTGGCGAACATCGTCCCCGACAAGGCCGAGGCCGAGATGGACCTGCGCACCACGCCCGACTCCGATGCGCCGTACCTCGGCAAGCTGATCGAGGCGCACATCGTCAAGCAGGGCTACCACCTCGTGAAGGGCGCGCCGACCGACGAAGAGCGCGCCCGCTACGACAAGCTCGCGAGCTTCAGCTACCGCAGCGAGGGCGCCGATGCGGCAGGCTCGCCGATCAACTCACCGATCGGCCAGTGGGCCTACAAGGCCCTGACCGACACCTTCGGCACCACGCCCGAGCCGGTGCGCATCCGCATGATGGGCGGCACCGTGCCGACGGCGGAAATCGTGCGCGTGCTGCAGGTGCCGTTTGCGATCATTCCGCTGGTGAACGCCGACAACAACCAGCACGCGGCGAACGAGAACCTGCGCATGGGCAACTACGTGACCGGCGTGCAGACGGTCTACGCGTTGATGACGCACGGGTTCTGAACCCGGACGCTCGTCAGGCCCCCTTGCCGGGCTTCTGCGCCTGTTCGCATTCCACCTGGACCAGCTCGCGCTGGTCCAGCGTCGCGCCGAAGCGCACCGCACTGAGGCAGCCGCCCCACACGCAGCCCGTGTCGGTCGACAGCAGGTCGGGCCGCGAGAGCCAGCCCAGCGTCGACCAGTGGCCGAAGGCGACCGTGGCCGCGGCGGTCTTGCGGCCCGGCACGTCGAACCACGGCAGGAAGCCCTCGGGGCCGGGAATGGCGCCGTCCTTGCTCTCGAACTCCATCACGCCTTCGGGCGTGCAATAGCGCAGGCGCGTGAGCGCGTTGACGATCACGCGCAGCCGTGCGTGGCCCGTGAGCGCGTCGTCCCAGTGGTCGGGTGTGTTGCCGTACATCTCGTGCAGGAAGTCGCCCAGCGCGGGTCCGCGCAGCACCGACTCGACCTCCGACGCCAGTGCCAGCGTGTCGCCCACCGTCCACTGCGGCAGAACGCCGGCATGCACCATCAGCAGGTCGCCGCCGCCGATCTGCATGTGCAGCGCCATGTGCTGCTGGCGCAGCCAGTCGAGCATCGCCGCGCTGTCGGGTGCGGCCAGCAGGCCGGCCACCGTGTCCTTGCGGCCGCCCTTGCGCACGCCGTGCGCCACGCCCAGCAGGTGCAGGTCGTGGTTGCCCAGCAGGCTACGCGCCGAGGCGCCGTAGCCCTGCAGGCGGCGCAGCACCGCGGCCGAATCGGGGCCCCGGTTGACCAGGTCGCCGAGCACCACGAGCGTGTCGCGGCTGGGAGAGAAATCGATCTTGTCGAGCAGCCGGCCCAGGGGGGCATCGCAGCCCTGGACGTCGCCGATACAGTAAAGTGACATTCCCTCATTCTCTCCCCCCGTTCATGGATGTCTTCCTGCTGGCCTTGCTGACCACCCTCAATGCGGTGTTCGCAATGTCCGAAATGGCCCTTTCCACCAGCCGCCGCGCACGCCTCGCGGCCTTGGCCGAAACGGGGGACACCGGGGCGGAGGCTGCGCTGAAGCTGATGGAATCGCCCACGCAATTCCTCTCGACCGTGCAGATCGGCATCACCTCGATCGGCATGCTCAGCGGCATCGTGGGCGAGGCCGCCTTCGCGGCGCCGCTCGCCGTGTGGATGGAAGGCCTGGGCATGGGCGCCGGCACCTCCAGCATCGTGTCGACCGCGGTGGTGGTGACCTGCATCACCTTCTTCACCATCATCTTCGGCGAGCTGGTGCCCAAGCGCATCGGCCAGCTGTACCCCGAGCCGGTGGCGCGCTTCGTGTCGCGCCCCATGCGCGGGCTGGCCAAGGCGGCCAAGCCCTTCGTGTGGCTGCTGGCCGGCGCCACCGCCACCACGCTGAAGCTGCTGCGCATCGACGCCAACGCCGCGCGCTCGGTGACCGAAGAAGAAATCTCGGCCAGCCTCGAAGAAGGCGTGGACGCCGGCGTGATCGAGCAGCACGAACACCAGATGGTGCGCAACGTGTTCCACCTGGACGACCGCCGCCTGTCGTCGCTCATGATCCCGCGCGCCGACATTGAATGGCTCGACGCCTCCAACACCGTGGCGCAGGCGCTGCAGAAGGTGGCGGACGCCGCGGCGCTCAATCTCGTGCATTCGTGGTACCCCGTGTGCCGCAACTCGCTGGACGACGTGGTCGGCGTGATCAGCGTGGCGCACCTGCTGCGCCTGGGCTCCACCCACAAGGGCGTGCTCGGCCAGGAGGCCACGCCCGCCGTGTTCGTGCCCGAGACGCTCACCGGCATGGAGCTGCTCGAGCAGTTCCGCACGCGCGCCGGCCGGCTGGTGTTCGTGGTCGACGAGTACGGCGTGGTGCAGGGCCTCATGACCCCGCGCGACCTGCTCGAGGCCATCACCGGCGAGCTGCAGCCCGGCATGCAGGCCGACGCCTGGGCCCACCAGCGCGCCGACGGCATGTGGGAGCTCGACGGCCTCATGCCCGTGTCGGAGCTGCGCGCGCGCCTGGGCATCCGCGAGCTGCCCGACGAAGAGCGTGGGCGCTACAACACCGTGGCGGGCCTGCTCATGTCCGTGTCGGGCCACCTGCCCGCCGTGGGCGAGCACATCGACTGCGCGGGCTGGTGCTTCGAGGTCGTGGCGCTCGAAGGGCGCCGCATCGACCGTGTGCTGGCGTCGCCCGACCCGGCCACGCCGCAAGAAGACTGAAGAGGAGGGCGCGGCCATGCTGTCGCTGCTTGCACTGAGTTGCCCCCAATGCTCGGCCCCGCTGCCGCGTGCGGCGCGCTGGCGCACCGTCAACTGCGGCTACTGCGGCGCCACCATCACGCGCGGCACCGAGACCGTCGAGCGCGAGAGCTTTCGCGCCGCCTGGCGCCGCGCCAACGCGGCGCAGCTGTCGGACACCGGTCGGCTGCTGCAATGGCGCGGCGCGCACTACCGCGTGCTCGCGCCGCTGGGCCAGGGCGAGCACAGCGAGGTGCTGCTGGCCGAACGGCTGGGCGCCGTGCCCGAGCGCGTGACGATCAAGCTCGCGCGCGACGCGGCGGGCGACGCCGTGCTGGCGCGCGAGGCCGCCGTGCTGCAGGCGCTGCAAGCCCTGTCGGTGCCCGGCGCGGCCTACTTCACGCGGCGGCTGCCGCAGCCGCTGGGCCTGGGCGTGGCGCAAGGCCTGGGCGACGGCGAACGGCAGGCGCTCGTGCTGCGCCACCCGACCGGTTTCTGGGGCAGCCTGCAGGAGGTGCAGCAGGCCAATCCGCAAGGCATCGATGCGCGCCATGCCGTCTGGCTCTGGCGGCGCATGCTCGAGGTGCTGGCCTTCGTGCACGGCGTCGGCTGGACGCACCGCGCGCTTGCGCCCGCGCACGCGCTCGTGCATCCGCGCGACCACGGCGTGCTGCTCATCGGCTGGTCGCAGGCCAGGCAGGACGTGTCGGGCGGCGCCATCGGGCGCGACCTGATGGCGTCGGCGCGCAGCGTGCGCGCGCTGCTGGCCGACAGCGCTACCTCCGCGCCGCTGGCCGCCTTGCTGCGCGAGTGCAGCGACGACGCCGTGGCCTGCGAGCGGCTGGGCGCGCAGGGCATCGAGCAGGCGCTGTCGGTCGCCTCGCGCGAGGCTTTCGGGCCGCCGCGCTTCGTTCACTTCGACCCCGCACCGGCCGGCTAGCCGCCAGCCTTTCACTTTTTCCTCACGAAGGAGCACGTCCATGGGTTACGGAAACTATTCGCACGCCGCCCACGCGGCCATCGTGGCCGACCGCGCTGCCAAGTCCGGCAGCGAAGTCTTCACGCAGACCGCCACGCATGTGCTCATGAACCCGCAGGGGCTCAAGGTGCGCGAGTCGCGCGACAACGCAGACCATCTGAACTCGCTGGGCATCGCCTTCGCGCTCGACGTCACCGGCTCGATGGGCGACATCCCGCAGACCCTCGCACGCCGCGAGCTGCCCACCTTCATGAAGCTGCTGACGGACTGCGGCGTGGCCGACCCCCAGCTCATGTTCATGGCCATCGGCGACGCCACCTCCGACCAGGCGCCGCTGCAGGTGGGCCAGTTCGAATCGACCGCCAACCTCATGGACCAGTGGCTCACCTGGAGCTACCTCGAAGGCGGCGGCGGGGGCAGCGGCGAAGAAAGCTACGAGCTGGCCTTCTACGTCATGGCGCAGCACACCGACATGGACTGCTGGGTCAAGCGCAAGAAGCGCGGCTACCTGTTCGTCACGGGCGACGAACTGCCGTACCCGGCCGTGTCGCGCCACCAGGTCGAAGGCCTCATCGGCGAGAAGCTCGACGAGGACATTCCCATCGAAGAAGTCATCGCCGCCGCGGCCGAGACCACGCACCTGTTCTTTTTGATCCCCGACGCGCAACGCCGCCGCCGCTGCGAGCCGCGCTGGCGCGAGCTGCTCGGCGATCACGTGATCTGCATGGACTCGCCCGACGACGCCTGCGCCGTGGCGGCCGGCATCGTCGCGCTCACCGAGAAGGCCGTGCCCAGCCTCGACGCGCTGGCCGGCGTGATGGCCGCCACCGGCATGGCCAAGGAGCGCGTGGGCGGCGTGCTGCACGCACTCGACGGCTACGCCGCGCTGCTCGATCCGACCGCACCGCGCCGCGCCACGCCGGCCGCCGGCCACGGGGCGCGCAGCTCGTGGTGGAAGCGACTCTTCGGCTGACGGCCTGCCGTTGACTTCCACGCGCTACGTTTCGCTGCTCGGCCTCGGCTTCGGCGACTGCGGCAAGGGCCGCTTCACCGACTTCCTGTGCGGCGCCTGGAGCGCGCACAGCGTGGTGCGCTTCAACGGCGGCGCGCAGGCCGGCCACAACGTGGTGCTGGCTGACGGCCGCCACCACACCTTCTCGCAGTTCGGCTCGGGCAGCTTCCATGCCGGCGTGGCGACGGTGCTCGCCAGCCCGGTGGTGGTGCACCCGACGGCGTTGCGCGTCGAGGCCGAGGTGCTTCAGCGCGCGGGCGTGCCCGACGCCTTCGCGCGCCTGTTCGTCGATGCGCGCTGCCGCGTGACCACGCCGTTCCACCAGGCCGCCGGCCGTTTGCGCGAGTGGGCGCGGGGCGCGGCCGCACATGGCAGCTGCGGCGTCGGGGTGGGCGAGACCGTGCGGCAGGCGCTCGCTGCACCTGAAACGACGCTGCACTACGGCGACCTTACGCACCCCGCGCGCACGCTCGACAAGCTCGAGGCCTTGCGCCTCGCGCTGCACCGCGAGTTCGCGAACGCGCTGCCTTCGTCGGCCGACGCCGCCCAAGAACTTTCCGTGCTCGCCGACGCCTCACTCGCACAACGCTGGCTCGACGCCGTGCAGCCCTGCCTGCGCCAGTCGCCGCCCGCGAGCGCCGACACCATCGGCGAACGGCTCGCGCGCGCCGGCACCGTGCTGTTCGAAGGCGCGCAGGGCGTGCTGCTCGACGAGTGGCGCGGCTTTCATCCGCACACGACCTGGAGCACCGTCTCCACCGCCGCCGTCGAGGCGGTGCTGCGCGACGCGGGCATCGCGTCGCCCGTGCAGCACCTGGGCGTGCTGCGCAGCCACCTCACGCGGCACGGCGCCGGTCCGCTGCCCACGCACGACCGCGCGCTCGATGCGCGGCTGGCCGAGCCGCACAACGCCGACGACGGCTGGCAGGGCGCGTTCCGCCGTGGCCACCCCGACGCGGTGCTGCTGCGCTACGCGCTCGCCGCCGCCGGGCCGCTCGACGGGCTGCTCGCCAGCCACCTCGATGCCGTCGCGCATGCGGACCTGCGCTGGTGCACCGGCTACCGCAGCGCCGACGGCCACACGCTGTCGTCGCTGCCGCTCGGCGATGCGACCGACCTCGACCACCAGCACGCGCTCACCCGCCTGCTGGAAGGCGCCCAACCTTTGTACGAATCGCAACCCGTCGCCGACCCACCCGAGTGGGTGCGGCGCGTGGAAGCCCTCAGCGGCCTGCCCGTGCGCTTCGGCGCGTTCGGCCCGGTGCGCGAGGCCGTTCGCGCGCGCGACCTGCTGCTCTGATCTCATGAGAAAGCCTTCGTGACCCCCAACCTCTTCCTGATCGCCGGTGCCGTGCTGAGTGCCATTGCCGCGCTCTTGCACATCTGCGTCATCTTTGGCGGCCCGGCCTGGTACCGCTTCTTCGGCGCGGGCGAGCGGATGGCCGCGAGCGCCGAGGCCGGCCACCTGTACCCCGTGGCCGTCACGCTGGTCATCGCCGGCATGCTGGGCGTGTGGGCCGCCTACGCGCTGGCAGGTGCCGGCGTGTTGCAGCCGCTGCCGCTGCAGGCGCTGGTGCTGCCTGCCATCACCGCCGTGTACCTGCTGCGCGGCCTTGTCGCCGTCGCGATGTGGCTGTTCGACCGGCGCCGCCTCAGTGCTTTCTGGGTGTGGAGCTCGCTCGTGTGCTTCGTGTACGGCGTGGTGCACCTCGTCGGGCTCGTGCAGGTCTGGGACACCCTCTGATGACCTCACCGCCGCGGCACTCAAGCAGAATCCGAATCGAAGCATCCTCGTCCTGTTTTCCCTCCCACGATCGACACCATGACCACTCCCGAAGACATCTACACCGAACCCCCCGCCGACCCTGACACGCTTGCCAACCTGGGCCCGCTGCGGCCGCTGGCCGGCATCTGGGAGGGCACGAAGGGCGTCGACGTCAAGCCGAAGAAAGAGGGCCCGAAGACGCAGGTCTACGTCGAGCACTACGAGCTGCAGCCCATCGACGCGCAGACCAACGGCCCGCAGCTGCTGTACGGCCTGCGCTACCACACCTACATCCACAAGCCCGGCCTCACCAAGATGTACCACGACCAGGTCGGCTACTGGCTGTGGGAGCCGGCCACCAGCACCGTGTTTCTCACGCTGGCCATTCCGCGCGGACAGGTGGCCATGGCCAGCGGCCACGTGAAGCCCGGCGACACCGAGTTCACGCTCAGCGCCGAGCACGGCAGCCTGGTGAACGGCATCGTGTCGAACCCGTTCCTGGAGCGCGCCTTCACCACGCTGGCGTGGAACATCACGGTGAAGATCAACGCCGACGGCACCTGGTCGTACGACCAGGACACCGTGATGCAGATCCTGGGCCAGGCCGAGCCCTTTCATCACACCGACCGCAATACGCTCACGCGCGTCGGCGAGCCGGGGCTCAATCCACTGGCGAAGACGGCGGCGGCCTGAGGCCGTTCAGTCGGCGGGCGGCTTCGGCGTGCGCAGGCGCCGCAGCCGCACGGTGAGTTCCTTCACCAGCTGAAGCTCCCCGCGCCGCTGCGCCACCTCCAGCGCCTGCGCGAACGAGGCCTCGGCCTTCGCGGCATCGCCGAGCGCCAGCGCGAGCAGACCCTGCAGCCGCCACGCGGCCGTGAATTCGGGGTCGAAGGCGAGCGCCTTCTCCACATGCATCAGCGCCGTGGGCGCGTCGTCGCGCCGGTGGTGCGCCAGTGCGAGGCTCATGCGCAGCAGGGCGCCGTCGCGGCCGGCGGCCAGCAGGCGTTCGAGCGCTTCCGGTGAGGGGCCGGGTGGGGTGGTGGCGTTGTTCATGGCATTCGTTCGACCTTCCTTGAGGGACTTTGAGCGCCGGCCGGCGGGTACGTCAATATCAAAGAATAATCTTTGATATTTAAAAACGCAGGCGCTCCGATGAATCTCCCTACCTCCGTCTGGTTGTTCCAGTCCCTCCACGCGCTGGGCATGGCGCTGTGGCTGTCGATT
This sequence comes from Variovorax sp. GW821-FHT09D07, assembly GCF_059416345.1. Lineage (NCBI taxonomy): Bacteria > Pseudomonadati > Pseudomonadota > Betaproteobacteria > Burkholderiales > Comamonadaceae > Variovorax > Variovorax sp. GW821-FHT09D07. The sequence goes on from NZ_JBWKOY010000002.1 coordinate 533,898, forward strand.
GCCGTGCGCAACAACTGGCGCGGCTTTGCGGGCTCGGTGTTCGCGGTCGGCGGCACGATGTCGATGGCGCCGTTGCGCGTCGATCCCGCCATCGACACGCCCTTGCTCACGCGCGCCATCCGCTCGGTGGCGCTGCACCGCGCGGCGCTGTGCGTGGTGCTGGCGTTGCAGTTCGGCGCGGCGCTGGCGTTCTGGGCCGGCGGCGCGATGCTGGTGGTCGGCGGCGACCTGACGGCCGCGCGGCCGTGGCTCAACCTGGGGCTGGCCGGCTTTGCCGCATTCCTGTTCGCCATGCACCTGGGCGGCCTGTGGTTCGGCTACTGGATACGGCAAGAGGGCCTGCAGCTCACGCACCTCGTGCTGCTCCTGTGGGTGCTGGCGGCGTTCTTCCTGTTCAACCTGTCATGGCACTGATGCCGCCTTCGTCCTACGCGCGCGGTGAGGCCACGCCCACAGCCCGCGCGACGCGCTGCATCCACCATCGGTCCCCATGAACAGAGTGATTCTTGCGTTCCTGGGTGGGGTTGCCTGCGCTGCCGCCGTGGTGGCCATCGCGGAGCCCGTGAGAGTGCCCGTCGACAGCGACGACAAGGGCACGGCCTACATCGCGCCCAACGTCAACTCCACCGAAACCTCGGCCCGCACGAACGGCGCCACGGTCGGCGTGCAGCGCCCCGACGGCAGCGCCCTGGAGGCCGGCACCGACACCTCGGGCAAGCGTCCCACCTACTCGGTGGGTGCCAAGACCGGCGGCGACGTTTCCTTCTCGGGCGGCGCGCATTCGGACGGCAAGGCCAACACCGGCGTGAAGGCCGGCGTCACCATCAAATATTGATCAGACCATCGTCGCGTAGACGATGAAGCCCTCGTGCTTTGCCATCTTGTCGTAGAGCATCCGCCCCGCCGCATTGGTCGTGTGCGTCTGCCAGTACACCCGGTGTGCACCCGCGCGTCGCACCTGTTCGTACACGCCCTCGGTCAACTGCCGGCCCACGCCCTGGCCGCGTTCGGACGATTGCGTGAACAGATCCTGCAGGTAGCAGTTGGGCTCGATGCGCGTCGTGCTGCGGTGGAACAGGTAGTGCACCAGCCCCACCAGCTGCCCCTCGCGCTCGGCCACCAGCGCATGCACCGGCTCGTACGGATCGAAGAAGCGCTGCCACGTGACCTGCGTGATCGCCTCGGGCAGGGCCGTGGGGCCCTCGCGGCCGTAGAAGGCGTTGTAGCCGTCCCAGAGCGGTTTCCAGGCGGCGAAGTCGTCGGACGTGGGCGGGCGGATCAGGAGCGCGGGCGTGGTCATGGGGTCAGGAGGCCTTTCCGTTGGGAGCGAGCGTGTCGCGCGCCGCGATGGCGGCGGCAGCAGCGGTGTTGACGGGACAGGCCGGCAGCGCCACCGGCACCGCCGCGGGCATGGGTTCGGGCACCGGCCCCATCGATTTTTCGAGAAAGTCGAGCATCGCACGCATCGCCGCGCTGTTGTGGCGGCGCTGCGAGTACGCGGCATACAGCCAGTGCTCGTGCGGCATGTGGTCGCGCAGCACCGGCACCAGCGCGCCGCGCTCCAGGTGCGACTGCGCCAGCGGCTCGGGCACGTAGGCCACGCCCACGCCGCGCAGCGCCAGCTCGATCAGCGCCACCGCATCGTTGGCCTCCATGCGGCTGTGCACCGCCACGTCGTGCGGCTGGCCGTCGGTCTCGAACGGCAGGTGCGTGGTGGGCATCGGCGAATAGCTCAGCACGTCGTGCCGCGCCATGTCCTCGGGCACCTGCGGAATGCCGCGCTGCGCCCAGTAGGCGGGCGACGCGCACACCACCATGTCGAAGCGCACCAGCCGGCGCACGATCAGGTTCATGTCGTCGATGCGCCCGCCCGTCAGGTGGATGTCGATGCCTTCCTCGATCAGGTCGATGTCGTGGTTGGTGAAATTCAGGCTCACGTACACGTCGGGGTAGAGCTTGATGAACTCCGCGATCACGTCCGAAAGCCAGCCCGCGATGAGCCCGTGCGGCGCACTCATGCGCAGGCGCCCGCGCGGGTGCGAGCCGTGCGCCTGCAGGTCGTTGAGCGTGTTCTCGGCCATCGTCACCAGCTCGGTGCTGCGCTCCAGCAGCACCTCGCCCGCGTCGGTGAGGCTCAGGGAGCGGGTCGAGCGGTTGAGCAGGCGCACGCCGCTGCGCGCTTCCAGCTCGGCCACATAGCGGCTGACCGTGGCCTTGGACATGCCCAGCGAGAGGGCCGCGCGGGAGAAGCTGCGCCGAAACGCGACTTCGCGGAACGTTTTGATGAGATCGAGACCATCCATAGATCGGCGCATTGTTCCAGCATCGGGGGAGGGGGCACGGGTCGTAGGGGCATCCCGGTTTTGCGCTGCGAAGGGGGTGGGGGTGCGTGGCTATACTGCGGCCGTTGCGTCAAAAACAGGCGTGACCGGGATTGGCGTCCCGTGTAACTGCTGCGACGAAAGCCGCAGATTTCTCCGCAGAGACTCTGTGGCTTTGTCGTTCGTGCCTCCATTTTTTTGGCGGCTCGAGCAGGGAGCCGCGAGGCTCGCCGGTTTGCGCAAGCAGTTCCCGGTACGCCAACCTGTTCGAGCTGCCGCCCTCAATTGGCGTTGGGTGCGACGGTTGTTGCAAACCGAACTGCCTGGAGGCCACGCATGGCTCTCGCCCCTTCCGTCACAGCCGAATCGCTCGCCTTGCAGGCCTGCGATGACCTCGACAGCTTTCACATGGTGCGCCGCGCGTATGCGTGCATCGAGAAACTCATCGTGCCGCAACACGTGAACGACACCGACGATGTGTACCCGACGCGCACCGAGCTCGGCGCGCTCGTGCGGCTGGTCAACGAAGAACTGCAGCGGCGCATCGAAGCCGCCGAGGCCACGCTGCAGTCGCTGCGTGCTGCCGTGGGCGATGCCCAGCGGGGCTGACGGTTCAGGCGGGGCGCTCGCCGTTCTCCGCCGGCGGTCGCGGCTGTCGCTGCTGTAGCGTCGTCGAGATGCCGTAGAGCGCCAGCATGCCGAGCACGTGCCCGATGGCAACGCCCGGCTCCCCCGATTCGATCCGCGCGATCGTCTGGACATGAACGCCCAGGCGCGTGGCAGCAGCGGCCTGGCCCTCGCCAGCCGTTGTGCGCGCCAGCTTGGCGGCAGCACCGAACGCCTTGATCGCTGCGATCGCGTCGTCCCCAATGTCGGAAGAGATTCGTTTTCCTTTGGCCATGCTTTCATTGTCCCCGGTTGCTGATGCGAGTGGAACGCGCGCCTCTGTCTTCGTGGCGCTGAGGGGGTGTGCGGCTGAGGTGGGTAGGTACTATCGGGAACGAGTGAGCCTTGTCAGTTGCCCCAGTTTCTTGATTTGAGATGAACCCTCCACCAACTCACGTTCCCGGGAAGCCGTACCACTTCTTTTCCATCCCGCTGATGATTCAGCCCAACCTTTGGGATGAGAAGGTTCCACTGAAATTTCGCGGATTGCTGTTTGCTGTGCTCTATGCAATTCCCGTGCTGATCATGTCCATCGTGATCCCCCTCGTGGTGGTGTTCCCTGCCATGAGTTTCAGCTCGATCGGAGGACTCTTGGTTGCAGCGCCTTTTTGGATGCTTGCCGCGTACTTCATGTCGGCGCTCGCTGTCGGGGTACTTGTTGGTTTCTACAACTATTCAGAGTTCAAGAGATTTACGAAAGCGCCAGTCAATTGATTGAAGTCGGCTGTTGATGGTCAGGAGCCACCACCCTCCAAATCTTCACCTCTGGTCACCAGCTTGAGGTGGCACTCCACGGCCAGAAGCGGACGTTCAACCGCATCCTCCAATCTCTGATCTCCGACACATCCCCAGCCATGAACCTAGTCAGCCTGTCGTCACTTACCCCCGAGGATGTTCACACGATCTGGCGTCTGGCTGCATCACCCGGTGTGGGCATCCAAGGCACCGCCGCCTGGTCGTTCGAAGGAAATGGCATTCGCACGCGCACGACGTTCCTGAAGGCATTCCAGGAACTGGACCTGTCCGTCATCGAGCTGCCGAATCTTCTGAAGACAAGCGAACGCGTGTGTGATCTCGCAGGTTATCTGGACCCGTTCTATGACATCTACGTCGTCCGGGAATCGAACCACGAACGCCTCGCGGAGTTTGCTGCCTCGTCTCGCAGACCCGTAGTCAACGCGATGTCGAACACCGGCCATCCATGCGAAGTTCTTACCGACGCCTACTTCATCGAAACAACCATGGGCCCGATCCAGAAGGTGCGCATCTGCCTTTGGGGACCGCCGACAAACGTGTTTCGTTCGTGGCACGAGGTGGCCAGCGTGATGGGCTTTACGCTGGTTCATGTCTGCCATGAGAGCTTCCACGAAACCATCCCCAACGTAGCCTTTTCATCGTCTTCCCCAGAAGCAGCGGACGTGGTCATCACCGATGGCTGGCCTCGGGGCACGGAGCAGTTGAGCCGTCCGCTGTCCGTCGAAGATCTGGCTCGGATGGGCAACCCCATGCTGTTGCCGACGCCACCGTTCACTGTCGGTGGTGAACTTTCGGTGGACCCTCGTCGCTATCCGCACTTCGCCGGCTACGAGCAGAAGAAGCTCCTCTTGCCGGTGCAAAGAGCGGTGCTTCAACATCTGCTTGCAACCTGAATCGACCGGGGCCGGTCAGTCGAGTGCTGGACGGAATAGAGTCAAAAAAACTGAACAGCCTATGAGCGAGGACTTCATCTCCATCAGTCGATCGCTTGTCGACGACGCATGGAACAACCCCGAAAAATGGGAAGCGAACTTTGCCTCTGCGCAAGCGTTGCTCTCGAAGGCGCTCGTTGAATCCCCCGGCAATGTCCTTGCCCTGACGTGCTTGGGCGCCGTGCTTTCCGATCAAGGCAAGCACAAAGAGGCTGCATCCGCCCTGCAGCGTGCAGTCGAACTCGGCTCCACCGATCGGAACACGTTCTTCAACCTTGGCGTGGCAACGATGAACTTCGGCTCACGCGCGAAAGCCATGTCTGCATTCCGTGGGGCCGAAGGGCTCCAGGCTTCGCCGCTGTCGTGGCCGGCATACTTTGATGCGCAGGCTCATTGAGCGCCCTCCCACCCCAAGCAAGGAGACCCGCATGAGAACGCTGAAAATCATGGAGCACATCTCGCTGGATGGCGTGATCCAGACCTCGGGCGAAGACGGCTTTCCCTACGCGGACTGGACCACGCCCTACCGCAGCCCCGCCGGTCGAGATGAAGTGCTCGCCGCGCATGGCGAGCGCTTCGATCTGCTGCTCGGGCGTCGCACCTACGACATGTGGTCGGACTACTGGCCCAAGGCACCGAGCAGCGCGATGGCGGACGGCTTGAATGCGGCGACCAAGCATGTAGTGACCCACCGCCCCGAAAGCCTTTCGTGGGGCCCGTTCGAAAGCGTGGGGCCGGACGTCGTCGAGGGCGTTCGCCGCATCAAGTCGCAGGCGGGCCCGAACCTGATCCTCTGGGGCAGTTCCTCGCTGACATCGACGCTGCTGGAGCATGGCCTTGCCGATGAAGTGCTGCTGGTCGTCTATCCGGTGCTGCTGGGGGCTGGAAAGCGCTTTTTCGCGCAGGGAACGCCACCCCGCGCCTTCGAATTCGTCACCACGAAAGCAATGCCATCAGGCATCCTCCTCAGTGCCTACAAGGTCGCCGGTCCTTTGAAAGCCGGGTAGTCGAACAGTCCGACATCACAAACGAAATTCGGCGTCACGCCAGACCCATCTGCCCCGTCCAAACGCCTCATGAAAACCTCCAGCCTTTCCGCCGCCCGCGCCTATGCACTCAGCATGCACGGCGCGCAAATGTACGGGGCGCACCCGTACTCGCACCATCTGGATGCTGTTGCGCTGACCCTTCTGCCGTACGGTCAGGAGGCTCAGGTCATCGGGTATCTGCACGATGTGGTTGAAGACACCGACGCGACACTTGCTGAAGTGCGCCTGCGCTTCGGCGATCAGGTTGCTGCGTGCGTCGCACTCCTCACGGATGAACCTGGCGCGAACAGGAAGGAGCGCAAGTCGAAGACCTACGCGAAGCTGGCCAGAGTGACAGGGGCGGAGGAACTGGCGCTGGTCGTGAAAGTGGCTGACCGCCTCTCGAACGTTCGAGCCTGTGTGGCCGATGCCCATCGCGACCTGTGGAACGTCTATCGTGGTGAGCATGTAGTGTTCAAGGCCGCTGCATTTCGGGCAGGCCTCTGCGATGCGCTCTGGTCTGAACTCGACGAGCTGATGAGCGATGAGAAGCAGCCACGGAACGCGAGCAAGGCCGAAAGCTGACCAGGGTCGAACCCTGTTGCTTCTGACCACTTACCCCACTCATTCACAGAGAACACATTGATCCACCGCATCCGCACGGCCCTCGTGGCCTGCACCTTGGGCGCCGCGGCACTGGCCGTTTCCGCGCAGGTCAAAATCGGCTTCATCGGCACGCTCTCCGGCCCCGGGGCCGCGCTCGGGCAGGAGCAGTACGACGGCTTCATGCTGGCGGTCGAGCAGCGCCAAGGCATGCTCGGCGGCGTGCCCGTGACGGTCCTCAAGGAAGACGACCAGCACAACCCCGAGCGCGGGGCGCAGCTGGTGCAGAGCCTGATCGAGAAGGACAAGGTCAGCTTCGTCACCGGCGTGACCTTCTCCGACGTGATGATGGCCATGGCCAAGCCGATGGCCCGAGCGGGCATGCTGTTCGTCGGCTCGAACGCCGGCCCCGCGCCGATCGCCGGCAAGCAGTGCAACACCCGGTTCGTCTTCGCCTCGTACCAGGACGAGTACCAGGCCGGGATCGTCGGACGCTACGCCGTCGACAAGGGCTACTGGAAGACGCTGTTCATTGCGCCCGACAACGCGTCGGGCAAGGACCAGCTGCGCGGCTTCAAGCGCTACTACTCGGGTGAGGTGGTGAGCGAAATCAACGTCAAGCCCGACCAGACCGACTACGCGGCGGCGCTGGCGCAGATCCAGCGCGTGGCGCCCGATGCGGTGGTGGCGTTCCTGCCGGGCGACATGGGCGTGAACTTCATCCAGCAGATGAACCGATCGGGCCTGCTGAACAAGGTGCCCTTGCTGACGGTGGGCACGGTCGACGGCACGAGGCTGCCGCTGCTCAAGGATGCAGCGCTTGGTGTGGTGGCCGGCGCGGTCTGGGGCCCCGACCTGCCGAGCCCGACGAGCAGGGCTTTCGTTGCCGCCTTCGAAAAGAAGCACGGGCGCATTCCCTCGCAGTACGCGGCGCAAGGTTTCGATGCGGCGCTCCTGATCGACAGCGCGCTGAAGGAGACGAAGGGCTCCGTCGCCGATCGTGGTGCCTTGCGCAACGCACTCAACGAGGCCGACTTCTCGTCGGTGCGCAGCGGCTTCAAGTTTCTGCGCAACGGTTTCCCGGTGCAGGACGGGCACGTCTTCGTGGTCGCGAAGGACGCGCAGGGGCGCGTGTCGCTCAAGCGGGTCGCCACGCCGCTGGAGGCGAACCCGGATGGGTACTGGAACGAGTGCCGGTAGAAAAGGGCCGGCGGCTTCAGGCCAAGACCCCGACGTTCGCAGCGCCTATGCTCGGCGTTCAAGAACAAACCCCGTCCCTCCCGGCCACTGCCGCGAGACCACAGCCTGACCATGCACCCGACCGGAACCCTGCGCGGCATCGCCGCGATGCTGTTGGCCTGCGCCTTCTTCGCCTGCATGGACGCGCTGCTCAAGACCCTGGCCGGGCACTACCCGCCGGTGCAGGTGATGGCGCTGCGCGGTCTCACGGCGCTGCCCCTGGTGTGCCTGTACATCGCCTGGCGGCGCGAGGCGGCCGGTGTTTTCAACCGCCGGCTGCGCTGGCGCCTGCATCTGCTGCGCACCGCGCTGAACATGACGATGCTGGTGCTCTTCGTCCACGGCCTGAAGACCCTGGGCCTGGCCGAGGCCTACACGCTCACGTTCATCGCGCCGTTGCTGATGGTGCTCATCGCCGTGCCGATGCTGGGCGAATCGGTGCAGCCGCGGCACTGGATCGCCATCGGGCTGGGCTTCGTCGGCGTGGTGGTCGCGCTGCGGCCCGAGCAGGGGGCCTTCCTCTCGACGGGTGCGCTGGCGATCCTGGTGGCGGCCGTCTGCTATGCGCTGTCGAACATGCTGGGCCGGCTCATCAGCCGCACCGAGCCGAGCGCCGCGCTGGTCTTCTGGACCACGGCGGGCATGGCCGTCGGCGGCAGCCTGTTCGCGGCGCCGCAATGGGTGCCGCTGCAGGCCGGGCACGCGTGGGCGCTGGCGGGTCTGGCCCTCAGCGGCTTCCTGGGTCAGCTGGCTATCGCCGAGGCCTTCCGTCACGGCCAGGCCGCGGCCATCGCGCCCTTCGAATACAGCGCGCTCGCATGGGCGCTCGTGATGGACTGGGTGTTCTGGCAGGCCGCGCCCGATGCATGGACGCTGGGCGGCGGGGCGTTGATCGTTGCGAGCGGACTGTGGCTGGCGCGCAGCGAGGCGCCGAGGTCCGTACAGAAAAAGCAGAAGGCCGCCTGAGCCGCTAGAGTCGGCCAGAAGCAGCCACGTGCAAGACTTCCAATGCCTCGAACCACTTCCGAGATCGCTCACGACATCGCCAACTTCGAACCTCCGGAGGACGGCAGCTGGCGCCACCTGGACTCGCTTCTGGATGAACTCTGGCGGGCGGGCAATCCGGAGCAAGCCATACCCGAAATGCTGAGCGTCTTCGAGCGCTACCCCGAGGAAGACGGCTACGGGGTCATGTGGACCATCGTTCACGGATTGGAGAGCTTGCCGAACTACCAGCCTGAGCTTCTTCGCTCCCTCGCGCGGCAGCCCAGCGAACTCGGCATCACGATGATCGGGCGCATCCTGAATGCCGGCACGACGGAGATCGGCGGCGTTTCATTGCTGCAGACGCTGCACGATCTGGCGAACACGGCGGCCTCTTCGTACATCAGGGAAGAGGCGCTCCGTGTGGCGTCGCGACCGCGCTGAACGTCCGCCGCGAGGATTTCTTCCGAAGCGCTCATTCGCATCGTGCGCCGCGATGCTCCTAGGCTGCGCGGCTTAGCGATCCAAGCCCATGACCACAGACCCTCTTCCAATCACCCGCCCCGCCATCCTCTGCGTCGCATGCGCCGCTGCGGCGGGGTTCTTCTGGTGGGCGTTCCATGAGCGGTACTACAGGCACAGGGACTGCATCGAAGCATCCGCCTCCAGCTGCATCGCGCCCGACGGAGCGAATCTGATCGGCGGGGGCGCCGTCTGGTCCGTGGTCGCAGGCCTCTTCACGTGCGCCTCGGTCTACTACCTGGGGGTCGTGCTTCGCCGTCGGCGGGCGAATCGACGCTGATGGCCGGCTGAAGCGAAAGTTCAGGCCCCGCCGTCTTGCCGAGCCATGACAGGCGTCTCATGCCGCGAGGCCGGCTCCGGCTGGCCGTCGAGCGTGGCCCGCGCCCTGGCAAAGCAATCCACGTCGGCCGGCAAGGCCACGCCGCTTTGGGCGGAGCGGGTCCAGATGTGACTCGTGAGTTCAACGGCATTGGGGTCGTCATAGCACCCGCGCGAGATGGCGCGCACATCGGGCCAACGCTCGAAGGTCAGGCCCATCGTCGTGCCGCACGAGGGGCAGAAATGAACGAAGACCTGCTTGTGGCTGCCGTCCGATCGGTGCGCGTACTGCCGCAGTTCGCCTTCGTTGAACTGCACGGCGTCCATCGGAAAGAGCGACTCGGCGTAGAAGGACGTGCCGGTCATGCGCTGGCAGAACGTGCAATGGCACGCGAGCGTGCGCAGCGGCGGCTGGCTCGTGCTGAATCGGACCTTGCCGCAGAGGCAACCCCCTTCAAGTACAGCTGGCATACGGCACCCGGAAAAAAGAGGGGATTCTGCCCCCTCGACCGACGGCGTTCGATGCAGCTGCGCGAACCGCGCGCTCAGGCCAGCCCCAGCTCCTTGGCCTCGGCTTCGTAGTGGGGGTACGACGCCTTCATCGTTGCGCCGTTGAGGATCATCTCGGCCACGAGGGTGCGCGACGGCATCTCGTAGACCTGGGTGCGCACCCACACGGACTCGGTGCGCGCGCTCTCGCTCAGCGCAACGATCTCGCGCTCCAGTTCGTAGTCCTGGTCGACGAAGAGCGGGCCCTTGATCAGGCGAATCTCCTGCCCGGCGAACAGGCCCACGGCCGGCTTGCGGCCACTCAGCTGCGCCTCGGCGCTGGTGGAACCGAGCAGCACGCTGATCATCTCGGTCGGGATGATGGCCCGGCCCCACGGCGAGCGTTGGCCGCCTTCGGCCGTGTACCAGTCGCAGGGCTCGGTGATGACCTTGAGCTTGTCGGCGAGCGTGAAGGGGTAGTGGTCGCCCATGTGCTGGTCGAAGCCCATGCGGATCTTCTCGACGACCGCGCCGCGCTGGCCCACGCGCAGGTCGCGGTTGATGACCAGGCCCTGCGGCGGGCGCAGCTTGGCGATGCGCTGCGGCAGCTCGTGCGGGTGTTGAGCGGCATCGCCCACCGACGCAGTGCCGGTCAGCACCGGCGTGCCGTCGGCCTTCTCGGCGCGCAGGCGCACGAAGGTGGCACCGGGCGCGGGAAGGTCGACAAAGGCGCGCACCGACTCGCCCTCGACCACCATGTTCTGGTAGTGGGCGCTGATGCAGCCGGTTTCGAACCAGGCCTGTCCGAACACATGGAACAGCAGCGGGTCGAACTGGCTGAAGTGCGTCGGCCCTTCGATCGGCCCGGCGCGCAGGCCCAGGGTTTCGGCCGTCGCGTCGTCGTGGATCGACTTGTGGTCGTCGTAGGTCTGGTCGGCCAGCATCTGGCGCGGCTGGCGCAGCGGGCCGCACAGGCCCAGGGCGGTGGTGGTGAAAGGCGAGGTCATGGGGGAGGGCTCCGTGTAGCCAGCGGCGGGCGCCAGTCGAGTTCGCGATGATGGCAAAGTCTCCGCGCCGCGCCTGTCGCCTAGGGAACGCCTGATGCGGCCGGCCACGCAGTCACTGGCGGTCGGCGCACGGAAGATGCATCGGTCGTCCTTGCATGACGGTCCGGGTGGTCGCCTGCCTCATTGCGCCTCGACGCCCAGCTCGCGCATCCGCCTGGTGATCACGTTGAACTCCTCCTTGTACGACGCCGCGAACTGCTCGGGCGTGCTGTTCATCACCTCGAAGCCACGGTTTACGAACAGCTGGCTGACGTCGGGCGAGCCGACGATGGCGCGCACTTCGCGGGCCAGCTTGTCGACGATGGGCTGTGGCGTCCGGGCCGGCGCCAGCAGTCCGATCCAGACGTTGGTGTCGTAGAGCGGGTCCTTGAAGCCCAGCTCGTTCATGGTCGGAACCTGCGGGAGCGTGGTGGAGCGCTGTCGTCCCAGCACGGCCAGTGGCACGACCTTGCCCGTCGGCACATGCTGCATCGCGCTGGGCACCGACGACAGTCCGACGTCGATGGTGCCCGACAGCAGGTCGGTCACCACCGGCCCTTCGCCGCGTTGCGGCACATGCACCATGCCGGCACTCAGTCCGCGGTTGAGGCTCTCGCCGGCCAGGTGGCCCAGCCCGCCGACGCCCCAGGACCCGTAGCTCAGTTTCGCGCCGCCCTTGGCCACCTTGGCCTTCAGGTCTTCGATGCTCCTGATGCCGGTGCCGGGGTGCGTGGAAATCAGCGCCGGGCTGCGCACCACCTGCGTGACGCCGACGAAGTCCTTTTGCGGGTCGTAGGCCAGGGTCTTGAACAGCGCGGTGTTGTTGATCTGCGAATCGGTGATGGTCATCAGCAGCGTGTAGCCGTCGGGCTTGGCGCGGCCGACTTCGCCGGCGCCGATGGCGCCCGCCGCACCCGCCTTGTTGTCCACCACCACCGGCTGCCCCATCGATTTCGACAGGCGATCGCCCAGGGTGCGTGCCACGAAGTCGGTCGCACCGCCGGCGGCGTAGGGCACGACGAGGCGGATCGGCCGCGAGGGGTAGCTCTCCTGTGCGGCGATGGGCAGCGCCAGGGTGATCGCTGCGCATGCGGCAGTCATTTTCTTGAACATGGTTGTCTCCAGTGGTGGGGTTGGGTGGTCTGCTTGTTGTTGGGGCGTCAGAGATCGAGGACGAGCACGGCGCTGCGCGCGCGAGACACGCAGGGCAGGATGCAGGTGTGGCTGTCGCGCTCCTCGTCGCTGAGCACGAAGTCGCGGTGATCCGCCTCGCCCTCGAGCAGCGGCACCTCGCAGCTGCGGCACATGCCTTCGCGGCACGAGAAGGGAACGCTGACGTTGGCGCCTTCCAGGGCATCGAGCAGGCTCTGCCGCGGTGCGACCTCGATCCTCTGGCCGCTGCGATGCAGCACCACGGTGAAGGTGCCGGCCGGCGCTGCGGGCGTGGCGGGTTCCGGCGGTGCGAAGCGTTCGAAATGGGTGGCCGCCTTGTCGATGCCGACAACGCCTGCGGCTGCACCGACCGCGTTCATCAGCCCTTCGGGGCCGCAGCAGTAGAGGTGGGCGCCTGGGGCCGCACCGGCCAGCCAGCCCGCCAGGTCGGGTGGCGTGCCCGCCGCTTCCTGGTCCACGTGCAGCTGCACGCGGTCATGGTGGCGCGCCAATGTCCACGCATAGGCGGCACGGGCCCGCGTGCGCACGCAGTACAGCAGCTTCCAGGGCCTGGCGTTGGCCTCGCACCAGAGGATCATGCTCAGGATGGGCGTGATGCCGATGCCCCCGGCCACGAACACGTGCTCGGTGGCGGCCGGGTCGATGCCGAACAGGGCGCGCGGTGCGCCCACCTCGAGCACATCGCCCACGGCAAGGCGCTGGTGAACGAAGGCCGAGCCGCCGCGCGAGGCTGGCGCCAGGCCCACACCGAGCACGTAGCGGTGGCGCTCCAGCGGCGAGTTGGCCAGCGAGTACTGGCGGCGGATGTCGCCGGGCAGCAGCAGGTCCACATGGGCGCCCGAGGTGAAGGGCGGCAGCGCGGTGCCGTCCTGCGCACGCAACTCCAAGCCGAGCACATCCTGCGCCTCTTGCGTGAGGCGGGTGACGAGGAGCTTCATGGCTCAGGCCCGGGCGGGTTCGGGCGCTGCTGTGGCGGCAGGGCGGGCCGCGGCTTCCTCGAGCGCTTCTTCTTCCAGCCGGCGCGAGACCATCCAGCGGAACTGGTTCAGCGCGGCGTCGATGCCGAAGGCCATCATCTTGAAGTCGGGCGCCAGCGCCAGGCTCCTTTGCTGCGCGGTGATGATGTCGCGGTCTTCATCGAAGGCATCCACCACGGCCTGGTGGATCGAGTGCGTGACTTCGGGTTGGTCGATGGCGAAGTTGTGGGGATGCGCGAAGAAGTAGTGGGTGGAGTTTTCCGTCTCGGGCGTGATGGCCTGGCAGCCGCGAAATTCGATCGCGCCGTCGCGGTTGCCTTCGGCTGCGCCCTGGCCGGTGGGCGCCATGCCGGAGTCCATCAGCAGGATGGCCGGGATGGTGAAGTTGTAGATGTTCCATCGATCGACCCTGCTGCCCCAGTCCTTGACCGCCTGGGCGAAAGGCGGCGGCTCGGTGTCGAGGGCCCACCGGGTGATGCGCACGCCGTGGTCGATGCGTTCGACCTTGGGCTGGGCGGCGGCGTAGTCCGCACTGCCTCCCAGCGTGGTCGGGTGCACGAAGGGCAGGTGGGAAAAGTCCAGCAGGTTGTCGCAGATCAGCAGGTAGTTGACGTCGTAGTGGATGTAGCCGTCCAGGCTGCGCCAGTGCGGGTCGTCCAGCCAGGGCGTGTCGGGGATCAGCGCAGGGTCGGCCTTGTCGGGGGCGCCCATCCAGATCCAGACCCAGCGGTGGCGTTGCACCACCGGGAAGCTGCGCACCCTGGCCTGGATGGGAATGCGCTTCTGAGCCGGTGCCTCGATGCACTGGCCCGAGGCGTCGAACTTCAGGCCGTGGTACATGCAGCGCACGCAGTCGCCTTCTCGCCGTCCCACCGACAGGGGCGCGCCGCGGTGGCAGCAGCGGTCTTCCATGGCGACGATCTCGCCGTCGTCCTTGCGGTACATGAGAACGGGCACGCCGATGATGGTGCGGGCGAACAGGCCCTGCGGCGTGAGCTCGTTGTCCCAGGCAGCCACGTACCAGGTGTTTTTGATGAACATGGGGCGTCTCCTTTGTTGTCCGCCGCGTTCGGGTCACGGCATGGGCAGAGCGTAGGACGAGGGTTCTCATGTATCAATGTCATTTCAGTCATTCCTAGAATGCGCGGCATGCATGCGGAAAACCTCGACCTGAATTTGCTGGCGGTCTTCGACGCGATGTTTCGCGAGGCCAGTGTCACGAAGGCCGCGCAGGGCCTCGGGCTGACGCAGAGCGCGATGAGCCATGCGCTCAACCGGCTGCGTGCTTTCTTCGACGACCCCTTGTTCGTCAAGGTCGGCAGCCGCATGGAGCCCACGCGCAAGGCCGAGGGCATGCGCGCTGCGGTGGTGGAGGTGATGACCACCGTGCGCCAGCAGATCCTGGCGGGCGCACGGTTCGAGCCCGCACTGGCGCGACGCACCTTCACCTTGTGCATGACCGACATGGGAGAACTGGTGTTCCTGCCGCCGCTGCTCGAGCGCTTCAAGAAGGAGGCGCCCGGGTGTTCGCTGCGCACGCTGCAGGTGCCGCTCGAGCAGGTCGAAGGGCTGCTTGCGTCAGGCGAGGCCGACCTGGCGGTGGGGTCCATCCGTGCGGCGCCCGAGGGGCTGTTTCATCAGCGCCTGTTCCTGCACTCCTTCGTGACCATCGCCAGCGCGCGGAACAAGGACATCGGCGCCACCCTCACGCGCGAGCGCTTCGAGGCGATGCGGCACATCGTGGTCTCGCTCACCGGCCACTCGGCGGAGAGCTACGACAAGGTGCTGGAAGACCAGGGCATCCGCCGCACCGTGGCCGTGATGACGCCCCACTTCCTGATGGTTCCGCTCCTGATGGACCGGCACGCCGATCTGCTCGCGACGGTGCCGCGCGAACTGGCGGAGGTCTTCGCCCGCATGGGCACGGTGCGCATGTTCGAGCCGCCGGTGCCCGTGCCCCAGTTTCAACTCAACCAGCACTGGCATCCGCGCTTTCACCACGACCCGGCCGTGGTCTGGCTGCGCGACGTGATGAAACACACCTTCGAGCACTACCCGCGCATCACCACGCAGGCCAGTCCTCCGGCCAGGAAAGGGGCGCGAGCCAAGTCGCGTTGACGCGCCGGCCAGCATCGACTTTTCCTCTGCTGCGAACCTCATCCCCCACCCGTTTCTGCGTGCCTGCTTGTTCGAGCGGCCGCGCACTGTTACAAAGGGCGTCTCCATGCGCTCGCCCACCATTCTTTTCGTTTCGCTGCTCTGGCTTGTCGTGGCCGCTCCGGCCGCGCAGGCGGAGGTGGTGCGCTGCACAGATGCCGACGGCCGCATCGTCTACACCGACGGCGCCTGCCCGCCGGGGACCAGGCAGTCGCGGCAGTTGCGCATCGACGAGCCGCCGCCTGCACCACCGCGCGCCTCCAGCGAGGAAGACACGCCGCGCCGGCCGGACTACGCGGCGCCGTCCGCACCCCCGCCGCAACCCACGCCCTCCGGGCCGGCCATCATTCCGCGTTACCCGGTGGGCGAGGCGCCCGCGGCCGACCCGGGGCCGACCTACATCTGGGGCGGCGATCCGTACTACGGCCCGCCGCGACCGGGGTATCACCCCCGGCCGCCGCGTCCGCCGCGCGACCCCGGGCCACCGCCCGGCCAGCGGCCGTGCAATCTCGCGGGCATCAAGCGCAACAACTGCTGAGCGCGTTCGTCCTCTTTCCTCTGCTTCCTGCTTCTTCATGACCGTTGCCGCGCCCGAGCGCCTTCCCCCGTGGGTCGTCCATTGCGACGGCAGCGCCATGCCGAACCCCGGGCGCATGGGCGTCGGCGTCGTCATCACCCAGCCCGACGGCACCCGCCACACCTTCTCGCAGGCCACGCACACCACGGGCTGCAACAACGAGGCCGAGCTGCGGGCACTGACGCTCGCGCTGCGCGAGCTGCAGGCGCGCGGCGCCACGAGCGTGCAGGCCTTCAGCGACAACAGCACGCTGGTCGAACAGTTGAGTGGCGCTGCCGACGTGCGGCCGATCGTGCGCATGGCGCCGCTCTTCGAGGAGGCGCGCACGCTGCTGCAGGGCTTCGACGAGGCGCGCGTGCAATGGATTCCGCGCCACCGCAACGGCGAGGCCGACGCGCTCGCGCGCGCCGCGCTGGGCTTCGGGCCGAAGCCGCCGCCCAAGGCCTGGAAGAAGCGGCGCTAGCGGCGCCCGCGAAGGGGCATGCGGCAGGTTCTATCATTCGGGTCGATTCAGACACCCGTTTCCCCATGACCGAAGAAGCCACCTCCAAGCCCACGCTGCCCGACCATCTCTCGACCGATCCGCGCAGCCCGCACCACATTCCCGCCGTGTTCGAGCACCCGATCGGCATCCGCTTCAACGGCAAGGACCGCCTGGACGTCGAGGAATACTGCATCAGCGAAGGCTGGATCAAGGTGCCCGCCGGCCGCACGCTGGACCGCAAGGGCTATCCGCTGCTGATCAAGCTCAAGGGCGCTGTCGAGGTGTACTACCGCGACTGACGGACCGGGGCACGCGCCCCACCGTTCCTGTTTTTTCTTTCAACGCCACTGCAGCAGCAGCGACCACGGCTGCCGGCTCATGTGGCGATCGATGCATGCGCTGCCGCCCGCCGTGCAGCCTTCGGGCAGGTAGCTCGGGTCCAGCAGCCGCGTGCCGGGCGCAAAGGCCAGGCGCCGCAAGGTGACCGACTGCAGCACGTTGCCACCCACGGCATCGAAGCCCGCACCGTCCACGCCCACCACCACATCGCAGTGCATCGGCAACGGTGCGCCGCCCGTCGGGCGCCCAGTGAGCCACTCGCCGATCTTGCCGAAGCCGTCGAGCGCGGCACCGCGCGCGCCGCGTGCATGGCAGACCAGATCGCCCGGGCGCGGTGGCGTGCGCATCAGGTCGCAGGCGCGCAGGGCCTGCGGTGTCGCGCGGCCCGCTGCTTCATCGATGCCGGCCTGCAAGGCGGCACCGGCGTAGTCGACGTGCGCCTCGGAAAAGACGAACTCGTCGGCACCGAGCCCGGCCTCGCGCGCCACCCAGCTGATGAACGCGGCGGACCAGGGCGTGTCGATCACTGCGACACGCTGCAGGGCCACTTCGAGGGCGCGCTGGTCCGACGCGTCCAGCCCCTGGCCGGGGCCGACGCCCAGGCCTTGCAGGCGCGCCGCGCTCGCCTGGTTCAGCGCGTCGGTCAACCGCGTGCGGTCGGCCGCCTGCGGGGCGCCGAAGCGAACGAGAGAAGGCAACCGCTCGCTCGACGGATCGACCGCACGCCAGTAGCGCAGCACGCGTTGCCATGCGGGCTGCGCGCCGATCGGATAGCGCGTGTCTTCTGCTTCTGAATAGCCAGACTCGGTGAGTCGGCCTTCGGCGTCCATGGTCTGGCTGCCGAAGGCAATGTGCTCTTGTCGGGCCAGCGCGGCCATCGCGAGGGCGCGGGGCGGCGGCGGAATGTAGGAGGCCGTGGCAAGGCAGCCGGACGCGGCCGATGCGAAGGTGGGCGCCGCCGCGAACACCAGGGCTGCGCACAGCGTGTGTGCTGCGTGGCGCAGCGGTTGTGTGAGCGCGGAGGAGGGCGCGATGACGGGCGGTGGCGACATGTGAGGCGAGCATAGCGGGGCACTGCCCGTGGCAAGCAGAATGCGGGGCGCTCCCTGAAGCGCCGGGCCGTCCGGCGCAGGCGCTCCACCGTGAAGCTCAAGACCATCCTGCTGCGGATCCTCGGTGTCATCGCCGGCCTCGTGATCGTGGGCTATGCCGCGTTCCAGTGGAGCCCGTGGCCTTCGGTGCTGATGATCCGCTACGCCTTCGGCAAGGGCTCGGACGCCGCGTCGCAGTCGCTGCAGAAGCACGTGCCGCCCGGTATCGCGGCGGTGCTCGATCAGCACTACGACGAGGCCGACGCGGACGCCTACCTCGACGTGTTCCGTCCGGCCTCGGCGGGCGCGCAGCCCTTACCCACCATCGTGTGGGTGCACGGCGGCGCCTGGGTCTCGGGCCACCGGCGCGACGTGGCGAACTACGCGCGCGTGCTGGCGGGGCAGGGCTTCACCGTGGTGGCCGTCGGTTATTCGATCGCGCCGGGCCAGGGCTATCCGGTGCCGGTGCGGCAGGTGAACACGGCGCTGGGTTATCTGGTACGCGAGGCGGCGCGGCTGGGCGTGGACCCCGCGCGGCTCGTGCTGGCCGGCGACTCGGCGGGTGCGCATATCGTCGCGCAGGTCGCGAACGCGGTGGCCGTGCCGGGGTACGCGAAAGCCGTGGGCCTCACGCCCGTCATCGCGCGCGAGCAGCTGCGCGGCATGCTGCTGCACTGCGGCGCCTACGACGCGGCGCAGGCCAAGCTCGACGGTGCCTTCGGCGGTTTCCTGCGGACCGTGTTCTGGTCGTACAGCGGCAGCAAGGATTTCCAGAACGCGCCGGCCTTCGAGACTGCGTCGGTGCGCCGCTATGTGACCGGGGCTTTTCCGCCGTCGTTCATCACCGCGGGCAACGGCGATCCGCTCGAAGGGCAGTCGCGGTCGATGGCTGAAACGCTGATGGCGAAGGGCGTGCAGGTCGACAGCCTGTTCTTCCCCGCCGATCAAACGCCGGCGTTGCCGCACGAGTACCAGTTCAACCTCGACGATGCGCCGGGGCGGCTGGCGCTGGAGCGCTCGCTGCAGTTCTTGCGGCGCGTCACGGCGCCGTAGCTAGGTCAGCCCTGGGGCTTGCTCGGCAGGTCGCCTTCGCGCAGCTTGCGGCCGACCCACATCAGGCCGGTTTCATAGTCGGCGCTGCCGACCTGCACGCCGCCCACGGTGCGCAGCGCGCCGGTGCCGTCATCGGTGGCCGGGCCTTCGCCCGTGAGGTCACCGGGGACCAGCAGGCGGCCGTCCTTCAGGAAGTCGGCAATACGCAACTGGCGCATGCCGCGGCCCCAATGCCAGTGCTGCTTGAGGTCGAAGGATTTCGGCGATGGCGCGGGTTTGGATTTCTTCACGGGATGTCGGGGAGGGGCTTGCGAAGGGTCGCGTCGGCGCGATCAAACATACAAGTGAACGCACCATGAAAAAAGCCTGCTACCTTGTGGGTAGCAGGCTTTCCAGCGTTGCCGCGATGTTGGTTGGTGGGCCCTGAGTGACTCGAACACTCGACCTACGGATTAAGAGTCCGCTGCTCTACCAACTGAGCTAAGAGCCCTTGCTTTGAAAACCGTTAGTGTTTTCTGGCAAGACCACGAGTATATACCAATTTTTTTGGGACTTCAAAAATTTTCTGCACATTTGTACGAGAGCGTTAGGATGCGCGACCGTCGGGGCCCCGCCCCACCCCCTATCCGAGGAGTTTTCGATGAGCGATGCAAGCAACACGCCCCATGTACTGATCACCGGCGCCGCGGGCGCGCTGGGCCGGGCCGTGGCCCAGCACTTTCTTGACCAGGGCGCGCGGCTCGCGCTGGTCGATCACCACGCCGGTCGCCTGGCCGAAGTCTTCCCGGGCCTGGACAACTCACAGCACCTGCTGCTGGCCGGCGACGTGACCTCGGCGCCCGACATGGCCGCGCTCACCGGCCAGGTGCTGCAGGCCTTCGGCCGCGTCGATGCGCTGGTGCACATTGCCGGCGGCTTCGAGATGGGCGAGGCGACGCACGCACTCACGCGCGCGAGCTGGGACCGGATGATGAACCTCAACGCCTGGTCGTTCGTCGCCGTGACGCAGGCCGTGCTGCCCTCGATGATCGAGCGCCGCGCGGGCCGCATCGTCGCGGTGACGGCGAAGGTGGCGGCGCGCGGCCTGCCGGCCATGGCGGCGTACATCGCGTCGAAGAGCGCGCTGCAGCGGCTGGTGGAATCGATGGCGGCCGAGGCCGCGCCGCACGGCGTGAACATCAACAGCGTGGCGCCCAGCGTGCTCGACACGCCGGCCAACCGCCAGGCGATGCCCGACGCGAACCCGGCCGAGTGGGTGTCGACCTCGGTCGCGGCGCAGACCATCGGCTTCCTGGCATCGCCCGGCGCCGCGGCGCTGCACGGCCAGCACCTGACGCTCGACGCCTGATATTTCCCGGCCGCAGCGCACAGCTGCAAATGAAAAAGGCCTTGGCGATTGCCAAGGCCTTTTTGCTGGGTCGGTTGGTGGAGAGGAGGAGGATCGAACTCCCGACCTCCGCATTGCGAACGCGGCGCTCTCCCAGCTGAGCTACCCCCCCAACACACCCCACATTTTATCCAGCCGCGCATTTCCATGCACGCGGCCGTGCCAAGATGCGCCCCGGAAAAACAAGGAGCAAGCACCGCATGGAAGCGCACGACCCCGCCTGGCTGGAAGGCATGTACAACAACCTGGCGCGGGTGAAGGACCACCCCGCGTACTTCGCGCGCTGGGGGCGCGATTCCGCCGCGGCGCGCGACATGCTGCCGTGCCGTATCGATGTGCCCTACGGCACCGGCCCGAACGAAACGCTCGACGTCTTTCCGGCGCCCGTGCCCGATGCGCCGGTGCTGGTCTTCATCCACGGCGGCTACTGGCGCGCGATGGACAAGAAGGACCACTCGTTCATCAGCCCCGCCTTCCACGACCGCGGCATCTGCGTGGTGCAGCCCAACTACGCGCTGTGCCCGGGCCCGGTCGACCAGCCGGTGACGGTGCCGGGCATCCTGCTGCAGATGGTGCGGGCGCTCAAATGGACCTGGCGCCACGTCGCGGCGCATGGCGGCGACCCTTCGCGCATCACCGTCGCCGGGCATTCCGCGGGCGGCCACATGGCGGCGGCGTTGCTGGCCTGCGACTGGAAGGCGGTGGCGCCCGATCTGCCCGCGCAGCTGGTGCGCAATGCGCTGTCGGTCTCGGGCCTGTTCGACCTGCGGCCGTTGCAGCGCACGCCCTTCCTCGAGCACACGCTGAAGCTCACCGATGCCGACGCGCGGCGTGCGAGCCCGGCGCTGTGGCCTGCGCCGGCGCGCGGCCAGCTCTATGCGGCGGTGGGGGGCAACGAGAGCGCTGAATTCCTGCGCCACAACGCGATGATCCGCGAGGCCTGGGGCCGCCACACCGTGCCGGTGTGCGAGGTGCTGCCGGGGCTCGACCACTTCGGCGTGGTCGATGCGCTGGCCGATCCGGCGCACGCGCTGCACCGCTACGCGGTGCAACTGCTCGAGGCCTGAAAGAAAAGAGACGGGCGGAGGGCCGCCCGTCGCGCTCACATCAGCAGGTGTTCGCCGGCGTTGTCGCCGCCCAGCGTGACGTAGTTGACCTTGCGGATGTCCATCAGCGTGCGGCCGCCCGCGTAGCTGATCGAGCTTTGCACGTCCTGCTCCATCTCGACCAGCGTGTCGGCCAGCTTGCCCTTGATGGGCTCGAGGATGCGCTTGCCTTCGACGTGCTTGTACTCGCCCTTGTTGAAGTCGCTGGCCGAGCCGTAGTACTCCTTGAAGAGCGTGCCGTCGACGTCGACCGTCTTGCCCGGCGACTCTTCGTGGCCCGCGAACAGCGAGCCGATCATGACCATCGACGCGCCGAAGCGGATGCTCTTGGCGATGTCGCCGTGGTCGCGGATGCCGCCGTCGGCAATGATCGGCTTGGTGGCCACGCGCGCGCACCACTTGAGCGCCGACAGCTGCCAGCCGCCCGTGCCGAAGCCGGTCTTGAGCTTGGTGATGCAGACCTTGCCTGGGCCGATGCCGACCTTGGTCGCGTCGGCGCCCCAGTTCTCCAGGTCGATCACGGCTTCGGGCGTGCCGACGTTGCCGGCGATCACGAACGACTTCGGCAGCTTGGCCTTGAGGTAGCCGATCATGTTCTTCACGCTGTCGGCATGGCCGTGCGCGATGTCGATCGTGATGTATTCGGGCACGAGGCCTTGGGCCACCATCTGGTCGACGGTGTCGTAGTCGGGCTTCTTCACGCCCAGCGAGATCGAGGCGAACACGCCCTTGCCCTGCATGTCCTTCACGAACTGGATGTTGTCCAGGTCGAAGCGGTGCATCACGTAGAAATAGCCGTTCTGCGCGAGCCACAGGCAGATCGACTCGTCGACCACCGTTTTCATGTTGGCAGGCACCACCGGCAGGCGGAAGGTGCGCTCGCCCAGCGTGACGCTGGCGTCGCATTCCGAGCGGCTTTCCACGCGGCATTTGCGCGGCAGCAGAAGGATGTTGTCGTAATCGAAGATTTGCATGACCAGGCTCCTGAAAGGAATCGTTGAGTGGAACGAATGAGCGCTTGGTCCGGCCGGTTCTCGTGGTCGCGTCATGAAAATGACGGCCAAAAAAAACCGGACGCAAGAAACTTGGGCCCGGTGATTGATTTTACGGCCATGGCGATGATGCGCAAGTCGCCGGAGCGTATTGACCCTATGGGTTGCTGCGTATACCCGACGACCGCAGTGCGCTTCTTTGTCAGAACCGGTAGCCGATGCCCACACCGAACAGCCACGGGTCGACCTTCACGGTCGACAGCTGCACGCCGTCCATGTTCACGGCGCTGCGGATGCGCAGCTTCTTCACGTCGATGTTGAGGTAGGTGTTCTTCGCTACCTCGATGTCGACGCCGGCGCCCAGCGCGAGGCCGAAGCTTTCGTTCTGCAGCTGAAGGCGGCCCACTGTCGGCACCTGCAGGTTGACGCTGCTCAGTCGCGTGTAGTTCAGGCCCGCGCCGATGTAGGGGCGGATCTTCGCGGTGGGCATGAAGTGGTACTGCAGCATCAGCGAGGGCGGCAGGTGCTTGAAGCTGCCGATGTCCACCGGCCCGCCCAGCGCGCTGCGTTGCACGGTGACCGTCTGTTTCTGCGGCACCGTCAGTACCAGCTCGGCGGCGATGTTCGGCGTGAAGAAGTAGGTGACGTCGAGCTCGGGAATGGTCTTGCTGTTGACCGTGATGGCATCGGCCGGAATCGACAGGTCGGCCACCGGGGCCGAGTGGTTCGCCGGCTTCAGGTACACGGCGCGGGCGCGCACCAGCCAGTTGCCTTGTGCGTCCTGCGCGGCGGCCGGCAGGGCGGCCATGGCGCCGAGCAGGGCGGCGAGGCAGGCGGGGGCGAGTTTCTTGGGCATGGGTTCTCCAGTGACGGCCGGCGCGCAGGGCCGGCAACTGAGAGGCAGTCTCCCGCCGGGCACGGCCGTATCACTTGATCTGCCGCAAGAGGGGCAGGACTGTGCACGCCAGCAGGCCCGGCCTTGATCCAGGTCATGCCCGCAGGGGCAAGCGCGTCCGGCGGGGCCCGGGGCGGGGCAGCTTTCTACAATGGCACCCATGCTCCCTCACGACCTGTTTTCCGGCGCGTCCGCAGCCGATACGGGCGGCCCTGCCTCGCCGTTGCTGAACAACCTCAACGCCGAGCAGCTTGCTGCCGTCACGCTGCCCGCGGGCAATGCCCTCATCCTTGCCGGTGCCGGCTCTGGCAAGACGCGGGTGCTCACCACCCGCATCGCCTGGCTGCTGCAGACGGGGCAGGTGTCCGCCGGCGGCATCCTGGCCGTCACCTTCACCAACAAGGCCGCCAAGGAAATGATGACGCGGCTGACCGCGATGCTGCCGGTGAACGTGCGCGGCATGTGGATCGGCACCTTCCACGGCCTGTGCAACCGCCTGCTGCGTGCGCATTGGAAGCTGGCCAACCTGCCCTCGACCTTCCAGATCCTCGACACGCAGGACCAGCTCTCGGCCATCAAGCGCCTGATGAAGCAGTTCAACGTCGACGACGAGCGCTTTCCGGCCAAGCAGACGCAGTGGTTCATCGCCGGCGCCAAGGAAGACGGCCTGCGCCCCGGCGACATCGAGGCCCGCAGCGACGACGACCGCAAGAAGGTCGAGCTCTACCAGCTGTACGAAGAGCAGTGCCAGCGCGAAGGCGTGGTCGACTTCGGCGAGCTGATGCTGCGCAGCTACGAGCTGCTGCGCGACAACGAGCCCGTGCGCGAGCATTACCAGCGGCGCTTCCGCCACATCCTGGTCGACGAGTTCCAGGACACCAACCGCCTGCAATACGCGTGGCTGAAGATGCTCGCGGGCCACACGGCGATCGGCGGCCACTTCACGCCGGGCGAGCACAACAGCGTGATCGCCGTGGGCGACGACGACCAGAGCATCTACGCCTTCCGCGGCGCGCGCGTGGGCAACATGACCGACTTCGTGCGCGAGTTCGACGTGCGCCGCCAGATCGTCCTGGAGCAGAACTACCGCAGCTACAGCAACATCCTCGATTCGGCCAACGAGCTCATCAGCCACAACAAGAAGCGCCTGGGCAAGAACCTGCGCACCGATCAGGGGCCAGGCGAGCCCGTGCGCGTGTACGAGTCGCCCACCGACCTCGCCGAGGCGCAGTGGATGGTCGAGGAAATGCGCCAGCTGGCGCGCGACGGCTTCGACCGCAAGGAAATGGCCGTGCTCTACCGCAGCAATGCGCAGAGCCGGGTGATCGAAACGGCGCTGTTCAATGCCTCGGTGCCGTACCGCGTGTACGGCGGCTTGCGCTTCTTCGAGCGCGCCGAAATCAAGCATGCGCTGGCCTACCTGCGCCTGCTCGAGAACAAGGACGACGACACCAGCTTCCTGCGCGTCGTCAACTTCCCGCCGCGCGGCATCGGCGCACGCACGCTCGAAAGCCTGCAGGACGCGGCGCGCGCCGCCGGGCGCTCGCTGCACGACGCGGTGAGCGCGGTCGGCGGCAAGGCCGGCTCGAACCTCACGGCCTTCGTCGCCAAGATCGACGTGCTGCGCGAGCAGACCCAGGGTGTGAGCCTGCGCGAGATCATCGAGCTGGTGCTCGACCACAGCGGCCTCGTCGAACACTACAAGGCCGACCGCGAAGGCGCCGACCGCATCGAGAACTTGGACGAACTCGTCAACGCGGCCGAAAGCTTCGTCACGCAGGAAGGCTTCGGCCGCGACGCCGTGGCGCTGCCGGTCGACGAACTGCGCCAGTCGCCCGCCAGCCAGGGGCTCGACCCCAGCCGGCCGGTGCTCGACGAGCCGCTGGCGCCCGATGCAGAAACGGGCGAAACCCTCAGCCCGCTCGCGGCCTTCCTGACGCACGCGGCCCTCGAGTCGGGCGACAACCAGGCGCAGGCCGGGCAGGACGCGGTGCAGCTCATGACCGTGCATGCCGCCAAGGGCCTGGAGTTCGACTGCGTGTTCATCACCGGCATGGAAGAGGGCCTGTTCCCGCACGAGAACTCGATGAGCGATTTCGAGAGCCTCGAGGAAGAACGCCGCCTGATGTACGTGGCGATCACGCGCGCCCGCAAGCGCCTGTACCTGAGCCATTCGCAGACGCGCATGCTGCACGGCCAGACCCGCTACAACGTCAAGAGCCGCTTCTTCGACGAGCTGCCGGAGGGCGCGCTCAAGTGGCTCACGCCGAAGAACCAGGGCTTTGCGCCCTCGGCCTTCGGCTATGGCGGCGGCTACGGCAGCACGCGCGGCGGTGCCGGTGGCTACGGTGGCGGCGGCGGCGGCGGCGGTGGCAACCGCTACGGTGGAGGCGGTGGCAGCGCGAGCAAGGACACCTTCGCCAGCCCGCCCGTGCCGCCGCAGAAGACCGCGCCGTCGCACGGCCTGCGCTCAGGCATGCAGGTGTTCCACAACAAGTTCGGCGAGGGCACGGTGACCGCGCTGGAAGGCACCGGCGACGATGCGCGGGCGCAGGTGAAGTTCGCGCGCCACGGCGTGAAGTGGCTGGCGCTGTCGGTGGCGAAGCTCACGCCGGTCTGAGTCCGGCGGTCCCGCTTGCCCGAAAGGGCAGCGGGCGATGCCGACTTCAGTTCGCGTCGAAGCTGTCCCGGAAGGTGAACCAGGTCGAGGCCAGCGACATGGCCGCCAGCACCAGCGCGGTGCCGATCATCAGGATGTTGCCGATCGCCAGCGCTGCGCCGTCGGAGCCCATGGCGCCGACGCCGATCAGCACGGTGGCGAGCAGGCCGATGGCGATGCCCGCGAGCATGAACACGCCGAACCACGCCAGGCCGAACAGCGCGTAGGCGCCGAAGTTGCGGAACAGCGCGACGATGCTGAAGAAGACGCTCTTCACCGGCTCCACGCGGTGCCAGTGCACCAGCGCGGGCGCATGCCACATGGCCAGCGACAGCGGCAGGTTCAGGCACATCAGCAGCGTGCGCGCCGTGAGGAACTCGCTGCTCTTCATGACCTCGGGCGTCACCGCCTCGTCGAACAGGTAGGCGCGCATGAGCTGGCCGCCGTCGACCAGTGCCGTCAGCGTGACGGCCAGCACGAAGTACACGGCCGAGATCACGCCCAGCACCACCAGCGAGCGCCATTCGGTGCGCATGGCGTCGAACACCGCGATGAACATGGCCGAGCCCGTGGGGCGGCCCAGGTCGCCCGCATTGCCCAGGCCGTCGGCGTTGTCGGTCGCGGCCACCGAGGTCGCGACCATCAGGCCCAGCGTCATGAAGGGCAGCAGGATCGGCGCGAGCACGCTGCCGAGCAGCGGCAGCATCGACACCGTCGAGATCATCGCCATCAGCAGGAAGAACAGCGAGATGAAGGCCAGCGGCTGGCGCCAGAAGGTCTTGAGTCCGAGGCGGACCCAGTCGAAGCCGGTGCGCGCCGGCACGAGGTGGAGTTTCATGTGGGGGGTCAGAAGGTGTGAATGAATCCGGCGTGGCCGAGCAGGCCGCCCAGACGCGCCCAATCAAGGCGCAAAGCGCAGCCATAGCTTGGGCTATGGCGAGCATTTGCAACGCAGAGTGGGTGTGTCTGGGCGGGATGAGCGGGCATGGCGGGTTCGGTCACACCTTCTTTAGGCTGCCAGCGCCGGCTCTAAGACGTGGGCGATGGCGTGCGGGTGGGTGGCGCGCTCGCGCAGCACGCGCTCGAAGTGCGTCGGGTCGTGGGGCTTGAGCATGCTGGCCTCGCGCGGCAGGTGGAAGTCCCACAGGCGCGAGATCCAGAAGCGCAGCGCGGCGGCGCGCAGCATCGCGGGCAGCAGGGCGCGCTCGGAGGCGTTCAGCCTGCGCACGCTCTCATACGCGGCGAGCAGGGCGTCGGCGCGGGCGGCGTCGTGCCGGCCGCTGGCCAGGTCGATGGCCCAGTCGTTCAGGCACACGGCCAGGTCGAACAGCCAGGTGTCGGTGCCGGCGAAGTAGAAGTCGAACACGCCGGTGAGGCGCGGCGACGCATCGGGCTCGCCGCCGGTCGCGAACATCACGTTGTCGCGGAACATGTCGGCATGCACCGGACCGCGCGGCAGCGCCGCGTAGGCCGACGATTCGGCGACATGGTTCTGGTAGGCCAGCTCGGCGCGCAGCAGCGCAGCCTGCGCCTCGTCCATGTGGGGCAGCACCACCGGGGCGGTCTCGTTCCACCAGGGCAGGCCGCGCAGGTTCGGCTGGATGCGCGGGTAGTCGCGCCCGGCCAGGTGCATGCGGGCCAGCATGGCGCCCAGTTCGGCGCAGTGGGCGGCCGTGGGGGCCAGCTCGCTGCGGCCCGACAGCTTCTGTACCAGCGCCGCGGGCTTGCCGGCCACGCGGTGCAGCAGCTCGCAGGGCGCCTGTGCGGGGATCGACAGCGCATGGCCGGTCGGCGGCGCCACGGCCGGGTCGGCCACGGGCGCGGGCACCGGCAGGCCAGCACCGGCCAGGTGCTTCATGAGGCAAAGGTAGTACGGCAGCTGCTCGGCGCTCAGGCGCTCGAACAGCGTCAGCACGAATTCGCCCGACTCGGTGGTGGCGAAGTAGTTGGTGTTCTCGATGCCGCCCTCGATGCCGCGCAGCTCGCGCAGGGCGCCCATGCCAAGGCGCTGGACGAGCGCGTCTGCCTCGCCGAACTGGACTTCGGTAAAAACTGCCATGGCGATGCTCAGCGCCGGACGGCGGCTGCGGGAGAAAAGAGGGTTGCCGGGAAGGAGAACGACGACGTCACGGTCAGAACTTCAGCACGTTCCAGACACGCGGGCCGTTGCCGCCGCTGTTCGCGTCGCCGGTCGTGCCGGGGCGGGCGCTGCCGCCGTCGTTGGGCAGCACTTCGTAACCGGGCATGTTCGACTTGGGCTTGACGTTGATGCTCTGCGTGCGGCCGCCGTAGCGCACCTCGTCGACCGAGGCGCCGCTGTCTTCCGTGTGGATGTGCTCGACCTTCTGGTTGCGCCGGCCGTCGGCCTGCTCCTGATTTTGTAGCGGTTCCGCCGGGGCCGGCTTGGCGGCGGGCGCGGCCGGCGCCTGCGCGAGGGCGGCAACGGGGGTGGCGAAAGCCAGCGCCAGCAGGATGCGGCGGGCGACCAGGAGTGGGGAGCTAGGCATGCACGGATTGTAGGCGTGCACCCGCTGGCGGCGTGTCGGCCGCCAGCCGACCCTGGTGTCGTTCCGGACGCCGGTCCGGGCACGGCAAAATGCCCCGATGACCGACAAGAAAACGCTGCTGCTCGTCGATGGCTCGAGCTACCTGTACCGGGCCTTCCACGCGATGCCCGATCTGCGCGCCGTGCCCGGCGACCCCAAGAGCCCGGCCACCGGGGCGATCCGGGGCATGATCAACATGATGACCGCGCTGCGCCGCGAGGTGCGCGCCGACTACGCGGCCTGCATCTTCGACGCCCCCGGCAAGACCTTCCGCGACGACTGGTACCCCGAGTACAAGGCCAACCGCTCGCCGATGCCCGACGACCTGCGCAGCCAGATCGACCCCATCCACGAAGTGGTCAGGCTGCTCGGTTGGCCGGTGATTACCGTGCCCGAGGTCGAGGCTGACGACGTGATCGGCACGCTCGCCAAGGTGGCGGCCGCGCAGGGCGTCGAGGTGATCGTCTCCAGCGGTGACAAGGACCTGAGCCAGCTGGTCGACGAGCACATCACCATCATCGACACGATGAACGGCAAGAAGCGCGACATCGCCGGCGTGACGGCCGAGTTCGGCGTGCCGCCCAGCCTCATGGTCGACTACCAGACGCTCATCGGCGACACGGTCGACAACGTGCCCGGCGTGCCCAAGGTCGGCCCCAAGACAGCGGCCAAATGGCTGCTCGAATACGGCTCGCTCGATGCACTGGTCGAACGCGCCGCCGAAGTGAAGGGCGCCGCCGGCGAAAACCTGCGCCAGGCGCTCGACAAGCTGCCGCTGAGCAAACGCCTC
Source organism: Variovorax sp. GW821-FHT09D07 (assembly GCF_059416345.1). NCBI lineage: Bacteria > Pseudomonadati > Pseudomonadota > Betaproteobacteria > Burkholderiales > Comamonadaceae > Variovorax > Variovorax sp. GW821-FHT09D07. The sequence continues at coordinate 563,028 of NZ_JBWKOY010000002.1, forward strand.
GTCACCATCCGCACCGACTGCGACCTGAACGGTTTTGTCGAGGGCCTGCCCTCGCTCGAAGGCCTGCCCGTCGGCGCGCCGCAGACGGCCGAGCTGAAGCCCTTCTACGAGAAGTTCGGTTTCAAGAGCCTGGTCAAGTCGCTCGAAGCGCAGGAAGTACCGCCCGAGCTGATCGAAGAGAACGCGAAGAAAAAGGCCGCCGCCAAGGCCGACCGCGACCAGGGCGGCCTGTTCGATGAGCCTTCCGAGCTGGACGCGCAAGAGGCCGCCGCGCCCGCGAGCAACCTCAAGTACGACACCATCATGGAATGGGCGCAGTTCGACGCCTGGCTCGCCAAACTCGAGGCCGCCGAACTCACCGCCATCGACACCGAGACCACCTCGCTGGACGAAATGGTCGCGCAGATCGTGGGCATCAGCTTCAGCGTCACGCCGGGCGAAGCGGCCTACATTCCGCTCACGCACAACTACCCCGACGCGCCCGCGCAGCTGCCCATTGACGAGGTGCTCGCCAAACTCAAGCCCTGGCTCGAGAACGCCGACAAGAAAAAGCTCGGCCAGCACATCAAGTACGACCGCCACGTGTTCGCCAACCACGGCATCGAGGTGCAGGGCTACGCGCACGACACCATGCTGCAAAGCTACGTGCTCGAAGTGAACAAGCCGCACGGCCTCTCGTCCCTGGCCGAGCGCCACCTGGGGCGCAGCGGCATCTCGTACGAAGACCTGTGCGGCAAGGGCGCGCACCAGATCTCCTTCAGCCAGGTCGACATCGCCAAGGCCGCCGAATACTCGTGCGAGGACAGCGACCAGACGCTCGACGTGCACCACGCGCTGTGGCCCCTGCTGCAGAAGGAAGAGAAGCTGGCATACATCTACCAGCTCGAAATGGATTCGAGCGAGGCGCTGTACCGCATCGAGCGCAACGGCGTGCTGATCGACGCGCCCACGCTGGCCGCGCAGAGCCACGACCTGGGCACGCGCATCATGGCGCTGGAGCAGGAGGCCTACGACATCGCGGGGCAGCCCTTCAACCTCGGTTCGCCCAAGCAGATCGGCGAAATCTTCTTCACCAAGCTGGGCCTGCCCGTGGTCAAGAAGACGCCGAGCGGCGCGCCCAGCACCGACGAAGAAGTGCTCGAGAAGCTGGCGGAAGACTATCCGCTGCCCGCCAAGATCCTCGAGCACCGCGGCCTCTCGAAGCTCAAGGGCACCTACACCGACAAGCTCGGCCAGCTGGCCAACCCGCGCACCGGCCGCGTGCACACGCACTACGCGCAGGCGGTGGCCGTCACGGGTCGCCTGAGCAGCAACGACCCCAACCTGCAGAACATCCCGATCCGCACGCCCGAAGGCCGCCGCGTGCGCGAGGCCTTCGTGGCACCGGCGGGCAGCGTGATCGCCAGCGCCGACTACTCGCAGATCGAGCTGCGCATCATGGCCCACATCAGCGGCGACGAATCGCTGCTGCGTGCCTTCACCGACGGTGTCGACGTGCACCGCGCCACGGCTGCCGAGGTGTTCGGCACCACGCCCGACCAGGTGTCGAGCGAGCAGCGCCGCTATGCCAAGGTCATCAACTTCGGGCTCATCTACGGCATGAGCAGCTTCGGCCTGGCGAAGAACCTGGGCATCGAGACCAAGGCCGCGGCCTCGTACATCGATCGCTACTTTGCGCGCTACCCGGGCGTGAAGACCTACATGGACCAGATCGTGGAGTTCGCGCGCGACAAGGGCTATGTCGAGACCGTGTTCGGCCGGCGCCTCTACCTGAGCGAGATCAACGGCGGCAACGGCCCCCGCAAGAAGGCGGCCGAGCGCCAGGCCATCAACGCGCCGATGCAGGGCACGGCGGCCGACCTCATCAAGCTCAGCATGGTCAAGGTACAGAACGTGCTTGACGAAGAAAAGCGCGCCACCCGAATGATCATGCAGGTGCACGACGAACTGGTGTTCGAAGTGCCCGAGGCCGAGGTCGAATGGGTGCGCACCGAAATCCCGCGCCTGATGGCCGGCGTGGCGGCGCTCAAGGTGCCGCTGCTCGCCGAGATCGGCGTCGGTCCCAACTGGGACAAGGCCCACTGATCCACGTTCGCACGACCCAACGAGACATCCCGAAGAAAGAAGAAGCACCTCCATGAAACTCCAGCCCCGCACCTTCCTGCTCGCCGCCGTCTGCGCGGCCTTCCTCGGCACCGCTTCCGCTGCCCCTGATGCCCGCATCGCCGCGCTGGCCGCCAAGGAAAAGCCCGCCCTGCTCGAGACGCTGAAGGAGCTGGTCTCCATCGAGTCGGGCAGCCGCGACATCGAAGGCCTCGAGAAAATCTCCGACCTCATCGCCGCCAAGTTCAAGGCACTGGGCGGCGAGGTCGAGCTCATCGACCCGAGCGCCGACGCCTACCGCATGGAAGACACGCCCGAAAAAATCGGCCGCGTGGTGCGCGCCACCTTCAAGGGCACGGGCACCAAGAAGATCATGCTCATCGCACACATGGACACGGTCTACACCGTGGGCATGCTCAACAAGCAGCCGTTCCGCGTCGACGGCGACAAGGCCTACGGCCTGGGCATTGCCGACGACAAGCAGGGCGTGGCCGTCATCACGCACCTGGTGTCGATGCTGCAGGCGCTGAAGTTCAAGGACTACGGCACACTCACCGTGCTGATCAACGGCGACGAGGAAATCAGCTCGCCCGGTTCGCGCGCGCTGCTCACCAAGCTCGGCGGTGAGCACGATGCGGTGCTGTCGTTCGAGGGTGCATCGATCAAGGACGACAAGCTCTCGCTGGCCACCGCGGGCATTGCCTCGGTCACGCTGAACGTGGCGGGCAAGGCCTCGCACGCGGGCTCCGCGCCCGAACTGGGCGTGAACGCGCTGTACGAGCTGTCGCATCAGATCCTGCAGATGCGCGATCTGTCCGACCCGTCCACGGGCCTGAAGATGAACTGGACCATCTCCAAGTCGGGCACCAACCGCAACGTGATCCCCGCCAGCGCCACCGCGGGCGCCGACGTGCGCGTGCTCAAGGTGGCCGACTACGACCGCATCGAGCAGCAGGTGAACGAGCGCGTGAAGAAGCAGCTGGTGCCCGAGGCCAAGGTCGAGCTGAAGTTCGAACGCCGCCGTCCGCCGCTTGAGGCCACCGACGCGTCGCGCGCGCTGGCCAAGCATGCGCAGGCCATCTACAAGGACGAGCTGGGCCGCCCGCTGGGCGCCGACGACAAGGCCGCCGGTGGCGGCACCGACGCGGCGTTCGCCTCGCTCAAGACCAAGGCGCCGGTCATCGAGCGCTTCGGCCTGCAGGGCTTCGGCGCACACACGGCCGACGCGGAGTACGTGCTGATCGATTCGATCGAACCGCGCCTTTATCTGGGCGTGCGCATGGTGATGGACATCGCGACGGGCAAGACCACCGTTCGCTGACCGCCACCGACCGCTGTCGGCCATGCGGCTGCGCCACATCGAGGTCTTCAACGCGATCATGCTCGCGGGCAGCGTGAGCGCGGCCGCGCGGCTCATCAACATCACGCAGCCGGCCGTGAGCCGCACGCTGCAGCATGCCGAGCTGCAGCTGGGCTTTCCGCTGTTCCAGCGCGCCAAGGGGCGGCTCACGCCGACCACCGAGGCGCTCACGCTGTACCCGCACATCGAGCGGCTGTTCGCGCAGCTCGACGAGGTGCAGCGGCTGGCGGCGAACCTGCGCGCGGGCAACGACACCGGCGAGCTGCGCATCCTCAGCGTGCTCGCGCTGAGCTACGAAATCCTGCCGCGCGCGCTCAAGGCCTTCCGCGAGATGCACCCGGGCTATGCGATCACGGTCGAGTCGCTGCACTCGCCGCAGATCATGTCGGCGCTGCTGCTGCAGGAGGCCGATGTTGGCTTCGCCTTCAGCCCCGCGGTGCATCCCTCGCTCACGCAGGAGACGCTCGCCGACAGCCGCATGGTGTGCGTCGCGCCCAAGGGCATGCTGCCGCGCGCGCTGGTGCGCAACGGCTCGGTGGCGCTGCACGACCTCATCGACCGCCCGGTGATCGGCCTGGACGGCCGCGACCCGGTCGGCACCAGCCTGAGCCAGGCCTGCCGGCAGGCGGGCGTGGGCTTCCAGCAGGCCGTGGTCACGGTGCAGACCTACCACGCGGCGCTGGCCATGGCGCACCACGGGCTGGGCGTGGCGCTGGTCGACGGCTGCACGGCGCGCTCGGCCGACCGTGCCAAGGTCGACGTGCTGACGCTGGAGCCGCACATTCCGGTGCCGGTGCGCGCGCTGCGCTTCGCAGGCCGGCCCGACTCGGTGGCCGTGCGCGGCATCACGCGCTGCATGCGCGAAGCGATCGAGCAGACCGCCTGAGAAAGATGCGGGGCATTCGCCTCGCGCCATAATCCGCGCCCATGCACGCCCTTCGAACCTTCTGCGCAATGCACCGCCTGGTGCTGGCGTGGTTCATGGCGTCGCTGCTGGTCGCGGGCGCGTCGCCGCTCGTGAACCCGCAGGCGATGGAGCTGGTGTGTTCCGCCGCCGGCACCGTCAAGCTCATCGTGCAGGGCGACGACGGCGCCACCGAAGTCGGCATGGCGGCCATGGACTGCCCGCTGTGCATGGTCTCCGGCCCGCCGCCCGCCACCGTGCAGGTGACGCTGCCCACGCCGCTGCCGCTGGGCCGCGCGCTGCAACCGATTCCCGCTGCCCGCCTCGCGGCAGCCACGGCCTCGCCGCTGCCGGCGCGCGGGCCGCCCACGCATCTCTCCTGAGCTTCGTCGTTCCTGCACCTGACGCCGCCTGAACGGGCCGCGCGGTGCGTTCCCGGTCGTTGTGCGGCCGGCGCTGCGCTCCATTTGTTTTCGCCAGCGTCGTCGCAAGAGAGATGCCATGCCCACCCTTTCCCATGCCCCCGCTTTGGGGCTGCTCGCCTTGTTCGGCGCAGTCAGCGCGCCTGTCCAAGCCCAGACCACCGTGTCTTCGCTGCCTTTGATCGAAGTCGCCGACGACGCCCCGCGCCCCAACGGCCGGCTCGACCTCGACACGCCCGCCGACACCGCGAGCCGCCTGGGCCTCACGCCGCGCGAGACGCCGGCTTCCGTCACGGTGGTGAACCGCGCGGTGCTCGACGCGCGCGGCGCGCAGAACACGCAGGAGGCGCTGCGCGCCGTGCCCGGCGTGACTGCGCACGACGCGCCCGGCAACGTCGGCGTGAGCTACCGGGGCTTCGGCAGCGGCTCGATCGCGCAGCTGTTCAACGGCATCAACCTGCAGTACTCGATCGCGGCGCGCCCGGTCGACAGCTGGATCTACGACCGCGTCGAGGCCATCGGCGGTCCGTCGAGCTTCCTGTTCGGCTCGGGCGCGCTGGGCGGGTCGATCAACTACATCACCAAGGCGCCCGAGCGCAGCGACTTCGCCGAGGCGCAGCTGCGCCTGGGCACGCAGAACCTGAAAGAGGCTTCGTTCGGATTGAACCGCCGCATCGCCGGCGACGGCGGCGCGGGCAGCCACTACGCGCGCATCGACGTGAACCACCGCGACGCCCACGGCTGGACCGACGGCACCAAGAGCCAATCGACGCAGCTCGCGGCCTCGCTGCTGTCGGACTTCGGCGGCGGCCTGAAGCACACGCTGGCCTACGAATACCAGGACGAAGACGTGACGCGACCCTACTGGGGCACGCCGGTGCTGAACCCGGCGGGCGGCGAGATGCGCATCGACCGCGGCACGCGCTTCAAGAACTACAACAGCGCCGACGGCCTCTATGCGCAGCGCGTGCAGTGGCTGCGCTCGGTCACCGAGTGGCAGGCCAGCGACGCGCTGCAGTTCAAGAACACCTTCTACGCCTACGACGCGCTGCGCGACTACCGCAACGTCGAGAACTACCGCTACAACGCACGCAACACGGCCGTCATCCGCTCGGGCGCCTTGCTGCAGCGGCACGACCAGGACGTGTGGGGCAACCGTGTCGAAGGTCTCTACAAGGGGCAGCTCGGCGGGCTCAAGAGCGACTGGTCCTTCGGGCTGGACTTCAGCGTGAACCGGCAGACGCGCTTCCCCAATAGCCTGCCCGGCACCGTGAGCACGGTGAACCCGTACGTCTTTGCCACCGAGCGCTTCTTCGAAGTGCCGGGCATGACGCCGGGCTTCCGTCCCGACCGCGACAACAAGGTGCGGACCACCGCGCTGTACCTGGAGAACCGCACCGCGCTGCAGCCGTCGCTGCACCTCGTGACGGCGCTGCGCCACGAGCGCATCGACCTCGACCTGGTCAACCGTCGCACCGTGGACGCGGCGAACCCGGCCACCTTCCATCGCGGCTATCGGCCCACCACCGGCCGCATCGGCCTGGTGTGGGACTTCGCGCCCGGCGCCAACCTGTACGCGCAGTACGCCACGGCGGCCGATCCACCCTCGGGCGTGCTCTCGACCGCCTCGTTCGCCGACGTGCGCAACAACAGCGAGCTCACCACCGGCCGGCAGGTCGAGGTCGGCACCAAGCTCGACTTCTGGCAGGGCAAGGGCACGGCCACGCTCGCGGCCTACAGCATCCGCCGCAAGAACATCGCGACGCAAGATCCGAGCAACAGCGCGCTCACGGTGCTCGTGGGCGAGCAGTCGTCCAAGGGCGTGGAGCTGGCGCTCGGGCTGCAGCCCACGCCGCAGTGGTCGCTGCAGGGCAACCTCACCTACGTCGATGCGCGCTACGAGCAGTTCCGCCAGGGCGGCGTGTCGCTCGCGGGCCGCACGCCGACCAACACGCCGGCGGTGGTCGCGAACCTCTGGGTGTCGTACGCCATCACGCCGCGCCTGCAGGCCACGGCGGGCGTGCGGCATGTGGGCAAGGTGTACGCCGATGCGGCCAACACGATGCACTGGCCCGGCTACACGCTGCTCGACCTCGGGCTGAGCTGGCAGGTGAACCGCAACGTCACGCTGGTGGGCCGCGTGCGCAACGCGACCGACCGCGTGTACGCCGCGAACGTCGGTGCCGGCTTCGCCTACCTCGGCGCGCCGCGCACGGCCGACGTGTCGGTGCGCGTGAGCTTCTGAACCCAGGGAGCTCCGCCATGCATGCCAAACGCTGGTTGTTCCTGATCCACCGCTGGCTGGGCGTGGTCGTCTGCGCCTTCTTCGCGATGTGGTTCGTCTCGGGCGTGGTGATGATGTACGTGGGCTACCCCAAGCTCACCGAGGTCGAGCGTTTGCAGCACCTGCCGCCGCTCGATGCGAAGGCACCCTTGCTGGGGCCGCGGCAGGCGCTCGATGCGGCCGGTATCGCGGGGCCGCTGCAAGACTTGCGGCTGGCCGTGGCCAGCGGAGGGCAGGTGGTTTACCTCGCGGTGCCGGCGAGCGCGGCCGAACCCGGTGCGCGCCGATCACCGCCGGGGCGCGGCGTGGTCGTCGTCGATGCCCAGACCGGCGCCGTGCTGCGCCAGGTCGACCGCGCCCGCGCGCTCGTGAGTGCGCAGGCCTATGGGGGCGAGGGCATGGTGCTCCAGTACCGGGGCACCATCGACGAAGACGCCTTCACCCATTCGCGCGGGCTCGACGCGCACCGCCCGCTGCATGTGGTCGACCTGGCCGATGCGCAGGCCACGCGGCTGTACATCTCGGGCCGCACCGGCGAAGTGGTGCGCGACGCACCGCGCACCGAGCGGCTGTGGAACTACGCCGGCGCATGGATTCATTGGCTGTACCCGCTGCGCGGCACGGGCCTGGACCGCTACTGGGCCGACATCGTCAACTGGTTGTCGATCGTCGGCATCGCCGTCACGCTCACCGGCACCGTGGTGGGCGTGATGCGCTGGCGCTTCCGGCGCACCTACAAGAGCGGCTCGCACTCGCCATACCAGGGCTTCATGATGCGTTGGCATCACATCAGCGGGCTGCTGTTCGCGCTCGTCACGCTGACGTGGATCTTCAGCGGGCTGATGTCGATGAACCCTTGGCGCGTGTTCGACAGCGGCGCGCCGGCATTGCGCATGGCGGCGATGCAGGGCGGGCCGCTCGTTGTAGGCATGGGCGAGGCGACGCCCGCTGCATTGCTGGCTTCCACGCGTGGCGACATCCGCGAACTGCGCTGGGTGCGCGCGGCGGGGCAGACGCTGGTGCTGGCCAGCACCGCCGGCGGCCGGCCGCTGGTGCGCGATGCGGCCAGCGCGCAGCCTCGGCAGATCGAACCCGCGGCGCTGCGCACCGCCGTCGCGCAACTGCTGCCCGACCCGGTCGCGCGCATCGACGTGCTCACCGCCTACGACAGCCACTACTACACGCGCGAAGCGCACACCATGACTGGCGGCAGCGAGAAGCCGTTGCCCGTCTGGCGCGTGGTGTTCGCCGACACGCACGCCACCTGGGTCCATGTCGATCCGCAGACCGGCGCCATGCTCGGCCGCAGCGACAGCACGCGCCGGTGGAGCCGCTGGCTGTTCGCGATGCTGCACAGTTGGGACTGGCTTCCGCTGCTCGCGCACCGTCCGCTGTGGGACGTGCTGCTGGTCGCGCTCAGTGCGGGCGGTGCGCTGCTGAGCCTGACCGGCGTGGTGATCGGCTGGCGGCGCCTGGGCCGCAAGCTCAGAAGCGCGACGGGGCCGCGTCCAGCGCCTGCGCGATCCGCTGCGCCGAGCCGAAGGCCAGCGTGAAACCCAGCGCGCCGTGGCCGGTGTTGAAGAGCATGTTCGACGGCGCGTGCGGCAGCCGCCCGATGATCGGCAGGCCCTTCGGCGTGGCCGGGCGCATGCCGGTCCAGGGGTGCAGTTCGGCCAGGCGGCTGGCGCGCGGGAACACGGTGCGCGTGGCGTCGGCCAGCGTCTCGATGCGCGTGGCCGGAATGCTCGCGTCGTGCCCCACGAGCTCGGCCATGCCCGCCACGCGCAGGCGCGAGCCGATGCGCGCGAAGACGACCTTGCGCGCGCTGTCGGTCACGTTCACGCGGGGTGCCGCACCGGGGGCGGGGTCGACGTCGACCGTGATGCTGTAGCCCTTGAGCGGGTACACCGGCAGGTAGGCACCGAGCGCGCGACCCAACTTGTGCGAGGCCGAGCCCAGCGCCATCACGAAGGCATCGGCTTCGATGTCGCCTTCATTGGTCTGCACCGCCACCACGCGACCTTCGCTGCGCGCGAAGCCGTGCACGTCGGTACCAAGCAGGAAGCGCACGCCGCGCGTGCTCAGTGCGCGCATCAGCTCGGCGCACACCTTGAGGCAGTCGGCCGCGCACTCGCTCGGCGTGTGGACCGCACCCGCCATCTGGCCGCGGTAGTCCGCGAGCGCGGGCTCGATGGCCACGCACTCGTCGGGCGTGACGATGCGCTGCTCGCTGCCCAGGGTGCGCTGCAGTTCGACCTGCGCGCGCGCACCGGCCAGCGAGGCGGCGCTGGCATAGATCACCAGCTTGCCGGTGGCGGAGAAATCGCAGTCGGGCGCGATGTCGGCCTGCATGGCCTCGAAGCCGGTGCGGCTCGCGGCCGCCAGTGCGAGCAACTGCGCGGTGGTGTCGCGCGAGGTCGCGGCGTTGCACGCGGCCAGGAAGGCCAGGCCCCAGCGCCATTGCAGCGGATCGAGTTGCGGGCGCAGCTTCAGCGGCGAGGTGGGGGAGAACAGCAGCTTGGGCAGCTGCGTCCAGATCGACGGATCGGCCAGCGGCTGCACGTACGAGTAGCTCAGCTGCGCGCCGTTGCCGCCGCTGGCGCCCGCGCCGGGCGCCGCGCGGTCGATCACCGTGACCTGGTGGCCCTGGCGCTCGAGTTGCCAGGCGGTCGCCAGGCCCACGATGCCGGCGCCGAGCACGCACACATGCATGGAGGCAACTTTCCGGAAGTGAAGAAGAAAGGGAACAGAAGAGACAGCGTGCGACTGTAGAGGCCCCTCGCCGTGCCCGGAAATGCCAAAAGAACCCAGCCCATAACCTTTGGGCATGACCCCGGGGTTAATTGGAATTGTCCCGATGTGTCACTCCTTCTTACACTGGCTGTCTGTTCAATCCAACCGATGAAGGCTCGAATGAAACTCTCCGTTTTGATGGCGTCCCTGGCTGCCGCGGTCCTCTTCACTGCACCGGCCGCGCAGGCTGCCGACACGCTCGCCAAGATCGCCGAGTCCGGCAAGATCTCGCTCGCCTACCGCGAGTCGTCGGTGCCCTTCAGCTACCTGGACGGCCCCAACAAGCCGATCGGGTTCTCGGTGGAACTCTCCAACGCCGTGGTCGAGGCGGTGAAGAAGAAGTTGAACAAGCCCAATCTGCAGGTCTCGCTGATGGCGGTCACCTCGCAGAACCGCATCCCGCTGATTACCAACGGCACCATCGACCTGGAGTGCGGCTCCACCACCAACAACACCGCGCGCGGCAAGGACGTGGCCTTTGCGGTGAACCACTTCTACACGGGCACGCGCCTCTTGACGAAGAAGTCTTCCAAGATCAAGGACTACGCCGACCTCGCCAAGAAGACCGTGGCCAGCACCACCGGCACCACCAACGCGCTGGTCATGCGCAAGTACAACACCGAGAAGAACCTCGACATGAACATCGTGCTCGGCAAGGACCACGCCGACGCGTTCCTGCTGGTCGAGAGCGACCGCGCCGTGGCCTTCGCCATGGACGACATCCTGCTGTTCGGCCTCATCGCCAACTCGAAGAACCCGGCCGACTACGAAGTGGTGGGCGAGTCGCTGCAGGTCGAGCCCTACGCCTGCATGCTGCCCAAGGACGACCCGGCCTTCAAGAAGCTGGTGGACGACACCTTCACCGCGATGATGAAGAGCGGCGAGTTCGAGAAGCTCTACACCAAGTGGTTCATGCAGCCGATCCCGCCGAAGAACGTGCCGCTGAACCTGCCGATGAGCGACCAGCTGAAAGAGAACCTCAAGGCCTTCAGCGACAAGCCGGCCACCTGATCGAAGGCAAGAGAAAAGACATGGTCGCAGCCACACAGGTCGTCGGCATCCTCGGGGGCATGGGCCCCGCGGCGGGCGCCGACTTCGTCCGGCTCTTCGTGCAGGCCTGCGCGCAGCAGATGCGTGCGCGTGGCGAGCCGGTGCGCGACCAGTCCTTTCCCGAGCACTGGCTGGCGCAGGTGCCGGTGCCCGACCGCACCGGTGCGCTGGCCTCCGACGCGCAGGGCGCGCACCAGCCGCTCGAACCGATGCTGCAGGCGCTGGGCCGGCTGGCCGCGCTGGGCAGCCGCGCCGTGGCCATCGCCTGCAACACCGCGCATGCGTGGCATGCCAACCTGCAGGAGCGCTTTCCGCAGGTCGAGCTGCTGCACATGGCGCGCGAGACCGCGCAGCACCTGGCCGCGCAGGGCGCGAGCGAGGTGGCGCTGATGGCCACCGAAGGCACCTACCGCGTGCGGCTGTACGAGCAGGCACTGGCCGAGGCCGGCCTGGGCTGCCATGTGCCGTCGGCCGACGAGCGCCAGACCATCATGCGCGGCATCTTCGACGGCGTGAAGGCCGGCAACCTGCCGCTGGCCGAACGCTGTTTCTCCGAGGTCGCGCTGCGGCTGGCCGAACGGCACGGCCCGGTCACGATCATCATGGGCTGCACCGAGGTGCCGCTGGGCCTGCAGGGCTCGGCCGCGGTGGCGGGGCTGCGCCTCGTCGATCCGGCCCAGGTGCTGGCCGAGGCGCTGGCACGGCGGGCTTACGGCACCTAGCGCGAGCCCAGCACAGCCCGGCTGCTTTACCGCCGGGTCACACGGCCCGGCCCGATTTCGCCTACATTGCGGCGTGCGTTTTTCTACGCCACACCCCCTTGTCAGACGATTCAACCGGAGCCCTTGCATGACCTCCTTCGACGACAACCGTTCCGAATTCGATTCGCTGCGCCCCGGCGACAGCACCGAGCAGGGGGCCACGCGCCGCACCGCGCTCAAGGCCGCCCTCGGTGTCGGCTACGCCGCCGCCGTGCTGCCGGTGGCCGCGCAGACGGCCATCACCACCCCGGCCGATGGCCTGAAGGCCGGCCCCATCAAGTACACCGTCAACGGTTTCGGGGTGCCCGCCTATGCCGCGGCGCCGGCCGGCAAGACGGGGCTGCCCGTGGTGCTGGTGATCCAGGAGATCTTCGGCGTGCACGAGTACATCGCCGACACCTGCCGCCGCTTCGCCGAGCTGGGCTACCTGGCCATTGCGCCCGAGCTGTATGCGCGCCAGGGCGATCCGCGCGGCTACACCGACATTCCCAAGCTGCAGGCCGAGGTCGTCACCAAGGTGCCCGACGCGCAGGTCATGGCCGACCTCGACGGCGCGCTGGCCTGGGCCAAGGCCAACGGCGGCGACACGAGCAAGGCCGGCATCACCGGCTTCTGCTGGGGCGGGCGCATCGTGTGGCTGTATGCGGCCACCGGCAAGGTCAAGGCCGGCGTGGCCTGGTACGGCCGGCTGGTCGGGCAGGCCAGCGAATTGCAGCCGAAACACCCCGTCGACATCGCCGCCAACCTGCAGGCGCCGGTGCTCGGCCTGTACGGCGGAAAAGACCAGGGCATCCCCCTTGACACGGTTGATAAGATGAAAGCTGCTCTGGCCACTGGAACTGCAGCGGCCAAGGCATCGAGCTTCGTCGTGTACCCCGAAGCAGGCCACGCGTTCCACGCCGACTACCGCCCCAGCTACCTCAAGAGCGCCGCGGAAGACGGCTGGCAGCGTGCCACGGCCTGGTTCAAAGCCAATGGTGTCGCCTGACCGAAGACGGCGCCCGTAGCCACCCGCCGCCGAAGGCCGTCCGAAGTGACGGCCTTTCTCTTTTTATGAACGGAACAAGGTCATAACGGCCGTCCCTCTTGCGCAAGCAGCTATGAATTTGATAGTAATTCTCGTGGCGACCCTGGTCGCCGGCATCGGAAGCGTCTGGCTCGCGGCCCTGCTGCTGCGCGTGGGCGTGCGCAGCGGCGGTGGCGGCGTGAACCCGCAGCACCTGCTGAGCCTGGCGGCCGGCGCGCTGCTGGCCACCGCCTTCATGCACCTGCTGCCCGAGGCCTTCGAAAGCCGCATCGAACCCGCGCTGCTGTTCGCGGTGCTGCTGTTCGGGCTGGTGTTCTTCTTTTTGCTCGACAAGGCCGAGCTGTGGCACCACGGGCACGAGCATCACCATGGCGATGCCGCGCCGGCGAAAGAGGGCGCGCACGACCACCACGGCCATGAGCATCACGACCATTCGCACGCTCATCACCACCACGCACCCCCCACGGGCGGCGGCGGCTGGGCTGTGCTCACCGGCGACAGCGTGCACTGCTTCGGCGACGGCATCCTGATCGCCTCGGCCTTCGTGGCCGACATCCGCCTGGGCCTCGTGGCCGCGCTGGCCGTGCTCGCGCACGAAGTGCCGCACCACATCGGCGACCTCGTCGTGCTGCGCCAGAGCTCGGCCAATTCGCGCGCCGCGCTGGTGAAGGTGTCGCTCGCGGGCACGATGACCATGCTCGGCGGCATTGCGGGCTGGTGGCTGGTCGACCAGCTGCATGGCTGGCTGCCGTACTTCCTGGTGCTGGCGGGCAGCAGCTTCGTCTACGTGGCGCTGGCCGACCTGATTCCGCAGCTGCAGAAGCGCCTGCCCGCGCGCCAGACCGCGGCGCAGATCGCGTGGCTGGCGGCGGGCATCCTGCTGGTCACGCTCGTGAGCCGGTTGGCGCACGGCGAGCATGGCCACGAACACGGCCACGATGAAGGACACGGCGAGCACGGCCACGTCCACAAGGACTGACGACGACGCGTGTGAGCGGCCTCGGGAGACGGGAAACTTTCCGACACCGACGTCAGCCCGGCGATCCACCGCAAGGGGCAAAACAGGCGCACCATAGAGGGCCGTTTACTCATCTGCCGAGGAATTCGATCATGACGCCCCAAGCCGATGCCACCGCGCGCTCCGCCTCGTCGTCCGAAGACGACGATGACGACAGCACGCCTGCCGACGACTTCGACGAACTCGAAGCCGATGCGTCCGACGACCTGTCGGACGAAACGGGCATCGACCTCACCGATGCCAGCGAGCTCGATGCCGACAACGTGCCGGCCGACGAAGAGTTCGACCGCGTGATGAACGCGCCGGACTGATTCGCCTGACCCAGCCCGGTCAGGCCGGTTCAGGCCAGCGCGCCTGTGCCGGACGCACCGATTCGTAGAAGCGCGCCATCTGCAGCACACCCAGGTCGTCGAAGCGGCGCCCCGCGATCTGTAGGCCGATCGGCAGGCCATTTTTCGCGTGGCCGCAGTTGATCGAGGCGGCCGGTTGTTCCGACTGGTTGAACACCGACGTGAAGTGCGAGTCCTTCAGCAGGTTTTCCGAGCCGCTGTTGATCGCGTCCGCCGCGAAGGGCAGCACCGGCGACACCGGCGACAGCACGTAGTCGAAGGGCTGCGTGGCCGCCACGGTGGCCGCGCGCAGCGCCTGCATGCGCGTGAAGGCGCGGAAGGTGTCTTCGGGCGTGAGCGAGGCGGCGAACTCGGCCGCCTGGTGGATGTAGCCGGCCGCGAGCTTGGCGCGCTCCGGCGCCATCGCGGCCAGGTCGACGCGGCAGCGCATGGTGAAGAAGTGGGCCATGCCCATGCGCATGTCGAGCGTGGTCCAGTCGGCCAGCGGCTCGACGATGGCGCCGGCCTGCTCGAACAGGCGCGCCGCGGCCAGCACCGCCTCTTTCACTTCCGCATCGATGGGCCAGCCGCCCATGGTCTCGGTCCACAGGCCGATGCGCAGGCCCTTCACATTGCGTTCGAGCCGCTGCCACGCGAAGTCGTTCGGCGGCAGGCTCATGTAGTCGCGCGCGTCGGGGCGCGTCACCACCTGCATCAAGAGCGCGGCGTCGGCCACGGTGCGCGTCATGGGGCCGATCACGCGCGCCGCAGCGGGCGGGTCGACCGGGATGCGGCCCTGGCTGGGCTTGAGGCCGAACACGCCGCAGAAGCTGGCCGGAATGCGCACCGAGCCGCCGATGTCGGTGCCCAGGTGCAGCGGGCCGTAGCCCGCGGCGGCGGCGGCGCCGGCGCCCGAGCTCGAGCCGCCGGTGTTGCGGCCCAGGTCCCACGGGTTGCGCGTGAGCGCGTGGAAGCTCGACGGCGCTGCGCCGAGGAAGCCGAAGTCGGGCATCGTCGTCTTGGTCACGATCACCGCGCCGGCTTCGCGCAGGCGTGCAGCGGCGGGGGCGTCGGCCGCGGCGGGCGCCAGCACGGTGGCCGCGCTGCCGATCGGCGTGGGCGTGCCGCGCGTGGCGATGTTCTCCTTCAGCGTGACCGGCACGCCGTCGAGATCGCCTTGCGGCTTGCCCTGGGCCCAGCGTGCCTCGGAGGCGCGCGCCGATGCGAGTGCGGCCTCGGCGTCCAGCCCGTAGGTGGCGTGGATGTGTGGCTCCCAGCGCTCGATGCGCGCAAGCACGGCCTGCGTCACCTCGACCGGCGACAAGGCGCGGTCACGGTAGCGTTCGAGCAACTGGAGGGCACTGAGTTCGTACAGGGGTGTGGTCATGTCTTCGTTTCTTCTTGGGGTGGTGGGATGAAGGTGGGTTGAAAGAGGGGAAGAGGGCGCCGTTCAGCCGCCCCCGAACGCATAGCCCTGGCCCGGCGCCGCGGCCAGCAGCGTGCGCGTGTAGGCCTCGCGCGGCGACAGCAGCACGTCGTGCGCGCTGCCTTGCTCGACGATGCGGCCCTTGTGCATCACGATCAGGCGGTCGCAGATCTGGCTGGCCACGCGCAGGTCGTGGGTGATGAACAGGATGCCGATCGACAGCCGCTGCTGGATCTCCGCGAGCAGCTTCAATATCTGGTCCTGCACCGACACGTCGAGCGCCGACACGGCTTCGTCGGCGATCAGCACGCGCGGCTCGCAGGCCAGCGCGCGTGCAATGCACAGCCGCTGGCGCTGGCCGCCCGAGAACTCGCTCGGGTAGCGGTGCAGCACCTCGGGCTGCAGCCGCACCAGCGCCATCAGCTCCTCGGCGCGCTGCCAGGCCCGGGCGTGCGGCACGCCGAAATTCACCGGCCCCTCGACGATCGACTGGCCCACCGTGCGGCGCGGGTTGAGCGAGCGGTTCGGGTCCTGGAACACGACCTGCACCATGCGCCGGAACGCCGAGCGCTGCGCGCCGCGCGAGCCCTCGATGCCCGG
This sequence comes from Variovorax sp. GW821-FHT09D07, assembly GCF_059416345.1. Taxonomy (NCBI): domain Bacteria; kingdom Pseudomonadati; phylum Pseudomonadota; class Betaproteobacteria; order Burkholderiales; family Comamonadaceae; genus Variovorax; species Variovorax sp. GW821-FHT09D07. Next base: position 579,105 of record NZ_JBWKOY010000002.1, read on the forward strand.
CACGCGGATGTCGCCGTCGGTCGGCTCGATCAGCCGCGCGATGCAGCGCGCCACGGTCGACTTGCCCGAGCCCGATTCGCCCACGATGCCGACGGTCTCGCCCGCATGCAGCTTCAGCGACACGTCGGCCGCCGCATGCACCGTGCGGCGCTTGCCGGGCCAGCTGCCCGTGCGGTAGACCTTGCCCACGCCGCGCGCATCGAGCAGCGGCGCCTGGGCGTCGATGGGCGCGCGCAGCACGGGCGCCAGCCGCGGCACGGCGTCGAGCAGCATGCGCGTGTAGGCCTCCTTCGGGCGGCGCAGCACGTCGTCCTTCGGGCCGCTCTCGACCTGCCGGCCCAGCTGCAGCACCACCACCTGGTCGGCGATGTCCGCCACCACGCCGAAGTCGTGCGTGATGAACAGCACGGCCGTGCCGTTCTCCTGCTGCATCTCGCGGATGAGCGCGAGGATCTCGGCCTGCGTGGTCACGTCGAGCGCGGTGGTGGGCTCGTCGCAGATCAGCAGGGCCGGGCGCAGGATCAGCGCGATGGCGATCACGATGCGCTGGCGCTGCCCGCCCGAGAGCTGGTGCGGGTAGGCGTCGTAGATGCGCTGGGGCTCGGGCAGCCGCACGCGCTCGAAGATGGCCAGCACGCGCGCGCGGCGCGCGGCGGCGCCCAGCGTCGTGTGCTCGGCCAGGATCTCGTCGACCTGCGCGCCGCAGCGCATCACCGGGTTGAGCGCGGTCATCGGCTCCTGGAACACCATCGCCATGCGCGCGCCGCGCAGGGCGCGCAGCCGCGCCGGGCTGGCCGCGAGCACGTCCTCGCCCTGCACCTCGATGCGCCCGGACGAGGGTCGCAGCGATGTGGGCAGCAGGCCCATCGCGGCCTGCGCGATGACCGACTTGCCGGAGCCCGATTCGCCCAGCAGGCACACGACCTGGCCGGGCATGACGTCGAACGAGATGCCGTGCACCGCGTGCGCGCGGTCGGCGCCGGCGGGCAGGTCGATGGCGAGGTCGCGCACCACGAGGCAGGGCGCGGCGGACGTTGTGGAAGGGGTGGATGTCATGCTCAGCCTCCGCGTGCCTTGAACTTGGGATCGAGTGCGTCGCGCAGGCCGTCGCCGAGCATGTTCACGGCCAGCACCGTGAGCGCCAGGAAGAGGCCGGGCAGCAGCACGGTCGAGGGGTGCGAGGTGAAGTGCGTGCGGCCTTCGGACATGATGTTCCCCCAGGTCGGCACCTCGGACGGCAGGCCGATGCCCAGGAACGACATCACGGCCTCCACCAGCATCGCCGCCGCGCAGATGAAGGTGCCCTGCACGATCAGCGGCGCCACCGTGTTGGGCAGGATGTGGCGCAGCATCAGCTTCCAGGTCGGCGTGTCGAGCGCAACGGCCGCTTCCACATACGGCTCTTCGCGCACCGACAGCACCACCGAGCGCACCAGCCGCGCCACGCGCGGCGTCTCGGGCACCACGATGGCCAGGATCACCGTGAGCAGGCTGGGCCGCCACACGGCCACCAGCACGATCGCGAACAGGATGCCGGGGATGGCCATCATCCCGTCCATCACCCGCATGATCACGCCGTCCAGGCGCCGGAAGTAGCCCGCCACCATGCCCACCACGAGGCCGAACGCGACCGAGCCCAGCGCCACCGCCACGCCCACCGACAGCGAGATGCGCGCGCCGTAGGCCGTGCGGCTCCACAGGTCGCGGCCCATGCTGTCGGTGCCCAGCGGGAAGAAGCGATCGAAGCTGTCGCCCGCCAGCGTGGTGAACTCGGCACGCGCGCCGGGCGGCAGGTGCGAGTTCGCGGGGTCCATCGCGTTCGGGTCGATGGTGCCGAGCCAGGGCGCGGCCACTGCCAGCAGCAGCATCGCGGCCAGCAGGACGCCGCCGATGCGCACGCCGCCGTTGGCGAGCAGGCGGCGCAGCAGCGAGCGGGCCGGGGCCCGGGGTGCGGCGGGAGGAACCGCGGCAGAGGCAGGCGCGTCGTCGCGCAGGGAGATCGAAGTCATGGCGGGGCTTTCGAAGGAAGGTCAGTACCGGATGCGCGGATCGAGCAGCAGGTAGCTCAGGTCCACCAGCAGGTTGACCACCACGTACACGAGCGAGAAGAAGAGGGTGATCGCCTGGATCAGCGGGTAGTCGCGCGAGAGCACGGCGTCCACCGTGAGCTGGCCCAGGCCGGGGATCGCGTAGATCGTCTCGGTGACCACCACGCCGCCGATCAGGCCCGCCACGCTCAGGCCGATGACGGTGGCGATCGGTACGGCCGCGTTGGCCAGCGCGTGGCGCAGCAGCATGCGCCACTCGGCGATGCCCTTGGCGCGCGCGGTGCGCACGTAGTCTTCGGTGAGCGCCTCCGACACCGCCGCGCGCGTGACCCGCGCGATGAGCGCCGCGTACATCACGGCCAGCGTGACGCAGGGCAGTGCGAGGTGGCGCAGCCACGGGCCCACGCCGTCGCCGATGCGCTGGTAGCCCTGCGAGGGCAGCCAGCCGAGCTGCATCGAGAACAGCCAGATCATCACGTAGCCGGCCACGAACACCGGCACCGAGAAGCCGAGCACCGAGGCGCCCATGATGAAGCGGTCGAGCCGGCCGCCGCGCCGCGAGGCCGCGAGCACGCCCAGCGGCACGGCGATCAGCACCGTGAGCACCACCGTCACCGCCGCCACCGAGAGCGTGGGTTCCAGGCGCTGGCCGATCAGGTCGGTCACGCGCATCCGGTAGAAGAACGAGTAGCCGAGGTCGCCGCGCAGCACCTGGCCGAGCCAGTGCACGAACTGCGTCACGATCGATGCGTCCAGGCCCAGCTGGGCGCGGATGCGTGCGATGTCCTGCGCACTGGCCGCGTCGCCGGCAATGGCCGCCGCGGGGTCGCCGGGCGTCATGCGCAGCAGCAGGAAGACGATGACGGCCACGATCAGGAGCACGGGCGCGGTGGCCAGTCCGCGGCGCAACAGGAAGTGGAGCATGTGAATCAGGTCCTTGACGAGGGGCCGGGCGTGTGGCGCGGGCAAAGGAAGTCCCGCCCGGCTGCCGCGCGAGGCGCAGCCGGTCAGGGGTGGCGATCAGAAAGGGGAGAGGGGCGGGCGCGCGGGCCGGCCTATGTCGCGGTCATGGCGATGGCGCGGACGTCTTGCGCACGTTCCAGTACAGCACCGCCGGCGACGGCAGCAGGCCGGTGATGGTGCCGCGGCGCACGGCCGTGGGCGCCTTGCCTTCGCCGAGCGGGGCGAGCACGCCGTGTTCGAGCACGACCTGCTGGATCTGCGTGGCGATCTCCTTGCGCTGCGCGAGGTCGGCGGTGGCGATGAACTTGGTCTTCAGCGCCTCGAGTTCGGGCACCACCGGCCAGCCGAAGTAGCCCTGGTCGCCGTTGCCGGTCAGCGGGCTGTAGCCGATGGGGCTGCTCGCGTCCACGCCGCCCCAGAAGGTGATGAAGGCGTTCCAGCCGCCGTTCTCGGGCAGGTCCTTCTTGGCGCGCCGGGTCACGAGCGTGGCCCAGTCGGTGGTCTGCACGTCGACGTTGAAGCCCACCTGCTTGAGCAGCTGGCCGTACACCGCGGGCAGCTTGTTCAGCGCGGGCGCGTCGCCCGGCAGCAGGATCACCACGGGCTTGCCGTCGTAGCCCGATTCCTTGAGCAGCTTGCGCGCCTCTTCGAACTGCGGCTTGCCGGTGTAGAAGCCCGTCTTGTCGCTCGCATAGAGCGAGCCGCACAGGTAGATCGAGGCGCAGGGCTTGTAGAAGTCGCGGAAGGTGACCTGCGCGCGCAGCATCGCCTCCTGGTTGATGGCCAGCATCGCGGCCTTCAGCGCCTTGGGGTTGTTGAACGGCGGCACCTTGTGGTTGTAGAGCACCGTGAAGGGGCCCGCCGGCATCACGTCGACCAGCTCGATCTTGTCGTTGGTGCGCATGCCGGTGTAGCCCGACGAGGGCACGGTCTCGAGCATGTCGACCTCGCCGTTGAGCAGCGCATTGGTCTGCGTCTGCGGATCGCGCAGCATCACCCACTCGACGCGGTCGACGTGCACCACCTTGCCGCCGGCCAGGCCCGAGGCGGGTTCCTTGCGCGGCACGTAGGCGGTGTTCTTGCGGTAGATGACGCGGTCGCCGGGGCGGAAGTCTTCCTTGGCGAGCGTGAAGGGGCCGGAGCCCACCATCTCGTCGATCTGCTTGTCGGCGGGCGTGTCGGCCACGCGCTTGGGCATGATGAAAGGCACCAGCGGGTTGGGCTTGCCGAGCGCGTCGAGCACCACGCCGAAGGGCTGCTTGAACGTCATGCGAAAGCCGCTCGGGCCGTCGGCGGCGATGCTGTCCATCGCCTCGTACATCTTCTGGCCCAGCGTGTCGCGCTTGGCCCAGCGCGCCAGCGAGGCGATCACGTCCTGCGAGGTGACCGGGGCGCCGTCGTGGAACTTCAGGCCCGGGCGCAGCGTGAAGCTCCACACCTTGTTGTCGGCGCTCGCGCTGTACTTGTCGACCATCTGCGGCTTGATGACGCCCTTCTCGTCCATCGCGAAGAGGGTGTCGTAGATCATCAGGCCGTGATTGCGCGTGATGTTGGCGGTGGTCCAGATCGGGTCGACGATCTTCAGGTCCGACGAGGGCACGGTGCGAAGCACGGTCTGGGCGGACGCGGTGGCGGCGAAGCACAAAGCGAGCGCCGACAGGGAAGCCGCCGCGACGCGGCGCGGTGAAAGGTGGATTGCCATGGAGCCTTACTTCTTTCGGGAGGGAGCGGAAGACGAGGGAGAGGAAGACGGGGCCGATTCCTTGCTTTCGCGCAGCTGCACCAGCAGGAATTCGAAGATGTCGCGCGAGCCTTCTTCGGCGTCGATGAGCTTGTGCATGATGCGGCGCAGGTTCTCGATGTCGGCGACGCTCAGGCAGTCGAGAAAGCGCGCTTCCATCTCATGCCCGATGGGCTCGGCGCGCAGCACCATGTCGATGCCGGCCGGGCTCAGGCACAGGCGGATCTGCCGCGCGTCCTCGGCGCCGATCTGGCGCTCGACCAGCTCGCGCTGCACCAGCGAGCTCACCAGCTTGGAGACCAGCGTCTTCTCGATGGCGCAGGTCTGCACCAGTTGCCCCATGGTGATGCCGGGCGCGGCGCCGATCATGCGCAGCAGCCGCACGTCGCGGATCGACAGGCCGAGCTCGATCTCGTAGATGCGCGAGCCGCGGTCGCGCGTGCGCTGCGAGGCCAGGTCGAGCAGGACGTTGAGGTAGTCGTCTTTCAGGCGAAGCGGGGCGTGCATGGCGGGTTGGTAGAAGTCTTCAATAGTTGAAATGTTCAACTATGTGGACGAACTACGCAAGCTCCGGGCCAGCTGTCGAGGGAAATCCCCTAGGGGTGCGCCGCCAGAGGGGAAAGACGCCAGGGAGAAAGAAAAGCCGGGCCCCTGAGGCCCGGCGTGTTCACCGATCCGGTGCTGCGCATGCACCAGGATGCGAAGGCGGGCACCGTGCAGGCGCCGCCGGGGTGCGCGCTGTCAGGCCGCGTCCTGGCGCACGATCACCTGCCCGTTGCGCGCGCCGCTGTGCACGCCGTGACGCCAGGTGACGGCGCCGTTCACGATCACCGCATCGATGCCTTCGGCCGGCTCGGTCGGCGTTTCGTAGTTCGCGGTGTCGCGCACGGTGGCGGCGTTGAAGACCACCACGTCGGCGTGGTGCCCGACCTTGAGCGCGCCGCGCTCGTGCAGGCCGAAGTTGCGCGCCGTGAGCCCGGTCATCTTCCACACCGCCGTCTCCAGCGGGAACAGCCCCACGTCGCGGCTGTAGTGCCCCAGCACGCGCGGGAAGGTGCCCCACAGGCGCGGGTGCGGCTTGTCGCCCAGCGGAATGCCGTCGGAGCCGATCATGGTTTCGTCGAAGGCGAGCACGCGCTGCACGTCGTCCTCGTCCATCATGAAATAGATGGCGCTGCCGGGCGACAGGCGCAGCGCGGCCTCTTCGCCCGACACGCCCCATTCGGCGGCGATGTCCTTCAGGTCGCGGCCCGCGCATTCGGGGTGCGGCACGCTGGAGGCGATGAGCACGCGCCCGTCCATCATTCCGCGGTCGGTGCGGATCATGGTGGAGCCGGCCGTGTACGGGTAGCAATCGAGGCCGATGCACTGGTGCTTCATCGCTTCCTGGATGAAGGGCAGCGTGACCTTGGTCTTGCCGAAGTTCTGCGTGTTCTGCACCTTGTGGTGCGACACCACCACCGGGATGTCGAGCGCGCGACCGATGTGGAAGGTTTCTTCGAGCGACTCCATCACGCGGTCGCTCTCGTCGCGCATGTGCGTCACGTACAGCGCCTTGCGCGCCGTGAGCGGACGGCCGACCTCGATGATTTCCTCGGTCGTCGCCTTCACGGCCGGCGGGTAGAAGGTGCCGGTCGACAGGCCGATGGCGCCGGCCTGCATCGCTTCTTCGACCAGCGCCTGCATGGCGGCGATCTCCTGCGCGGTGGCGGGGCGGTCGAGGTCGGACATGGTCACGGCGCGCAGGGTCGAGTGGCCGACCATCGCCGCCACGTTGACCGACGAGGGCGTGGCGCGCAGCGCGTCGAGGTAGGCCGCAAACGTCGTGAAGCGGTCTTCCGGCGGCGTTTCGAGCAGGCTCAGCGGCATCGGCAGGTCCATGTCGGCGCGCAGCGGCGCGGCGCTGATGCCGCAGTTGCCCGCCACCACCGTGGTCACGCCCTGCGACACCTTGAACGGCATCTGCGCATGCGACAGCACGGCCTGGTCGTCGTGCGTGTGCGAGTCGATGAAGCCCGGCGCGACGATGCGACCGGTGGCGTCGAGCGTCTGGTCGGCCGTGTGGCCCGCGAGCTTGCCGATGGCGGCGATGCGGCCATTGACGATGCCCACGTCGGCGTCGAAGCGCGGGGCCTTGGTGCCGTCGATCACGGTGCCGCCGTGGATCAAGAGGTCGTAGTGGGGTGTCTTGTCGGTCATTGGGGGCAGTGCTTTCAACGGAAGTGGCAGGCGACCCAGTGGCCGCCCTGGGAAGTCGAGGGGCGCTCGCTCAGTTCGGGCGTCTGCTCCTTGCACACGGCCTGCGCCATCGGGCAGCGCGTGTGAAAGCGGCAGCCCGAGGGCGGGTTGGCCGGGCTCGGCGGATCGCCCTGCAGCAGCAGGCGGCGCGCCGGCGTGCGTGGGTTGGGCACGGGCACGGCCGACAGCAGGATCTCGGTGTACGGATGGCGCGGCGCCGAGAACAGCGTGTCGCGGTCGGCGATCTCCACGATGTGGCCGAGGTACATCACGGCCACGCGGTGGCTGATGTGGCGCACCACGGCCAGGTCGTGCGCCACGAACAGGTAGGCGATGCCGAACTCGGCCTGCAGGTCCATCAGCAGGTTGACCACCTGCGCCTGCACCGACACGTCGAGTGCCGACACGGGCTCGTCGCAGACGATCAGCTTGGGGTTGAGCGCCAGCGCGCGCGCAATGCCCAGGCGCTGGCGCTGGCCGCCCGAGAACTCGTGCGGAAACTTCTTCGCCGCCTCGGGCCGCAGGCCCACGCGCGAGAACAGCCACTGCACGCGCTCGCGCCGCTCGGCCACCGACACGTCGCCGAAGTTGCGCAGCGGCTCGGCCACGATGTCGCCGGCCGTGAGGCGCGGGTTCAGCGAGGCGTAGGGGTCCTGGAAGATGATCTGCAGGTCGCGCCGGCGCTGGCGCATCGCGTTCGCGGGCAGGGTCAGCAGCTCTTCGCCGTTCAGCCGCACCGAACCCGAGGTGGGCTCGACCAGCCGCATCACCGACTTGGCGGTGGTGGTCTTGCCGCAGCCCGACTCGCCGACCAGCGACAGCGTCTCGCCATGCCCCACGGTGAACGACACGCCGTCGACCGCCTGGATGGCCGGCTTGGCCGGGCGCAGCCAGCGCCGCGGCGAGGTGTAGTGCTTGCGCAGCTCGCGCACCTGCAGCAGCGGCGCCTTCGCGGATGTTGTTGTCGTTGTCGTCGTCATGCGCTCACCTCGGCAGCCTCGTCGGTCCATTGTTCCTGCACCGCGAAGCAGGCGACCACGTGGCCGTCGCCCTGCGTCGAGAGCGGCGGTGTCTCGCGGCGGCAGCGTTCGCGTGCCTGCGAACAGCGCGCGGCAAAGGCGCAGCCGCGCCCCAGCTCGTGCGCGGCGGGCACCATGCCCGGAATCTCGTGCAGCCGCGCGCTCGAGGTGCTCATGGCGGGCATGGAAGCCATCAGCGCGCGGGTGTAGGGGTGCAGCGGGCGGTCGAACAGGTCGATCACGTCGGCCTCTTCCACCTTCTTGCCGGCGTACATGACGACCACGCGGTCGCAGCTCTCGGCCACCACACCCAGGTCGTGCGTGATCATCACCACGCCCATGCCCAGCTCTTTCTGCAGCCGCTTGATGAGGTCGAGGATCTGCGCCTGGATCGTCACGTCGAGCGCGGTGGTGGGCTCGTCGGCGATCAGCACCTCGGGATTGCAGGCCAGGGCCAGCGCGATCATCACGCGCTGGCGCATGCCGCCCGAGAGCTGGTGCGGGTACTCGTTCACGCGCCGCTCGGGCTCGGGGATCTGCACCAGCCGCAGCATCTCGACCGCGCGCTGCAGCGCCTCGGCGCGGCTGGCCTTCTGGTGCAGCTGCACCGTCTCGGCGATCTGCCGGCCCACGGTGAGCACCGGGTTCAGCGAGGTCATCGGCTCCTGGAAGATCATCGAGATGCGGTTGCCGCGGATCTGCCGCATCTCGCGTTCGCTGAGCTGCATCAGGTCGGTGCCGCGCAGGCGCACGGAACCCATGTGGCGCCCGGGCGGCGTGGGCACCAGCCGCAGGATCGACAGCGCCGTCACGCTCTTGCCGCAGCCCGATTCGCCGACCACGCCGAGCGTGCGGCCCGCGCGCACGGTGTACGACACGCCGTCGACCGAGCGCACCGTGCCCGCGAGCGTGCTGAAGTAGGTGCGCAGGTTGTCGACCTCGAGCAAGGGCTCGCCGGGGGCGAGGGTGGCCTGGGACATGGGGATGGTCATGGCGCGTTCCTCTTCACAGCTGCCGCGCCAGGCGCGGGTCGAGCGCATCGCGCAGGCCGTCGCCGAGCAGGTTGATGGCCAGCACCGTGGCCGCCAGCAGCAGGCCCGGGTACAGGATGATGTGGAACGCCACGGTCACGAAGTTGCGGCCCTCGGCCATCATGTTGCCCCAGCTCGGCGTCTGCGAAGGCACGCCCACGCCGAGGAAGGACAGCGCGGCCTCGGTGAGCACGGCGGCGGCGGCCACGAAGGTGGCCTGCACCACCAGCGGCGCCACGATGTTCGGCAGCACGTGCCGCACGAGGATCACCGGCAGCCGCGTGCCCACTGCGTGCGCGGCCTCCACGAACAGCTGCTCGCGCAGCGTGAGCGCCAGCGAGCGCACCAGCCGCACCACGCGCGGAATCTCGGGCACGGTGATGGCGATGATCACCGTGGTGAGGCTGGCGCGCGTCACGGCCATGAGCGCAATGGCCAGCAGGATGCCGGGGATGGCCATGAGCCCGTCCATCACCCGCATGATCGGGCCGTCGGCCCAGCGCACGAAGCCCGACACCAGGCCCAGCGCGATGCCGAAGAAGGTGGCGAGCACGGCCACCGAAGCGCCCACGATCATCGACACGCGACCGCCCCACACCGCGCGGCTGAACACGTCGCGGCCCAGCGCATCGGTGCCGAACCAGTGCTCGGCCGAAGCCGGCTGCATGCGCGCCAGCGGGTCGATGTCCTGCGGGTCGTGGGTGGCGATCCAGGGCGCGGCGATGGACAGCGCGGCCACCGCGATGAGGAGCAGCGCGCCGACGATCAGCGTCGGGTGCTTGCGCACCCAGCGCCAGCGCGGCGGTACGAAAGGAGGGTCTTCGGCGGCGTCGGCAACGGCGGTGCTGGGCACCGGCGCATCGACCTCGCGCAAGGGCAGGGCAGTGGACATGGCGTCGTGGGGCTCGTTCGTTGTTCTAGTACTGGATGCGCGGATCGAACAGGCGGTAGCTCAAATCGATCAGGAGGTTGATCAGCACGTACACGCCCGCCGACAGCAGCAGCACGCTCTGGATCACCGGGTAGTCATGACGCTGCACCGAATCGATCACCAGCCGGCCCACGCCCGGAATGGCGAACACCGTCTCGGTGACCACCACGCCGCCGATCAGGAGCGCAATGCCCGCGCCGATGGTGGTGGCGATGGGAATGGCCGCGTTGCGCAGCGCGTGGCCCAGCACCGGCAGCACGCCCAGGCCCTTGGCGCGCGCGGTGCGGATGTAGTCCTCGTGCAGAACCTCGAGCACGGTGGCGCGCGTCATGCGCGTCACCAGCGCGATGTACACCAGCGCCAGGTTCACGCAGGGCAGCACCAGCGCGCGCAGCCAGGCGCCGGGGCCTTCGGAGAAGTTCACGTAGCCCTGCACCGGAAACCACGGCAGCTGCACCGCGAAGGTGTAGACCAGCAGGTAGCCCACGAGGAACACCGGCACCGAGAAGGCCAGCACCGCGAACAGCATCACGAGGCGGTCGATCCAGGTGCCCGCGCAGTAGGCCGCGAGCGTGCCCAGCGGCACGGCCGTCACCAGCGTGATGAGCATGGTCAGCGCCGCGATCGACACCGTGGGCTCCAGCCGCTGGCCGAGCAGCTGCGTCACCGGCACCTGCGTGAAGATCGAGGTGCCCAGGTCGCCCGTGAAGATCTTGCCGATCCACAGCCCGAACTGCTGCCACAGCGGCAGGTTCAGGCCGAGCGCGGCGCGCAGCTTGTCGATGTCCTCGGTGGTGGCGAGGTCGCCCGCGATGAGCGCGGCCGGGTCGCCGGGCGAGAGGTGGATCAGCAGGAACACCACCACGGCCACCACCGCCATCACCGGCAGCGTGGAAAGAAAGCGTCGAACGATGTAGCCCATGGCGGTGCGCGGCGGCTTACTTGTCGAGCATCCAGACGGTCGGCAGGCCGGCCCACATCTTGTCCAGCCCCTTGATGCTGGCGCGCGCCGCGAACGCGGCCGAGTACTGGCCGGCATTGATGTACGGCACGGCCTCGTAGGCGCGCGACTGGAAGGCGTCGAGCAGTTCCTTGCGCTTGGCCGGCACGGTTTCCTTCAGCCAGGCGGTGCGCAGCTCGTCGAGTTTCTTGTCGCAGGGCCAGCCGGGCAGTGTGTTGCCGCAGGCCGCGCCCAGGTAGGCGTTGCTGATGGGCGAGTTCACGTCGAACTCGCCGGCCACGGTGACGTACATGTTCCAGCCGCCGGCGTCGGACGCATCGCGCTTGGCGCGGCGCGCACCGATCGAGGCCCAGTCCATGGTCTGCGCGTCGACGTTCAGGCCGATGCTCTTCATGGTCTGTGCGGCCATCAGCGCCTCGGCGTTGAGGTAGGGCACGTCGCTGGGCACCATCAGCACCACCTTCTCGCCCTTGTAGCCGGCGTCGGCGAGCATCTTCTTCGCCTTGGCGACGTCGGCCTTGCGGTAGGGCTCCGCACCGGCCGAAGTGTCGTTGGGGCTGCCGCAGATGAACCAGGTGGCGCAGTAGGCCATGCGCATGTCCAGCGGGAAGCCCATGGCCGCGACGAAGCGTTCCTGGTTCACGGCCTGCAGCAGCGCCTGGCGGACCTTCGGGTTGTCGAAGGGCGGGTGCAGCTGGTTCATCACCAGGAAGCCCTGGTAGGCGCCGCCGGAGCCGATCTTGATGTTGCTGTCGGTGCGCAGCGGCGCGATGTAGTCGGGCGGCAGTTGCTCGATGTAGTCGACCTCGCCGCGCTTGAGCGCCGAGATCGCGCTGTTGGCGTCGGGCAGGTAGAGCCATTCGACGCGGTCGAGGCTGGTCTTCTTGCTGCCGGCCAGGCCGCTCGGCGGCTCGCTGCGCGCCACGTAGTTCGGGTTGCGCACGAACACCGTCTTGTTGCCCGGCACCCATTCGTCACGCTTGAAGATGAAGGGCCCCGAGCCGACGACCTCGGTGAGAGGCGCGGTGGCTGGCAGCTTGGCGATGCGCTCGGGCAGGATCACCGGCGGAAAGCCCGAGGGCTTGGCCAGCGCGTCGAGCACCATGCCGAAGGGCTCGTTGAGCGTGAGCGTGAGGGTGCGCGCGTCGGTCGCCTTCCACTCGGCGCCGACGGCCGTCATGGCGCGGCCCAGGCTGTCGCGTGCCGCCCAGCGCTGCAGCGAGGCCACGGCGTCGGCCGAGGTCACGGCGGCGCCGTCGGAGAACTTCAGGCCGGGGCGCAGCGTGAAGCTCCACTGCTTGCCGTCCTTGGAGGTCGTGTACTTCTCGACCATCTGCGGCTGCGGCTTGCCGGTGGCGTCCTGCGCGAACAGCGTGTCATACACCATGTGGCCGAAGTTGCGCGAGATGTAGGCCGTGGTGAAGGTCGGGTCGAGGATCTTCAGGTCGGCATGCGCCACCACCTTGAGTGTCTTGGGCGGCGTCTGGGCGAGCGCGGGAAGGCTGGCGGCCGAAAGGGCCAGGGCAGCGAGGGCAGCAAGCGTTCGTCGGGTCATCGTCGGTTCTCCGGTCGGTGGGGCGAAACAAAAAAGAAGAAGAGGGAGTTCAGGCGGCGACGCCGATGGGCCACTTCGGCAGGCGAGCCTTGCGGTACGGCAGGGTGGTGAGGTCGAGCGTCACGGCGCCCGGTGCGCCGGCGTAGATCACGTGCTTGGCCACCTGGGAGTACGACGCGTAGAAGTGCTGCGACGACTTGACCACGACGATCTTCTTGGCCGCCAGGTCGCAACCCAGCTGCGTGAACAGGTCGGTGCCCATGGCCTGGTTGCGCCGCGTGATCAGCACGATGTCGATGCCGTTCACCTCGACCAGCGCGCAGTCGCCCATGGCGGTGGGCGTGTTCGACAGGCCCGTCATCACCAGGTCTTCCTGCAGCGCCTTCACGGTGCATTCAAGGTCCAGCGGATCGCCCGACAGCGGGCTGATCTTGCCGCCGATGCGCATCTGCAGCCTGGCGCCCACGCCGGCGTCGAAGGCGATGCGCACGGCGATCGGGTCCCACATCGGGCCCAGGGCCGCATTGGTGATGCCGCGCTCCAGCATGCGGCGCAGGATGAAGGTGGAATCGCTCGCCGCGCCGCCGCCGGGGTTGTCGGCGCCGTCCGCCAGCACCACGGGGCCGCCATCGAAGGCCAGGGCCTCGTCGAGCGAGTCGTCGATGCTCGGGTAGTTGACCGTGAGGCCGTCGCGCATGGCGATGACTTCGTCGGCCAGCTGGCGTGCCAGCGCATTCGCCTTCGCTTGGTCGCCGTCGGTGTAGACCAGCACCTTGGTGCCCATCTCGGGCACGTCGCCCCACGAGAAGCCGTGCGTGAGCGAGACCGAGAGCACGCCGTCCTTGCCTTCGAGCGCTTGCATGCGCTGCACGAAGCTGCGCGCCGGTTCGCGCGAGGTGTGGACGGTGACGATGATGTCGCAGTCGACCATCGCGACCACCGGCTTGACCTTGCCTTCCACGGCCGCGGCGCAGATGTCGACCAGCTCCAGCCCGCGTTCGAGCACGTCGGTGTGCGGGTACTCCTTGAAGGAGACCATCACGTTGGCGTTGTCCACCATGGCGGGCGTGAGGTGGTTGTGCGGGTCGAGCTCCGCGCCGATCACCACATCAGGGCCCACGATCTGGCGCACGCGCGCCAGCATGTCACCTTCGCAGTCGTCGTAGCCGTCGGCCACCATCGCGCCGTGCAGGCCGAGCAGCACCATGTCGACCGGCAGCGCGGCGCGCAGGTCGTTCAGCATTTCGTCGCGCAGGGTTTCGTAGGCGTGGCGCGTGGTGATGCCGCTGGGCTGCGCGCCCGCCACCATGCCTTCGAGCAGCGTCCAGCCCTTTTCCTTGCCGCGGATGCGCGCGGCCCACAGCGGGCCCGAGTAGATCGTCAGCGCATCGGGGTGCTGGCCGGCGGGAAAGTAGCCGCGGTCCTTGAAGGACGCGATGCCGGTCGGCATCGGGCCGAAGGTGTTGGTTTCGGTCGCGAGGGAGGCACTGAAGACACGCATGGTGATTTCTCGTGGGGAGGTTGTTGTGGGGGAAGGAACGGATCAGCCGGCCGTGCGCAGCCGCTGCGGGCCGAGCATCTCGACCGTGAGCCCGAAGCCCGCGATGCGCTCGGGCAGCGGCAGGCCGCGTGCCAGCGCGGCGCAGGCCTCGCCCATGGCGGCCGAGGTCTGGATGCCGTAGCCGCCTTGCGCCGCGACCCAGAAGAAGCCGGGCGCGTCGGGCGCGAAGCCGCCCACCAGGTCGCCGTCGGCCACGAAGGAGCGCAGGCCGGCCCAGGTGCGCGTGGGGCGGCGGATGGCGAGCGTGGTCGCTTCCTCGATGCGGTGCATGGCGATGGCGATGTCCATCTCTTCGGGCTGCACGTCCTGCGGCTCGACCGGGTCGGCGTTGGCCGGCGAGCCGAGCAACATGCCGGCGTCGGGCTTGATGTACCAGCCCTCGTCGGCGGCGAACACCATCGGCCAGTGCGCCACGCTCTGGCCCTCGGGCGGCGCGAAGATGAAGGCCGAGCGGCGGCGCGGCTCGATGCCCAGCGGGCGCACGCCGGCCAGCTGCGCGATCGTGTCGACCCACGCGCCGGCTGCGTTGAGCACCACGGGCGCTTCGTACACCGCGTCGCCGGCCGTCACGCGCCAGCGCTCGCCCACGCGTTCCATGGCCGTGACCTCGGCGTCGCACACCAGCTTGCCGCCGGCCTGGCGCATGCCGCGCAGGTAGCCCTGGTGGATGGCGTGCACGTCCATGTCGGAGGCGTCGGGTTCGTACACCGCGCCGGCCACCTGCTCGGGGCGCAGCGCCGGCACCATCTCGCGCGCCTGCTCGCCATCGAGGCGCTGGGCGCCGACGTCCATGGCGCGCAGCAGCTCCCAGTGCGCTTCGAGCTCGTGCAGGTGCTCGGTGCCCGCGACCATCATCGCGCCGCGCGGTGTGAGCAGCGGGTGCTCGGCAAAGCCTTCGGGCGGGTGTTCGAGGAAGGCGCGGCTGGCCATGGTGAGGGCGCGCACCTGCGGCGTGCCGTAGCTCTCCATGAAGAGCGCGGCCGAACGGCCGGTGGAGTGGTAGCCCGGCTGGGCTTCGCGTTCGAGCAGGATCACGCGCGCATGCGGGGCGAGCCAGTGGGCCACCGAGGCCCCGGCAATGCCGCCGCCGATCACGAGGTAGTCGGCCACGACGGGAGTGGTTGTGCTTGTTGTCATCGCCGAAAAGTGTAGGTAGAAATTTGCGGATACGCAAATTGATTTGCGCCAACCAAGGGGAAACCATGGGTGCACCACCGAGGTGAAATTTGCGTACACGCAATTTGCGCATACGCAAAACGCATGCCGGGGCTGTCGCGCCGTGCGTGGCCGGGCGGGCGCGGGGCTGGCAGAATCACCCGGCATACCTAGAGAAAGCCAAGCGTGACTCCACACACAGGGAACCGGGGCGGGGCGAAGCCGAAGGAAGAGCCGCCCACGCTGGACCGCACCACTTTCGGCCATCGCCTGCGCACCGCGCGCAAGCGTTTCGGCTGGACGCTGGCGCAACTGGCCGAGCGCTCCGGCGTGTCGATCACCACCATTTCGCGCGCCGAGCGCGGCCAGCTCGCGCTCGGCTACGAGAACTTCACCGCGCTGGGCCGCGCGCTCGAGATGGACATGAACGCCATGTTCGCGGGCGCGGGCGTCAAGCCCGAGCAGCTCGACGGCCCGGTCGTCACGCGCGCGGGCAAGGGCGTGGTCTACAAGGGGCTGGCCATCGCCTACGAGTTCCTGGGCACCACCGCCGCCGGCAAGCAGATGAGCCCCATCGTCGGCACCGTGCACGCGCGCCGCATCAACGGCCCCGAGGACTTCGTGCGCCACACGGGCGAAGAGTTCGCCTACGTGCTGTCGGGCGAGATCGACGTGTACTTCGACAACGGCGAAGTGGTGCGCCTGGCGCGAGGCGACTCGCTGTACTTCGACAGCCGCCTCGGCCACGCCTACGTGAGCGTGAGCCGCCAGCTCGCGAAGATCGTGGGCATGACCTCGGGGGAGAGCGGGCACATGAAGTCGGCGCGCGAGGCGCCTGCGATGAAGCCGGCGCGCAAGACTGTGGTGGCGAAGAAAACCGTGGGTGGTCGCAAGGGCTGAGCGCCCGCGTCAGCCTGCGGCCCGACTTGAAGGAGACATGACGATGTCCGAGCACAAGATTTTCGCGATGCCGTTCGCCAAGGTGTACCCCATGTACGTCCAGAAAGCGCAGCGCAAGCAGCGCACGAAGGAAGAAGTCAACGAGGTCATCTGCTGGCTCACCGGTTACGACGCCGCGGGGCTGCAGCAGCAGATCGACCAGCAGAACGATTTCAGGACCTTCTTCGCGCAGGCCCCGGCGCTGCACCCGAACCGCGCGCTGATCAAGGGCGTGGTGTGCGGCGTGCGCGTCGAAGAAGTCGAAGACCCGCTGATGCAGAAGATCCGCTACATGGACAAGCTGGTCGACGAGCTGGCCAAGGGCAAGGCGATCGAGAAGATCCTGCGGACGTAGCGCGCATGCGGGGTCTTCCCAGCTAGGCGGAGAGCGCGCACCTGCGCCACGAAGTGCGCCTCCCCCGCGCGCACGGGGGCGGTCATCGCGCGTCGAGTTCAGCGCGAGCCTCCGCGGTCACTACGGCCTGTTGGGCCGCCTGCATCGACGGCGCGTCCGCGTCGACCTTGGCCTGCAAGCCGGGAACGATGCGGCGCAGGTCTTTGGCATCCATCGACAAGGCGGCCATCGCGGCGGCGTCGCTGGGCTACTCGTCGCCACCGGTCCGGCGCGTGCGGATCACGGCGAGGGTGGTTTTCTTCGCGGCGAGGTGCGCACGGACTGAAGAGGTTTCTTTCGAGGCGGCCGCATAGGGGCCCTTCGCGGCGGCCAGCACGCGCTGGGCAGGCTGCAGCTGCTGCCCCGCCTCGCCTGCAGCACCACACCGGGCACGATGGGCGCTGGCAGCAGCTCGGCATCAGGGTGCGGCATCGATGGTGCCACTCACCACGGCGACCGCATGGATAGCATCAACGGCTTCCTGTATCGCCGCGTCGCGCTCGGCAGCTGTAGCTAGGGACGGCCCGCTACTCTGACGAGATCACTGCAGCGAGGGCGTCGCGAGCCATCTGGACCGCTGCGCGTGCCTTGCTGGTGTCGTTGCCGATGGCCAAGGCTTCTTCGAGCGCTTGCTCTACGAGTGGGAGGGCTTCGGCTGCAACTGCGGTCGAGGGGATTGAGGAAGGAGAGCCGTTTGAAAAAATGCCCCCATTTAGGCGTCACGACACCTGATGCGCGCCCGATATTTGCGCCTTTCATGCGCCTTTTTCTCTGATACCTAGACGAAGCATTTCGATCACAATTCGTGACACATGACCGCATCTTGCCAAACCGCCGTATCGCCGCCTTTGTCTCCGGATCAGCACCAAACAGAATCTCAAGTCAGCACCTTCATCGGGCGCTGGCGCACTGTTCAGCTAACGGATGCATCCGAGCTGGCAACTTCACAGAGTTTTGTGCTCGATCTGTGCGATGTGCTCGGCGTTCCTCGTCCGACGCATTCGGCCGACTATATGTTCGAGCGCCCGCTCAAAGAACACTTCGCCGATGGCGGCCAAGCCGCCAGGCGCATCGACTGCTATCGGCAAGGCCACTTCGTCTGGGAGAGCAAGAAACTGCGCCAGGTCAAGTCCGGCACCGACCGCTTCAACACCGCCATGCTCGGCGCGCATGCGCAGGCACAGGCTTATGCGCGTGCCCTGCCTGCTGCCGAGGGCCGAGTGCCGTTCTTGTGTGTGGTCGATGTAGGCAACGTCATCGAACTCTACGCCGACTTCACGCGCAGCGGCGCCACTTACACCCCCTTCCCCGATCCGCGCAGCCACCGGATCGCCCTGGCCGACCTCGCCAAACCCGAAATCCTCGAACGGTTGCGTCTGGTCTGGACCGATCCTGACGCGCTCGACCCGAGCCGCATCAGCGCCGTCGCCACTCTTGAGGTGGCCGCGAAGTTGGCTGGACTGGCCAAGTCGATGGAGGCGTCCGGGCATCGACCAGACCACGTGGCGGCATTCCTCACGCGCAGCCTATTCTCAATGTTCGCTGAGGATGTGGAATTGCTCGTCAAAGGCTCTTTCCTCGCATTGCTCAAAGAACATCGGCATTCGCCGCCCACGCTAATGCAACTGTTGCGCAGCCTGTGGGCCGACATGGACCATGGCGGCTTCAGCGCCGCCTTGCGACATGATGTGCTGCATTTCAACGGCAAGCTCTTCAAGGGGAGCAGCGAAGACGGCTACAGCCTGCTACTCACGCCGCCGCAGATTGATTTGCTCATCGACGCGGCTGGGGCGCGTTGGAACGAAGTCGAGCCCGCGATTTTCGGCACCTTGCTCGAACGCGCACTCGACCCAGCCGAGCGTCACGCACTCGGCGCACACTACACGCCGCGCGCGTATGTCGAGCGCCTCGTGATGCCGACCGTCATTGAGCCATTGCGCGCTGAATGGGCCGACGCTCAGTCCGCTGCGGTTCTGCTCGCGCAAGAGGCCGAGCAGCTGAATGACAAGAAAAAATCCGCCGACAAACTGGCCGAAGCGCGCGCCGAGGTGCGGCGCTTTCACCATCGCCTTTGCACGCTGCGTGTCCTCGATCCCGCCTGCGGTAGCGGCAACTTCCTGTACGTGACGTTGGAGCACTTGAAGCGCCTCGAAGGCGAAGTACTCAATCAGCTGCACGACTTCGGCGACAGTCAGGAAGCGCTGGGCCTCGAAGGAGAAACAGTCACCCTGCAACAGTTGCGCGGCATTGAACTCAATTCACGCGCCGCCGGGCTGGCTGAGCTGGTGCTCTGGATCGGCTATTTGCAATGGCAGATTCGTACTCGCGGTAATTCCGCCATCGCCGAGCCGGTGGTGCACGACTATGGGAACATCGAATGCCGCGACGCCGTGTTGGCGTGGGATGACCTCGAACCGGCGTATGACCCCGACGGGCTGCTCCTCACGCGTTGGGACGGGCGTACGAAGAAGCTACATCCAGCTACCGGGAAGAAGGTGCCGGACGACGCAGCGCAGGTGCCGCAATGGAGATACATCGGAGCACGCAAGGCCGAGTGGCCGCAAGCCGATTTCATCGTTGGTAACCCTCCGTACCTGGGCGCACGCACCATTCGTGAACATTTGGGTGACGGCTATTTGCAGTCGCTTCGAGCGGTTAACCCCGGTGTTCCGCAGAATGCAGACTTCGTCATGTACTGGTGGGACCGGGCGGCAAGCTTGGTGACAGGCGGTCAAACAACGCGATTTGGCCTGATCACGACGAATAGTTTGCGGCAAAGCTTCAATAGGGCACTGCTGGAAAAGCACTCCGCGGCAGGTCTAGCTATTGTTTTTGCTGTGCCTGATCATCCCTGGGTTGACAATTCGGACGGAGCGGCGGTCCGTGTTGCCATGACAGTTGGGGCACATGGACCAAGTGCAGGAACCCTGCTTACGCTTGAAAGTGAACACAGTACTGGTCAAGGTGAATTCGCCGTGCTGCTTCACCCTGCGACTGGTCATATCTCGGCCGGTTTGACAGTTGGAACAGACGCCGGTGCCGCCGAAACCCTTCGTGCCAACGGCGCCATAAGCAGTGTTGGTTACCAACTAAGCGGGCAAGGTTTCATCGTCGGGGCCGAGCAAGCGCGCGCTCTAGATGCGGCCTTCGGTAGCTCGGAAGCTTTGATTCGACCGGCGATGACCGGCAGCGACATTACCCAAGCACCTCGCGGACTATTTGCCATCGACCTCTTTGGATTTTCTGCGTCCGATTTGCGCATCAAACAACCTGCGCTCTATCAGTATGTTCACGATCATGTGAAGCCCGAACGAGACCAAAACGCGCGACCGGCGGTCAGAGACCGCTGGTGGATATTCGGCGAAGCACGCAGCACGTTTCGCCCAGCATTGCTTGGCCTCAAGAAGATGATCGTGACGTCGCTGACAGCGAAACACCGTGTGTTTGCTTACGTCGACGCGCAAACCATCTGTGATAGCACTACAGTGATGTTCGCGATCCAAAGCGACTGGGTTTTCGGCGTGCTTTCAAGCTATTCGCATTGCGCGTGGGCTGGTGCGACAGGAGGAACGCTTGAGGATCGGCCGCGCTATAACAAATCTCGCTGCTTCGAAACATTCCCGTTTCCCGATGACGATACTGGCCTCAAGTCTGCCCTGCGCGACCGTATCGGCGCACTGGCTGAGCAAATCGACGCGCATCGCAGACGCCAGCAGGTGGCGCATCCTAATCTCACACTCACCGGCATGTACAACGTGCTCGAAGTGCTGCGTGCGGTTGAGCCGCGCGTCATGACTGCGAAGGAAAAGACTATCCACGAACAAGGACTGGTTGGCGTGCTCAAAGAGCTGCATGACGAGCTCGACGATGCGGTGCTCGAAGCCTACGGGTGGCAAGACCTTGCGCCTGCGCTGGCTGTCGGCAACACGTCCACGCTACTGGAGCGGCTGGCGGCGCTCAATGCACGGCGCGCAGCGGAGGAAATGGCGGGGCTCGTGCGCTGGCTGCGTCCCGAATTCCAGAATCCGTCGTTTCAAGGAGAGGTCCAGTCGGCGCAGACTGGACGGGCGGTGCAGCCAGATTCCATCAAGAACCCATTCGATTCATCACTTGATGAACGAGTGGGAATTCCGCATCTGCCAGCCGCCGTCGCGACCGCGCGTCCCTGGCCCGCCACGCTGCCAGAGCAGATGCGGGCTGTCGCCGATTTGCTGAGCGGCGCGACCACGGCGCTCTCGTTGGCGGACGTTGAAGCAGCCTTCAAGAGTCGTGGTGCGTGGAAGAAAGGATTGCCGCGCATACTTCAGACGTTGGAGGCTGTCGGTCGCGCGCGAGCGGATCATGGTGTAGAGCACGAATTGCCGCGTTGGCGCGCGGCGTAGTGGAGTACGGACGATGTGGGGCGGGAGTCTAGAGGGGTGGACGCCGCGCCAACACGCTGCGCATTGCGGTCGACGCTCATGCATCGCCATCGTACGCGGTCTTAGTGTCCTTGGCCTGAAGCGCCTCGGCAGTGGCGCGTCGGCTCATACCCTCCTGCCATATTGGGCACACGCTGGGTGCCAGGGTCGCGGCGAATGCGTCGGCGGTGCGGCTGGTTGCATCGGTGCCCAGGCGCTAGTTGACCACTGGCACGCCGTACTCCCTGGTCGCAGCGCAGGGTGTCAGGGCCGCAGCGACAGCCGATCTATGACGTGAGCCGCTTGCGTGGGTGACCACGTGCCGCCGCGTGAGGTCGGGATGCGCCGCTCGTGCAGTGCATCGGCGATCTGAGCGAGCGTGGTACGGTCGCCCGCCATGACTTCGCGGACGACGGGCCTACCCCGTCGCCACGATCACATGCGCCTGGATCTTGCCCGCCACCGGCCCCGCGCCATGCCGGCTGGCAATCGCCTCCTCCGCGCGGTCGGTCGCGAGCTGGAGCAGGCTCGCGTCGCGCGCCTCGATCTCGTTGCGCAGCGGCGTGCCCTGGCAGTAGGCCACCGCCACCTCGCGTGCCGAGGGTGAGCGGCTCAGCTTTTCGTGCGTCTGGACCTCGATGTCGGTGAACCCCGCGCGGCGCAGGTCGTCGCGGATCTGTGCGACGTCGTGGTAGCCATGCGGCGTGCGCGCGAGAAAGCGCGGCGGGTCGTCCGGGAACACGGTGGCGACGGCGCGGGTGACGTCGTCGGCGAAGGCGTTCTCTTCGATGCGGTCCCAGACGCTGAACACGAAGCGCCCGCCGGGCTTGAGCACGCGGCGCGCCTCGCTGTAGCCGGCGACCCGGTCCGGGAAGAACATGGCGCCGAACTGGCACAGGACCACATCGAAGGAGGCGTTCTCGAACGGCAAAGCGAGCGCGTCGGCCTGCCGCCATTCGATGCGGTTGTCACTCGCCTGGCGGGTGACGGCGTAGTCGAGCATGGCGGGGTTGAGGTCGGTCACCACGTAGCGTGCACCGGCACCGAGCTGGGGTGCCAGCATCCGCGTGACCGCGCCGCTGCCGGCCGCCGTTTCCAGCACCGCGCCGGGCGAGAACGCAGCGACCAGGGCGGCCGCGTCGACGGCGTAGCCCTCGAAGATCAGGGGGACCATCAGCGTGTCGTAGAACTTCGGGATCGAGCCCGCGAACACCTTGTCGCTTTCGTCGGCCATGGGAACTCCTTGAAAGCTCTGAACAGAGCGGGCCTGCTCCCTTGCTCCAACGAGTCCGTTGCCTGTTTGGGCATGCGTGACGGGGACGATGGGCCATGGTGGCCCTGCCAGGCATCGTCGTCAACGCCGTTGCGCGGGCGTCTTCCCCTGTAGTGGGTACCGGAGATGTTGCCGGGCGTTTCGGGCGCACTGATCGGTCGACCCCCTAACGGCCGCGGTCCCCGTCGCGCACCGATTCGATGGTGCCGTTGTAGATGCGCACGATGCCGAAGAAGGTGCCCGGACCCCGGTCGTAGGTCCACTCTTCCATCGGCACGCATTGGTTGGCGAGCACGGCCTCGGGGCTGCCCGGCCGATAGGGCGTGAGGACCCAGCCCAGCTGCACCATCGGCACGCAGACCGCTTGCCGGTAGACCGGCTCGCCGCAGGTCTGGAGCAAGGTCGCGGGCGACGCCCCTTTTCCGACGAGGTAGCCGTTGCAGGCGAGGGACTGGGCCGCGGCGGAGCCAGCAGCGAGCAGGGCGGCTGCGATCGACAGCCCCGTGGCCAGGCACGCGAAACGAGTCACGCCCGGCATCGTTGACCCTCTTGAATGCTTCATGCGTTCATCACTCACTCATTCACGAACCAGCTGGGCGTACCGCCAGAGGCCCCAGACCGCGCCGACGGTGACGCCGATGCCCACGCTCCAGCCCGCCGGCACATCGAATCCGAGGGCCAGGACCAGCATCAAGCCGACGCTGACCAGCGCGATGAACGTCAGCGTGACGACATCGAAGCGCGCGACCTCGACGGTGTCTTGCGCCACGCTGCGGTTGCGCTGGCCATGCTTGCGGCGCAGGCCGCGGAACAGCAGGACATCGAGAACGAAATCGAAGATGCCGACGACAAGGTCGGCCAGGATGCTCCACATCGGGACGCTCCATTTGCGGTGACACCCTGGGTTGTCGCTGTGCGCTCAAGGGGCCGACCCGGGTGGTGCGGCGGAGCCGGGCGAAATGTTAGCGCGCTTCCGGCAAGGCAGGCCATCGTCCTCCGACCCGCTTCACCCCGGCATCTTCGGTGGCCAGTGGTGCGTCTCGCCGCGGCCCTCGCTGCACCAGGCATGGAGCGCGTCGTACATCACCAGCCCGTGCTGCAGCATGACGTGGTCGTCGGCGAACACGCGCGACAGGCCCAGCGAGATCGCGTAGAGCCCTGCCGACTGCGGCGTGAGGTCGAGCCGCGAGGTGTCCGCACCGCGCACGATGTCGGCCATCTGGTGCAGCGCAGGCTCGGTGAGCCGGTACTTCGCGAGGAAGGCGTCGAAGCTGCAGCGCTCGCCGACGTGGCTCATCTCCACGCCCGGAATGTCGTAGGGCGTGGCGCCGGTGCTTTGCGCCATGGCCAGCACGTCGGCCGGCGGCACGTAGAGAAACTCGGCCTCGCGGTCGATGAAGCGCAGGATCAGCCACGGGCAGGCGATGCGGTCGATCTTCGGGCGTTCGCGGGTGATCCATTTCATGGCGTGGCTCCTGGGGCGGCAGGCTTGGGCTGGAGCGGACGGCCGGCGGCCTGCCAGCCGTCGATGCCACCGCGCAGATAACGTGCATCCAGGCCCGCGGCGCGCAGCCGCAGGGCCGTGCTGCGCCCCACCTCGTGGCCGTACACGCAGTAGACGACGAGCGCGCGGTCGGCCGGCAGTTCGGCGGCCCAGCGATCGACCGCCGCCGGGTCGCGCCAGCGGGCACCGGGGAGCATCGACGTGGCCTGCGCGAACACGCCGGCACGGCGCACGTCGAGCAGCATCGATCCGGCCACGTCGTCTGCTGTCGCGCCGAAGGGTTCGCTGGCGGCGTGCACCGCCTGCTGGTAGCGCGCGTACACCGGGGCCCAGTCGATGTTGGCCATGAACGCTTCGACGTACGCGCCGGCGGCGGCGCCGTGGTCCAGGTGGTAGGCGTGCTCGTACATGTCCAGCGCCAGCAGCGGCATGCCGCCCGCCAGCGCGTGGGTGTGGTCAGCAGCCCATTGGTTGACCAGCGTGCCCTCGCGCGGCTGGAAGCTGAGCAGCACCCAGCCCGAACCGCCGCCGAGCGCCCGGCCCATGGCGGCGAACTCTTCGCGCCATCGGTCGACGCTGCCGAAGCTGGCCGCCAATGCGAGCGCCATGGCGGGCTCCATCGTCTGGCCGTCGCCGCCGAGCGAAGCGAAGTACAGCTCGTGCAGCAGCATCGAGTTGCTGGCGATGAGCTCTTCGCGCTTGAGGCCGTTGAGCGCGAAGCCGGGCATGGCGGTGAACGATGCCGTGGCGAGTTGCGCGCGGATGGCGTTGAGGCGCTTGATGGCGCCGCCATAGTTGTTCTGGTGGTGGCTGTTCAGAAGCTTCTGCGACAGCCCGCGCAGCGTGGCGGGGTCGAAGGGCAATGGTTGGGGTCGGGCGTCCATGGGAACTCCTTCAGCGCGGCAAGGAAGACAGCCACGTGAGCGCTAACCCGACGGCCGCGCAGGCACCGAGCAACGTCATCACGCCGACCTTGAAGCGGAACAGGGCGATGGCCGCGGCCACGGCCATCACCGCCGAGATCGCATCGAAGCGGCCTGCGAAGCCATGCGGCCAGAGCACGTGGTACGCGAAGAACAGCGCCAGGTTCAGGATCACGCCCACCACCGCCGCGGTGATCGCCGACAGCGGTGCCGTGAAGCCCAGCCGGCCGTGCGTGGCCTCGATGGCGGGCCCGCCGGCCAGGATGAAGATGAACGAGGGCAGGAAGGTGAAGAAGGTGACGACCGTCGCGGCCAGCGCGCCGGCGAGGAACAGCGAGTCGGGCCCCAGCACCTGCGTCAGCCAGCCGCCGACGAAGCCGACGAAGGCCACGACCATGATGAGCGGCCCCGGCGTGGTTTCTCCCAGCGCCAGCCCGTCGATCATCTGCGCGCCGGAGAGCCAGTGGTACTGCTCGACGGCCCCCTGGTACACGTAAGGCAGCACGGCATAGGCGCCGCCGAAGGTCAGGAGCGCAGCCTTGGTGAAGAACCCGCCCATCTGCGTGAGCGTGCCGTGCAGGCCCTGGGTCGCCACGAGCACGCCCATGGCCAGCAGCCACAGGCCCAGGCCGATGCCCAGAATTTTGAGCAGGTGCGCGCGGGAAAAGCGCGCGTGCGCCGGCGTGGGCGTGTCGTCGTCGATCAGCGCCGGGCCGTGGTGCTGCTGCGCGCTGCCGTGGCCGCCGCCGAGTGCGAACACCTCGGGCGCCCATCGCGCGCCGACGTGGCCGATCAGGCCGGCGGCCAGCACGATCGCCGGAAACGGCGCGTCGAACGCGAAGATGGCGACGAAGGCCGCGGCGGCGATGCCCCACATCCACCGGTTCTTCAACGCGCGGCTGCCGATGCGGTGCGCCGCATGCAGCACCAGCGCGGTGACCGCGGGCTTGATGCCGTAGAAGATGCCGGCCACCACCGGCACGTTGCCGAAGCGCAGGTAGACCCACGACAGCGCGATGAGGATGAACAAAGAGGGCAGCACGAACAGGGCGCCGGCCACGATGCCGCCGCGCGTGCGGTGCATGAGCCAGCCGATGTAGGTGGCCAGTTGCTGCGCCTCGGGGCCGGGCAGCAGCATGCAGAAGTTCAGCGCATGCAGGAAGCGCTTCTCGCTGATCCAGCGCCGCCGCTCGACCAGCTCCGCATGCATGATCGCGATCTGCCCGGCGGGCCCGCCGAAACTGATGAAGCCGAGCTTGAGCCAGAAGCGAAACGCTTCGGCAAAGGAAATGGGCGTGGGGGGCGCAGGAAGCGCGGAGGAGGCGTCAGGCAAGGCGGTGTCCACGGAAAACTCCGTTGAGGGTCACCAGCGCTTGGACGGGACACCGTCTTGCTTTGCAGCGCGGGAGGCTGTTTTCCCGCGGAAGGGCATCGTAGCAGTGGCCGTTCCTGCTGGCAACGCAGGGCCCTCAGGCCCTCTTCACGTTGCTGGAAAGCGCCCGTGCGTCCTTTCGGTCAGCGCGCCTGCGCGCACACGTGCTTGAACACGATCCCGCTCACCGTGGTGGGGCCGCCCACGGCCTTCCATTCGCTGCGCCGGGCGAGGTCGATGTCGTGCACTTCCAGCGGCCCGTTGTGGCTCACGACGCGGCGCATCTTTTCGCGCCGGCCCTTGCAGTCGTAGTCGTAGAGATAGCGCGAGGTGCGAAACGGGGTCTTGCCCACGTCGGTCTGCAGCTCGTCGTAGCGGTAGAGCGTCCACGCTTCCACGGCATCGCCATGCGGCTTGACCGAGTCGCGCTGCAGCAGCACCTGCTTGCGCGGGGTGGTGGCGATCTCGGTCCAGGTGTCGGCGGCGTGTGTGGGGACTGCAGCCAGCAAGGTCGCTGCTGCACAGGCGGATGCGACAAGGTGGCATGCCAGCACGGTGCGGTGCTTGGGCGGGCGAGGCTTCATTGGTTTCACTCCCTGTGAATCGGCGGGCAAGCAGGCGAAGGATGCCATGCATCGCCGCGGGCGAGAACCTGTGCCTCAGGCCGCGATGAACGCCGAAGGCTTCTGCCCGAGCCGCTTGCGGAACATGGTGGAGAAGGCGCCCGGGCTGTCGTAGCCCAGCTGAAGCGCCACCGCGGTCACCGGCCGGCCCATCGCCAGCTGGGCCATGGCCGAGAGCAGGCAGGCCTGGCTGCGCCATTCGGCGAACGCCATTCCGGTGTGCTGGCGGAAGAACCGGCTGAAGGTGCGTTCGCTCTGGTGCAGCTGCCGTGCCCAGGCCAGGGGCGACGTGCGCACGTCGGGCGCGTGCAGGAAGGCGATGCACAGCGCCGCCAGCCGCGGCTCGCCCGGCAGCGGCGCAAAGAAGGGCAGGGCCGCCGCGCGGCCGACTTCTTTCAGCACCAGCGACATCAACAGGCCGTCGCGGCCGCGTTCGTCGTACAGCGCCGGCACGTCGATGGCCTCGATCAGCAGCTGCCGCAGCAGCGGCGACACGGCCAGCACTTCGCACTGCGGACCGCCGCGCGGCGCGGCGGCCGGCTCGATGTAGAGGCTGCGCGTGCTGACGCCCACCATCCGCACCCGGTGCGGCTTGCCGGCCGGAATCCAGACACCGCTGTGGGGCGGCACGACCCAGGCGCCGTCGTCCGTGCCCACCTCCATCAGCCCGGTCGCGCCGTAGAGAAACTGGGCGCGGCGGTGGCTGTGCATTTCGAGCAGGGTGCCGGGCGCGTAGTCGGTGCCGATGGCCAGCACGGCGCGGGGTGTGGGGTCGAGGGTGTCGAGGGACTGGTTGCGCACGGCAGCGGATTCATGGGTTGGCCGGAACGCAAATATTGTTGACCGAACATCGCAAGCGCGCCAGACCCCCGGACTCTAGCCTCGAGGCTTCTTTCCGTGTCGATGGAGTGCCTTGTGTCGTTGTATGTGATGTTGGGGGTGTGCGGATGCCTGACGGGCGTCACCACCGTGCTGTTCGGTTTCGGCGGTGGATTCGTCGTGGTCCCGTTGCTCTACCAGCTGCTGTCCCAGCTGAATGCGGCCGACAGCGCCGTCGGGCAGTCGGCCATGCAGATCGCGGTGGCCACGTCCACCTGCGTGATGGTCTTCGGCGCGCTGCTGGCCACGTGGCGCCATCAGCGCGCAGGGACGCTGGACTGGTCGCACATCCGGCCGCTGCTGGGCGTCATCGGTGCCGGTGCGGTGCTGGGTGCGCTGGCCGCCACCGCGGTCCACGGGGAATGGCTGCGCTGGGCGTTTGCGGCGTACCTCGCGCTGACCATCGTGGACTGCTGGCTGCGCCCCGGCTTTCTTTCGCCGGCCGTGGCGGGCAAGGCTGCGCCCTCTCTCACGGCCACGGCGCTGTCGGGCCTGGCGATCGGCTGGATTGCTGCCTTCCTTGGCGTCGGCGGCAGCGTGATGACGGTGCCGCTCATGCGCCGTCGCGGCATCGAGATGAGCCGCGCGACGGCCATGGCCAACCCGCTGTCCCTGCCGGTGGCGCTGGCGGGCACGGCCACCTACGTGGCCCTGTCCGCCACCTCGACGCCGGCGTTCGGGCCGTGGCATGTGGGGTATGTCGACGTGCGCGCGGCGGCGGCGCTCGTGGCGGGCTCGTGGATCGGCATCCGCGTCGCCGCGCTGTGGATCGGGCGCATTCCGGACCGCATCCACGCCAAGGTCTACCTGGCCTTGCTGATCGTGGTGTTCGGGGCGATGGTGGTGCGCTGAGCGCGCGGCACCGTCCCGCTTCACGCCATCGATGCGCCCAGCAGGAAGTCCGTGACCTCGTCCGAGAACACGCTGCGCCGCGCACCGATGAGCACACCATCCGCACTCTCCGGGTCGGGCCGCGCGGGAGGCATGCCGTGCGCCACCAGGGCCTGGGCGCAGCCGACCCAGTCGCCGCCTTCGACGGGCTCGTTCAGCGAGGCCCACGACAAGGAGCCGCAGGCGTTGTCGCCGAAGCCATGCGGCGCCTGCCAGTCGGCACCGTGTGCGAGCAGGAACCGGGTGAGCGCCGCATCGCCGCAGAACACGGCGTGGTTGAGCGCCGAGGCGTCCCAGTCGCCGCCACGGACTTCGAGGGGCCAGCCGAGCGTGACCATCGCCTTCACCGCATCGCTGCAGCCCTGCGCTGCGAGCTCGGGCAGCAGGCGAAGCTGCGTGGGGTTGAGCGAGCCGATGAGCTCAGGGTGCCGTGCCTGCAGGTCGCGCGCCGCGGCTGCGTCGCCGCGCGCGCATGCGGCGATGAAGGCCTCGCTGGTGGGGAGTGGCGCCGGGTCGCCGCTCGCGGCCTGCAGCAGCTGTGCGACCTCGGTCAGTCCGAAGCGCAGGGCGACGGTGTGCGCGGGCGTGCCGTCTTGCGTGAACACGTTGGGGTGCGCGCCAGCGACCAGCAAGGCCTCGATGTGCGCCGGTGAACGGCGGCGGCGAAGGGCCCACAGCAGCGGCGAACCCCAGTCCGAGATGGGCGAGCCCTGCGGCGGTTCGTTCGCGTCGCCGCCGTGTGCGAGCAGGAGGCGCAACGTCTGGACGTCGTCCAGGTCGAGCACCCGGTACAGCGCGTTCGAACCCGTCACGCGTGCGCCGGCTTCCAGCAGCAGCTTCGTGCAGGCAGGCTGGTCCAGCGAGTGATAGAGCGATTCGCCGTCGTTCGGGTCGGCCCCGGCGTCGAGCAGCAGCTTCGTCAGTTCAGGGTCGTGGTTCTGGCCGGCCGCGCCGTACAGCGCGGAAAGCCGCTCGGTGTCGGCGGGCGTTTCGAGCGATGCGGGAGGCCAGCGGTTGCCTGCCGATTGATTGGGGGACGCACCGGCGTCGAGCAGGAACTTCGCACACGCGTGCAGGCGTTCGCGATAGTCCGGCAGTCGCATCAGGCCGGAATGCGTGACGGCCACGAGCGGCGGCAGGTGCAGCGGGCCACCCGCGCGATGGACCCATGCCGGGTCTTGCGCGGTGGCGTGGCGCAGCGCGGCTTCGTCGCCGATGGCGCAGGCCACCCAAGGGTCGCCACCCGCCGCGAGGGCAGGGTTCTCGTCGCGCATACGCAAGGCCACCGCGGGCCGTGCGCGGTTCGTGCCGCCGGCGATGTCGCCCGCGTACACGAGGCGCAGCCAATGGAGCACTGCTTGGGCCGGGTCATCGGCCTGCGCCCTGCGGGCGAGGACAAAGCCCTGCAGGTCTGCCCACGACGCGAAGCCGTACTCGCGCGCCACGCACGACTGCGCATCGTGCAGGCGCAAGCCTTGGGCTGCGAGGGCGGCATCGGTCTTGCCCGACGCAGCCGGCAAGGCGCTGCGAAATCGGTGAAAGGCCGCGGGGTCGTTGCTGCGGTAGAGCGCCAGCAGTTCCTTGGCTTGCTTCTTCAGGTGGCCGATGTCGGGCCGGGCGGGAATGCGCTTCATGGAAACCTCCGTGCATCAGGCGCCGATGACCCGCAAATCCGGCTGCACAAAAGGCTGTGGATCGTCATGAAGAAGGCAAGTGGGTTCAACCCTTCCCGCGGGCCCGGGCGCGGCTTGCACCGCGGGTCGGATGGTAGCGGATCGGGGCGGGGCGACGCCCTGCGCCGAAGTGCAGGTCACCGCTTGCGCGCCACGATGAAGGGGCGGTTCTCGCCACCCTTCGTCGCGTGGTTCTCGCTGGCAAGCACCTCGAAGCCGGCCGCCTGCAGATGCGCCCCGAGCTGCGCCGCCCGGAACACGCCGGCATGCGGCGCCAGACCGATCGCGCGCATCGCGGGCAGCAAGGCCAGCCGCAGCAGCGGGGTCAGGTCGCCGAGGCAGGGCGTCTTGGAGACGAACAGGCCCTGCGGTGCGAGCAGGGCGTGGATGTGGTGCAGCGTGCCGGGCAGGTCGCGCACCAGGTGGAGGTAGTTGAAGCCCAGCACGGCGTCGAAGGGGCCCTCGCCCGGTGCCAGCGTCTCGGCGGTCGCCACGCGGAACGCCAGGCCGGGCACAGGGGCGGCGGCGTGCTTCTCTTCGGCGATGGCGATCATGCCTTCGGCGATGTCCGTCGCCAGGTACGCGCGGGCGTGGCTCGCGAGGCGCAGGGCCGTCGTGCCGGTGCCGCAGCCC
Organism: Variovorax sp. GW821-FHT09D07; assembly: GCF_059416345.1. NCBI lineage: Bacteria > Pseudomonadati > Pseudomonadota > Betaproteobacteria > Burkholderiales > Comamonadaceae > Variovorax > Variovorax sp. GW821-FHT09D07. Next base: position 609,812 of record NZ_JBWKOY010000002.1, read on the forward strand.
AGCTCGAGCACGCGCGCGTCCGGCTTGAAGAGAGCGCGGGTCCGCTCGAGCGTGCGCGCGTAGCCGGCCTCGTCCGCGATGGCGCTCTTCGCGTAGCGGCGCGAGCTGCGGTCCCAGAATCTGGCGTCGTTCGCGAGGCTCATGGTCTTGGACAGGCGGCGTGTGGAAGGATGCGGCGCACTGTAAACCGCCGCCCGGGCGCTGTCGCCGATTTGCGCCGCTTCGCCCGCCATGTCGCTATGCTGGCGCCCGCCAATCACTCCAGGAAAAGAGACTCTCATGACCATGCGTACCTCGTCTTTCTTCTCCCTGCGCTCCGTCGCCCTGGCCTGCGGCCTGGCGCTCGGCGCCGTGGCCACCGCGCAGGCGGCGCCCGATGCGAAGCTGCTCGCTGCTGCCGAGAAGGCGCAGCCCGCCGTCATCGACAACCTGAAGGAGATGGTGTCCATCGAGTCGGGCAGCCTGAACGTCGAGGGCCTGATGAAGATGGCCGACGTGATCGAAGGGCGCCTGAAGGCGGCCGGCTTCAAGACGGAGCGCCGCAAGGCCTCGGCCGGCGCGGGCGCCGACATCGTCATCGGCACGATCAAGGGCACGGGCAAGCGCAAGATCATGCTGCAGGGCCACATGGACACGGTGTACGCGCCGGGCATCCTGAACAGCCAGCCCTACAAAGTGGACGGCAACCGCATCTATGGCCCCGGCATCGCCGACGACAAGGGCGGCCTCGCGGTGATGATGGCGTCGCTGAAGATCCTGGCCGACGCGGGCTGGCGCGACTACGACACGCTCACCGTGCTCGTGAACCCCGACGAAGAGGTGGGCTCGGTGGGCTCGGGCGAACTCATCGCCACCACGGCCGACCTGCACGACACGGTGCTGTCCTTCGAGCCGACGGCCGCCAAGGCGGTGGCCAAGGGCGAGTCGCTGCTGCTCGGCGCGGCCGGCATCGCGCAGGCCACGCTCGAGGTGAAGGGCCGCGCGGCGCACGCCGGCGCTGCGCCCGAGCTGGGCCGCAACGCGCTGTACGAGCTGTCGTACCAGATGCTGCAGACCAAGGACCTCGCCAAGGACATCCCCGGCGTGACGCTGAACTGGACCGTGGCGCGCGCCACCGGCCCGATCAACCAGATCACCGAGAAGGCGCAGGCGCTGGGCGACATCCGCATCACGCAGCCCGGCGCCGAGAAGAAACTCACCGAGGCGCTGCAGGCCAAGATCGCCAGCGGCAAGCTGATTCCCGATACCGAGACCACGGTGAAGGTCGAGGTGGGCCGCCCGGCCTTCGTCGCGGGCGCCAAGGGCCGCGCGCTGGCCGAGAAGGCACAGGCGATCTACAAGGAGCTCGACCGCGAACTGGCGCTGACGCCGATGACCGGCGGCGGCACCGACGCGGGCTTCGCGGGCCGCTCGGGCAAGGCCACCGTGGTCGAGAGCTTCGGCCTCGCGGGCTTCGGCTACCACGCGCGCGACGAGTACATCGAGGTCGACTCGATCGTGCCGCGCCTGTACCTCGTGACGCGGCTGCTGACGGAGATCGGCAAGAACTGAGTTTGTAGCGCGCAGTGCGCCCGCGGCAGGGGCCGCGGGTTCACTGCGGTGCGTTGGGATCGCCCGGGCGGCGGCGATGGGCGGCGGCAGCCGCCGCGGCGGCCTGAGCCTGGGCTTGCTGCTGTTGCGCCTGCTGGCGTTGCATCTGTTCCTGCTGGTGCTGCTGCTGCTGGCGGGCCTGGTTCTGCGCGGCCTGCTGTTGTTGCTGCATCTGCTGGCGCTGCATCTGCTCCTGTTGCTGGCGTTGCTGGGCCTGGGCGGCCTGCTGCTGTTGCATCTGCATCTGGCGCGCCTGTTCCATCTGGGCCTGGCGTTGCTGTTGCGCGGCTTGCGCCTGTGCCTGTTGTTGCTGTTGCAGCTGCTGCTGGCGACGGGCCTGCTCCTGTTGAACCTGTTGCTGCATCTGCTGCGCTCGCTGGGCCTGTTCCTGTTGAGCCTGCTGCTGCATCTGCTGCGCGCGCCGGGCCTGTTCCTGCTGCGCCTGCCGTTGCTGTTGCTGGGCGGCCTGGGCCTGCTGCTGTTCCTGCTGGCGACGTAGCTGTTCCTGTTGCGCCTGTTGCTGCTGCATCTGTTGGCGGCGGCCCTGCTCCTGCTGGTCCTGGCGTTGTTGGCGCAATGCCTGTTCCTGTTGCTGCGCTTGCTGCTGGCGACGCGCCTGCTCTTGCTGGGCCTGCTGCTGTTGTTGCTGCTGCATCTGCTGGCGACGGGCTTGTTCCTGCTGATCCTGGCGTTGGCGCAGAGCCTGGTCCTGTTGCATCTGCTGTTGACGCCGTGCCTGCTCCTGCTGCGCCTGTTGTTGACGTTGCTGGTTCTGTGCCGCTTGTTGCTGCTGCATCTGCTGTCGACGGGCTTGCTCCTGCTGGTCCTGGCGCTGGCGCAAGGCCTGTTCCTGCTGCACCTGTTGCTGGCGCCGAGCCTGTTCCTGTTGCGCCTGCTGTTGCTCGCGCACCTGGTTCTGGGCTGCCTGCTGCTGCATCAGCGCTTGTTGTTGCTGCTGCTGTTGCTGGGCACGCGCCTGTTGCTGCAGCTGCTCTTGCTGCTGCGCCGCCTGCCATGCCGGCGCGCCGCTGCGATCGCCTGCGTAGTTGTTGTTGTAGACGTTGCGCACGTTGTTGACCACCGTGGTCGAGCGCGACACATACGTGCTGTTGTTGTAGACCACCGCGGGCCGGTAGGCGGGTGGCGGCGGCGCCGCGCGGTCGCGCCAGCGCGGTGCGCCCCAGTTCATGTTCCAGGCGTTCCAGCCCCAGCCGTGGCGCTCCAGTGCCGAGCCGACGATCACGCCGCTGCCGAAGGCCAGCGCGCCCACCGCGGCCACCTGGCCACGGCTGTAGCCGGGCTCGACCACCACCGGCGGCGGTGCATAGGCATAGCCGGGGTAGACGGCCACGGGCATGTCGTACACCACCTGCGGGTCGTAGCGCGGCACGTACACCACGTCGGGCTGCACGGGCTCGATGGTGATGAGCTCCTCGGGTGGTTCGATCACCAGGGGGCCCGCGTACATCGGCTGCATGTCGGGCGCGGGCGTGTAGTTGGGCGGCGTTGCGGCGCGCGCCACGCGCAGCTTGTCGTTGTTCTTGAGGCGACCGGCCTTCGAGGCGCGCTGGCGCATCACCTGGATCGCGTTCATCACGTCGGCCGGGTCGTTGTAGTAGGCCTTGCCCAGCGAGGTGGTCCACGCGATGTTGCCGGCCATCTGGTCCATCACGGGCCGGAACGCGGTGAGCGACTTCACGCTCGGGTCCCACGGCTGCTGGTTGGCGGCGTCGGCGAGCGGGCCGGCCTTGAGCGTGGGGTTCTGCTGCAACCAGCCGTGGGCCGCGGTGATCTGATCGGGGTAGGTGGCGCCGGCCAGGATCTGCGCGACGAGCTTGTCGGGGTACAGCGCGATGGGCGCGACCAACTGGTAGAGCTGCTCGGCCGAGGGCGGCGTGTAGGCGGCCGGCACCGGCGCGGCGACGGGCGCGGGGGCCTGGGTGGCCGGTGCTTCAGCGGCGGGAGGCGGCGGTGCGGGCTTGTCGCAGCCTGCAACGAACAACGCTGCGACGCACAGCGAAGCCATGAGGCGCCGCTGAAGGAGGGGGCGATGGGGAGAGGGTGTCATCTGGCATGTCCTGAAGACGCCGGCAGGGTGCCCGGAACTCCTTCAACGGCGGGCCAGAGCAGGCGATGACACAGCCTGCGCCCCGGATGCAACGGTCTGTGTCGGCGGTGCGCCGCCCGTCCTGTCGGCGCAGGACCACGAGACCCGGGGAACGTGCTACTTGGCGCCGCCCGAATACTTGGTGACGCTGCTGGCCTTCACGTGGTAGCCGCTCACGCCCATCATCGAGTCGTTGCGCAGCGTCTGCAGCTTGCCGGTGACCCACACGGTGTCCATGGCGCGGAACTTGGCGCCCTTTTGCGGAATGACGTGCAGGATCTGGTTGGCCGGCGGCGGCGGCGTGTGGATGCAGGCGCCGAAGTAGGGCACGAGCAGGAACTCGGTGACCTCGCCCTTGGCCTCTTCGAGCGGCACGATGAAGCCGGGGATCTTCACTTCCACGCCGTTGAGCGCGGGGTTGGTGGGCGCGTTGTTCGACACCTCCTGCATCTTCATCAGCAGTTCGTTGGCGCGCGGGTCGCCGTCGTCGAGCGTGCTCAGGTCGATGCCCTTGAAGGCCTTGGCCGGGTCCCAGTCCTTGGGCACCAGTTCTTCCCAGCTGATCTGGCGCGGCTGGCCCGACGCGGCCTGCGGCGTGGTGGCGGCCGGCTTGCCGCCCAGCGGGTTGGTCGCGGTCGTGTCCTTAGGTGCGGGCTCGGCGGCCCAGGCAGCGGCTGCGAGGCCGGCGCCAGCCAGCAGCATCGACAGGGCGGTGAGCACGCGGGGTGTGGAGGTCTTCGTCATGGTCAGATTCTCGGAGAAAGGCCGTCGGCCAGCGACAGGCGGTAGGCCCGGATGCCGGGCAGCAGGCTCGCGAGCCAGCCGGCGACCAGCAGGCTCGCCGTCAGCAGCCATTCGTTCAGTGTAGGTTCGGACAGGCTCAGCGTCAGCCCGAACTGCGCCTGCAGCCATGGCGAGAGCAGGGCGATGCCGAGCACCGCCATCGTCACGCCCAGCAGCACGCCCAGCACGGTGACCAGCGCGCCTTCGAGCGCCAGCAGCGCCAGCACGTGGCGCAGGCCCGCGCCCACGGCGCGCAGCACGGCGAGCTCGCGGCGGCGTTCGTTCAGGCCCGCCATCACCACCGACACCAGCCCCGCCAGGCTCACGAGCGCGACCAGTGCCGACATCAGCAGCAACGCGTTCTCGCCGATGCCGATCACGCTCCACAGCTCGTCGAGTGCCACGCCGGGCAGGATGGCCATCAGCGGCTCGCCGGTGTAGGTGGAGATCCAGCGCTGCACGCCGAACACGGCGGCGCGGTTCTTCAGGCCCACGAGTGCGGCCGTCACGTTCTTGGGCGTGAGGTCGAACTTGCGCACCTGCTCGGCCGGAATCTTCACGCCCGGCATCGGCGCGCCGCCCACCCATTCGAGGTGGATGGCTTCCATGGCCGCCAGGCCGATGTGCACCGTGCGGTCGACCGGCGTGCCGCTGCGCGCGAGCACGCCCACCACGGTGAAGGGCTTGTCGGCATGCTCGGCCACGTTGAGTTCGCCGCTGCCGTGCGCCAGCGTGATCTTCTGGCCCACGTGGTAGCCCAGCTTGTCGGCCACCTCGGCGCCGACCACGGCGTCGAACAGCGCGTCGAAGGGCTTGCCTTCGCGCAGCTTCAACGTCTGCCGGTCGCCGTAGCGGAAGTGCGAGAAGTACTCGGGCGTGGTCGCCAGCACCGAGAAGCCGCGGTGCGAATCGCCCAGCGACAGCGGCACCACCCAGTCGACGCCGGGATGCGCCTGCAAGGCCTGCACGCTCTTCCACGAGATGTTGTTGGTGGCCGCGCCGATGCGGAACACCGAGTACAGCAGGAGCTGCGTGGAGCCGGTGCGCGCGCCCACGATGAGGTCGGTGCCCGAGACCGACGACGCGAAGTTCTCGCGCAGCTCGGTGCGGATGCGCTCGACGCCCAGCAAAAGGAAGGTCGACAGCGCGATCGAGAACACGGTGAGCGCGAGCGTGAAGCGGCGGTTCCAGGCGCTGCGCCATGCGATGGAAAACAAGGCTCTCATGCGTCCACCGCCATCGCGCTCGACGCCGCACGGTTGATCTCCGGCAGCAGCACATGCCGCGCGAAGCGTGGTGCGATGCGCTGGTCGTGGCTCACGAACACGAGCGCGCTGTGGTTCACGGCGCAGGCCGTGAGCAGCACGTCGAGAAAGGCTTCGCGCCGGTCTTCGTCGAGCGCGGAGGTGGGCTCGTCGGCGATGACGACCTCGGGCTGGCCGATGAGCGCGCGCGCCGCGGCCACGCGCTGCTGCTGGCCGACCGAGAGCTGCAGCGCCTGGCGCTTCCACAGCGCACGGTCCAGGCCCATCTGGTCGAGCAGGTGCTCGGCTTCATCGCGCGAGCTGCCGTTGCGTGCGGCCTGCGCCTCGCGCCGTGCCGAGAAGCGGCAGGGCAGCAACACGTTGTCGAGCACGCTCAGGTAAGGCAACAGGTTGAACTGCTGGAAGATGTAGCCCACGTGCGCCACGCGGGCGCGGTCGCGCTGCGTGCCCGAGAGCTTGGCCCAGTCGTGGCCCAGCAGCGTGACGCGGCCTTCGTCGGCCACCAGCACGCCGGCCAGCAGCGACAGCAGCGTGCTCTTGCCGCAGCCGCTCGGGCCGTGCAGGAACACGGATTCACCCGCCGTAATGCGCAGGGCCTCGATGTCGATGCAGGGTGTCTTCACGCCGGGCCAGGTGAAGCGCAGGGCTTCGGCGGCGAGCACGACGCGCAAGTGCGTGGTCTCGGCCTGCGGGAGGGTGCTCACGCTGTCACTTGCCCAGCGTCAGGCGGGAAGGCTGCGCCGCCTGCGCACCGCTCGGGCGCTTCAGCTGGCGCTTGAACTGGCCTTGCGCGGTGGCGATCTGCACGTCGATCTGGCGTGCGCCTTTGAAGGCCGCGAACAGGTTCAGGTCGATGAACTTCGCGGCGGCGGCCTGGGTGCAGTTGAAGGAGAAAGAGGCGTCGAGGTCCGCGTGCCCACTCGATTCGGCGGGGTCGGGGTTGCCCAGGCCGAACGCGCCGGAGCGCAGGTCGACGGGGCCGAGCTTGCAGTTGGCGGCGGGATCGATGGTGAAGAGCTTGTCGGCCGCGCGCAGCTGGGCGATGGCGGCTTCGACGGTCTTCTTCTCGGCGTCGGTCTTGGGCGCGCGCTCGAAGCCGACGATGTTGTCCAGCGGCGATTCCATGGCGATCACGATGGTGGGCCCGTCAATGGCCACGTCGAGCTTGAGCTGGCCGTGCACATGCGCGTGCTGTTGCTGGGCCTGTGCGGGAAGGGCGACGGCCGCGAACAGCGCGGCGGCGGTCAGTGCGAAGCCGGAGGACGTGCGTCGAAGTCGGGTGTGCAGGGTGTGCATCATGGTTCTGCGCCTTGCCGGGTCGGCAGCCCCGGCGTGTTGCTCCATTCGCTCCAGCTGCCGGCATAGAGCGCGGTCGTCCCGAACCCCGCGATCTGCATCGCGAGCAGGTTGGGCACGGCGCTCACGCCGCTGCCGCACTGGTGGACGACGGTCGCCGCATCGCGCCCCGCGAGCAGTGCTTCGAACTCGGCGCGCAGTTGCGCGGCGGGCTTGAACTTGCCGTCGGGACCGATGTTGTCGGCGAAGGGCCGGTTCAGGGCCCCGGGGATGTGACCCGCGATCGGGTCCAGAGGTTCCACCTCGCCGCGGTAACGTGCACCGGCACGCGCGTCGATCAGGTTCTGGTCAGGCTGGCCGAGCCGGCGCACCACGGTGTCGGTGGTCACGAGCCTGGCGATCGGCTCGCCCTGTACGAAATTCGACTGGAAGCGCGCGGGCTCTTCGCGGTCGGTCACTTCGCCGCCCGCGGCCTGCCAGGCCTGCAGGCCGCCGTCGAGCACGGCCACGGCGTCGTGGCCCATCCACTTGAGCATCCACCACAGGCGCCCGCAGTAGTTGGCGCCGTTGCGGTCGTACACCACGGCCTGCATCGTGTTGGAGAAACCCACCGACGAGAGCCAGGCCGCGAACTTCTCGCGGCTGGGCAGCGGATGGCGCCCGCCCGAGGCGGGCACGCCGTCGTCCTGCGCCACCACCACGTCGCCGCGCGCGCCGGGCAGGCCATGCTTGGCGCTGAGGTCGGTGTCGAGGTTGGCGTACTGCGCGCCCGGGATGTGCGCGGCGGCATACAGCTGCGCGCCGGCCTCGGGCTTCATGAGGTCGAAGCTGCAGTCGAACACCATGAGGGGCGAGTCGCCCTCGCGCAGCTGCCTGAGTTGTTCGACGGAGATGAGGGTGGTGTACATGGCGGAAGCTCCTTCGAAGAATGGTTCGGCGATGGGTGCCGTGGCTGCTGCGTTCAGTGTTCCTCGGCCGGCGCCTTCGGCACGGCCCGCTGGCGCAGCACGGTGGCCGCGATGCCGCTGGCGATGATCAGCGCCATGCCGGCCCAGCCGGCGGCGTCGATGCGGTCGTCGAACAGCACCACGCTGTAGAAGGCCGCGAACACGATGCCCGAATATTGCAGGTTCGCCACCACCAGTGTGCCGGCCTGGGTCTTGGCGGTGGCGTAGGCGCGGGTCATGCACAGCTGTCCGAGGGCGGCCAAGAGGCCGATCGGCAACAGCCACAGCGCATGCTGCCACGTCCACGAACTGCCGCCCGAAAACCCGGTCGCGGCCGTGGCGAAGGCGCCGGCCACGGCCGAGCCGACCGCGAAGTAGAAGACCGTGCGCAGCTCGGGCTCGCCGATGCGCGACAGCGCCACCACCTGCATGTAGGCAAAGGCGGCCGTGACGCCCGACAGCAGGCCCAGCATGCCCGCGAAACCGTCGCCGCCGCCCACCGTGGGCTTGAGCATGAGCACCACGCCGGCAAAGCCCGCGAGCACGGTCATCACCAGCGGGCCCTGCAGCGGCGGGCGCTCGATGCGGCCGTCGCGCCCGGGCACCGGCACCCAGGCCAGCAGCGCGCCGCCGACCAGGAAGGCCGCGACCCACACGCTGCTCATGTAGTTGAGCGTGACGGCGGTGGCCAGCGGCATGTGGGCGATGGCGTAGAACCACGCGCCCAGCGACACCACGCCGATGGTGCTGCGCCAGGCGTGCATGCCGGGGTATTTGGTGGCCAGCGAGGTGCCGCGGTTGCGCGCCAGCAGCCAGAGAAACACGATGCCGATGAGGCCGCGCCCCAGGACCATCTCACCGCTGTTGAACCATTCGGAGGCCACCTTCACGACCACGCTCATGGTGGCGAACAGAAAGGCCCCGAGCACCATCCACAGTGCTTGCATCGATTGAATCCAGATCAGAAAAAAGAAAGCCCCGGCGGGTGCGGGGCGGGGTGGCGTTCAGGCGCGTGGTTGCTGCATCGCGTTGCGGTACCACTCGTGGAACTGCTGCATGCCGTCTTCCATGGGGCTCTGGTAGGGGCCGGTCTCGTTGTCGCCGCGCAGCATGAGCGCGCGGCGGCCGGCGTCCATGCGCTCGGCGATCTCGTCGTCTTCCACGCAGGTTTCCATGTAGGCGGCCTGCTGGGCCTCGACGAACTCGCGCTCGAAGGCGACGATTTCCTCGGGGTAGAAGAACTCGACCATGTTGAGCGTCCTGGTCGGGCTCACCGGGTGCAGGGTCGACACGGTGAGCACGTGCGGGTACCACTCGATCATCACGTGCGGGTAGTAGGTGAGCCAGATCGCGCCGTACTTCGGTGGCTTGCCGTCGCGGTACTTGAGCAGCTGTTCCTGCCACTTCTGATAGACCGGGCTGCCCGCGCGGCCCAGGCGGTTGGCCACGCCCACCGTCTGCACCGAGAACTCGGGCTTGAACTCCCAGCGCAGGTCGTCGCAGGTGACGAAGCTGCCCAGGCCGGGGTGGAACGGGCCGACGTGGTAGTCCTCGAGGTAGACCTCGATGAAGGTCTTCCAGTTGTAGTTGCACTCGTGCAGTTCGACGCGGTCGAGCGCGTAGCCCGAGAAGTCGAGGTCGGCCTGCGGGCCCAGGCCCGCCATGTCGGCCGCCACGTCACGGCCGCTGCCGTCGGCGTTCTTCTCGAACAGAAGACCGTTCCATTCGGTGAGCGGGTAGTTGTGCAGGTTGAGGCACGGGTCCTGGTCGAAATGCGGGGCGCCGATCAGCGTGCCGGTGGTGCGCGCGTCTTTCGCGGCGTAGGTCCAGCGGTGCAGCGGGCAGACGATGTTGCCGCCGGTCTGGGCGTCGAGCTGGCCCCGGCCCTGCAGGATCAGGGCCTGACGGTGGCGGCAGACGTTCGAGATGAGCTCCACGCCCTTGGGCGTGTGGACCAGCGCGCGGCCCTGGTGTTCCTGCGGCAGGGTGTGGAAGTCACCCGGCTCGGGCACGGCCAGTCGGTGCCCGACGTAGCGGGGCCCTCGCGCGAAAAGGTTCTGCATTTCGCGGGCGTACAAGGCCTCGTCGAAATACGCGGTAACTGGAAGTTGGCTCGCGGCCTGCTGCAGTTGAAGACTTAAATCAGACATGGAGGACCTGACCAAGCTCCCCACAGGGAGAAAAAAAGAAAAAACGGAAGGCGCCGTCTGCAAGGGTGACGGCCCGAAGAGGTGTGCCGGTGCGACCGGCGGGGGAAGCGGGGATTGTACCCGGGGGGCATTTTTGCGCCCGCCGGGTTTTTGCCTCGCATGGCCGGGCGTCATACAGGGTGTTGCAAAGGGTCGCGCGCGCGTGCGCGGGCTGCCCGGCGGTTCGTTGCGCCCCCGCCCTAAAATGTTCCGTTTCATCCACGATTCGTTGCATGCCCAAGGTGCCTTCTCCTTCCACGACCAGCCCGGCGGCGACGCCCGACACCGGGCCGCTGCCCGCCAGCTACGAAGCCGGGCTCCAGGAACTGGAACAACTGGTTGCAGAACTCGAATCGGGCCAGTTGCCGCTGGACCAGCTGCTGGGCAGCTACCAGCGCGGCGCCGCACTGCTCGGCTTCTGCCGCGACAAGCTGCAGGCGGTCGAGGACCAGATCAAGGTGCTCGACGCCGGCAGCCTCAAGCCCTGGACGGCCGAATGAGCGCCGTCCCGATGACCTCCGCTGCCTCCACCACCGCCACCCCCTGGGACGCGAAGACGCTGGCCGGCTGGGCTGAGCCCCACCTGGCCACGGTCGAAGCGGCGCTGTCGCGCTGGGTCGGCGTCGATGCGCCGGTGCTGCTGGGTGACGCCATGCGCTATGCCGTGCTCGACGGCGGCAAGCGGCTGCGGCCGCTGCTGGTGCTCGCGGCCAATGAAGCGGTCGGCGGCAACGCCCACGCCGCGCTGCGTGCCGCCTGCGCCACCGAACTCATCCACGCCTATTCGCTGGTGCACGACGACCTGCCCTGCATGGACAACGACGTGCTGCGCCGCGGCAAGCCCACCGTGCACGTGAAGTTCGGCGAAGCCGACGCGCTGCTCGCGGGCGACGCGCTGCAGGCGCTGGCCTTCGAGCTGCTCGCGCCCGAGGGCGACGAGGTGCCCGCGGCCATGCAGGCCCTGCTGTGCCGTCTGCTGGCGCGTGCGGCCGGCAGCCAGGGCATGGCCGGCGGCCAGGCCATCGACTTGGCCAGCGTCGGCATCGCACTGAACGAAACCCAGCTGCGCGAAATGCACCGCCTGAAGACCGGCGCGCTGCTGCAGGGCAGCGTCGAGATGGGCGCCGCCTGTGGCTCCGTGTCGCCGGCCGCGCTGGCGGCGCTGCGCGACTACGGCGCCGCCATCGGCCTGGCGTTCCAGGTGGTCGACGACATCCTCGACGTCACCGCCGACTCGCAAACCCTGGGCAAGACCGCCGGCAAGGACGCCGCGGCCGACAAGCCCACCTACGTGTCGCTGCTCGGCCTGGACGGCGCGCGCGCGCAGGCGAGCCAGCTTCTTGCCGATGCCATCGCCGCACTGAACAAGAGCGGCCTGGCCGACACCGCCGCATTGCGCGCCCTGGCCCACATGGTGGTCGACCGCGACCGCTGAGAAGAAAAAAGAACCCACCTCCATGGCTCCGCTGCTTCCCACTCTCCACGACCCTTCGCCGATCCGCCAGTACGACCGGGCCCAGCTCAAGCAGCTGTCCGACGAGGTGCGCGCCTGCGTGCTCGACAACGTCTCGCGCACCGGCGGCCATCTGAGCTCCAACCTCGGCACGGTCGAGCTGACGGTGGCGCTGCACCATGTGTTCAACACGCCGCACGACCGGCTGGTGTGGGACGTGGGTCACCAGACCTACCCGCACAAGATCCTCACGGGCCGGCGCGAGCGCATGCCCACGCTGCGCCAGCTCGGCGGCATCTCGGGCTTTCCGCAACGCACCGAGAGCGAGTACGACACCTTCGGCACCGCCCACTCGTCGACCAGCATCTCGGCCGCGCTCGGCATGGCCATGGCGGCCAAGCAGAAGGGCGAGAAGCGCCATGCCGTGGCCATCATCGGCGACGGCGCGCTCACGGCCGGCATGGCCTTCGAGGCGCTCAACAACGCGGGCGTGTGCGACTGCAAGCTGCTGGTCATCCTGAACGACAACGACATGTCGATCAGCCCGCCGGTGGGCGCGCTCAACCGCTACCTCGCGCAGCTCATGAGCGGCAATTTCTACGCCGCCGCCAAGAGCGTCGGCAAGAGCGTGCTGCGCAACGCACCGCCGCTGTTCGAGCTGGCCAAGCGCCTGGAGCAGCATGCCAAGGGCATGGTCGTGCCGGCCACGCTGTTCGAGCAGTTCGGCTTCAACTACGTCGGCCCCATCGACGGCCACGACATCGACTCGCTGGTGCCCACGCTCGAGAACCTCAAGCATCTGGACGGCCCGCAGTTCCTGCACGTGGTCACGAAAAAAGGGCAGGGCTACAAGCTGGCCGAAGCCGACCCGGTGGCCTACCACGGCCCGGGCAAGTTCGATCCGCAGGTGGGCCTGGTCAAGTCGACCACGGCCGCCAAGCAGACCTTCACGCAGGTGTTCGGTCAGTGGCTGTGCGACACGGCCGCGCACGACGGCCGCCTCGTGGGCATCACGCCCGCGATGCGCGAAGGCTCGGGGCTCGTGGAGTTCGAAAAGCGCTTTCCCGACCGCTACTACGACGTCGGCATTGCCGAGCAGCACGCCGTCACCTTCGCGGCCGGCCTGGCTTGCGAGGGCCTGAAGCCCGTGGTGGCGATCTACTCGACCTTCCTGCAGCGCGCCTACGACCAGCTGATCCACGACGTGGCGATCCAGAACCTGCCCGTGGTGTTCGCGCTCGACCGCGCGGGCCTCGTGGGCGCCGACGGCGCGACGCACGCGGGCGCGTACGACATCCCGTTCCTGCGCTGCATTCCCAACATGAGCATCGCCTGCCCGGCCGACGAGCGTGAGTGCCGCCAGCTGCTGACGAGCGCTTACGAACAGAACCACCCGGTGGCCGTGCGCTACCCGCGCGGCGCGGGCGCTGGCACCACGCCGCACCTCACGCTCGACGCGCTGCCCTTCGGCAAGGGTGAGGTCCGCCGCGAAGGCCAGCGCATCGCCATCCTTGCCTTCGGCACTCTGCTGTACCCGGCGCTCACCGCGGCCGAGTCGCTCGATGCCACCGTGGTCAACATGCGCTGGGCCAAGCCGCTCGACGTCGAGTTGCTGCTGCAGGTCGCGGGCACGCACGACGCGCTCGTCACGCTCGAAGAGGGCGCCATCATGGGCGGCGCGGGCAGTGCGGTGGTCGAGGCCCTGCAGGCCGCGGGCGTGCAGAAGCCGGTGCTGCAACTGGGCCTGCCCGACCGCTTCATCGAGCACGGCGATCCGGCCAAGCTGCTCGCATCGATCGGCCTCGATGCCGACGGCATCGCCGCCGCGATCAAGAAACGCTTCGTTTGACAAGAGGTCGCAGGGTAAACCCCCGCCGGCCACCTGTAAGCGCGTTTTTACAATCAAAAGGACTCACAAAAGTCCCTGACGCGGTCACAAGCCGCGTTTTGTTTTTTCCAAAGCACTCGGAGTGAATTCAATGGATCGTCGTTCCCTCATCAAAAACGCCGGCATCGCGGGCGTTCTGGCTGCCGGCATCGCGCCCGCGGTTCACGCGCAAGCCACCGTTCGCTGGCGTCTCGCATCGAGCTTTCCCAAGTCGCTGGACACCATCTTCGGCACCGCCGAGGTGTTCTCGAAGAGCGTGAGCGACATGACGGGCGGCAAGTTCCAGATCTCCGTGCACGCGGGCGGCGAGCTGATGCCCGCCTTCGGCGTGGTCGACGGCATCCAGAGCGGCGCGGTCGAAATGGCGCACACGGCGCCTTACTACTTCTACGGCAAGGACCCGACCTTCTGCCTGGGTTGCGCCGTGCCTTTCGGCATGAACACCCGCCAGCAGAACGCCTGGATGTACGAAGGCAACGGCCTGAAGCTGATGCGCGCCTTCTACGCCAAGTACAACATCATCAACCTGCCGGGCGGCAACACGGGCGCGCAGATGGGCGGCTGGTTCCGCAAGGAAATCAAGTCGGTCGCCGACCTGAAGGGCCTGAAGTTCCGCACCAACCCGTTCGCCGGCAAGGTGCTCGAGCCCTTCGGCGTGATCCCGCAATCGATCCCCGGCGCTGACCTGTACCCCGCGCTCGAAAAGGGCACGCTCGACGGCCTGGAGTGGGTCGGCCCGTACGACGACCAGAAGCTGGGCTTCAACAAGATCGCCCCGTTCTACTACTACCCCGGCTGGTGGGAAGGCGGCCCCGAGCTCGACTTCTACATCAACACCAAGGCATGGGAAAGCCTGTCGGCCGATTTCAAGGCCGTGGTCGAAGCGGCCGCCGCGCACGCCAACATCACGATGACGGCCAAGTACGACGCCAAGAACCCGATCGCGCTCAAGCAGCTCGTGGGCTCGGGCACCAAGCTGCGCCCGTTCTCGCAGGACGTGATGAACGCTGCCTTCAAGTCGGCCCAGCAGATCTACTCGGACCTGAACAACAGCAACCCCGAGTGGAAGAAGATCTACAGCGACTGGTCCAAGTTCCTGGCCGACCAGAACGCCTGGTTCCGCTACACCGAAGGCACCTTCGACCGCTTCATGCAACAGCAGAAGCTGTAAGGCACGCGGCGCCGCAACCCGGCGCTTCGCACCTCACAAGAAAAAAAGCCCCGCCGGTTTCGGCGGGGCTTTTTTCATTTGGACGCGGGGTCGGGAGAGGGCGGTGGCGCGGACGGCAGCGTGCGCATCGCCACCTGCTCGCCGAACGCGATCAGCACCTGCGGATCGTAGGCATGGAACCAGGTGATGCCGCCGAAGCGCCGGCGCACCAGCAGGCGCGGCGCGATCACGCGCTCGAGCATGCGGATGTGCACCAGCTTGAGCTGCGCCACGTCCTGCGCGCTCACGCGCTTGTTCCACAGCCAGGTCTGCGTCAGCACGTCGCCTTCGAGGCGGGTGCGGCTGTAGACGATCCAGTAGCCGACCCAGATCACGCACAGGCCCGCCACGCCGAAGACGAACAGGCTGGTGGCCGACCAGCTGGTGGTGCGCAGCGACGGCAGGCTCCACAGCGCGAAGGCGAAGAGATCGACCACCAGCACCACTGCCAGCGTGCGCAGCAGCGGCGGGAAGGCGGCGCTTTCGAGCGGGCCGCCTTCTGTCGTCGCGGGGTGGTCGTTCGGGGCGTCGCCGGGGCGGGCGTCGCTCACGGTTTGGAGGCTTCGCCCGCCGCCGGGGCCGCCGGCGCCGGCGTTTCCTCGGGCGTCTTCTGGTTGCCGAACGGGTCTTCCATGTTCACGCCGTTGTCGGTGGCGGGCGGCGCGTTCGGGTCGACCGGCATGTCGAGGTTGACCTTCTCGATGTCGACGACCTTTTCCTTCTCGAGGAACACGGTCACCGTCTGCGGGAAGAAGATCACGATGGCCACCAGCAGCAGCTGCATCACGACCCAGGGCACGGCGCCCAGATAGATGTCGCGCGACTCCACCTTCTTGGGCAACGCCCCGTTCTTGAACAGGGTGTCGGCGATGCCCCGTAAATAGAACAGCGCGAAGCCGAACGGCGGGTGCATGAACGAGGTCTGCATGTTCACGCACAGCAGCACGCCGAACCACACCATGTCGATGCCCAGCTTGTGGGCCACGGGGCCCAGCAGCGGCAGGATGATGAAGGCGATCTCGAAGAAGTCGAGGAAGAACGCCAGGAAGAACACGAAGATGTTGACCGCGATCAGGAAGCCGATCTGGCCGCCCGGCAGGCCCGAGAGCATGTGCTCGATCCACTTGGCACCGTCCACGCCCTGGAACACCAGCGAGAACACGCGCGAGCCGATCAGGATGAACACCACCATCGCCGTGAGGCGCATGGTGCCTTCCATCGCGTCCTTCATCAGCGCCCAGTTCAGGCGCCGGTGAATGAGCGCCAGCACCAGCGCGCCCACCGCGCCCATGGCGCCGGCCTCGGTCGGCGTGGCGATGGCCTTGTCCATGAAGGGCAGGCCGCCCATCGAGCCGAGCACCGCGAAGATCAGGATGGCCGAGGGGATGATGCCGCGCAGGCACTTGCCCCACAGCGCCCAGCCGTGCAGCGTGCGCGCCGTGGCGGGCAGGCCGGGCACGTAGTGCGGGCGGATGCGCGAGACCAGGAAGGTGTAGATCGCGAAGATCACCACCTGCAGGATCGACGGGCCCCAGGCGCCCTTGTACATCTGGCCGACGTCGGTGCCGAGCTGGTCGGCCATGACGATCAGCACCAGCGAGGGCGGCACCAGCTGCGTGATGGTTCCCGAGGCGGCGAGCACGCCGGTCGAGTAGCGCATGTTGTAGCCGTAGCGCATCATGACCGGCAGCGAGATCATCGCCATCGCGATCACCTGGCCGGCCACCGTGCCGGTGATGGCGCCGAGGATGAAGCCCACGATGATCACCGAGTAGCCCAGGCCGCCGCGGATCGGGCCGAAGAGCTGGCCCATCGAGTCGAGCATGTCCTCGGCGAGCCCGCACTTCTCTAACACCGCTCCCATGAGCGTGAAGAACGGAATGGCCAGCAGCGTCTCGTTCGACAGGATGCCGAACACATTGAGCGGCAGGTTGGCCATGAAGCCGGCCGGGAACCAGCCCATCTCGATGGCGAAGAAGCCGCAGATCAGGCCGAGGGCCGAGAGCGAAAACGCGACCGGAAACCCGATCAGCATGATCACCACGAGCCCCGCGAACATGATCGGGGCGAAATTTTCCATGTGCATGATGTCTACTTGTCCTGCGGTGCGGGCGGTGTCGGGGCGGTCTGGCGAAGCGCGACGAACGCCATCACTGCACCGGCTTCTCGTAGTGCGTGTTCATCTCGATCAGTCCGCGCAGGTAGGCGATGCGCTTGATGATCTCGGCGACACCTTGCAGGAACATCGTGCAGAAACCCACGGGCATCAGCAGCGCGGCGGGCCAGCGGATCAGCCCGCCGATGTTGCCCGACATCTCGCCCGACACCCAGGTGTTCCAGAAGAACGGCCAGGTGAGGTAGGTCAGCAGGCCCATCACCGGCAGCAGGAAGAAGGTCAGGCCGAACAGGTCGACATACACCGGCCCGTGGCCCTTGAGCTTGCCGTAGATGATGTCCACGCGCACGTGCTCGTTGAAGCGCAGCACGACCGGCGCACCGAGCATCACGGTGGCGGCGAACAGATACCACTGGATCTCGAGGAAGGCGTTGTTGCTGAAGTCGAAGCCGTACCGGACGAAGGCATTGGCGGCCGAGATGAGCGATGCGGCCAAGACCGCATAGCCGGCAAATTTGCCGAATTTTTCGCTGACCCAGTCCATGACGGCCGCGAATTTGAGGAATACAGACAAGGGGTGTCTCCCGCGAAGCCCAAGGTGAAGCGCCGGCCCCTGGTGGGGGCTGCGCGCAAAGCCCGCAATGGTATCTCGGTGAACCTTAGTATTGCCTTGACACAAACTCGGGTTTACCCGGAATCCGCGTCGCCAGAGGGCCTGTCGGGCGGTCGCCATAATGGCCCATGTCTTCGAGCCCGCCGCCTTCGACGCCCTTCGGTGCGGCGAGCCCGCCCCTGTCGATCGACTCCCCCGACATGCGCCGCGCCGGCCGCGACCTGCTCTCGCTGGCCCTCATCGACGCGCGCAACCACACGCTGCACCTGCTGTCCCTGTTCGAGCAGGCGCTGGGCGAAGCCATGCGCGTGCCGCCGCAGCCGGGCGTGGTGCCGCCGGTCTGGCTGGCGGGCCACATCGGCTGGTTCGCCGAATGGTGGATCGGGCGCAACACCCAGCGCGCCTTCGGCATCGACTGCCCCGTGCGCCCCACGCGGCTGGCCGCCATCGACCCCGACGCCGACGACTGGTGGAACCCGGCCCAGGGCGCGGCCGATCGCTGCTGGTCGCCCGACCTGCCCGGCCTGGGCCAGACCAAGGCCTACCTGCTCGAAACCCTCGAAAGCACGCTCGAGCTGCTCGAGAACGCCGCCGAGACCGATGCCGGCCTGTACTTCTATCGGCTGGCGCTGTTCCATGAAGACCTGCGCGGCGAACAGCTCGTGGTGCTGGCGCAGACGCTGGGCCTGCCGCTGAACATCGAGCAGCCGCCCACCGCCGTCACGCGCGAGCCGCTGCTGCTGCCGGCCACGCGCTGGGAGCTCGGCCTGCCCGAGCACAGCGGCTTCCTGTTCGCGCAAGAGGGCGCGGCGCACCGCGTCGACGTGCCCGAGTTCGAGATCGACGCCCAGCCCGTCACCTGGGACCAGTACATCGAGTTCGTCGACGACGGCGGCTACGACCGCGAGGAACTGTGGCACAGCGACGGCTGGCGCTGGCTCGCCGCGCAGACCGAAGGCCGGCGCGGACCGCGCCATGTGGAGCAGATCGGCGTGTCGCGCAACGGCACGGGCGGCTCGGTGCTGCAGCAGCGCTTCGGCGTCACCGTGCGCGCGGCCGGGCACCACAGCGCCGTGCACCTGAGCTGGTGGGAGGCCGACGCCTGGGCGCGCTGGGCCGGCCGGCGCATCGCGACCGAGGTCGAATGGGAAATCGCCGCCCACACGGCCGCGCGGCGCGGCTTTCGCTGGGCCGATGTGCACGAGTGGACGGCAGGCACGCTGCAACCCTGGCCGGGCTTCCGGGCCGATCCCTGGAGCGCCGGTGGCGAGTTCGATCCGGTGGCCGCCTTCGGCCGCGCGCGCGTGCTGCGCGGCGCCTCGTTCGCGACGCGTGCGCGCCTGCGCTCGCCGCGCCGTCGTGGCTTTGCGCTTCCAGATTCCGACGACGGCTTCTTCGGCTTCCGCACCTGCGCGCTGTAGCCGCCTTCAGGGCCGTTCGCCGCCCGCTTCCGACGACAGCGGCGGCGCCACTTCCTCCAGCGGCTTGCGCTCCGCATCGGCTGCGTAGCGCAACGCCAGCAGTCCCGCGACGATGACCAGCACGGCGCCGATCAGGTAGCCCACCATCACCGCGCCGCGGCTGCCGGTCTCGATCAGCATCCCGAACAGCACCGGCGCCGCGAAGCCGCCCGCGCCCATGCCGATGGCGTAGAAGATCGCGATGGCCATGGCGCGCATCTCCAGCGGGAACACCTCGCTCACCGTCAGGTAGGCCGAGCTGGCCGCCGCCGAGGCCAGGAAGAACACCGCCGACCAGCACAGCGCCTGGCTGCGCGCGTCGAGCCAGCCCTGCATGAAGGCCCAGCCCGTGAGCGCCAGGCCCACGCCGGCCAGCACATAGGTCAGCGCAATCATCTTGCGCCGGCCCACGCTGTCGAACAGCGGGCCCAGCAGCAGCGGCCCGAGCACATTGCCCAGCGCGAACGGAAAGATGTACAGCGCCACGCGGCCTTCGGCCACGCCGTAGAAGCGCGTGAGCACCAGCGCGTAGGTGAAGAAGATCGCGTTGTAGAAAAAGGCCTGCGACACCATGAGCGCCGTCGCCACCACGCTGCGCGCCGGGTAGCGCCGCAGCAGCACGCGCGCCACCTCGCGCATCGACGGGCTGTTGGGGCGCGCGGCGGTGTACATCACGTGGCCGTGCGCGGCGGGCAGTGGCCCGTGCTGCGCCGCCACCTCGGCCTCGATGCCCGCGACGATGCGCTCGGCTTCATCCGCGCGCCCGTGCGCGATGAGCCAGCGCGGGCTCTCGGGCACGTGCCGACGCACCAGCAGGATGGCCACCGCCAGCACCGCGCCCAGCGCGAAGCCCGCGCGCCAGCCCCACACGGGGCCGATCACGCGCGCATCGAGCAGCACCAGGCTCAGCGCCGCGCCGAGCGCCGCACCGATCCAGAAGCTGCCGTTGATCGCCAGGTTGACGCGCCCGCGCACGCGCGCTGGAATGAGTTCGTCGATGGCCGAGTTGATGGCCGCGTACTCGCCGCCGATGCCCAGCCCGGTGACGAAGCGGCACAGCGCAAAGAAGGCGAAGTTGGGGGAGAAGGCCGTGGCCAGCGTGCCGAGCGTGTAGACCACGAGCGTGAGCAGGAAGAGCTTCTTGCGCCCGAGCCGGTCGGTGAGCCGGCCGAACACCAGCGCGCCGATCACCGCGCCCGCGATGTAGATCGAGCCCGACCAGCCGATTTCTGCGGCCGTGAGCCCGAGCGTGTCGGGCCGCTCCAGTACCGCGCCGATGGAGCCCACCAGCGTGACCTCGAGGCCGTCGAGGATCCAGGCCACGCCCAGCGCGATCACCACGCGCCAATGCCAGCGCGACCACGGCAGGCGGTCCAGGCGGGCAGGGATGTCGCTGCGCAGAACCGTCATGCGGGGCATTATGCGAAGCGCATCACCCCCGCGTTGTAGGACCGGCGCTGCAATGCGCCGGTCTGCTCAGAGCTTCTTCAGGCCGCGACGGCCGCCGTCACCTGCCGGATGCCCATGGCTTTCAGCGTGTCGGCAATGGCCGCCACCGCGCCCGGGATGCCCGCGTCGCCGAAGTGCCCCATGCAACCCACGCGGAAGGTCTCGACCTGCGTCAGCTTGCCGGGGTAGAGGATGTAGCCGCGCTTCTTCACTTCCTGGTAGAAGGTCTTGAAGTTGTAGTTGGCATCGTCGGGCGCATGGAAGGTGACGATGATCGGCGCCTGGATGGCCGGGTCGAGAAAGGGCCGGAAGCCCAGCGTGGCGAGGCCGTCGACCAGCGCCTTGCAGTTGCGCGTGTAGCGCCCGCCGCGCGCAGGAAGGCCGCCTTCTTCGATGTACTGCGCGATGGCGGTGTCGAGCGCGGCCACCACGTGCGTGGGCGGCGTGAAGCGCCATTGCGTGGTCTTCTCCATGTAGACCCACTGGTCGTACAGGTCCATGCTCAGCGAGTGGCAGTTGCCTTCGCACTTTTCGAGCGTGCTGCGCTTGATGACCACGAAACCCATGCCCGGCACGCCTTCGAGGCACTTGCCCGAGGCGGCGACCAAGGCGTCGAAGGGCGTCTTGCGCGCGTCGATCTCCAGGGCGCCGAAGGAGCTCATCGCATCGATGATCAGGCCGCGCCCGTGCTTGGCGACCACCAGCGCGATCTCGTGCAGCGGGTTGAGCACGCCGGCGCCGGTTTCGCAGTGCACCACGGCGACGTGCGTGATGCTCGGGTCGGCCGCGAGCGCGCGGTCGACGTCGGCGGGCGAGACCTGTTTCTCTTCGGTGTAGTCGATGGTGGTGAGCTTGCGGCCGAGCACCTTGCAGATCTTGGCCAGGCGCTGGCAGTAGGCGCCGTTGCTCGGCACCAGCACATGGCCGTTGCGCGGCACGATCGTGCCGATGGCCGCTTCGACCGAGAAGGTGCCGCTGCCTTGCAACGGAACGCATTCGTGCGTGCCCGTGCCGTGCACGATGTTCAGCACCTCCTTGCGGATGCGCGCCGTGATCTGGTTGAAGTCGGCGTCCCATGAACCCCAGTCGCGCAGCATCGCTTGGCGGGTGCGGTCCGAGGTGGTCAGGGGGCCGGGCGTGAGCAGGATGGGGTGGGCGGCTTGACTCATGGTGTCTCCAGGCAGGGAAAGGAAATGAGGGGCGAGAGGTGGGGTGTTCGTTCAGCCACGGCCGAGGTTGCGCCAGGCCTGCGTGCGTGCGAGCAGCACGCGGGTGAGCAGTGCGTAGGCGATGCACACCAGCGTCGAGGTGACGACGATCAGGCTGGCCAGCGCGGCGGCCGGGCCGATGTCGCCGGCGTCGTCCAGGTGCATGATCGCGACCGACGCGAGGATGGTCTCCGGCGTGTACAGGAAGATGGCGCACGAGAGGCTGGCCATCGACACCACGAAGAAGTAGCGCCCGATGTCCAGGATGGCCGGCAGGCACACCGGCACCGTCACGCGCAGGAAGGTCTTGAAGAACGGCACCTTGAGCGAGGCCGACACGGCCTCGAACTCGTTGTCGATCTGCTTGAGCGCCGTCACCGCCGTGAGGTGGCTCGAGGTGTAGTAGTGCACCACCATCGAGATGACCAGGATCGCCATCGTCTGGTACAAAAAGTTCAGCGGGTTGGACGGATGGTTGAAGAACATCACGTAGCCCAGGCCCAGCACCAGGCCCGGCACCGCCATCGACAGCACCGCCATCAGGTGCATGCCCTTGCGCATGAGGCCCAGATTGCGTGTCTTCTCGATCAGGTAGGCGCCCACGAACACGATGAGCGAGCCGGCCACCGCGGTGACCATGGCCACGAGCAGGCTGTTGCCGTAGGCGGCGGCCATGTCGCTCTCCACCAGCACGAAGTGGTAGTGCTTGAGCGTGAACGACAGGTCATACGGCCACAGCGAGATCGCCGAGGTGTAGATCGCCATGCCGATGGTGGCCAGCAGCAGGCTGCAGACCACGGTGCAGAACAGCGTGAGCAGCGCATCGGCCAGCTTGCGGGGCTTGGGCGTGTAGGGCACCGAGCGCGCCGTGAGCTGCGCCTTCAGCTTGCGCCGCACCACGTAGTCGATCACGAAGGAGATGATCGACGGAACGAGCAGCAGCATGCCCACCACCGCGCCGATGGAGAAATTGTGCTGGCCCACCACCTGCTTGAACACGTCGACCGACAGCACGTTGAAGTTGCCGCCGATCACCTTGGGCGCGCCGAAGTCGCTCACCACGTAGGTGAAGACCACGGTGGCCGCGCTGATCAGGCCGTACTTGCACGAGGGCAGGGTGATCGTCATGAACTGGCGCAAGGGCCGCGTGCGCAGCGCGGTGGCCGCCTCGTACAGCCGGCCGTCGGCCAGCGACAGCGCGGTGACCAGGATCATCAGCGCGTGCGGAAAGGTGTTGTAGACCTCGGCCAGGATGATCCCGGGCGCGCCGTAGATCGAGGCGCCGCCCAGCAGGAACTTGAGCGCGCCCTGGTTGCCGAACCACTGCACGAACGAGATGGCCGACAGCAGCGAGGGCGCGAGCAGCGGAATCAGCGCGATGAGGCGGAACACGGCCTTCAGCGGCGCCGGCATGCGGCTGCGCGTGAGCGCGTAGGCGAACACGAAGGCCGTGGGCACCGAGATCATCACCACCGCGGCCGACACCCACACCGAGTTCCAGGCCGCGCGCAGCAGGCTCGGCGTCTGGAAGTAGGTGATGAAGTGGGCCAGGCCGACGAAGCGGCCGTTCTTGTCCTGCACCGCGTGGGCCAGGATGGTCAGCAGCGGCGCGATGAGGAACACGAACAGCATCGCCATCACCACGAACAGGATGGCGCGCGCGATGGTCTCGTCGCGGCTCCAGCGCAGGGCGGGGCGTGCGGCGAGCACAGGGCGGGGGTGTGCCAGCGTGTTCATGGCTTGGCGGTGCGCGCGGCAAAGGCGCGGATGCGGTTGGCGCGCAGGGCGATGTCGATCGTGTTGCCCTCGCGGATGTCCAGGTCGTGCAGCTGGTTCAGCGAGAAGTGCAGGCCCAGCGTCTGGCCGTGCAGCGCGTCGGCCGTCACTTCGGCAATGCACAGGCCGCCCAGGAACTCGACCTTCGTGACCTTGGCCTGCAGGCGGTTGGGCGTGTCCTCGCGCAGGTGTTCCACCGCGCGGTCTTCGGGCCGCAGGTACAGGTTGACCGCGTCGCCGGGCTCGAAGGCACCGTCGCAGGCGTCGCACTGCAGTTCCATGTCGCCGACCTGGAAGCGCTGGTTGCCCAGCGCCATCGCGCGCAGCACGTTGACCTTGCCCACGAAGTCGGCCACGAAGGGCGTGGCCGGCTGCTCGTAGATTTCCATCGGCGTGCCGACCTGCTCGATCACGCCGTGGTTCATCACCACGATGCGGTCGGCCATCGAGAGCGCTTCTTCCTGGTCGTGCGTGACCATGATGGTCGTGATGCCGACCTGCTTCTGCAGCCGGCGGATCTCGCCGCGCAGGCGGATGCGCTCCAGCGCGTCGAGCGCCGACAGCGGCTCGTCCAGCAGCAGCAGGCCGGGCCGCGTGGCCAGCGCGCGGGCCAGGGCCACGCGCTGTTGCTGGCCACCGGAGAGCTGGCTCGGGTACTTGGCGCCCGAGGTCGGCAGGCCGACCAGCTTCAGCAGCTCGTCGACGCGTGCCTTGATCTCGCCCCGCTTCGCACGGCTGTTGACGAGGCCGTAGCCCACGTTCTCGGCGATCGACAGGTTGGGAAAGAGCGCATACGACTGAAACACGATGCCGTAGTCGCGCTTGTCCGGCGAGAGCCACGAGACGTCCTTGCCGTTCTGCAGGATCTGCCCGGCGGTCTGCGTCTCCAGGCCCGCGATGATGCGCAGCAGCGTGGTCTTGCCGCAGCCCGAGGGGCCGAGAAAGCACAGCATCTCGCCGGGGTTCACGCGCAGGTGCACGTCGCGCAGCGCGCTGAAAGTCTCGAAGTCCTTGCGAACGCCGACGATCTCGAGGGCGGCGGGCGGGGCCGAGGTGGGAGTCAACTGGCTGGCGATGAAGCGGGTGTCGGTCATGTCCATTTTTCGCACTCGTCGTTGGAGGGCGTCACCAGCTGCGGCGGCACCCTTGAATTGAAAACCGGGGGATGCCGTCGGGCTTATTTGGGCTCAGCCTTGCCTTCGTAGCGCTTGCTCCACTCGGCCAGGATGCGTTCGCGGTTCTTGGCGGCCCAGTTCAGGTCGTTCTTGGCCAGCAGCTTCTCGTAGTTGTCCGGAATGCCTTCCAGCTTGGAGACCACGCCCGGGTAGGCCACCACGGCCCACCAGCGCGCGCTGATCTGGTTGGCCTCCTTGCTCGCCATCCAGTCGGCAAAGCGCTTGCCCTGCGCCAGCTTCGTGCTGGTCTTCATGAGGCTGGTGGCCTCGATGTCCCAGCCCAGGCCTTCCTTCGGGAAGATCAGGTCGACCGGCGCGCCCGACTTCTTCACCTGGTGCGCGCGAAACTCGAACGAGATGCCGATGGGGAACTCGCCCGCGCCCGCCTGCTTGCAGGGCTTGGAGCCCGAGTGCACGTACTGCGCGATGTTCTGGTGCAGCGCGTCCATGTACTTCCAGCCTTCGGCGTCGCCCATGTTCTGCAGCCAGTACGACACGTCGAGGTAGCCGGTGCCGCTGGAGGCGGGGTGCGGCATCGAGATCGTGCCCTTGTAGACGGGCTTGGTCAGGTCCTTCCAGCTCTCGGGCTTGGGCAGGCCGAGCTTCTTGGCCTCGACCGTGTTGAAGCAGATGGTCGCGGCCCACACGTCCATGCCGACCCAGGCGGGCGGGCGCGTGGCGTCGGAGTACGCGGGGTTCAGCTCCTTGAAGCCCTTGGGCTCATAAGGAAGCAGCATGCCTTCCTGCTGCAGCAGCGCCAGGCTGCTGGCGGCCAGGCCGGCCACCACGTCGGCCTGCGGGTTGGCTTTTTCGGCCAGCAGCTTGGCGGTGACGATGCCGGTGGAGTCGCGCACCCACTTCACCTCGATGTCGGGGTTGGCCTTCTCGAACGCGTCCTTGTAGAGCTTCATGGCGTCGGTCTCGAGCGCCGTGTAGACCAGGAGCGGCGTCTTTTGCGCCCACGCACTGCCGGACACGAGGCCGAGGGCCGCAACACACAGGGCGGCCGTGAGACGGCGCGTGCTTTGTTTCATCGTCATCTGTTTCTCCTGAAAGGCTGGCTGTCACTGAAGAAGGGTGAGGGCTGGCGCCGGCGCGAGGGTGGGCAACGCCATCCGGTGTTTGCAATGTAGGTTGCTGATTGATGACTGTCAATAAAAAATTGTTGACAGTTGACGATCCTTCGGGAAAATACGCCCCATGGTCACCAGCAATCACTCCGCCGCCCTCGCGTTCCTCCAATCCAGCTCGCTGCCGATGCTGATGCAGGAAGAAATCGAGCGTTTGATCATGACGGGCGAGCTCCCCGTGGGCAGCCGCATCAACGAGAGCGAGCTCTCGCAGCGCTTCAACACCAGCCGCGGCCCGATCCGCGAGGCGTTGCGTGCCCTGGAAGAAGCGGGCCTCGTGCGCAACGAGAAGAACCGCGGCGTCTTCGTGCGCGAGATCGCGTTCGAGGAAGCCGACGAGATCTACGAACTGCGCGAGGCGCTGGAAGAAATCATCGGCCGGCGCGTGGCGCTGGCGATCCAGCCCGACGCCGTGGAGCGCCTGCGCGCCATGGTCGACGCCATGCGCTCGGCGGCCCAGGCGCAGGACGTGGAGCAGTACGCGCAACTCAACCTGCAGTTCCACGAGATCCTGCTCGACACCGCCGGCAGCAAGAAGCTCACCGAGACCTACAAGCGGCTCGTCAAGGAGCTGCACCTTTTCAGAATGCGCGCGCTCGACAGCGGCGGCGGCCTGCGGGTCTCGGCCGACGAGCACAGCCACATCGTCGACGCCATCGCCAGCGGCAACCCCGACACGGCAGGGCGCGCGCTGCGCGAACACGTGGCCGGCAGCCGCGCGCGCATGCACAAGGCCTTCGGCCGCATCGACGGCGATGCGGCCACCTTCAGCAACACCACCGCTACCCCGAACCACCCACCCCAAAAGGAAGTCTGAAATGACACCGGAGACACTTGAAGTCAATGCCAGGAGCTATCGCTGGATGGCGCGTCCGATCGTGGTCGTGTGCGTGGACGGCTGCGAGCCGGCGTACCTCGACGCGGCCATTGCGGCCGGCGTGGCGCCCTACATCGCCCGCATGCGCAAGGACGGTGCCGACCTGCTCGCCGATTGCGTCGTGCCCTCGTTCACCAACCCCAACAACCTGTCGATCGTGACCGGCGCACCGCCCGCGGTGCACGGCATCTGCGGCAACTACTTCTTCGACCGCGAGCTGGGCCAGGAAGTGATGATGAACGACCCCAAGTACCTGCGTGCCGGCACCGTGCTCGCGGCCTTTGCCGACGCGGGCGCCAAGCTGGCCGTGGTCACTGCCAAGGACAAGCTGCGCAAGCTGCTGGGCCACAAGATGAAGGGCATCTGCTTCTCGTCCGAGAAGTCGGACCAGGTGACGATGGAAGAGAACGGCATCGACAACGTGCTCGATATGGTCGGCATGCCGGTGCCTTCGGTCTACAGCGCCGAACTCTCGGAGTTCGTGTTCGCCGCCGGCGTGAAGCTGATGGAGTCGCAGCGCCCCGACCTGATGTACCTGTCGACCACCGACTACGTGCAGCACAAGGCCGCGCCGGGAAGCCCCGCCGCGAATGCCTTCTACCAAATGATGGATGGCTACCTCGCGCAGCTCGACGCGCTGGGCGCGACCATCGTGCTCACGGCCGACCACGGCATGAACGACAAGCATGGCGCGGACGGCTCGCCGAACGTGATCTACCTGCAGGACGTGCTCGACGGCTGGTACGGCGCTGAAAAGGCCCGCGTGATCCTGCCGATCACCGACCCCTACGTGGTGCACCACGGTGCGCTCGGTTCCTTCGCCACCGTGTACGCACCGGACGAAGCCAGCGTGCCGGGCTGGATCGAACGCATCAAGGGCATCCCGGGCATGGAGCTCGTGCTCTCGCGCGCCGAAGCTGCCAAGCGCTTCGAGCTGCCGCCCGACCGCATCGGCGACATCGTGGTGGTGAGCGAGCAGAGCACCGTCATCGGCACGGCCGCCAGCCGCCACGACCTGTCGGCCCTCGAAGTGCCGCTGCGCTCGCACGGGGGTGTGTCGGAGCAGAAGGTGCCGCTGATCTGCAACCGCCCGGTCGAAGGCATCGCCCCCGGCCGCCGGCTGCGCAACTTCGATGCGCTCGACCTCGCCCTGAACCACGCACGCTGACACCGCACGGAGCACTCATGAGCCAAGCCATCCTGAAGCCAGGCACCGTCCACCGCGAAGCCCTGCGCATCGCGGGCGAGAAAGTCCACCGCGACCGCACCATCGAGGTCACCTACCCGTATACCGGCGAGGTGATCGCCACCGTGCCCAAGGCCACGCTGGACGACGTGCGCCATGCCCTGCGCATCGCCCGCGACTACAAGCCCACGCTCACGCGCTACGAGCGCTACAAGATCCTCATGCGCGCCGGCGAGATCATCGCTTCGCGCCTGGACGAGATGTCGCGCACCATCACGCTCGAGTCGGGCCTGTCGCGCAAGGACTCGCTGTACGAAGTGGGCCGCGCCTCCGACGTGCTGCTGTTCGCCGCCAACCAGGCGCTGGTGGACGACGGCCAGGTCTTTTCCTGCGACCTCACGCACCACGGCAAGAGCCGCAAGGTCTACACGATGCGCGAGCCGCTCCTGGGCGCCATCACCGCCATCACGCCGTTCAACCATCCGCTGAACCAGGTGATCCACAAGGTGGCGCCGGCCATTGCGACCAACAACCGCATCGTGCTCAAGCCCAGCGAGAAGACGCCGCTCACGGCCTTCCTGCTGGCCGACATCCTGTACGAGGCAGGGCTGCCGCCGCAGATGCTGTCGGTGCTCACGGGCGATCCGAAGGAGATCGCCGACGAACTGCTGACCAATGCCGATGTCGACCTCGTCACCTTCACGGGCGGCGTGCCCATCGGCAAGTACATCGCGGGCAAGGCCACCTACAAGCGTCAGATTTTGGAGCTGGGCGGCAATGATCCGATCATCGTGATGCAAGACGCGGACATCGAGGAGGCGGCGACGCTGGCTGCCAATGGTTCTTACAAGAACTCGGGGCAGCGCTGCACGGCGGTGAAACGCATGCTGGTGCACGAGGCCGTGGCCGATCGCTTCGTCGAGCTGCTGGTGCAGAAGACCAAGGCCTTGAAGTACGGCGACCCGATGGACCCCGACACCGACATGGGCACCGTGATCGACGAAGCAGCTGCGAAGCAGTTCGAGGCTGTCGTCAACGAAGCCATCGCAGCAGGCGCCAAGCTCCTGTACGGTAACGAGCGCCGCGGCGCGCTCTATTCGCCGACGGTGCTCGACCACGTCGACCCCGAGATGACCGTCGCCAAGCACGAGACCTTCGGCCCCGTGTCGCCCGTGATCCGCTTCAAGAACATCGACGAGGCGATCCGCATCTCCAACGGCACGGCCTACGGCCTGTCGTCCTCGATCTGCACGAACCGGCTGGACTACATCACGCGCTTCATCCGCGAGCTGAACGTGGGCAGCGTGAATGTGCGCGAAGTGCCGGGCTACCGGCTGGAGCTCACGCCCTTCGGCGGCATCAAGGACTCGGGCCTGGGCTACAAGGAAGGCGTGCTCGAAGCGATGAAGAGCTTCACCAACACCAAGACCTACTCGCTGCCCTGGTAACCATGAGCCTCAGCATTCCCGACATCGTCGGCCTCTTCGAGACCAAGGGCCACGCGCAGTACGACGGCGAGCCGGTCACGCAGCTGGAGCACGCGCTGCAGTCGGCGCACCTGGCCGAGCAGGAGGGGGCGGACAGCGCGCTGATCGCCGCCGCCCTGCTGCACGACCTGGGCCACCTGCTGCACGACTTCGGCGGCACGCCGACGCAGCAGGGGCTGGACGACCTGCACCAGTACCGCTGCCTGCCGTTCCTGCGCGCGCTGTTCGGTCTGGCCACGCTGGAGCCGATCCGGCTGCACGTGGACGCCAAGCGCTTCCTGTGCGCGCGCGTGCCCGGCTACCTGGAGGCGCTGTCGCCCGATTCGAAGCGCAGCCTGCAATTGCAGGGCGGCGTCTTCGACGAGGCGCAGGCCAAGGCCTTCGAGGCGCTGCCGTATGCGATGGACGCGGTGCGCCTGCGGCAGTGGGACGACACGGCCAAGCTGGCCGATGCCGACATGCCCGGCCTCGCGCACTTCGTGCGCCACCTCGAGATCAGTTCCGCCGAACACCGGCAAGCCCTCACCACTGCTTAAGGCACACGGATGCGCCCCTTCTGGATCGAACAAGCGCTCTTCAACGATGGCGATCTGGCCCCGGCGCTGCAAGGTGAAACCACCGCCGACGTCTGCATCGTCGGTGGCGGCTTCACCGGCCTGTGGACGGCCATCCAGGCCAAGCTGCAGGCGCCCGCGCTCGACATCGTCATTCTCGAAAGCGACCTGTGCGGCGCCGGCGCGAGCGGACGCAACGGCGGTTGCCTGCTCACCTGGTCGGCCAAGTTCCTGACCCTGCGACGCTTGTTCGGCGAAGACGAGGCGGTGCGCCTCGTGAAGGCGTCGGAAGCGGCGGTGGGGCACATCGCCGACTTCTGCGCCGCGCACGGCATCGACGCCGAACTGCGGCGCGACGGCACGCTCTACACCGCGACCTCGCAGGCGCAGATCGGCACGCTCGATCCGATGATGCAGGCGCTGGAGGCGCGCGGCATCCACTCGTACCACGCACTGCCGCCCGACGAGGTGGCGCGGCGCTCGGGCTCGGCGCGCAACCTGGCCGGCGTGTACTCGCCGATCGCCGCCACCGTGCACCCGGGCAAGCTGGTGCGCGGGCTGCGGCGCGTGGCGCTGGCCATGGGCATCCGCATCCACGAGCGCACGCCGATGCTCGACTTCAGCACCGACCAGCCTGTGCTGGTCCGCACACCGACCGGGCGCGTGCGTGCGAAGAAACTGGTGCTCGCGATGAACGCGTGGATGGCCAGCCGCTTCCCGCAGTTCGAGCGGACCATCGCCATCGTGTCGAGCGACATGATCATCACCGAGCGCTGCCCCGATCTGCTGCAGCAGATCGGGCTGACCGACGGCGTGTCGGTGCTCGACTCGCGCACCTTCGTGTACTACTACCGCAGCACGGTCGACGGCCGCATCATGCTGGGCAAGGGCGGCAACACCTTCGCGTGGGGCGGCCGCATGGCCAAGGTGTTCGACGAGCGCTCGCCGTACGAGGGCGAGCTCACGCAGGCCCTGCATTCGTTCTTCCCGGCATTGAGCAACACGCCGATCACCGCCAGCTGGAACGGCCCGTCCGACCGCTCGGTGACGGGCTTTCCGTTCTTCGGCAAGCTCGACGGCGCGCCGCACATCTACTACGGCTTCGGCTACTCGGGCAACGGGGTGGGGCCGACCTACATGGGCGGGCAGATCCTGTCGTCGCTGGTGCTGGACCAGGACAACGCATGGACACGCAGCCCGATCACGAACGGGCCGCTGGGCTACTTTCCGCCGGAGCCGATGCGCTATGTGGGCTCGATCGTCGTGCGCAACGCGATCCGCCGCAAGGAACGCGCTGAGGATGAGGACCGCCAGCCGTGGCTGGTGGACCGCATGCTCAGCAAGCTGGCAAACGCCGCAGGCAAGGCTGATAAAGCCTGACCTGCGGGTGCTGCGATATCAGCGGTTCGACGGAAACGAGAACATCGTCCCTTCACGCACGCCGGCCGAGGGCCAGCGCTGCGTGACGGTCTTGCGCTTGGTGTAGAAGCGCACGGCGTCGGGGCCGTAGGCGTGCAGGTCGCCGAACAGCGAGCGCTTCCAGCCGCCGAACGAGTGGTACGCCACGGGCACCGGCAGCGGCACGTTGATGCCGACCATGCCGACCTGGATGTTGTCGCTGAACCAGCGCGCGGCCTCACCGTCGCGCGTGAAGATGCAGGTGCCGTTGCCGTACTCGTGCGCGTCGATCAGGTCCATCGCCTCTTGCAGCGTCTTCACGCGCACCACGCCGAGCACCGGGCCGAAGATTTCTTCCTGGTAGATCGTCATGCCGGGCTTGACGTGGTCGAACAGGCAGGCGCCGAGGTAGTAGCCGCCTTCGTGGCCCTCGACCTGGATGCCGCGGCCGTCGACCACCAGCTTGGCGCCGGCGGCCACGCCCGCGTCGACGAAGGCCTTGACCTTCTCGAAGTGCGGCTGGGTCACCAGCGGGCCCATGTCGTTGCCGTTGTCGGTGCCGGGGCCGACCTTCATCTTGGCGATCTCGACCTTCAGGCCTTCGACCACCGCGTCGGCCGTGGCGTCGCCCACGGCCACCACCAGCGGGATCGCCATGCAGCGCTCGCCGCACGAGCCGTAGGCCGCGCCCATGAGCGCGCTCACGGCGTTGCCGATGTCGGCGTCGGGCATCACCACCGCGTGGTTCTTGGCGCCGCCCAGCGCCTGCACGCGCTTGCCGTGGGCCGTGCCCGTGGTGTAGATGTATTCGGCGATGGGCGTGGAGCCCACGAAGCTCACGGCCTTCACGCGGCGGTCGGTCAGCAGCGTGTCGACGGCTTCCTTGTCGCCGTTGACCACGTTCAGCACGCCCGGCGGCAGGCCGGCCTGCAGCGCGAGTTCGGCCATGAACAGCGTGGAGGAGGGCGTGCGCTCCGAGGGCTTGAGCACGAAGGTGTTGCCGCAGGCCACGGCCATCGGCCACATCCACAGCGGCACCATGACGGGGAAGTTGAACGGCGTGATGCCGGCCGCCACACCCATCGCCTGGAACTCGCTCCACGAGTCGATCGACGGGCCGACGTTCTTGCTGTGCTCGCCCTTGAGCAGCTCGGGCATGTAGCTGGCGTACTCGACGTTCTCGATGCCGCGCTGCAGCTCGCCGTGCGCGTCGGCCAGCACCTTGCCGTGCTCGGCGGTGATCAGCGCGGCGATGGTGTCGGCGTTTTCCTCGAGCAGCGTCTTCAGGCGGCTCATCACGCGGGCGCGCTTGAGCGGCGGCGTGTTGCGCCAGGCCGGGAAGGCGGCCTGCGCCGAGGCGATGGCCTGCTCGACCGTGAGCTTGTCGGCGAGCGCGACGCTCTTGGCCGACAGGCCGGTGGCGGGGTCGAACACCGGCTGCACGCGGCTGCCGCCGCCGACGTGCTTGCCGTCGATGAAGTGGCCGATGGTGGCGGTGACGTTCTTGTCGTGTTGCATGTCTTGGTATCTCGAAAGGGGATCAGTTGGTTTCGGCGAGCGCGTCGGCGAGGGCGTTGACCATGCGGTCGATCTCGGCCTTCTCGGCGATGAAGGGCGGGGCGAGCTGGATCGTGTCGCCGCCGTAGCGCACGTAGAAGCCCTTCTTCCAGCAGTTCATCGCGATCTCGTAGGGACGGCGTGCGGGCTCGCCCGGCAGCGCGGCGATGGTGATGCCGGCGGCGAGGCCGTAGTTGCGGATGTCGGCCACGTGCTTGCTGCCCTTGAGGCTGTGCACGGCGTTCTCGAAGTGCGGGGCCAGCGTCTGCACGCGGCCGATCATGTCTTCCTTCTGGAGCACGTCGAGCGCAGCGATGCCGGCGGCGCAGGCCACGGGGTGCGCGCCGTAGGTGTAGCCGTGCGGGAACTCGAGCATGTACTCGGGGCCGCCGGCGGCCATGAAGGTGTCGTAGATGTCCTTGCTGGCCACCACGGCGCCCAGCGGCTGCGCGCCGTTGGTGACCTGCTTGGCGATGTTCATGATGTCGGGCGTGACGCCGAAGGCATCGGCGCCCGTGAGCGCGCCGCAGCGGCCGAATCCGGTGATCACTTCGTCGAAGATCAGCAGGATGTTGTTCGCCGTGCAGATGTCGCGCAGGCGCTTCAGGTAGCCCTTGGGCGGA
This sequence comes from Variovorax sp. GW821-FHT09D07, assembly GCF_059416345.1. Lineage (NCBI taxonomy): Bacteria > Pseudomonadati > Pseudomonadota > Betaproteobacteria > Burkholderiales > Comamonadaceae > Variovorax > Variovorax sp. GW821-FHT09D07. The sequence continues at coordinate 643,149 of NZ_JBWKOY010000002.1, forward strand.
ATCACCACGCCGGCCGAACCGGCGAAGGGCTCGACGATCACGGCCGCGATGGTCGAGGCGTCGTGCAGCGCGATCAGGTCGAGCAGGCGGTCGGCCAGCTCGGCGCCGCTTTCGGGCATGCCGCGCGAGAAGGCATTGCTGGCCAGCTGCGTGTGCGGCAGGTGGTCAGCCTCGACGCCCTGGCCGAACAGCTTGCGGTTGGCCGCGATGCCGCCCACCGAAATGCCGCCGTAGTTCACGCCGTGGTAGCCCTTCTCGCGGCCGATCAGGCGCGTCTTGCCCGCCTGGCCCTTGGTGCGCCAGTAGGCGCGCGCCATCTTCAGCGAGGTGTCGGCCGCTTCGGAGCCCGAGCCGGTGAAGAACACGTAGTCCAGGCCGGCGGGCGTCAGTTCCTTGATCTTGTTGGCCAGCTCGAACGACAGCGGGTGGCCGAACTGGAAGGCGGGCGAGTAGTCGAGCTTGGCGATCTGGCGGCTCACCGCCTCGGTGATCTCGGGGCGGCCGTGGCCCAGGCCCGAGCACCACAGGCCCGACAGGCCGTCGAAGATCTTGCGGCCGTCGTTGTCGGTGAAGTAGGCGCCCTTGGCCTCCACGATGATCCGCGGATCGGCCTTGAAGTTGCGGTTGCCGGTGTAGGGCATCCAGTGCGCCTCGAGCCAGGCGGCGTCGGTGCGCGCGGTGGGCGTGGGTTCGATGGCGGGTGTGGCGAGGGTCATGGCGCATCCCGCGCAAGGCGGGCTCCGGGGGTGAAGGGATGCGCCGATTGTTCGCAACGCCTTCAGTGTGGAGAATGGCGCAATATCAATGTTCACTTGACGATTCATGCAAGTAAAGGCCAAGGCCTCGCCCGCCGACGAAACCGCTGCCCAGGGCACCCGCAACCGCGCCGTGCTGGGGCAGCTCAGCGACATGGACCTGCGCCTTCTCAAGGTGTTCAAGAGCGTGGTCGACTGCGGCGGCATGGCGGCGGCCGAGCTGGAGCTGAACATCGGCACCTCGACCGTGAGCCGCCACGTGAAAGACCTGGAAACGCGCCTGGGCCTCGTGCTGTGCCGGCGCGGCCGGGCGGGCTTTGCGCTCACGGCCGAGGGCCAGCGCGTGTACGACGAGACGCTGCGGCTGCTGGCCTCGGTCGACGCCTTTCGCGGCAGCATCGACGACATCCACAACCGCATGGGCGGGCAGCTCGACGTGGCGCTGTTCGACAAGACCGCGACCAACCCGAAGGCGCGCATCGGCGAGGCCATTGCGCGTTTCACCGAAATCGCGCCCGAGGTGAACCTGGCGGTGCACGTGGGCTCCATCAACGCCATCGAGCAGGGCGTGCTGGAGGGCAACTTCCAGATCGGCATCATCCCGGCGCACCGCAGCTCGAAGAGCCTGGTGTATGCCGACCTGTTCGACGAAACCATGCTGCTGTACTGCGGCCAGGGGCATCCGCTGTTCGACAGCCCGCACGGCAAGCTCACCTGGTCGAAGCTGGGCGAACACCATTTCGCGGGGCTGGGGTATCACTCGCCGAACATGGAGCTGAGCCACCGGGCGAGGCTGTCGCGCAAGGCGACGGGGTTCGACCAGGAGGCGATTGCGACGCTGATCCTGTCGGGGCGCTTTCTTGGGTTCCTGCCCGACCACTACGCGCAGGTGTTCGAGCAGCGCGGGCTGATGAAGGCGGTGCTGCCGGCGCGCTTCAACTATGCGTGCCGGTTCGTGAGCCTGCTGCGGCGGTCGCCGAAGCCTTCACGGGCGGTGCTGGCGTTTCAGGCGTGTCTGGAGCAGGCGCACGGCGGTGCGAAGATCTGAAGGCACTGAAACCACCCCAGATGACCGAAACACCACTGCGTATTCGTCCTGCACTTGCGTCGGAACACCGGGCACTCGAAGACTTGCAGCGGCGCGCATCGCTCGCGAACCCTGGCGATCGCGAGGCGATTCAGTCCGACCCGGACGCCATCGAACTGCCTCTAGTCCAGATCGTCGATGGCCGGGTGTTCGTGGCAGAGACCCATGGCGTGACGGCAGGATTCGCTGTCGTGCTGCCTAACGATGACGGCAGCGCCGAACTCGATGGATTGTTCGTCGAGCCCGAGGCATGGCGTCGCGGCATCGGCAAGGCATTGGTCGCGCACTGTGTCGAGCTTTCCCGGCGCCAGGGTGCGTCGGCACTCCACGTCACCGGCAATCCACACGCCGGGTCGTTCTACTTTCGATGCGGATTCGAGGCGAACGGCACTGTCGCCGTGCGCTTCGGCAGGGCCGAGCGGTTCCGCAAGGTCTTCTAGACCTTTGTGGTGCTATCGCTGTCCGCTGGGCAGCAACAAGTGCTTCGCCCCGATGTGCGCTTCCATCTCATGCATGTGGTGCTCCGCATCCACCATGTGCTCCACCATCAACCGCCGCACCTCGTCCGCATCTTCCTTGCGGTAGGCCGCCAGCAGCTGCGTGTGGTAGTCCACGTTGGTCTCGCCGAAGTGGTGGTGGTCCAGCGCCTTCTTGTAGACGACGAGGTCGCGCAGCAGGTCGTTGAGAAAGCGGCACATGAAGGACAGTACCGGATTGGGGCAGGCCTCGGCCAGCATCGTGTGGAAGGCCAACTCGGCCTCGCGCTGGGTGCGCAGCTCGTCCTCGTTCGTGGGCTCGACGGTGCACAGGCGCACGTTGTCTTCAAGCCGCGCGAACTGCTCGGGCGTGAGCCGCCCGACCACGCTCACGGCCAGTTCGGGCTCCAGCGCCTTGCGCAGCTGGTAGATGTGGTGGCCGTCCAGATGGTGAAAGTGCAGGAAGTTGCGCAGCGGCTCCGACGCATGGTCGACCGACACCTGTTGAAGGTACGCGCCGCCGCCCGGGCCGGTGCGGATCGAGATCAGCCCACGCACCTCGAGCGCCTTCAGCGCCTCGCGCACCGTGCTCTTCGAATAGCCGAAGAGCTCGATCAGTTCCTTCTCGTTCGGTAGCCGGTCGCCGGGTTGTTTGCGCTCAGCAACGATCCATCGCTTGACGTCTTCGACGATGACGTCCGAGAGCTTTTGCCGCTTCGGAGGGTTGTGCCCCACTCTCATCAAAACGCTCCATCCATGCACATCGGGAGATGCGCGGGATGCGCAACAGCGCGCGATCTTAACGGCGTCATCGGCAGGGTCGGGTTGGGTTTGGGCACGGGGCTTGCTAACGGGTTTTTACCAACATATTAATCCTATTTATCCGCTTAAATTGCCGGCGATCGCAGGCACTGTGTCTTCTTCCCCACTTCCCACACCACGACCGGAGAACCCCATGCAACGCAGACAACTCCTTCAGCTGGCCGCCCTGTCGGCCGCCCCGGCTTCGCTCCTGATGAGCCGCTCGGTCTTCGCCCAGGCCACCGACGCGATCCGATTCGGTGCGCCGGTGCCCATGTCGGGTGCCTTCGCGGCCAACGGCAAGTTCGCCGACCTGGGCACCAAGCTGGCGATCGAGCAGTACGGCAAGGTGCTGAACCGGCCGCTGGCCTACACGGTGCTCGACACCGAGGGCAAGCCGGCCACGGCCGTGCGCAAGGTGCAGGAAGCCTCGCAGCAGCAGGGCGCGAAGTTCTTCGTCGGCGGCATCCTGTCGTCCGAGGCGCTGGCCATGGGCAAGGAGGCCGAGAAGGCCGGCGGCCTGTTCATCACCACCGCGGGCGCCGACGAAATCACCGGCAAGGACTGCAACCCCGCCACCTTCCGCTGGTCGGTGCCCACCTTCGGTGCCATCGAGCAGACGGTGCGCCCGCTGATCGCGGCCATGCCCAAGGCCAAGCGCTGGTACACGATCACGCCGCAGTACGTGTTCGGCGACGGCCTGCTGAGCGCGGCCAAGACCATCTTCCAGGAGAAGGGCATCGAGCACGTGGGCAACAGCTACCACTCGCTCAACGACAAGGAGTTCAGCGGCTACCTCACCAACGCGATGGCCGCCAAGCCCGACGTGCTGCTGCTGCTGAACTTCGGCGCGCAGTCGTCGGCCGCGCTGCGCCAGGCGGTGAGCTTCGGCATGCACAAGAACATGACGATCCTCATGGCCTGGGCTTCGGGCCTGGAGCAGTTCGACGAGCTGGGCGCCGACCTGTGCGACGGCGTCTACTTCGGTGCGCAGTACTGGCACACGGTCGACACGCCGCTCAATAAGGACCTGGTGAAGCGCACCGCCGACAAGCTCAAGATCGTGCCCAACTACAGCCTGGCCGGCTCGTACATCTGCACCAAGATCCTCATCGACGGCATCGTGAAGGCCGGCACGGTCGACCCGAAGGCGGTGGTCGCGGCGCTCGAAGGCATGAAGTTCGATGGCCTCACGGGCGTGGAAGAAATCCGCAAGGCCGACCACCAGGTCATCAAGGACTACTACCTGCTCAAGGGCAAGGCGAAATCGAAGATGGCGAATCCGGCCGACTACGTGGACGTGGTCAGTTCCGGCAAGTCGTTCCTGCCGATCGACAAGACCGGCTGCAAGCTGGCCTGACGCCGCCCGGCTTCGCGCCGCGCCCGCGCCGTTTTTGGGCGCGGGCAGGGCGCGTGCCGCCTGCACGTTTGCCACCCCCTCGACACCTATGTCCGTCTACCTGCTCCAGACCATCAACGGAATCGGCATCGGCATGCTGTATTTCCTGCTGGCCGTTGGCTTGTCCATCGTGTTCGGCCTGCTGCGCTTCGTGAACTTCGCGCACGGCGCTTTCTATCTGCTGGGCGCCTACCTGTGCTTCCAGGCCATGCAGTGGGGGCTCAATTTCTGGGCCGCGCTCGTGCTGGTGCCGCTGTTCGTCGGCGCGCTCGGCTGGCTGGCCGAGAAGCTGCTGCTGCGCCGCGTGTACGCCAAGGCGCACGAGTTCCACATCCTCGTCACCGTGGGGCTGGCGCTCGCGGTGCAGGAGATCGTCATCGTGTTCTGGGGCCCGCTGGGCAACAGCGTGCCCACGCCCGACCTGCTGCAGGGCGTGGTGATGTGGGGCAGCTTCATCTACCCGAAGTACCGGCTCTTCGTGATCGGCTTCACCGCCGTGCTCGCGGTGGGGCTGTGGTGGGTGCTCGAGGGCACGCGCCTGGGCAGCGCGGTGCGCGCGGGCAGCGAATCGACCGAGATGGTCTCGCTGCTGGGCATCAACGTGTTCCGCGTGTTCAGCCTGGTGTTCGCGCTCGGCGCGGCCACGGCGGCGCTGGCCGGCGTGCTGGCCGCACCCATCCGCGGGGCCGAGCCCTTCATGGGCGTCGAGGCGCTGGGCGTGGCCTTCGTGGTCGTGGTGATCGGCGGGCTCGGCAGCTTCAGCGGGGCGCTGGTCGGCGGCGTGCTGATCGGCATCGTGCAAAGCCTCATGAGCACCATCTGGCCGCCGGGGGCGAGCCTGATGATCTACATCGCGATGGGCGCCGTGCTGCTGCTGCGCCCGCATGGCCTGCTCGGCCGCAGAGGATGAACGCCGCCATGCCAAAGAAATACACCTTCCTGCTGGCGCTGATCGTCGCGCTCGCGCTGCCGCTGTTCATGCGCTCGGGTTCGCTTGCGAGCGAAGTGCTCATCTACGCGCTCGCGGCCCTGGGCTGCAACCTGCTGCTGGGCTACACGGGGCTGCTCTCGTTCGGCCAGGGCATCTTCTTCGGGCTGGGCAGCTACACCATCGCGATCCTGCTCACGCGGCTGCAGCTGCCGATGCCGCTCGCGCTGCTCGCCGCCATCGGCATGGGCGCGCTGGGCGCGGCGGTGGTCGGCTGGGTCGCCATCCGCCAGCGCGGCACCTACTTCGTGATGCTCACGCTGGCCTTCGCGCAGATGTTCTATTTCATCGCCTACACGGCCTCGGGGCTCACGGGCGGCGACAACGGCCTGCTCGACGTGCCACGCCCGGCCTTCATGGACACGCCGTGGAAGTACTACGCCTTCGTGGCGGTGATCTTCCTGGCCGCGTTCGCGCTGCTGCTCAAGGTGACCGACTCGGTCTTCGGCCGCACGCTGCTCGCCATCCGCGACAACGAGGACCGCGCCGCCGCCGTGGGCTACGACCTGAAGCGCTTCAAGCTGCTGGCCTTCGTGATCTCGGGCGCCGTCACGGGCCTGGCCGGCGGCCTGCACGCGATGATGACCGGCATCGCACCGCTGTCGAACGCCGAGTACCACACGAGCGAGATGATCCTGGTCATCACCGTGATCGGCGGCACCGGCAATCTCTTCGCCTCGGTGCTGGGCTCGGCCTTCTACGTGCTGCTGGCCGACTGGCTCTCCACGCTGTGGCCGCGCTGGCTGCTGCTGCTGGGCCTGCTGCTGATCGGCGTGAGCATCGGCATGCAACGCGGCCTCTGGGGCCTGGGCGAAAGCGCCTGGCGCCGGGTGTTCCGCAAGACGGCGGCCGAGGCCAAGGCGCCGGCCGTGCAAGGAGAACAGGCATGAGCGACATCCTCATCGAAGCCATCGGCGTCACCAAACACTACGGCAAGTTCGCCGCGCTCGGCGGGGTCGACCTGAAGATCAAGCGCAACACCGTGCACTCGGTGATCGGGCCCAACGGCGCGGGCAAGACCACGCTGTTCCACATGCTCACGGGCACCGGCACCACCACGGGCGGGCGCATCCTGTTCGACGGCCACGACGTGACGCGCGAGCCCGACCATCAACGCGTTCAGCGCGGCATGGCGCGCTCGTTCCAGGTCACGAGCCTGTTCCCCAGCCTGTCGGTGCGCGAGAACCTGCGCGTGGCGGCGCAGGGCATCGCGCCGCGCCAGGCCATGAACTGCTGGCGCGCACCCATCGGCGAGCGCGCCTGTGCCGACACGGTGGCCGAGGTGCTCGCGCGCGTCGGCCTCGAACGGCTGGCCGACACGCCCGCCAGCGTGCTCTCGCACGGCCAGCAGCGCCGCCTCGAAGTGGGCATGGCGTTGGCTGCGAAGCCCAAGGCCATCTTCCTGGACGAGCCGACCTCGGGCATGGGCATCGACGACCTCGACGACATGAAGCATCTCATCCGTGGCCTGCGCGACGCGCACACCGTGGTGCTGATCGAGCACAACATGAACATCGTGATGGACATCTCCGACACCGTGACCGTCATGCAGCTGGGCCGCGTGCTGGCCGAGGGGCTGCCGGGCGACATCCGGTCCGACGCGCGCGTGCGCACCGCGTACCTGGGCAACATGATCACCGGAGGCAAGGCATGAGCAACATCCTCGAAGTCGAAGGCCTGCACGCGCACTACGGCAAGAGCCATGTGCTGCAGGGCGTGTCGCTCACGGTGGGCGAGGCCGAACTGGTCACGCTGCTGGGCCGCAACGGCGCGGGCAAGTCGACCACGCTCAAGAGCATTGCCGGCGCCGTCACGCCCACGAAAGGGCGCGTGCGCTTCCAGGGCGCGGACATCGCGGGCCAGCCGCCGCACCGCATCGCCACGCGCGGCGTGTGCCTGGTGCCCGAGCACCGCGGCATCTTCAAGCTGCTCACGGTGGAAGAGAACCTGCTGCTCGGCCTGCGGCGCGATTCGCCCTGGCAGCTGGCCGACATCTACCGCATCTTTCCGCGCCTGAAGGAGCGCCGGCGCAACGGCGGCGGGCAGCTGTCGGGCGGCGAGCAGCAGATGCTGGCCATCGGCCGCGCGCTCATGAACCACCCGCGCCTGCTGATCCTGGACGAGCCCGTGGAAGGCCTGGCGCCGGTGATCGTGGAAGAGATCGTCGCGCAGCTCAAGACCATCAAGGCCGCGGGCGTGGCCATCCTGCTGGTCGAGCAGAACCTCGAGGTCTGCGTGCAGCTGGCCGACCGCCACTACATCGTGGAGCAGGGCGTGATCGTGCACGAGGCCGGCAACGCCGCCTTCATGGCCGACCACGACGTGAAAGACAGATACCTTGGCGTCGGTCTCGCCTGAACCGCCATTCATTCGTCGCAAAAAATCATGAACACAACGAACGAACTTTCTGCCGCAACGGACGTGCGCGCCCTGCGCGTGAACGGCCAGCGCCTCTGGGACTCGCTGATGCAGCTCGCGCAGCTCGGCGCCACCGAGAAGGGCGGCGTGTGCCGCATCGCGCTCACCGACCTCGATCGACAGGGCCGCGACCTCTTCACGCGCTGGGCCCGCGAGGCCGGCTGCGAGGTGCGCGTGGACGCCATCGGAAACATCTTTGCGCGCCGTGCGGGCCGCAACAACGCGCTGCCACCCATCACCACCGGCAGCCACATCGACACGCAGCCCACGGGCGGCAAGTTCGACGGCAACTACGGCGTGCTCGCGGGGCTTGAAGTGATCCGCAGCCTGAACGACGCCGGCATCGAAACCGAAGCACCGGTCGAGGTGGCGGTGTGGACCAACGAGGAAGGCTCGCGCTTCGTGCCCGTGATGATGGGCTCGGGCGTGTTCGCCGGCGCCTTCACGCTGGAACATGCGCTTGCGCAGCGCGACACCGAGGGCGTGAGCGTGGCCGATGCGCTCTCAGCCATCGGCTATGCCGGCGCCGTGCCCGCCTCGGCGGCGGCGTCGCCGGTCGGCGCCTACTTCGAGGCGCACATCGAACAGGGCCCGGTGCTCGAAGCCAACGAGCGCGTCATCGGCGTGGTCGAGGGCGCGCTGGGCCAGCGCTGGTACGACGTGGTGGTGCAGGGCATGGAAGCCCATGCCGGCCCCACGCCGATGGAGCTGCGAAAAGATGCGCTGCTGGCCGCCGCCGAACTCGTGGTCGAGGTGAACCGCATCGCGCTCGCACACGCGCCGCACGGGCGCGGCACGGTCGGCTGGATCGACAACTACCCGAACTCGCGCAACGTGATCCCGGGCCGCGTGAAGCTCAGCGTCGACCTGCGTGCGGCCGACGACGTGGTGCTGTCGGCCATGGACGCGGCACTGAAGGAAGCCGTGCAGCGCATCGCCACCAAAGGCAAGGTCGAGGCGACGGCCGAGCAGGTCGTGTACTTCCCGCCGCAGCCGTTCACGCCCGCGCTGGTGTCGGCCGTGCGCGAGGCCGCGCAGGACCAGGGCATGACGTGGATGAACGTGATCAGCGGCGCCGGCCACGACGCCGTGTACCTCGCGCGCGTGTGCCCCGCGGCGATGATCTTCGTGCCCTGCCTGGACGGCATCAGCCACAACGAGATCGAGGACGCGCAGCCCGACCACCTCGAAGCCGGCTGCAACGTGCTGCTGCAGGCGATGCTGCAGAGCGCGGGAGTGGCCGCGTGAAGGCGGCGTTTCGCCGCATCGGCCTGCACTGCGTGCTGGCGATGGGCCTGGTCGCGGCGTCGACGGCGGCCCTGGCGGCTGGAGAACCGATCCTGGTCGGCCAGTCCGCGGTGCTCACCGGCCCGTTCACGCCGAACAGCCTTGCGTTCATGGAAGGCCAGACGCTGTTCCTCGACCAGTTGAACAAGGCGGGCGGCGTCGGTGGCCGGCCCGTCAAGATGATCACCTACGACGACGCCTACATCCCCGAGAAGGCCGCGGCCAATGCCGAGAAGCTGCTCGGCACGGACCGCGTCGTCTGCCTGTTCGGAACCATGGGCACGGGCATCGGCGCGGCCATGGTGCCGGTGGCGGCGAAGTACGACAGCTTCATCTTCGGCGGGCTGACCGGCGCGGCGGTGCTGCGCGGGCCGAAGGTGCCGATCTATCACGTGCGCGAGTCGTATGCCGACGAGGTCTCGCGCGTGATGAACCACCTGACGACCATCGGCGTGACGCGCATCGCCATCGTCTCCAGCGACGACGCGTACGGCAAGGGCATCGAGAAGGACGCGCTGGCCGCGCTCGAGAAGAACAAGCAACCCGCCCTGCTGTCGCTGCGCTTCGATCCGAAGGAAAAGGACCATCCCGCCATCGCGCAGCAGGTCATCGCGAGCGGGGCGCAGGCGGTGTACGTCATCGCGGCCGGCACGCCGGCCATCAACATCATCCGCTCGCTGGTGGCCGCGCCCATCCATCCGCAGATCTACACGAACTCGGTGGCGAGCTCGTTCCTTCTGTACAAGGAACTCGGCGACAAGAGCCGCGGCATCGTGCTGTCGCAGGTGGTGCCGCCGTTCTGGAAGACACGCTTTCCCATCGTCGACGAATACCAGCGCGCGAGGAAGGCCGCGGGCAGCGAAGGCGAAGGCTCCTACCTGGGGCTGGAGGGCTACATCACGGCCAAGGCCTTTGCGGAATCGCTGCAGCGCGTGAAGGGGCCGATCACCACCGAATCGCTGCGCCGCAGCATCGAGAACTCGCCGCCCATGAACCTGAACGGCTTCACGGTCGCGTTCCGTCCCGACAACCGCAACGGCTCCAGCTTTGGCGACATCACCATGCTGGGCAGCGCCGGAAAGTTTGCCCAATGAAAGTCCTGATCGCGCGTCTCAACCACGAGACCAACACCTTCTCGCCCGTGCCCACGCCGCTCGCGGCCTTCGGGCCCGACGGCCCAACCTTCGGCGAACAGGCCTACACCGACAACAAGGGCATGCGCACCGCGATGTCGGCCTTCATCGACCTGGCCGAAGCGGCAGGCGCGCAGCTCGTCACGCCGGTGTCGGCGTCGGCCAACCCGAGCGGGCCGGTCGATGCGCAGGCCTACACCACGCTCACGCAATGCATCGTCGATGCGGCGCCGGGCTGCGACGCGATCCTGCTCGACCTGCACGGCGCGATGGTGGCGCAGAACAGCACCGACGGCGAAGGCGACCTGCTGGTGCGCCTGCGCGCCGCGGCGCCCGGCGTGCCGATCGGCGTGGCGCTGGACCTGCATGCCAACGTGACGCCCGCGATGGTGGACAACGCCGACGTGATCGTCGGCTTCAAGACCTACCCGCACGTCGACATGTACGAGACCGGCGAGCACGCCGGCCGCCTGCTGTTCGACCTGCTGGCCGGGCGCAGCCAGCCGCACATGCGCTGGCGCCAGCTGCCGCTCATGGCGCACACGCTGCGCAGCGCCTCGTTCACCGGCGCGATGCAGCGGGCCATCGAGGCGGCGCGCGCGGCGGAGGAATCCGAATCGCTGGCGGTGTCGATCCTGGCGGGCTTCTCGCTCTCGGACATCACGGCGCCGTGCATGAGCGTGATCGTGGTCGATGCGCAATCGCCCGCGCGCGCGCAGGCCACGGCCGACCGCATCGCGGCGCAGATGTGGGCCGAGCGCGAGGCCTTCATCTACCGCAGCGAGCCGCTGGCCGCGTCGGTCGCGCGCGCGAAGCTCATCGCGGGCGGCGCCACGCGCCCGGTGCTGCTGCTCGACCACGGCGACAACTGCATGTCGGGCGGCAGCTGCGACACCATGGACGTGCTGCAGGAAGCGCTGGCGCAGGGCCTGGACGGCATCGGCGTCGGGCCGCTGTGCGACCCCGAGGCGGTGGCCGCGCTGGTCGCGGCGGGCGAGGGGGCCGAAGTGACGGTGGCGCTGGGCAACAAGGTGTCACTGGAGGGCATCGGCCTCACGAAGACGCCCGTGCAATTGACGGGCGTCGTGCGAACCATCAGCGACGGCGAGTACGTGATCACCGGACCCACCTACACCGGCCAGCGCAGCAGCATGGGGCGCACCGTGCTGTTCGACATCGGCGCGGCGCGCATCGTCGTCACCGAGCGCACGCAGGAGCCGTGGGACATCGGCGTGTTCGAGTGCGCCGGGCTCGACCCGCGCCAAGAGCGCTTCCTGCTGCTGAAGTCGCGCATGTACTGCCGGCCGGTGTTCGAGCCGCTGTCGGCGGCGCTGGTGGAGTGCGACAGCCCGGGCGTGACCAGCTCGGACTACAGCCTGTTCCCGTTCAGCCAGGTGCGCCGGCCGGTGTTTCCGCTCGACGCGAACGCGGCGATGGACGCGCCGGCATAACCTGCCACGTCATCGACGCGCGGCGCGTGCCCCGCGACCATTCCTTCACCCCGCGCTGTTGCGGGTCGAACCCTCGAAAGGAACAGTCGCCATGAACACCGCCGCCCACGACGCCCATGCCATCGCCACGGGCTACATCGCCGTCTGGAACGAGACCGACGCCGCGCGCCGCGCCGCGCTCATCGACGCCGGCTGGACCGCCGACGCCCGCTATGTCGACCCGATGGCGCAGGCCAGCGGCCACGAGCAGATCAGCGCGCTGGTCGGCGCGGTGCACCAGCGCTATCCGGGCTTCCGCTTCCACCTGCTGGGCAAGGCCGAGGCGCACGGCGACAACCTGCGCTTCTCGTGGACCCTGGGTCCGAGCGGTGCCGACGACCTGATCCAGGGCACCGACTTCGCGCAGCTCGACGCGGGCAAGCTGCGCGCGGTGACGGGTTTTCTCGACAAGGTGCCCGTGGGCGCCTGAAGGGGTGGGGTCAGTCGCCCGCCGGCCGGCCGCGCCAGAGCTTGCGGTAGACCGTGGCGCGGCTGATGCCCAGCGTGCGCGCCGCCTCGGCCACGTTGCCGCGCGCGTCGCTCACCGCCTTGCGGATCAGGGCGGTTTCCACGTCGCGCAGGCGAGGGCGGCCGTCGGTCGCGGCGCCGGGTACGTCGCCGTGCTCGCTGCCGCCGCGCTGGGCCCGCACCTGCACCCGCAGGCCCGACCACAGCGGCACCTCGAGCATGGCGTCGCCGCGCCGGGCGGCATCGAACATCATGTGCAGCGGCAGCGCGAACAGGTCGTTGAAATGCAGGCCGCCCGGATGGCAGGCCAGCGGCTGGTGCAGCATCTGTCGGGCGGCCGCGTTGGCGCCGGTGACATGGCCGGCGGCGTCGATGCACAGCAGGCCCTCGGTGGTCTCGCTGCTCGGGCAGCCGGGCCAGAGCAGGCGCAGCAGCAGCTCGCAGGGTTCGCGCTGCACCAGCAGGTTCTCGATGCTGCGCGCCGACAGCGTGGCCAGGTGGCGCAGCTCGGGCCGCTCGACCACCTGCACGCCCGTGAGGTCGAGCATGCCGATGCAGTCGCCCCGGGGCCCGAAGAGCGGGGCGCCGGCGCAGCTGTACACACTGGTGTCGTCAAAGAAGTGTTCACCCCGGTGCAGCCACACCGATTCCTGCTCGGCCAGCGCCGTGCCGATGGCGCTGGTGCCGATGGCGCTTTCGGACAGGTCGACGCCGATGCGCCCGATGTCGCGCGCATAGCGGGCGGCCGGGTCGGTGCCGTCGGGCAAGGTACCCACGTCGACCACGATGCCCCGGGCGTCGGTCAGGATGGCGAAATAGCGGGTGTCGGCAATGGCGCGCGAGAGCCGTTCGATCACCGGACGCGCCGCCGTGACCAGGGCCCGGTTGCATTCCGTGACCTCGCGGCTGGCGGTGCGGCTCACGGGCTCGAAGCTCACGCGCTGCTGGGGCCGGCGGCCGGCCTCCAGGCAGCGCTGCCAGGAGCGCGTGATGCCCGGCTCGACCCGCACGCTGCCGCGCGGGCGGGGGCCGTCGCCGTCGATCAGCTCGCGGCGCGCCTGCGCAATGGCCAGCGAGCGCTCAGCAGGAGGGGGGACGGCGGAAGCGGACATCATCGTGAAAGTTCTTCTTCGCGCGGGGAGGGCTGCTTTTGCGGGCCGGCCGGTTGGCAAGCTGTTTCATTTTGAGAATTTCCCGCGCTCTGTGCAAGTGTCAAGGGTTTTTGCCTAGGATAGTGCGAAAGGGCGGCATCCAAGATGCCTCGCTGAACCAGCCATCACCTTTCACGGAGACAGCCACATGCAGGTCGCTTTCAAGGTCAACGGCCGGCCGGTCACGGTCGACGCCCCACCCAACACCTTCCTTGTGCACGCGATCCGCGAGCACCTCCACCTCACCGGCACCCACGTCGGCTGCGACACCGCCCAGTGCGGCGCCTGCACGGTCCACCTGAACGGCCGCGCGGTCAAGTCGTGCAACATCCTGGTCGCGCAGGCGGCCGGCGCCGACGTCACCACCATCGAGGGCGTGGCCGCCGCCGACGGCACCATGCACCCCATGCAGGCGGCCTTCAAGGAATGCCACGGCCTGCAGTGCGGTTTCTGCACCCCGGGCATGGTCATGAGCGCCATCGACCTGTGCACCCACCACCCCAAGTCGAGCGAATCGGAAATCCGCGAGCTGCTCGAGGGCAACCTGTGCCGGTGCACGGGCTACCAGAACATCGTCAAGGCCGTGAAGATGGGCGGCGAGGCCATGGCATCGGGCAATCCGGTGCCGACCCAGCAAACCACGGTCACGGCCTGAGGAGAGCGACATGGGCGCTTCCGACTTCTCCAACCTGCCGCACATCGGCGAGGCATTGCGGCGCAAGGAAGACTACCGCTTCCTGACCGGCGCGGGCAACTACACCGACGACATCACGCTGGCCAACCAGAGCCATGCGGTCTTCGTGCGCTCGCCGCACGCGCATGCCGTCATCAAGTCCATCGACATCGCCGAGGCCTCGAAGATGCCCGGCGTGGTCGGCATCTTCAGCGGCAAGGACATCGAAGGCAAGATGGGCGGGCTGCCCTGCGGCTGGCTCATCAACAACCCCGACGGCACCCCCATGAAGGAGCCGATGCACCCGATCCTGGCGATCAACAAGGTGCGCTACGTGGGCGACCACGTCGCCATGGTGGTGGCCGAGACGGTCGAGCAGGCCAAGAACGCGGCCGAGGCCGTGGTGGTCGACTACGACGTGCTGCCCGCCCTGGTGAGCGTGGCCGACGCCGCCAAGAAGGCCAGCGGCGTCACCCTGCACGACGAGGCGCCCGACAACCAGTGCTACAAGTGGGCGCTGGGCGACAAGGCGGCGGTCGATGCGGTGTTTGCCACCGCCGCGCACGTCACCCAACTCGACCTCGTCAACAACCGGCTCGTGCCCAACCCGATCGAGCCGCGCGTGGCCATCGGCAGCTACGCCCGCGGCACCGACGACTACACGCTCTACGTGTCGAACCAGAACCCGCACGTCGAGCGCCTGCTGATGACGGCCTTCGTGCTGGGCCTGCCCGAGCACAAGGTGCGCGTGATCGCGCCCGACGTGGGCGGCGGCTTCGGCTCCAAGATCTTCCTGTACGCCGAAGACGTGTGCCTGACCTGGGCCGCCAAGCAGCTCAACCGCAACATCAAGTGGACGGCGGAGCGCTCGGAGTGCTTCCTGTCCGACGCGCACGGCCGCGACCACGTGAGCCACGCCGAGATGGCCATGGACAAGGACGGCAAGTTCCTGGCCATGCGCGTGCACACCGACGCCAACCTGGGCGCCTACCTGTCGACCTTCTCGACCGCGGTGCCGACCATCCTGTACGCCACGCTGCTGGCGGGCCAGTACACCACGCCGCAGATCTACGTCGAGGTCGATGCCTGGTTCACCAACACCTCGCCGGTCGATGCGTACCGCGGGGCCGGGCGGCCCGAGGCCACCTACCTGCTGGAGCGCCTGGTTTCGCGCTGCGCCTGGGAAATGAACCTGGGCCAGGACGAGATCCGCAAGCGCAACTTCATCACCAGCTTCCCGTACCAGACGCCCGTGGCGCTGCAGTACGACACCGGCGACTTCCATGCCTGCATGGACAAGGCGCGGGTGCTGGCCGAGGTCGACGGCTACGCCGCGCGCAAGGCGGCGACCGAGGCCAAGGGCAAGCTGCGCGGCATGGGCTATTCGAGCTACATCGAGGCCTGCGGCATCGCGCCGTCGAACATCGCGGGGGCGCTCGGCGCACGCGCGGGCCTGTTCGAATGCGGCGAGATCCGCGTGCACCCGACCGGCAGCGTGACGGTGTTCACCGGCTCGCACAGCCACGGCCAGGGCCATGAAACCACCTTCGCGCAGGTCGTGGCCGCGCGCCTGGGCATTCCGGTCGAGAACGTCGACGTGGTGCACGGCGACACCGGCCGCGTGCCCTTCGGCATGGGCACCTACGGCTCGCGCTCCATCTCGGTGGGCGGCGCGGCCATCATGAAGGCGCTCGACAAGATCGAGACCAAGGCCAAGAAGATCGCCGCGCACCTCATGGAGGCGAGCGACGCCGACATCGAGTTCGCCAACGGCGAGTTCACGGTCAAGGGTACCGACAAGAAGATCCCGTTCGGCCAGGTGGCGCTCACGGCCTACGTGCCGCACAACTACCCGCTCGACAAGCTCGAGCCCGGCCTGAACGAAACCGCCTTCTACGACCCGACCAACTTCACGTTCCCGGGCGGCACCTACATCTGCGAGGTCGAGATCGACAAAGAGACCGGCGAAGTCAAGGTCGACCGCTTCACCGCGGTGGACGACTTCGGCACCATCATCAACCCGATGATCGTCGAGGGCCAGGTGCACGGCGGGCTGGTGCAGGGCATCGGCCAGGCGCTGCTCGAGAACTGCGTGTACGACAACGAAACCGGCCAGCTGCTCACCGGCAGCTTCATGGACTACGCCATGCCGCGCGCCGGCGACTTCCCGCAGTTCAAGCTCGACACCGTCTGCACCCCCTGCACCCACAACCCGCTGGGCACCAAGGGCTGCGGCGAGGCGGGCGCCATCGGGTCGCCGCCGGCCGTCATCAACGCCGTGCTCGACGCGCTGGCGCCGCTGGGCGTCAAGGATTTCGACATGCCCGCTTCGTCCAGCCGCGTCTGGGAAGCGATGCAAGCCGCCGCCAAGCCCTGAACGACACAAGAAATAACAGAGAAGGAATCACCCCATGTATGCCTTCACACTCGAACGGCCCGCCAGCGTGGCGGACGCGGCCCGGCTCATCGCCGCGGGCGGCAAGCCACTGGCCGGCGGACAGACCCTGCTGGCCTCGATGAAGCTGCGGCTGTCGGCGCCCGAGCAGCTCGTCGACCTCGGCGGCATCAAGGAACTGACCGGCATCAAGAAGGACGGCGGCGCGATCACGCTCGGCGCCATGTCGCGCCACCTCGACGTGGCGAACAACGCCGACGTGAAGGCCGCGTACCCCGCGCTGGCCGATCTCGCGTCGCGCATCGGCGACCGGCAGGTGCGCGCGATGGGCACCGTCGGCGGCTCGGTGGCCAACAACGACCCGGCGGCGTGCTACCCGAGCGCGGTGCTGGCCTCGGGCGCGACCATCGTTACCTCGAAGCGCGAAATCGCGGCCGACGACTTCTTCCAGGGCCTGTTCACCACGGCGCTCGAAGAAGACGAGCTGATCGTCGCGATCCGCTTCCCGATTCCGAAGCGCGCGGTGTACGAGAAGCTGCGCCAGAAGGCCTCGAACTTCCCGCTGGTCGGCATCTTCCTGGCGCAGTACGACAGCGGCGTGCGCGTGGCCGTCACCGGCGCGGGCAACGGCGTGTTCCGCCATGCCGGGCTCGAGGACGCGCTCAACAAGAGCTTCACCGCAGCGGCTGCTGCTGCCGTGAAGATCGACGCGAGCGACCTCAACAGCGACCTGCACGCCTCGGCCGCCTACCGCGCGAACCTGATCAGCGTGCTGACGCAGCGCGCCGTGACCAGAGCACTCGGCTGAAGCAGCCCAGCGCCGCCGCCCACCGGAAGGCGCGAGACCCTCGCGTCTTCCGCTACGCTTCGCCATGACTTTTCCGACCATCGACGCCCTTTCCGACGGTTTGATGCAGGCCGGCTACTTTGCCGACCGTCGCCTGGCCACCGCGGTGTTCCTCGCCCTCAAGCTGCAGCGCCCGCTGCTGCTCGAAGGCGAACCCGGTGTCGGCAAGACCGAGCTGGCCAAGGCACTGTCGACGGCCCTGAACCGCGAGCTGCTGCGCCTGCAGTGCTACGACGGCATGGAGCAGCGCGAGGCGCTCTATGAATGGAACTATGCCGCGCAGCTGCTGCACATGCGCGCGGCCGAGGCCACCGGGGCGGCGCGCGACGTCGAGGCCGAGGTCTACCAGCCGCACTACCTGATCCGCCGCCCGCTGCTGCAGGCACTGCAGACGCCGGCGCCCGGCTCGGTGCTGTTGATCGACGAGGTCGACCGCGCCGACGAGCCCTTCGAAGCCTTCCTGCTCGAGTACCTGGGCGAGTACCAGGTCAGCATTCCCGAGCTGGGCACCGTGCGCGCCGTGGTGCCGCCGGTCACCTTGCTCACCAGCAACCGCACGCGCGAACTCAACGACGCCGTGAAGCGGCGCTGCCTCTACCACTGGCTCGACTACCCCGAGCGCGAGCGCGAACTCGCCATCGTGCGCGCGCAGGTGCCGCAGGCCGGCGAGGTGCTGTCGGCGCAGGTGGCGGCCTTTGTCGCGCGGCTGCGCTCGGCGCCGTTCGTCAACGCCTTCCAGCGCGCGCCCGGCATCGCCGAAAGCGTGGAGTGGGCGCGGGCGCTCATCGCGCTCGACACCGTCGAACTCGACCCCGAGGTGGTCGTCGACACCGCCGGCATCCTCTTCAAGCAGCGCGACGACGTGGCGGCGCTGACGCACGAGCTGGCCTCCGACCTGCTGAGACCCGAGGAACCGCTCGCGAGCTGAGCGCGGCCGAGGCATCTACATGGCCGGCATCCAGCAACTCGGCGACGTGCGCAGCGGCAAGCTGGCGGGCAACATCGCCGCCTTCGGCCGCGCACTGCGCCGCGCCGGCGTGCGCACCGACGCCATGCGCATCGCGCTCGCCACCGAGGCGGCCACGTTGGTCGGCGTCGAAGACAAGCTCGACCTGGGCGCCGCCATGGAAGCCGTGATGGTCAGCCGCGAGCAGGACCGGCTGGTGTTCCGTGAACTCTTCGATGCCTGGTTCCGCGATCCCGAGTTCGCCAACAAGCTGCTCGCCCAGATGCTGCCCAGCGCCGAGGGCAAGGCCGAGCCCTCCAAGCGTCGGCCGCGCGTGCGCGAGGCGCTGAGCCCGCCGCGCGACGCCGTGAAGCCCGCGGCACCGACCAAGCCCGACGAGGAAATCAAGTTCGACGCCGCCATGACGGCCAGCGACCGCCAGCGGCTGCAGCATGCGGACTTCAATGCGCTCGGCGCGGCCGAGTACCGGCTGGTCGAGCGACTGGCGCGCGACATCCGCTTGCCGGTGCCCGAACTGCCCGCGCGTCGCCTGCGTCCGGCGGGCGACGCCGGCCGTGCGCACGCCCGCATGCACTGGCCCGGCGTGCTGCACGAGGCGGCCCGCACCGGCGGCGAGATCCTGCGCCTGCCCCGGCTGGCGCGGCGCGAGCAGCCTCTGCCGCTGCTGGTGCTGGTCGATGTGTCGGGCTCGATGGAGCGTTACGCGCGCCTGCTGCTGGCCTTTCTGCATGCCGCCACGCGACGGGCCGGGCGGCGCGACGTGTTCGCTTTCGGCACGCGGCTGACCGACCTCACGCCCGCCTTCCGGCTGGCCGACACCGACGCCATGCTGGGCGCCGCGAGCCTGGCCATCGACGACTTCGCGGGCGGCACGCGGCTGGGCGGCTCGCTGGCCGAGCTGCGCCAGTCGCACGCGCGCCGGCTCATCGGCCGCCGCACGCTGGTGCTGGTAATCAGCGACGGCCTCGACACGGGCGAGCCCGCGCAGCTCGAGACCGAACTGCAGTGGCTCCAGCGCCATTCGCGTCGGCTGCTGTGGCTCAACCCGCTGCTGCGCTTCGAGGGCTACGCCCCTCTGGCGCGTGGGGCTGCCGTGCTGCACCGCCATGCGGACGCGATGCTGGCGGTCCACAATCTGAATGCACTCGAACAGCTGGCCGCCAGCCTGGCCGCGCTGATGCGCGCCAGTCGCTAGGACTGGACTCAGGAAGGAACAAAGGAAACCCACCATGGAAATGCTCGGAAACCGCCGCCTCGGCGTCACCCAACAACAGGCCTGGGACGCGCTCAACGATCCCGAGACGCTCAAGAAGTGCATCCCCGGCTGCGACAAGTTCGAGCTCACGGGCGACAACACCTACAGCGTGGCGCTGGCCGTGAAGATCGGCCCGGTGTCGGCCAAGTTCAGCGGCAAGGTGATGCTGTCGGACATCGTCGCGCCCGACGGCTACAAGCTCACTTTCGAGGGGCAGGGCGGCGTGGCGGGGTTTGCCAAGGGCTCGTCGAGCGTGTCGCTCAAGCCGGTGGCCGTGGCCGACAGCGCACCCACCGCAGAGGGCGCACCTGCTGCCGAAGCCGCCCCCGTGGCTCCGACTCCTGCCGGCTGCGAACTCGATTACACCGTGCAGGCCCAGGTCGGCGGCAAGATCGCCCAGCTCGGCCAGCGCCTGATCGACGGCGCTGCCAAGTCCACCGCCGACGATTTCTTCAAGCGCTTCGAGGCCGAGATGCAAAGCCGCTACGGCCCGCCGCCCGCACCGCCCGCGGAAGCAGCGGCCGAGGCGCCCGCCGAGAAGGCCGGCGTGATGTCGGGCCTCATGAAGAAGATGGGCTTCGGCAAGAAGGACGGCGAAGACGCCGCCACCCCGGGCGACGCCGCCTGACGCACAAGGTCCTGCCATGGAAAACCTCGACGTCATGGTGCTGCGCACGCTGCGCGACTGGCGGCGTGCCGGCAAGCGCGCGCTGCTGACCACCGTGGTGCGCACCTGGGGCTCGTCGCCGCGGCCCGTGGGCTCGATCATGGCGCTGGCCGAGGACGGCGCCGTGGTCGGCTCGGTCTCGGGCGGCTGCATCGAGGACGACCTGATCGCGCGCTACAGCCATGCCCACGGCAAGGGCGAAGACGTGCCGCTGGGCGCGCCGCCCGCGCTGGTCAAGTACGGCATCACGGCCGACGAGGCGCACCGCTTCGGGCTGCCCTGCGGCGGCACGCTCGAACTGCTGCTCGAATACGCGCCCGACGCCGACGCGCTCGACACGCTGGTCGCCGAACTCGAGCGCGGCAAGCTCATGCGCCGCACGGTGACGCTGGCCACCGGCGCGGTGCAGCTGGCCGAGGCGACCGCGCCCGACGAGCTCACGGTGAACGACACCGAGCTCACCAACACCTTCGGCCCCGAGTACCGCATGCTGCTGATCGGCGCCGGCCAGCTCGCCGAGTACCTGGCGACCATGGCCAAGTTCAGCGGCTTCGCCGTGACGCTGTGCGACCCGCGCGCCGAGTACCGCACCGCGTGGACGCTGTCCGGCGTGACGATCACCACCGAGATGCCCGACGACGCCGTGCTGGCCTTCAAGCCCGACCGCCGCAGCTGCGTGGTCGCGCTCACGCACGACCCCAAGCTGGACGACCTCGCGCTGCTCGAGGCGTTGCAGAGCGAGGCCTTCTACGTGGGCGCCATCGGTTCGCGCCGCAACGCCGACGCGCGGCGCGACCGCATGATCGAGCACTTCGACCAGACGGCCGAGTCGCTCGCGCGCCTGCGCGGGCCCATCGGCATCTTCATCGGCAGCAAGACGCCGCCCGAGATCGCGGTGAGCGTGATGGCGGAAATTCTGGCGGTGAAGAACGCGGTGACCTTGCCGCGCGAAGTGGAAGTGGCGCGCGCCAAGGAAATCCAGCAGCTGCAACCCAGCTGAGCCGAACCGAACTGCTGCGCGGGGCTCAGTCCACGCCCAGCAGGTCGTAGATGCGGCGCACGTACTCGCCGAACTCCGGACTGGTCTTCACGTGCAGCTTGCGCGGCTCGGGCAGATTGATGCGAAAGAAGTCGGCCATGCGCGCCGGCCCGGCCGTGAGCACCGCGCAGTGCGAGCCCAGGAACACCGCCTCCTGGATGCTGTGTGTGACCACGATGAAGGTCTTGCGGCTGCGCTCCCAGATGCGCAGCATCTCCAGGTTCATCTTCTCGCGCGTAAGCGCATCGAGCGCGCCGAAAGGCTCGTCCATGAGCACCAGCTTCGGGTCGTGGATGAGCGCACGCGCGATGGCCGCGCGCTGCTGCATGCCGCCTGAGAGTTCGTAGGGCAGCTTGTCGGCGAAACCCGTGAGGCCGACCATGTCGAGCAGTTCGTGCGCGCGTGCATTGGCGGCCTTGCGGTCCAGCCCGAGGATGTCGGCGGGCAGCAGCACGTTCTCCAGGATGGTGCGCCACTTCAGCAGCAGCGGCTGCTGGAACACCATGCCGACGTCGCGGCCCGGGTTGAAGCCTGTGCCACCGGGGCCGCCGATCTCGAGCGTGCCGCCGTCGTGGCCGTGCAGGCCCGACAGAATCTTCAGCAGCGTCGACTTGCCGCAGCCCGAGGGACCGACCAGCGAGATCATGTCGCCCGCATGCACGTCCATCGTGACGTCGGAGACGGCGAGGAATTCTTCGTTGCGCTTGCGGTAGACCTTGCGCAGCTGCCGCATGCGGATCAGCGGCGCCTCCTGCGCGGGCGCGAGTACGGCGCTCATGCCAGCCACCGTGCCAGGTTGTCGCGCACGAAGGCGTCGTCGGCCAGGTCGCCGTGCTGGCGGTAGACGCGGTCGATCTCCGCCGATTGGCCCTGGCCCAGGCCTTCTTCGGGATCGAGGCACCAGATGCCTTCGAGCAGGCCCTGGCGCCGCAACACCTCGTGGCAGCCCGCGATGCAGCCGTGGAAGTTGTTCGCCACGTCGAAGAAGGCGGCGTTGCAGTCGGTCACGCGCGAGTCGAGCGCGAGCAGGGCGGGGCTCAACGCGCCGCCGCTGGCGGCCAGCTCGGCCTTGATCTGCTGCAGCTGGTGCACCGCGCTCGACGTCCACACCGACCAGTGGCCCAGCAGGCCGCCGCGAAAGCGCACCTGCACGGGCGCGCCGTCGCGCATCGCGGCAAAGGGCAGCGCCAGGTCGAGCACGATGTGGTCGTCGTTGCCGGTGTAGAGGAACACGCGCTCCTCGGCGCGCGCATCGACCAGCCCGCGCACCACGTCGATGCTGCGGTAGCGGTTGAAGGGCGCGACCTTGATGGCGAGCGCGTTGGGAATGAGCGCGAAGCGGCGCCAGAAGTCGCTCGACAGGATCGGGCCGCCGACCACCGTCTGCAGGTAGAAGCCGATCAGCGGAATCTCCTGCGCCACCGCCTCGCAATGGGCGATGAGCGCGTCTTCCGACGAACCGGCCAGCGCTGCGAGGCTCAGCAGCCCTGCGTGGTAGCCAAGCGAGACGGCGGTGCGCGCCTCGGCCTGCGCCTGCGCGGTCGGGCCGCACAGCCCGGCGATCATCGCCATCGGGCGGTCGTTCCAGGCCAGGCGGTCCTGCATCGCAGCCTCGAGCACGGTGGCGTACAGGCCGCGCTCACGGATCGCGAACTGCGTGGTGTGCACGCCCACCGCAAGGCCGCCCACGCCGGCATCGACGTAGTAGCGCGTGAGCGCGCGCTGGCGCTGGCGGTCGAACTGGCGGTTGGCGTCGAGCGCGAGCGGGTGCGCCGGGATGACGGTGCCTTGCGACAGCAGCGCAAGCACGTCGGCGGGAAGGTCGGAGCGGTTCAGTGGCATGGGCGAAGGTCCTCAGGCGAACTCGGGGCCGGCGATGGCGTGAATGAAGGCGGGGTGTCCGGTGGGCGGCTGCGTGCCCTCGCGCGTGGCCAGCGCCATGCGTGCGAAGCTGCGCTGCGGTGTGAAGCCGGTGGCGCGTAGCGCGGCGGTCATGGTCTTGCGGTCGTCGGGCACGTCGACGTAGATGCGGCCGTCGAGGCCGCGTGCCGTCTGTGTCAGCAGCGCGGCGGCGACGGCTTCGTCGGACGACAGCAGCGGCCCGATGTGGTGTGCGGTGCGGCCCGCGCGCACGAGACCGAAGCCCAGGCCGTTACGCACGCAGCGGCTGTCGTCGCGCCCGAGCAGGTCGGCGAGCACGGCGGGGCGCGCGAAGCCCAGCGCCTGTGCGTCGAGTGCGGCGAGGCTGTCGAGTGCCGGCTTGTCAGTGGCGAGCGATGCCGTGGCGGGTGCGGCCTCGCGCTGCCAGCGCGTAAGGCGCCACAGTGGCGTGAAGCCGAAGCTCGCATAGAGCGGCTCGCCCTGCGGCGTGGCGTCGAGCATGGCGACGAGGCTGGCAGCCTTCACTTGCTCGAGGCAGCGCGCGAACACCGCGCGGCCCAGGCCTTGCCCCCGCGCGGCAGGCATCACGAGGATCATGCTGATCCAGGCCACGCCTTCCATCGGCAGCACCGCGCCGCTGGCGACGAGCTGGCCCTCGCCATCGCGCACGCCATGCACCGTGCCGAGCCGCTCGAACAGCCGCCAGTCGTGCGCGGTCTGGTTCCAGCCGCTCGCGGCGACCAGCGCGTCGAGCATCGGGGCGATGCCGGGCGTGATCGACGTGAGGGCTTCGACGGCGGGCATGGTCATGGGCTCAGTACTTGCCGTCGCGCGATTCGAACTTGGTGGGCTTGCCGTACTGGCGTTGCTCGCGTGAGATCCAGTCAGCAACCCATCGGATCTGCTGGGCCAGCGGTACGCGCGGGTAACCGAAGAGGCGCTCGGCCTCGCCGGTGTTCATGAGCCACGCGGTGGGTGCTTCTTGACCGGCGATCGTCACGGGCTTGCCGAACTGGCGCGCGAACTCTTCCGCGAGCCAGCGGATCGACGTGGTCTCTGGCCCGCTCACGTTGAGCGGCGAGGTCGGCACGGTGGCCGCCGCGAGGCAGCGCAGCGCCTGCGCGTTCGCGTCGCCCTGCCAGATCACGTTGACGTGGCCCATGGTCACGTCGACCGGTTCGCCGCGCCACACCTTGAGCGCCACGTCGGCCAGCACGCCGTAGCGCAGGTCGATGGCGTAGCTCAGGCGGAACAGGCGCCCCGGCGTGCCGTGGCGCTGCGAGAAGTACTCGAACATGCGCTCGCGGCCCACGCACGAGTTGGCGTATTCGCCGGGCGGATTGGGCGCGTCGCTCTCGCTCGCACCCTGGCTGGTCACGGGCACGAAGGGGTACACGCAGGCGGTCGAGAAGGCGACGATGCGCGAGGCGTGGAAGTGCTCGGCCACCAGCGCCGGCACGTGCGCGTTCATGGCCCAGGTCAGCGGGTTGTCGGCGTCGGCGCCGAACTTGCGCCCGGCCATGAAGACCACGTTGGCGCACGGCGGCAGCGCGGCGATGGCGGCGCGGTCGAGCAGGTCGCAGGCGATGGTCTCGATGCCGTGCGCTTCGAGTGCCTCGCGCACGCCGGCTTCGCTGAAGCGGGCGACGGCGATCACGCGGCGACCGGGCATGGCGTTCTTCGCGAGGCGGGCCAGCGTGGGGCCCATCTTGCCGCCCACGCCGAGGATCATCAGGTCGCCATCGAGGCAGGCCATGTCGCGCACGAGGTCGCGCGAGGGCGTGGCCAGGTAGTCTTCAAGCGCGGCTTCGCTCTCGAAGCGCTCGGGAAAGGGCAGGTCGTCGAGGACAGGCGTGGAGGTCATTGGATTCTTGCGTCCTGGGTGATGAAGAGGCGCTCCAGCAGAAGCACCAGCAGATAGAGCAGCACGCCCAGGCCCGTGATGAGCAGCACGGCCATGAAGACCGCGGGCGTGTCCAGCGAGGCCTGGACCTGGATCATCAGATAGCCCAGGCCGCGTTCCGAGGCGATGAACTCGCCCACCACCGCGCCCGCCACGGCGAGGATGGTGGCGACCTTCATGCCCGAGAACACGTACGGCAGCGAGCCCGGCAGCTGGATGTAGCGAAACAGCTGCCAGCGCGAACCCTTGAGCGCGCGAACGAGGTCGAGCAGCTCGGGCTCGGTCTCGTTCAGGCCGCGGATGGTGGTCAGCAGGATGGGGAAGAAGCACAGGCTGAACGTGATGAGGATGTTCGGCCCGATGCCGTAGCTGAACCACACGATCACCAGCGGCCCCATCGCCACCTTCGGAATCATGTTGAGCGTGACCAGCAGCGGGAACACCAGCAGCATCAGCCGCTTGCTGGTGATGAAGAGCAGCGCGCAAAGAATGCCGAGCACCAGCCCCAGTGCGTAGCCGCCGAACACTTCGAGCGCAGTGACGCCGGTGTTCTTGAGCCAGCTGTAGTTCGGGTTGGCCAGCGTGGCCAGCACCTTCGAGGGCGCCGGCAGGATGAAGGGCTGGATCGCGAAGACCCGCACCGCGAGCTCCCACAGCGCGATGCCCGCCAGGTGCACCGCGACCACGAGGGCCCAGCGCTGCCATTCGGGGCGCTCGCCCGACAAGGGCGTGGAAGCGAGGGGCGCCAGCGCGCCGTCGGGTGCCGTCATGTCTGTTCCTGGGTCAGGGAAGAAGCAATGCGGCGAATCATAGGAGTCGCTAGGACCCGAGTCAACCAACTAGTTGATAATTTTCATGCGGCGGCTTTGTCAGGCCGCAAGGCGTTGAGCGCGAACTCGATCACGTGCCGCCGGCGCTGCAGCAGCGCGCCGCGCGCGTCCAGCGGTTTGCCGAAGATGGCCGACAGCGTGTGGTTGTTGGAGAAGAAGAAATACGAGATGCCGGCGATCGAGATGTAGAGGTTGATCGCATCGAAGTCGGGCCGGAACACACCGGCCGCCACGCCGCGCTCGAGCGTGGCTTCGAGCATCTCGATGAAGGGCGAGTGCATCTTCTGCAGCCGCTCCGACTCGCGCAGGTGCGCGCCGTGGTTGCGGTTCTCGTCGGCCAGCAGCGCGATGAACTCGGGGTGCTCGGCCAGGTAGTCGAACGAGAAGGCCACCAGCTGCTTCATGGCCTCGAGCGGCTCCAGCGCGTCGAGCGTGAGCTTCTGTTCCTTCTCGCGGATCTCGGCATAGACCGATTCGAGCGCGACCAGGTACAGCCCCTGCTTGCTGTCGAAGTAGTGGTACACGAGCTGCTTGTTGACGCCGGCGTTGGCGGCGATCTCGTCGACGCGCGCGCCCGCGAAGCCCTTGGTGGCGAACTCGGCCACTGCGGCAGATATGAGCGCCTGCTTGGCGGCGACGGGGTCGCGCTCGCGTTTCGTGGCGACGGCGGTGCGGGCGGGCTTGGTGGCGGTCATGGTGTTTTTGATTCTCCCGGCAGGGGCAACGCAGTCTGGATGATCTGGATTGCCTGTCAACCAAACAGTTGGTAATATGAATTTCAGGACCTGTTTTTACCTTCTTTTGGAGTGTTCCGCATGAAAAAGCTGTTGTCGGCCGCCGGCGCCACCGCCTTGCTCATGGCCTCGGCCCCCGCCGCGTTCGCGGCCGATGCCATGAGCCTGATGCTCAACTGGACACCCACGGCCGATCATGCGCCGATCTATTTCGCGAAGGCCAAGGGCTGGTACACCGAGGCGGGCATCGACCTGAACATCGAGGCCGGCAAGGGCTCGGCCGTGTCGGCGCAGCGCGTGGGCACCGGCGGTAGCGACCTGGGGATTTCCGACCTGCCCACCACGATCCAGGCCAAGGGCAAGGGCGCCGACGTGAAGGCCGTGATGGTCATCTACGCCAACAGCCCGCAGGGCTTCTACTGGCTCAAGTCGTCGGGCATCAACGGGCCGAAAGATTTCGCGGGCCGCAAGATCGGCAACCCGCCGGGCGACGCCGCGCGCCTCATGTGGCCGGCCTTCGCCAAGAAGGTGGGGCTCGACCCGGCCAGCGTGACCTTCGTCAACGTGAGCCCGCAGGCCAAGGTGGCGGCGCTGAAGAGCAAGTCGGTCGACATCATCAGCGACTTCTACAACGAGCACGACCTGAAGGCGCGCGAGTTCGGCGCCGACCTGGGCTTCCAGCCGTGGCGCGACGCGGGTGTGAACGTGTACGGCAACTCGCTGATCGTGAACGGCCCGTACCTCGCGAAGAACCCCGGCCAGGTGAAGAAGTTCGTGGCCGTGACGCAGCGTGCCTACGACGCCTGCGTGAAGAGCTTCGAGCCCTGCCTGCAGGCGCTGCAGGCCAGCGTGAGCGGCCTCACGCCCGACAACCAGCGCGACCAGTGGAATCGCATCAAGCAGCTGATGCGCGACGACACCACCAACAAGGTGGCGCTCGGTGCCTTCGACGGTGCGCGTGTGAAGGCCGACTACGAGCTCGTGTCTTCGCTGATCGGCATCGACAAGGCCTACGACCCCGCGACGCTCTTCACCAACGAGTTCCTCGACAAGGGCGTGCGCATGGCGCCCAACTGAGGCAAGGAGAAGGAGGGAGCCGCTTCAGCGCGACTCGGAGGAAGGCGGCACCTTCGTGTTGCCCTTCTGCCGTTCGCGGAAGAGGGCGGCACGCATCAGGAAGATGGTGGTGATCGGCGCCGTCAGCACGATGAACAGCACGATCAGCACCGCGTGCAGGAACAGGCTGAAGCCCTGCACCGAGAAGTAGGCGATGGTGGCCACCGTCAGGCACCAGGCGCCCACCGTGGCGCCCAGCGTGGGCGCATGGATGCGCCGGAAAAACGTGGGCATGCGCACCAGGCCGAAGGAGCCGATGGCCGCGAAGGCCGCGCCGAGCACCGCGAACACGGCGGTGATGATCTCGGCCCAAAGAGGAAGTGCAGTGGCGCTCATTCGATGACCTCCCCGCGCAGCAAGAACTTGGCGATCGAGGTCGACCCCACGAAGCCGAACAGCGCCACCAGCATCGCCGCCTCGAAGTACACGCTGCTCGCGTAGTTGATGCCAAGCACCAGCATCATCAGCATGCCGTTGATGTAGAGGCAGTCGAGCGCCATCACGCGGTCCTGCGCGGACGGGCCGGCCAGCAGGCGAAAGAGCGCGCACAGCATCGCCACGGCCAGCAGGAAGAGCGCGGCCTTCAGGGCCCAGAAGAGAACAGGCGTCATGATTCGAAAATCTCCATCAGCGGACGTTCATAGCGGGTCTTGATCAGGGCGATGAAGGCCGCCTCGTCCTCGAGGTCGAACACGTGGATCAGCAGCGTGGTGCGGTCGAACGACACCTCGCCCCAGGCCGTGCCGGGCGTGAGGCACATGATCATCGCGAGCACGGCGAGGCCGTTGGGGTCGCGCATGTCCAGCGGAATCTGCACGAAGCGCGCCGAGATGTCGGCGGTGCGGCGCGTGAGCAGCAGCCGCGCCACGTCGTACGCCGACTTCAGCATGTCGAAGGTGACGAGGAACGACAGCCGCAGCGCCACGCCGGGCCGGCGCATGCGCACGGTGGCGGGGCGCAGGCCCTTGGTGATCAGCGGCACGGCGATGGCGAGCAGCGCGGCCGACAGCAGCGTGGCCGCTTCGAGCGATTGGTTGAGCAGCAGCCAGATGACGAACAGCGCGAACGACAGCGGCGGGGAAGGCATCAAGCGCTTCATGGCTTGGCCTCCTCTTTCTTCGCGGGCACCGGGTTGGGCTTCTGCTTGGCACCGAGCACGGCCTCGCGGTACGCAGTGGGCGTGCGCAGGCCGCCGGCGGTGGCCTGTGCGTGCTGCATCACGGGCTCGGCCCAGACCGTCAGCGCGACGCAGGCTGCGAGCAGGGCGGCCACCGGCAGCACCTCGAGCGCGGGCAGCGAGGGCATGGTGGGGTGGTGCTGGGTCCAGAAGTGGCGGATGCCGGTGCGGCTCAGGGCGATCAGCGAGAGAAAGCCCGCAACGATCAGCAGGCCGAGGAAGGTCCAGCCGGCGGTGGTGACGGCCCTGCCGTCGAGCAGGCCCGAGAGCATCGCGAACTTGCCGACAAAGCCCGACAGCGGCGGCAGGCCCGCCAGCAGCAGCGTGCACAGCATGAAGCTCAGGCCCAGGAAGGCCACGCCCGCCGGAATGGCGCGGCCGTAGAGCGCCTGGGCATCGTCGTCGAGGTTCACGTCGTCGAGCGCGCGCAGGTCTTCGGCCAGGAAGGGCGCGTTGCCCGCCGCCTCGTGCGGCGCGACGCTCATGCCCGCGTTGCGCCAGCGCTCGATCATGTCGATCAGCAGGAAGAAGGCCGCCACCGCGAGCGTGGAGCTCAGCATGTAGTACAGCGCGCCCGCCCACACGGCGGGGTCGCCCAGCCCGACGGCGGCCAGCAGCGTGCCCGCCGACACCAGCACGCTGAAGCCCGCGAGGTTCGACAGCCGCTGCGTGCCGACGATGCCGATGGCGCCCACGAACAGCGTCGCCAGCCCCACGCCCACCAGCGCGGCCTGCCCGAAGGCGGCCGAGGCGCCGGTGTCGGGCGCGAACAGCACGGTCCACAGGCGCAGCACGGTGTACACGCCGAGCTTGGTGAGCAGCGCAAACACCGCGCCCACCGGCGACACGGCCGCGCTGTAGGCCGGCACCAGCCAGAAATTCAGCGGCCACGCGCCCGCCTTGGCGAAGAACGCGGTGGCCAGGATGGCCGCGGCCGCGTGCACCAGGCCGCGGTCGCCCGGCGCCAGCTCGGCGATGCGCGCGCCCAGGTCGGCCATGTTGAGCGTGCCGGTCACGCCGTACAGGATGGCCGCACCGATCAGGAACAGCGACGAGGCTGCGAGGTTGATCGCGATGTAGTGCAGCCCGGCGCGCACGCGCAGCCGGCCCGAGCCGTGCAGCAGCAGGCCGTACGAGGCGGCGAGCATCACCTCGAAGAACACGAACAGGTTGAACAGGTCGCCCGTGAGGAAGGCGCCGTTCAGGCCCATGAGCTGCAGCTGCAGCAGCGGATGAAAGTGCACGCCCGCGCGGTCCCAGCGCGAGGTGGAATAGATCGAGGCCGCGAAGGCCACCACGCCCGTGAGCGCGACCATCATGGTCGAGAGCCGGTCGGCCACCAGCGTGATGCCGAAGGGCGCGCGCCAGTTGCCCGGCAGGTACACGCCGATGGAGCCCGGGCCGCCGCCGGTGTCGGCCGCGTTCACCCAGCGCAGCAGCGCGAGCGCGGCCAGCAGGCCGACCAGGCCCGAGACCACGCTGAGGAACGACTTGGTGCGCCGGTGGTTCTCGTTCATCAGCAGCATCAGCGCCGCCGTGAGCATGGGCACGAGGATGGGTACCGCCACCAGGTGCGGCATGCTGAACTCGAGGAAGCGGTCGAGCAGATGAAGCACGTCGTTCATTCCACGGCCTCCCGCTCTTCACCGTCCACGTGGTCGGTGCCCGACAGGCCACGCGAGGCGAGCATCACGACGAGGAACAGCGCCGTCATCGCGAAGCCGATCACGATGGCCGTGAGCACGAGAGCCTGCGGCATCGGGTCGGCCGTGTTGGCCAGCGTGGCCTTGAAGCCTTCGACCAGCACCGGCTCGCTGTCGACCTTGAGGCGGCCCATGCTGAAGATGAACAGGTTGACCGCGTACGAGATGAGCGTCAGGCCCATGATGACCTGGAAGGTCCGTGGGCGCAGCAGCAGGTACACGCCCGAGCCGGTGAGCACGCCGATGGCGATGGCCAGCACGATTTCCATCAGCGGGCCCCTCCGGTGGCAGCAGCCGCTTCTTCGGCTTCGGCGGCGGCGCGGGCTTGCGCTTCTTTCTCTTCTTGTTCGTCGGCCCAGCGGTGGCTTCGGATGGACTGGTGAGCCAGCGCGGTCAGGATCAGCATGGTGGCGCCGAGCACCAGCGCGAACACGCCGATGTCGAAGAAGAGGGCACTGGGCACGTGCATGTCGCCCAGCAGTGGCACGTGCACGTGCGCGGTGTGCGTGGTGAGGAACGGGTAGCCGAACACGATCGCGCCGCCGCCGGTGGCCAGCGCGAACAGCAGGCCGATGGCGATCCAGCGGCGCGGGTAGATGCGCAGGTGTTCTTCCACCCACTCGGTGCCCGAGACGATGAACTGCAGCACCAGTGCCACCGACATCACCAGCCCCGCGACGAAGCCGCCGCCGGGCGCGTTGTGGCCGCGCATGAAGAAGTACACCGACACCAGCACGGCCACCGGCAGCACGAGGCGCACCAGCACGGCCGGCACCATCAGGTAGCCGATGGCGGAGTCGGTGGCGCGGCGCGGATTCAGCAGGTCGCTGCTGCCGTCGTCGACCTGCAGCCGTTGCTGGATCGGCAACGCCATCGATTCGATGGCCGGGCGGAAGCGCCGCAGCAGCGCATACACGGTGAGCGCCACGATGCCCAGCACCGTGATCTCGCCGAAGGTGTCGAAGCCGCGGAAGTCGACCAGCATCACGTTGACCACGTTGGTGCCGCCGCCTTCGGTGAGCGCGCGTTCGAGGAAGAAGGGCGAGATGCTCTGCGGGAAGGTGCGCGTCATCATCGCCCAGGCCAGCGCCGCCATGCCGCAGCCGGCGATGGTGGCCACCAACAGGTCGCGCCCGCGCCGACCCCAGGGCCGCAGTCGCATGCGCGCGGGCTGCACCACGTCCTTGCTGCGCATCGGCAGCCAGCGCAGGCCCAGCAGGATGAGCACGGTGGTCACGGCCTCGACCACCAGCTGCGTGAGCGCCAGGTCGGGGGCCGAGAACCAGATGTAGGTGACGCACGAGACCAGCCCGGCGCCCGCGGCCAGCATCAGCGCGGCGAGCCGGTGGAACTTGGCCTGCCAGGCGGCGGCCACGGCGCAGGTGCAGCCGATGAGCCAGGTCATCGCGAACATCGGCGAGAACGGCAGCAGCTCGCGCGTGCCGCGCTCGGCCGGCGTGGTCCACAACGAGGCTGCGGCGCCGGCCACGGCCACCACCACCAGCCACAGCAGCTGCCATTGCAGGCGGCGCGTGCCGAAGAGGCGGCGGCTGCGCCGGCCGGCTTCGCTCAGCAGCGCGATCAGGTGTTCGAAGATGAGCTGCCCGTCGAAGCGGTGCAGCAGCGGGGTGTGCTCCAGGCGCCCGCTGCCCAGCGGACGGCGCAGCAGCAGGTAGAGCACGGCGCCGCCCGCGAGCGCGACGAAGCTCATCATCAGCGGCAGGTTGAAGCCGTGCCACACGGCCAGGCTGTAGACGGGCAGCGTGCCGCCGACCACCGGCGTGGCCGCCGCCGCGAGCATCGGGCCGACCGACCAGGCCGGCGCCACGCCCACCACCAGGCACACCAGCACC
Source organism: Variovorax sp. GW821-FHT09D07 (assembly GCF_059416345.1). NCBI lineage: Bacteria > Pseudomonadati > Pseudomonadota > Betaproteobacteria > Burkholderiales > Comamonadaceae > Variovorax > Variovorax sp. GW821-FHT09D07. The sequence goes on from NZ_JBWKOY010000002.1 coordinate 675,642, forward strand.
AGCAGCTCGACCGGCACGCGCATCCAGTGCGGCGGCTCGTGCGGGGGCTTGGGCACGTCGGGGCCACAGGGCGGGCCGAAGAACACGTCGAACACGAAGCGCGCCGAATACGCCACGCTGAAGATGCCCGCGAGCGTGGCGATGACCGGCAGGCTGAAGTCGATCCAGGGCGTGGCCTGGATGAAGACCGTCTCGGCGAAGAACATTTCCTTCGAGAGGAAGCCGTTGAGCAGCGGCACGCCGGCCATCGAGGCGCTGGCGATGATGGCCAGCGTGCCCGTGATGGGCATGAGGCGCATCAGGCCGCTGAGCTTGCGGATGTCGCGCGTACCGGTCTCGTGGTCGATGATGCCGGCCGCCATGAACAGCGAGGCCTTGAAGGTCGCGTGGTTCATCACATGGAACACCGCCGCGACGGCCGCCAGCGGGCTGTTCAGGCCCAGCAGCAGCGTGATGAGGCCCAGGTGCGAGATGGTCGAGTAGGCCAGCAGCGCCTTCAGGTCGCGCTGGAACATGGCCGCGAAGCCGCCCAGCAGCAGCGTGATGGCACCCGCGCCGCCGACCATCCAGAACCACTGCTCGGTGCCCGAGAGCACGGGCCACAGGCGCGCCATCAGGAACACGCCCAGCTTCACCATGGTGGCCGAGTGCAGGTAGGCCGACACCGGCGTGGGCGCGGCCATGGCGCGCGGCAGCCAGAAGTGGAACGGGAACTGAGCGCTCTTGGTGAACGCGCCGAGCAGGATCAGCACCAGCGCCACCGGGTACAGCGCGTGCGCGCGGATGATGTCGCCCGAGGCCAGCACGATGTCGAGCTCGTAGCTGCCGACGATGCGGCCCAGCACGAGCACGCCGGCCAAGAGGCACAGCCCGCCCGCGCCGGTGACGGTGAGCGCCATGCGCGCACCGCGCCGCGCGTCGCGCCGGTGGTGCCAATAGCCGATGAGCAGGAAGGAGAACAGGCTGGTGAGTTCCCAGAACAGCACCATCTGAATGAGGTTGCCCGAGAGCACCACGCCCATCATCGCGCCCATGAACGCGAGGAAGAACGAGAAGAAGCGCGGCACCGGGTCGGAGGCCGACATGTAGTAGCGCGCATAGAGCACCACCAGCGCGCCGATGCCCAGCACCAGCATGCAGAACAGCCACGCGAAGCCGTCGAGGCGGAACACGAGATTCAGGCCGAGGGCCGGCAGCCACTCGATCTCCTGGCGCAGCACGTTGCCGTGCGCGATCTGCGGAAAGAGCCATGCGACCTGGATCGCGCAGCCCAATGCGACGAGCCCTGCAAGGGTCGACTCCCGGTTGCGCGCGTTGGACGGCATCAACGCGGCCAGCACGCTGGCAAGAAAGGGGAGTGCGACGAGAAGGGCGAGGGGCATCGGGGGTCGATTCTATCGACCGACCCTCTGGAGAGCCCCTGTCTATAACCGCAGGAGCACGGGCAGTTTTTTCGCTGTCACGAAGCCAGCACGAGTTGCACGCTGCGAATGCCCAGCCAGGTCAGCACCAGCGAGCCGCACAGGTGCAGCAGGCCGGTGCCCAGCGCCAGCAGCGGCCGTCCGCCGAGCAGCAGTGCGACCACTTCGGCCGAGAAGCTCGAGAAGGTCGTGAGCCCGCCGAGGAAGCCGGTGATGAGCAGCAGCCGCCACACCGGGTCGAGCTGCGGCAGCGCCTGGAAGACGGCCACCGCCACGCCGACGAGGTAGCCGCCGACGAGGTTGGCGGCCAGCGTGCCGTAGGGCACGGGGCCGCCGGTGTTGAGCCACAGGCCCAGGCCCCAGCGGGCGAGGGCGCCGCACGAGGCGCCCACGCAGATCGCTAGAACCGGCAGCAGAGGAGGCATCCGTTCCCTTGTCGTCGTCGCACTGTCATTTCTCCTTGCCCATCACCAGGTCGGGCAGGATCGTGACGATACCCGGGAACAGCGTGATCAGCGCGATGCACAGCACGAGGCAGAAGAAGAACGGAATCGCTGCCTTGGCGATCACGTTGCTGTCTTTTCCGGTCATGTTCTGCAGCACGAACAGGTTGAAGCCCACCGGCGGCGTGACCTCCGCGATCTCGACCAGCAGCACCACGAAGATGCCGAACCACACGAGGTCGAAGCCCGCCTTCTGGATCATCGGCAGCACCACCGCGCTGGTCAGCACGATCATCGAGATGCCGTCCAGCGCCGTGCCCAGCACCAGGTAGACCACCACCAGCGCGCCGATGAGCGCATAGGGCGACAGATGCATGCTGTCGACCCACTCGGCCAGCTCGCGCGGGATGCCGGTGAAGGCCATGGTCTTGGTCAGGAAGGCGGCGCCGGCCAGGATGAACATGATCATGCAGCTGGTGCGCGTGGCGCCCATGATCCCGTCCTTGAAGTTCTGCCAGGTCAGGCTCTTGCCGTAGGCCGCGATGGCCAGTGAGCCCAGCACCCCGAAGGCCGCGCACTCGGTGGCCGTGGCCCAGCCGGCGACCAGCACCCAGACGATGAACACGATCAGCAGCGCGCAGGGAATGAGGTTGCCTGAGAGCCGGATCTTTTCCCTGAAGGTGGTCGGCGGATCGGCCGGCGGCACCTGGTCGGGGTGGCGCAGGCTCCACCAGCCGATGTAGCCCGAGAACAGCAGCATCAGCAGGAAGCCCGGCAGGAAGCCGGCCAGGAAGATGCGGATGATCGAGGCGTCGGCCGCCACCGCGTACACCACCATGGTGATCGACGGCGGGATCAGGATGCCCAGCGTGCCGGCGGTGGCCAGCGAGCCGATGGCCAGCTTCTCGTTGTAGCCGCGGCGCTTGAGCTCGGGCAGCGCCACCTTGGCGATGGTGGCGCAGGTCGCGGCCGAGGAGCCCGAGACCGAGCCGAACACGCCGCAGCCGAGGATGGTGGTGTGCATGAGCCGGCCGGGCACGCGGTTGAGCCACGGCCTCAAGCCTTCGAACATCTCTTCGCTGAGCTTGGTGCGGAACAGGATCTCGCCCATCCAGATGAACAGCGGCAGCGCCGCCAGCTCCCAGCTCGCATTGCTTTCCCAGAAGGCCGAGAACAGATTCTTGCCGGGCAGGGTGTTGGTGAAGAAGGCCTGGCCGACCCAGCCGACGATGGCCAGGGTCATGGCGATCCACACGCCGCCGGCGAGCAAGAGAAGCATGATGCCGAGCAGCAGCGCGCCCGTCAGAAGGGTTTCGAGCATCGGTGTCTTTTGTTGTTGTCGTTCAGACGTCGGAAGAGAAGTCGCCCGCAGCATGGCGCTCTTCGACGGCGCGCTGGTAGCTGGGCTTCTCGCCGCGCACCACGCCGACGAGTTCATCGACCATGGCGATCAAGAGCAGCCAGCAGCCGATCACGAAGCTCGACTGCGGAATCCAGATCGGGATCACGAGCAGGCCCGTGGCCATCTCCTTGAACTCGTAGCTCTCGTAGGTGAAGCTGGTGGCCCAGTAGGTCAGGTAGGCGACGGAGACGGCGGCGATCAGCAGGCAGGCCACGTCGAGCACGCGGCGCACCTTCGGCGGCACGGCATCGAGCAGCAGCGTGACGCGCACGAAGTCGCCGTGCCGGAACGCATGCGCCATCGCGAAGAAGGCCGCCGCCGCGCACAGCCAGGCCACCGCGTCGTTGAGCCCGCTCACGTGCCAGTTCATCTGCCGGCCCACGCCGGCCACGATCATCAGCACGAAGATCAGGAAGACGCAGAACGCACCGAGCGCGCCGGCACCGTTGTACAGGCGGTCGAGGAATCGCCTCACGGCTTACTTCTTCTTGTAGGCGTCGACGATGGCGGCGCCATCGGCACCGGCGGCCTTGAGCCAGTCGGCCTGCATGATGCCGCCGACCTGGCGCATGTCGGTGTCCAGCTTGGGCGAGGGCTTGTGGATCTTCATGCCGCGCTCGGCCAGGAGGCGCTTGTATTCGTCGTTCTTCTCCTGCGCGACCTTCCAGCCACGTGCCTCGGCGTCGGCTGCGGCCTTGGTCACGGCGGCCTTGCCGGCGGCGTCGAGTGCATCGAAGGCCTTGGCGTTCACGAGGATTGCGTTCTTCGGAATCCAGGCCTGCGTGTCGTAGAAGTTCTTGATGTGCTCGAAGGTCTTGGTGTCGTAGCCGGTGGAGCCGGAGCTCATGTAGCTCTCGATCACGCCGGTGGCCATGGCGGCGCTGAGTTCGGCCTGCTGGATCTGCACGGGCTGCGCGCCGATGAGTTCAGCGATCTTGGCCGTGGCCGGGCTGTAGGCGCGCCACTTGATGCCGCGCAGGTCGGCCACCGAGCCGATCTCCTTCTTGGTGTAGATGCCCTGCGGCGCCCAGGGCACCACGAACAGCACCTTGATGCCTTGCGCGGCGAGCAGCTTGTCCATCGCGGGCTTGGAGGCGTCGTAGAGCTTGCGGGCTTCGGGATACGTGGTGGCCAGGAAGGGCACGCCGTCCAGCGCGTAGATCGGGTTCTCGTTGGCGTAGTTGGCCAGCAGGATCTCGCCGGCCTGGGCCTGGCCGCTTTGCACGGCGCGCTTGATCTCGGGTGCCTTGAACAGCGACGCGTTGGCATGCACCGTGATCTTCAGCTTGCCGCCGGTGGCCGCGTCCACGTCTTTCGCGAACTGCGTGATGTTCTCGGTGTGGTAGTTGGTCGCGGGGTAGGCGGTGGGCAGGTCCCACTTGGTTTGCGCGAAGGCGGCGGCGCCAAGGGTGAGGCCCGCCAGGGCAATGCCGAACTTGTGATTCATGGACGCGCTCCGGAATGTAGTCAAAGCTGAATGAAAGAAAAGCATACGTGCAAATTCCGGGCCATTCGCTGAGGCATTTCCCTGCCATGTGGTGTCGATGCGGCACCAGCTGCGGGCATGAAAAAACCGCCTCGAGGGCGGTTTCTTCGGTTCAGGGCGAGGTCACTGCTTGGCGGGTTTCGCCTCGGCCACCTTGGCGGCCTTGCTTGCCTTGGCCGGGGCCGCCGCGCCGTTGAAGCTCTGGCCGTTGACCGTCAGGCCCTCGGCCGACAGCTTGGCCGCGCTCTTCTCCTTCACGCCCTTCACGCGCTGCATGAGGTCGGGCCAGTCCTTGAACTCGCCTTCCTTGCGGGCGTCGAGGATGCGCTTGGACAGCGAGGGGCCGACGCCCTTGAGGCCGTCGAGGTCGGCGGCGCTGCCCTTGTTGGCGTCGACGGCAGCGAACGAGACGGCCGCGAAGCACATGGCGAGCGTGGCGATGACTTTCTTGAACATGGTGAAAACTCCCTCTTCAATCGTTGGTATGGCTATGCCGACAGGAATATCGGCTTCGGCTCAACGAGAGGGCGAACGCACCAGTTGACGTGAAAACGGGGCCCAAGGCCCCGTGTGACGATTGTTCTGAACCGTGGTCAGAGTTCTTCCACGCGCCGCGGCGGGTAGCTGTCCCAGGCCTGGCAGCCGGGGCAGTGCCAGAAGTACTGGTGCGCCTCGAAGCCGCAGGCCGCGCAGCGGTAGCGCATGAGCGGACGGGTGGCCTGGTCGAGCGCGCGTTGCACCTGCGGATGGAACTGCTCGTGCTCGAAACGCTCGCCGGCCAGCCAGCGCGATGCCGCGACGAGCGAGGGCTGGTGCGCGAGGTGGGCGATGTAGCTGTCGCGCGGCGTGGGGGCGGGTGCTTCGTCGGCGGGCGTGTCCGATGCCGTGCGGGCCGGCGTGCCGCCGAGCGCGATCAGCGCCTCGAGCACGTCGATCGACGGCGACTCGGCATAGCGCCGCTGCAGCAGCGCGAGCGCCTCGCCTTCGCGCTGCGCGGCCACGGCGGCCTTCTGCAGCGACGCGGCATACAGCGGCAGCGCCAGCGGTGCCGTGTCGCTGAGCCCTTCGAGCGTGTCGAAGGCCGCGGCGGCTTCGCCGTTGCGCAGCTGCAAGGTGGCGGTGTCGATGGCCGGGCGCGGTGCCTGCGGCGCCAGGGCGCGGGCCTGCGTGAGCAGGTCGCTGGCGCCCTGCAGGTCGCCGGCCGCGACGCATTCGTTGGCCTGCTCGCACAGGTGGTGGGCGCGGCGCGTGCTGTAGCTGGCCTGGTCGGACTCGTCGAGCTTCTGCGCCACATCGGCGGCCTGCGCCCATTCGCGCGAGCGCTCGTAGATCGCCAGCAGCGCGAGGCGGGCCTCGTTCTCGTAGCGCGTACCTTCGAGCTTCTGCAGCGCCGCTTCGGCGCGGTCGAGCAGCCCGGCGCGCAGGAAGTCTTGCGCCAGCGCATGCTGTGCGCGCTCGCGGTCGGCACGGCTCAGGTCGCCGCGACCCAGCAGGTGCTCGTGCACGCGCACAGCGCGCTGGTACTCGCCGCGGCGGCGGAACAGGTTGCCGAGCGCGAAGTGCAGCTCTTGCGTGTCGGGGTCGTTCTGCACGGCCTCGATGAAGGCGTCGATGGCCTGGTCCTGCTGCTCGTTGAGCAGGAAGTTCAGGCCGCGAAAGTAGGCCTTGGGCGCCTGCCGGTTCTCGAGCTTGAGCTGGCGGATGTCGAAGCGCGATGCGAGCCAGCCCAGCACGAAGGCGACGGGCAGGCCGATCAGCAGCCAGCTGGGATCAAAGTCCATGTTGACGTACGGCGGGAAGGTCGGTGGCGGAGATGGACGGCGTTGCCGCGGAGGCGGTCGCAGTGGCCAGCGGTGCGGGCGAGGGGGTTTCGGAAACCGCAGGCACCTGGGCCGCGGCGGCGCGGTGTTTCCACCAGCCGGGCAGCATGCCCAGCGCGCCGACCACGAGCCCGCCGGCAAAGGCCGCGAGCACGACGAGCACCAGCGGCGCGCGCCAGTGGGTTCCGAAGAAGAAGTAGACGGTCGCGTCGTGCTGGTTGTTCAGCGCGAAGGCGAAGAGCGTAAAAAAAATGGCTGCCTTGAGCAGCCACAGGAGGTATTTCATGCGCGTTCCCGTTGGCGGGACGATTCTACGTTTGGAGCCATCGGGACAGCCCTGCCATCAGGCCTTGCGGCCGGCAGCTTCCTTGCCTGCATCGAGCTCGGCGGTCTTCGCGTCGACGGCTTCGCGCAGCGCCTTGCCCGGCTTGAAGTGCGGCACGCGCTTCTCGGGGATCTGCACGCTCTCGCCCGAACGCGGGTTGCGGCCGATGCGCGGCGGACGGCGGTTGACCGAGAAGCTGCCGAAGCCACGGATCTCGATGCGATGGCCGCGCACCAGCGCGTCGCTCATGGCGTCCAGGATGGTCTTGACGGCGTATTCGGCATCGCGGTGCGTGAGCTGCGCGAAACGGGCTGCGAGTTCTTCGACGAGGTCTGAGCGGGTCATAGGCCAAACATAAACGAAAAACGTGGACGAAAAAAAAGACAGAGCGGCCCCGGGGGCCTGCCTCTGTCTTCGGACTCAGCTTACTTGTTGTCGCTGTTGTCGAGCTTGGCGCGCAGCAGGGCGCCCAGGCTGGTCGTGCCCGCGTTTTCGCGTGCCGACTGCTGGCTCAGGCTGGCCATGGCGCCTTGTTCGTCGACCATGTCCTTCTGCTTGATCGACAGCTGGATGTTGCGGGTCTTGCGATCCACATTCACCACGATGGCCGTGACTTCGTCGCCTTCCTTGAGCACGTTGCGGGCATCTTCGACGCGGTCGCGCGAAATTTCCGAAGCACGCAGGTAGCCGATGATGTCTTCGCCGAGGTCGATTTCAGCGCCGCGGGCGTCCACGGTCTTGACCTTGCCGGTCACGATCTGGCCCTTGTCGTTCACGGTGGTGAACGTGGTGAACGGATCGCTGTCGAGCTGCTTGATGCCCAGCGAGATGCGTTCGCGGTCGACGTCGACAGCCAGCACGATCGCTTCGACTTCCTGGCCCTTCTTGTAGTTGCGAACGGCGGTTTCGCCGGTTTCGTTCCACGAGAGGTCCGACAGGTGAACCAGACCGTCGATGCCGGCAGCCAGACCCACGAACACGCCGAAGTCGGTGATCGACTTGATCGGGCCCTTGACGCGGTCGCCACGCTTGGTGTTTTGCGCGAACTCTTGCCACGGGTTGGCCTTGCACTGCTTCATGCCCAGGCTGATGCGGCGCTTGTCTTCGTCGATTTCGAGGACCATGACTTCGACTTCATCGCCCAGCGAGACGATCTTGTTCGGAGCGATGTTCTTGTTGGTCCAGTCCATTTCGGAGACGTGCACCAGGCCTTCGATGCCGGGTTCGAGTTCGACGAACGCGCCGTAGTCGGCAATGTTCGTGACCTTGCCGAACAGGCGGGTCGATTGCGGGTAGCGGCGCGAAACGCCCATCCACGGGTCGTCACCCATTTGCTTGAGACCCAGCGAGACACGGTTCTTTTCGGTGTCGAACTTGAGGATCTTGGCGGTGATTTCCTGGCCGGCCTGAACGACTTCGCTCGGGTGGCGGACACGGCGCCATGCCATGTCGGTGATGTGCAGCAGGCCGTCGATGCCGCCGAGGTCCACGAACGCACCGTATTCGGTGATGTTCTTGACCACGCCACGGACCACAGCGCCTTCCTTCAGGGTTTCCATCAGCTTGGCGCGTTCTTCGCCCATGCTGGCTTCGACCACGGCACGACGCGACAGCACGACGTTGTTGCGCTTGCGATCGAGCTTGATGACCTTGAATTCGAGGGTCTTGTTTTCGTACGGGGTCAGGTCCTTGATCGGACGCGTGTCGATCAGCGAACCCGGCAGGAACGCGCGGATGCCGTTGACCAGGACGGTCAGGCCGCCCTTGACCTTGCCGCTGGTGGTGCCGGTGACGAAGTCGCCCGATTCCAGGGCCTTCTCGAGGGCGAGCCACGAAGCCAGACGCTTGGCGGTGTCGCGCGAGAGGATGGTGTCGCCGTAGCCGTTTTCAACGCTGCCGATGGCAACGGAAACGAAATCGCCGGCCTGGACTTCGAGTTCGCCCTTGTCGTTCTTGAACTCTTCGATCGGCACATACGCTTCGGACTTCAGACCGGCGTTGACGACGACGTGGTTGTGTTCGACACGCACGACTTCGGCGGTGATGACCTCGCCGCTGCGCATTTCGGAACGCTTCAGGGACTCTTCGAATAGGTCGGCAAAAGATTCAGACATTTATGGTTCCTTCCGTCAGGCAGGGTTGGCAGGCGCTCTTGCGAAATTGCGTGCGGCTGCTGTGGGTCTGTAGACGGCGGTTAGGTTGTGGGCGTGAGCCCGGTTGGTTGAACAACCAGCAGGCCGGTGCGCTGTCGCGCGGAAGGAGCCTGCTGGAGCGGTAGGCGCCACCCGGAACACCCGGGAGACGCAAGCCTTTCAAGCGGGCTTGAAAGGCTGCACTTCAATCCGCTCAAGCGGACTTGAACGGTTGAATTTCTTGCCACCAGTTCAACACCGTGTCGATCGAGTGTTCGATGGACAGCTGGGAGTTGTCGAGGTGGCGAGCGTCTTGCGCCGGCTTCAGAGGTGCAACGCTGCGGGAAGAGTCCCGGGCGTCACGTGCTTCCAAGTCGGAGCGAAGACTGTCGAGTGTAGTCGAAATACCCTTTGAAATCAACTGCTTATGCCGCCGTTCGGCGCGCTGGGCGGCTCCCGCCGTGAGGAACACCTTGAGCGCTGCGTCGGGGAAGATCACGGTGCCCATGTCGCGCCCGTCGGCCACCAGGCCGGGCAGGCGGCGAAAGCGGTGCTGCAGGTCTTGCAGCGCCTCGCGCACGGCGGGCAGCGCGGAGACGCGCGAGGCGTCCATGCCGGCGGCTTCGGTGCGGATGTCGTCGCTCACGTCTTCGCCGGCCAGCAGCACCTTGCCCTCGGTGAACTGCAGGGGCAGGGCAGCGGCGAGGGCGGCAATCTGCGCTTCGTTCGCGGCCGTGGCCTCCAGGCCGGCGCGGCGGGCGGCAAGCCCGGTCACGCGGTAGAGCGAGCCCGAGTCGAGGTAGCGGTAGCCCAGCAGGCGCGCGACTTCAGCCGCCAGCGTGCCCTTGCCCGAGGCGGTCGGGCCGTCGATGCAGATCACGGGCACTTCGGCGGCCTCGGCCACCGAGAACAGGGTCTCGAAGTAGTCGGGGAAGGTCTTGGCGACGCAGTGCGGCTCGAGGATGCGCACCGGCACGCCGGCCGGGTTGAAGGCCGCGAGCGAGAAGCACATGGCGACCCGGTGGTCGTCGTAGGTGCGGATGCTGGCGGGCCGCCAGCCGGCGGCGGGCAGCGGGTGGACGCGGATGAAATCGGGCCCGGCCTCGACCGTCGCGCCGAGCTTTTGCAGCTCGTTCGCCATGGCGTCGATGCGGTCGGTTTCCTTCACGCGCCAGCTCGCGATGTTGCGCAGCGTGGTGGGGCCGTCGGCGTACAACGCCATGACGGCCAGCGTCATGGCGGCGTCGGGGATGTGGTTCGCGTCGAGGTCGATGGCCTTCAGGGGCCAGGCGCCGCGGCGGATTTCGAGCCAGTTCGGGCCGCTGTCGACCCGCGCGCCCATCTGCTGGGCAGCGTCGATGAAGCGGATGTCGCCCTGGATCGAGGCCGCGCCGACACCTTCGATGCGGATTCCGTTCTGCCCCGAAACGCCCGTCGCAATGGCGCCGAGCGCTATGAAATAGCTAGCAGACGAGGCGTCCGCCTCGACGTGGATTTCGCCCGGCGAGCTGTAGCGGCTGCCGGCGGGGATGGTGAAACGCTCCCAGCCGTCACGCTGCACCGTGATGCCGAAGCGCGCCAGCAGGTTCAGCGTGATCTCGATGTAGGGCTTGGAGATCAGCTCGCCGACGACCTCGATCACGATGTCGTCGGCCGCCGCCAGCGGCAGCGCCAGCAGCAGGGCGGTCAGGAACTGGCTCGACACGTCGCCGCGCACGCGGATCGGTGCGCCGAGCGCCAGTTCGTCGTGCGACACCGGGTGGATGCGCAGCGGCGGGTAGCCGGGGTTGCCGAGGTAGTCGATGCGGCAGCCCAGCTGCGTGAGCGCGTCGACCAGGTCGCCGATCGGTCGCTCGTGCATGCGCGGCACGCCGCTGAGCTCGAACTCGCCGCCGAGCAGCGACAGCGCCGCCGTCAGCGGACGCATGGCGGTGCCGGCGTTGCCCAGGAACAGCGGCAGCAGCGTTGCGCCCAGCGACGGCGGCAGCTGGCCGCCGAGGCCGGTGATGCGCAGCGAACTGCCCGCCGGCTCGATGCCGCAGCCCAGCGCGCGCAGGGCGTCGAGCATCACGCGCGTGTCGTCGGAATCGAGCAGGTCGTGGATCGTGGTGGTGCCGCTGGCCAGCGCCGCCAGCAGCAGCACGCGGTTGGAGATGCTCTTGGAGCCCGGCAGCCGTACCGTGCCGGCAGCGCCCGCGAGGGGCGGGAGGTCGAGGAAGGCGGTCGAGAACATGTCAGCTGTCCTGCTGGGCCAGAGCGTCCGTGCTCGAATTCGGCCGCCAGGCGGCGCGCGCCTTGCTGGCGGCGGCGATGGATTGCTCCAGCCCCTGCAGGTCGCCGGCGGTCATCAGGGCTTCGAGGTCTTCCAGCGCCTTGCGGAAGGCCTGCGACTGCTGCAGCACCTGCTCGCGGTTGGCGAGCAGCACGTCGCGCCACATGACGGGGTCGCTGGCGGCGATGCGCGAGAAGTCGCGAAAGCCCGGTCCCGCGAGGCTCAGGAAGCGGTCGCCCTGCGGCTGGCCGATGAGGGCGTTGGTGTAGGCAAAGGCCAGCAGGTGCGGCAGGTGGCTCACGGCGGCGAAGGCGGCGTCGTGCTCTTCGTGCGTCATGGTGACGACGTTGGCGCCGATGCCACTCCATACCTGCGAGGCGCGCTGCACGTTCGAGCGCAGCGTGGTCTTGACCGGGGTCAGCACAACCTGGCGGCCGGTGAACAGCGAGGCTTCGGCGTGCTCGATGCCGGAGACTTCCTTGCCGGCGATCGGATGCGCCGGCACGAAGTTCGCGAATTGCTTTTGCAGGCCGTTGCGCGCGGCTTCGATCACGTCGCCCTTGGTCGAGCCCACGTCCATCACCAGCGTGTCGGCCGAGATGCCATGGCGGATCGCCTTGAAGGTGGCTTCAGAGGCGGCCACCGGCACGGCCAGCAGCACGATGTCGGCACCCGACACCGCCAGCAGCGCCGAGGGCGCCGCCACGTCGATCACGCCGAGCTGGCGCGCCCGTTCGGTGGTGGAGGGCGACTTGCTGTAGCCCACCACGCGTTTCACCAGCTTCGCGCGCTTGAGCGCGAGCGCAAAGGAGCCGCCCATGAGGCCGCAGCCGATCAATCCCAGTTGCTCGAACATCGCGTCGGTCCGTTCGGCTCAGGCTTTGATCGGGTAGGCGCCGAGCACCTTGTAGAAGGCGCACAGGCCGCGCAGTTCGGCCAGCGCCGCCGCCACGTTGGGCTGCGAGGGGTGGCCGTCGAGGTCGATGTAGAAGTAGTACTCCCACTGGCCGGTACGTGCGGGGCGCGACTCGAAGCGCGTCATCGACACGTTGTTGGCCTTGAGAGGCACCAGCAGGTCGTGCACCGCGCCGGGGCGGTTGGGCACCGAGACGATCAGGCTCGTGCAGTCCTTGCCCGAGGCCGGCGGCATGGCCAGCGTCTGCGGCAGGCAGATCACCGAGAAGCGGGTGCGGTTGTACGAATCGTCCTGGATGGCGTGCGCCACGATGTGCAGGCCGAAGCGCGTGGCGGCGCGTTCGCCGGCCAGCGCGGCCCAGGCCGGGTTGGTGGCGGCGAGCCGGGCGCCTTCGGCGTTGCTCGACACGGCGCGCCGCTCGGCGTTGGGCAGGTGCTTGGACAGCCAGGTCTGGCACTGCGCCAGCGCCTGCGGGTGGGCCAGCACGGCCTCGACGCCTTCGAGCGAATTGCTGCTGCGCATCAGGTGATGGCGCACCAGCAGGCTGACTTCGCCGACGACGTGGGTGGGCGAGTGCAGGAACAGGTCGAGCGAGCGCGTGACCACGCCTTCGGTGGAGTTCTCGACGCCGACCACGCCGTACTGGGCGCTGCCCGCGGCGGTGGCGTGGAACACCTCGTCGAAGCTGGCGCAGTAGATCAGGTCCGCGGCGCCGCCGAAGTACTCGATGGCGGCCTGTTCGCAGAAGGTGCCCTCGGGGCCGAGCACGGCCACGCGCTGAGGCGACTCGAGGGCCAGGCAGGCCGACATGATCTCGCGCCAGATGGCCGCGACATGGAGGTCCTTGAGTGGACCGCCATTGCTTTTCTGCATCTTGTCGATGACCGCGGCGACGCGGTCGGGGCGGAAGAAGGGCGTGCCTTCGCGCTTCTTGACCTCGCCGACCAGCTCGGCCACATGGGCGCGCTCATTGAGCAGGCTCAGCAGCCGTTGGTCGAGGGAGTCGATCTGCACGCGCAGACCGGCCAGGCTTTCGGAATTGTCGGGGGTGGTGGGTGGTGTGGGGGCAGAGGCGGTCATCGGTGCGAGCAACAGGGCATGCGCCTACGCATGCGATCGCTCGAATTCTCTCATGTAGGCCACCAGGGCCTGCACCCCTGCCAGCGGCATGGCGTTGTAGATGCTCGCACGCATGCCGCCGACCGACTTGTGCCCCTTGAGCTGCAGCAGCCCGGCTTCGCGCGCGCCGGCCAGGAAGGCTTCGTTGCGCCCCTCGTCGGCCAGGAAGAACGGCACGTTCATGCGCGAACGGCAGTTGGCGTCGATGCGGTTGGCGTAGAAGTCGGAGCCGTCGATGAAGTCGTACAGCAGCTTCGCCTTCTCGACATTGCGCTGCTCCATGGCGGCAACGCCGGTGAGCGCGCCCTCGGTCTGCTGCAGCAGCCACTGGAACGTGAGCCCCGCCATGTAGATGCCCCAGGTCGGCGGGGTGTTGTACATGGAGTGGTTGTCGGCCACGGTCTTGTAGTTGAACGCGCTCGGGCAGATCTCGAGCGCGTGCCCCAGCAGGTCGTCGCGCACGACCACGATGGTCAGGCCGGCGGGGCCGAGGTTCTTCTGGGCGCCGCCGAAGGCCAGGCCGACGCGGCTCCAGTCGACGCTGCGCGAGGCGACGTGGGAAGAAAAATCGATGACCAGCGGCGCCTTGCTGCCGAGCGCGGCCAGGTCGGGCAGTTGCTGGAACTCGATGCCGTTGATGGTCTCGTTGCTGCACACGTGCACGTACGAGGCGTCGGCGGACAGCTGCCAGCTCGCGGGGGCGGGCAACTGCGTGTGCTGGTTGTCGGCGTTGCTGGCCGCCACGCGGGCGGTGCAGTAGCGCTGCGCTTCCTTGTGCGACTTGGCGCTCCAGCTGCCGGTGACGACGAAGTCGGCAACGCCGCCGCGCGACAGGTTCAGCGGCACGATGGCGTTCTCGCCGAGGCCGCCACCCTGCATGAACAGGATGTGAAAGTGCGAGGGGATGGCCAGCAGCGTGCGGATGTCGGCTTCGGCCTGGGTGCAGATGGCACCGAATTCCTTGCCGCGATGGCTCATCTCCATCACGCTCATGCCGCTGCCCTGCCAATCGAGCATCTCGGAAGCGGCGCGTTGCAGCACCGCCTCCGGCATGGCAGCCGGACCGGCCGAAAAGTTGTAGGGGCGCTTGCCGGCCGGCGTCTGCTGCTGGGTCACGTTGCTTTACTTCTTGGCGGGAGCCTTGGCGGCGGGCGCCTTGGCGGGAGCTGCTGCACCGTCGGTCGGAGCACCGAGGGCCTTGGCGACGTTGGTGTCGAGTGCGCGCATCTTGGGTTCGATGGTGGCGCGGGTTTCGGTCACCAGCTTTTCCGTCAGAGCGGTCTGCATCTTCGGGTTCAGTTCCTGGTACTTCTTGCTCAGGGGCGAGTTGATCCAGGCCAGCAGCTGCTTGAGTTCGTCTTCGCTGAAGTTCTGCTCGAGGATGGGCGTGAGGGCGCCAGGGGCGATCTGCACGGCCTTGTCGCGCACCAGCGGGTAGGCGTCGTCGAAGTACTTCTTCAGCTCGGCGTCGGCGGCCTTGGCGGCGGATTCGCGCTTGGCTTCGGGCACCTGGGTCTGCAGGTACTGCGAACCGGCTTGCGCGATGGGGGCGCTCGACTGCTCGATCAGGCCGCGTGCCAGCGACTCGATGCCGGGGCGCTGGATCTCGATGAACTGCTTGATCAGCGTGGCCTTGTCCTGGGCCATGGCGGCCATGGACGAGCCGGCGAGGGCAGCGGTCAGGAGTGCGAGCTTGAGTTGTTTTTTCACTGAGGATTCTCCGTTGAAGATGTGGAAGTGTCGTCTGCGTCCGGCTCACCTTCGCCGTTCGCGTCGTTTTCGACGATGCGTTGAAGCCCGCTGAGTTTGGCGCCTTCGTCGAGCCCGATCAGCGTGACGCCTTGCGTCGCCCGACCCAGTTCGCGAATCTCGGCCACACGGGTGCGCACGAGCACACCCTTGTCGGTGATGAGCATGATCTCATCGTCCGCATGAACGAGCGTGGCGGCAACGACCTTGCCGTTGCGCTCACTCTGTTGAATCGCGATCATGCCTTTGGTTCCGCGGCCATGACGCGTGTATTCGGTAATGCTTGTGCGTTTTCCGTAACCATTTTCGGTGGCGGTGAGCACGCTCTGCTGCTCGTCCTCGGCCACCAGCATGGCGATCACGCCCTGGCCCGGCTCCAGCGACATGCCGCGCACGCCGCGGGCGTTGCGGCCCAGCGGGCGGACGTCTTCCTCGTCGAAGCGCACGGCCTTGCCGTTGTCGCTGAAGAGCATCACGTCGTGCTTGCCGTCGGTGAGCGCCGCGCCGATGAGGTAGTCGCCTTCATCGAGGTTCACGGCAATGATGCCGCCCTTGCGCGGGTTGCTGAATTCGTCGAGCGCCGTCTTCTTGACCGTGCCCATCGAGGTCGCCATGAACACGTACTGGTCGGCCGGGAAGTTGCGCTTCTCGCCGGTGAGGGCGAGGGCGACGTTGATCTTCTCGCCTTCCTGCAGCGGGAACATGTTGACGATGGGGCGCCCGCGCGAACCGCGCGAACCCGCCGGCACTTCCCACACCTTGAGCCAGTACAGCCGGCCGCGGTTGGAGAAGCACAGGATGTAGTCGTGCGTGTTGGCGATGAAGAGCTGATCGATCCAGTCGTCGTCCTTGGTGGACGTGGCCTGCTTGCCGCGCCCGCCGCGCTTTTGCGCGCGGTACTCGCCCAGCGGCTGGCTCTTGATGTAGCCGCTGTGCGAGAGCGTGACGACCATGTCGGTCGGCGTGATCAGGTCTTCGGTCGAGAGGTCGTAGGCACTGTGCTCGACCAGGCTGCGGCGCGCGCCGATCTTCGACTGGCCGAACTCCTGCTTGATCTCGCCCAGCTCGTCGCCAATGATGATCGAGACGCGCTCGGGCTTGGCCAGGATGTCGAGCAGGTCGTCGATCTCGGCCATGACGTCCTTGTATTCGGCGACGATCTTGTCCTGCTCGAGGCCGGTCAGGCGCTGCAGACGCATCTGCAGGATTTCCTGCGCTTGCGTTTCCGACAGGCGGTACAGGCCGTCGCCGCCCATGCCGTACTCGCGCTCCAGGCCCTCGGGGCGGTAGTCGTCGGCGTTGATCACGCCGCCGTCGGCGCGCGAGCGCGTGAGCATTTCGCGCACCAGCTTGCTGTCCCAACTGCGGGTCATGAGCTCGGCCTTGGCGACCGGCGGGGTGGGCGACTCGCGGATGATGCGGATGAACTCGTCGATGTTGGCCAGCGCCACCGCCAGGCCTTCGAGCACGTGGCCGCGTTCGCGGGCCTTGCGCAGCGTGAAGACGGTGCGGCGCGTGACCACTTCGCGGCGGTGCTGCAGGAAGACCTCGATCAGGTCCTTCAGGTTGCACAGCTTGGGCTGGCCGTCGACCAGCGCCACCATGTTGATACCGAAGGTGTCCTGCAGCTGCGTCTGCTTGTAGAGGTTGTTGAGCACCACCTCGGGCACTTCGCCGCGCTTGAGCTCGATCACCAGGCGCATGCCCGACTTGTCGGACTCGTCCTGGATGTGGCTGATGCCCTCGATCTTCTTCTCGTGCACCAGCTCGGCCATGCGCTCCTGCAGCGTCTTCTTGTTGACCTGGTAGGGGAGCTCGTCGACGATGATCGCCTGGCGCTGGCCGCGGTCGATGTCCTCGAAGTGGCACTTGGCGCGCATCACCACTTTGCCGCGGCCGGTGCGGTAGCCGTCCTTCACGCCGTTGATGCCGTAGATGATGCCGGCGGTGGGGAAGTCGGGCGCCGGCACGATTTCCATCAGTTCGTCGATGCTCGCCTGCGGATTGCGCAGCAGATACAGGCAGGCATCCACCACTTCATTCAGGTTGTGCGGCGGGATATTGGTGGCCATGCCGACCGCAATACCGCCGGAGCCATTGACCAGCAAATTCGGCAGCTGGCTGGGCAAAACTTTCGGTTCTTTTTCGGAGCCGTCGTAATTGTCCTGAAAGTCGACAGTTTCCTTGTCGATATCGGCCAGCATTTCGTGCGCAATTTTGGCCAGCCGGATTTCCGTATAACGCATTGCGGCGGCGTTGTCGCCGTCGACCGACCCGAAGTTGCCCTGGCCGTCGACCAGCATGTGGCGCATCGAGAAGTCCTGGGCCAGCCGGACGATGGTGTCGTAGACCGACTGGTCGCCGTGCGGGTGGTACTTACCGATCACGTCACCGACGATACGGGCCGACTTCTTGTACGGCCGGTTCCAGTCGTTGTTGAGCTCGTGCATCGCGTACAGCACGCGCCGGTGCACCGGCTTGAGGCCGTCGCGGGCGTCGGGAAGCGCCCGGCCGACGATCACGCTCATGGCGTAATCGAGGTAGCTGCTGCGCATTTCCTCTTCGAGACTGATGGGCAGGGTTTCTTTGGCGAAGGAGGTCATGAGCAAGAGGCTGGCGGCAGGAAGGCGAAATTTTACGCTGTGAGGGGTGTCGCACCGCCGCAACACAAGGGCTCTATTCCGCCTCCGTCCTACGCTTCAGGGGCGTCCAGCGGCCTGTTTGCCAAAGACCCTATGGCACAATCGTCTCAACGTTTTGGGTGGTGGTCACTTAAAGCGTCCTTGATTCGCAGCGCGGCTGCGGCTTTTTCCCCAAGAGGAGAACCATGAAGAAACTGAATAAAGTGGCGATGATGTTTGCAGTCGCTGCGCTCGCCACTGCCGCCGGCGCGCAGACCCGTGTCACCGCTGCGAACGGCGGTCCTACGATCGACAACTGGCAAAACGGCACCGGCGAACTGGTCTGGAAGAACGGCACGAACGAACTGTGCTGGCGCGATGCCAACTGGACGCCCGCAACGGCTGCCGCCGGTTGCGACGGCGCCCTGGTTCCGGCTGCTCCGGCTGCTGTGCCCACCGCTCCTGGCGTGGCTCCCGTGGCTCCCCCGGCTCAAGTCGCTGCTTCGAAGGTCACCTTCGCTGCTGACGCCTTCTTCGACTTCGACAAGTCGGTGCTGAAGCCCGAAGGTCGCGCCAAGCTGACCGACCTGGTCGAGAAGATCCGTGGCGTGAACCTCGAAGTCATCATCGCTGTGGGTCACACCGACTCCATCGGTACCGACACCTACAACCAGCGTCTGTCGGTGCGTCGCGCCGAAGCCGTCAAGGCCTTCCTGGTCTCGAAGGGCATCGAACGCAACCGCGTCTACACCGAAGGCAAGGGCGAGAAGCAGCCTGTGGCTGACAACCGCACCAAGGAAGGCCGCGCCAAGAACCGTCGCGTGGAAATCGAAGTGGTTGGCACCCGCGCCAACTGATCGATCGATTCCATCGACGAATGAAAACCCCGCCTCGGCGGGGTTTTTTTATGCCTGCCGTATTTGCGGCCGTGCCTGAGGCAAGCCCATTGCGTTCGAGCCGGGCTTTGCTCGCTTCATAATTGCCCCATGACAGAAAACGTGAATGCAGACCCGGCCGAACTGGCCAAGTTTTCGGAACTCGCACACCGGTGGTGGGATTTGGAGAGCGAATTCCGCCCGCTGCACGAAATCAATCCATTGCGGCTGGAATGGATTGACGGTATTGCGCCTATTTCGGGCCAGCGCGTGGTCGATATCGGCTGCGGCGGCGGCATCCTGGCCGATTCGATGGCGCGCAAGGGCGCCGACGTGCTGGGCGTCGACCTCGCGACCAAGGCGCTCAAGGTCGCCCAACTGCACGCCCTCGAAGCCGGGACGCGCGGCGTCAAGTACCGCGAAATCAGTGCCGAGGCGCTCGCGGCCGAGCAGCCCGGCAGCTTCGATGTGGTCACCTGCATGGAAATGCTGGAGCACGTGCCTGATCCGGCGTCGGTGATCCAGGCCTGCGCCACGCTGGTGAAGCCGGGCGGCTGGGTGTTCTTCTCGACCATCAACCGCAACCTGAAGTCCTTCATGCTGGCGATCGTGGGCGCCGAATACGTCCTGGGCATGCTGCCGCGCGGCACGCACGAGTATCCGAAGCTGATCCGCCCCAGCGAGCTGGCCGGCTACTGCCGCGCTGCCAGCCTGGACCTGCGCCACACCCGGGGCATGGAATACAACCCGCTGACCCGCCGCTACTGGCTCAGCGCCGACACCAGCGTCAACTACCTGTTCGCGACCCAGAAGCCGGCGCTGCCGGAGGCGCAGGGATGATGAAGATCGGGAGCACGACCACACAGGCCATCCTGTTCGACCTCGACGGCACGCTGATCGACAGCGCGCCCGACCTGGGCGCGGCGGCCGACAAGATGCGCACCGACCGCGGCCTGGCGCCTTACCCGCTGGAGCGCTACCGCCCGATGGCCGGCGCCGGCGCGCGCGGCATGCTCGGCATCGCCTTCGGCATCACGCCCGAGGCGCCGGAGTTCGACGCGCTGCGCGAGGAGTTCTACGTCGGCTACGAGCGCCGCATGCTGCTCAACACCCTGGTGTTCGACGGCGTGGCGCCGCTGATCGAGGCGATCCGCGAGCGCGGCCTGCGCTGGGGCGTGGTCACCAACAAGTCGGCCCGCTTCACCGAACCGCTGACCGCCGCGATGCCGCTCTTCGCGAGCGCGGGCGCGATCGTGAGCGGCGACACCACGCCTTTCGCCAAGCCGCACCCCGAACCGCTGCACGAGGCGGCGCGCCGTCTCGGCGTGGTGCCCGAGGCCTGCATCTACGTGGGAGACGACGAGCGCGACATCATCGCGGGCCGCGCCGCGGGCATGGGAACCGTGGCGGCCACCTACGGTTACATGGGTTCGCAGGCCGATGCGGCGCTGTGGAAAGCCGATGCCTCAATCTCTTCGCCCCTGGAGCTCTTGAAGTTACTCAATAGCGCCTAAAATGAGTCGCTTGGGGCTGCACTGGTTTCGACGTGGGTTCGGAGTCGCAGCGGGGCATGTCGAGCTGAATGCGCTCGTAAAACAGATTCAAACAAACTAACTGCAAACGACGAACGTTTCGCACTCGCTGCTTAATTGCCAGTGAGCCTTGCAACAGTTGGCCGATGGGCTGGGCAAGGGGGTCTGGAGCAATCCTGACCTCCCGGCTGCAAGGATAATTACATGGGCTGGCTCCGATCCGGGTACCTTGGGTCGGAGCGAGAAAATAGGGTGCTGGCGTCCGGTTTAGCGTGTGACTGCGCGACTCCGGAAGCGAGACTCAAATCAGATCACTACACATGTAGAACTGCGCGATGAAGGCTTGCGGACGGGGGTTCAAATCCCCCCAGCTCCACCACACAACGACCTAGGGCGTTCACTGAAATTCAGTGAACGCCCTTTTTCATTGGCGAGGCGGCTGTCGGTTGTGCTTCGCCGCCTCACTCAGCAGGCGGCTTCGTTCGGACGACCCCCGCGGTCTCATCGATGGGGTGCGCCCCACATCCCTAGTCGATCGCGATCTTGTTCTTCTTCACGAGGTCTGCCCAGCGCCGCATGTCGGTGTGGATGTAGTCGGCGGTCTGCTTCGCGCTGCTGGCTTCGGGAAACATGCCGACGTTCTCGAAGCCTTTCATGACCTCCGGGTCCTTCAGGGCTTGTGCCACCGCTTCGTTGAGGCGATCGCTTCGGTCTGCCGGGAGGCCCGTGCGCGCAGCGAGAACGAACCACTGGCTGGCCTCGAAGTTGGCGATGCCGGCTTCCCTGAGTGTCGGCACCTCGGGCAAGGAGGCAGAACGGGTCGCCGTGGAGACCCCATACGCCTTGAGCTTGCCGGACTTGACGTGCGGCAGAACGGGCGTGATGCCCAGTACGGCCAGGGGGATCTGTCCACCGATCACGTCGGTCACAGCCTGGTTGCCGCCTTTGTAGGGCACATGCGTCATCGTCACGCCTGTCAGTGCCTGGATGAGTTCCCCGGTCAGGTGCTGGCCGGTGCCGTTGCCGGAGGAGCCGTAGCTGTACTTGTCCGGGTGGGCGGATGCGTCTGCGAGCAAGGCCTTGAGGTCCTTGGGTGCATCGGGCCGTGCCGGTCCCACGAGGACCGTGGAGCCTTTGGCGAGCATGGCGATGGCGCTCATCTCCTTGCCGATCTGCGGCATCGGGATGCTTGTGAGCACCGGGCCGGGAACCGTCACCAGGGTGTAGCCATCGGCCGGCTGGGTTGCCACATACCGCAGCGCGAGCGAGCCCGTGGCACCGGGCTTGTTGTCGACCACGATGGGCTGGCCGAGCGTCGCTTCCAGCTTGCGGGCGACAAGGCGCGTGACAACATCGACGCTGCCCCCGGGTGGGTAGCCGACGACCCAGGTGATCGCTCGCGAGGGGTACTTCTCTTGCGCGAGCGTCGCAGAAGACGCCAGCGCCGTGAGTGCGCAGAAGATCAGAAAGAGGCCTCGGCGGCCGCCTGGATGCTTGGACATGGGGTGAGCCTTCTGGGACGGTGGAGAAATGCGCGAGCGCGTCGGGGATTCCGCGGCCTCAGTCCGGCGCGCCCGGCGCCGTGTGAGGATGTGCTGTCGCACTCTGATGGAAGGCGCGGACCATCCGCTGGATCGGCCCCAGGACCCACGTGTTGTAGACGAGCACATCCGACTCCTCCTTGGGGTCGCGCGTGATGTTGAAGAGATAGGGCGACTCGAGCTTGCCCTTGCCTTCGTTCACCTCGGGCTCCCAGTAGAAATGCAGCTTCCAGTCGCGCCATTTCACTGCGCGCAGTTCGTTCTTGATATGGAAGAGAAAGCCCTCGCGCAAGGATTTCTGTTCGCCGAGGAAGAAGGGCATCTGGTCCATGCCATCGATCGGCCTGTCCTCGGGAATGCGGGCGCCACCCGCGCGTGCCAGCGTGGAGAAGAGGTCGGTGACGTGCACGATCTCGTTGCTCACCCGGCCTGCGGCGATCTTGCCCGGCCAGCGCACGATGCACGGCACGCGCAGGCTGCCTTCCATGGCCGTGTGATAGGTGCCGCGCCAGGGGCCGGCCGTGCCGCGGTACGGAGCGCGGAACTCGGGGCCGTTGTCGCTCGCGAAGATGAAGAGGGTGTCTTCTGACATGCCGAGGCGCTCGATCTCGTCGATGACCTGGCCCACGCGGTGGTCCATCTCGACCATGGAATCGGCGAAGTCGCCATGGCCGGTGCGGCCCGCGAAATCGCGGTGAGGCAGGGTGGGGAAATGCAGGTGCGTGAGCGGCAGATAAAGGAAGAACGGCTTCTGTGCCGCGTGGTTGCGCTGGATGAATTCCAGAGACCGGTTCGTCAGCGTCTCGTCGATGCGCCGGCGCGAATCCAGGTTGTATTCCTCGACGTTCTGCGAAGGCGCACCGGCACGGCCCTGCATGATGTACGGGATGTCCGCCACGCTCGGGTCGTAGCCGACACTGGCCGTGAACTGGCTCTCGTCCGTGGTGCGCGGAATGCCGTACCACTCGTCGAATCCCCGGTCGCTCGGGAAGCGGCCTTCCACATCGCCCAGGTGCCATTTGCCGTAGTGCGCCGTCGCGTAACCCTGTGCCGAGAGCAACTGCGCCAGCGTGATCTCGCGGCGTGCCAGGCCCTGAGGCAGGCCGGGCGGCACCGACTGCAGGCAGCCCGTACGGATCGGGTGCCGCCCGCTCATCAGCGCGGAGCGCGTCGGCACGCAATCGCTCTCGACATTGAAGTTCTGCAGCAGAAGGCCTTGGCTGGCGAGCGCGTCGATGCGTGGCGTGGGCGCGCCCCGCAGCGCCCCGCCGCCGTAGCAGCCGAGCTCGCCCCAGCCGAGGTTGTCGGCAAGGATGAGAACGATGTTGGGTGGGTTCATGGAAGGACTCATTGCGACTGCAGTCTAGGAACGGCTAGGATTTGGGTGTTTCCATTTAGGAAGTTTTCGTTAACTTTTATTCATGTCCTTCTCGGCACGCGACCTCGACTACTTCCTGGAAGTGGCGCGCCATGGGCAGCTGGCCCGTGCAGCAACCAGCCTGACGGTGACGGCCGCGGCGCTTTCCAAGGCGATCCGCAGGCTGGAGGACGAGATGGGGCTCGGTCTCTTCGAGCGCTCGGGCCACGGCATGACGCTCACGCCGTTCGGCGTCGCGTTCCGCGAACGTGCGCAACGCATGAAGTCCGAGCACGACGAGGCGCTTCGTCATGCGGGCGACGTCCGCGCGGGACGTGCCGGGCTCATCCGTGTGGGCGCGACGCTGGCCGTCCTGGATGCCGTGCTTTCACCGGCGCTTGCGGCGCTGCAGCCCCGTCGTCCGGGCATGCATGTGCGCCTGGAAGTGGCGTCTTCGGACGAGTTGATCGACTGGACGCGCCAGGGCCTGCTCGATGTCGCCGTGATTCCGACCTATGAATCCATGCCGCACGGCCTGGTGCACGAGGACCTCCTGACCGATGCGCTCGTCGCCGTGGCGCGCGTGGGGCATCCGGTCTTTGCGCGCCGCCGTCTCGCGATGGGCGATCTGTCGAAGTTTTCCTGGGTGTTGCCGTCCGTTCATTCGGCTGCGCGCGCGAAGCTGGACGAGGTGTTTCGCTCTGCGGGCGCGACGCCGCCGCAAGGCGCGATCGAGGTGCACTTCAATGCGTCCTGGTCGCTGCCGGTGCTTGCAGCGACCGATCTGATGGGCATCGTCCCGGTCTCCGTGCTCGCACTGCCCCATGCCCGTGGCGTCAAGGTGATTCCCGTCGACGCGCTGTCGATTCCGAGGCGGATCTCGCTTTTCTCACGTCCGAATACTTATCGCTCCCCACTCCTCGAGGAGTTCGTGCAGGAGCTCAAGGCACTGGCGCCGGCGCAGCGAAGCAGCGCGGCGCGCAAGGGCTGACGGGCGCTCGCTGAGGCCGTCTTCAGTTCGCGGTCGTCGCCTTCACCGGCCAGTCGCGCAGCTTGCCCGGGTTCAGCAAGCCCATCGGATCGAAGCGCTGCTTCACCTCGATGACTTCCGGCGGCAGCGGCCCGCCGGCCTTGCCGTCTTCCACGATGTTCACGTGCGGGTTGTTGATGTGCACGTTGTGCGCACGGTGGATGTCGATGATCTCGTTCAGGCGATCCTCGGTGCTGAAGCGCACCAGCTGCAGCCCGCTGCAGGTCAGGAGCCCTGCCGCGTTGCGCAGGAACTCGACGTGCATCATGACCTCGCCGCCCAGCAGTTTCTCCATCTCGATGACCTGCTCGACATGCTTGCCGGGAATGAACCCGCTTTGCAGGTAGGTCAGCGTCGGGTCGATCTTCAGCGCGTGCAGCGTCGTGTGGTTCCAGGTGAACTCCATCAGCGTGCGGTTGCTCTTCTGCACCTCGGCCGCCGTCTTGCGGTAGCTCACGGTGCCACCGTGCGCCTGCACCAGCAGCATCATGGCCGGCTCGCTCTGCTCGGCCACCAGCGACAGCACGGTGTGGCAGCCCTTGGGCAGGTGCGTCGCCAGCTGCGCGAGGTGGTCGGCGATGGGCGCCGCGAAGAAGGTGACGCCGCGCTTCACGATGCCCGGCGCATGCGCGAGCTTGTCCGCGAAGTTCAGCGCGTTCTCGAAGTCGTCGAAGGTCACCAGCGTCTCGAGCCACGGATGCGCGGGCGCCAGTGCGATCTCCAGCTCCAGCACGAGACCGTTGGTGCCCCACAGGTGGTGCATGCGCATCGCTTCGGCGCCGCGCAGCTCGACCACCTGCGGCTCGGCCTCGATGGTCATCGCGCGAATGCCCAGCACATTGCCGGGGGCGCCCAGCGGCCCGTAGTTGATCGAGCCCACGCCGCCGAAGCCGCCGCCGAACAGGCCGCCCAGCGTCGCGCTGCGGTAGGTCGAGGGCACGCAGCGCATCTCCTGGCCGGTGGGTTTCGTCTGCTTCTCGAGTTCGCCCAGGCGGATGCCGGCCTGCGCGCGCGCCACGCCGGGCTGCACCCACAGGCAGGCGTTGTAGCCCGTCATGTCGAGCACCACGCCGCCGGCGAGCGGGGTGGTCTGGCCGTAGTTGCCGGTGCCGCTGCCACGAATGGTGATGGGCACGCCGCGGCGCGCGCAGGCGCCGACCACCGCGCGGATGTCTTCTTCGGTGCGTGGGCGCACCACCACGTCGGCGCGCTTGTCCTTCAGCTGGCGGGTGAGCACCGGGCTGAACCAGGAGAAGTCCTGCGAGAGGCGCGTGACGCGGCCTTCGTCGGTGATCCAGTCGAGGTCGGGGAGTTCGAGCAGCAGTTGCTCGATGGCGGAAGCGGGAGCGTTCATGGTCGATTTCAATCCTGGGAAAGTTCACTCGCGTGCCACGAGCCCAGCGCCACCTTGGTGAGCCAGGCCATCAGCACGAAGAGCGCGACACCGGTGAGGGAGATGAGCAGCAGGGCCGCGAACATGCGCGGAATGTTCAGCTGAAAGCCCGCCTGCAGGATCTGGTAGGCCAGCCCCGCGCCGGAGCCGCCCGTGCCGGCCACGAACTCCGCCACCACCGCGCCGATCAGCGCTAGGCCGCTGGAGATGCGCAGACCGCCGAAGAAGTACGGCAGCGCGCTCGGGATGCGCAGGCGCACCAGCTGCTGCCAGCGCGTGGCGCGGTTCAGCTTGAAGTAGCTCTGCAGGTCGGGGTCGATGCTGCGCAGGCCCAGCGTGGTGTTGCTGATGATGGGAAACAGCGCCACCAGCGCCGCGCACACCGTCATGGCCGCGACCGGGTTCTTCACCCAGATGATGATCAGCGGCGCCACCGCCACGATGGGCGTCACCTGCAGCAGCACCGCGTACGGAAAGAGCGCGGTCTCGATGCGCTTGCTCTGCACGAACAGGAACGAGATCAGCACGCCCGCCACCGTGGCCAGCGCGAACGACAGCACCGTGATCTTCAGCGTGACCAGGAGCGCGCTGCCCAGCGGTGACCAGTCGGTCACCAGCGTCTGCATCATCAGCCAGGGCGAGGGCACGAGGTAGGGCGGCAGCTCCATGGCCACCACCATCCATTGCCACAGCGTGACCAGCACCACGCCGATGAGCACCGGGTAGAGCACGCGCTGCACGCGCGGCTGGCCCAGCAGGGGCGTCGCGGGTTTCGTCGTCGTCTTCATGGCGCGGCCTCCTCTTCTTCTGTGGTGCTGGCGCGCAGCAGGCTGTCCTGCAATTGCTTCGCGTAGCGCGCGAACTCGGGCGTGACCATGAAGTCGGCCTGGCGCGGGTAGGGCTCGTCGATCTGGAACTGCTCGACCACGCGACCGGGCCGCGCGGCCATCATCACCACGCGGCTCGACAGGAACACCGCCTCGTGGATCGAGTGCGTCACGAAGATCACCGTGAGCTTCTTCTTGCGCCACAGCTCGAGCAGGTCGGCGTCGAGCTTGTGGCGCGTGATCTCGTCGAGCGCGCCGAAGGGCTCGTCCATCAGCAGCAGGTCGGGCTGCGTGACCAGGCCGCGCGCGATCGACACGCGCATCTGCATGCCGCCCGACAGCGCACGCGGCAGCGCATTGGCGAACTTCTCCAGCCCCACGAGCGCGAGCGATTCCGTCACCCGCGCATCGGCCTCCTTGCGGGGCACGCCGGCCAGGTCCAGCGGCAGCCGCACATTGGTCTGCACGCTGGCCCACGGCATCAGCGTGGGCGACTGGAACACGAACGACATCTTGTGCGGGCAGTCGTGCAACTGCGCCACGGGCTTGCGCCACACCAGCAGGCGCCCATCGCTGGGCTCCAGCATGCCCGCCACCATCTTCAGCAGCGTGCTCTTGCCGCAGCCCGAGGGGCCCAGCAGCGTGACGAACTCGCCTTCGGCGATCGACAGGTCCACCGGCAGCAGCGCCTGCGTGCCGTTGGGGTAGGTCTTCTCGGCCGAGAGCACTTCCACCGCGGGCACGGCAGGGGTGGTCGGCGGTGCGAGGGTGTGGGGGTCGATGCGGTTCATGAAGAAGAAGCGACGAAGTTCAGGGCAGCACCTTGGCGTCCTTCACGAACTCGGTCGTGTAGGTCTTGGCGAGATCCACCTTCGCCGGGTCGAGCAGCTTCGCGTTCACCAGGAAGTCGTAGCTCGCCTTGGCGCGCGCGTCGGTCATCACGCCGATGCCCAGCTTGGCCGCGTCGCCGCCCGTGACCATGCCCATCTCCTTGAGCTTGGCCACGCTGTAGGCGAGCTGGTCGTCGGTCATGTTGGGGTTGTCCTTCTTGATCAGCGCGTTGGCCGGTGCCGGGTCGGCCAGGTAGCTCTTCCAGCCTTCGGCCGAGGCCTTCACGAAGGCCGCGACCTGCTTGCTGCGCTCCTTCACCGTCTTGTCCATGCACGACACGGTGACCGCGTAGGAGGGATAGCCGTGGTCGCTGAACATCAGCACCGTGCTCTTCACGCCGGCCTTCTGGATGGCGTAGGGCTCGGAGGTCAGGTAGCCCTGCTGCGCGGTGTTCGGGTCGGCCACGAAGGGCTGGATGTTGAAGGTGTAGGGACGCGTCTGTTCGTCCTTCAGGCCGAAGCGGGCCTTGAGCCATGGCCAGTAGCCGCGGTTGGCCTGCGCGCCGATCAGGAGCGTCTTGCCCTTGAGGTCCTCGAACTTCTTGACGTCGTCGTGCGCGATCAGCACCTGCGGGTCCTTCTGGAAGAAGGCCGCCACGTTGACCACGGGCACGCCGCCTTCGCGCACCTGCATCATCTGGATGTCGCTCGATCCCATGATGCAGTCGGCCTGGCCCGCGGCCATCATCTGCGTGATGTTGACCTGCGGGCCGCCCATGCGGATCGTCACGTCCAGGCCGTGCTTCTTGTAGATGCCCTGCGCCACCGCCTGGTAGAAGCCGCCGTGCTCGGCCTGCGCGTACCAGTTGGTCATGTAGGTGAACTTGTCCTGGGCCTGGGCGGGTGCGACGGCCGTGAGGAGCGAGAGCGCGGCGGCGCCGGCCAGGGAAAGAGCGAAGGAACGCATGGTGGGGACCTCTCGAAGGCGGGATGAAAAAGAAGAATGAAGCCGTTGCAAGGAGCGCGCCTCAGGCCGGCTCGAACGACTGCTGGATGAAGCCCTGCTGGTGGCCGCGCTCCCAGGTGGCTTCCTCGCGCACGACCCAGCGCAGCGCATGAAGCTCGGTCAGCGCCTGCGCCCAGCTGCCTGCGAGCGTGTCCAGGATTTCCAGGCCCTGTTCGCGCGTGGCGCTGGTCGGGTCGCCGATCACGCCGCTGGGGCCGAAGTCGCGCGCGGTCCAGGCGCAGGCGGGGCGGCCGTCGGCCGACAGCAGCTTGATCGGGAAGGGCGGCGGAAAGTTGGCCGCCGCGCGTTCCATGTGCACGGTGTCGGGCGCCAGCGCGAGCATCAGCGCGGTTTCGGAATGGCCTGCGTGCATCGCGAGCTTCTTCTCCTGCTCGCTCACCTGCCGGCTCGCCGCGCTGGGCAGGCGCGACACGCCGTGCGGCACGATCACGAAGTCGCCGTGGCGCAGGCGCAGTTCGCGCGCCGCCATCTCCAGCACCTGCGGCTGGCCGCCGTGCCCGTTGGCGAACAGCAGCTTGCGAAAGCCCGAGCGGTACACCGACTCGCCGATCTCGATCACGGTCGACAGCAGCGTGGTGCCCGTGAGCGTCACCGTGCCGGGAAAGTGCAGGTGCTCTTCCGACTTGCCGTAGGTGATCGGCGGCAGGGCAAAGGCGCGCACCTCGGCCGGCAGCTTCTCCAGCGCCTTGCCCATCACGCCCGAGGCGATCACGCTGTCGACCGAGCACGGCAGGTGCGGGCCGTGCTGCTCGATCGCGCCGCACGGCAACACGATGACGGTGTTCTCGCGGTCGGGCAGCGCCGCGATTTCGGTCCAGCTCAGGTAGGGCAGGAAGCGGTGGGGCGGGATGTAGCCGTGGAGCATGGGGTCCTTGCTTGTTCTTTATTCAGGGAAGAAAGGCGATGCGTCGCCGTGCGTCACGCGGCCGTCGCGCAGCACCACGCGGGCGGCGCTGCGCGAGGGCCAGCCGTGGCGGTCGGCCTGCGTGAACAGCACCAGGTCGGCTTTCGCGCCGACCAGCGTGGGCGTCGTCGTGGCGGGCGTGCGTTCCAGCCAGTCGCTGCGGCACAGCGCCTGCGACCAGGTGTCGAAGGGCTCGTCGAGCTGTGCCACCAGCGCGGCCGTGCCCAGCGCCTCGACGGGGTCGAAGCTGCCGAGGCGGCAGAACGGGTCTTGCACGTTGTCGCTGGCGAACAGCAATGGAATGCCGCGCGCATGCGCTTCCTTGACCAGCGTGATGCCGCGCTGGCGCGGCGTGCGCCCGGTGACGGCGTCCTGCAGCAGCAGGTTGGTGGCGGGCAGCGACACCACGGTGATGGGCGCGCGTGCCACGGCGTCCAGCGTGGCGAAGGCCTGCGCCTCGGGCTGGGCCGCCAGCGCGCAGAGGTGGCCGCAGACCACGCGGCCTTCGTAGCCGATCTCGCGCAGGAGGCGCGCGGTGGTCTGCAGGCCCACGGCCGAGGCGTCGAGTTCCTCGTCCACGTGCAGGTCGATGTCGAGCTCGCAGGCCTGCGCCGCCAGCAGCAGGTTGCGCAGCGCGTTCTCGCTCCAATTGGTGGAGTGCACGAAGCCGCCGAGCAGCGCGTGCGGTCCGGTGGCCTTCACCTGCTGCGCCAGGCGCAGTGCCTGCGACGCGTCTTCGAACAGGGGCAGCTTGATGAGGGCGACCTGCTCCAGCCGCACCCGGCCGGCCCATTCCTGCGCCAGCTCGGCCATGACGGGCCAGGCCGTGGGCAGCGTGTCGGGCTCCCACCAGTCGACGTGCGTGCGCACATGGGCGGTGCCGCATGCCCAGGCCCATTGCAGGCCGCGCGACGCACGCTCGCGCACGTCGGCGGGCGTCCAGTGCACGCGGTCGGCCAGCATCGCGTCGATCGCGCCGAGCAGGCCGGGCTGCACCTTTTGCATGCGCGCCAGCGTGAACGCCTTGTCCAGGTGCGTGTGCGCGTCGACGAAGGCGGGGAGGGCGAGCGTGCCGGCGAGGTCCCAGCCGGCGCCCGGCGTGATGTCCCTCGCGGGCTGCACCGAGCGGACGCGGCCGGCTTCGATGCCGATGCGTGCGAGTTCGGGCACCCCGTGGCGCTGCGGCCAGTCGGCGGGCAGCAGCCAGCGCGGCAGTCGTGCGTTGTCCAGCAGCGCGGGCGCGTTCATGCGAAACGCGCTCCCGCCGGGCGTACGGGGGCGCCGGTTTCCATCGACAGACGGCAGGCAACGCGGACGTGCATGAATTTGACCAATCAATCAGAGCAACTGGTCAGGTTATGCAAGCGACGTGCCAGTCCGGGTGCACCGGACTGGGGAGGCGGGCGTCAGCCCGCGGCTGATGCGGCTACGTTGCCTGGCGCGGCCAGAGCCGCACCGCCAGCGCGGCGGTGGCCGTGGCGGTCGCCAGCGCCGTCACGCCGGCCCAGCCCCACGCGGCGAGCACCAGCGCGCCCAGCGCCGAGCCGGTCGCCATGCCGATGAACATGCTGGTGAACAGCACGGCGTTGAGTCGGCTGCGCGCACCGGGCTCGATGCCGTAGACGATCGTCTGGTGGGCGATCAGCGCCGCCTGCATGCCCAGGTCGAAGCCGATCGCGGCCACTGCCAGCAGCCACAGCTGCGCATGCGGCGTCATCAGCGGTGCCAGCCCCATGGCCGCGAACGACACCAGCGCCAGCCCTGCGCCCAGGCGCGTCACCAGCTCCGGTCCGCGCCGGTCGGCGAGCCGCCCGGCCAGCGGCGCCGCCAGCGCGCCCGCCGCGCCGGCCAGGCCGAAGGCGCCTGCGGCCGCGCTGCCCAGGTGGAAGGGCGCGCCGTGCAGCATCACGGCCAGGGTCGACCAGAAGGCGCTGAATCCCACGGCCAGCAGCGCCTGGGCCAGCGCCGCGCGGCGCAGCGTGCCGTGGCGTGACCACAGCGTGCCCAGCGAGCCGAGCAGGGCGCCGTAGGCCAGGTGCGTGGTCGGCCGAAAGCGCGGCAGCCCGCGCCAGGCCGCGGCGCCGATGAGCGCGATGCTGGCCGCGGCCGCGATGAACATCGCGCGCCAGCCGAAGTGCTCGGCCACGAAGCCACTCACCACGCGCGACAGCAGGATGCCCAGCAGCAGCCCCGTCATCACCGTGCCGACCGTCTTGCCGCGCGTGGCGTCGGGCGCCAGCGTGGCGGCGGCGGGCACGAGGTCCTGCGCCATCGTGGCCGCCAGTCCGATCGCGAGGCTGGCCGCGAGCAGCACGCCGATCGACGGTGCCGCGCCGGCCACCAGCAGTGCGGCGCACAGCGCCCCTGCCTTGACCAGCACGATGCGGCGCCGGTCGAAGCGGTCGCCCAGCGGCGCCAGCAGCAGGATGCCCAGCGCATAGCCCAGTTGCGTGAGCGTGGGAATGAAGCCCACCGCACGGGTGGAGGCGCCGATGTCGGCGCCCAGCACCCCGAGCATCGGCTGGGCGTAGTAGAGCGACGCCACCGACAGGCCCGCGCCGGCGGCCAGCAGCAGGATCAGCGAGGCCGGCAGGCCGTGCCCCGGCGCGGCAGCCGGTGCATGCGTGGTTTGAATGGAAGACATGGTGTTAACCCTCGATTATCGAAGCAAGGGTTGGAATGTGCCCGTTGGGGGCTTGGCTTGGTAGTCCCGCGGATCGCACAATGCCCATACGCCAAACGTATAAATGAGGCCATGTCAACTTCACCTGCCGTCGACCGCATCGAGCTGATGCAGACCTTTCTTCACATCGTCGAGGCCGGCAGCCTGTCGGCCGCCGCGCTCCAGATGGGCGCGACCCAGCCCACCGTGAGCCGTCGCCTGCAGACGCTGGAGCGCTCGCTGGGTGTGCGGCTGCTGCGCCGCTCCACGCATGCCATGAAGCTCACGGAAGACGGCGAGCGTTGCTACGAGCGGGCCCGGGAGCTGATCGCCGACTGGCACGCCTTCGAAGCCGACCTGCGCGGCGTCGGCGACGAGCCCGAGGGCACGCTGCGCGTGGTGGCGCCGCATGCGCTGGGCCAACTGCTGCTGGTCGGTCCGCTGGCCGAGTACCTGCGCGCCTATCCGCGCGTGTCCGTCGAATGGCTGCTGAACGACCGCCGACCCGACTTCATCGCCGAAGGCGTCGACTGCGCGATCCAGGTCGGCGAGATGACCGACGCGATGGCCGTGGCGGTCAAGGTCTCGGAGGTCCCGCGCGTGGTGGTCGCCGCGCCCTCGCTGCTGGAGGGCCGCTCACCGCCCGCGCACGCGGCGGAACTGGCCGAGTTGCCGTGGCTTGCGCTGCGCACCTTCTATCGCAACGAGGTGCTGCTCACGCACCGGCCGACCGGCGAGATCGCGCGCGTGCCGATCCGTCCGCGCATGAGCACCGACAGCCTCTATGCGCTGCAGAGCGCGGCGCGCATGGGCTTGGGCGCCTGCCTGGGCTCGGCCTGGCTGCTGAACGAAGACATCGCCGCCGGACGGCTGGTGCAGCTCGTGCCGCAATGGCATGTGGCGCCGCTGCCGGTCTACCTGACCTACCCGCACGCGCGCTTCCAGCCGGCGCGCCTGCGCCGCTTCATCGAGATGATGCGGCTTGCATTGGCCGACCCGACGGGCCAGGTCTGGGAGGCGCGCGTGGACTGAGCGAGGACGGCGCGGGGCTCAGGCCTTGATGCCGCAGCCGCCCAGGACGAACGCCACCAGTTCCCGCGCGATCGGTTCGCGGTCGATCGGCGCTTCGGGCGGCAGGCCGAGCATCACGCGCGTCTGGATCGCGTAGTCGGCGTAGCTCTGGGTCATGGCCCAGATGTGCATCAGCAGCAGGCGCGCATCGAGCGGGCGCATCTGCCCGCGCGCGATCCAGCCGTTGATGATGTCGACCTTCTTCTGCGTCCACGCCTGCGCGTTGGGCCAGTAGCGGTCGAGGTTGCGTCCGCCGTCGAGCACCTCGCGCGTGAAGATGCGCGAGATCTCCGGGTTGTCGAACGCGTGGTCGAGCTTCTTGCGGATGTAGTCGCCCAGCACCGTGGCCGGGTCGCTGGCGTCCTCGAACGAGAACACCACCTTCCAGGCATGCAGCACCTGCATCAGCAGCTCTTCGTAGAGCTCTTCCTTGCCGGCGATGTAGTAGTGCAGCTGGGGCTTGGTGAGGCCGGCGCGCGCGGCGATGGCCTGGGTGGAGGTGCCCTTCAGGCCGTGCAGGCTGAACTCGGTCACCGCCGCCGTGCGGATGGCCGCCATGATGCGTTCGCGCCCCGGCCTCGCGCGCGACAGCGGGCCGTCGGGGGCGGGCATTTCTTGGGCGATGGCGGGAGGCACAGGGGCGGTGACGACGGTCATGGGCGTGGGAGGCGCGGCGTGCGCCCGGCCGATGGTAATCCTTGGCCCGTGGCCCTTTCTTGCGATGAGTGCGCCTGCGCCTTTCTCGATGGGCGATGAAAGGTGACAGCGGTCGGCATCGAGGCGTTTCCCTGAGCTACTTTTTTCTTCCCCTTGCCTCTACCAGCGCCGAACCGCTGTCGAAACGTAGTGTGCGCAACGCAGGTGAAGTCAGAGTGAAGTCTGTGCAGGCCTTGCGTGAACGGATCAGAGGCCGTCCAGTTCGCCCTTGACGTGCGTGCGCGTTTCGCCGCCGACCCAGACCTGCCCGGCGTCGTCGCGGGTCAGGTGGATGCGGCCCTGCCGGCCCAGGCGCGTGCCCTGCGCGGCGACATAGTCGTCTTGTGCCACGCCCGTGGCGAAGAGCCACTGCGCGAGCGAGGCATTGAGGCTGCCCGTGACGGGGTCTTCAACGATGGCGCCCAGATGGTCGGTGAAGAAGGCGCGCACTTCGAAGGCCGCGTCACCGCCCTCGGCATGAGGGCCGACCACGCCGACGTCGATGCGCGTGGGCCAGCGCCGGGCCGGCTCCAGGGACAGCACCTTGTCTGCCGACGCCAGCCGGATTCCCAACCATCCGGGACCGTTGTCGATCCAGGCCGCGTCCTCGATGTCGTCGGCTTCGATGCCCAGCAGCCGCCGTGCATCGTCGAGTTCGGCCGCGGTCGGCGCGCCCGAGCGGATCAGCGGCGGCGCGGCGAACGCGAGCCGTCCCTGGTCGCGCCGGATCTGGACCAGCCCTGCGCCGCACTCCTGCGTGATCACCGTGGCTTGCTGCCTGGGCGCGCCTTGGCCCGACAGCCAGGCGTGGCAGCTGCCGAGCGTGGGGTGCCCTGCAAAAGGCATCTCCCGGTCGAGGGTGAAGATCCTCACGCGGTAGTCCGCTTCTGGATGCGTGGGTGCGAAGACAAACGCGGTTTCCGAGAGGTTGAACCAGCGCGTCAGCTGCTGCATGTCGTGCGTGGCGAGCGCGTCGGCGCCGGTGACGACCGCCAGCGGATTGCCCGAGAGCGGGCCGGCGCCGAAGACGTCGACCATGTGGACGGTGATGCTCATGCGTTCGGTCTTTCGCTAGGGATCATTGAATTCAGTTCTGCGAGACCAGCAGCTTGAGCCCCGCGGCCGCGAACACCGCCGAGAGCACGCCTTCGATCCAGCGCCGCAGCCGCGCATACAGCGCAATCATCGAGGCGGTGGAGAAGACGATCGCGTAGCCGCCGAACACCATGATGCCGAGGCACACGCAACCGCCTACGATGGCCGGCAACCCGCCGGCGGGTGCGTCCTGGCGCACGCCGAGCGAGATGATCGCGATCCACGACATGATCGCCTTCGGGTTGCCGATGTGCATGAGCACGCCCTGGCGGTAGAGGGTGCGGTAGCGCAATGCGCCGCGTTCCGCGCTGTTCTTCACCGCGTCGGCGCCGGGTCGCATGGCGGACCGGCCCGCGCGAAAAGCCAGGTACAGCAGGTAGAGGCCGCCGGCGATCTTGAGCACGACGAGCGCCTGCGCATACGCGGTCAGGACGGCGGAAACGCCGGTCGCCGCCAGGAGCGCCCAGAAGAGCGAACCCGTGACCACACCGGCCGCAAGCGCGAGCGCGGGGCGGCGGCCGTCACGCATGGCAGTGCCCATGATGGCCATGTTGCTCGGCCCTGGACTGGCGGTGGCGATGAGGTACGTCCCGTAGACGAGTGCGATCTGGCTGACGGCCATGCGGGTGCTCCAAAACCAAGGGGTGTCTTCAGCGGCCTTCAGCGCGATGGAGGCCGTGCGGTGAAAGTTACACTATTGAGATATTCAAAAAGTGTCACATGACACTTTTATTTGCGAGGCCGCGCACGTGCTCCTTCGATCCTCCTGGACGCCCCGTCTGGCAAGCAACGGCACGAATGCCACCGAGCGGGTGGTGCTGGCCCTGGCCGACGACATCGTCGAGGGGCGGCTCGCGGGCGGCGATCGGCTGCCTGCCCATCGGGACCTGGCGAAGACGCTGCAGATCGGCCTGGGCACCGTGACGAAGGCCTATGCCATCCTGGAGCGCAGGGGCCTCACGCGCAGCGTCAAGGGCCGCGGAACCTTCGTGGCGATCCACCAGGCGCACGGCGACCGGCAGGTCGATCTGTCGTCGAACGCGCCGCCGGCCGCGCTCGGTGCGCGCGTGCTGGCGCGCACGCTGACGGGCATCGCGCGCAAGATCGACGCGGATCACTTCAACCTGTACGCGCCGCCCGGCGGGCACCTGGAGCATCGCCGCGTTCTCGCTCGCTGGCTCGAGACGATCGGCCTGGCCGTCGATCCGTCGCAGCTGGTGCTGACCAGCAGCGCACGCCAGGCGCTGTCGCTGGCCTTCGACCTGGTGTGCGGGAGGCAAGGCATGCTGCTCACCGAACGGATCACCTATCCCGGCGCCCTCGCGCTGGCCCGGCGCAAGGGGTGTCGCATCCAGGGCGTCGAGATGGACGCGGAAGGGATGGTGCCGCAGGCGCTCGCACAGGCGCTCGACGGCGCGGCGCCCGCCGGCAGCACGGCGGTCTACCTCACCCCGACGCTGCACAACCCGACGACGGCCACGATGAGCGCGAAGCGACGACGGGCCATCGTGGCGGTGTGCCGCCGCGCGGGCGCCTGGATCATCGAAGACGGCGTGTACGCGGCGGCCGCCGACGGTTTGCCCCAGCTGGCCACATTGGCGCCCGACATCACGTTGCATGTGAACGGGCTCTCCAAGTCGCTCGGCCCGGGATTGCAGGTCGGCGTGCTGGCACTGCCGCCCGACCTGTGCGGCCCGGCGCAGGAGCTGCTGCAGGATGTGCCCATGGCGCCGTCGGCGTTCTCCTGCGCGGTGGTCGATGAATGGCTGGCCACCGGCGTGGTCGCCTCGGTCCAGCACGATCTGCGCCACGAGGCCCGGCGGCGTTCCAGGCTGGCCGTCTCGCTGCTCGCTGCGGGCGAACTGGTCTGGCATCCCGATGCCTACAACGTCTGGCTGCCGATGCGACGCGATGTTGCCGAGGGCGTCGTGGCCGCGGCGGCGCAAGCCGGCGTGAAGCTCACCCCGCCGCAGACCCTGATGGCGAACCCGAAGGACAAGGCGAGCGGCCTGCGAATCTGCCTGGGCGGCCCCAGCTTCGACGAGCTGACCGGGGCCCTGGCCCTGCTGGCCACCTTGCTGAAGCGAAGCGCCTGACGCGGCGCGGACCTCAGACCACCGGTGCCGGGGCGCCGTCGGTGGGCGCGCTGGCGTGCCGGTCGTCGGGCGGCGCGGTCACGATCGAGTCGAGGGCGGGCTCGGCCTTGCGAAGGCGTGCGAGATCGGGCCGCGGCCGGCGCAGCCGCGGGTCGGGCGCGAAGGCCTGCTCCATCGCCTGCGCGGCCGACAGCAGCGCGAGGTCGCCGCGAAAGCGCCCCACCACCTGCAGGCCGAAGGGCATGCCGCGCTCGTCGGTGCCGCACGGCAGGCTGATCGCGGGGTGGGTGGTCAGCGTCACGACGTAGGTCAGTGCGAGCCAGCGGTAGTAGTTCTCCTGCGGGCGGCCGTCGATCTGCAGCGCATGCGACTGCGTCCAGGCAAAGGGCGAAACCGGTGTCGTGGGCGAGAGCACGAGGTCGTAGTTTTCGAACACCTTCTGGAAGCGCTGGAGGATGCGCGTCTGTTCCGTCTGCGCCCAGGCCGCGTCGGGCAGGCTCATGCGCGCGCCCATCTCGTAGTTGCTGCGCGGGTTCGGGCCCAGGCTCTCGGGGGCGCGTTCGTAGGCCTCGCGCATGCCGGCGACGAAGGCCTCCGCGCGCAGCACGTCGAAGCAACGGTGCACCTCGCCGAGGTCGAAGCGCACCTCGTCGCAGGCCGCAAAGAGCCCGCGCATGGCGGCCATGCGGTCGTGCATCGTCCGGCGGATCGACGGGTCGACATCGCACAGTCCGAAGTCGGTGGTCCAGGCCACGCGCAGGCGCGACAGGTCCAGCGGCGCCGGCCGCGCAAAGGCCGCCGCATCCAGCGGATAGCTCAAGGGGTCGCCCGGATGCGGGCCCGCCGTGGCCGCGAGCTGGAGGCAGGCGTCGGCCACATCGCGACCCATCGGACCGACCACCGAGATCGGCGACCAGCCCAGGCTCTTGCGCACGCTGGGCACGATGCCCGGCGACGGCCGCAGGCCCACCACGCCGCACTTGGCGGCCGGGATGCGCAGCGAGCCGCCGGTGTCGGAGCCGGTGCACACCGGCAGCATGTCCAGCGCCAGCGCCGCGGCCGAACCGCCCGACGAACCGCCGGCGTTGAGGTTGGGGTCGAAGGGATTGCCCGTGGCCCCCCAGACCGGATTGCGGCTGTTGGCGCCGGCGCCCATCTCGGGCACGTTGGTCTTGCCCACCACGATCGCGCCGGCGGCGCGCAGGCGGCGCACCAGCTCGATGTCGTTCGACGGCACATGGTTGCGCAGGGCGGGGGTTCCCATGGTGGACAGCAGTCCCGCCGTCGGCTCGAGGTCCTTCACGCCCAGCGGCAGGCCGTGCAGCAGGCCCAGGGGCTCGCCGCTCTTCACGGCCCGCTCCGCGGCGCGGGCTTCGGCGCGGGCGCGCTCGTAGCAGGTGGCGGTCACGGCGTTGACGAAGGGGTTGAGCTGCTCGATGCGCGCGATGCAGGCCTCGAGCAGCTCGACCGGCGAAAGGGCGCGCGTGCCGATCAGCCGCCGCAGCTCGACGGCGGAGAGTTCGACGAGATCGGAGGAGGAAGAAGAGAAAGGTTGGGTCATGGCTTTCGGAATGTGCCGCACTCAGTCGGCCTGGATGTTGGCGCGTCGGGCGACGGCGCGCATGAGCGGAAGTTCGCGTTCGATCTGCGCGAGCGAGGCGGCGGCGCCGGCGAAGGCCGGCTCCGCGCCCTGGGCCTGCAGGGCCGCCTGGGCCTGGGGCGTGGCGACGATCTTGGCGAGCGTCTTCTCCAGCCGCTCGCGCACCGGCGCGGGAGTGCCCTTGGGCGCCACGACCATGATCCAGGTGTCGGCATCGACCTCGGGGTAGCCCGCCTCGGCGAAGGTCGGGACCTGCGGCAACTGCGAGGAGCGCTGCCGGGTGGTCACGGCGATCGCCTTGACCTTGCCGCCCTTGAGCTGCGGAATGGCGGCGGTGACGGTGTCCACCGAGAACGGCACCTGGCCGCCGATCAGGTCCGTCATGGCCGGTGCGCTGCCCCGGTAGGGCACGTGCATGATCTTCGCGCCCACCGCCTGCAGGATGATCTCGCCGGTGAAGTGCGAGGACGTGCCCGTGCCGAAGGACGCGTACGAGTACTTGTCGGGCGCCGCGCGCACCGCGCTGGCGAACTCCTTGACGTTGCCGATGGGCACGTTCTTGTTGGCCAGCAGGATCAGCGGAATGCGCGCGACGATCGCGACCGGCTCGAAGCTGCCCAGGGCGTCGTAGGGCAGGTTCGGGCGGATGGCCGGGTTCATCGTGAGGGTCGAGCCCGAGCCGAGCAGCAGCGTGTAGCCGTCGGGCGATGCCTTGGCCACGAACGCGGCGCCGACCGCCGTGCCGGCACCGGGGCGGTTGTCGATGAGCACCGGCTGCCCCAGTTCCTCCGACAGGCGCTGGCCGACCAGGCGCCCCACCGTGTCCGCACTGCCGCCGGGCGGGTACGGCACCACCAGGGTGACGGGGCGCGTCGGGTAGGCCGGTTGAGCCTGCGCCTGTGCCTGCGCGGGCAGGGCCATGCCGAGGCAGGCGGCCAGGCCCGCGAGGACGGCACAGCACCAGCGCCGCTGCGGCGCTTGCGAACGGGGAGCGTTCATTGACAGGTCCTTCAGTAGAGCGAAGAGGAGAGAGGGGAGGGGAAATGCTGGGGCACGCCCTGCGGTGTAGCAAGCACAATGATTGGAAGGTTGCGTTGCTGCTGGCGCAACGCAGACCACGCCGATGAAATCTCCCACTTCCAAGCCTCCCGCCTCCGCCCGCACCGGGGCGCGCACCGAACGCCCGATCAACCAGCGCGTGCTCCAGGAGGAGTCGATGCGCTACTTCCTGGAGGTGGCGCGCGTCGGCTCGGTCACCGAGGCGGCCGTGCGGCTGAACGTGGCGCCGTCGGCCGTGAGCCGCCAGATCGGCCGCATCGAGCGCGAACTCGACACCCTGCTGTTCGAGCGCCGCGCCCGCGGCATGGCGCTCAACTCAGCCGGCGAGCTGCTGGCGGCGCACGCGCGCCGGGCCTGGCTCGACATCGAGCGCGTGACCGACGACATCCTCGCGCTGCGCGGCCTGCGCAAGGGCGAGGTGCGCGTGGCCGCGACCGAAGGCTTCGCCTACGAGTTCCTGCCGGCCCTGGTGGCGGCGTTCCAGGCGCGCTGTCCCGGCATCCGCTTCTCGCTCGACATGTGCGTGCAGCGCGAGGTGGCGCGCCGTGTGCGCGAAGGCCTGGTCGACCTCGGCGTGACGGTGAGCCTGGGCTCGGAGCACGGCCTGGACGTCGAGATCCGGCACCCCTCGCCCGTGTGCGCCGTGATGGCGCCTTCGCATCCGCTGGCCGAGCGGCGGCAGGTGTCGCTGGCGCAGGTGGTCCATTACCCGCTCGCGCTGCCGGCCCCCACGTCGACGCTGCGCCAGCTGCTTAACATCAGCTGCGCCCGCCAGCGCCTGCCGCTGGAGGCGGCATTGACCAGCGACCACCTCTACCCGCTGGTGCACTACGCGGCGCACGGCCAGGCCGTGACCTTCTGCGGCGAGCTCGCGCTGCGCCAGCAGCTCGAGAACGGCACGATCGTGGCGCGTGCCTTGCGCGACCGCGAGATGAACGAGCGGCATTTCGAGGTGCAGAGCATGGCGGGGCGGCGCCTGCCCGATGCGGCGCGCGCGTTCGTCGAGCACCTGCGCGAAGTGCTCAGCGCCTGATGCGAGGCGCGGGGCCGAAGCTCAGTCGGCCGTGATGTTGTTCGCCTTCACGACGGCGCCCCACATCTTGTACTGGTCGCGGGTCATCGCGCCGAGCTGCTCGGGCGAGCCGCCACCGGGCTCGTCCCCGCGATCGACGATGCTCTTGACCACGGTCGGCTCCTTCAGTGCCGCGTTCATCGCGCTATTGGCCTTCTTCACGACCTCGGGGCTCAACCCGGGCGGTCCGTACAGGCCGATGAAGGAGATGATGCTGAAGTCCTTGATGCCGCTTTCCGCGGCGGTGGGCACGTTCGGCAGCATCGGCGAACGCTTGTCGCTGGTCACCAGCAGGGGCCGCAGCTGACCCGACTTCACGAAGGGCGCGACGACGGAGGTGGCGTCGAACATGGCGTCGAGGCGGCCGGCCATCAGGTCGACCATCGCCGGGCTGCTGCCCTTGTAGGGCACATGGTTCATCGCCGGGTTGCCCAGGCGCTCGCGCAGCAGTTCCATGGTGACGTGGATCAGCGAGCCTGCGCCCCCCGTTCCGTAGTCGATGCCCTTGCCGCTCTTGGCACGCGACTTCACCTCTTCGGCGAACTGCGCGTAGGTCTTGATCGGCGACGTGGCGGGCACCACCAGCACCAGCGGCGACTGCAGCATGATGCCGATGGGGGTCATCTTTTGCGGATCGACGATGCCGAGCTTGGTGTACACGTGCGGCATGATCGTCATCGAGCCGTTGCCCACCAGCAGCTTGTGGCCGTCCGGCGGTGCCTTCATCAGTTCGACGGACGCGATGTTGCCGTTCACGCCGGCCTTGTTGTCGATGACCACGGGCTGGCCGAGCGCGCCTTGCATGCCGTTCGTCAGCACGCGGCCGGCGAAGTCGGTCTGCCCGCCGGGCGGGAAGCCGATGAGCAGCGTGATCGATTTGCTGGGCCAGGCCGTCTGCGCCCACGCGGGGCTTGCCCCGAAGGCGCCCAGGCCGAGTGCCGCGGCACCCAGGCAAAGAAGCAGGCGGCGCGGCGCTGCACGAAGGGGCTGGGTGGCTTGGATCATGAAGTCCTCCGATGGGTCGTCTGTGGCACATCGCAGCGCGCCCGCCCGTGGATCGACGCACGGGCCGGGGCGCCGCCCTGCGGGCTCAGTTCACGGCGAAGCAGTACATCAGGCCGGCACTGCCGCTTTGCTTGAGCTGGTCGACGCTGCAGCCTCGCGTGCCGTGCGACGCGTTCCACGAGGCGTTGGCGACCGGGTCGGGGTTGGTGCCCTTCTTGTCGTGGTGGCCGACGATGGCCGAGCCGTCGACGCTGCGCGTCCAGTTGCCGCAGGTGGTGTCCTTGCCGGCGGCGGCCGGCGCGAGCGTGCCGTCGGGGCGCGAGCCGGTGAGGATGTCGTGCCGGTTGACCGGGTCGCCGAAGCCGGAGACCACCTCGCCCTTTTCCGTCAGCGAGGTGTCCTTGCCGAGCTTGGCGTTCGCGCTGTGCAGGTCGGCCACGCTGGTGGCCACGACCACGCCCTTGGCGTTGCGCCACGGCCCGGTGCCGATGCGGTCGCGTGCGTTGACGGCGGGCTGGCCGCCCGCTTCGGCGGCGCTCAGGTAGGCACGCCAGGTCTTGCCGCCCGCACCGGCGCTCGCGGCCAGCGCCTGGCACTGGCGGTCGGCGCCGGCCAGGCCGCCGAGGTCGCCGCCCTTGCCGGGATTGGCACTCGTGATGAAGAAGCTCATCGGGTTGGCGTCCTTGCCCGAAGACATGGCGCCGCATGCAGCGAGGAGCGCGACCGCCGAGGCCGCGGCACCCCATGACAGAACGGAACGATGGCGCATGC
Source organism: Variovorax sp. GW821-FHT09D07 (assembly GCF_059416345.1). Taxonomy (NCBI): domain Bacteria; kingdom Pseudomonadati; phylum Pseudomonadota; class Betaproteobacteria; order Burkholderiales; family Comamonadaceae; genus Variovorax; species Variovorax sp. GW821-FHT09D07. The sequence goes on from NZ_JBWKOY010000002.1 coordinate 717,791, forward strand.
GAGGTCTCCTTGGAGTGGTTGGAGTTGGCGAGGCTACCCGCTTCGCACACGCAGCGTTCCCCTCGACAACCCGCACACACGCTGGCCGTGGGCGAGGTGGTCGAGGGGGCGCGTGCTCAGGGCGTCAGCACCGCGGAGCCCGCGATCGCGTTCGCCTCGGCCGCGCAGTCGGCTGCGGGCGGGGCGCTGTCCGGGCGGCTGCGTGCCTGCGCGATCTCGTTCTTCGCCGCGCTCATCTGCGCCGTGAACACCGGGTTGGCATGCAGCCGGCCCACGGCGGCCGCGCCGATCAGGCGTCCCGCCTCGATGTCGCTGCGCCAGTGCACGCCGCAGATGCCGCGGCTTTGCGCGAAGGCGCGGCCACGCTGCAGCAGCGCGTCCGCACGCTCCGGCGCGAGCTCCGTCAGCACCAGGGCCCAGGCCCAGCCCAGCGCCGAGTGCCCGGAGGGGTAGGAGCCGTCCTTGGCCAGGTGCGCTTCTTCCTTCGGCGTGCAGCTGGCGGCCTTCAGTGCCACGAAGGGCCGCGTGCGCTGGTACTTCTCCTTGGCCTTGTAGGTGGCGCCGCCGGCATCGGCCAGCGTGCGCCGCAGCAGCATGTTCAGGTGCGGCGTCTGCTGCTCGGAGATGCGCACGCCCAGCGCGCAGGAGAAGGTGGCGGCCGCCTCCGGAAAGCGCAGGTTGGCATCGCGCACCGCGAGCGCGCCGCGCGGCGAACCCTGCAGCGCGGTGAGGCTGCGGAACGCGGCGACGTCGGCCGCCAGCGCGGCCGAGTTCGCCTCGGGCGGCGGTGGCAGCAGCGCCAGGCTGTCGGGCATCTCGGCCGAGGCCAGGTAGCCCTTGAGATAGCCCGAGCCCGGGCGTGTTTCGCCGACGTCGGCCGGCGAGGTGGTCGGCGCGGGCGGCGTGGCGCAGCCGCCCGCGAGCAGGGCCGCCACGAGCAGCGGCGACAGGTGTTTCAAAGCCATGGGTACCTCCTTTCGCATGCGCTCAGAACGCGTGGCGGATGCCGAAGTCGTAGCCCATCGACGAGCGCGGCGCCCAGCCCGCGGCCTGCGCGGTGCCGCCCGTGAGGTAGGCGGCCGAACCGCCGGTGATGGCGCCCATCACGCCGGGGTTGTTCCAGCCGTCCTTGATGCGGATGCGCGACACCGAGGCATACAGCGCGGTGCGCTTGGACAGGTTGTGCACGTAGCCCAGCGAGATCTGGTTGGCCGTGGTGTCGCGGTTGCCGTTCAGGCCCCACAGCAGGCTGTTCAGGTCGGTCGCGGCCGGCGCGCCGTTCTTGTACTTCACCGACGCGTACGACGCGCGGATGAGGCCCGGGCCCACGGGCACGGTCACGCCCAGCATGTAGCCGTTGTACTTGTCCTTGCGCGTCGCGGTGTTCATGAACGGGACCGCCAGGCCCGGCAGGTTCTGCAGCGTGCCCGTCTCGTTCTTGTCCTGCACGCGCGAGACCTCGGCGAACAGCTTGGCGGGGCCGAAGTTGTACGACGCGCCCAGGTTCAGCGCGTTGATCTTGCGCTCCTGCGTGGCGGTCGCGATGCCCAGCGCGTTGAGCGTGGTGCTGTCGGCGGCCGTGCTCTGGCCGTAGGCGATGGCCATGTCGAACGGCCCGCTGGCATAGCCCAGGCGGCCGCCCACGTAGCGGCCCTTGGCCGATGGCGTGCCGGGCTGGTCGCTGCGCTTGGTGTTCTCGTGCAGCGTGTACTGCAGCTGGCCGTAGACGCCGCCCAGGTTCGGCGGCAGGAAGTAGCCGATCGAGTTGCCGGTGCGGATGTAGTTGTCGGTCGCGGCCACGACGGAGCCGGGGCCGGCGATGGCGGCGATGCGGCTGTTGATGTTGGCGATGAGGTTGGTGCCCACGCCGTTGGTGCCGAAGGGATCGAAGACGGTGTCGTTCCAGAAGGTCGCGGCGTAGTCGCGGCCCAGGCGCAGTTCGCCGAACGGACCCGACAGGCTCATCGTCGAGCGGCGGTTGAAGTTGGTGATGCCCTTGGCGCCGTCGTCGTTGGTGATGCCCGACTCCAGCCAGAAGCTCGCCGCCAGGCCGCCACCGAGGTCTTCCGTGCCGCGAAAGCCGACGCGGCTGCCCGCATAGCCCGAGTTCGACAGCGCGGTCTGGCTCGTCTTGGCACTGCCGCCCGCGGCGTTCACCGGTGGCAGCGCGAAGGGGTTGGGGCTGTGGTACGTGCTCTTGGACGTGTAGCGGCTGATGCCGACGTCGACGATGCCGAACACCGTGACGGACGATTGCGCCGATGCAGTACCGGCAGTCGCGAGAAGGGCCAGTGCGGCGAGGGAGTGATGTTTCATGGCAGGTCTTGCTTTGCTTGCTTCTTCAGGGATGAACGAGTCCGCTGGTGCGCATCGCTGCGTTCCAGGGCTCGGGTGTTCCGAAGGGCGGGTGCCCTTCGGGGACTTCGGGAAAAAGGGGTGCGGCCTCTAGCCGCGCACGCAGGGCGTGTGGCCGCGCGTCACGGCATTCGCATCGCGTCGCGCGAGCCGCGCATGCTGCGCAGGGGTCTCGTCGTTCGCGCATCGCGTCGCATGGGCGACGCAAGAAGCCGGATCAACGAACGCGTCGCGGTGCTGCAAAACAGCGGCAGGCGTGCAGGCAGGGAACGTGCATGTCTCACTTAGGGAGTTCCTCGTTGTTCTTTGATTGGCCAGTCCTATGATAGGAATCGCTGCTCTTCGAATCCGTCAACCAGGCAACAGTTTTTGCTGAGTCATCCCATGGAATACCCGCAACCCGTATCGCAGAGCACAAGGGAAGAGATCGAGCACGGGCTGAGCACGTGCGCGGTGTTTCTCGATTGGCCGAAAGACCGGCTGCGCGAGTTGGCGAACGCCGCGCGCGCCAGGCACTACCGGCGCCGCACGCCGCTCGTGAGTCGCGGCAACCACCAGCGGGAGGTGTTCGTGATCGTGTCGGGCTCGATCGAGATCGCGGCCACCAACGCGGCCGGCGACAAGTACATCCTCTCGGTGCTCGGGGCCGGCCAGATCACGCGCATGGTGCATCTCATCGACGACATGCAGCCCATCTTCGCCTTCGATGCGCGCGCCGATTCGCACATCATCCACATCCCCGGTGCCGCCATGCGGCGCATCCTCGATGCGGAGCCGGTGCTGTGGCGCAGCATCGCCCAGACCATGCTGCGGCGCTATCGCATGAGCGCCGAGATCCTGCAGGACCAGGTGCTGGGCTCGGTGCGCCGGCGCACGGCGATCACGCTGCTCAACATGGTGTATCGCTACGGGGACGCGAGCGGCGCGCCGTGCGACACCGAGCTGCGCGTGTCGCAGACCGACCTGGCGAACATGCTCGGTGTGTCGCGCCAGACCGTCGGCAAGGAGTTGGCGCAGTTCAAGGACGAGGGCGTGCTCGGCTGCAACGAGGGCTACCGCCTGGTCACTGTGGTCGACCTGCCCCGGCTGCACCGCATCGCCGCGGAAGACTGAGCCGAGGCCTCAGCACGGCGCGCAGGCCACGCGGTAGGCGTGCGGGCTGGTGCCGGTCCAGCGCACGAAGGCGTGCCGGAAGTTCGCGGCCTCGCTGTAGCCCAGGCGCTCCGCGATCTCCTCGGTGGTCATGCGGGTCTTGCGCAGGTACTCGATGGCCAGCCGCAGGCGCACCTCGTTGAGGATCGACCGGTACGTGGTGCCGCGCGTCGCGAGCCGTCGCCGCAGCGTGCGCGGCTCCAGCGCGAGCGTGCGGGCCATCGACTCGATGCTCGGAAAACGCCACGGCATCTGCTCCACCAGCGTGCGGCGCACCGCCGCGGCGATGCCGCCCGCATGCGCCAGCCCGGCCACGAACTGCTGGCAGCTCTCGCTGGCCATGGCGTGCGTGAGCGGGTCGTGCAGGCGCGGCGCGCGCGTGCACCAGGCCTCGTCGAACTGCAGTGCGTTGTCAGGCTGGCCGAACTGCACGGGGCACTCGAACCACGCCTCCCAGACGCCCGCGCCGTGCTCGGGCGCGGGGCAGGCCAGGCGCAGGCCCGTGAAGCCGAAGCCATCGCCGTACAGGTCGCGCGCCAGCGTCAGGTGGGCCGCGAAGGTGAAGGCCAGCGCAAAGCGGTAGAGCGGGTCGCGCGGGTCGGGCGACACCAGCACCTCGAAGTTGCAGGTGCCGGGCGCGCGCGCGGGGTCGTGGTGCATGTCGGCCAGCGGCCCGATGGCGCGGCGGTAGGTGATGGCGAACTCGATCAACGCGCTGAAGGTGGGACTGCTCTGCAGCGCATAGCCCCACATGCCGTAGGCCGTGAGGTGCATGCGCGCGCCGGCACGCAGCGCCACCGTGGGGTTGCGTGCCAGCGTGAGCGCATTGCGCAGCACGGTGACCGTCTGCGCATACGACACGCGCGTGCCCGGCGCGCGCAGCGCGGCCTCGTTGAGGTCGCTGCCGGCCAGGGCCTGTGCGGCGGGGATGCCGTCCGAGGCCAGCGTGGCGACGACCGCGGCGATGCGCTGCGGGGTGTACACCCGGGGTTCGAAATCGGGAGGCGGGTGATGCACGGTTCTCGAGAAGCGGCGCAATCAGTCCAGCGTGACGCCCGTGGCCCGCGTGAGTTTCAGCGACACGGGCAGGAACGCCTTGTAGGCCGCCGAGGCTTCGGCCGGCGTGTTGCCGATGGGCTCGGCGCCCATGTCTTCGATGCGGCGCTGCACCTCGGGTTGCTTCACCACCGCGGCGACTTCGCGAGCGAGCTTCTCGACGATGGCGTCGGGCGTCTTGGCCGGCACCAGCAGCGAGGTCGGCGCCATGAGCATGAACATGTCGTCCTTGTAGCCTTGCTCGGCGAAGGTCGGCACCGTGGGGGCGGCCTTGGCGCGCTGCGCGCCCGGCACGGCGATGGCGCGCAGCTTGCCGGCCGCGACGTAGGGCTGGAAGGTGCTGATGGAGCCCACGGTCATCTGGATCACGCCGCTGAGCAGGTCGACCGCCATCGGGCTTTCGCCCTTGTAGGCCGCGTGCAGCGTCTGGGTGCCGTAGGTCTTGTCCATGAAGACCTGCATCTGGTGCGGCTGCACGCCGGGGCCCCAGGAGCCCATTGCGTACTTGCCGGGCGCCTTGCGCACGGCCTCGACGAGGCCCTTGAAATCCTGCGCCGGCACCGAGGGGTGCACGACCATGATCGTGCGCGTGCTCGCGATGTCCGACACGTGGCGCAGGTCGGTGCGCGGGTCGTAGGGCAGCTTTTTGTACAGCGCCAGGTTCGCGGCGATCGGGCCCGGCACCGACAGCAGCACGGTGTAGCCGTCGGGCGGGCTCTTGGCCACGTAGTCGGTGCCGATGATGCCGCCCGCGCCGCTGCGGTTCTCCACCAGCACGGGCTGCTTCAGCCGCTTGGCGAGCCCGTCGCCCACCAGCCGTGCGAGCGCGTCGGCCGAGCCGCCCGCCTGATACTGGACGATGATGCGGATCGGCTTGCTCGGGTAGTCGGCCTGCGCCAGGGCGGCACCGGCCGCGAGCTGGAGCACGACGATGCACAGGCCGGGCGCGCGCAGCGCGCGGAAGCGGGAACGGTTCATGAAGTGAGTGCCTTTCGAATGGGAGACGATGCGGTCGGTTCGGTCAGGGCAGGCGCTTCAGCGCGGGCGGTGCCCAGCGCCCGTCGAGCACCGGCGCCTGCGGCACGTACAGGCGCAGGTTCATGCTGAAGGGGCCGGCGGGCGCGGGCAGCCAGTTCGGGGCCTTGTCGGCGCCCGGCGACGCGTGCTGGATGTACAGGTCCAGCGAACCGTCGGCGTTGAAGGCGAGCGCGTCGCGGTCGCCGATGGCGTAGCGGTTCAGCGCGTTGTCGACGAAGAACTGGTCGGGGCCGTACAGCGTCAGCGACCAGAACGCATCGGCCGGCGGCAACTCGTGCGCGTCGAAGTGCAGCACATAGCGCGCAGTGCCCGACAGCGGCTGGCCCTCGCTGTCGCAGACCGAGCGCGGGTACATCGCCTCTTCGCGCGGCAGGGCGCCCAGGCCTGCGTAGGCGACGAAGGCGCGCGCCAGGTAGTCGTTGCCGTAGACGCCCACGTTGCTGCCGAGGCTCCAGCCGTTGCGCACCATGCGCATCGCCGGCGCGCGCTCGAGCATGCGCCGGTAGGCATCGGGCGCGGCGCGCGCGAGGGCGCGTTGCACGGCCTCGGGGGCGTCGGCCAGTGCGAAGCCGCGGCCGGGGACCAGGCCGATGCGCTCCATGCGCAGCAGCAATGCACCGTCGGTGGCATGCGGCGGGTTGCGTCGGAGCAGTTCGGCGAAGAGCGCGAAGAAGGCGCCGGCGCCGAGTGCGGCCACCTGCTCGACGGGCGGGCGCATGTCCATCGCTGCGTCGACGTGGCCGGCGAGTGGGTCATGGGGCTGGCCCCAGGCGGACAGCGGCACGGCCTCGAAGCCGGCCTGCAGCGTGTGCACGTGGGCGTAGTCGGCCGCGCCGTTGGTCTGGATGCGCCCGACGATCCAGCCCACGTCCGTGGGGCTCACGATGGCGCGCACGCCCTCGGGCAGCGTGCCTTTCCAGCGCGGGCCGACGAGCGCGAAGTGGCCGCCGCCGTTGCCGTTGGTGCGCGTGCCCAGCGTGGCGAACACGTCGGTCCACAGGTCGTAGAACGGAATGACGTGGTAGCGATCGCCCATGTCCGGCAGCGTCAGCACCAGCGGCTCGTCGCCGACGTCGTACCAGATGTTGGAGTACAGCGTGTCGGCGTTGGGACGCACCACGTCCTTGAAGCCGGCGTCGGGGTAGGTGGGCACGTGCACGAAGCGGTTCATCGGCCCGCGCACGCGCGCGCCGTCGGGCTGCGCGACGTTGGTGGCGACGCGGCGCGTCAGCTCCATCACCACCATCGGATAGGCATAGGTGTAGGCCTCGATGCCGATGGCGTAGGCGTCTGCTTCAGTGATCAACGTGCTCACGACTGCGTCTCCGCATAGCGCAGCCAGACGTCGTGGATGTGCCCGTCGAAGCCGAACGGCGCACGGTCGAAGTACTCGGCCGCCACCGGCGAGCCCAGGTCGCAGCCGACGTCGAAGGTCTCGCAGGCCGAGAAGATGGCCGTCACCGTGACACCGATGTCGCACGCCGCCACCTGCTCGCCATCGACGCGCAGCACGGCGTGCGCGGGGCGCTGGGGCGCCGTGCCGTCGCTCATCGTGAACTCGACGTCGATCGCATGGCGTCCGGCGGCAATGCGCGCGGGCGAGCGCGCCTTGAAGCGGTACATGCCGAGCATGTTGTATTCGTAGGCCAGGTGGCCGTCGTCCAGGTACAGGCAGATGCCGCCGTTGAAGCCGCCCAGCGCGAACAGCACGCCGCTCGCGCGCTCGCCCAGCGTGGCGTCGACGGTGGCCGTGTGGCTGCGCGTCTTGATGTTGGGCGCGCAGTTCTCCGGGATGCGCGTGATGTCGCCGCTGAAGTGCCACGAGGTGTGCCGGGGCGCGATGCGGTGCTGCGGCTTCAGCGTCAGGTGGTAGATCGCGCCCAGCGGATAGACGTGGTTGATGCCCGCCTGCACGGCGAACATCTCCTTCATCTGCGCCAGCCTGGCGGGCTGCGCCTGCGCCAGGTCGTGCGCCTGGGCGTAGTCCTTCGCGACGTGGTACAGCTCCCAGACGTCGTTGTCCGGGTCCCAGGTGGCCAGCCCGGGCGCGGCGCCCGCGACCCAGGGAATGCGCGGGCCGAACACGCCCGCGGTCCAGCCGTCGTGGTGCACCATGCGGCTGCCCGCCACCTCGAAGTACTGCACGCCCTTGCGGCCCTCGGCCTGCGGATGGGCGAAGGTGTAGGCCATCGAGATGCCGTCCAGCGAATCCTGCCGCACGCCGTTGAGCTCGACCGGCGGCGTGATGCCCAAGATGTCGTAGAGCGTGGGCGCGATGTCGTTGACGTGGTGGAACTGCGAGCGCGGCGTGGTGTCGGGCCGGATGCCGCGCGGCCACGACACGACCAGCGGCGTGCGCGTGCCGCCGAAGTGCGCGGCGATCAGCTTGGTGCTCTGGAACGGCGTGGAGCCGGCCCAGGCCCAGCCGGCGTGGTACATGTTGTCGGTCTTGCGTCCACCCAGTGCGTCGAGGCCGCCCAAGCCTTCCAGTAGTTCGAGGTGCTGCGAGATTTTTGTGGAGATGCGGTTCTGCGCCAGCAGCTCGACCACGGTGCCGTTCTGTCCTTCGGCGCTGCCGCCGTTGTCGCTGAACACGAAGAACACCAGCGTGTTGTCGCGCAGCCCGAGCTGCTCCAGCTCGTCGACGACCTTGCCGATCTGCGCATCGGTGTGCTCCAGGAAGCCGGCGTAGACCTCCATCAGCCGGCGCTGGAACGGGCGCTCGGCCTCGGGGATGCTGTCCCAGCTGGCGAGCGTCTCGGGCCGGGGCGTGAGCTCGGCGGTCTCGGGGATCCAGCCCATCTCCTTCTGGCGCGCGAAGGCGCGTTCGCGGTAGGCGTCCCAGCCGTCGTCGAACTTGCCCTTGTACTTGTCGGTCCATTCCTTGAAGACGTGGTGCGGGCCATGCACCGCACCGGGCGCCCAGTACATCAGGAAGGGCTTGTCGGGCGTGATGGCGCGGTGGCGGCGCAGCCAGCCGCAGGCCTTGTCGGCCATGTCCTCGCTCAGGTGGTAGCCCTCGTCGCGCGGCGGCTCGATGAGCGTGGTGTTCTCGACCAGGCGCGGCTCGTACTGCGAGCTCTCGCCGCCCAGGAAGCCGTAGAAGTGGTTGAAGCCATGGCCTGTGGGCCAGCGGTCGAAGGGGCCAATCTGCGTGGTCAGGTTGGCCGGCGTGTTGTGCCACTTGCCGAACGCGGCCGTGTTGTAGCCCCAGGCCCCGAGCACCTCGGCCATCGTGCCGGCGCTCTTGGGAATGACGCCCACGTAACCGTCCCAGTCGGTGGCGTATTCGGAGATGTGGCCGTAGCCCACGCGGTGCGCGTTGCGCCCCGTCAGCAGCGACGCGCGCGTGGGCGAGCACACGCCGCAGTTGTGGAAGGCGTTGTAGGTGATGCCGCTGCCGGCCAGCCGCGTCAAGGTGGGCGTGTGGATCTCGCCGCCGAAGGTGTCGGGGTGCGCGAAGCCGGCGTCGTCGAGCATCACGATCAGCACGTTCGGTGCGTCGTCGCGCAGGTGCGGCACCGCCTTGCGCCGCTCGTGCGTGGACTCCGACAGCTTGCGCCCCGCGATGCTGGCGCTGGGCGGTGCATCGAAGGGCAGGTGGCTGCCCTGGCCGGGCAGGGTGTTGAAGCCGCCGAGCGTGGCGGAGGGGTTGGATTTTTCTTGTGTCATGGGTGTTCTGTTGGACGCGCGAGGGCAGGGCCCCGGCGTCGTGGTGGATCGGGCGTCAGTCCAGCGTGACGCCGATGGACTTGACCAGGGCGCTCCAGTCCTGCAGGTCCTGGCGCAGGACCTCCTTGAACTGCTCGGGCGTGGGGCGCGGCAGGTCGGTGAAATTGAGTTCGCGCAGGCGCTGGGTCACGGCCGGGTCCTGCAGGGCGCGGTAGATCTCTTCGTTCAGGCGCTTGACGACGGCGGGCGGTGTCTTGGCCGGCACGAAGAAGCCGTACCAGGTGTAGTTCTTGAACGGGAACCCGGCCTGCGTCATCGTGGGCACGTCGGGCAGCATCGGCAGGCGGTCGGGGCCGCTGTAGGCCAGGGCCTTGACCCGGCCGGCCTTCACCACCTCGATGGTGGAGGAGATGTCGGCGAAGCCGGCGTCCACCTGTCCGCCCATGAGGTCCTGCACGCAGGGGCTGCTGCCCTTGTAGGGCACGTGCAGCAGCGAGATGCCGGCCTGCTTCTTCAGGCTTTCCATCGTGAGGTGGCCGCCCGAGCCGTTGCCCCACGAGCAGTAGTTCAGCTTGTCGGGGTGGGCCTTGGCGTGGGCGACGAAGTCCTTGAGCGTGTTCGGCGGCAGGTCCTTGCGCACCAGCAGCAGGTTGCCGCCGCGGCCCACCTGCGCGACGGGCGCGAAGTCCTTGAGCGGCTCGTAGGGCAGCTTCTTGTAGAGCGCCGGGTTGATCACCATCGTGGCGGCGTAGGTGAACAGCACGCGCGTGCCGTCGGCCGGCCCCTTGGCGACGAAGTCGACGCCCAGGATGCCGTTGGCGCCGGCGCGGTTGTCGACGATCACGCTCTGCTTGAAGGCCTTGCCCAGCACGTCGGCGAACAGCCGCGCGATGAGGTCGGTGCCGCCGGCGGGCGGCGTGGGCACGACGATGGTCACCGTCTTGCCCGGGTAGCCGGCGCCGTCTTGCGCCGTGGCCGCGCCGGCGAGGGCGAGAAGGGCCAGCGCGGTGAGTGCCGGCCGCAGCAATGTCCTGTTCACGGGAATGTCTCCTTGGGAATGGGTCGCGCAGGCCCCGCGCCTCAGGGCGCGTCCCCCATTGCCATGGGGGGTGGGACTGCGTCTCCATGCTAGGAAACAGCGGCCATCGATTCCGTCAACCAGCCGACAGATTCGTTGACACCGGCTCGGGGAATACCCTCTGGCTCAGCCGGATGCGGGCCGTATGTCGACCGGGGAGGGCGCGTTGCCGTTCCGTGGTCGCGCGCGCCCTCGACGGGGTGCTTTCATGCGCCGAGCTTGCGCGCGATCAGGTCCTTCATGATCTCGCTCGTGCCGCCGTAGATGCGCTGCACGCGCGCGTCGGCATGCATGCGTGCGATCGGGTACTCGACCATGTAGCCGCAGTCGCCGAACCGCTGCAGGCATTCGTCCAGGGCCTTGCCCTGCTGCGTGTAGGGCTAGGCCGCCAATGCCACCGAATGCTGCTGCCAGTCCCCACGCTCCAGCAAGGCGGTCATCGCGGAGACCGGCGCGTGCTCGCGCACGGCGGGAATGACCTCGTCCGCCTCGTCCGGCGATCCAACCAGCACCGCGCCGACAAGCCGGCCCTCGGCGACCACCAGCTTGCGATAGATGCCTTGCGCAGGCTCGGACTGCGTCAACTCGAATTCGCCGGGCCGCGCGGCGTGCACCGAGCCTGCGGAGCGGACGTCGATGCCCGAGACCTTCAGCGCGGTCACCGGCACATGGCCGCGATAGACGCGCTTGCCGCCCAGCGCATTGACGGCCGCGATCTCTCCCTGCTCGGCCGCCACGGCCCAGAGGGGGATCGAGTGGCCCTCGAACTCGGCCACATCGCCCGCGGCATAGACATGGGGGGCACTGGTGCGCATCTGTGCGTCGACGATGATGCCGCGGCCGAGCGCCAGGCCGGCCGACTGCGCGATGTCGACGTTGGCGCGCACGCCGGTGCACACCACGACCACGTCGGCGGGGAGCTGGCGTCCGTCCTTCAGCACGAGCCGCGCCACGCGGCCCTCGCTGCCCGGCTCCAGCCGCGCGGCGTCGGCACCGGTCATGACATGGATGCCCTGGGTTGCCAGGTGCGCTTCCAGCAAGGCGCTGGCCGGGGTGTCGATCTGCCGGTCCAGGATCTGGCCGCTGTTCGACAGCACCTGGACCTGCGCCCCGAGCTGCGCCAGCGCCTGCGCCGCTTCCAGGCCGAGCAAGCCGGCGCCCAGCACGACCGCGCAGGTGCCGTGGAAGCGCTGCATGTAGTCGCGGATCGCCATCGCATCGTCGGCATCGCGCAGCACAAAGCTGCCTTCGATGCCGTAGCCGTCGAGCGGCGGGACCCACGCCGAACTGCCCGAGCACAGGATGAGCCTGTCGTAGCCCAGCGTCTCCCGGGTCGCCAGCGTGAGCTCGCGACGCTGCGTGTCGACGCCCGACACATGCGTGTTGAGCCACGCGGTGACACGGTGTTCGGCATACCACTGCTCGGGCAGCAGGTGCAGGCCCTGGACACCCGTCGGCATGCTGATCAGCTTGGCAATGGCCATCCGGTTGTAGGCGTTGTGGTTCTCGCGGCCGATGAGATGGATCTCGCAGTCGGGGTGGCGACGCCGCACATGGTCGGCCGCGGTCAGGCCGGCCACGCCGTTGCCCACGATCACGACGCGGCGGATCGACGCATCGAAGGGCACGACCTCGGGCTTGCGTGTCTCGCGCGCCGCTGGGGTCGCCTCCCGCTTCAGGTCGATGCGGATGGGCCCGGCATTGCGGATGCGCGCCATGCAGGCCAGGCGCGTGCCGTCGGCGCAGCCGAGCCGGGCCAGTGTCGCCCGTTCGTCGCTGCCGATGGGGGCGAGCCGCTCGCCGCCCGCCACGACGGCGATCGGGTCGGCGCCGCACACGCCGGAACGACAGCCGGCGTTGATGGGGGCGCCGCAGTCCTCGAGCGCTTCGAGCAGGGTCTGGCCCTTGCGGATGGGGGTCTTCATGCCGGTGGGGTCGATGCAGAGTTCGGCAGGCTGCGTGGACGCATCCGCCGGCGCGGCCGCAGCGGCCTCGTTCTCCGGCGGGGCCGCAACCGGCGCCTTGCGCGCGGCGTCGTTCGGGCCGCGGTGCAGCCGCATCGTCTCGATGACGATCGGCGCCAGCCGGGAACCGTCCCGGACACCCTTGCGCAGTTCACGGCGAAGGAACAGGCGCTCGACATGCAGCGACCGCGCGATCCACGTCAGGCTCGCGATGATCGTCAGGCCACGCAGCGTGGCGACGACTTCGGGAGCGATGGCCATGCCGCTCAGGCTGCTCAAGGTGCTGACGACCAGCGGGGCGGTGAACCAGTAGTACAGCGAGAACGCGGCCGCCGCGAAGAGCACCGGCGACAGGTTGCGCGTCTTGCTGCCCAGCAGTTCGATCAGGTTGAAGAGCGTCAGGCTGGCGGCCATGTAGACCAGCATCTGCATGACCGTGGAGACCGGGCCGATCTCGGCGGGCGAGGGCACGAGGTAGTAGCCGAGGATCAGGCCCGGAAAGACGCCCGCGAAGAAGCTGCGGAAGTTGCGGTAGGCCGGGTTCGGGTCGTACTGGTCGGCCAGGTACGCGGCGCCGGGGTTGAGGTCGTAGCAGTTCTTGGCGCAGCCCACGCACGGTTCGCAGTGCGTGTTGGCGATGCGGATGAACGGCGTCTGGCCGTACAGCCGCTGCACCGGCAGCAGGGGGCAGATGCTGCTGCACCAGCCGCTCTTGCCCTTGAACAGCAGGCCGCCGATGAGCGCCGCCCCCATGGCTGCCGCCAGCAGGCCGGCGGTGGCCATGCCGTTGCCGTTGAACAGCAGCTTGCGCGCGACGACCGCGCAGATCAGCAGGCCGATGCCGATCGGAAATGCCGCGCCCTGCGACAGGCGGCGGCTCGTGAGTGCGCGCGTGATGCCGAGCCTGCGGGGGATCTGGTTGATGGCGGCCAGCGGGCAGACGTTGCGCCACAGCCCGGGGGCCAGCATGAACACGAGCGGGAGCGACGGCACGATCAGCCCCCAGAACAAGGGCATCGCGGTGGCGGGCCGCAGCGCCAGCATGACGGCCAGGGCCAGGGCCGAGGCGATGCTCACCACGCGCAGCGCGCGCCACACCGCTTTCGGCACGATGGTCGGCAGCTGCATGAAATTGGCGAAAACGAGAGCGGGAGAGGGCTTGAACATGGTTCGGTGGTACCTGCGTGAGAAGGTGTCGCCATTCATGCCCCGGGGGGACGCTGCGACAGTGGTGGCGCCATCGGTGAGTGATGGGGCTCTGCGAGTGGTGCGATTCTGGCCAGTCGCACGTCTTAAGGTTGCTATCTTGTGTGCGGCACGCTTACGAGTCTGAAGACGACGGGCTCAGGTGTTCAGGCGGTAGCCGACCCCGCGAATCGTGCGGATGATCTGCCGCCCGAGCTTGCGCCGCACGTTGGACAGGTGCACTTCCAGGGCGTTGCTCGTCGGTGCGCCGTGAATCCCCTGCACCAGCAGTTCCACCTGGGCCTTGGGGACCGTGTGATCGAAGCGCAGCGCGAGCGCCTCCACCAGGTTCCATTCCCGCTCGGTCAGCGCGACAGGCATGCCGCAGCGGACCGTCGTCCGGCTGCCCAGGTCGAACTCGACGTCGCCGCACCGCACGCGCGGCGTTGCCAGGCCCGCGGCCCGGCAACGCAGTGCCCGCACCCGCTCGGCCACTTGCTCGGGGCGGCACGGCATCATCACGAAGTCGTCCGCGCCCGCGTCGAGGACCTCGGCCTGCGCGGCCGGGCCAGGCGCTCCCACCATCAGCATCAGGACCGGCGTGGTGATGTGCTGCACCCGCAACAACCGGACCCAGTCGAGTCCCGATCCGTCGGGCAACTGCGAGCTGACGAGCAGCACGTCGTAGGACTCGTTCTCCAGCACGTCGATGTCGCCGAGCCGCTCGACGCTGTCGATCAGGAACCCGTTCTTGCGCAAGTGCGTGAACAGGCCGTCGTCGACCCGCGCGCGATCCTGAAGCAGAAGCAGTCGCATGGCGTCACCTGCATGTTCAGCGCCGTCATGGCCGCGAGCAGTCGCTGGTGCTGTCGGTACGTGCCATGGCATGCCTCGTCATTGGCGGGCCGGCGTTCTCCTGGACACGGAGACGGGCGCCGCGCTGTCGACCGGGGTGCGGCCGTGGGTTGCAAGCGCGGCATCGATGGCGTTCAGGTCCTCGGGCACCAGCGTGCCGTTGGCCTGCCGCAGCTTGAGATTGCCGAGCAGCACCGAATAGCGCGCCACCGCCAGGTCGCGCTTGGTCTGGAAGAGCTGGCTCTGCGCGTTGAGCACGTCGATGTTGATGCGCACGCCCACCTGGTAGCCCATGCGATTGGCCTCCAGCGCGATCTGGCTGGAGACCTCGGCGGCTTCGAGCGCCTTCACCTGGCCGGCGGCCGACACCAGCCCCAGGTAGGTGGCGCGGGTGGCCTGCGCGACGCCGCGGCGCGTGGCCTCGAGCAGCGAGCGCGACTGGTCTTCGAGCGCCAGCGTTTCCCTGACGCGGTTCTCGATCGCGTAGCCGGCAAACAAGGGCAGGTTGAGGGAGACGCCCACGGTGAGGGCCTTGACCCGCGAGCGGCCCGGCGTGGTGTTGGTGCCCTGGGGGTTGTTCGTGACGTTGTAGCCCAGGGTCGCATCGAGCGTGGGCAGGTGGCCGGCCTGCGCTTTCTGCACCTCGAGCCCGGCCACATCCAGGCCCAGGCGGGCCTGCTGGATCGCAGGGTGCCCGGCATCCGCGTGCGAGGTCCAGACCTCGATGTCGGCGGGCGCGAGCGGAGGCAGCATCACGGGCGCCGCCAGCGGCACGGGCACGCTGCCGGTGCTGCCGACGAGCTGGTCGAGCACGATCTTCTTCACCTGCAGGTCGTTCTCGGCGGCGATCTCCTGCGCGATCACCAGGTCGTAGCGGGCCTGCGCTTCGCGCGCGTCGGTGATGGTGGTGGTGCCGACTTCGAAGTTGCGCTTGGCCGAGGCCAGCTGCTCGGCCACGGCCACCTTCTGCGCGCGCACCAGGGCCAGGCTGTCCTGGCTGGCGAGCACGTCGAAGTAGGCCTGGCTCACGCGCACGATGAGGTCCTGCTCGGCGATGGTGAGCACCGCCTGCGCCACCTCGGCCTGCCGCTGGCCCTGCTCGTAGGCGGCCCAGTTGGCGGGGCGGTACAGCGGCTGCGTGGCGTTGATGCCGACACTTTGGGTGTTGAACCCGCGCGTCGTCGCACTGCCTTCCGTCGAGAGGTCCTGCCGGGTGTGCGAGGCGCCGGCCGACAGGCCGACGGTGGGCAGGATGCCGGCCCTGGACTGCGCCGCCCGCGCCAGCGTGGCCTCGTACTGGGCCCGCGCGCCCTGGTAGGTGGCGTCGTAGCCGCGCGCCGACGTGTAGATCTCGACCAGGCTCTGGCCATGGACGGGCCACGCGAGGCTCGCTGCGAGCACGGCGCCCCATGCCGGGGCGAGACGCTTCCCGGTGGCGGGGGCCCGTGAGCCCTGTCCACCGGGTGGGGGTCGGCGCAGGCGCTGGTTCAGACCGTGCTCCGAGGGGCGGCCTGCAAGATGGCACCGCCCGCGCGGCGAACCGTGGCCGGGCTGCGATCGACATGTAGGATGGCGCTGACGATCTGCTCGGGCGCCGCCAGCGCCGGCGCCATCGACCAGCGGTCATAGACGTCGTTGCCGATGCGCACCATGCCGGTGTGGCGATTGATCTCCTTGTCGACCTTCGGGTCCGGGTCGTAGAAGCCCAGGGCGAAGCGCACGAGGTCGATGTTGCCCCGGCTCCCGGTCAGGAAAAGCCAGCCCGGGTTCACGCTGTGCATCTCGGCGTAATCGGCCAGGTGCTCCACGGTGTCGATCTCCGGGCGGATGGTGATCGAGTACATGAAGATGTCCCGGCCCACCCGAGAGGCCAGGCGCTCCTGCACGCGCAGGAGGTTGTTGGTCATGAGCGGACAGATGCCTTCGCAGTCCGCATACATCATGTTGATGGCGACGATCTTTCCACGGACCAGGTCGTCGTAGAAGTTCACCTTCGCCCCGGTGTGGGTCTTCAGTTCGACGTTCGGCATGCGACGCCCCGGGCGTGCAGCCGTTGCCGGCGCCTCGGCGGAGGCGGGCAGGCCGAACGCGTACAAGGACGCGACGCCCAGGCCGGCGATCAAGTGTCTGCGGTGGTTCATGAGAATCTCCTGGAAGTCATCGGCGTTCTTCACACGATGTCGAAGCGAACCATCATCGAGTGGTCCTCGTGGGTGAGGTTGTGGCAGTGCATCAGGTACTTGCCCGAGAAATCGCGGAAGCGCACGAACACCCTCACGGTCATGAGTTCGCCGACGACGAAGACGTCCTTGCGTCCGCGCTCGTTCACGGGAATGGGCAGGCTCACGCCGTTGACGCTCTTGCTGAGAATCCGTCCTTCTTCGAAGTGCACGTGGATCGGGTGCTGCCAGCCGTTGTCGGGATTGATGAACTCCCAGATCTCGGCGGTGCCCCTGGTGACCCTGGCTCTGGCCGTGAGCGAATCGAAGAACAGCCCGTTGACGTTCCACATGCCGCTGTTGCGCTGGAACACCCAGGTGCGAACCGGCAGGGCCGCGAGTTCGCTGGCACTGGGCAGGTCGCGCAGCGGGCGCAGCACGCTCGGCACCACGCTCAGGTCGGGCGTCGGGGGCTGGCGATCGACGATGAACTTGAGCACGCGCGTGCCCGGCGACTGCACCACGCCGGGTTTGCGGGTGTCGACCTGCGTGAGCTGGTTGACGAGGTACAGCGTGGTGTTCAGCGGGAATCGCGAGAAGTCCACCACGATGTCCGCGCGCTCGGCCGGGGCGATCCGCACCCTCAGCTGGTTCAGGATCGGTGCCGGCAGCAGGTTGCCGTCGCTGGCGATCTGGGTGTACGGGTACACGATGGTGCCGCCCGTGTTCTGCAGCACGAACTCGTAGAAGCGCGACGGCCCGACGTTCAGCAGCCGCAGCCGGTACTTGCGGCGTGCCACGCGCAGCACCGGCTCGATCTTGCCGTTGACCACGATCTTGTCGCCCAGCACGCCCTCGGGGTTGAGCTCGTCGAAGGTCAGCCGGCCGCCCGAGTCGAACCGCTTGTCCGAGAAGCTCAGGGGGTAGTCGTACGCGCCGCTGGGCAACCGCAGCCCCGTGGTCTCGTCGCCGGTGTCGAGTGCGTCGAAGACCATGTAGCGCCCGAACATGCCCTTGAGCACGTTCGGTGCCGTCACGCCTTCCGTGTGGTCGTGATAGAAGAGCGAGCCCAGGGCTTCGCGCGAATCGCCGAGGCCGCCGAATTCGTCGAAGCCGGCGTAGAGGTTGGGGTAGAAGTGATCGTTGAAGGTCCCCGGCGCGGTCAGCGTCACGCCGCCCTGGACGGCGCTGTAGAAGTCGCTCGCGAAGCCGTCGCTCTCCGACGGCGTGTGCATGTTGTGCAGGTGCGTGCTGATCTCGGGCGAGCCGAATCCCGTGTGGTTCTGCGGCAGCTGGTTGCGGATGCGGCAGATGACCGACTGCCCGTAGCGCGCGTGGATCGTGGGGCCCGGCGTGGTCACCCCCGGCGTGTTGCCTTCGTAGCCCCAGATGGGCTGCGGGGGGTAGTAGGGGTTGTTGCCGTTGAACAGCCAGGCCGGGTTCTCCTTGGCCGTCAGCTGGTACAGCAGCGGCGTGCCGGCCTTGCCGGGCACGGTCAGTTCCGCGTAGCGCTGGTGCGGCGCACGCCCGCACTCGCCGCCTGCGATGTTCGCGTTGAGGGTCGGGGCCGGGGTCAGCGTGGCCAGCGGTGTGAGCGGCGTGACCTGGTTGGGCAGGTCCTCGACCCACGGTGTCGTCGGCGGGCTGGGCGGCAGGGGCGTGGGTTGTGCGCGGGTCTTGCCCGGTGTCAGGACCAGGGGGGCGGCCGTGGCTGCCAGCGAGGCCTTCAGGAACGTGCGTCTCTTGCTGTGGGCGACAGGCGTCACGGGGTCGTGGTGGTTGGAATCCTTGCGCATGATGTATTCCCCTCGTTGACAGAGAACAGCCCCGCTACATCTGCCGTCCCGATCGGCGGATGGTGGAGGTGATGGGCTCGATGACGTACTGCAGCGCGGTCTGCGAGACGCCCGCGATGTAGACCTCGGCGGGCATGCCCGCCTGGAGCTTGAAGTCGCCGATGGCCCTGAGCGACTCGGCGTCGGCCAGGATCATCACGCTGTAGTAGGGCAGGTTGGTCTGGCGCTCGATCAACCGGTCGCCGGCGACATAGGTCACCTTGCCCGTGACCATCGAGGTGTTGCGGTACTTGAAGGCGGTGAACTTCACCCGCGCGCGCTGGTTGAGGTGCACGTTGCTGATGTCTTCCGGACGGATGCGCGCCTCGATCATCAGCTGGGCGTCGCTGGGCACGATGTCCGCGATCGCTTCTCCGGGCCCGACCACCGCGCCGGGCGAGGTGAACTTCAGGTCGATCACTTCGCCGCTGGCCGGGGCCACGACGACCTGCCGCTGCGCCGCGTCGTTCGACTTGCGCTGCTCCTGCTCGATCTCGCCCAGGCGCTGCGTGGTGGCCTTGAGCTGGTCGCTCGCGGCCTTCACGTAGTCGTTGCGGATCGACTGGATCTTCAGGTCGATCTCCACCAGGCGCTGGGCGGCACGTGCCAGTTCCGTGCGCCGCTCTTCGAGCTTGGCCGCGTACTCCATCACCACCGACTCGAGCTGGGAGATCCGGCTCGACGAAATGAAGCCTTCCTGGATCAGGCCGCGGTTGGCTTCCAGGTCCTGGCGCTGCAGGACGAGCGAGTTCTGCGCCTGCGCGATCTGCGCGTGCACGGCGACGATTTCCTGCTGCACGCGATCGCGCTGCGTTCTCATGAGCGAGGCCGCGCTGTCCAGCGAATGGCGCTGGGCCTGGAACAGCGCCGTCTCCTTGAGCAGGGCCTGGCCGATGCGATCGTCCTGCCGGGCCGCGCGCAGCAGGTCTTCGGGGAAGGCGAGCGTCTTGGCGACGGACTGCTCGGCCTCCAGGCGCACCAGCATGGCGCGCTCCAGATGGACGCGATAGCTCAGGCGGTTGCGGTCGGCGTCCACGCGCACGTCGCCCAGGACCAGGATCGGATCGCCGGCGTTCACATGCTGGCCGTCGCGCACCATGACTTCCCGCACGGTGCCGCCTTCCAGGTGCTGCACCGGACGGCGGTTGAGGTCCACCTTGACGAATGCGGGAGCCACCACCGCCATCGAGAGCGGGGCGAGGCCCATCCACAGGCCCAGGGGCAGGATCGCGCCGAGGATGACCCAGCATCCGCTTCGCGCGAGGCGTCGTGCGTGCTCCCGGCTGCTGCGTGGGGCTGCAACGGGAGGCATCGGGAGTGTGGCGGTGCTCATGGTGCGGGGTCCTTGTTCGCAGCGGCGGCGCGGCGCTCAGGCGGCCTTCTGGTCCACGATGGCCTGGGCCTGGCGCTGCATGTCGCGCATCACCTCGCTCGCCGGGCCGAACTGCTGGATGCGGCCCGCGGCGAGCACCAGGATCTTGTCCACGTGGGCGATCAGCGACGGGCGGTGGGTGACGACGACCGAGGTCACGCCCGCCTGGCGCAGGCCGCTCATCGCCTGGGCGAGTGCGACTTCTCCCGCGCCGTCCAGGTTGGAATTCGGCTCGTCCAGGATCACCAGCTGCGGGTTGCCGTACAGCGCGCGGGCGAGCGCGATGCGCTGGCGCTGGCCCGGAGACAACCGCGAGCCGTGTTCGCCCACCGGCGTGTCGTAGCCCTTCGGGAGGGTCAGGATCATGTCGTGCGCATTGGCGCGCACGGCGGCGGCAACCACCGCTTCGGAGTCCACCTTGTCCAGGCGCGCGATGTTGTCCGCCACGCTGCCGTCGAAGAGCTCGACGTCCTGGGGCACGTAGCCGATGTAGGGGCCCAGTTCTTCGCGCGGCCAGTACGACACGTCGGCACCGTCCAGGCGGACCTTGCCGCTGCTGGGGCGCCACACGCCCGTGAGTACGCGCGCGAGGGTCGACTTGCCGGCTGCGCTCGGGCCGACGATGGCCAGGGCCTCGCCCGGCGCCAGCGCGAAGACGATGTTCGAGAGCACCAGGGTGTCCGAGCCGGCCGCGCGGTACGAGATGTTCTCCGCGCTCAGGCGTCCTTCGGGGCGCGGCATGGCGACATGCGGCTCGGTGCGCTCGAAGTCCTTCGACAGTTCCTGCAGGCGCCCGTAGGCCGCCCGCGCCTCGATCAGCGTGCGCCAGCTGCCCACGAGCTGCTCCACCGGCTGCACCGCGCGGCCCAGCAGGATGCTGGTGGCGATCATCACGCCGGCGGAAGCCTGCTGGCTCAGCACCAGGTACGCGCCCAGGGCCAGCATGAGAATCTGGATGGCCTGGCGCGCGGCCTTGGTCCCGGCGGTGAACGCCACGGTGCTGCGGCTGGCGCTGGTCTGCATGGTCGCGATCTGGTCCTGCAGCGCCCGCCAGCGCACCAGCAGGCGCTGTGTCATTCCCAGGGCCTGCAGCACTTCGGCGTTGCGCAAGGAACTCTCGACGTATTGCGCGGCGCGGCGTCCTTCGTTCTGCAGGGTTTCGAGCGACCGGCGGCTGATGCGGTCGTTGAGCCAGGCCAGGCCCAGCATGAGGACCGCGGAGAACGCCGCGCCCAGGCCGAGCGCGGGGTGGAACATCCAGATCACGAACACGTACACGAACACCCAGGGCGCATCGAACACCGCGATCAGGCCATTGGCGGAGAACACGGCGCGAAGCGCGGCCACGTCGCGGATTCCTTCTGTCCTCACGCCGCTCGGGGCGCGTGCGGCGCGCTCCACGATGGCGTTCACCACCGGTGGGGAGAGTCGCTCGTCCACCATGATGCCCACCACGTTCTGCAGCCGGGTTCGCAGGTAGTCCAGCAGCAGCAGGATGAACAGCGCCACGCCGGTCCCGGCGAGCAGCACCAGCAGCGTCTCATGGCTGCTGGTCGAGATGACCCGGTCGAACACCTGCAGGGTGAAGAACGCGGGCACCAGGAACAGCAGGTTGATGAAGAAGGAGAACGCCGCGATGTACAGCAGCAGCGGTCGCAGTTCCATCCACAGGGTTTTCATGTGCGTCTCCTGTGGTTCTGTGGGGCGTTGCTCAGTTGACCTGCGGGACCTGGGCCGCGGCCTGCGCCGCGGCTTCCAGCGACTTCACCCGCCGCACCAGCCGGTCGATGGTCACCATCTGCGCCGAGTAGGCGCGCGACAGCTGCTGGGTCGCGTCGCACAGGCCCTGGATGGCGACGCTCAGCTCGTCCTTCTTCGCGTTGACCATGCCGATGCGCGACATGATCAACGTCGCCACCTCGCGCGGGTCGGAGATGGAACGAGGGGCCTGCTGCGGGCTTGCGTTGTTTTTCTCGTCCATGTCGTTCTCCGTGGTCAAGGTCGTTGAAACGTTGGCGGTGCTCATGCCGACAGCACGAAATCGGCCTGCGTGATGGTGTTCGTTCCGACCCCGTTCACACCCATCAGCAGGATGCTTTCCAGGCCGTCGAACTCGACCAGCGTGTCGGCGCCCAGGTCGGTGATGGACACGTTGGCGGCAAAGTTGCCGGCGTTGATCCCCATCGCGGAGATGTTCAGCCGGTCCTGCCCGTTGAGCAGGTTCCCGCTGGCATCGAAGCCGAGGATCGTGTCGTTGCCGAACCCCGGCGCGAACACGAAGACGTCGTCTCCCGTTCCGCCGTCCATGGTGTCGTTGCCCGTGCCGCCGGTCAGCCGGTCCGCGCCCGCCCCGGTGCTGAGGGTGTCGTTGCCGCCACCGCCATCCACCACGTTCGCGGCATTCAGGAGGGCCACGGGCGCGAAGCTGATGTTGTCGTTGCCCTGGCTGCCGATCACGTTCTCCACCGAGCTCAGCGTGTCGGTGCCGGTTTCGGCGCTGGTGGCGGAGGTCGGCGTGACCGTCGCACCGGCCGAGGTGGCGGACAGGTCGTAGGTGTCGTTGCCGATGCCGCCGGCGTAGCTGTCGTTGCCGTCGCCCACCGTGGCGATGAAGGTGTCTGCGCCCGCATCGCCGTCCACCGTGTCGCTGTCCAGCCCGCCGGTGAGCCTGTCGTCGCCCGCCTGGCCGTTGATGGTGTCGTTGCCCGAGCCACCCAGCACGATGTCGTCGCCGGCGCCGGCGCTGATGGTGTCGTTGCCGCCCTGGCCGTCGATGAAGTTCGCGCCGCCGTTGACGACGATGATGTCGTTGCCCTGGCTGCCGATGATGTTCTCCATCGTGTTGAGCGTGTCGGAGCCGATCTGCGCGCTGGTCGCGAGGTTGACCGTCACCGTCGCGCCGGCCGTGGTGGCCGACAGGTCGTAGGTGTCCACGCCGGCCCCGCCGACATAGCTGTCGTTGCCGTCGCCGATCGACGCGACGAAGCGGTCGTCGCCGCCGCCGCCGTTCAGTGCGTTGGCACCGGTGTTGCCGGTCAGCGTGTCGTTGCCGGCACCACCGGTCACGTTCTCGATGTTCGCCACCGATTCGAAGCCCGTGGCCGTGCCGGTGGCCAGGTTCACGGTGACGGCCGTGGTCGTGGCACCGTAGCTCAGGGTATCGACGCCGCCCTGGAGGTCGGCCGTGACCGCCTCGACGTCGGTGACGGTGCCGCCCGCCAGGGACGCGATCGCCGTTCCCGTCAGCACCACCGCGAGCGTCTGGCCCAGCGCCGTGCCGGCGATGGTCAGCCGGTCGTTGGCACCCGCGCCGCCGTTGATCGTGTCCGAGCCGTCGCCGACGAGGTAGTGGAAGAGGTCGTCTCCCGCGCCGCCGCTGACCGTGTCGTTGCCGGCGCCGCCGGTGAGCGTGTCGTTGCCCTCGCCACCGGTCACGGTGTCGTTGCCGCCGCCGGCGTCGATGACGTCGTTGCCGCCCTGGCCGTCGATCACGTTCGCACCGCCATTGACGACGATGCTGTCAGCGCCCTGGCTGCCGATGAAGTTCTCGATGGCAGAGAGCGCATCGGTGCCCGTCTGCGCACCCGTGGCGGTCGTCGGGGTGATCGTCACGCCCGCGGAAACCGCGGACAGGTCCAGCGTATCGGTGCCGCCGCCGCCGGTGTAGCTGTCGTTGCCGTCGTTCACCGTCGCGACGAAGCGGTCGTCGCCGCCGCCGCCGTTGAGCACGTTGGCCAGCGCATTGCCCACGAGCACGTCGGCGCCGCCGCCTGTCGTCACGTTCTCGATGCCGGCGATCGAGGTGAAGCCCGAGGCCGTTCCGGCCGTGAGGTTCACCGAGATGGCCGCGGCGCTGGTGTAGGTCAGCGTGTCGACGCCGGCCTGCAGGTCGGCCGTGACCGACTCGACATTGCTCACCGTGCCGCCGGCCACCACCGTGAGCGCGGTGCCGTTGTAGCTCACCGCGAGCGCGTCGGCCGCCGCCGTTCCGATGACGTTCAGGGTGTCCAGCCCCGCGCCGCCGTCGACGGTGTCCGTGCCTTCGCCCATCGTGTAGTTGATGGTGTCGTTGCCGGCGCCGCCGGCGATGCTGTCGCTGCCCGCGCCGCCGTCGATGAGGTCGTCCTGGCCAAGGCCGTTGATGGCGTCTGCGCCGCCGCCGCCGAAGATCACGTCCTGGCCTTCAGTGCCCGTGAGGACCTGGGCGGCGTTGTTGGCCGCGATGAAGTCGCCCGTGACCACGGTGGCCGCGGAGCGCACCGTCTCGAGCGCGCCCGCATCGTCCGTGAAGCTCACCGTCAGGCGCAGTTCGCGGTTGACCTGGCCGGCGCCCGGCGTGAAGGTCGCCAGGGTGGCGCCCGCGATGGGCGTGAACCCGGCGGCGCCGCCGCCGACACCCGTGTTGACGGCCTGTTCCCACTGGTAGCTGAAGACGGCGCCCGTCAGCCCGTCCACGTCGCTGATGCCGAGGGTCGATGCCGTCAGCAGCTGGCCTTCGGTCGGCGTGGTGTCGCTGATCGTCGGCTGCCCGGTGGCCGCGGTGTTGAGAGCCAGCGGCGCGGTCGTGGCGGAGTACACGTTCTCCAGCACGTCGTTGGCGTCCTTGTAGACCGCCCGCACGCGCAGCGCCAGGCCGAGCTCGAAGGTCCGCGGCGTGAAGCTCGTGCCCGTGGCCCGGGCCACTTCGCCGCCGGCGTTCTCGATCAGGATGTCCTCGAAGATGCCGGGGCGGACCTCGGCCTGCCAGAAGTAGGCGATGGGGCCGGTGATCGCACCGTCGGGGTTGGTCGCGCTGACGTTGTCCGGATCGGTCACGCCCAGGGCCGACACGGTGAGGGTCGCGCCCAGGGTGGGCGTGGTGTCGCTGAGGGTCAGCTGGCCTTCGGGATCGAGGTTGAAGCCTTCTTCCGCAATGAACGCCGCGCCATCGGAGAACTGCAGGCGCTCGATGTTGCGCACCACGTCGATGCCGTCGGCGCCGGCCACGCCGTCCACGACATGGCTGATGCGCCAGACATCGTTTTCGAGGAAGGTGATCTCGTAGTTGCCGAAGACGTCCGAGAAGACGGCCGTGTCGAAGTCCGGCGCATCCGACATCAGGATCTCGCGGGCAATGGTGAGTTGACCCGGGTTGTAGGTGCCGTCGAAGACGCGCCCCTGCAGCTCGAGGTCGGTCATGGTGTCATAGCTCGCGATCTCGGCGCCCGTTCCGTCGGCGTTCTCCCGCACGCTGATGCGCACGTTCAGCCAGGCATCGCCGTCGATGATGTCGTTGCCGCCGCGGCCCTCCAGCAGGTCGCTGCCGCCGCCGCCCAGGATGATGTTGCCGGCGAACGAAGTCACCGGCCCGTCCATCTCCATGCCGACACCGAGCACCTGGTCCAGGAGGCCCTGCAGGCCGTCGATGAGTTCGATGTGGGTCAGCACGCTGCCGGTGGTGCCCGACAGCGCCATCGCGGCCGCATCGTTGTCGTCGCCGCGCAGGACGTCGGCGTGCGCAGAGCCCGACATGCCCTCGACCGACGTGAACCGCGCCAGCACGGTCGCGTTCGAGATCGGCACGGGCGTTTCGTCGAAGGCGCGAAGGAACAGGTCGGCCGTGACGCCGAAGGCGTCGTCCTTGAACCCGGCCCAGTCGAAGCCGGAGCCGCCTTCGTAGCGGTCCACCTGCCCGCCGTTGCCGAACATGATGTCGTCGCCGCCTTCGCCGTCCATCCGGTCGGAGATCGAATTGCCGATGAAGACGTCGTGGCCCACCACCTGGTCGCGGGCGAAGGCGTCGAAGTTCTCGCCGGCGCTGCCGTCGGCCATGCCTTTCTCGATCCAGTCGTCGCCTTCGTTGCCGAACACGAACTCGTTGCCGCGGGCGCCGAGGATGAAGTCGTTGCCCGTGCCGCCGAACGCCTCGGACGGGTCTTCACCGGTGACGATGAAGTCGTTGCCGTGGCCGCCCAGGATCAGGTTGATGCCGTTGCCGCCGTGGATGGCGTCGTTGCCGTCGCCGCCCTGCATGTTGTCGTCGCCACCCAGGTCCGTCATGATGTCGTCGCCGGCCCCGCCGAAGACGAAGTCGTTGCCGTCCCCGCCTTCGAGCCGGTCATTGCCGGCGTCGCCCCAGAGCGTGTCGTCGCCGATGCTGGAAATGATGGTGTCGTTGCCTGCGGTACCGCCCAGAACGACGTGGTCCTCACCGCTGTACTGCAGGTAGTTCGGATCGGCCGCTTCGGTGCCGGGGTTGTTGCGCAGCACCAGTGGCGTCAGGCTCCCCTCGGCCGTCGGATCGTCGCGCCCGTCGAGCCCCAGGCCCGTGAACTGCCGGGACGGGTCCACCTCCAGCGTGAACCCCGGCGTCGTGAAGATGTCGCCAGGCAGGTGCTCGACATCGGTGTTGGCCATCACCAGCCGGGCGAAGGAGTTGTTCTCCAGCTCGGTGAGGAAGTTCAGGCCCTGCGTGCGCTCCAGGTAGTAGAAGCGGTCGCCGTCCTGCAGCTTCTCCATCTGCTCCTCGAAGACGAAATTGAAGGTCGAGCCCAGCAGGCCGCCGAACGGCATCTGCTTTTCGGCCAGGCCGCCGATCCACAGGTCGATGTCGTCGACGCCGGTGGTCGTGATGCCGGCCTCGTCGGCGTAGGCATTGCGTCCGTACAGGAAGTCGAGCCGGTCCTCCGGCGCACCGATGCCGCCGTAGACCAGTGCCACCGCCGCCGCGCGCTTCTCGATCAGGGTGTCGGCGGCGGCCAGGCTGGCGTGCACGCCGTAGGCCGCAATGAAGTTGACCACCGAGGCCTCATGCTTGATGTGCTGCATGAAGTCGACCCAGTTCGCGTAGGGCTTGAGCTGGCTGTCACCGGTCACGCTGTAGAAGTCGCGCCGCGCGGCGTTGAGTGTCGGCACGCCGGTGTCGCGCCCGCGCACGATGTTGATCGTCGCCAGGTCGAGCGGCAGGCCGAGCAGGTTGTTGCGCAGGGCCTCGGTCACGAACTCGTCGATCTCGTTGCCCTGTTGCCGCGTGAGGCCGCGCGCGAGCGCGCCGGCCGCTTCATCCGCCGTGATGCCGCTGGCGGCGAACGCGAGCGGATTGAGGAAGGCCTCGATCAGCCCGAGCTGTTGGGTGGGGTCGGCCGTGCCGCCGATCACGTTGAAGTCGACGTCGAAGCGGTCCACCGTCTCCGTCAGCATCGAGTGGCCGAAGCGGTACACGGTGTGGGCGAACTCGGCGACGATCGATGGATCGATCTCGGTGTCGTAGACCTGGGTGGCGGCAAAGAAGATGTCGATCTGCGGCTGCACCTTGCGCGCGAACTCCTCGAACACCAGGTGCTGGTACTGCATCTCGGTGCCGAAGCGGGCCGCCTGGAACAGGCGCTCGCCGTCCCACGAGCCATCGGGCAGGTGCCATTCGGCAATGAAGGCCGCGTCGCCCGACGCCATGATCACCGCCTTGGTGTGTTCGACCAGCCGGTTGTGCTCGGCGTGGAACACATGGTGAATGCTGGTCAGCGCGATGTTTTCGTTGACCCGGCCGTCGCCGGCGATGTAGTGCGCATCGAGCAGTTCGTCGTCGTAGAAGCCCGCGGCCGGCGTGCCGCCGATCTGGTCGTCGGCATCGGCCGTCAGCGCGACGCCCTGGCTGTTCACCGGGTTGGCGGTGTGGGCGATGTCGGCCAGGAACACGTGGCCCGTGCGCACGGCCAGGCTGGCATCGATCGGCGCGCCCGGCGAGCCCGAGGCCAGCGTGCCGCCGGCCTGCAGCACGATCTGCGCGAAGCCGGTCACCGGGTCGGGAATGAAGTTGCCGTACTCGTCGGCCGCCAGCAGCGGCAGGTTGAGCGCGTCGGCATTGTCCAGCGCGATGCCCAGCAGGTCGCGCGCCTGCGCCTTGACCACCGCCCAGGTGGCCATGCCGCCCAGCTCGATGTCGTCGGCCGTGCCGAAGAGGCCGTCGGCACCGAGGTCGCGGTTGGTGATCAGCCGCCCGGTGGCGACCGGCTTGCCTTCGGCGTTGAGCTCATAGGCGCGCAGGAAGACCTGGTGCGACGGGTGCGACGTGTAGGTCTGGTTCTGGTCGATGAACGGCGTCGTGAGGTTCGTGGCCTCGTGCGTGGTGTCGTCCGCGGTGCCCATGACGCCGTCGGCGCCGGGTCCGGCAACCTGGGTGGCGCGCGTCAGCACCAGGAAGTTGCTGTTGCTGCCCGACACATAGAGCGGATCGTCGGGCTGCAGCGGGACGAAGATGGTGCCGTTGCCGCCCTTGGCCACGAGGTCCAGGCCGTGGTCGAAGAACTGGCCGAAGAAGGTCATGAAGGCGTTGAACGGCGCCGACAGGCCTTCGTCCGGCGCGGTGTTCGGAATGACCAGCAGGGTGCCGACGGGAATCGCCACGCCGTCCAGGTCGTACAGGACACCGTCCACCAGCGTGCCCAGGCCCGCGTCGACGAATGCGCTCACCGCCGCCGGGTTGTTGCTCGTCATGTCGACGATCAGGTTGCTGATGATGCGCGGGTCGGCGTCCACCACATTGCCGCTGGGGCCGTAGTCGGTGTTGGTGAGCGTGCCCCCCGGGCCGAGGTTGATGCTGTCACCGTCCTGGTCGTTGCGGAACACCGGATCGACCAGGCGCGGGAACACCTGGTCCGCGGCGCCGAAGCCGGACTGGCCCTGCACCAGGTTGTTGTAGGAGCCGTCCACCGTGCGCAGGCCGAGCGGCGCGCGCGCGTTGTCCAGGATGTCGGTCAGCGCCTCGCCGTTCGCGTGTCGCTCCGAGATCTTGATCTGCTCCAGGATGAACTGCAGGTCGGACTGGAGGAAGCGCACGCCCGCGCTGTCGACCAGCGCGGAGGAGGGCGCCGGCGCCGGCGGCACGACGGCCGCCACGCCGGTGACCGCCGCGGTGGGCGTGGAGTACACGGTTTCCAGCACGCCGTCGGCATCGCGGTAGACGGCCCGCACCCGGATGGCCAGGCCGTCGAAGGGCGCGGTGACCCGGAAGGTCGTGCCGTTCACCGTGGCGGGCTGGCCGCCGCCCAGGTCGATGATGTCGCGGAACACGCCCGGCGCGCGCGTCGGGTCGGCCTCGTACTGCCACGTGTAGCTGATCGGCCCGGTGACCGTGCCGCCAGGATTGTCCGCATCGGTGAGGGCGGCCGACACGCTCAGGAGCTGGTTGATCTGCGGCGTGTCGTCGCTGATCGTGACCGAGCCGCCCGGTGCGTTGTTGCTGCCGGACAGCAGCTGGACGGTGTCGGAGAACTGCAGCCGCTCGATGTTGCGCAGGATGTCGGTGCCGTCGGTGCCGACGTTGTCGGTGACGGTGGTGCGGCCGTCGGCGCCGGTGGTGACGGTGTAGTTGGCGCGCAGCCCGGAGAACATCGCGGTGTCGTAGTCGGCACTGTCGGACATCAGGATCTCGCGCACGATGCTGAGCTGGCCCGGGTTGATCTCGCCCGAGAGCATGCGCGGCACCAGCTCCTTCAGGCTGTCGACGCTGGTGAGGCCGGGCACGCCCGAGACGGCGATGCGCACGTTGAGCCAGGCGTCGCCGTCGATGATGTCGTTGCCGCCGCGGCCCTCGATGAGGTCGCTGCCGTCGCCGCCCAGGATGATGTTGCCCTCGCCGAACGAGGTCATGCCCGCGGGCAGCAGGCCTTGCAGGCCGTCGATCAGCGCGATGTTGGTGAGCACGCTGCCGGTCCAGCCGGCCTGCAGGATCTCGACGGCGTCGGCGTCGTCGCCGCGCAGGAAGTCGGCGAAAGCCGATCCCGAGAGGCCTTCGGTGAAGGCGAAGCGGTCCATCATCGCGGCGTTCGAGTTGACCACCGGGGGCACCACGAAGTCGTTGACGATCATGTCGGCGGTCACGCCGTACTTGTCGAACTTGTAGCTGGCCCAGTCGAAGCCGGAGCCGCCGTCGAAGTGGTCTTCGCCGTCGGAGCCGGTGAAGATGTCGTCGCCGCCTTCGCCGATCAGCTCGTCGAAGCCGCCGCCGGAGATCAGGACGTCATTGCCGATGACGCTGTCTTGCACGAGCGGGTCGAAGCTGTCGCCCGTGGTGCCGTCCTGGGTTCCCAGCTCGATCCAGTCGTGGCCCTCGTTGCCGAATGTCGGCAGGTTGCCCTTGCTGCCCAGGACAAAGTCGTTGCCCTGGCCGGCAAAGACTTCGGAAACGTCCTCGCCGGTGATGATGAAGTCGCTGCCGTCCCCGCCGATGATGAGGTTCGCGCCGTTGCCGCCGTGGATGACGTCGTTGCCCTCGTTGCCCTTGAGCACGTCGTCGCCGCCGCGGTCCGTGATGATGTCGTCGCCCGCGCCGCCCTCGACCTGGTCGTTGCCGTCGCCGGACTCGATGCGGTCGTTGCCGCCGTCGCCGTAGATGGTGTCGTCGCCGATGCTGGCGATCAGGGTGTCGTTGCCGGCGGTGCCGCCGAGCACGACGTGTTCGTCGCCCGTGTAGCGCAGGTAGGTGGTCTCCACGGCCGCGGTCGTGGGATCGTCACGGATCACCAGCGGTGTGAGTTCGGTGCCGCCCTCGGTCGGGTCGCCGTGGCCGTCCACGCCGATGCCGGTGAACTGGCGCAGCGGGTCGACTTCGAGGATCAGGCCCGGGGTCGAGAAGATGTCGGCCGGCAGGTGCGTGGCGTCGGTGTTGAGCATCACCAGCTTGGCGAAGGTGTTGTTCTCCAGTTCGGTGAGGAAGTTGAGGCCGGCCAGACGCGAGAGGTAGTAGAAGCGGTCGCCGTTCTGCAGCGCCTCCATCTGCGACTCGAAGACGAAGTTGAAGGTCGAGCCCAGCAGGCCGCCGAAGGGCATCTGCTCTTCGGCCAGGCCGCCGATCCACAGGTCGATGTCGTCCACGCCCGTGGTGGTGACACCGCCGACCATCGCGTAGATGCCCGTGCTGTTCAGGAAGGCGAGCCTGTCTGCTTCGTCTGCAACGAAGCTGCGCTCCGCGGCCGTGCCGGCGTTGAGAACCACGGTGCCGCCGAAGACGAGTGCGGCCGCCACGGCCCGCTTCTCGGCCATCGTGTCGACGTCCGTGGCGGTCAGCGCGCCATGCGTGCCGTACGCCGCAATGAAGTTGATGACGGAGGCTTCATGCTTGAGGTGCTGCGTGAGGTCGACCCAGCTCGTATAGGGCTTGAGCTGCGGGTCCGCGGTCGAGGTGTAGAACTCCCGCCGCGCTTCGTTGAGCGTGGGAATGCCGGTGTCCCGGCCGCGTGCGATGTTGATGGCGGCGAGGTCCAGCGGCAGGCCCAGGAGCTGGTTGCGCACCGCGTCGGTGACGAACTCGTCGATCTCGTTGCCCACCTGCCGGGTCATGCCGCGCACGATGGCGCCGGCCGCCTGCTCCGGCGTCAGGGCGCCGTCGTTGTTGAACCCGATCGGGTTGAGGAAGGCATCGACCAGCGCGAGATCACTCGACAGGAAATTGGGGTCCAGCCGGTCCACGGTCTCGGTCAGCATCGTGTGGCCGACGCGGAAGACCGCGTGTGCGAACTCGGCGACGATCGCCGGATTGATCGTCGTCTGGTAGTTGGTTTCGGCCAGGAACTCGTCGACGGCCGGCTGCATCTTGCGCGCGAACTCTTCGAACACCAGGTGCTGGTACTGCATCTCCGTCGCGAAGCGCGCGGCCTGGAAGATGCGCTCGCCGTTCCATGAGCCGTCGGGCAGCTGCCATGAGGCGATGAACGCAGCGTCGCCGGTGGCCAGGACGGTGGCCTTGATCTCTTCGGCCTGCCGGTTGTGCTCGGAGTGGAAGACGTGGTGGACGGAGGTCAGGGCGATGTTCTCGTTGCCGCGGCCGTCGCCGGTGATGAAGTGACGGTCCAGCAGCTCGTTGTCATAGGTACCGGGTTCCGAGAGGCCGACGGCCGAGTCGCTGTCGGGCGCCAGCACGCCGCCCACGAACACGGGGGCCGCGGCATGCGCGATGTCGTTCAGGAAGGCATGGCCGGTGCGAACGCCCACGCTGGCGTCGAGGGGCGCGCCGGGCGTGCCCGAGGCGAGCCCGTTGCCGTCCGGGTCCAGCGGCCCGCCGACGTCGGCGGCTCGCAGCACGATCTGCGCGAAGCCGGTCACGGGATCGGGGATGAACTTGCCGAACTGGTCCGTCGCCAGGAGCGGCAGGTCCAGCACGTCGGCGTCGTCGAGCTGGATGCCGAGCATCAGCGCCTGCGCCTTGACCTGGGCCCAGTTGGCAAGGCCGCCGTCGGCGCCATCGAGCAGGCTGCCCGTGGCCACCGGACGGCCGTTGGCGTCGAGCACGTACTCGCGCAGGAACACCTGGTGCGAGGGATGCGAGGTGTAGGTCTGGTTCTGGTCGACGAAGGGCGTGGTCTGGTTGGTCTGGTCGCCGTTCGCATCGCGCGTGGCGCGCGACAGGATCATGAAATTGGGGGCGCCGGGGGTCGTACTGAACAGCGGATCGTCCGGCTGCAGCGGCATGAAGATCATCTCGGTGCTGCTCTTGTTGACCAGGTCGAGGCCGTGGTCGAAGAACTGGCCGAAGAAGGTGAACCATGAATTGAAGGGCGCCGACAGGCCTTCGTCGGGGCTGGTGTTCGGAATCTCCAGCAGCGTGCCGGGGGGAATGACGACGCCCTGGAGGTCGTACAGGACGCCGGCTGCGTCGAGCGTTCCGAGGCCCGCGGCCACGAAGGCGCTCACCGCCGCGGGGTTGTT
Organism: Variovorax sp. GW821-FHT09D07; assembly: GCF_059416345.1. Taxonomy (NCBI): domain Bacteria; kingdom Pseudomonadati; phylum Pseudomonadota; class Betaproteobacteria; order Burkholderiales; family Comamonadaceae; genus Variovorax; species Variovorax sp. GW821-FHT09D07. Next base: position 750,193 of record NZ_JBWKOY010000002.1, read on the forward strand.
GCTGGTCATGTCGGCGACCAGGTTGCTGATCAGCCGCGGGTCGGCATCGACCACGTTCCCGGCGCTGCCGTAGTCCGTGTTGGTGATCCCTGCGAAGGCGTCGTCCTGCTCGTTGCTGTAGGTCTGAGGCACCAGCTGCGGAAACGGGTTGTCTGCGGCACCGAACTCGCTCTGGCCCGGCATCAGGTTGTTGTACGACCCGTCGACCGTCCTGAGGCCGAAGGGCGCAAAGGCGTTCGGGACCAGGCTGGCGGGGTCCGCTCCCGCTGCTTGTGCTTCCGCAATGAGAATTTGTTGAAGAATGAATTCGAGATCGGACCTGATCAGCGTGGCCATTTCTATTCTCCTCAAGACGAACGACTTTCAATGCAGCCCCGGTCCCGCCTACATGGCGAAAAGGCTCATGTAGCGTGGCTCAGGAGTGACCGCGCGCCTGGAATTGCCAGCCGCGGGTTTTTCGAGGAAGTGATGCAGCGCGTGACCCGGTGGCGGTCACGCCTGGGGAGCGGCTAGGGTCGTCGTCGGCCGCTCAGGCACCGCAGCGGGGCGGTGCCGCAAATATCCATTGCGCGATGCCGGTCAGGCGCGATGCCGGCATGGAGATGAAGCCCGCATTTCATGCGGACCTTGATTCGACACTTGTTCATGCGATACCCCCACCATGGATCCTGTCAAAAAGAATCTAGGTCGGCGCGCCGAAAGTCGTTGCCGCTTGTAAGCGGACGGCAACCGGTGGTCGATTGGTTGTCTTCGAAAACGAAGGTGCTAATTATGAGAGGCCATCTTCAGGAATGCAACTTTCTCACATACAAATTAACTGACGAGAACCTGACTACGCGCGCCAGAGCCAAAAAAAAACAGCGACCGCGGCGACACCGCCCGAAATCAGGGCGATCAGCGCCATTTCCGCATGGCCGCCATTGCTTTTTTGGGACGCCGCAGCGAAAGCGGGAGGGCGTTCATTGCCGTGTGGCGGGCTCGCGAAGGGGCTGTAGACGGCGGAGCCGGGGCGCTCCGGGTCACCGCTTCCTGTGGTGGCCGCCGGATTGTCGGGAGAGGCCGTCACCGCGGCCGCGTCGCTTGCGACTTCGCCGTCCGCAACGCCGCCATCCGGGTTCTCGTGCGCCGCAACGGCGGCCGACGTCGCTTCCGTCGCGATCGCCAGGTCGGCGCACATGACCTGCGTGGCCCAGGCCGCGACAAGCATGGCCTGGACGAAGGGCCGCTTGTCGAGCGCGCGACGAGGGCGCGATCCGGCGGCGAAGGGGCAATCGATCGAAGTCATGGGGTCGTTGCCCTTCAGATCAGGCCCGTGTGAACGGCGAAGTTCACCGCCTGGGCGCGCGAATGCACATGCAGCTTCTTGTAGATGCTCTTGATGTGCACATTGACGGTCTGGCCCGTGATGCCGAGCTTGGCGCCGATCTCCGCGGAAACGTAACCCGAGGCCACGCAACGCAGGACCTCGCTCTCTCGCGGCGTCAGTGTCATGTCGCGCGACGGCGGTCTCGGCGGCGACGGCGCCTTGTCGGCGACCGGCTCGCGGGGGTGGTAGTCCAGGCGGTGCAGCAGGCGCCGCGTGAGTCGGGGCGTGATCGCGGCCCCGCCGTTCACCACGTGCAGCACGGCATCGGCAAAGCTTTGCAACCAGGCGTTCTTCAGGAGGTACCCCATGGCACCCAGTTCGAAGGCGCGCAGCACGTGGGCATCGTCCTCGAGCGAAGAGATCACGATGACCTCGCTGCTGCGGTGCAGTCGGCGTGCCTCGGTGATCAGCTCGAAGCCCATCTCGTCGCCCAGCTGCAGCTCGAGCATCAGCACGTCGAAGGTGTGCGTGGTCAGCAGCCGGCGTCCCTCGCGAACGCTGTCGGCCTGGCCTTCGAGCTGGATGCGCAGGTCCGACAGCAACTCCTGGGCGATCACCCGGCGCATGTACTCGTCGTCGTCGACGAGCAGCACGCGCACCGGCGATTTCTCCTGGCCGATCAGGAAGTCCGGCCACAGCCTCGCGGCGGGCGCGCAGACGCCGACGGAGGCCTTTTCGCCAGAGCTGATGAGCCGGTGATCAAGCATGTGCCTGCCCCGGTTGGTGTGAGCGACGCAGGCCGGTCGTTGCGAGCGTGGGCGGGGAGACGCAAAGGTCGTCCATCGAGCGCTCCGGGGCCACTTTCCCCATCGGCGGCAAAGCAGGTTGGGGTTTCATACATTTTCAATAGAAAAATGAAAGGCAAGTGCCGAATTGAATGTTTTCTATGAGTTTTAATTGAAATTCAATTCGGCCGAGGCTTGCGCAATCCTATGAACTTGACGGGACGGTTGCGCGGGTCTTTTGCTCCTGTTTGTGGAAAGACATGAGTGTTTCAAAATGGAACTACCTGAACCATGACGTTCGATATACCTAATTTCTATGTTTTTGAGGCTGATCGTGAAAAACGACGCATTGTTCGCCAGGTGAGCAATGCTGGTTGAAAAGTGGAATGGGTTTATTTATGCGAGGAAATTTTGAAAATAATGAAATTAATCAAATATGAAATTCATTTCTGATTGGGTATTTGGTGTTTGACGAAATAAAATATTCAAAAAACCAATTGAAACCGTGGAAATAATTTGATTATTGAAATTCCGATGATATTTGAATTGAATGAAATCTTCTATTAACCAAATTGTCTTTTATTAGGTTTTTATTTTGTGAGCTTATTCTCTCGCTTGATCATGATTTTTTCAATTCAATTGAAATTCAATTTCTTTGAGGTGGCACGAAATACGGTGCCGGATCTTTTCCTCCTCTGCCACTCCGGTGCGCTCCCGCACGCCAGCTGATCGCAGCAGGCGGTGATCGGAAAAGCGGGGAAATGGCGGGTCCCGGAGGGGCATGCCCACGCTGAGCGGCCCGCAGTGGGCGCCCCGAAGGACGGGGCGGGCAGGGCGCTGTCAGTGCGCCATGGCGTCGAGGTGGTGCTTGACGGCGTAGATGTAGAGCTCGAGCCGGTTCGTCACGCCGAGCTTCTGGTAGATCGACGTGAGGTGGTTGCGCAGCGTGTGCTCGGTGACGAAGGCCTGCCCGGCCAGGGTCTTGTTGGAGGCGCCGCTGCCGTGCACCACGGTGCGGACGATGTCGCGCTCCTTCTGGGTCAGGCTGGCCTGCCTGACGGACTCGGGGTCGGCTTTCGGCGGCTTCTTCACCGAGGTGAGTTCCGAGAGCACGCGGCCCATGGTCGGGGCGTCGACGCAGAGCTCGCCGTGGTGCACGCGTTCGATCGCATCGAGCACCTGCTCGGCCGAGGCGTCCTTGCGCATCACGCCGCGTGCGCCGCGCAGCACCGCGAGGTCCAGGGTGCGCTGCTCGCGTTCGCCGGTCAGCACGACCACGCGCGAGACCTCGTTGGACAGCAGCTGCGGCAGGATGTCCAGGGCGCAATGGCCGTCCAGGTCGAGGTCGAGCACGATGACGTCGGGGGCCAGGCTCTGCGTGTGCGCCACGGCCTCTTCGCAGCAGCTGGCGGTGGCGACGACCTTCATGCGCGGCTGTTCGCCGTCGATCAGCCGGGACAGGCCCCACAGCATGGTCTGGTGATCGTCCACCAGCAGGACGCCGATGGGATGGGCTTCGGTTTGCATGAGGGGCTCCTCGGACTGTTGTCGTGCTTTTGGGGGCTCAGATGGGGATTTCGATCAGCACCTCGGTGCCGCCGCCCCGGCACCGGCTGACCTGCGCGCGGCCTCCGAGCGCCGCTGCGCGGTCGCTGAGGGAGCGTGGCCGGAAGGGCGCGAAGTTCTCTTCGTCGCCTTCGTTCTCGATGCGCAGGTGCAGGCAGCCATTGCGGCAGCCGATGCGCACGCTGCCGCGGCGGGCCTGCGTGTGCTTGCAGATGTTGTTCAGGCCTTCGCCCACCATCTGCAGAACCTCCGCGGTCATGCGGTCGTCAAGACGCACGTGGCCTTCGACGTTCACCGAAATCTCGATGCCGTAGAGCCCCTGGATGCGGGCGGCCTGGCTGTACAGCTGGTGCAGCACGAGGCCGCACGAACTTTCCGGGCCGGCCTTGACCGCGCCCGCGAAGCGCCGCAGGTCGGCGATCACGCCGCTCGCCACCTCGGCGAGCTTGTCCAGGTCCTCGAGCAGCGGGTTGTCCGCGGCGGCCTTCTTGCGCAGGGCGCACAGGCCCATGCGCAGCCCGATGTAGGGTTGCACGGCCGTGTCGTGCAGGTCCAGCGAGATCTTCAGGCGCTCGGTCGCGGCCGCTTCCGAGGCCATGCGGTCGAGCACCTCGATGGTCTCGATGACCGGGAAGATCTGTTCCATGAGATGCGCGAGGAACAGCGCGTCGGACTTGCTGAAGTGGCCGTTGCGCGAGGAGATGAACACGCGCCCCTCGCCCAGGCGCAGCGGCAGCGCGGCGCTGATGAACGCGCGGGCCTCGAGCATGGCGGCCACGGCGGCACTGCGCTTGGCGCCGTCGCGGCCCTCGGGGCGCCAGCCGATCGCGCCGGGGCCGTGCATGTGGCTGCGCGCAAAGAAGTGGTTCAGGGGCCAGGGCAGGCGGTTGCTCAGCACGGTGTGCGGATGCTCCAGCGCCATCAGCGGCGACTCGGCGATGCCCCCGAGCGTCTCGACGCCGACGTGCTCGCAGGTGTCGTCCTTGCGCAGCGTGCGCAGGGTCCAGTTGCCGGTGGCGGTGTCCCGCGTCATGAGGATGCAGTGGCTGGCCTTGAAGAAGGCCAGCGTCTTTTCCATCGTGCGGGCGATGGTGCGGCCCGCGCCGAAGCGCGGGTTCGACAGCTGGCTGATGTCACCCAGCAGGGCCAGGCGCCGCTGCAGGATGAGCTTGGAGCCGCCCCAGTGCACGATCATGTGCCCCAGCGCCAGCAGGAAGGTCGTGCGCATCAGCAGCTGCGGCGCGTCGTCGCCCGTGCTCGTGCCGAGCCCGCAGGCGGCGAACGACGCGACCGAGACGATCGTCACGCGGGCGCCTTCCTCGAAGCCCCAGCGGAACGAGGAGGTCAGGATGGCGAAGAAATAGAACAGGAAGAACAGGCTGTGCACGCCGCCCGTCACGAAGACGATCAGCGTGAACCACATCACGTCGGACCAGTGGACCGCCTTGCCCTGGACATGGCGCCAGCCGCCCTGCGTGCAGGCGTGCACCAGCACGCTGTGCAGGAGGTATCCGCAAAAGGCCAGCCAGACCGCGCTGGCCACCGGTTGCCGCGTGGGCCCCGCATCGACCGCCATGGCCAGCACCGCCGAGATCGACAGCACCAGCCGCATGCGGGCGGCCATGAGCGCATCCGTCGACAGGCTGCTGTCGAGGCTCGGGGCGGAGACGGGGGCGCGCATGGCAAGACATCCTTCGCATGAACTGTTTCATGCACGGCAGGGGCCGACGTTCGGTGGTAACAGCCTGGCGTTCATTTCTTCGTGCCAATAACGCGGTGTATGTGAAGGTTTCACATTACTTCTTTGGTACTCGAAAGGAACCTCATGGGCGATCTGTGACGTCTGTTGCGTTTGGTTTCAATTGTGTCGTAGGCAGGCTTTTTTCATCGCTGTACGAGGCGCTTTCCCTCGGCCGGGGGCAGTCGCAGGGCAAACGGGTACCCGATTCATGGAGGTGTGGGGCGAGGGGAACGCGAGGGGCGGTGTTCGTGCGCGCCGGACGCACCGATCCCGGCGCGCCAGGGCTGGCACGCCGGGCGTTCGACCCGAACCCGGATTCAGCCCCGCCGTGGCACCAGCGCCGTCCGTCCCAGGGGCGTGACCCGCAGGACGGTGGCCTGGCGCAGCTTCTGCCGGGCGCGGCAGATCGGGGGGAGGGTGGCCTCCACCATGCCGGCGGCTTCCAGGACCGCCACGGAGTTGATCTCCGACGGGTCCTCGGTGTGCAGGGGAAAGGTCGAGTTGCCGATCCTGCGCAGGTAATCGAGCGGCATGACGCTCCATTGGGGGCGTTCTTCATGCACCGAGGCGCCGTTGCCGCAGAGCGTGGCGATCTCCGCGTGCCCCTCGTCCGTGATGGCAAAGACCTGGGCGCTTTCGTACCGCTGGTAGCCGAAGTTGTCGACATGGAACTCGGCTTCGATGAGTCCGGTGGCGACCAGCACCGAGGCATGCCGGATGTCCGCGTCCGCCGTGAGCATGACCGGAAAACGCTTGTTCATGAGCCGAAGAAGAAGGACGAGCGGCATGCGGTACTCCTCGCAATGTCAGCGGTGCCGGCTGGCCCGACGACGAACAGGCACCCGATGCGCAGCCCCGCACAGGGAGGCATCCGTCAGGCGTGGGCCTGCGATGCCAACGGGGAGCAACGGTCGCACTGAACTCGCGGGAACAGACACGGAAGCCACCAATGTAAGAAATGTGATTTTTTCACTTTAGTCCCTTTTTCGTACTTTCGCCACGAGTTTGGAGATAGATGGCCGAAGGTGCTATCCGGCCCGCGTGCGCGCAGGCCCGCCGCGATGCGGCGATATCGAGCTGGATGTGTGCGAAAGCCCGGTTTCGCCTGCCGCCAGAAGGGGCGGGCGATGCGACCGGGCGGCGGGGCGCTGCGCCGCCGCTTCAGGTCAGGGGTTGAATGTCACCCGTTGGGCGATGAGAACGCCGTCGACCACCCGGTCTCCCACGACGGTCACGCGCTGGCCGTTGGCCAGGTTCGCGGCGGTACCGTTCTCGAAGGTGGTACCCGGTCCGCTGGCGTCCACCGGCTGGCCCTGCACCCTGAAATTGGCCGAAGACTGGTAGCCGCCGATGGCCCCGATGAGCGTGAACGAGGCCGGCCCGCCCGTGCCCGGCACATGGCGGATGCGCAGCTTCTTGACGACCAGCACCCCGCCGGACATGAAGCCGTCGACCTCGACCTTCACGCCGTTGCCGAGCGAACCGACGGGGCCGCCCGTGATCTGCGCATTGGTGGCGTCCACCGGCGTGCCCAGCACCTTGAAGGCGCCGCGCGAGACGAAGTCGGTGATGTCCCCCGCCAGCTGCAGTGCGATGCCGTTGCTCGTCGGTATCGCGTACCAGCCCTGCACCTGGGTCGCCGTGAACGCGTTGCCGACCGGCGCGGTCGTGCCGCGGGCGCGCACGATGACCCCGTTGGCCAGCGACGAGGCGTCGATGCCCGCGAAGCTGGCGCCGCCATAGCTGACCGTCAGCTGGCCGAGCATGAAGGTCTGGTTTGTCGTGTTGAGGCCCTGGATGGCGCCCGTCACCAGCGGGGCGGTCAGCGTGGGCGCGGTCTGCACGCGGGTGGCGCGCAGCGTGCCCGGCGCGCCGGGCAGGCCCCACACCTGGACGAGGCTGCCGTCGGCCACGTTGGCAAGCCCGTTCGCGTCGGCCCAGACCGTGGCCGCATCGATGGTCACGTTGATGCCCATGACGACGAAGCTGCCGGCGCCCACGTCGATGCGCGAGACGGCGCCGCGCAGTTCGGCCCCCGACACGACCTGCGTCGCGATGCCGCGGGTGAAGTCGGGGTCGACCTTGCCGGCGACCCGCGCACTCATGCCGATCTGGAGTTCGGTGGCGTCCTCGACGGTGATGGTGGCCGTGTCCGTGGTGTAGCGCAGGCCGTTCAGGATGATGCTGCCCAGGCCGTCCGCGGCACCGATGCCGGCGGCGTCCGCGGTCACGCCGGTGCCGCCCGAGCCGACACCGGAGCCGTCGGTGTTGCCGTTGCTGGCGGTGTCGCCGGAGCCGCCCGTGCCGGCGTTGCCCGAGCCGGACCCGGTCCCATCCCCGCCTGTGCCCGTGCCCGCGCCGCCCGGGCTGTCACCGCCGATCGCGGTGCCGGTGCCCAGGCCCAGGTTCCCGGTCGAGGCACCACCGCCGCCTCCGCAGGACATCAACAGGGCCATGAGGCCGGCGCAGAACAGGCCCAGCAGGAGGCGGCGGGGTGTTTGGATCGTGCTCATGAGGGGCGCTCGCTTTCAGAGGACGCGGGCGGGGGCGGCGTGCCCTCGTCCTCGTAGTACGTGTAGATGCCGACACGGATTCGTCCTTCGGCGCGGGCCGGCGCGCGGCTGACCGCCTGTGCCATTTCCTGCGCGAGCTCGTGGTGCAGGGCGGACCAGCGGTCGCGCACCAGGCGGTGGATTTGTTCGCAATCGTTCAGCGACAGCCCGCGCGCGTACACCGCGCGCTCGAGCATGCGGGGCTGTTCGCCCAGCGTGTTGGCGACGGCCGCCAGCAGGTGGTCCCGGCCGTTGTCGCCCAGGAAGGCCAGCATCGATTGCAGGTCCTGCACGGGCACGAAACCGTCTGCGGTGAGCTCGGCCATGCCTTCGTTTTCGGTCACCATGTTCAGCCGGATCAGCTCGTCGAGGATGGTGCGGTGGTGCACGTTGCCACGGCTGCTCAGGCGCGCGACCGCCTCGAACGAGGGCGCCGTGTGGCCCGATGTGACGGGCAGGCGCCGGAACGAAGCGTCTTCGGTCAGCATCTGCAGCCACAGCGTGAACGTCTTGGCTGCGGCCGACAGTTCGGTGTGGGGCAGGGGGTCGACGGTGGAGCGGACCTTGGCGGTCACGGCCTTGCGGTTCAGGCCGGTGGTGACGGACAACTGGCTCAGGTTGGGTTTGGGAACGCCCTGGCTGCGCCAGGAGTGCTGCGCCTCCTCGATCAGCAGGTCGCGCAGCAACTCCTCCAGGTGGGGGTGCTTGACCCCCATCGCGAGGGCGAGCTTCACCACGGGTCGAAGGATGCGTGAGCAGGCCGCGAGGGCCCATTCCAGCCGTTGTTCCATGACGCGACGTGTGTAGTCCTGAAAGTGCGATGCCGACAGGATCGGAGGCGGCGCCCCGACCACCATCAACGCCCCATTGTCCTGCGCACCGCGCTGCAGTGAAAGCTTTGGACTGCGGTTTGACGGCCAGTGAGCCAAAGTTTCATGTTCGGGCGCGGGGCGACCGTCCGGCCGGTGCTGCCAAGGCCGATCGGCCGACGGGATGGCCAGGTTGCCTATGTCGCCCTGCAGCGTGCCCGCCGCAGGGCGCGCGCGGCCTGGACGACACCCAGGGTCGGCCCTTTCCCACATGCGGGCCCCGCGCCGGAGGCGACAAAGACACCTCTGTTTCTTTGCATGTCTCAAGGAGCCGAGATGGCCAATGCGAACCCCCGAAAGAACGACGCGGCCGGCACGACCGCCGTCACGCACCGCACGGTGCAGATCGACGGCGTCGAGGTCTTCTATCGCGCGGCCGGTCCGGTGGGTGCCCCGGTGCTGTTGTTGCTGCACGGCTATCCGTGTTCTTCGTTCCAGTACCGCGCGTTGATGCCGGCGCTGGCGGACCGCTGGCGCGTGGTGGCGCCCGATTTCCCGGGCTTCGGCTACAGCGGCACGCCCGAGGAGAACTTCGTGTTCGACTTCGATGGCTACGCGTACTTCCTCGACCGCTTCACCGCCGCGCTCGCGCTGCGTCGTTACGCGCTGTACCTGCACGACTACGGTTCGCAGATCGGCCTGCGCCATGCGATGCGGCGGGCCGGACGGGTGACGGCGCTGATCGTCCAGAACGGCGACATCTACGAAGACACGCTGGGGCCGAAGTACGCGGCGATCCGGGCGTACTGGAACGACCCGAGCGAGGCCCATCTCGCGGTGCTGGAGCGCGCCGTGAGCGAAGAAGGCTTTCGCGACGAGTTCATCGGCGAGGTGTCGTCGCGCGTGGCCCCGCGGCTCGCGCCCGATCTCTGGCGCCTTCACTGGCCGCTGATGGACACGCCCGTGCGGCGTGGCATTGCGCTGGGCCTCATGAAGGGGCTGAAGGAGAACCTGCGGTGGTTCCCGCGCTACCAGGACTACCTGCGCACGTACCGCCCGCCCACGCTGATCCTGTGGGGGCCGCAGGACGGCTACATGCCGATCGAGGCCGGCCGTGCCTACCTGCGGGACCTGCCCGACGCCCAGTTCCACGCGTTCGACGACGGGGGCCACTGGCTGCTCGAGACGCACCTGGCCGAGGTGCTGCCGCCGCTGCGCGATTTCCTGGGGCGGCACCTGCCGGTGCCGGCGTCTGCATCCACCCGGACGATCGAAGGCGTGCCGGTATGAGCGTCGCCACCATCGCGCGCATCTGGCGCGGCCGCGTCACGCCCGATCGCGCCGATGCCTACGAACGCTACCTGCTGGCTGAAGGCATTCCGCCGTTGCGCAAGACGGCGGTCGCGGTGCAGCTGTTCCGGGAAGACCGCGCCACCGAGACCGAGTTCGTCACGACCTCCTACTGGCCCGACGTGGCCGCGATGAGCGCGTTCACCGGCGGCGACCCGAATGGGGTGCATCACCTGCCGCGCGATGCGGAGTTCCTGATCGAGCTGCCCGAGCGCGTCGAGGTGCTGCGCATCGTCGTCGACACGTGGACCTGAAGCGTCAGGCCGCCGAACCTGCCTCGAGCCCCGTCGGAAAGTGCACGCCCGCGCGCTGCGCGGCCTGCACGATGTGCTGCGTCATCGCCTGCTGCGCCAGCGCCGGGTTGCCTTGCGCGAGCGCCTCGATGATCGCCATGTGCTCGTCGTAGGTGGCATGGCGCGCACCGCGCTTGTAGAAGGGCAGGCGCTGGCTCTCCTGCATCACCTCGGCGCTGTTGCGCAGGATCTCGGCGATGGCCTGGTTGCCTGCGATGCCGATGATCTGCATGTGGAAGTCGAAATCGAGCTGCGTGGCCTGCGTGAAGTCGCCGGCGTCGATGCATGCGCGCATGGCCTGTGCATTGGCACGCAGCGCCGCCAGGTCGTCCGCCTCGATGACCAGGCAGGCCAGCCGCGCGGTGAAGTTCTCGACCGCGAAGCGCAGTTGGTACACGTCCTGCAGCGAATGCGAGGTGGCGAACTTCCAGGCCGGGGAGGCGGCCGGCGGCTGTTGTCCGCCGTCCTCGGCCACGTACATGCCCTTGCCGGGGCGCGGAATGACCAGGCCCGTGCCCTGCAGCGTCGACAGCGCCTCGCGCAGCGAGGTGCGGCTGATGCCGAGCTGCTCGGCCAGGTCGCGCTGCGAAGGCAGCAGCCCGCCGGCCGCATAGGTGCCGTCCGCGATCCGCTGCTGGATCAGGCGGGCGGCGGTGGCGGCGACGGCGGGGGAGGCGAGCATGGGTGGTTTTCGGTGCGAAGTGCGGCAGTGGCGGGAGCTGGAAATCTTACTGTGGCCGCACCCCGGGGCCTTCCCTACTTGTTGACCAGCTTGGCCGGTACCGTCCAGGTGAGGAAGGCGCCGAACAGCAGCACGCCGGCCAGCACGAACAACGCGATGTCGGTGCTCTTCGTGGCGTCCTTGATCAGGCCGATCATGTACGGGCTCACGAAGCCTGCCAGGTTGGCGAAGGAGTTGATGAGCGCAATGCCCGCCGCCGCGCCCGCGCTCGACAGGATGGCCGTCGGCAGGCTCCAGAACAGCGGCGAGGTCGCCAGGCTGCCGCCCGCGGCCAGGGCCAATGCGGCCAGCGAGAGGTACACGTTGTTGCTGAAGATGGCGCTCAGCGTCAGGCCCAGCGCGCCGCAGCAGAAGGGCACGATCAGGTGCCAGCGGCGTTCGCGCATGCGGTCGGAGCTGCGGCTCACCAGCAGCATCGAGACGATCGCCACGGCGAAGGGAATGGCGGTGAGCAGCCCGATGTTGAACGCGCCCGACACGCCCGACTGGCGCACCAGCGTGGGCAGCCAGAAGGTCAGGCCGTACTGGCCCATCACCGTGCAAAAGCAGATCAGCGCCATCTTCACGATGCGGCGGTCGGCAAACAGCGCGCGCAGGGTCATGTGGCTGGTGCCGCCCTTGGTGGCGTTCTCGGCGGCGATGTTGCGTGCGAGCACGGCCTTTTCTTCGGCGGTGAGCCAGCGTGCGGCCTGGATGCTGTTGTCGAGGTACACGATGACCAGCAGGCCGATCACCAGCGAAGGCAGCGCCTCGATGAGGAACAGCCACTGCCAGCCGCGCAGCCCGCCCATGCCGTGCATGGCGTCCATGATCAGGCCCGACAGCGGTCCGCCCAGCACGCCCGACACCGGGATCGCGCACATGAACACCGCCACCATCTTGGCGCGCCGATGCGAGGGAAACCAGTAGGTGAGGTACAGGATCATTCCCGGGTAGAAGCCGGCCTCGGCCGCCCCGAGCAGGAAGCGCAGCACGTAGAACTGCGTGGGCGTGGTCACGAACATCATCGCGGCCGAGATCAGGCTCCACGTGATCATGATGCGCGAGATGGTGGCCTTGGCGCCGATGCGGTGCATCAGCAGGTTGCTCGGCACCTCGAAGAAGAAGTAGCCGATGAAGAACAGCCCCGCGCCCAGCCCGTACATGGCTTCGCTGAACTGCAGGTCGCTGAGCATGTTCAGCTTGGCGAAGCCGACGTTCACGCGGTCCAGGTAGGCGGCCACGTAGCAGAGCATCAGGAACGGCATGAGTCGCCATGCCACTTTCTTGTAAAGCGCGTTCTCCGCTGCAGCAGAGGTGGTGGCCGGCTGCAGCGGCGCATGAAGGGTGGTGGTTGACATGGCGGTCCTCGAAGGCGTCGATGGGGTGGATTAACTGGTATTACCGGTATGATTTAACGCGACCGAGACCTTAAGGCCTCATGCGCCATTGGACACTAGCGATTTCCCTGACGCCGGGAGATTGACTGAGTGGATGTATCGCAAGGATACTGGTAATACCAGTTGGACCAAAAGCCGAGGAGTTTCTGTTGACGATTGCCAGCCCCACTTTCCTGCCCCCGGCGCCGGGCACGCCCGCGACGCTTGCGCTCGTTGCGCAGCCGCTGACGCGCGAGGCCTTCGCCGCGTTCGGCGACGTCATCGAGAGCGCGCACGCCCGGGCGATGCCGATCAACGCGGGCATGACCACGCGCTTTCACGACCTGGCGCGCGTGGACCCGGGCCCCGGCGACAGCCGCGTGCTGGTGAACATCTTCGAGACGCAGCCCTACGCGCTGCCGCTGCAGGTGGGCATGCTGGAGCGCCACCCGCTGGGCAGCCAGGCCTTCGTGCCGATGGACGGCAGCCGCTTTCTCGTGGTGGTGGCGCCGGCGGGCGACACGGTGCGCGTGGAAGACATCCGCGCCTTCGTCACCGACGGGCGGCAGGGCGTGAACTACGCGCGCGGGGTCTGGCACCACCCGCTGGTGGTCACGCAGCAGCCGGCCAGCTTCGTGGTGATCGACCGCGGCGGGGCCGGGCCGAACTGCGACGAGATTCTGGTGCCGCCGGCGTGCGTGGTGCGCGTCAGCCTGGCGGGCTGAGCGCGCGCCATCCCTGCGGCCATCGCCCGGCGGCTGCGCCAGCGTCGCAGGCACCGCGACGCCGACTTGCGGCCATTGGCGAAAGAGGCCTACACCACCGGGAACGCCCCGGTGAAACCTTCGGGCCATGGGTGAACGCCATGCGCAATCCAACGAAATCGATGTTTGCCGGAAGCCTTGCCATCGGGGTCTTGGGCGTCGCGGCGCTCGTTGCCGGGCCGGCTGCCGCGCAGTCGGCCGACAAGCCGCCGCCACCGCCGGTCAAGCCGCAAGCGCAACCTGGGCCCGATCCCGAATTCCTAGTGAAGCCGCCGCCCCATGGCCATCCGCGGCTGGTGAAGCCCGCGCCGCCCGACCGCGACCCCGGCATGGTGAAAAAGCCGCCAGTGGACGCCAAGCCGGCCGGCGAGGACAAGCCCCGCGTGGACGACCCCGGAGCGCCCTCGCGCCAGGACGACTGCCGGGGCACCGCTGAGGACTGCAGGCAGAACTCCCCGCGCTGACGCCTTGAACGGAAGAACACGCCTCGCCATGAAATGGTCGAGTCGCCGGGCTACCTGCGCAAGACCTGCGACCGCGAGAGCGGGTTGGCGCTCATCGACGTCGACGCCTGAGCGGTGCGGCCGGGCGTCAGCCCTGCGTGATGAGGTGGGTGGTGCAGTGACTCACTGGCACTGGAACAGCACGCCGGATTCGGCCGGTGCCTTGCCGAGCCACTTCGGCTCCTGGCTCTTGGCGCTGCAGTAGTCCGAGGCCTGGGTGTAGGTCATGGCACGCAGCACACCGTCGCGGAAGGGAACGATCTGGTTGGGCGGCGTCGAGCAGCCGGCAATGACCAAAGCCAGGGGAAACAGTGTGATGCGCCAGTTCATCGGGCCATTCTAAAGAGGTCGTGCAAGCGCCGAAGTCCGTGGCCAGGGCAGGGCGGGTCGGCCTGCGCCTGCTTCTTTTTGCGAGGGCACGGGGCTATAGTCTGCGAGCACTGCTGCAGCCCCTTCCGATCCCCAAAGGACGTTCGTGCCGGACTCTCTGACTTCCACGCTCACCAGTTACTACGATGCGGTGCCCTACGACTCGCACCCGTTTCCCCAGTCCGCCGTGGAGCACCTGGAAGCCCTGGCCTTCCTGTTCGGGCTCGAGGCGCCGCCGCCGCACAAGGCGCGCGTGCTCGAGCTGGGCTGCGCCGCCGGCGGCAACCTGATTCCCTTCGCGACGCGCCATCCGCAGGCGCGCGCGGTGGGCGTGGACCTGTCGCGCGTGCAGGTGGCCCAGGGCGCTGCGGCGCTCGACCACGCGGGGCTGTCGAACATCGAGCTCAAGGCCTTCAACATCGCCGACATCGACGCCTCGTTCGGCCTCTTCGACTACATCGTCTGCCACGGCGTCTACAGCTGGGTGCCGGGGCCGGTGCAGGACGCCATCCTGCGCGTGTGCGCCGAGAACCTGGCGCCGGGCGGCGTGGTGTACGTGAGCTACAACGTGTACCCGGGCTGGAAGGCGCGCGAGATCGTGCGCGACGCGATGATCCTGCGCGGCGGCCCGCGTGACACGCCCGAAGAAAAGCTGTCGTACGCGCGCGGCATGCTCGAGTTCCTCGAACAGTCGGCCCGGCCCGACAGCGTGCTGCGCAAGACGCTCGAAGAGACGATGCCGATCGTGCGCAACTCCGGCAACTACTACCTGCTGCACGAGTTCCTCGAGCCCTGCAACGAGCCCTGCTACTTCAAGGAGTTCGTCGCGCGTGCCGAGGCGCGCGGGCTGGCCTACCTGTGCGACGCCGAGCCCTCGACCATGTTCGTGCAGAACTACGGCGAGAAGGTGCGCGACCCGCTGCTGCGCGAGTGCGGCGGCAGCCAGGTGATGATGGAGCAGTACCTCGACTTCCTCGTCAACCGCACCTTCCGCCAGACGCTGCTGGTGAAGCAGGGCAACGCCGCGAACATCCGTTACCGCCTCGAAGTGCCCCGCCTGCGCGCGCTGGAATTCGCCGGCGTCTTCCGCGTCGATGGCGGCGAGGCGCTCACCATCGACACCCGCGAGCAGCCCTGCACCGCGCTGCGCGACCTGAAGGTCACGTTGCGGCTGCCGGCGCACAAGGCGGTGGCGCAGGCGCTCGACGCGAGCTATCCGTGCTCGATGTCGACCGAGGCTTTGCTCGCGGCCGTGGTGACGCTCACCGGCGAGCCGCGCGCGGCCGTCGAGCCCATCGTGCTGGCCATGCTCGAGGAGCTGCTGATCCTCGGCGCGCTGCGCATCCGGCGCACGCCGGTGTCGGCGGCTGCTTCGGTGTCGGCGCTGCCGCAGGTGCTCGCCCCGGTGCGCCGCGCGCTGGCCGGCGTGCCCGCGTCGCAGGCGGCGGCCGTGCTCTGCAACCAGTGGCACGAGCCGGTGTCGCTCACGGTGCTCGAACGCAGCCTGCTGCCGCTGCTCGACGGGGCGCACACGCACGAGGCGCTGGCCGCCTTCCTGCTCGACGAGGTGCGCGCCGAACGCCTGCGCTTCCTGAAGGACGACCAGCCGCTGACCGACCCGTCGGCGCTGCACGCCTTCGCGCAGGAGCAGGTGGCGCAGGCGCTGCAGAGTCTGCGGCGCAAGGCGCTGCTCACGGCCTGACGTCCCACTTTCCATTCACCCCTCCCTCATTCTTCATCCAACGCACAGAGGAGACTTTTCCATGCAGCACTTCAAGTGGACCCCCACCCTGCGCGCCGCCGTCGCGGCCGCGCTCACCCTGGCGGCGGCCGGCGGCTCGCAGGCCGCGTCGCAGGCGCCGGTGGCGGCCGAACACGGCATGGTCGTGAGCGCGCAGCACCTGGCCAGCAAGGTCGGCGTCGACGTGCTCAAGCGCGGCGGCAACGCGGTCGATGCGGCCGTGGCCGTGGGCTATGCGCTGGCGGTGGTGTACCCGGCGGCGGGCAACCTGGGCGGCGGCGGCTTCATGACCGTGCAGCTGGCCGACGGCCGCAAGACCTTCCTCGACTTCCGCGAGAAGGCCCCGCTGGCCGCCACGGCCAACATGTACCTCGACAAAGATGGCAACGTCGTCAAGGGCCTGAGCACCCACGGCCACCTCGCCGTGGGCGTGCCGGGCTCGGTGTCGGGCATGGAGTACGCGCGCGAGAAGTACGGCACCATGAAGCGCGCCGACCTCATCGCCCCCTCGGTCCAGCTGGCCGACAAGGGCTTCGCGCTGGAGCAGGGCGACATCGACATGCTGCTCACCGCCACCAACGACTTCAAGAAGGACCCGGTCTCCGGCGCCATCTTCCTGAACAAGGGCGAGCCCTTCGCGGTCGGCCAGAAGCTGGTGCAGAAAGACCTGGCCAAGACGCTGCGCGAAATCAGCGCCAAGGGCACCGACGGCTTCTACAAGGGCTGGGTCGGCAAGGCGATCGTGGCGTCGAGCCAGGCCGGCAAGGGCATCATCACGCAGGCCGACCTCGACCAGTACAAGACGCGCGAACTCGCGCCGGTCGAGTGCGACTACCGCGGCTACCGTGTGGTGTCGGCGCCCCCGCCGAGCTCGGGCGGCGTGATCATCTGCGAGATGCTCAACATCCTGGAGGGCTACCCGCTCAAGGACCTGGGCTTTCGGTCGGCGGAGTCGGTGCACTACCAGATCGAAGCCATGCGCCACGCCTACGTGGACCGCAACAGCTACCTGGGCGACCCCGACTTCGTGAAGAACCCGCTCGACCGCCTGCTCGACAAGGGCTACGCCGCCAAGATCCGCGCCGCCATCGACCCCAAGAAGGCCGGTGTGTCCAAGGACATCAAGCCCGGCGTGGCGCCGCATGAAGGCAGCAACACCACCCACTACTCGATCACCGACAAGTGGGGCAACGCGGTCTCGGTCACCTACACGCTGAACGACTGGTTCGGCGCCAAGGTCACGGCCGACAAGACCGGCGTGCTGCTGAACAACGAGATGGACGACTTCACCTCCAAGATCGGCGTGCCCAACATGTACGGCCTGGTGCAGGGCGAGGCCAACGCCATCGCCCCCGGCAAGCGTCCGCTGAGCTCGATGAGCCCGACCATCGTCTCCAAGGATGGCAAGCCGGTGTTCGTGGTCGGCACGCCCGGCGGCAGCCGCATCATCACGGCCGTGCTGCACACCATCCTGAACGTGGTCGACTACGGCATGAACGTGCAGGAAGCCGTCGATGCGCCGCGCTTCCACCAGCAGTGGCTGCCTGATGTCACCAACGTCGAGACCTTCGCGATCAGCCCCGACACCCGCAAGATCCTGACCGACATGGGCCACAACCTGGGCGTGCCGCAGCCGGCCAACCACTTGGCGGCGATCATCGTCGGCGCGCCCTCGCTGGGCGGCAAGCCGGTGGGCGCGAACCGCTTCTACGGCGCCAACGACCCCCGTCGCAACACGGGCCTGGCAGCAGGCTACTGAACCTGCGGCACACTCGAAGGCGGTCGTGCCCCTGTCGGCACGGCCGCTTTTTTCATTTTTCATGCACCTGCAAGACATCCTCTATACCCAGGGCTTCGGCACCCGCCGCGTGTGCGCGGGCCTGGTCCAGCAAGGCCACGTGAGCATCGCCGGCGTGGCCGTGACCGACCCCTTTGCCGACCTCGACCCCGAAGGCCTGCGGTTCACCGTGCAGGGCACCGAGTGGGCCTGCCACGAGAAGGCCTACCTGATGCTGCACAAGCCGGCCGGCACCGAGTGCTCGCAAAAGCCCTCGACCTACCCGAGCATCTACACGCTGCTGCCGTCGCCGCTGCGCCTGCGCCCCAACAAGGGCGCGGTGCAGGGCGTGCAGGCCATCGGCCGGCTCGACCAAGACACGACCGGCCTGCTGCTCCTGACCGACGACGGCCAGTTCATCCACAAGATGGGTTCGCCCAAGCACCATGTGCCCAAGGTCTACGAGGTGACGGCCAAGCACCCGATCGACGAGGCGCAGATCGCCAAGCTGCTGGCCGGCGTGGTGCTCGACGACGACCCGAAGCCCGTGCGCGCGGCCGCCTGCGAGTCCGACAGCCCGCTGCACCTGCGGCTCACGCTCACCGAGGGCAAGTACCACCAGGTCAAACGCATGCTGGCCGCGGTCGGCAACCGGGTCGAGGGGCTGCACCGCTCGCGCATCGGCGGCCTGGCGCTGCCGGACGACCTGGCGCCGGGGCAATGGCGCTGGCTCACGGCCGAGCAGGTGGCCCAGTTGCGGGCGCCCGTGCCCCGCGCCGCTTGACATAGGTCAAGGCGCCGGGCGCAACAGCGGGTGAGGGGGCGCCGGCGGTCAGCTGTTTGTCGGGTTCGACCGTTAAGATTGTTAACCCTCTCCCGGAACCTTCCCTTGCGACTCCCTGCCCGCCCGAACGGCCGCATCGCGGCCTTCTTGCTGTCCTGCCTGTGCCTGACAGCCCTGGTGACCCTCCCCGCCGCGGCGGCGCCGCCGGCTCCTCCACCGGTTTTCGTGCTCAATTCGCTGGACGCCAGCGTGAGCGTGATCAACCCGGTCGACTGGACCGAGAAGCAGCGCATTCCCACCGGCAAGGAGCCGCACCACATCTACATGACGCCCGACGAGAAGTCGGTCATCGTGGCCAATTCGGCGGGCGATTCGCTCACCTTCCTGGACCCGCGCACGGCCGAGGTGCAGCGCGTGGTGTACGGCATCATCGATCCGTACCAGCTGCAGTTCTCGCGCGACATGAAGTGGTTCGTCACGGCGGCCAACCGCCTGAACCACGTCGACGTGTACCGCTGGGACGGCAAGGACCTGAAGCTGGTCAAGCGCATCGCCACCGGCAAGACGCCCAGCCACATCTGGATCGACAACACCAGCACCGTGGCCTACGTCACCATGCAGGACAGCGACGAGCTGATCGCGGTCGACCTGCCGACGCAGACCATCCGCTGGCGCATGGCCACCGGCGCCATGCCGGCCGACATCTTCGGCGCCCACAACGACAAGACGCTGCTCGTGGGCCTCACCGGCAGCGACGGTGTGCAGGTGTTCGACGTGGCCGGCGCCCAGCCCAAGCTGGTCGGGAAGATCCCCACCGGCAAGGGCGCCCACGCCTTCCGCTCGGCCGGCGACGGCAAGACCGTGTTCGTGAGCAACCGGGTCGCCAACACCATCAGCCGCATCGACCTGACCACGCTGAAGGTCGTTGCCACCTACAACGTGCCCGGCGGCCCCGACTGCATGGACGTGTCGGCCGACGGCAAGACGCTGTACGTGACCTCGCGCTGGGCCAAGAAGCTCACGGTGGTCGATCTCGCGAGCCAGAAGGTCGTGCGGCAGATCAACGTCGGCCGCTCGCCGCACGGCGTCTGGACCCTCGACCATGCCAAGCGCATCTGAGCGCGTGCGCGGCTTGCGCACCGCCGGGGTGGCCTTCGCCGTCGCGGCGCTGGCCTGCGCCACCGTGCCGGCGGCCGGGGCCCAGGAAGCCGCCGCCTGCGACAAGCCGGTCTACCTGACGCTGGACACCGGCCACATGGGCATCGCCCCGCTGGTGGCCGACGTGCTCAAGCGCCAGGACGTGCGCGTCACCTTCTTCGCCGCCGCCGAGCGCACCCAGACCGACGGCGACAGCCTGGACGACCACTGGGCGCCGTGGTGGAAGGCGAGGGCGGCCGAAGGCCACGAGTTCGGCTCGCACACCTACGACCACGCCTACTGGCGCGGCGACGTCAAGGGCACGCCGCCCAGCTTTCGCATCAAGCCGTCGGCCGGCCCGCAGACCGGCAAGGAGTCGGTCTGGAGCGCGGCCCAGTACTGCGCCGACATCCGCAAGTCGTCCGACCGGCTGGCCGCCATCACCGGCAAGAAGCTGCTGCCGCTGTACCGCGCGCCGGGCGGCAAGACCTCGCCCGCTTTATTGGCGGCCGCCAGGGACTGCGGCTACGCGCACGTGGGCTGGTCGCCCGCCGGCTTCCTGGGCGACGAGCTGCCCAGCGAGGCCTTCAGCAATCAGAAGCTGCTGGCCCAGGCGCTGGCAGGCATCCGCCCCGGCGACATCCTGCTGGCGCACCTGGGCATCTGGTCGCGCAAGGACCCGTGGGCGCCCGCCAACCTCGAGCCGCTGATCGTCGGCCTGAAGGCCAAGGGCTTCTGCTTTCGCACCCTGCGCCAGCATCCGGACTACCGCGCCTGGATCGCCTCCCATCCTTGATTCCTGAGTTTTCGCCGTGATCGACTGGTTGACCGACGTTTTTTCCGCCATGCAGGGCTGGCTCTTCGAGACCGCCGTGCAGCCGCTGGTGTACGCCATCGGCCTGGGCGGCTGGGCCGAGGACGCCTTCGACGCCACCGGCTGGCTGCTGGTCGGCGTGATCCAGATCCTCGTGCTGCTGGCCGTCATCGGCCCGCTGCAGCGCTGGCGCGCGGTCGAGCCCATGACCGACCGCCGCGCCATCCGCACCGACGTGCTCTACACGCTGATCCACCGGCTGGGCCTGTTCCGGCTGGCGCTGTTCTTCACGCTGCAGCCCCTGTTCGACGACCTGCTCGGCAGCCTGCGCATGGCGGGGTGGGGCACCTTCCACCTGGACGAGGCCTGGCCCGGCGTGACCGACGTGCCGTGGGTGGCTTTTGCCATCTACCTCGTGGTGCTCGACTTCGTCGGCTACTGGATCCACCGCGGCCAGCACCAGTTCAACTGGTGGTGGAGCCTGCATTCGCTGCACCACTCGCAACGCCAGATGACGATGTGGAGCGACGACCGCAACCACCTGCTGGACGATGTCATCCACGACACGCTCATCGTCATCGTGGCGCAGCTGATCGGCGTGGCGCCGGGCCAGTTCATCGCCGTCGTGGCCTTCACCCAGCTCAGCGAGAGCCTGCAGCACGCCAACCTGCGGCTGAGCTTCGGGGCCATCGGCGAGCGGCTGTGGGTCAGCCCGCGCTTTCACCGGCTGCACCACAGCATCGGGCTGGGCCACGAGTCGCACGGCCGGAGCACGCTCGGCGGCCACAACTTCGGCGTGCTGCTGCCCTGGTGGGACATGCTCTTTCGCACCGCCAACTTCGAGAACCGCTACGACCCGACCGGCATCCGCGACCAGGTCGAGCCCGGCGCCGACGGTCGGCCGCGCGACTACGGCCAGGGCTTCTGGTCGCAGCAGTGGCTGGGGCTGAAGCGGCTGTTCGGCCGCGCCTGATCCACCCGCAGGCCCGGCGGCTGGCGGGCCGGGGCCTTGCGCTATCCTCGAACCTCATGCGCCTGCTCCTCGACTCCTTCTGGCGCGCGGTGGCCTATTGCATGCTCCCGCGCGTGATCGTGCTGTCGCTCCTGCCATTGGCGCTCATGGTGCTGCTGGCCGCAGGGCTCGGCTACTTCTACTGGGACGCGGCTGTCGCCTGGACGCGCGAGGCCCTCGACGCCTGGCCGCTGCTGTCCAGCTTCTGGGCCTGGATCGGGCGCCTGTTCTCCAGTGACGTCACGGCCGCGCTGGCGCCGCTGGTGGTGGTGTTCGGCGTCACGCCGCTGATCGTCGTGCTGTCGCTGCTCATCGTGGCCGGCTTCATGGCGCCGGCGCTCACCAAGCTCGTGGCCGAACGGCGCTTTCCCACGCTGGAGCAGAAGAAGGGCGCCTCCTTCTTCGGCAGCGTGCTGCGCTCGCTCGGCGCCACCGTGCTGGCGCTGATCGCGCTGGTGGTGTCGATGCCGCTGTGGCTCATTCCGCCGCTGGTGCTGATCCTGCCGCCGCTGATCTGGGGCTGGCTCACCTACCGCGTGATGAGCTTCGACGCGCTGGCCGAGCACGCCAGCCCCGAAGAGCGCGCCGCGCTGCTGCGCGCCCACCGCCTGCCGCTGCTGTGCATCGGCGTGCTGTGCGGATACCTGGGCGCTGCGCCGAGCATCGTCTGGGCCTCGGGCCTGCTGTTCGCCGCCGCCTTCTTCGTGCTGGTGCCGATCGCCATCTGGATCTACACGCTGGTCTTCGCTTTCTCCGCGCTCTGGTTCGCGCACTACTGCCTCGACGCCCTGACCCAGCTGCGCGCCCAGCGCGCGGCGCAGCAGCCCGCGGCCGGCAGCGGCGACGCGCAGCAGACGCTCGAGGCGGCCGAAGCCACCGAGGCCAACAAGGCCGCTCTTTCTCAATGGAGTTCTCCATGACACGCGCATTCGGTCTCATCGTCGTCGGCGACGAGATCCTTTCCGGCAAGCGGGCCGACAAGCACATGGCCAAGGTCATCGAGCTGCTGGCCGCGCGCGGCCTCCAGCTGGGCTGGGCCGAGTACGTGGGCGACGAGCCCACGCGGATCACCGCGGCCCTGATGCGCGCCTTCGCCTCGGGCGACATCGTGTTCTCGACCGGCGGCATCGGCGCCACGCCCGACGACCACACCCGCCAGTGCGCCGCCCAGGCCCTGCGCGTGCCGCTGGCGCTGCACCCCGAGGCCGAGGCGCTGATCCGCGAGCGGATGCAGGACACGGCCCTGGAGCAGGGCGTGCCCTACGAACCCGACCGGCCCGACAACATCCACCGCCTGAACATGGGCGTGTTTCCGCAGGGCGCGTCGATCATCCGCAACCCGTACAACAAGATCCCGGGCTTCAGCGTCGAGCACGTGCATTTCGTGCCGGGCTTTCCGGTCATGGCCTGGCCGATGATCGAGTCGGTGCTCGACAGCCGCTATGCCGATCTGTTCACCCGCAACGCCATCGCCGAGAAGTCCGTGATCGTTTTCGGTGCGATGGAAGCCACCCTCACGCCGCTGATGCAGGCCATCGAGCAGGCCCACGCCGGCATCAAGGTGTTCAGCCTGCCCAGCGTGGATCACCCCCAGTACGGGCGCCACATCGAGCTGGGCGTCAAGGGCGACCCCGCGAAGCTCGATGCCGCCTATGGCCAGCTCATCGAAGGCCTGCACACTTTCGATGCGAAGCTCGGCCCCGAATTGGTGCGTTAATCTGCATTGCACCAATTTGGTGATTTTTTCCTTTTCCGGCAGCCCCTGGGCCGTCACCCGGGCCTCATCCGGCGGGGTGACAATGGCACAGAAACTGCATCCTCCCGTCCCTGTATTCCTAACCACCATCCAACTCAGGAGAAACTGATGGCAAAGACCGTCGCCGATGTACTCAAGCTCGTCAAGGAAAACGAGGTCAAGTTCGTCGACTTGCGCTTCACCGACACCCGCGGCAAAGAGCAGCACGTGACCGTGCCCGTGTCGCACTTCGATGAAGACAAATTCACCTCGGGCCACGCGTTCGACGGTTCGTCCATCGCCGGTTGGAAGGGCATCGAAGCCTCGGACATGCAGCTCATGCCCGACCCGAACACCGCCAACATCGACCCCTTCTTCGAAGAAACGACGCTGATCCTGACCTGCGACGTGATCGACCCGGCCGACGGCAAGGCCTACGAGCGCGACCCGCGTTCGCTCGCCAAGCGCGCCGAGGCGTACATGAAGGCTTCCGGCCTGGGCGACACCGCCTACTTCGGACCGGAACCCGAATTCTTCGTGTTCGACGGCGTGCGCTGGAAGAACGACATGTCGGGCTGCTTCGTGAAGATCGAGTCCGAAGAAGCCTCGTGGAACACCGACAAGGAGTTCGAGCACGGCAACAGCGGCCACCGTCCCGCAGTCAAGGGCGGCTACTTCCCGGTGCCCCCGGTCGACAGCTTCCAGGACATGCGCTCGGAAATGAGCCTGGTGCTCGAATCGCTGGGCATCCCGGTCGAAGTGCATCACCATGAAGTGGCCAACGCCGGCCAGCTCGAAATCGGCACCCGCTTCAGCACGCTGGTGCAGCGCGCGGACTGGGTCCAGCTGCAGAAGTACGTGATCCACAACGTGGCCCACGCCTATGGCAAGACCGCCACCTTCATGCCCAAGCCCATCGTCGGCGACAACGGCTCGGGCATGCACGTGCACCAGTCGGTCTGGAAGGACGGCAAGAACCTGTTCGCCGGCGACGGCTACGCGGGCCTCTCGGACTTCGCGCTGCACTACATCGGCGGCATCATCAAGCACGCCCGTGCCCTGAACGCCATCACGAACCCCGGCACCAACAGCTACAAGCGCCTGGTGCCCGGCTTCGAAGCCCCGGTGAAGCTGGCCTACTCGGCCAAGAACCGTTCGGCCTCGATCCGCATCCCGTTCGTGGCCAACCCGAAGGGCCGCCGCGTCGAAGCGCGCTTCCCCGATCCGCTGATGAATCCGTACCTGGGCTTTGCCGCGCTGCTGATGGCCGGCCTGGACGGCGTGGAAAACAAGATCCATCCGGGCGAAGCCGCCAGCAAGGACCTGTACCACCTGCCGCCGGAAGAAGACGCGCTGATCCCGACCGTCTGCCACAGCCTGGACCAGGCCCTGGAGCACCTGGACAAGGACCGTGCGTTCCTGACCAAGGGCGGCGTGTTCACCGACTCGTACATCGACGCGTACATCGACCTCAAGATGCAAGAAGTCACGCGCTTCCGCATGGCGACGCACCCGGTCGAATTCGACATGTACTACTCGCTGTAAGCGGCTCGCCCCCAGGCTGCGCGCACTTCGTGTCGCTTCGCCAACCCCCTACCGGGGGCAACACCTGCGGCCCGGCAAAGCCGGTTCCGCGGTGTTTCGCGAAGGGCGCGAGCCTGATGAGTAAGACAAAAGGACGGCCCCGGCCGTCCTTTTTCCTTGGTGCGGAACACCCTGTCGTGAGCGGGCCCGAATTGCATCAAAATGCGCGTTTGTCGCGCCCTCTCCGGATCCAAATGAAGACTGCTTCCCTGATTTTCCTGGCCGCCGCCTCGTTCGCCACCGCCACGGCGGCGCTCGCGCAAGAGCGCGTCTGGCGCTGCGGCAACGAGTACACCAACAACGCGACCGTGGCCCAGCAAAAGGGCTGCAAGATCATGGAAGGCGGCAACGTCACCGTCGTGCAGGGCACGAAGCCTTCGGGCGGCGGTGGTGGCAGTGCGTCGTCGTCGGGCTCGGGCGGTTCGGCCGCGCGCGCCCCGGCGGGCAGCCCGCGCGTCGAAGGCGTCGACCAGCGCGCCCGCGACGGCGAGGCGCGCTCGGTGCTCGAGGCCGAGCTGCGCAAGGCCGAGGCCCGCCAGACCGAGCTCAAGAAGGAATACAACAACGGCGAGCCCGAGAAGCAGGGCAGCGAAGGCCGCAACTACCAGAAGTACCTGGACCGCGTGGCCGAGATGAAGGCCGAACTCGCGCGCAACGAGAGCGACATCGCCGGCATCCGCCGCGAAATCGGCCGCCTGCCCGGCAAGCCGCAAGCGCAGTAAGCGGCGCGCAGTCCATGGTGTTCGGCAAGAAGGCGACTGGCGCCAATCCGCGCTTTCGCGCCTTCGACCTCTTGTCCACGCTGATCGCGGTGGTCAACAGCGACGGCTCGGTGCTGTTCGCCAACGCAGGCCTCGAAGACGCGCTGGGTACCTCGCGGCGCACGCTCGAGGGCTCGCAGTTCGGCGCCTGTTTCCATGAGCCGCAGGTGCTGCGCACCGCGCTCGACGGCGCCAGCAGCAACGACTTCGCCACGCTGCGCTACGAGGCCTTTTTGCGGCGCGTGAACCACGAGCTGATGCCCGTGCAGGTCACGCTCGCGCACGGCGACAAGAAGGGCGAGCTCATCATCGAGATGTCGCCGCTGGAGCAGCAGGTGCGCCAGGACCGCGAGGAGCGCCTGATCGACCAGGCGCAGGCCAACAAGGAGCTCATCCGCAACCTCGCGCACGAGATCAAGAACCCGCTGGGCGGCATCCGCGGCGCGGCGCAGCTACTGCAGATGGAGGTCGAGTCGCGCGACCTCATCGAATACACCCAGGTCATCATCCACGAGGCCGACCGGCTGCAGACGCTGGTCGACCGGCTGCTGGCGCCGCACCGCCGGCCGCACGTGGTGGGCGACGTGAACATCCACGAGGTGTGCGAGCGCGTGCGCTCGGTCATCCTGGCAGAGTTTCCGCGCGACCTGCACATCGAGCGCGACTTCGACGTCTCCATTCCCGAGTTCCGCGGCGACCGTGAGCAGCTCATCCAGGCCACCCTCAACATCGCGCACAACGCGGCGCAGGCCCTGGCCGAGCGCCGCGCGGCGGGCGACGCGCAGATCACTTTCAAGACCCGCGTGGCCCGCCAGGTGATCTTCAACAAGCAGTGGTATCGATTGGCACTGGAATTGCATGTCATCGACAATGGACCGGGTGTGCCGGACACGATCAAGGACCGCATCTTCTATCCGCTCGTTTCGGGCAGGGAAGGCGGGACCGGGCTGGGACTGACGCTTGCGCAAACTTTTGTGCAACAGCATCACGGCGTGATCGAGTGCGACAGCGTCCCGGGCCGAACCGATTTCAAGATATTGATTCCGCTGCCCTAGCGCAGCCCCGGCAACAGAGGAGATGCATGAAGCCGATCTGGATAGTTGATGACGACCAATCGATACGCTTCGTGCTCGAGAAGGCACTGCTGCGCGAAGACCTGCCCACGCGCAGCTTCACGAACACACGCGAAGTGCTGGCCGCGCTCGAACAGGCCGAAGGCGACGAGCAGCAGGGCCCGCAGGTCCTGGTGAGCGACATCCGCATGCCGGGCGGCTCGGGGCTCGACCTGCTCGACAAGATCAAGGCCAAGCACCCCGGCCTGCCGGTCATCATCATGACCGCCTTCTCCGACCTGGACAGCGCGGTCTCGGCCTTCCAGGGTGGCGCCTTCGAGTACCTGCCCAAGCCCTTCGACCTGCCGCGCGCCGTGGAACTCATCCGCCGCGCCGTCGACGAAAGCCAGCGCGAGGAAGTTTCTGAAGAGCGCATGGTCGCCGCGCCCGAAATGCTCGGGCAGGCGCCCGCGATGCAGGACGTGTTCCGTGCCATCGGCCGGCTGTCGCAGAGCAATGTCACGGTGCTCATCACCGGCGAATCGGGCTCGGGCAAGGAACTCGTGGCGCGCGCGCTGCACAAGCACTCGCCGCGCGCCAACGGCCCCTTCGTGGCGATCAACACCGCCGCCATTCCCAAGGACCTGCTCGAGAGCGAACTCTTCGGCCACGAGCGCGGCGCCTTCACCGGTGCGCAGACCATGCGCCGCGGCCGTTTCGAGCAGGCCGAGGGCGGCACGCTGTTCCTCGACGAAATCGGCGACATGCCCTTCGACCTGCAGACGCGCCTCTTGCGCGTGCTCAGCGACGGCCACTTCTATCGCGTGGGCGGCCACAACTCGGTCAAGGCCAACGTGCGCGTCATCGCCGCCACGCACCAGGACCTCGAGCAGCGCGTGAAGCTCGGGGGCTTCCGCGAAGACCTGTTCCACCGCCTCAACGTGATCCGCCTGCGCCTGCCCGCGCTGCGCGAACGCGGCGAAGACGTGCCTGCGCTCACGCGCCACTTCCTGCAGCAGAGCGCGCGCCAGCTGGGCGTCGAGCCCAAGCGCATCTCCGACGCGGCGCTGGCCAGGCTCGCGGCCTTCAACTTCCCGGGCAACGTGCGCCAACTCGAGAACATCTGCCACTGGCTCACGGTGATGGCGCCCGCGCAGCTGATCGAGTCGAAAGACCTGCCGCCCGAAGTGATGGCGGGCAGCGGGGCGGACGTGCATGTGGCGGTGGCCGAGGTGGCGGCGCCCGTGCAGGCTGCAGCGCCGTTGGCCGTCGAGCGCGACGCGTCCGCGCCGGTGGTCGCGGCTCCCGAGGCGGTGCCAGGCGCACCCGCCGGCCCCAGCGCCTGGGAAAGCGGCCTCGAAGCCGAGGCTCAGGCGCTGCTGGCCGCAGGCCGCACCGACGTGTGGGACGTGCTCACGCGCCGCTTCGAATCGCGGCTCATCCTCACCGCCCTGGCCAACACGCGCGGCCGGCGCATCGAGGCGGCCCAGAAGCTGGGCATCGGGCGCAACACCATCACCCGGAAAATCCAGGAACTCGGTATCGAATGAAAAGGCCCTCCCAGGGCCTTTTTTTTATTACCGGCTGCGCTGGCCGAGCGTGAGGGAATCGAGCTGGAAATTACCGCTCTTGTCCCAGAGCCAGGTGTCGACGTACGTGTGGCCGCCCAGCTTGCCGGGGCTCGGCAAGGGCGAGGTCGCCTTGACCAGCTCCGCGATCATCGGCGGCACCTCGGGCGCATGGCTGGGCACGCGGCTGAAAGTGACGTTGGTGACCTTGCCGTTCGCATCGATCTCCGTCTCGACCACCACCACGGCGTACACCAGCGGCGGGATCTTGCCCTTGTAGATGCGGCTGGCATACGCCTTGTAGATGTGGCGCGCGCCGGTCTTGCGGTAGGTGCGGATGGCGGGCGTCTGCGCGGTGATGAGCCGCACGGTCGGCACGTCGCGGCTGCCTTCGGTGGTGGTTGCGCCGCCGGGCGATGTGCTGCCCGTGCCGCTTTCCGATCCACCGCCCGGCTTGAGCACCGAGCAGGCGGCCAGTGCGAGCGCCGCGGCGGCGATCGCGGCGGAACGGGCAAGGCGTGCGGCGATCGGCGTCGTCATGGCCGTCAGGCGCCCGCGCCGAGTTCGAGCACCACCGGGGCGTGGTCGCTCGGCTTTTCCCACTTGCGCGGCACGCGGTCGATGACGCAGCCTTTCACCAGCGGCCGCAGCGGCTCGCTCACGAGGATGTGGTCGATGCGCAGGCCGCGGTTCTTCTGGTAGCCCAGCATGCGGTAGTCCCACCACGAGAAGCTTTTTTCGGGTTGCTCGAACATGCGGAAGCTGTCGGTCAGGCCCAGGCCGAGCAGTGCCTTGAAGTGGTCGCGCTCTTCGGTCGTGTGGTGGATCGTTTCCTTCAGGCCCACGGGGTCGAAGCTGTCGCGGTCTTCGGGCGTGACGTTGAAGTCGCCCAGCAGCACGAGGTTCGGGTGCGCCGCGAGTTCACGCGCGATGTAGTCGTGCAGCGCGTCGAGCCACTTCATCTTGTAGGCGAATTTCTCGCTGCCCGGTTCCTGGCCGTTCACGAAGTAGCCGTTCACCACGCGCAGCGGGCCCGAGGGCGTCTCGATGGTGGCGGCGATCACGCGCGACTGCTCGTCGGCGAAGTTCTCGATGTTCTTCACCACGTCGCGCATCGGCGCCAGGCTGAGGATGGCGACGCCGTTGTAGGTCTTCTGCCCGAACACCGCCGCTTCGTAGCCGGCCGACTTCAGCACCTCGAGCGGAAACTTGTCGTCGGTCATCTTGAGCTCCTGCAGGCACAGCACATCGACCGGGTTGGCGATGAGCCAGTCGAGCACATGCTGCAGGCGCGCGGTGAGGGAGTTGACGTTCCAGGTGGCTATTTTCATGAGGGCTCTGCGTATTCGGTTATGGGGGGGCGGCCGTGCGTTCGCAGCCGGTCGGTGAGGTCTCTGTGCAGGCGAAAGAAGTGGCCGCGCCCAGACCCGGAAGGAAGGCGTGTCGGCAGCGAGACCGCGACAGTGGTTTCCATCGCGGTATTTTGCCTCGCTGGATCGGGATGCCGTGTAAGCGAAGGCGAGGGGCGCGGAACCGCCGACCCGCCCGCCGGCGCTAGGGCTGAAGGTACCAGCCCAGCTCGCCCTGCAGGAACTGGGCGGCCTCGGGCGGCAGGTCGTCCGAGTCGAAGAAGCTCGCCACGGGCCGCTCGACCACGATGTGCCCGGCGTGCAGGTACGCCACGCGCGTGGCCAGGCGCTTGGCCTGCCCGAGGTTGTGCGTGCTCATCACGATCGTCACGCCGCTGTGGGCGACCTCTTCGATGAGGGCCTCGATCTCGTTCTTGGCGCCGGGGTCCAGGCTGGCCGTGGGCTCGTCCAGGAACAGGATGTCGGGCTGCAGTGCCCAGGCGCGCGCCAGGCCCAGGCGCTGCTGCTGGCCGCCCGACAGCGAACGCGCCGAGCGCTCGGCATGTTCGAGCAGGCCCACGCGCGCCAGCGCCAGGCCGCAGCGCTCGCTGCGCTCGGCGGCCGGCACGCCCGCCAGCCACAGGCCCACCCACACATTGCGCCACACCGAGAGGCTCAGCAAAAAGGGACGCTGGAACAGCATGGCCGCGCGCGGCAGGCGGCCTTCGGGCCGCAGCGGCAGGCGATCGCAGCGCCCTTCGCAGGGCAGCAGGCCGTGCAGCAGCCGCAGCAGCGTGGTCTTGCCCGAACCGTTGGCGCCCACGAGCACGAGCCGGTCGCCCCGGTGCAGGGTCAGCGAGGCCTCGTCCAGCGCGATCAGCGCACCGAAGCGCACCGTGGCGAGCTCGAGCCGGATCAGCGGCACCGTGCCGGCCACGGCCGGCGTGTGCGGGGCGAGCGTGCGGCGCACCGCGCGCGGCTTCGCCGGCGGGGCAGTGCTCAGCGGACGCGTGGCCAGCCATTGCAGCAACCCGATGGCGCCGTTGACCGCGCCGACCACCGCCAGCAGCACAATGCCCAGCGCCAGGGCCAGCGCGAGGTCGCCCTTGCTGGTCTCCAGCGCGATGGTGGTGGTCATCACGCGCGTCACGCCGGCGAT
This sequence comes from Variovorax sp. GW821-FHT09D07, assembly GCF_059416345.1. Classification (NCBI taxonomy): domain Bacteria; kingdom Pseudomonadati; phylum Pseudomonadota; class Betaproteobacteria; order Burkholderiales; family Comamonadaceae; genus Variovorax; species Variovorax sp. GW821-FHT09D07. The sequence goes on from NZ_JBWKOY010000002.1 coordinate 780,804, forward strand.
GTTGCCGCCGACGATCATCACGGCCCCCACCTCGGCGATGGCCCGCGCGAAGGCCGTGAGCAGCACGGTGGCCACGCCCATCCGGTCGTGCACCAGCATCAGCAGGGCGGTGGCGAGCGGCCCGGCGCCCAGCGAGCGCAGCTGGTCGCCGCCGTCGGCCAGCGCCGCCATCACGAGCCGGCGCGACAGCGCGGCGATCAGCGGCGTGACGAGCACGCTCTGCGCCACCACCATCGCCGACGGCGTGAAAAGAATGCCCAGTTCGCCCAGCGGCCCCGAGCGCGAGAGCAGCAGGTACACCAGCAGGCCCACCACCACGGCGGGCAGGGCGAGCAGCGTGTTCACCAGCCACACGGCCAGCGCATGCCCCGGGAACCGCGCCACCGCGAGCCATGCGCCCAGCAGCAGGCCGAACAGCGCGCCGATCAGGCAGGCCGTGGCGCTCACCTGCAGCGAGAGCGCCGTGATGCGCACGAGTTCGGGGTCGGCGCCGGTGATGAGGCGCCAGGCCAGCGCCCAGCCTTCGGTCACGGTGTTCATCGGGAGACGGCTTTCATCGCCAGCGCGAGGCCGTGCGCATTGCGCAACCTGGCCCCGTCATCGACCGGCGCGCCGTTCACTGGCCCGCGTTCGGGAAGAAGAGCTGTTCGCCGCCGATCTTGTAGGCGGCGATGGCGGCCTGCCCGTCGCGCGACACGACCCAGTCGGAGAAGCCTTGCGCCAGGTCCTTCTTCACGTGCGGGTGTCTGGCCGGGTTCACGACGATCACGCCGTACTGGTTGAACAGCTGCTTGTCGCCCTCGACCACGATGCCCAGGTCGGCGCGGTTCTTGAAGTTGAGCCAGGTGCCGCGGTCGGACAGCACGTAGGCGTTGGTCGACGCCGCGATGTTGAGCGCCTGGCCCATGCCGCAGCCACATTCCTTGTAGCCGGCCGGCTTGGCAGCGGCCAGGTCGATGCCGGCGAGTTTCCACTGGCGCAGTTCGGCCGCATGCGTGCCGCTCTTGTCGCCGCGCGAGACGAAGGCGCCGCCCGTGGTGCCCAGCCGCTTGAGCGCCGCCGCGATGTCGTTGCCGCGCACGCCGGCCGGGTCGGACTTGGGCCCGATCAGCACGAAGTCGTTGTACATGACCGCGCGGCGCGGCAGGCCGAAGCCTTCGGCGACGAACTTCTCTTCGGCGGGCTGGTCGTGCACGAACAGCGCGTCGGCGTCGCCGCGGCGCGCCATGTCCAGCGCCTGGCCCGTGCCCACCGCCACCACGCGCACCTCGGTGCCCGATGCCTTGGTGAACTGCGGCAGCAGGTGCTTGAACAGGCCCGACTGTTCCGTCGAGGTGGTCGATGCCAGCACGATGAACTTGTCCTGTGCGTGCGCCATCGGCGCGAGCAGCGCACCAGCAAGTGCACCGGCGAGGGCGAGAAGGGTGAAGCGTCTGCGCGAAGCCATCGTCATCGTGTCAGTCCTCGAGAGTGAAAGAAAGAAGCGGTCCTGCCATCAGGCTGCGGCGTCGACGCGAAAGCCCAGCCGGCCCAGCGCCTCGCGCGCCGCGGCCGATTGCAGCAGCGCAATGAAGGCCTGCACCGGCGCGCGCGCAAGCCGTGCCTGGGGCACCACGAAGTCGTAGCGTTCCTCCTGCACGGGAATGAAGCCCAGCCCGTACTGCCGCGCGACCGTGTCGATGGCCAGGCCCCAGTCGGCGCGCTGCTGCGCCACGGCCACCGCCACCGCGTTGTGCGACTTGGTCTGCACGCCGTAGCCGGGCGGTTGCGCGCCGCCGAGCAGGCGGTCGATGAGGATGCGCGTGCCGCTGCCGGCGTTGCGGTTGACCATGGTGCAGCCGGGCTGCGCGGTCGCGGCGGCAATGGCCGCGGCGGCGTCCAGGCCCTCGAAGCGCGCGTCGCCGGGGCGATGGACCACGCCCTGCATGCGGCCGTAGCCCGTCACCAGTTCGAGACCCGGCGTGAGCAGCGGCCGGTTGTAGACGCCCGTCGCCGGGTCCATCAGGTGGATGCCGGCCACGTCGCATTCGCCGCGCTTGGCGGCCATCAGCCCGCCGGTGCTGCCCACGTTCATGGCCTTGATGCGGATGCCCTGGCGCATCAGCTCGCCGGCCAGCCAATCCAGGCCCACGCAATGGCTGCCGATGAAGATCAGGTCGGCGGCGTCCAGCCCCTGGCCCAGCAGCTGCACCTGCACGGGGGCGCCAGCATCGACGATTTCGGTGTGCTGGCCGATGGTGATGAAGCCGTCGGCGCTGCTGAAGGTGGTGACCGAGCCCGAGCCCTTGCCCATCGGGTAGGCGGCCACGCCGTCGTCGGTGGGCACCAGGCCCACCAGCAGGTACTCGGTGCGGCCGCGCTCGGAGTTCACGCGCATCGGCAGCGTGGCCGCCACGTGTGCATGCCGCTGCGGCGGCCGGCCCGCGAAGGCGCGGATCACGGGCGCCAGGAACTCATGGAAGGTGAAGACCGCCGAGGTCGGAAAGCCCGGCAGGATCACGACCGGCTTGCCGCCCGTGACCGCCAGGCACACCGGCTTGCCGGGCTTGAGCGCCACGCCGTGCGCCACCACGCCCGGGTCGCCGAGGGCGGCCACCACGCGGTACGACAGGTCGCCCTCGCCCTTGGACGTGCCGCCCGAGAAGACCACGGCGTCGCATGCGAGGCCCCGCGCGAGCGCGGCCGACAGCAGGGCCTCGTCGTCGGGGATCACGCCCAGGCGCACGGGCTCGCCGCCCAGTTCCTCGACCGCGGCGCCGATGATGGCGGCGTTGGAGTCGTACACCGCGCCCGTGGGCAGCGGCGCACCGGGCGCGACGATCTCGTTGCCGGTGGAGAAGATGGCCACGCGCGGCTTGCGCCACACGCCGACCTCGGCCAGGCCCAGCGCCGCGAGCACGCCGATCTCGCGCGAGCTCAGCACCTGGCCGGCGCGCAGCACGGTCTCGCCGCGCGCGATGTCGGTGCCGGCGTAGCTGACGTTCTCGCCGGCCGTGGCGGCGCGGCGCACCTGCACGTTGCCGCCGTCGAGGTCGGTGTGTTCCACCATCACCACCGCGTCGGCGCCGCGCGGCAGCATGCCGCCGGTGGCGATCGCCGTGGCGTGGCCGGGCGTCACTTCGCGCTGCGGCACGATGCCGGGTGCCAGCGTTTCGCCCACGAGGGCCAGCGCGCGGACCTGTTCTTCCATCGCGCCCCAGGTGTCGGCGGCCTGCACGGCAAAGCCGTCGACGTTGGAGCGGTCGAAGCCGGGCACGTCGATGGCGGCGACCGCGTCGTCGGCAAGCACCCGGCCCAGCGCCGCGTGCAGGGGAACGGTCTCGCGGCCCAGCGGCGCGAGGCTCAGGTGTTCGCGGAAGCGGCGCTCGGCCTCGTCCCGCGTGACGACATCGAGAAATTGCGATTGGGCTTTCACAGGCACTCGTACAGATGAACAGTGACGTCGGTCCCGGGCCCGAAGCCTTCGCTTTCGGCGGGGGCGATCACGAAGCCGTCGGCGCGCGTGGTCGAGCTCAGCACCGAGGCGCCCGAGAGCGCGAGCGGCTCCACGCCGTCGGCGCCGATCTTCACGCGCACGTAGTCGACGCGCCCCACCTGCGAGACGATCTTGCGCGCCACGGTGGCGCGCGTGCGCGGGTAGGGCCAGTCGGCGGGCCGGCCGCCGAGCAGTCGGATCGCACGCCCGGCAAAGAAGTCGTAGGCGCACAGGCAGGAGACCGGGTTGCCCGGCAGCAGGAACACCAGCGTGTCGCCGATGCGTCCCATGCCGGCCGGGCTGGAGGGCCGCATCGCGATGCCGTGGATCGCCAGTTCGCCGAGTTCGGCCAGCAGGCGCGGCGCGTGGTCCTCGGCGCCCACGCTGGAGCCGCCGGAGATGAGCACCACGTCGGCGCCGGTCGCGGCCAGTGCCTGCGCGATGATTTGCGGGTCGTCGCCCAGGCGTTGGTGCGACTCGAGCAGGCCACCGTCGCGCGCCACGAGGCCGCGCAAGGTCACGGAGTTGGCGTCGTAGATCTCGCTCGGGCCCTTGGGCGTGCCGGGTGCGCGCACCTCGTTGCCGGTGACGAGCAGCCGCACGCGCGGGCGGCGCACCACCTGCAACTGCGCCAGGCCGAGCGAAGCCGCCAGCCCCGCGTCCTGCGGGCGCAGGCGGCGGCCCGCGGCCAGCGCGGTGCTGCCGCGCGCGATGTCCTCGCCGACGTGGCCCACGTGCTGGCCCGGCGCGACGGCGCGCGTGATGGCCAGGCGCCCGTCCTGCTCGCTCGCGTATTCGGCGGGCACCACGGCATCGAGCCCGCGCGGCACCGGGGCGCCGGTCATGATGCGGATGGCGGCGCCCGCGGGCACCTCGCTTTCGAAGGGGCGGCCGGGCCAGGCGTGGCCGGCGATCGGAAACTCGAGCGGGTTGTATTCGCCGGCGCCCGTGGTCTCGCCGCCGCGCAGCGCATAGCCGTCCATGGCCGCGCGGTCGAACTCGGGCACCGCGATGGGCGCGATCACCTCCTGCAGCAGCACCCGCCCCGTGGCCTCGTCGACAGCCACGGATTCACCGGGCAGCAAGGGCGTGTGGGCGTCGATCCAGGCGAGGGCGGTGGGCACCTCGGCGCGCTGCGTGAAGCCGCGCATACGCACATCGGTCGAGGCGGTTCGTTCGGGTGTGGGCATCGGGGCCAGTATAGAAGTTGGAGGTCGCTGGCGTAGTCGGGCATGGCACCCGACAGCCATGCACAAGGCGGCCGTGCCGGACCTTGCCGGCGGGCCATTTGCGGTCGCTTTTTCTTCAGCCGCGTCCGCGCACGCGCGGTGCGTCGCCGGCTTACTTCTTGGGTGCGGGATTCGTCTGTGCCGAGGTCTGGTTCGAACTCGGCGGCGACGCGGCCGTGGGGGCCGGGGAGTGGGCGCCCGATGCCTCGATGGGCTTGGTTTCAACCTTGGGGGCGGCGGCGTAAGGCCCCGGGTCCACGCAGGGCGGCGTGGCCACCGCGGCCGGTGCCGGCTTGCCGGCGGCCTGCGCGCTGGCGCGGTACTTGGCGGCGACCTGGTCCTGTGACTTGCACAGCAGGTAGCCGTCGGTCTTGGCGCTCCACGCGGTGCGGGCCGCGGTCTCAGCGGCCTTGGCCTGCGCTTCCGGCGTGGGCGGGGGGAGTTTGGCGACAGCGGAGGTCGCAGCGAGTGCGCACAGAAGAAGGGTCAGCGTGTGCTTCATGCGGAGGTTCCTTGCTGCGCCGTCGCCGGCCGTGCGGGCTCGGGTGCGCCAGAGGGTTGCGAGCGCTGCGCGGGGATCTTGCCGGCCTGGATGTCGTCGTACCAGAGCTTGTGGTGCTCGCGCGCCCAGGCCTCGTCGACATAGCCTTCGCGCATCGCCTTGTAGGCGCCGTCCATGCCCAGCGTGCCGATGTAGATGTGGCCCATGATCATCGCCATCATGAGCAGCGTGGCCACCGCATGCACCATGTGCGCGACCTGCATCTCGCCGCGCGTGTAGACGAAGCCGGGCAGCAGCTTGTCCAGGAACAGGCCCGAGGCGATGACGATGCTGCCCAGGAACAGCACGCCGCCCCAGAACACCGCCTTCTCGCCGGCGTTGAAGCGGTGCGACGCGGGCTCCTTGCCGCCGAACAGGCCGCCGCCGTGCCGCAGCCAGGTGAAGTCGTCCTTGCTCGGCCAGTTGCTGCGGATGAAGGTGAAGATCATGAACAGCGTGGTCACCACGAACAGCGGCCCCACGAAGTTGTGCACCGTCTTGAGCACGTAGGCGAGCCAGCCGAACAGCGTGCTGCCCAGCACCGGCAGCAGGAAGAACTTGCCGAAGGCCATCACGATGCCCGAGATCGCGAGCGTGACGAAGGCCAGCGCGTTCGACCAGTGCGTGGCGCGCTCGAAGGGCGTGAAGCGCTCGATCTTGCGGCCGGTTTCGGTGCCGTGCAGGCGGATCGGCCCGCGCGTGAAATAGAAGATGGCCAGCGCCAGCAGCGTCACGAAGAGCAGCGCCGCGCCGTACGGAATGATCCAGTCGTTGCGCACCTGCCGCCAGGCCTCGCCCGCGTTGGTGAAGCGCGAGCCCGGGTATTGCACGAAGCGCTGGATCAGGTTGCCGGCCTCGGGCGCCTGGCTCACCGGCAGGCTGCTGTAGCCGGTGACGCCGCCGCTCACCTGGCGCCACATCGGCGCGTTGTTGCCGGGCTGCACCTTGTTGCGCTCGCCGTTGGTCTGGTTGAGGTAGTTGGGGTCGGCGCTGGCCTCGGGCTTGACGTCGAAGATGTTCTGGCTGCGGATGCCGCCCTCGGCCTTCGGTGCTGCAGCCGCGGCTGCGGCAGGCGAAGCGGGCGCGGGCGCCGCGGTCACGGCGCCGCTCGCGGCCGGGGTGGCCTCCTGGGCCGGCGTCACCGCCGCCCAGCCCAGGAGCGCGGTCGCCAGCAGCGCGTGGAACGCGTGCCTGGTGCGAATGGTGACGCTCATGCGGCCTCCGGTTCAGTTTTCTCGGGTGTACTCGTTCTGGCCGTTGGAGCGCGTCTTGATCTGCTGCTCCCATGCCGTCTTGTCGCCCACCTTCCAGCCGGGCGCGGTGAAGGCGGTGCCGGTGTTGGCCTGCGTGCCCGTGCCGCTCCAGGGCACCGCGTCGTGCTTGACGCCTTCGGCGTTCGTCTGCGGCTTCTCGCTGCAGGCCGCCAGCAGCATCGCGCCCGAGGCGAGCGCGACGAGCATCACGACCGCGCGCTTCACTTGGTGCCTCCGGTGGGCGGCGTGCCAGCCTGTTGCGAGCCGTAGGCCGTGCCCCAGCCCCAGACCTCGGCGCCCGTGCCGCGGTGCACGACGCGGGTGCGGAAGATGTCGGCCACCACGTCGCCGTCGCCGGCCAGCAGGGCCTTGGTCGAGCACATCTCGGCGCAGGCCGGCAGCTTGCCTTCGGCCAGGCGGTTGCGGCCGTACTTCTCGAACTCGGCTTCGGAACCGTTGGCTTCGGGGCCGCCGGCGCAGAAGGTGCACTTGTCCATCTTGCCGCGCGCGCCGAAGGTGCCTTGCGACGGGAACTGCGGCGCGCCGAAGGGGCAGGCGTACGAGCAGTAGCCGCAGCCGATGCACACGTCCTTGTCGTGCAGCACCACGCCTTCGTCGGTGCGGTAGAAGCACTGCACGGGGCACACCGCCATGCAGGGCGCGTCGGAGCAGTGCATGCAGGCCACCGAGATCGACTTCTCGCCCGGCAGGCCGTCATTGAGCGTGACCACGCGGCGGCGGTTCACGCCCCAGGGCACCTCGTTCTCGTTCTTGCAGGCCGTGACGCAGCCGTTGCATTCGATGCAGCGCTCGGAATCGCAGACGAACTTCATTCTTGCCATGGTGATTCCTTATGCTTTCTCGATGTTGCAGACCGTGGTCTTGGTCTCTTGCATCATGGTGACGCTGTCATAGCCGTAGGTGGTGGCCGTGTTGATGGCCTCGCCGCGCACGATGGGCGCCGCGCCCTTCGGGTAATAGGCGAGCAGGTCTTCGCCCTGCCAGCGGCCCGAGAAGTGGAAGGGCATGAACACCGTGTCGGGCCCCACGCGCTCGGTCACGAGGGCCTGCACGTTGAGCTTGGCGCCCGTGGGCGTGTGCACCCAGGCGCGCTCGCCGTTGCGGATGTTCTTCTCGGCCGCCACCTTCGGGTTGATCTCGATGAACATCTCCTGCTGCAGCTCGGCCAGCCAGGGGTTGGAGCGGGTTTCCTCGCCGCCGCCCTCGTACTCCACGAGCCGGCCCGAGGTCATGATGTAGGGGAACTTCTCGGCGATCTTGTCGGCGATGTTCTTCTGCTGCACCGTCTTGTAGAGCGTGGGCATGCGCCAGAAGGCCATCTTGTCGTCGTGCGTCGGGTACTTGGCGACCAGGTCGGGGCGCGTGCCGTAGATCGGCTCGCGGTGCTGCGGGATCGCATCGGGGAAGTTCCACACCACCGCGCGCGCCTTGGCGTTGCCGAAGGGGTGGCAGCCGTGGTTCTTCATGAACACGCGGATCATGCCGCCCGAGCTGTCGGTCTTCCAGTTCTTGCCTTCGGCCTTGGGCTTCTCGGCCTCCGTGAGTTCGTCCCACCAGCCGAGCTTCTTGAGCAGCAGGTGGTCGAGCTCGGGGTAGCCGGTGGTGATGTCGGCGCCCAGCGAGTGGGAGCCGTCCTCGGCCAGCAGGTTCTTGCCGTTGCGCTCCACGCCGAAGTTCGCGCGGAAGTTGCCGCCGCCGTCCATCACGTGCTTGGACGGGTCGTACAGGTTCGGTGAGCCGGGGTGCTTGAGCTCGGGCGTGCCGTAGCAGGGCCAGGGCAGGCCGAAGTAGTCGCCCGAGATGTCGTAGCCGTTGACCTTGTCCTTGACCGCCCCCTTGGCCCGCAGCGTGCGCACGTCGAAGGCGGCCATGTTGCGCATGTGCGCCTGCAGCCGCTCGGGGCTCTGGCCCGAGTAGCCGACGGCCCAGCAGCACTTGTTGATCTCGCGCAGGATGTCGTCGGGCACGGGCTCGTCCATGCCCTTGACCTTCTGCATCTTGTAGTTCTTGCTGAGCTCCTTGCCGAAGCCCAGGCGGTCGGCGAACTGCTGCATGATCATGTGGTCGGTGCGGCTTTCCCACAGCGGCTCGATGACCTTCTCGCGCCACTGGATCGAACGGTTCGACGCCGTCACCGAGCCGCTGGTCTCGAACTGCGTGCACGCGGGCAGCAGGTACACCGCGCGGTTCGCGTTGGCGTCCTCGGGCCGGCCCGGCATCGCGGCCATGGCGGCCGTGGCCGAGGGGTACGGGTCGACCACGACCAGCAGGTCGAGCTTGTCCATGGCCCGCTTCATCTCCAGGCCGCGCGTCTGCGAGTTGGGCGCATGGCCCCAGTAGAAGACGCCGCGCAGGTTCGAGTCCTGGTCGATGAGCTCGTTCTTCTCGAGCACGCCGTCGATCCAGCGCGACACCGTGATACCGGGCTTGCTCATCATCGCGGGCGAGGCGAAGCGGCCCTTGATCCATTCGAAGTCCACGCCCCAGGTGGCGGCGAAGTGCTTCCACGAGCCTTCGACCAGGCCGTAGTAGCCTGGCAGCGAATCGGGGTTGGGGCCGACGTCGGTCGCGCCCTGCACGTTGTCGTGGCCGCGGAAGATGTTGGTGCCGCCGCCCGAGGTGCCCACGTTGCCCAGCGCCAGCTGCAGGATGCACGAGGCCCGCACGATGGCGTTGCCGATGCTGTGCTGCGTCTGGCCCATGCACCACACCACGGTGCCGGGGCGGTGCTCGTGCAGCATGGTCGCGACCTTCAGCACCTGCGCCTCGCTCACGCCGCAGGCCTCCTCGACCTTGTCCGGCGTCCACTTGCTCATCACTTCCGCGCGCACTTCTTCCATGCCGTAGACGCGGTCGTTGAGGTAGCGCTTGTCTTCCCAGCCGTTCTTGAAGATGTGGTGCAGGATGCCGAACAGGAACGCGATGTCCGAGCCCGAGCGGATGCGCACGTACTCGTGGGCCTTGGCTGCCGTGCGCGTGAAGCGCGGGTCGACCACGATCATCTTGCAGCCGTTTTCCTTGGCATGCAGCATGTGCAGCATGCTCACGGGGTGCGCCTCGGCCGCGTTCGAGCCGATGTACATCGCGATCTTCGCGTTGCGCATGTCGTTGTACGAATTGGTCATGGCGCCGTAGCCCCATGTGTTCGCCACGCCCGCGACCGTGGTCGAGTGGCAGATGCGCGCCTGGTGGTCGCAGTTGTTGCTGCCGAAGAAGCTCACGAACTTGCGCAGCAGGTAGGCCTGCTCGTTGCTGTGCTTGCTCGAGCCGATCCAGTAGATCGCGTCGGGGCCGCTGGCCTTGGTGAGTTCCTTCAGCTTGGCGGTGATCTCGTCGAGCGCGGTGTCCCAGCTGATGCGCTCGTACTTGCCGTTCACGAGCTTCATCGGGTAGCGCAGGCGGTACTCGCCGTGACCGTGCTCGCGCAGCGCCGCACCCTTGGCGCAGTGGGCGCCCAGGTTGATGGGCGAGTCGAACACCGGCTCCTGGCGCACCCACACGCCGTTCTCGACCACTGCGTCGGACGCGCAGCCGACCGAGCAGTGCGAGCACACGGTGCGCTTCACTTCGATCTTGCCGGCGCCGATGGCCGTGGGCCGGCCGTCGGCGGCCTTGGCCTTCTGGATCAGCGTGAGCTGGCTGGCCGCCAGGCCCACGCCGACACCGAGGCCGGAGCGCCGCAGGAAGGCGCGCCGGTCCATGGTCGGCAAGGCGTTCGCGAGACCGCGCCGCAAACTGTGAACGAAGGGCGATGCGTCGGAGGTCCGCGGGCTCGCGGTGCCTGGGGATTTTCTGGTCAGAAGCACGGGGTCTCCTCAGGCTGACGTGGTGGCGTAGTAACGCTTGACGTGTTCGCTCAGGGAATAGCCGCCGCCGTTTTCGGGCGGGGGCGGCAAAGAGGGTGCGACGGCGGCGACGGGTGTCTCGGCCATGTTTGGCAGCGACGTGACGGCCACCGCGGCGGCGCCGGCGGTAGCGGCACCGATGAAGAATCCGCGGCGGGAGGCCGGCTTGATGCCGGTGTTTTGGCTGTCCTGCATATTGACTCCAGGAGTGGCTGGGCGCGACGAGAGAGGGGAAACCCGGTCGGCCTTGTGGATACTAGACCAGCAACAAGGTGTGAGCAACCTGAATACCCCTCGCATTCGTTCACACCTTCTCAGTCCAGCATGTCGAAGGCCTGCGCCTCGACGTCGCCGAAAGCGCGCGTGAAGGCGGCGAGCGCCGCGTAGAACCGTGCCTGCGGATGCTGCAACACAGCATCGCACAAGGCGGGCAGCCACGGCTGGACGTGTCTGGAGAACATCGCCTGCTGCTGCGTGAGGTTGGCCACCGCCACGTCCTCGCCGGCGATCAGGTAGCGCATGACCTCGAACAGGCAGGCGATGTGGTCCTCGGTTTCGTAGGTGGTCTCGGTGCGCGCCAGGCCCAGCTTGTCGAGGTCGTGGCGCAGCTGCACGAGCGGCTTGTCGTTGAGAAAGCCGCTCAGGTAGTGCGAACCGAACAGGAAGACCTCGGGCTTGCCGATGCCGCCGAAGAGCGCGTCGTATTCCTCGTGCGCGGCGGCCGCGTCGGTGTCGCGCGCGATGCCGACCAGCTGGCGCCACGGTTCTTCCAGGAAAGCGCCCGCGGCCGGCGCCTCGGTGGGCGCGACCTGGAAGGCTTCCAGCAGCTCGGCATCGGGCGCGGCGTACCACAGGCGCGCGAGCAGGCCGTAGAGCTCGGCCCGGGCCACCTCCTCGTCGAGCGCGGACGTGGCGGGAAAGGTCTGGCTCATAGCGGGGCGATCTTCACTTCGTTGGTGGCGCTGTACAGGTCGATGACGCGGCAGTCGCTGCACATCTTGAGGCGCTCCAGCGCTTCGCCCTGGAACATGGCATGCCCGGCCAGCTTGCCGAGCATGGCCTCGATGGCTTTTTGCGTGCCGAAGGGCTTGCTGCAGCGGATGCAGGCCCAGGGCTTGGCCTCGTTCAGCAGCACCTGCTGCTTGCGCTCGGGCGCGGCCAGCAGGCGCGGCACGAGCGAGACGGCGTCCTCGGGGCAGGTGGTTTCGCACAGGCCGCATTGCACGCAGTTCTTCTCGATGAAGCGCAGCTGCGGCGCGCTCTGGCTGTCCAGCAGCGCGCCCGACGGGCAGGCGCTGACGCAGGCCAGGCACAGCGTGCACTTGTCCTTGTCGACCGCGACGGCGCCCAGCGGCGATCCGGCCGGCAGCGCGAAGGCCAGCGGGGCCTCGGCCGGGGCCAGCAGGGCCGGGGCCGCTCCCATCAGGTGGTCCAGCGCCATCTCGAGCCGGTCGCGCTTGTCGGCGCCGACGGCGAAGCGCGCCGCCGTGGCCGGCACGCGCTGCGTGGTCGTGCGCAGGCCGGCCAGCGCGGCGTCCAGCGCGGCGGGCGAATCGGCCTCGATCACGTGGAAGTGCGTGCCGGTGTAGCCCAGGCCCAGCAGCAGCGCCTGCGCGACGTCCCTCTGTTGCTTGAGCGCCGCGAGGTACTGCGGCGCCTCTTCGCCGGTGCACAGCACCGCGACCTGCGAGGCGCCGAAGGCGACGGCGCTCAGCCACAGGTCGATGCCGGTGCTGGCCGCATGAAAGAGGTCGACCGGTATCACGCGCGCCGGCACGCCCTGTGCCTTGCCCAGTTGCGCCTGCCGGCCGAGCTGTTCGAGCAGCGCCTGGCCGCCTTCCTGGCTGTGCAGCAGCAGCGCGGCATCGCGCCCGCCCGCCGCGGCATAGGTGGAGAGCAGCTTGCGCAGCTTCAGGCCCTGGTCGGGCGCGCGCGGGTAGGTGTAGCCCAGCGCGCCCGTCGGGCACACCGTGGTGCAGGCGCCGCAGCCGACGCACAGGTTCGGGTTGACCACGATGCGCTGGCGCTGCGGATCGCTGCTCACGGCATGGGCCGAGCACACCTCGACGCAGGCGTTGCAGCCGACCACCTCGTTGCGGCTGTGCGCGCACAGCTTCTGCTTGTAGTCGAAGAACTTGGGCTTCTCGAATTCGCCCACCAGCTCGCGCAGGCGCAGCAGCGTCTGCAGGCCCTCGGCCTGCGCGACGCCGCCGGGCAGGTGGAAGTAGCCCTGCGGCGGCGCGTGCCAGTCGATCTGCGGCGCGACGCCGAGGTCGAGCACGAGGTCGAAGGCCGCGTCGAACGCCTGCGGCTCGCGGCTGAAATTGATGGCACCGGCCACGCTGCAGGCGCGCTCGCAGTCGCGGTGCGAGGTGCAGCGCGCGTTGTCGATCTGGTAGTCCAGCCCGATGGCCTGCTCGGGGCAGGCGACCACGCAGGCGTTGCAGCGGGTGCACAGGTCGAGGTCGATCGCGTTGTCGCGCGTCCAGCGCAGCGTGAAGGCGCCGAGCCAGCCGGTGAGCGAATCGATGCGCCCGGCGATCACCGGCCAGCGGCGCGCCTGGGCGCCACCGTCTGCACCGGGGCCCTGCGCGAGCAGGGTGACGTCGAGCGTGTCGCCGACCAGCGCCGCGGCGCGCTCGGCCGCGTCGAGCGCGCCGATGATCAGCAGCCGGCCCTGGCTGGTGTAGCTCACGGTCGAGACGGGGTCGGGCTCGGGCAGGCTGGCGGCGGCCAGCAGCGCGGCGATCTTCGGCATCGCGCTTTTCGCGTCGCGGCTCCAGCCGCCCGTCTCGCGGATGTTGATGAAGCGGATCGGCGAGGTGGCGTTGGGCGTCTGCGTGGCGAGTTCGCCGAACAGCCGTTTTTCCTGGGTGCAGGCGACCACGACGTCGTCGCCGGACTGGATGGCGCGCTGGAAGGAGGTCGCCTCGCGGCGGCACAGCGACGAATGCAGCGGGAGGGTTTCAGCCAGTGCCGCGCCGAGCGTCTTCGGCTCGAGCGGCATCGTCTGGTTGCAGTCGCAAATCAGCGTGGTGGTCATCGGTTTCTTGGCTGGCGGGTTGCATCGCGGCAACCGGCGGGCTGGGAAGCGTTTCGGAACCCTGGGACTGTGCCACGTCCGCCGTCTCGGCGTCGTCGGGGGTTTCCGGGGGAATGTCTTCGGGGGCTTCGTCGAAGAGCTTGAGGAACTTGGCACTGGCCATCTGGCGCAGCACGCTCTCGGGCACCGGGGTGGACTGGGAGTAGTCGTCGACGTAGGTGTCCAGGCCGTCCATCACGTTGAAATGCGGATCGGCAAAGAGCTTGCGGAAGGCCGCGTTCTTGACCTCGGGCGCGACCTCCTTCGTGAGGAAGGGCTTGAAGTCGGACCCGATGTCCAGTGCATCCACGTCCGCGAGCGTCAGCGGCGGCGCGGTGTCCTGCTCGCCGTCGGCGACGGGGGGCTCGGCGAGCGCGGCGGGGGCTGGCACCGGCACCGGCGCCGCAACGGGTTCCACGGCCGGCAGGGTCTTTTCTTCCACGGCGGCCTCGGCCGCGCGCACCTCCTGCTTGCGGCGCGACCAGCGTCCCAGGAAACCCTCAGACATCGCCCGCGCCCCGTCCGCGTTTCTTCTCGGTCGTCACGCTCGCGGCGTTGCCGAAGCGGTCGACCAGCGAGCGGAAGCTTTCGGGCCGGCGGCGGCGCTTGGGCTCGACCACGTAGTGCTCGTCGACGAAGGCGCGCACCCAGTCGACCACCTCCGCGGGCGCCGGCACCTGCTCCACGGTTTCCTGCGCATCGAGCCAGCGGCCGGCCTCGTAGTAGCTGAGCGTGACCACGACCGGGCGCGGAATGGGTTCCGTGGAAAGCGTCGGTTCCTCGTCCATGCGCCACAGCACGAACCAGCACGGGGTCGGCGTGATTGCGTTGAGGTGGTAGCCCTCGGCCTCGTCGCGGTACAGCTCGACCTGGAAGCCGGGGTGCAGCCAGTGCTGCTCGCCGTCGTCGTCGCGCAGGAGGCGCGGCTCGGTGCCGAAGCCGGGCTCGTCGGGCAGCACGCTGTCGAGCGTCCAGCGCCAAGGCTGCCAGTGGCTCGAGGGGCCGTGCAGGCGCTCGCGGCGCATGACCACCGCTACGTCGAGCGTCGGGCGGCCCGTGGGCGCGGTCGCGGGAGTGTCCGAAGAAGGCATGAACGAACCATAGCCGATGGCGCGCCCGTTCGCGAGCAGTACCCCTTCGAGCTCCGCTCGCAGCGGTGGCGTAGGATTCCGCATGGCCCCACGTGAAGACGACGCAGAAGACGACACACCGCTGGCTTTCGATGCGGTCCCGCTGCCCCGGCGCGCGGGTGCGCCGCGCCTGAACCCGGCGCGCGGCCCGCTGCTGCGCCGCATCGAGATCGTCGACCAGCACGGCGAGCGCCGCGACATCGACATCCCGGCGGAGCGGCCGTTGACCGTCTTCGTCGACAAGCGCGAACTCGTGACGCTGATGACCCTGGGCGCCGCGCCCGAGCTGCTGGTGCTGGGCTACCTGCTCAACCAGGATCTCGTGCGGCGCGCCGACGAGGTCGAGAGCATCGACGTCGACTGGAGCGTGGAGGCGGCCGCCGTGAAGACCCACCGCGGCATCGCGAACCTCGCCGAAAAAACCGCGCACCGGGTCGTGACCACGGGCTGCGGACAAGGCACCGTCTTCGGCGACGCCATGGCGCAGATCGGCGCCGTGCGGCTGCCGGCGGCGCAATCGGCGCGCATCGCGCAGGGCACGCTGGCGCGCATCCTCGAACAGATGAAATCGCGCAACAGCGTGCACCGGCATGCCGGGTCGGTGCACGGGTGCGCGCTGTTTTGCGGCACCGAGATGCTGGTGTTCGCGGAAGACGTCGGACGGCACAACGCCATCGACACCATCGCTGGCTGGATGGCGGTGCATGGCGTCGACGGCGGCGACAAGGTCTTCTACACCACGGGTCGCCTGACGAGCGAGATGGTGATGAAGTCGGCCCACATGGGCGTGCCGATCGTCGTCTCGCGCAACGGCGTCACCGCGATGGGGCACGAGCTGGCCACCCAGCTCGGCATGACCTTGTTCGGCCGCGCGGCCAACCGCCACTTCCTGTGCTACTGCGGGTTCGAGCGCTTCGACGCCGAGCCGCTGGCGCAGGCGCTCACCGCCGACTGAGCAGGCCTGCGCGGCTTACCCGCGCGCCACGTCGATCACCGCCTTCGCGAACGCCTCGGGCGCTTCCTGCGGCAGGTTATGGCCGATGCCGCCGCTGACCAGCCGGTGCTCGTAGCGCCCCGAGAACTTCTTCGCATACGCACTGGGCTCCGGGTGCGGCGCGCCGTTGGCGTCGCCTTCGAGCGTGATGGTCGGCACGCCGATCACCGGCGCCTGGGCGAGCCGGTTCTCCAGCGCCTGGTACTTCGCCTCGCCCTCGGCCAGGCCGAGGCGCCAGCGGTAGTTGTGCACCGTGATCGCCACGTGGTCGGGGTTCTCGAAGGCGACGGCGCTGCGCTCGAAGGTGGCGGCATCGAAGTTCCACTTCGGCGAGGCGAGCTGCCAGATGAGTCTGGCGAAGTCGTGGCGGTTCTTCTCGTAGCCCGCGCGGCCGCGCTCGGTCGCGAAGTAGTACTGGTACCACCACTGCAGCTCGGCCTGCGGCGGCAGCGGCGCCTTGCCGGCCTCCTGGCTGCCGATGAGGTAGCCGCTGACCGACACCAGCGCCTTCACGCGCTCGGGCCACAGCGCGGCCATGATGCACGCGGTGCGCGCGCCCCAGTCGCAGCCGGCCACGGTGGCGACGGGGATCTTCAGCGCATCCATCAGCGCAATGATGTCGACGGCCACCGCCGACTGCTGCCCGTTGCGCGGCGTGTCGGCCGACAGGAAGCGGGTGGTGCCGTAGCCGCGCAGGTACGGCACGATCACGCGAAAGCCCGCGGCGGCCAGCTGCGGCGCGACGTCGACGAACATGTGGATGTCGTAGGGCCAGCCGTGCAGAAGAATCACCGGCGCGCCGTCGGCCGGGCCGGCCTCGTAATACCCGATGCGCAGGCTGCCGGCGTCGATGTTCTTGAGGGGTTCGAGGCGCCGGGTGCTGCCCGTGGCGGCGGATTGGGCAAACGCGGGAACGATCGACGTCAGCTGCGTGGCGGCGAGGCCGAGTGCGGCCTTGCCGAGGAACGCGCGGCGTGGCAGCGAGGGGGAGGCGGTCATGGAAATCTCCTGGGATGCGAAGGGGTGACGGCGCGATTGTTCGGTGAGGAACCCACCTGCTGATCGGCTTGTGTATGCCTCTGTATCCGCGCCGGTTCCGGCCACACTAAATTTCAAACGCAGGCGCGCGAAGGCACTTCGACGAAACGTGGTGTGTCGATGTCGGGCCGGGATACACAGGCATACGCAATGCCCGTTGCGCGGTGAGAAGGCGGCCAACAATCCGCCCGTCATCCACTCATCGCCCGAAGGAAATCCCCATGACGCGTCCTCGCGGATTCAAGAAGCTCTGGTTCGCGCTGCTGTTTTTCGCAGGCGGGCTGGCGCACGAGGTGCGCCACCCGACCCAGTGCCAGAGCGTGGCGTCGGTCAGTCTCTCGCTTCGACCGCCGAAGCGAGCACGTAGCCTTCGCTGCGCACGGTCTTGATGTAGCGCGGCTCGCGCGCATCGTCGCGCAGGCGCTGGCGCAGCCGGCTCACGAGCAGGTCGATGGAGCGCTCGAAAAGCTCGGCCTCGCGCCCCTGCGTCAGGCTCAGCAGCTGGTCGCGGCTGAGCACCTTCTGCGGGTGGTCCAGGAACACGCGCAGCAGCCGGTACTCGGCGCCGCTCAGCGCCACCATCACGCCGGCGTCGTCGATCAGGTGGCGCGCCACCGTGTCGACCTGCCACTCGCCGAACCCCAGCTTCTGCGAGGGCTCGACGGTGCCCATGTTGGGCGGCAGCATGCGCGTGCGCCGCATCACGGCGCGGATGCGCGCCAGCAGCTCGCGCGCGGAAAAGGGCTTGGCCAGGTAGTCGTCGGCGCCCATCTCCAGGCCCAGGATGCGGTCGGCTTCCTCGCTGCGCGCGGTCAGCATGAGGATGGGCGTGGCCTTGTACTTGCCGGTGCGCAGGTCGCGGCACAGCGTGAGCCCGTCCTCGCCGGGCAGCATCAGGTCCAGGATGATCAGGTCGAAGGGCCCCGACGCCTCGAGCGCGGCGCGCATGTGGCGCCCCGTGGGCACCGCGACCACGCGCAAGCCGTTCTTCACCAGGTAGGTGGTGAGCAGTTCGCGGATGTCCCGGTCGTCGTCGACGATGAGGATGTGGTCGGAGGTCTTGGGCGTCATGGCAGGGGAGGCATTGGCGGCACGGCGCCGCAGCCGCAATGTAGCGTTCCGGCGGCGCGCCGGGGGTGGCCGTGGAAACGTAGTGTGTGGATGTGCGGGCCAGATACACAGGCATACAGAAGGCGATCCGGCAGGGGGCGGGCGGCCCAACAATCCGTGCGTTTTCCAACCACCCTGCAACCAAGGAGCCCTCATGACCCGCATCGATAAAGTCCTCTACACCGGCAAGACCCGCACCTCCTCGGGAGGCCGCGACGGCGAGGCGCGCAGCTCCGATGGCCGCCTGGACATCAAGCTCTCGTCGCCCGGCAGCGCCGGCACCGGCACCAACCCCGAGCAGCTGTTCGCGGCCGGCTGGTCGGCCTGCTTCATCGGCGCGATGGGCAAGGCGACCGGCAAGATGAAGGTCGCGCTGCCGCCCGACCTGGCCGTCGATGCCGAGGTCGACCTGGGCACCGCGGGCGGCGAATACTTCCTGCAGGCGCGCCTGAACGTGAGCCTGCCGGGCCTGGACCGCGAGGTGGCGCAGGCCCTCACCGAGGCCGCGCACCAGACCTGCCCCTATTCCAAGGCGACCCGAGGCAATATCGACGTTGCCATCCACCTGGTGTGAGCCCGCTGCGCCGATGACGCATCGCCACGCCGCCTGACCGAAGAAGCTGTCCATGTCCAGTTCCGCGAATCCCGTTGCGAATCCGACCGGTACCGCGCCGCGCTGGCGCCGGCTGCTGCCCGGCTCGCTGTTCTCCCGCGTGACGCTGATCATCGTGGTGGGCCTGGCGATCGCGCAGCTGCTCACCTTCGCGGCGATCCGCTACGAGCGGAACATGGCGCTTCGCGAGCTGATGATGATCGGCATCGAGCGTGATATCGCGAGCTCGGTCGCCATCCTCGACCGGCTCCCCGCGGCGGAGCGCGCCGGCTGGCTCGACCGGCTGGAACGGCGCAACTACCGCTTCGTGCTGGGCGGCAGTGCGCAGGGTGGCGCGCCGGGCTCGGAGGCTTCGCAGCAGTTTGCCGCGGCCATCGTCGATGCGATGCGCCCGTTCCCGGTCGTCAAGGTCGGCGAGGTGGCCTGGCCGCCCGAGGGCCTGCAGATCGAGGTGCGGCTGGGCGACGGCTCGTCGGTGGTCGTGCACGCCATGCGCGTGGGCATGCCGGTGTCGGGCTGGGTGATGTGGCTGCTGGCGGGCCAGTTGCTGGTGCTGGCCGTGTGCGCCTGGGTCGCGGTGCGGCTGGTAACGCGGCCGCTCGCGCAGCTGTCCGCGGCGGCCGACCAGCTCGGGCCTGATTTGAAGGGCCGCACGCTGGTGGAAGAGGGGCCGACCGAAGTGGCGCATGCGGCGCGCGCCTTCAACGCCATGCAGCATCGCATCGCGGGCTACATGGCGGAGCGCGTCGAAATCCTGGCGGCCATCTCGCACGACCTGCAGACGCCCATCACGCGGATGCGCCTGCGCACCGACCTGATGGACGACACGCACGACCGCGAGAAATTCCGCCAGGACCTGGACGCCATGAACGCGCTGGTGCGCGAAGGCGTGACCTATGCGCGCACGCTGCACGGCGCCACCGAGCCGCCGCTGCGCATCGACGCCGACGCGCTGTTCGAGAGCATGGTGGCCGACTACGAAGACGTGGGCCAGCAGGTGCGGCTCGACGGCCGGGCCGGCGCGCCGATCGTGAGCCGCCCGAACGCGCTGCGCCGCATCCTGATGAACCTGATCGACAACGCGCTCAAGTTCGGCTCCGACGTGACGCTGCGCGTGCAGGCCGATGGCGAGGGCGGCCGCCTCGTGGTGAGCGTGCTCGACAACGGCCCGGGCATTCCCCCCGACGAGCTCGATGCGGTGCTCAAGCCCTTCTACCGCGTCGAAAGCTCGCGCAACCGCAGCACCGGCGGCACCGGCTTGGGCCTGGCCATCGCGCACCAGCTGGCCATGGCGATGGGCGCCGAGCTCACGCTGCACAACCGCCCCGAAGGCGGGCTCGAGGCGCGGCTGGCGTTGGCCACCGCGCCCGCTCGCTGAACCCGACCCCCCATCTTTCACATCCCCATGCTCATCCTCTTCATCGCCTACCTGGGCGGGGTGCTCACGATCCTGAGCCCCTGCATCCTGCCGGTGCTGCCCTTCGTGTTCGCGCGCGCCGACCGGCCCTTCCGCTCGCACGGCCTGCCGATGCTCGTGGGCATGGCGCTGGCCTTCGCCGTGGTCGCCACGCTGGCCGCGGTGGGCGGCGGCTGGATCGTGACGCTCAACGAATACGGGCGCTACGCGGCCATGGCCTTGCTCGCGCTGTTCGGTGCGACGCTGCTGTTCCCGCGCGTGGCCGAGCGCCTGAGCCGGCCGCTGGTGGCGCTGGGCCTGCGTTTGTCCGACGGACGGCAGGCTTCGGTGTTTTCTCCGCTGTGGCTGGGCGTGGGCACGGGCCTGCTCTGGGCGCCGTGCGCGGGGCCGATCCTCGGGCTGATCCTGACGGGCGCGGCGCTCAACGGCGCCAGCGTCGGCACCTCGCTGCTGCTGCTCGCCTATGCGGCTGGCGCGTGCACCTCGCTCGCGGTGGCGCTGCTGTCGGGTGGCCGGCTGCTGTCGGCGTTGAAGCGCACGCTGCCGACCGGCGACGGGATGCGGCGCCTCGCCGGTGCCGCGGTGCTGGCGGGCGTGGGCGCCATCGCGCTGGGGCTGGACACCGGCTGGCTCGCGCGCCTGTCGCTGGGCACCACGTCGGCGCTCGAACAGGCGCTGGTGGACACGCTGCGCCAAGACGCGCCGCAGGCGCAGCGCGCAGACACCGGCTTCGTGCGCGTCGCGGACACCCGCCCGGCCCCGGTGCCCGCGCGCGAGCTCCGCGTCGAAGGCCGGCTGCCGTCGCTGGCCGGTGCGACCGATTGGATCAACTCGGCGCCGCTCACGCCCGAGGCCTTGCGCGGCAAGGTGGTGCTGGTCGACTTCTGGACCTACTCGTGCATCAACTGCCTGCGCACGCTGCCCTATGTGCGCGCCTGGGCCGACAAGTACAGGGATGCGGGCCTGGTCGTCCTCGGCGTGCACGCGCCGGAGTTCGCGTTCGAGAAGAACCCGGCCAACGTGCGCAAGGCCGTGAAAGACCTGGGCATCGGGTTCCCGGTGGCGCTGGACAACGACTTTGCGATCTGGCGCGGCTTCGACAACCAGGCCTGGCCCGCGTTCTATTTCGTCGACGCGCAGGGGCGCATCCGCCATCACCAGTTCGGCGAGAACCGCTACGACAAGGCCGAGCAGGTGATCCAGCAACTGCTGGCCGAAGCCGGGCAGGCCCGGGTCGCCGACGGGCTGGTCGCGCCGCAGGGGCAGGGCACCCAGGCCGCACCCGGCGCCGAGCCGGCGCAGTCCGGCGAAACCTACCTGGGCCATGCGCGCGCGCACGGCTTTGCGTCGCCCGGCGGCATCGCGCGCGACCGTGCGAAGGCCTACGAGCCCGTGATTTCATCGCTGCGCACCAACCAGTGGTCGCTGGGCGGCGACTGGACGGTGGAGGGCGAGCGGGCCGTACTGAACCAGGCCAATGGCCGCATCGCCTACCGCTTCAAGGCGCGCGACCTGCACCTCGTGCTCGGCCCGATGGCCGACGGCAAGCCGGTGCGTTTCACGGTGCGGATCGACGGCCAGCCGCCGCTGGCGGACCACGGCGCCGACACCGATGCCCAGGGCCACGGCGTGGTCGATGCGCAGAAGCTGTACCAGCTGGTGCGGCAGTCGACGGGCGGCGGCAAGGAGCGGCTGTTCGAGATCGAGTTTCTCGACCCCGGCGCGCAGGCCTACGCGTTCACCTTCGGGTGAGCGGCGCCCCGGTCAGGGCGTCAGGCCCGCGGCGTTGACGGCCCGGCAGGTGTCGACCTCCTGGCGCGTGGGCAGCACGAAGCAGCGGGCGTCGGCCTCGCGGGCGACGGCTTCGCGCAGCTGGCGTTCCTGCGCGGTTTCCACCTGCAGCTCGACCAGCCACTTCATGAGCAGCGCCATCACGATCAGCAGCACCACGGAGGCCGCGAGCAGGGTCGTGCGCCAGCTCTGGACGCGGAAGACGGAGGCGTTGGAAGTACTCATCGCGTGCGGCCCTCAGCTCGACAGCTGCGGAAAGATCCAGATGCTCATGCCGAGCACCACGCCCGCGCCCAGCGACATGGCCGCCGCGGTCGCGAACAGGCAGGCCACGAGCAGGCTCGGCACGACCACCGACATGCTCAGGAAGGCGATGGCGACGAGCACATAGGCCAGCACGGGCAGCAGGGCGATGTAGGCCGGCCGCGCGGTGCCGGTCGGCAGTTCGTCGGGCGTCATGTCACGCAGGAACGGGTTCAGCATGGCGGGCGATCAGCAGTTGCCCTTCTTGGCCTGGCCCGGCGGGCAGAAGTTGCCGCCCTTGTGCGCCGGCCCGGGCTCCGCACGCGGCGGCGGCGCGTGGTGGTGCACGCAGGCGCTCATGAGAACGGATGCCGCCAGCGCGAGCATCACGGTGATCGTGGATTTGGTCATGGGAACTCCCTGCTTCGATTTCTTGTGCACCCGGGGTGCTTCGGGGCAGGACAATAGTTGCCGTATTAACAATCTCACAGGGAAATGCTCACATTTGTGGGCGAATTGAGAAGGGTGCGGTCAATCTCCGTGCGGGATTGCGCAGTACTTCACACCCGTGCGGCCGACCGGCCGCCGCCGCGCAAGCGCTACATTGCATGCCCCATGGACCGCCTCGAGAACATAGAGACCTTCGTGCGGGTCGCACAGACCCAGAGCTTTGCCGAGGCCGCGCGCCAGCTGCGGGTGTCGAAATCGGTGGTGACCAGCCGCGTGAAGCAGCTCGAGGACCACGTCGGCGCGCCGCTGTTCCACCGCAGCACGCGCGTGGTCCGGCTCAGCGACGTGGGGCAGGCCTTCCTGCGCGACTGCGTCGAGCTGGTCGGGCGGGCCAACGACATCATGGACCAGATGCGCGACGCCAAGGACGGGCCCACCGGCACGCTGCGCGTGCATGCGCTCACGGGGTTCGTGCTGGGGCATTTCGCGACGCTGCTGCGCGCCTTCCAGGTGAGCTTTCCGGACATCCACCTGGAGCTCATCGTGAGCGACGCGGTGGTCGACCCGGTGAAGGCGGGCGTCGATTGCGCGCTGCAGATCTTTCCGGCGGCGTCGACCGAGCTGGTGTCGCGCCCGCTGTTCCCGGTGCGCCGCGTGTTCTGCGCCACGCCCGAGTACCTGCGCGCACACGGCCGGCCCGCGAGCCCGCGCGAGCTGCACAAGCACACGCTCGGCCTGTACTCGGGCTACCCCACGCGCGACCGCTGGACCTTTCATCACGCCGGTGAACAGGTCACGCTGTACATGAGCGCGGCGCTGCTCACCAACAGCGTCCACCTGCTGCGCGAGTACGCCATGGAGCACGCTGGCATCGTCTGCCTGCCGACGCTGGTGGCCGGCGAGGCGATCCTGCGCGGCGACCTGGAGGTGGTGCTGCCGGCGCACCAGCTGTCGTCGTTCTCGCTCAGCGCGGTGTACGCGGGCACCTCGCGCAATGCCTTCAAGCTGCGCCTGTTCATCGAGCACCTGACCCAGGCGTTCTCGAAGGTGCCGCCGTGGGACGCCGCCATGATCGAACGCGGCCTGCTGCCGCCGGGCCTGATCTGGGACGCCTGACGCGAGCGCCGTCCGTTCCGGGGTAAACCCTGTGCATTGAACGGATTTGCCGAACAATGCGGCCCGCGTTTCGGGCCTACCGCTCGCGCCCCCCGTTTCCTACAGTGCACACATCGCAGCCACCACGCTGCATCGTCCGGCACCTCAGGAGACACCCATGACCGTCGCATACCAGACCCGCTTCGGGTCCCTCAAGCACTTCGAGAAAGGCCACGTCGAGCCCATCGACGACGACGTGCGCCACTACGCGTTCTCCAACTGCTTCGAGATCGCCAGCATCAGCGCACCGTACGAGAAGGTCGTGTTCGGCCAGAACCAGATCTACGTGCTGGAAACGCTGCGCGCCGAAGGCACCTCGCCCTGGTTCACCTGCGCCCATGACGAGTTCGCGCTGGTGATGGACGGCGACGTCGAAGTGCACCTCGTGCAGCTCGATGCGGCCCAGACCGTGGCCGACACCGAGAAGAACGGCGCTGTGCGCGTGAAGGGCGAGCCGCAGGGCAAGAAGATGGGCTGGATGAAGCTCTCGCGAGGCCATCAGGGCCTGCTGCCGAAGAACACCGCCTATCAGTTCAGGGTCGCCGGCGACCCGGGCGTGATCGTTCTGCAGACCTGCAAGGGCGATCTGTCGATCGAGAAATGGGCCGACATCTGCCAGACGCACTGAACCCGCATCCAGGAGCCACACCATGAACGCACCCGCAGAACTCGCCAAGGTCATCGCATCGCAGCCCGATGCCACGCTCGGCTACAAGGATTTTTCGCTCGGCAGCTTCGGCTTCCGCCGGGACGAGTACTTCGCCCACATCACCTGGAAGACCCGCGACGGGCGTCCCATGAGCCACACCATGGACGCCGGCAACTACCTGCGTGCGCTGATGCGCGACGTGGCCTGGGGCTTCTTCTACGGCTGGGTCAATTTCGACAACGTGTTCGGCACCATCAACCACTACGACTCGGTCGACCTGTACGCCGGCAGCTTCAACGGCACCATGAAGGACGCGGGCATCGACCTGCTCGAGAACTTCCCCACGGCGCAGATCCGCGCCACCTTCGAGGCCATGCTCGACGACTGGACCAACGAGGCCTTCGACCCCTTCGCCGCGCCGCAGGAAACCGGCTCGCCCTACGGCCGCAAGAGCGGCAACAACACGGCCAAGATCACCCGGGCGCGCGAGTTGGCCAAGCGCTGCGTGGGCCTGAAGGGCGACCTCGACCTGCGCAGCGACGCGCGCGGCGCGCCCGTCAACCGCGCCTTCGCCGACGTGCCGCAGGGCCAGCCCGAGCTGCACCCCGAGCCCGGCTTCGAGAACGAGGTGCATGCCTTCAACCTCTTCGGCTTTTTGAGCCGTTCGCAGGTCACGTGGAACCCGAGCTTCACCTCGGTGGTGAAGCACAGCTACATGTGCCCGACGACCGAGGAGCACATCCTGCCGATCATCCACGGCAACGACCGCGTCGAGTGGTTCTTCCAGATGACCGACGAGATCCACTGGGACTGCGGCGACAAGAACACCGGCAAGCCCATGGCCCGCGTGATCATGAAGGCCGGCGACATGGCCGCCATGCCCGCCTACTGCCGCCACCAGGGCTTCAGCCCCAAGCGCTCGATGCTGCTGGTGTGGGAGAACGGCTCGCCCAGCCTGGTCTACGAGATCCAGAAGGGCGAGTCGCCCGAGATCCCGGTCGAGTTCTGACCGGCCGGCCCGCCGCCGCCTCCTTCTTCCCGCCATTCATCCATCCAGCCCTCCCCGCGCGGGGAGGGCGAGGAGAACCCATGCCTGCTCTTTCCATCCGCCACCAGCTTTTCATCGACGGCCGTTTCGTCGACGCCGAATCCGGCGAGACGCTCGCCACGCTGAACCCGCACGACAACACGCCCATCGCCCAGGTCGCGCTGGCCGGCAAGGCCGACGTCGACAAGGCCGTGGCCGCCGCCAAGCGCGCGTTCCCGAAATGGAGCCGCATGGCCGCCGCCGACCGCGGTCGCATCCTGCTGAAACTCGCGGACCTCATCGAAGCCAACGCCGAGGAACTCGCCCGCCTGGAATCGCTGGACACCGGCCACCCGATCCGCGACTCGCGCCGCCTCGACGTGCCGCGCACCGCCGCGTGCTTCCGCTACTTCGGCGGCATGGCCGACAAGTTCCAGGGCGAGACCATTCCGGTGGAGGAGGGTTTTCTCAACTACACGCTGCGCGAGCCGGTCGGCATCGTCGGCCAGGTGGTGCCGTGGAACTTCCCGCTGATGTTCACGAGCTGGAAGATGGCGCCCGCGCTCGCGGCCGGCAACTGCATCGTGATGAAGCCGGCCGAGATCACGCCGCTGAGTTCGCTGCGCATCGCCGAGCTGATGGCCGAGGCGGGCCTGCCGCCCGGCGTGGTCAACATGCTGCCGGGCCTGGGCAGCGTGGCGGGCCAGTACATCGCCGAGCATCCCGAGATCGCCAAGATCGCCTTCACCGGCAGCACCGCCACCGGCCGGCGCATCGTGCAGGCCAGCGCGGGCAACCTGAAGAAGGTGCAGCTCGAGCTGGGCGGCAAGGGCCCCAACATCGTGTTCGAGGACGCCAACCTGCAGGCCGCCGTGAACGGCAGCGCCTGGGCCATCTTCCACAACCAGGGGCAGGCCTGCATCGCGGGCTCGCGGCTGATGCTGCACGAGAAGATCGCCGACGCCTTCCTCGAGCAGTTCATTCCGCTCGCGCAGTCGATCCGCCTGGGCAACCCGCTCGACGAGGCCACCGAGATGGGCCCGCTCACCAGCGCCCAGCACCGCGACCGCGTGCTGAGCTATGTCGAGGTCGCGCAGGCGCAGGGCGGCGAGGTGCTGGCGGGCGGCGGCGCGCCCGGCGGCGACCTGGCGCAGGGCTGCTATGTGCAGCCGACCGTGGTGCGCGCCCGCTCGTACCAGGACCGCGTGGCGCAGGAAGAAGTGTTCGGCCCCTTCGTCACCGTGCTCACCTTCAAGAGCGACGAAGAGGCGATGCAGATTGCCAACGGCACCGACTACGGCCTGGGCAGCGGCCTGTGGACCCGCGACCTGCAGCGCGCCCACAAGGTGGCGCGCGACCTGCACGCCGGCATGGTCTGGATCAACAGCTACAAGCGCGTGAACCCCGGCTCGCCCTTCGGCGGCGTGGGCCAGAGCGGCTACGGCCGCGAGATGGGCTTCGACGCGATGCGCGAGTACACGCAGGTGAAAAGCGTGTGGGTCAACGTCGACGCGCAGATTCCGCCGCACTTCGTGCGCTGACGTTTTCCTTTTTTCTTCCCAACCCGACGGACGCACACGATGTCTTTCTCGATCCTTTTTCGGGCCCTGGTCGCCTGCACGTTGATGTGCGGCATGGCCGCGCAGGCCCAGGCGCCGGCCTGGCCGACCAAGCCGGTGCGGCTGGTCGTCGGCTTTCCGCCGGGCGGCATCGTCGACACCGTCGCGCGCCAGTTGCAGCCGCGCCTGCAGGCCGCGCTCGGCCAGACCGTGATCGTGGACAACCGCAGCGGCGCCGGCGGCACGCTGGCGGGGGCCGAGGTGGCCCGCGCGGCGCCCGACGGCCACACGCTGCTGATGGTGTTCGACAGCTACGCGACCTACCCGCTGGTCTACCCGAAGCTGAGCTTCGACATCGCGAAAGACCTGCAGCCCGTGACACAGGTGGCGAGCAACCCGCTGGTGCTGGTAGTCAACCCGAAGGTCGAGGCGAAGGACTTCGTGCGCTTCGTCGGCCTGCTCAAGGCGCAGCCTGGGCGCCTCAACTACGCCAGCGTCGGGCCGGGCTCGAGCAACCACCTCACGGCCGAGTACTTCAAGGCCGTGAGCGGCACCTTCGTCACGCACATCCCTTATCGCGGCGGCGGTCCGGCCCAGCAGGACCTGCTGGGCGGGCAGGTCGAGATGATGTTCCTCTCGGCCGTGCTGGCCCAGCCGCATGTCAACGCGGGCCGGCTGCGCGCCCTGGCCCAGACCGGCGCGCAGCGCGTGGCCGCCTATGCCGACGTGCCGACCGTGGCCGAGAGCGGCTACCCCGGCTTCGAGGTGAACTCCTGGGTCGGCCTGCTGGCCCCGGCCGGCACGCCGCGCGCCGTGGTCGACCGGCTGCAGGCCGAGGTGCGCAAGGTCGTGACCGAGCCCGCGTTCCAGCAGCGGCTGCGCGAACAGGGCCTGACCGGCATCGCCAACACGCCCGAGCAGTTCGCCGCCGTGCTGCGCACCGAGCAGGACAAGTGGGCCCGGCTGGTGCGCGAGCGCCGCCTGAGCCTCGAATGACCGGAAAGAAAAGGAGCGCGCCATGCACGACTTCATCCACACCACCCATCCGCAGCGCGTGGTGTTCGGCGCCGGTTCGCTGCGCCACCTGGCGCGCGAGATCGATGCGCTGGGCGCGAAGAAAGCGCTGGTGCTGTGCACGCCCGAGCAGCGCCCGCAGGCCGAGCGCGTGGCGGCCTCGCTGGGCGCGCAGGCGGCCGGCCTGTTCGACCGCGCCGTGATGCACGTGCCCGTCGAGACGGCGCGCGAGGCCCGCGACCTGGCGCGCCAGCTCGGTGCCGACTGTGCCGTGGCGCTGGGCGGCGGCTCCACCACGGGGCTGGGCAAGGCCATCGCGCTGGAATCCGGGTTGCCGATCGTCGCCATTCCCACCACCTACGCGGGCAGCGAGATGACGCCGATCTACGGCCTCACCGAGAACGGGCTGAAGAAGACCGGCAAGGACCCGCGCGTGCTGCCGCGCACTGTGATCTACGACCCCGAGCTGTCGCGCACGCTGCCCGTGGGCCTGAGCGTGACCAGCGGCATCAACGCCATCGCGCACGCGGCCGAAGGCCTGTACGCGCAGGACAGCAACCCGGTGATGGACCTGATGGCCGAGGAGGGCATCGCCGCGCTCGCCCGCGCGCTGCCGGCCATCCGCCTGCAGCCCGACGACCTGGCCGCCCGTTCCGACGCGCTGTACGGCGCCTGGCTCTGCGGCGGCGTGCTCGGCGCGGTGGGCATGGCCCTGCACCACAAGCTGTGCCACACGCTGGGCGGCAGCTTCAACCTGCCGCACGCCGAGGTGCACACGGTCGTGCTGCCGCATGCGCTCGCGTTCAACGCACAGGCCGCGCCGCGTGCCATGGCGCGCATCGCACGCGCGCTCGGCGGCGTGTCGGCACCGGCGGCGGTCTTTGCGCTGGCGCGCGACAACGGCGCGCCGGTGGCACTGAAGGACATCGGCATGCGCGCCGCCGACCTCGACCGCGCGGCCGACATCGCAGTCGCCAACCCGTACTGGAACCCGCGGCCCTTCGGCCCGGCCGAGCGCGACGCGATCCGCGCGCTGCTGCAACGCGCCTTCGACGGCGAGCCGCCGGGCTAGGCCACGGCGCGGGCATCGAAGACACACACGAACAACGAAGGAGACAGCCATGACATTCAACCGCAGACAGTTCACGCAGGCCGCCGCCGCGCTCGCCGCCACGGGCGCCGCGCCGCTGGTGTTCGCCGCCGACACGCTCAAGATCGGCTACGTGTCGCCGCAGACCGGGCCGCTCGCGCCCTTCGGCGAGGCCGACAAGTGGGTGATCGAGCAGATGAAGGCCGCCTTCAAGGACGGCATCAGCGTGGGCGGCAAGAAGTACGCCGTGCAGATCGTGCTCAAGGACAGCCAGTCGAACCCCAACCGCGCGGGCGAGGTGGCGAACGACCTGATCCTGAAGGACAAGGTCGCGCTGGTGCTCACGGCCGGCACGCCCGAGACCGCCAACCCGGTGAGCGACGCCTGCGAACTCAACGAGGTGCCCTGCATCTCCAGCGTGGTGCCGTGGCAGCCCTGGTTCTTCGGCCGCAAGGGCGATCCGGCCAAGGGCTTCAACTGGACCTACCACCTGTTCTGGGGCCTCGAAGATGTCATCGCCACCTTCACCAACGGATGGAAGACCGTGGCCACCAACAAGAAGGTCGGTGGCCTGTTTCCCAACGACGGCGACGGCAACGCCTGGGGCGACAAGGAACTGGGCTTTCCCAAGCCGCTCGCGCAGATGGGCTTCACGCTCACCGACCCCGGCCGCTTCCAGAACGGCACGCAGGACTTCAGCGCGCAGATCGCGGCCTTCAAGCGCGACAACGTCGAGATCGTCACCGGCGTGGTCATCCCGCCCGACGCCAAGACCTTCCTCACGCAGGCGCGCCAGCAGGGCTTCAAGCCCAAGGTGATCACGCTCGGCAAGGCGCTGCTGTTCCCGGGCGCCATCGAGGCGCTGGGCGAGCTGGGCGAGGGCCTCTCGACCGAGGTGTGGTGGAGCCCGTCGCACCCGTTCAGCTCCAGCCTCACGCAGCAAAGCGCCAAGGCGCTGGCCGAGGCCTACGAAGCTGGCACGAAGAAGCAGTGGACGCAGCCCATCGGCTTCGCGCATGCGCTGTTCGAGGTGGCGGCGAACGCGCTGTCGCGATCGAAGTCGCTCAAGGCCGGCGACGTGCGCGACGCCGTGGCCGCGACCTCGATCAACTCCGTGGTCGGTCCCGTGAAGTGGAGCGGGCAGGGCCCGTTCAAGAACGTCAGCAAGACGCCGCTGGTGCTCGGCCAGTGGGGCAAGGGCAAGCAGCGCAAGGTGGAGCTGACGCTGGTGAACAACGAGGCCGCGAAAGCGATTCCCACCGGCGGCGCGCTGCGCCTGCTCTGAGTGACGGCTGCCATGACGCTGCTGGCCTTGCACGGCGTGAGCAAGTCCTACGGGGCGCTCAAGGTCACCGACGGCATCACGCTGGCGGTGGCCGAGGGCGAGACGCTGGGCATCCTCGGGCCCAACGGCGCGGGCAAGACCACGCTGTTCAACCTGATCTCGGGCGACGCGCGCGTCGACGCCGGCCGCGTGGAGTACGCGGGCCGCGACGTGACGCGGCTGCGCCCGCACCAGCGCTGCCGCGCCGGCATCGGCCGCAGCTACCAGGTGCCGCAGCCCTTCGGCCACATGAGCGTGTTCGAGAACCTCGTCACTGCCGCCTGCTTCGGCGGCCAGCAGGCCGAGCGCGAGGCCTGGGAGACGGCGCACGAGGTGCTGGCCCAGACCGGCCTGGCGCCGCACGCCAACAAGCCGGCCGGCGGGCTCACGCTGCTCGACCGCAAGCGGCTGGAGCTGGCGCGCGCGCTGGCGACCAAGCCGCGCCTGCTGCTGCTCGACGAGATCGCGGGCGGGCTCACCGAACCCGAGGCGGCGGTGCTGGTGGCGGAACTGAAACGCATCAAGGCGCGCGGCGTGACCATGATCTGGATCGAGCACGTCGTGCATGCGCTGCTGTCGATGGCCGACCGGCTGTTCGTCATCAACTTCGGGCAGCAGCTGGCGGAAGGCGCGCCGCGCGCGGTGATGAACGACCCCGAGGTGCGGCGCGTGTACATGGGGATCGAGGCATGAACGCGCTGCTCGACACCCACGGCCTGCAGGCCTTCTACGGCGACGCGCAGGCGCTGTTCGGCATCGACTTCACGCTGTCGGCGGGCGAGCTGGTGGCGGTCATCGGCGCCAACGGCGCGGGCAAGTCGACCTTTCTGAAAAGCCTCACGGGGCTGGTGCGCGCGCCGTCCGAAGCAATCAGCTTCAAGGGCGAACCCATCGGCGGCCTGCCGCCCGGCGAGATCGTGCGGCGCGGCCTGGCGATGGTGCCGGAAGGCCGGCGCCTGTTCCCGAGCCTGAGTGTGGAAGAGAACCTGCTGATGGGCGCCACGCCGCGCCGCGCGGGGCCGTGGAACCTGCAGCGCCTGTACGGCCTGTTCCCCATCCTGGCCGAGAAGCGGCGCCAGCCCGCCACCTCGCTGTCGGGCGGGCAGCAGCAGATGGTGGCGCTGGGCCGCGCGCTCATGAGCAACCCCGAGCTGCTGCTGTGCGACGAGCTCTCGCTCGGCCTGGCGCCTGTCGTCATCCGCGAGATCTATGCGGCCATGCCGGCCATCACGGGGGAGGGCATGACGGTCGTGATCGTGGAGCAGGACGTGCGCATGGCGCGGCAGGTGTCGCAGCGCGTGTACTGCTTCCAGGACGGGCGCGTGTCGCTCACGGGGCGCTCGGACGAACTCACGCCCGAGCAGATCTCGCAGGCCTATTTCGGCATCGAGGAATCCCATGCTTGAAACCCTGCTCCAGGGCGTGCTGCTCGGCGGCCTCTACACGCTGTTCGCGCTCGGCCAGTCGCTGATGTTCGGCGTCATGCGGCTGACCAACACGGCGCAGGGCGACTTCATCATCCTGGGCGCCTTCGCGGTGATCGCCGGCGTCTCGATGACCGGCGCATCTGTGCCGTGGGGGGTGGTGCTCGCGGTGCTGCCGCTGGCCTTCGGCTTCGGCTACCTGCTGCAGCGCCACGTGCTCAACGGCACGCTGGGCAAGGACCCGCTGCCTTCGCTGGTCGTGACCTTCGGCCTGTCGATCGTGATCCAGAACCTGCTGCTGGAGCTGTTCTCGGCCGACCCGCGCGCCATCGAGGTCGGCGCGCTGGCCACCGCGTCGGTGTCGCTGGGCGACACGCTGGCGCTGGGGGCGCTGCCGCTGGTGATCCTGGCGGTCGCGGTGGCGGCCACGGGCGCGATGCAGTGGATGTTCACGCGCACGCCGCTGGGCCGCACCTTCCGCGCGGTGTCCGACGACCGCGAGATCGCCGAGCTGATGGGGCTGAAGGCCAAGCAGGTGTATGCGCTGGCCACGGGCATCGCCTTCGTGCTGATCGCCATCGCCGGCGCGCTGCAGGGCATGCGCACCACGGTGTCGCCGTCGGACGGCCCGCTGCTGCTGCTGTTTGCCTTTGAGGCCGTGATCATCGGCGGCATGGGCTCGTTCTGGGGCACGCTGGCCGGCGCCATGATCCTGGGCATCGCGCAGCAGATCGGCTTTCGCATCGATCCGGGCTGGGGCATCTGGTTCGGCCATCTCGTGTTCCTCGCGGTGCTGGTGCTGCGGCCGCAGGGACTGTTCCCCAAGACACGCTGACGACCCCTGACATGACCGACAAGACCTCCCCCGCGCCGCTCAGGCACGTGCTGTTCATCATGTGCGACCAGCTGCGCGCCGACCACCTCTCGTGCTACGGCCACCCGCGCCTGCAGACCCCGCACATCGATGCGCTGGCCGCGCGCGGCGTGCGCTTCAGCCATGCCTATGCGCAGGGCGCGGTCTGCGGCGCCTCGCGCATGTCGACCTACACCGGGCGCTATGTCAGCAGCCACGGGACGATGTGGAACTTCGTGCCGCTGTCGGTGGGGCAGAAGACGCTGGGCGATCACCTGCGCCCGCACGGCGTGCGCTGCGCGCTGGTCGGCAAGACGCACGTCGAGGCCGACACCGAGGGCGCGCGGCGCCTGGGCATCGACCCGACGCAGGGCGCGGGCCGGCTCGCGATGGAAGGCGGCTTCGAGCCCTATGCGCGCGACGACGGCATCTGGCCGCCGGGCTTCAAGGTCACGGGCAATGCGTACTGCGACTGGCTGCGCGCGCAGGGCTACGACTCCGACAACCCCTGGCACGACTTCGCCAATTCGGGGCGCGGCCCCGACGGCGAGATCCTGAGCGGCTGGCAGATGCGCTGGGCCGACCGGCCCGCGCACATTGCCGGCGCGCACAGCGAGACGCCCTACACGACCGAGCGCGCGATCGACTTCATGCGCGAGGCCGGCGACGCGCCCTGGGTGCTGCACCTGTCGTACATCAAGCCGCACTGGCCCTACGTGGCGCCCGCGCCGTACCACGCGATGTACGGGCCCGACGACATGTTGCCCGTGGTGCGCAGCGAGGCCGAGCGCGTCGACGCCCACCCGGTCGTCGAAGGCTTCCGGCGCGAGACCGTGAGCCGCAACTTCAGCCGCGACGAGGTGCGCAATACCGTGGTGCCGACCTACATGGGGCTCGTGAAGCAGGTCGACGACGAGCTCGGCCGGCTCTTCGCCTTCATGGCCGAACAGGGGCTGGACCGCGACACGCTGGTGGTCTTCACCAGCGACCACGGCGACTACCTGGGCGACCACTGGCTGGGCGAGAAAGAGCTGTTCCACGACCCGATCGTGAAGGTGCCGCTGATCGTGGTCGATCCGCGCGCCGAGGCCGACGCGCGCCGCGGCACGGTGAGCGATGCGCTGGTCGAGTGCATCGACCTCGTGCCGACCATGCTCGATGCGCTGGGCCTGCCGCAGCCGTCCGAATGGCTCGAAGGGCGGTCGCTGCGCCCGCTGCTGCACGGCCACGCCGGCGCCGCCGGCAAGGACCTGGTGGTGTGCGAGAACAGCTTCGCCTTCCGCGACGAGGTGCGCCTGCCGCTGGCCCAACCCGTCGAGCGCTGCCACATGACGATGCTGCGCACGCGCCGCTGGAAGTTCGTGCACTTCGAAGACCTGCCGCCGCAGCTGTTCGACATGCAGGCCGACCCGGACGAGCTGGTCGACCTGGGCCGCGACCCGGCCTTGGCCGCGGTGCGCGAGCAGATGCTGGGCCTGCTGTTCGACTGGCTGCGCCAGCGGCGGCGCTTTCCCACGGTGGCGCCCGAGGACATCGCGCGCTGGAACGAACGCGAGCTGGCGGCCGGCATCCTCATCGGCGCCTGGTAGGCGAGCGCGCACCCCATTTCAAAAAAGGAGACATCCCATGAACGCTTTCCGCCGACCTCTCGCGGCCTGCATTGCGGCAGTCGCCGTGCTCGCCACCATCGCGCCGGGCCACGCCGCCGACGCCTGGCCCAGCAAGCCCGTGCGGCTGGTGGTGGCCTTCCCGGCCGGTGCGCCGGGGGACATCGTGTCGCGGCTGATGCAGCCGGCCCTGCAGAAGGCGCTGGGCCAGCCGGTGGTGGTCGACAACAAGCCGGGGGCGGGCGGCAACATCGGCATGCAGGAGGTGGCGCGCGCCACCGACGGCCACACGGTGCTGGTCGGGCCCGACACCATGCTGACCATCAACTCGCACCTGTACCGCAAGCTCGCCATCCGCCCGATGGAAGACCTGGTGCCCGTGACCCAGCTGGCCGCGTTCAGCCAGGAGCTGGTGTGCTTTCCCGGCGCCGGCATCAAGACCCTGCCCGAGCTGCTGGCCGCGGCCCGGGCCAAGCCCATGAGCTACGCCTCGGGCGGCCCCGGCGTGCCCGGCCACATGGCCATGGAGATGCTGTTGGCCGACGCCGGTGTGCAGATGCAGCACGTGCCCTACCGCGGCCCGAGCCCGGCCATGCAGGACGTGATGGGCGGCATGGTGCCCTGCGGCTTCCTGGCCTCGCCGACGGTCGGCCCGATCATCCGCGACGGCAAGCTGGTGGCCATCGCCGTGTCGGGCAGCAAGCGCCTGGGCAGCCAGCCCACGGTGCCGACCGTGGCGCAGGCGGGCATCCAGGGCTACGACGCCAGCTTCGCCGAGATGATGGCCATGCCGCGCGCCACGCCGCCGGCCGTGGTGGCGCGCCTGCAGGCCGAGGTGGCGAAGGCGCTGGCCGCGCCCGAGCTGCGTGAGCGGCTGGCCACCATGGACCTCGAGGTGGTGGCCAACACGCCCGAAGAAGCCGCGCGCCGCCTGCGCGCCGAGCACCAGCGCTGGGGCCAGGTGGCCGCGCGCGTGCAACTGCAGCTGGACTGAGCGCCATGGCCTCCGTCGTCGTCACCATCGACACCGGCAGCAGCCGCCGCGCGGGTTGGACCGCCGCCGCGCTGGTGGCGGTAGCCGCCACGCTGCCCTTCTGGGGCGAGCCCAGCTGGATGCGCGAGTTCGTCGAGATCGCCTGCTACTTCATCTTCGCGATGATGTGGAACCTGCTGGCCGGCTACGGCGGCATGGTCAGCATCGGGCAGCAGGCCTTCTTCGGCTTCGGCGGCTACGTGATGCTGATGCTGGGCAACTTCGCGGGCGTGAATCCGTTCGTGGCGATTCCGCTCGGGGCGCTGGCCGCCGCGCTGATCGCGGTGCCGGTGTC
Organism: Variovorax sp. GW821-FHT09D07; assembly: GCF_059416345.1. Classification (NCBI taxonomy): domain Bacteria; kingdom Pseudomonadati; phylum Pseudomonadota; class Betaproteobacteria; order Burkholderiales; family Comamonadaceae; genus Variovorax; species Variovorax sp. GW821-FHT09D07. The sequence goes on from NZ_JBWKOY010000002.1 coordinate 816,066, forward strand.
CTTCGTGGCGTTCCGGCTGTCGGGCGGCTACTTCGCCATCGGCACCTGGGTGATCGCCGAGGTGTTCCGGCTCAGCTTCGCCAACGTGTCGGCGGTGGGCGGCGGCTCGGGCACCACGCTCACGGCGCTGCGCGGCATCGAGCGTGCCACGCGCGAGAGCGTCACCTACTGGATGGCGCTGGGCTGCGTGGTGGCGGCGGTGTCGCTGGTCTACCTGTTCTTGCGCAGCCGCTTCGGGCTGGCGCTGCTGGCGATCCGCGACAACGAGATGGCCGCCGAATCGCAGGGCATCCCGGTGGCGCGCATGAAGCTCGCGGTGTACGTGGTGGCGGCCTTCGGCGCCGGGCTGGCGGGCGCGCTGTACTTCGTGGGCAACCTGCGCATCAGCCCCGACGCGGCCTTCGCGCCGAACTGGACCGCCTTCGCGATCTTCATGGTCGTGATCGGCGGCATCGGCCGCATCGAGGGGCCGCTGGTGGGCGCGCTGGTGTTCTGGGCGCTGAACAAGTTCCTGAGCGACTACGGCACCTGGTACCTGCTCGGCCTCGGGCTGCTGGCCATCGTGGCCACGATCTTCTTCAAGCAGGGGCTGTGGGGCTGGGCGCAGCAGCGCTGGGCCTGGTCCCTGTTCCCGACGCAGCGGCGCCTGGCGGCGGCGCACGCGCCTTCTTCCCCCCTGGAGCCCGACGCCCATGCGCAACATCGATGAACACACCATCACCGCCGCCGTGCTCGAGCGCATGGCCGGCTGCGAGGACGCGCGGCTGAAGGAGGTGCTGTCGGCGCTGGTGCGCCACCTGCACGACTTCGCGCGCGAAGTGAGGCTCACCGAGGCCGAGTGGGCCGCGGGCATCGACTTCCTCACCGCCACGGGCCAGAAGTGCGATGCGCAGCGCCAGGAGTTCATCCTGCTGTCGGACACCCTGGGCCTGTCGATGCTCACCGTGGCGATGAACCACGCCAAGAGCCCGCAGGCCACCGAGGCCACCGTGTTCGGCCCCTTCCACGTGGCCGGCGCGCCGCAGCTGCCGCTGGGCAGCGACATCGCCGCCGGCGCGGTGGGCGAGCCGCTGTTCGTGCAGGCCACCGTGCGCGGGCGCGACGGCGAGCCCGTGGCCGACGCGGTGGTCGACGTGTGGGAGGCCGATGCCGAAGGCTTCTACGACGTGCAGCGGCCCGGTGGCCCCATGCAGGGGCGGGCGGTGCTGCGCACGGACGCGCAAGGCCGGCTGTGGTTTCGCGGCGTGGCGCCGGTGGCCTATCCGATTCCCACCGACGGACCGGTGGGCGCGATGCTGCGCGCGACCCGGCGTCATCCGTGGCGGCCCGCGCATGTGCACTTCATGGTGCAGGCGCCGGGCTACGAGACGCTGATCACGCACGTCTTCCGCGAGGGCGATCCGTACCTCGACAGCGACGCGGTGTTCGGCGTGCGCAGCTCGCTCATCGGCGACTTCGCCGCGCATGCCCCGGGCCGCGCGCCCGACGGCAGCGTGCAGGCCGGGCCGTTCCACACGCTGGACTTCGCGTTCGTGCTCGAGCCGACTGGGGCGTGAGGAGGAGGCCGCGAACCGTTTCGGCGTTTCGCCGCCTCTCTTGCAGGTGTCCATTCCCAAGGAGCCCTGCACCATGTGTTCTGTTTCCATCACCTGGCATCTGCTTCGCGGCGCGGGCGCCCTGGCGCTCATCGCGCTGGCGGTGCTGCTGTCGTCCGCCCATCCCTGGATCGCGCCGCCCGCCGTCATCGGCGCTTTGCTGCTGCTGCGCGGCTGCCCGATGTGCTGGCTCGTCGGGCTGCTCGAAAGGCTGTCCGCGCGCAAGGCGGCCCCTGCGTCCGAGGCCACTTCCCAGAGGGGTTGATGAGCGATCGGCCTTCGCGGAATGGAAGGCTGATCCGGGATTCCATCCGCCCGTGTCGAGGGGGTGACGCCCCATTAGTGTGAGTTTGTTTGCACACGATGACAAAAGAACAGGGCTACCTGTTTCCGTTGGTCAATATCGGCACTTTTCCCTATCGACTGTACATAAACGTTAATACATTCCACTCCATTGTGAGAGGCATGCGGGGAGCGATGAAAAGGGAAGCGATGGTGGACAGGGTGGAACAGAAAAACGGTCGGGTGGTGGTGCTGACGGATTCCGGCGAAGAGATCGACTGGCTGCGAGGCCGGTTGAAGGACGCCGGCTTCAGCCCCTTGTGCGTGGTCAACGAGGAAGACCTGCTGGAGGCCGCCTCGATGCCCGGCGTCGGGCTCTTCCTGCTGATGGGCGAGGCGATGGAGGGCGCGCTGCCGGAAATCCTGTTCGGCATCGGCGCCAGCCGTGCGGCCACGGCGCCGGTGGTCGTGCTGACCCGGTCGCGCGGCGTGCTGGAAACGCCCCGCGTGTCGGTGTTCGACGTCGATGATTTCCTGGTGAGCCCCTGGAACGCGGAAGAGGTCGTGGCGCGCGTGTCGACCCTGTGTGGCAGGAAATCGCTGCGCCGGAACGCGAAGCCGCACGGCCTGTACGGTTTCCAGCTCGTGCGCAGCCGCCTCGCGGTCGAGTACGCAAGCCGCGAAGCCATCATGACGCCGAGCGAATTCGAGATCGCCCGGGTGCTGGTGCGCCACCTCGACACGCCCGTGTCGCGGCAGCAACTGCCCCAGGGGCCCCGATGCAACGGCGAGCTGGGCGCCAGCCGGTCGCTCGATGCGCTGGTGTCGCGCGTGCGCAAGAAGCTGGCATCGATCGTGGCGGGCGAATTCCGCGTGCGCTCGCTCTACGGCGTGGGCTACACGCTGGAGCGCGCGCACAACCGGCACGGCAAGTGAGTTTTCGCGGGCAGCGCCCGCGGCATCCGAAGGGGTGACGCAAGGTCACCTTGAAAAAAGACGTTCGCCCATTCGCCTCCGAATTGAGGCCGGGCGTCGGCAGACCAACGAATGAATTCCGGCGAGGTGAGCCGGCCGGGATTGGCTTGAATTGAATTCAGGTCAATGGCGAAGCCGTGCCTGTTTGAATGGAATTGGATTTTGAAAAATCCATCAATCCGTATTTCACGCTGCCCGTGATTGAAACCATTGGGGGACAGGTCGCGCATGCCGTCCCTGAAATTCACGGCGCCTGATTACACAGTCTGTGAATTTGTAAATTTGGTTTCGAAGTGGCCCCAGGGGGCCAGTCCGAGGCCGCTCGAAGGGCCTCGTTTCTCCCTTGAAACACTGGGTGATCGTGAGGCGGCGGGTTGATGTGGAGGTGAAATTATTCAAACGCATCAACAACTTGGAGGCGATCCGCTTGTGAAATTGATCACACTCCAATTGCAGGTTTATTCACAATCTAAGCAGACGTACAGATTACATATGTATTCACAGTTGTTAACTTTGGAGGGCCTCCCGTGACATTTTCACGGAACCCTCGGCCATTGCAAGTGGCGGATCGCGGACGTTCGATTGTTTTTGTAAACATTCAGAAAATAATATGAACGTGGTAAATGGCTCATGGAAGCGGCTCGAAAAGGGCGTGCTTGCGTGAGGCCGAGAGTGGGTATCGGAGGCGGTCGCCGCCGATGCCGGTGTGTCAGTGGTGTGCTGCAAGTGGCTGGGAAATGGCTTCGACGCCAATTCGCGAGGCCACAGGTCAAGTCGGTTTGATCTTCGTGTTGCCTCGGTCTGGCTTTGAAGTTGTTTTTTAGGAGTTGTCTATGTCTATCGGAAGTTCGTCTCAAGTGAATTCATTCATGTCGCCGGTGGTCCGGCTGACCGTTCGCCTCGGCCTGGGGCTCGGCGTGGCCATGACCCTGGGGCTGGGCGGCCTGGCCGCCGCGCAGGGCACGAAGGCCGCGCCCGCGCCCACCGAGGCCGCGCAGAAGAAGACCGTCGCGGTCGTGCTGACGCAGGCCAAGGTGGTCAAGGACGCGCAAGGCAAGGAGCAGCTGCTGGCGGCCGATTCGGTCAAGCCGGGCGACGTGCTCGAGTACACGGCCACCTACACCAACCACACGGGCAAGGCCGTCACCGGCCTGGTGGCCAACCTGCCGATCCCCGAAGGCCTGGAATACCTGCCCAAGACCGCCAAGCCCGGCGCGACGCTGGTCAAGGCCGCGACCAAGGACGGCGCCTTTGCCGCCGAGCCGCTGGCGCGCGTCGTCAACGGCAAGTCGGAGCCGGTTCCCTACAACGAGTACCGCTCGCTGCGTTGGACGCTGGGCCAGCTGCCCGCCAACGGCTCGGCCGCGGTGACCGCGCGCGCCAAGGTTGAAGTGGTGGTGCCGCCCGCGCCGGTGGCCGCTGCCGCCGACGCGCAGAAGGTTGCGCGCAGCACGCCCTGAGCTTCCCGCGCTGACGACGACCGCCGGCGGCACTGAGCCGCGCTGACGGCCGGTTCTCTCTTTTCTTCAAAACCCCGCTGGTTTTTCCATTGCCGGTTTCCGTTCGCGGAAATCCCCGGCCGGGGTGAGTTCGTCCTTTTTTTGACCTTTTTTGACCCCAACCCCCGAGGAGAAACCCAAGTGATCCCTACCTTGTCTGCCCGTCGCACCGGCCCCGCGCCGCGCGCGCTCTGGGCGGGCGCAGCAGCCCTGACGCTGAGCTTCCTTTTTGGAAGTTCCGGCGCACTCGCTGCGGCTCCACCCGCCAACACCATCATCGGTAACCAGGCTTCGGCCACCTACCTGGACCCGAACGGCGCCAGCCAACTGGCCACCTCCAACCTCGTGCAGACGACGGTGCAGCAGGTCGGCTCGTTCAACCTGGACACCTACACCACCGTGACGACCAACGTGGTCAACACGAAGACCGGCGCTGCAGGCACGACCGTGTACGCACCGCACGTGCTGACCAACACCGGCAACGGCACCGACACGTTCACGCTGAGCGTGGCCGCACCGGCCAGCCCGAACGGCTTCACCAAGGTCGAAGTGTTCGCCGACGCGAATGCCGACGGCGTGCCCGACAGCACGACCGCGCTGTGCACGGTGACCCCGGGGACTGTTTGTAATGTTCCGGCCCAGACCGTGGCGGGCGGCAACGGTACGTTCCCGTTCGTCGTGGCGTACTCGATCCCGAGCACAGCCACCGGTGGAACAGGGGGTACCTTCACTTCGCCGGTAGCCGCGACCATCACGGCCACCGCAGGCACGCCGGCGCTTTACGCGGCTTCCAACCAGTCCGCGGCCGACGTCGACCACGTGAACCTCACGGACAAAGCGGCCTTCAATGCCACCAAGAGCCTGAGCGTTCCGGCTGTCAGCTGGGTGAGCGGTGCCGCCTGGCCCGCTGCTTCGGTGGCGGGTCCGCGCTCGGTCGCAGGTTGCGCTGCCACCCTCGCGGGTGCGGGCGCTCCGGCGACAGGCTGCGTCTACACCACCTACACGTTGAAGTTCAACAACACGGGTGGTGCGACAGGCCGGTTCGCGTTGACGGACACCTTGCCTAGCGGTTTCACCTACGTGCCGGGTTCGGCCGTCTGGAGCAACTCGCCGTCGGGCACCGCGCTGACGGATCCGGCGGGCGGCGACACCACGGGCATCGACTTCAAGGCGGCAGGCAATACGCTGACGTTCGTCGTGAGCGACCTGCAGCCAAACGTCACGCAGACGGTGAGCTTCGTCGTGATGGTCAATGACACGGCGGCCATCGGCACGTCGACCACGACCAACACGGCCAGGTACAACCCGATCTCGGCGGCTCTGGCTGACGATTCCAATTCGCCTGGCGCGACGAACTCGCCGACCAACCCGGCCAGCTACAACGTCATCGGCACCTTCGACATCGTGCTCGGTTCCGCGACGGGTACCGTTGCCGTTCCAGGCTCGCGCGATACGACGGCGGGCCAGCCGAACGCCGTAGCGACCGATGCCGCGGGTGTAGACCACTCGGTGCAGCCCACTGCGGTCGGCGGCGCCATGGTGAAGTTCGCCCAGACGGTCTTCAACACGGGCAATGCGACCGATACGGTGAACCTCGTGAAGGGCACGGACAACTTCCCGAGCGGGACGACTTTCAAGTTCTTCGCTGAGGACGGTTTGACGCCACTGATTGACAGCAACAGCGACGGCATTCCGGACACGGGGCCTATCGGCAGCGGTGGCACCTTCAAGTTCGTCACGGTGGCGACGTTGCCAGCACTGGCGACCGTTCCTCCGGGTTCGCCCTATTCTGTTGTCGTGATCGGTACCTCGACCGGCGACAGCACGAAGACCGACACCACGCGCGATACGTTGGCCAAGATCGTGACCGTACTCGTTGACCTGACCAACAGCGTGAACGGCAACTCCAACGCGACCCCGGGGACTGAAGACTTGGGCACCGGTCCCAGCTCGAAGCCGACGACGACGACGGACACCCCGGCTGGAACTGCGGCAGTCTTCCCCCTGTACGTCAAGAACAACGACTCGGTGGCCACCACCTACAGCCTTGCCGCGAGTCAGGCCAACAGCTTCCCGGGCAGCCTGCCCGCAGGCTGGACCGTGAAGTTCGTGCTTGGAATTGTCGCCCCCACCGGTTGCGCTGCTGCGACTGGGATCACTCAGGTGGACGTGAATGCCGGCGCTCAGGCGCCAGTCAGTGCCTGCGTGACGCCGCCTGCTTCGCAAGCGGTGATCGTTGCTCCCGGTCAAGCAATCTACTTCCAGGTGCGCTCGATCACCACGACCTCGACCAAGGCCGTGGCCATCGATACGAAGCTGGACGCTGTGACTGTGAGCAAGGCCAACACCTTCGGCGCGACGCTCACGCCGAACAACAACGGCCAGGTCGCTCCCGGCGGTTCTGTGGTGTATGCCCACACGGTGACCATCACCGGCGCGCAAAGCTGCGGCACGAAGTACAACGTGACGGCCACGGCAACGGGTGCAGCAGCAGGCTGGACCACCGCCGTGTACATCGACGCGAACGGCAATGGCCAGATCGACGACACCGACCCGTTGGTGACGAACGGCACGGTTACGCCGACCGCACCGACCGCACCGGCCAAGGCTCTGGACAGTGGCACGACGCACAAGCTGCTCATCAAGGTGTTCGCACCGGGCGGCGCAGCGGCAGGTGCCACCGACACCGCCACGGTGACGGTGACCTTCCCTGACGTCCCTGCTTGCGGCACGCCTTCGGCCAACGACGTGACCACGGTCATCACGGGTCAGATGCGCCTCGTGAAGACGCAAGCGCTCGACCCGACCTGCGCAGGCACGGTGGTGCCGAGCGCGTCGGACCTGCTCGTCGCCAAGCCTGGTGAGTGCATCGTGTACCGCGTCGTTGCAACCAACGAAGGTGTGGCGCCGGTCACCAACATGTCGATCCGGGATGCCGTGCCGGCCTACACCAGCCTGACCGGGGCGACTCAGCCCACGATTCGGTGCACGTCTTCGAGCGGTGTGGACCCTCTTCTCACCAACGCGAACTACACGACGCCGAGCGCGACCACGATGGCCTGCGGCAGCACGAGCAACACCGTTGCGCCTGGCGGCACCGCCACGCTGATGTTCTCCGTGAAGGTCAACAACTGAGGTTCATCTGAGTGAAGAGGGACCGATGGGCGACAGCCTGTCGGCCCCTCGCACAGGGCGCTAGCGCCCGTGCGTTTTCCTTTGCGCCTTCTCTCGTTTCCGAGGCGAGGGCGCAAACGAAAAAGTTCTTTCGTTTCTTCTGATCCCCAAGCGGTGATCGATCAAGGGTTTCGCGGCATGCAGTTCACTTTCAATCCCGGAGGCACACGCCCGCGCTCATGGCGCGGCTGGATGGGTGCATTCGTGGCGGGCGCGGCGCTGCTGCTGCTGGGTGGTGCCGTGCAGGAAGCGAACGCCGCGCCGGCCCCCGCCGGCATCGTGATCCGCAGCATCGCCACGGGCACCTACGTGCCCAACGGCCTGGCGCAGACCGAGACCATCTCGTCCAACGAAGTGATCGCCACGGTGCTGCCTGTTGAGGCCTTGGTGCTCACGCAGGACCAGTCGCTGTCGCGCCCGCCGGCGAGCATCGTCACGCTGAGCCACTTGCTCACCAACACCGGCAACGTCGCCTCCACCTACACGCTGGCGCTGGCCAACAACGCCGGCGGCTGCGCGGCCGACACGCTCGATCTGTCCGCCTTGCGCGTCGTGCGCGACAGCAACAACAACGGCGTGGTCGATCCGGCCGATCCGGTGGTGCAACTCAACGCCGCGGGCGCCCTCGCGCTCAAGCCCGGCGAGACCGCCGCACTGCTGGTGCAGGGCACCATCCCCACCGCTGCGACCGGCGTGGCCTGCGTCGGCCTCACCGCCACCACCGCGCTGCAGGGCCTCACCGCGATCAACCGCGACACCGTCACCGTCGGCAACGCCGCCGCGCTGCAGCTGGTCAAGTCGGCCAGCTACCCCGGCAACGTCATCCCCGGTCAGACGCGCATCGACTTCTCGGTCTCGGGCACCAACATCGGCGCGCAGGACGCGCAGCCGGCCAACGTCATCGCGCCCACCAACACGCCGCTGCTCGTGAACGGCGCGCCTTCTGCCTTGGTCCTCGTGCGCGACCCCGTGCCCGCCGGCACCCAGTACGTGCCCGGCACCTTGCGCACCACCGCCGCCAACGCCGTCAAGCTGTACCGCCTGGCCAACGATCCGGCGTTCAGCTACCGCACCGCCGAAGACGCCTCGGCCGTCGAAGTGGCCATCGGCATCTCCACGCCCGTGGCGCGCAACGTGTCCATCGCGATGCAGTTCGCCGTCAAGGTCAACGCCGAACAGATGGGCGAGATCCGCAACACCGCGCACAGCCAGTACAACGACGGCACGGGTCCGGCCACCGTGCCCTCGAACACCATCGTCATCAGCTCCACCCAGGCGCGCATCGGCGTGGCCAAGGCCGCGTCCACCCCGCGTGTGAACCGCAACGCCGACGGCAAGACCGACGGCACCGCCACCGTGCGCTTCAGCGTCAACGTGCGCAACTACGGCACGTCATGGCTGTACGGCGTGCAGGCCGCCGACGTGATGGAAGGCGCAGGCGCCACGCAGTTCGGCAGCTACGCGGCAGCCGCCGTGCCCGGCGCGAACCAGTACACCATCGTGCCCGGCTCGATCGTGATCGCGCCCGCACCCAGCGGCGGCACCGTTGCCGCGCCCAACCCCGCCTTCAAGGGCACCGCCGCCGCCTCGAACCTGCTGGCCGACGGCGCCGTGCTGCCCGTGGGCGGGCAGTTCACCGTGCAGTTCGATGCGCGCATCAACTTCACCGGCCGCACCGGCACCTTGCTGAACACCGTCAAGGCCTCGGGCGCCCTCAATGCCGGCGGCCCGGCGGTGGCCCTGGACGATTCGGTCAACGGCGACAACCCCGACGCCGACGGCGACGGCAACCCCAACAACGACACCTCGCCCACGCCGGTGTCGACCCAGCTGCCCACGCTCACGCTGACCAAGCAGGCCTCCATGGCGCGGCGCGTGTCGCCCGGCGTCTACGAGCTGGACTACACCTTCAAGGTCACCAACACCGGCGCCGTCGCCGCGCCCAACGTGCGCGTGATCGACAACCTGAACTGCACCTTCGACATGGACAAGTCGAGCGGTCAGGTCGCCTCGTGGGAACTGCTGGGCCCGCCCAAGGCCGCCAACGGCAACCTCAACGCCGCCACCGGCTTCACCGGCCGCGCCACCTGCAACCGCACCACGCAGGACAGCGCCGACCCGTTCCAGCTGCCCACCGAAGTGGCGCTGAGCCTGACGGATGGAAGCCGTGCATTGGCCCCGGGCCAGAGCGAGCAGATCCGCCTGAGCGTGCGCATCACCGAGAAGGCATCGGCCATCGGCGGGCGCGTGTCGCTCACCAACAAGGCCTGGGCCGCTGCCTTCGAGCAGAACACCGTCAACGTCACGCCCACCATGCTGCTGGCGGCCACCGCCACCTCGGTGCAGGCGCTGCTGGTCGATCCGCAGGGCACGGTCTACAACGCATTGACCCGTCAACCTGTGGCCGGCGCGCTGGTCACCTACACGCGCCAGTCGTGCAGCAGCGGCACGGCCGGCCCCATCACCGCGGCCGAGATCTACGGCGCCGACTCAGGCACCTACACGCTCAACCCCAACGGCAGCGTCTCCATGACCACCGGCGCCGATGGCGCCTACCAGTTCTACCTGCAGACGCCGCCCGTGACGGGCCTGTGCACGTACGCACTCTCGGTCACGCCGCCGGCAGGCAGCGGCTACGTGTACCCCTCGCAGCTCATCCCCGTGACCGGTGGCTCGTTCACGAGTTGCGGCGCCGTCGTGCCCAGCGCCGTGCCCCCGAAGGATGCGGACCCGACCAGCTACTACTTCCAGGTGCAGGCCGGCGCCAAGCCCGACGGCACGCCGTGCGACGCCGTGCACAACCACATCCCGCTCGATCCGGGCAACATCCTGGGCCTGGTGCTGCGCAAGGACGGCAGCAAGCGCCAGGTCGAGTTCGGCGACTTCATCGACTACGCGCTCACCGTCACCAACAAGACCGGCTTCCCCGTCACCGGCGTCACCTTCAACGACACGCTGCCCCCGGGCTTCGCGTACGTGGCCAACAGCGTGCGCCTGAACGGCCAGGTCGTGCCCAACCCGGCCGGCGGCGCCGGCCCGGGCCTGATCTTCCACTACCCCACGCTAGTGGTGGCCCCCGACCAGTCGGCCATGGTGCGCTACCGCGTGCGCATCGGCGTGGGCGCGCCCACCAACGGCGACGCCATCAACCGCGCGCGCGCCACCTCGGGCCCCATCCAGTCGAACCTGGCGAACTGGACCGTGCGCGTGACGGGCGGCGTGTTCTCCGACGACGCCTTCGCCTTCGGCAAGGTGTACCTCGATTGCAAGCGAGACGGTCAACGCGACGGCAGGCAAGAGGGCGCCGACGAGATCGGCGTGCCCGGCGTGCGCCTGTACATGGAAGACGGCACTCACGTCGTCACCGACATCGAAGGCAAGTGGAGCCTGTACGGCCTCAAGCCCGTCACGCACGTGCTGCGCCTGGACCAGACCACGCTGCCGCTGGGCGCCAAGCTCGAAGTGCTCGACAACCGCAACTCGGGCACCCCCGAGAGCCGCTTCGTCGACCTGAAGAAGGGCGAGTTCCACAAGGCCAACTTCATCATCACGAACTGCGACGAGAAGAGCGTCATTGCCGACGTGGCCGCACGCCGCGCCGCCATCGCCGCGCGCCCCGACACCGAGGCCGAAGCGCAGGTGCGTCTGCGCCTGGACCCCGAAGGCAAGGTCGTGCCCGTGGGCGACGTGCGCGGCCTGCCGGCCACCGGCCAGGCACTGGCCAGCGGCAGCACCGGCGCCGTGCAGCCCACCTCGGCGCCGCTGATCGCGCTGCCCGTGGCACCGGCCAACGCCAGCAGCTTCGTCGGCGGCGGTGGCGGCAGCATGGGCGGCACGCTGGGCGTGCAGCCCGCGATCCCGACCGGTAGCCTGTTCTCGCCGCTGAACGGCGTGCCCACCTCGGGCCTGCCGTCCTCGACCACCAGCGGTTCGGCCACCGGCGTCGGCGCGCAGGCCATGCGCCCCATCGGCACCGGCGGCGCGATGCTCGAGCCGCGCGCCAACCCGCTGCTGCCCCAGGCCGTTCCGAGTCCCATCGAACTCGAGACCCTGCTGCCCCAACTCGAGAACAACACCCTGGCCTTCATCGGCCTGAAGGACCGCGACACCGTCGCCGGCCAGTCGATCAACGTGCGCGTCAAGGGCACGGCCGGCGCCTCGTTGCGCCTGAGCGTGAACGGCGCCGCGCTGGAGGAACGCCGCGTCGGCAAGAAGACCCAGCTGGCATCGAAGAACATCGCCGCCTGGGAATACATCGGCGTGGCCCTGCGCCCCGGCACCAACACCCTCAAGCTCGAAGCCGTGGACGGCTTCGGCAACGTGCGCGGCAGCGCCGACGAGATCACCGTCGTCGCCCCCGACAAGCTCGGCGCCATCGAGGTCGACCTGCCCGAGGTGGCGCGCGCCGACCTGCGCACGCCCGTGGTCGTCAAGGTGCGCCTGATCGACGCGGCCGGCGTGCCCGTCACCGCCCGCACGCAGCTCACGCTGGAGACCGACCGTGGCCGCTGGCTGGCCGAAGACCTGAACCCGACCGAACCCGGCACGCAGGTCTTCATGGACGGCGGCGCTGCAGAGTTCCAGCTGATGCCCCCGGGCGAGCCGGGCGATGCGCGCCTGCGCGTGAGCGCCGGCACCTTCGTCAAGGAAGTGCGCCTGGCGCTGCTGCCCGAGATGCGCCCCATGATCGGCGTGGGCATCGTCGAAGGCGTGCTCGACTTCACCAAGCGCGGCAAGCTGCCCATCGGCGCGATGCCCGCCGGCGCCGCCTTCGAGGCGGAACTCTCGGGCCTGAAGGACGAGGGCACCAACAGCCGCGCCAGCGGGCGCGCCGCCTTCTTCTTCAAGGGCACCGTCAAGGGCGAGTACCTGCTCACGGCCGCCTACGACTCCGACAAGACGCGCAAGGACCGCCTGTTCCGCGACATCCGTCCCGACGAGTTCTATCCGATCTACGGCGACTCCGCGGTCAAGGGCTTCGACGCCCAGAGCACGCAGAAGCTCTACGTGCGCATCGACAAGAACCGCTCCTACCTGCTGTACGGCGACTTCACCACCGCCAGCAGCACCGAGGTGCGCAACCTCAGCCAGAGCAACCGTTCGCTCACGGGCCTGAAGCACGTGTACGAGGACGAGAACGTGCGCGCCACCAGCTATGTCTCGCGCACCGCCCAGACCCAGCAGGTGGAGGAGTTCCGCGCGCTGGGCACCTCGGGCCCGTACTACCTGAGCGCCAGCAACGGCGAGTTCGTGGACAACAGCGAACAGATCGAGATCGTGGTGCGCGACCGCAACCAGCCCAACATCGTGCTGCAGCGCACGGCCGTGGCGCGCTTCGTGGACTACACGGTGGAGCCGCTCACGCGCCGCATCCTGTTCACGCATGCCATCGCTTCCATCGACGCGAACCTGAACCCGCAGTCGATCCGCGTCACCTACGAAGTGGACAGCGGCGGCCCCAAGTTCACCGTGGCCGGCACCGACGTGCAGGTCAAGGTCAGCGAGAACCTGCAGCTGGGCGTGGTGGCTTCCACCGACCAGAACCCGCAGAACAAGCGCAACCTGCAGGCGCTCACGGGCGTGGCGCGCATCGGCCAGAACACCAGCGTGGCGGCCGAGCTGGTCAAGACCGACTCCGACGACAAGGGCAACGGCCACGGCGCGCGCGTGGAAGCGCGCTACCAGGACGAGAAGCTGGCCGTGGTGGCACTGGCGGCCAAGACCAGCAAGGGCTTCGACAACCCCGGCGCGAGCTTCTCGGCCGGCCACACCGAAGCCTCGGCGCGCGCCGAGTACCGCGTCGACCCGACCCTGGCCGTGCGCGGCGAGGTGCTCTACAGCAAGGACGCAACCCAGGTCGACGAGCGCAAGGGCGCCACGGTGAGCGTGCAGAAGAAGCTCAGCGACAAGACCGTCGCCGAGGTGGGCCTGCGCCACGGCCAGAGCAACAACGCGCTGGGCTCCAGCTCGGGCTTCGACTACGGCCAGATCTCCACCTACAACGGCCAGATGGGCAGCAGCATCGGCGCCAACAGCGTGACCACGCTGGGCGCGGCCGCCGCTGCAGCCGGCGTGGACACGCAAAGCCAGACGACCGTGCGCGGGCGCCTGTCGACCGAGGTGCCCGGCGTGGCCGGCGCGCAGGTGTTCGTGGAAGGCGAGCAGGACCTGAAGGACGGCAAGCGCCACGTGCTGGCCGTGGGCGGCAACTACGCCATCACCGACAAGACGCGCGTGTACGGCCGCTACGAGCTGATCTCCACGCTCAACGGCCCCTACGAGCTGGACAGCACGCAGCGCAACAACACCGGCATCGTCGGCATCGAGAGCAACTACATGGAAGGCGGTCGCGTGTACAACGAGTACCGCATCGCCGACGGCGCCGAAGGGCGCGGCGTGCAGGCGGCCATCGGGGTGCGCAACACCTTCAAGGTCAACGAGCAGATCCGCGTGACCGGGGGCATCGAGCACACGCGCGACATGAGCGGCTACAGCAACAGCAAGAACACCGGCACGGGTTATGCCGGTGGGCTGGGCGAATCGACCGCGATCACCAGCGGCATCGAATACATCACCGACCGGATCAAGGCCAGCGGCGTGTACGAAGCGCGCCGCGGCGACGACGCCAATACGCGCCTGTTCAGCGCCGGCTTCGGCTTCAAGCTCGATCCGTCCTGGAGCCTGCTGGCGCGCAGCATCGTGAGCGACAGCGAAGGCCAGGGCGCCAACGCGGGCAACGAGCGCCACCTGCAGCGCCACCAGATCGGCATTGCCTACCGGCCGGTGGACGACGACACCTGGAACGCGCTGGCGCGCTACGAGCGCCGTTCGGAGCGCGTGGTGGGCGCGGGCAATGCGGCCGGCGCGCTGCAGGGCAGCAGCGTCTTCGGCGCCGACAACGGCGCCAGCCTGCCGGGCAAGACCAGCGCAGACATTGTCTCGGCGCACGTCAACTACAACCCCGAGCCGGGCAAGGCGGTGATGGCGCGCTACGCCTTCAAGCTCAGCCGCGCCGACGACGGCACGCTGGCCAGCAAGTACTGGGCGCACCTGGTGCAGGCGCGCTACACGCAGGACATCAACCAGGACTGGGACTTCGGCGTGCAGGCCGGCCTGCTGTACGGCAAGGGCGGCGCGCTGCAGAAGACCTTCGGCGTCGAGGTGGGCTACCAGGTGCAGAAGAACATGTGGGTGTCGGCGGGCTACAACTTCGTGGGCCTGAGCGACCGCGACCTGACGGCCAACGAGTACACGAGCAAGGGCGCGTACGTGCGGTTGCGCTTCAAGTTCGACGAGACGCATCTGGGGTTTGCTTCGACCGGGGAGACGAACGTGGCCAAGGCTGCCAAGGCAGAGAAGGTGGCTGCGGATGCGCCGGACGTGGCGCCGCTGCCGATGCGCACGGTGCTGCAGGCCGAGGCGCTGTTCGAGCCCGCCAAGTCCTTCATCAAGCCGCAGGCGCACGACACGCTGAACACGCTGGCCGCGCAGATCAAGGCGACCGAGGCGCAGGTGGTGATCCACATCAGCCACACGGACGCGCAGCAAGGCAGCGCCGACGACCGCATGCAGCTGGTCGCGCAGCGGACCAACGCGGTGCGCAGCTACCTGATCGGGCGCGGCGTGGACGTGCTGCGCCTGCGCACCGACACCAAAGAAGACACGCAGCCTGTCGCGGGCGATGACAGCAGCGCCAAGAGCCGCTGGGTCGTGATCGCCGCGGCCGCGCAAGAAACCCGCTGAACGAGACCATGATGCAAAGCAGAACGAGAAACGAAGCGGGCGGGATGGCGCGGCTCGGCGGGGTGTTGAAGGGCGTGCTTGCCGCGACGGCCTTGTGGCTCATTGCCATGCCGGGTGCGCAGGCGGCAGTCGGCACGTGCACGCCGCAGTCGGGCTACAACAGCTGCGTGACCTTCACCTATTCGGGGGGGAAGCAAAACTTCACGGTGCCTGCCGGTGTGACCTCGGTGCGTGCCACGATGTGGGGCGCCGGTGGCGGTGGCTCCATAGCGGCAGGTGGCTTTTCAAGCGGCGGTGGCGCTGGCGGCTATGCCGACGGGACCGTGACGGTCACGCCCGGCAACCTCTTGGCGGTGACTGTGGGGCAAGGGGGGCGGAGTGAGGATACGGTCGGACCCTATGGCAGAGGTGGTGTGGGTGGTGGGAAGGGGTCCAATGTCGGCGTGGGCGCTGGCGGCTCCTCGGGCGGGGGCATGAGCGCGCTGTGGGTCAACGACGGCCAGTTTTCTACATCGGACGCAAGGCTCATCGCAGGCGGCGGTGGCGGCAGCGCCTACTGGACCGACAACGGCACGCCTGTTCCCGGCGGTGGTGGCGGCACGAATGGTGGGTCTTCCAGCGGCACTGGCGGGCAGGGCGGTACGCAGTCCGCTGGCGGAGCGATCGGCACACCGACCTCCGGCAGCGTCGCGAGCACCTGCGTTGGCGGCTCGGCTGGCAGTGCCTTGCAAGGAGGCAACGGTTGCTCGGCCGTTGGCGGCATTTCCGTTCAGTACGAAGGTGGTGGCGGCGGTGGCGGTGGCTGGTACGGCGGCGGTGGCGGGATGGCGCAGTGCAGCAGCACGCCGAATCCGATCACGTCCACCTGTTCCTACAACGGACCAGGCGGTGGTGGTTCGGGCTACTTCGCTTCGGGGGCAGTCACCGGTGGCGTGCTCGCTGCGGGGCCCAACGGAAACTTCTCAGGGAGCGTTGCGGCGCCCAACCCAGGCGGCAGCCCTCACTACCAGAGCAGCATCGGCAGGGGCGGGGCGAACGCCGTTACCGTCTCCACGGGGGTTGCCGGCACGACCGGCGGCAACGGCTTCGTTGTCATCCAGTTCAACGTGGTCACGCTCCAGCTTGCCAAGGCCTGGTCGGCCGGCAGCAACACTGGCGACGTGGCCCTCATCGTGGCCACCACGGGTGGCACCGGCATCTTCGGCGCCGCCAGCAACACCGCGACCTTCAACGCGACGGCACCGACGGCCGGCGACAGCGGCACGCCCGTGGGTGTGGGCATTGGCAACGTCATCACGCTGCCCGCCGAAACGCTGACCACCGGCACGCTGGCGAACTACAACACCGTGCTGTCGTGTACCGCGAATGGCGGCGCCATGGCCAGCACGCTCAGCGGTACCAACGGACAGGTGCCGAACACGCTGACCATCGCTCTCGGCGACATCGGCAAGGCCATCGTCTGTACCTACACCAACACGCGCAAGACCGCGACCCTGCAGCTGGCCAAGTCGTGGAACCCCATCAGCGTGACGGGCAACGTGGCGAACATCGGCGCCACCACGGGCGGCGCGGCGAACACCGCGGCGTTCTCGTCGACGGCACCGACGGCCAACACCAGCGCGACCGTGACCGTCGCGGCCGGCAACACGATCACCTTCCCCGCGGAAACCATGAACGGCGGCGTGCTGCCGAACTACACGACCGTGCTGTCGTGTACCGCCGGTGGCGGCGCGACGGCCAACAGCCTGAGCGGCACCAACGGCCAGGCGACCAACACGCTGACGATCGGCGCGGGCGACGCGGGCAAGGCCATCGTCTGTACCTACACCAACACGCCGAAGACTTCCACGCTGCAGCTGGTCAAGTCGTGGGGCGCCAACAGCCTCACGGGCAACGTGGCGAGCATTCCCGCCTCCACGGGCGGCACCAACAACACCACGGCCTTCACGGCCACGGCCCCCGCGGGCGCGAACAGCGGCGCCGCCGTGACCGTCGCCACGGGCAACACGATCACGCTGCCGGCCGAGACGATGTCGCCGGGCACGCTGGCGAACTACAACACGGTGCTGGCGTGTACGGCCGGCGGCGGTGCCACGGCCAATGCGCTCAGTGGCACCAACGGACAGAACAGCAACACGCTGGTGGTCGGCGCGGGCGACGCGGGCAAGGCCATCGTCTGTACCTACACCAACACGCCGAAGACGGCCACGCTGCAGATCGCCAAGGCATGGGGCGCGAACAGCATCAGCGGCAACGTGGCGAGCCTGGGCGCGAGCACGGGCGGCGCGAACAACACCGCCGCCTTCACGGCGACGGCGCCGACGGGTGCCAACAGCGGCGCGGCCGTGACCGTGGTCGCCGGCAACACCATCACCTTCCCCGCGGAAACGATGCCGACGGGGACGCTGGCGAACTACAACACGGTGCTGGCCTGTACGGCCGGCGGCGGCGCCACGGCCAACACGCTGAGCGGCACCAACGGGCAGGTCACCAACACCTTGCTGATCGGCCCGGCCGATGCGGGCAAGGCGATCCTGTGTACCTACACCAACACGCCGAAGACGGCCACGCTGCAGATCGCCAAGTCCTGGGGCACCGGCGCCATCAGCGGCAACGTGGCGAGCATCGGCGCGAGCACGGGCGGCGCGAGCAACACCACGGCGTTCACGGCGACCGCGCCCACGGTGGGCAACAGCAGCACGGTGAACGTGGTGGCGGGCAACACCATCACGCTGCCGGCCGAGACGATGCCCACGGGCTCGCTCGCGAGCTACAACACGGTGCTGTCGTGTACGGCAGGGGGCGGCGCCACGGCCAACGCGCTGAGTGGCACCAACGGGCAGAACAGCAACACGCTGCTGATCGGTGCGACCGACGCGGGCAAGGCCATCGTCTGTACCTACACCAACACCGGCAAGCCCGCGACCCTGACCCTCGCCAAGCGTTCGCTCGGCGGCGTGGCCGGCTTCGACTTCACGGGCACCAACGGCGTGGCCGCGCACACCATCACCACCACCGTGGCCGGCACGGCCGTCAACGGGCCGCTGCAGACGCTGACCGCGACGGGCACGGCGACCACCTTCACCGAAACCTACACGCCGGCCGCGGGCGTGCCCGACTACGTGATCACCGACGTCAGCTGCACCGGCATGGGCAGCGGCGGCACGGTGACGCGCGGCACTGCGCAGAACACGAACCAGTTCACGCTGAACGCAGCTGCGACGGTGGCGGGCTCGAACATCGTCTGTACCGTCACCAACGCCAAGGCGCCGACGGTGCAGCTGCGCAAGAAGTGGGTCAACGCGCTCGTCAACGACGCCTTCACGCTGACCGCCTCGGGCACGGTGCACCCGAACCACAACATCGGCTACGCCTTCAACCTGCAGGCCACGGCCAACACGCCCAACGAGACCGACACCGGCGGCGCGCAGCGCGTGGCGGTGGGCGACACCGTGACCCTGTCGGAGACGCCGTTCGGCACCAACGCCGGCTCGTACACCGCCAGTGCCTGGAGCTGCACCGGCGGCGGCTCGCTCAGCGGCAACCTGCTGACCCTGGGCAACGCCGATGCGGGCCTGCCGATCATTTGCGAGATCACCAACACCGCCAAGACGGCGACCGTCACGCTGGCCAAGACCTGGTCGGGCGCGATCGTCAACGATGCGGTGAGCGTCACCGGCACGGGCCTGACCACGCTGGCCTCGGTGGCCAACACGGCGGCCGAGACCGACACCGGCGCTGCGCAGGCCGTGCCCGTGGGCAGCGTCATCACGCTGGCCGAGAGCTTCACCACCGGCAGCGCCGCCAACTACACCAGCGCGCTGAGCTGCACCGGCACCAGCGGGCTGTCGGGCAACACGCTGACGGTGGGCGCGGCCGACACGGCCATCGTCTGTACCTACGCCAACACGCGCAAGACGGCGGCGGTGACGCTGTCCAAGAGCTGGAGCGGCGCCATCGCCGGCGACAAGGTCAACCTGACGGTCAGCGGCAGCGCCGCCGAGGTGACGGGCGCGACCGCCGGCACGTCCACCGCGCCGGCCACCACCACCAACGCCACGGCCACCGCGGCCAGCGGCGCCACCGTGACGCTGGCCGAGGCCTTCACCACCGGCAACGCCGCCAACTACACCACCACGCTGGCCTGTACCAAGGTGTCGGACGGCAGCGCGGTGACGGTGAGCGGCAGCGGCCTGAGCCGCACCTTCACCATGCCGTCGGACAGCGCGGTGAACTGCGCCTACACCAACACGCGCAGGACCGCGACGCTGCAACTGTCCAAGGCCTGGAGCGCCGGCAGCACCACGGGCAACGTGGCGAGCATCGGCGCGACCACCGGCGGCGCGAACAACACCGCCGCGTTCACGGCGACGGCGCCGACGGCGGGCACCAGCGGCACCGCGGTGTCGGTGGCCGCGGGCGACACGCTCACCTTCCCGGCCGAGACGATGACCACGGGCACGCTGGCGAACTACACCACCGTGCTGTCGTGTACCGCCGACGCCGGCGCCACGGCCAACACGCTGAGCGGCACCAACGGCCAGGCCAGCAACACGCTGGTGGTCGGCGCGGGCGACGCGGGCAAGGCCATCGTCTGTACCTATACCAACACGCCGAAGACGGCCACGCTGCAGATCGCCAAGGCCTGGGGTGCGAACAGCATCGCCGGCAACGTGGCGAGCATCGGCGCGAGCGCGGGCGGATCGAGCAACACCACGGCCTTCACGGCGACGGCGCCCACGGGCGCCAACAGCGGCACGGCCGTGACCGTGCAGGCCGGCAACACGATCACGCTGCCGGCCGAGACGATGGCGCCGGGCACGCTCGCCAACTACACCACGGTGCTGGCCTGTACGGCCGGCGGCGGTGCCACGGCCAACGCGCTCAGCGGCACCAACGGGCAGAACAGCAACACGCTGCTGGTCGGCGCGGGCGACTCCGGCAAGGCCATCGTCTGTACCTACACCAACACGCCCAAGACCGTCACCGTGCAGCTGCGCAAGGCCTGGAGCGCGGACAGCACGAACGGCGACGTGGCCAGCATCGGCGCGACCTCGGGCGGCAGCAGCAACACGGCGGCGTTCACCGCGACCGCGCCCACCGCCGGCAACAGCGGCGCGGCGGTGTCGATGGTCGTCGGCGGCACGCTCACGCTGCCGGCCGAGACGATGACCACCGGCTCGCTCGCGAACTACAGCACCGTGCTCGCGTGTACCGCCGACGGCGGTGCGACGACCAACCCGCTGAGCGGCACCAACGGCCAGGCGAGCAACACGCTGGCGATTGCCGCGGCCGACGCCGGCAAGGCCATCGTCTGTACCTACACCAACGCGAAGAAGACGGTCACCCTGCAGGTGCGCAAGGCCTGGGGCGCGAACAGCGAAACGGGCAACGTCGCCAGCATCGGCGCGACCACGGGCGCGACCAACAACACGGCCGCGTTCACCGCGACCGCACCCACGGCCGGCAACAGCGGTGCGGCGGTCGTGGCGGCCGTGGGCAACACGATCACCCTCCCGGCGGAAACGATGCCCACCGGCACGCTGGCCAACTACACGACCGTGCTGTCGTGTACCGCCGACGGCGGCGCCACGGCCAACGCCCTGAGCGGCACCAACGGCCAGGCCAGCAACACGCTGGTGATCGGCGCGGGCGACGCCGGCAAGGCCATCGTCTGCACCTACAGCAACAACCGCCTGCCGACGGTGCAGATCCGCAAGCAGGCGCTGGGCGGCACGGGCACCTTCGCGTTCAGCGGCACCAACGGCTTCGGCTCGGACAGCATCAACGTCTCGGTGTCGGGCTCGACGGTGGTCGGCACCATCAAGACGCTGACCACGGCCAATACCCAGACGGTGCTGACCGAAGTCGCGGCCTCGATGCCCGGCGGCTTCGCGTTCTCGGGCGCGACCTGCACGGGCCTGGCGGGCGGGGCGACGGCGGCGGTCGACGTGGTGGCGGGCACCGTCACGCTGCCGGCGGCCGGGCTGACGAACGGCACGGCCGTGGTCTGTACCTTCACCAACACGCTCGCAGCCATCGTGAGCGGCCGCGTGTTCCTGGACAACGGCGTGGGTGGCGGCACGGCCAACGACGGCCTCGTCAACGGCGGCGAGGGCCCGTTGTCGGGCGTGAGCGTGCGGCTGACCAACTGCGGCGCCGCCGTGTACGCGAGCGCGCTCACGGACGCATCGGGTGCCTACAGCCTGAGCGTGCCGGCCGGCACGGCCACGGGCTCGGCGATGTGCGTGGAAGAAACCAACCCCGGCACGCGCGTGTCGACCGGCGCCTCGGTGGGCAACGTCGCGCTGCCCTCGGGCTCGGCGGTGGCCGCGGCCGGTGGCACCTACACCTACACGCGCACCGGCACGCCCGACCGCATCGCCTTCAGCTGGAACGGCACGGGCCATGCCAACCTGAACTTCGGCGACGTCGACAACAGCGCCTTCGCGACCGACGGCGCCAAGACAGGCCTGCCGGGCAGCACCGTAACCTACGCCCACACCTTCACGGCCGGCACGGCAGGGCAGGTGCGCTTCAGCGTGGCGAGCGAGACGGCCACGCCGGCCATCACCGGCTGGACGACGAAGGTCTTCGCGGATGTGGGTTGCACCGGCAGCCTGCAGCCCGGCGCGGCGCAGCTGTACCCGCCGAGCGCGGCGGCCACGCCCGTGGCTTTCGCGGGCAAGGTCTGCGTGATCGTGCAGGAGTTCATTCCCGCCACGGCCCCGCTGGGCTCGAACAACAAGGCGACGATCCGCGCCGACTTCACCTACACCAACGCGAGCCCGTCGCTCAGCGGCAGCTTCACGCTGGACGACCTCACGACGGTGTCGGGCGTGGCGCTGGAGCTGAAGAAGGAAGTGCGCAACATCACGCAAAGCGGCACCTTCGGCGTCAACAACCAGGCCAAGTCGGGCGAGACGCTCGAGTACCGCATCACCTACACGAACAACGGCGACGCGCCGATCCGCAGCATGGTCGTGAACGACATGACGCCGGGCTACACCACCTTCGTGAGCGCGACCACGGGCACCACGCCGGCATCGCTCACGGGCTGCGTCAAGACCACGCCGGCGAACGCGCCGCCTGCGGGTGCCGTGGCCTGCACCACGGCTCAGCCCGCCGGGGGCACGGGCGCGATCGACTGGCGCTTCACGGGCACGGTCGAGCCGGGCGGCACGGGCTTCGTGCTGTTCCAGGTGAAGGTGGACTGAAGACCTGCAGGGCCTTCAGGCCCGGCGCTTGAACAGCGCGGACGCGCCGCTGGCCCGCGCCACGTCGTCCGCCGCGGCCAGCAGCTGCGGGCCCAGCGCGAGCATGCGTTCTTCCGTGAGCCGCACCAGCGGCCCCGCGATGGTGATGACGCCGATCACGCCGCCGTGCGCACCGCGCACCGGCGCGGCCATGGCGGTCATCGCGGGGGCGAACACCTCGTTGATCATCGAGAAACCGCGCTTGCGCGTGGCGCGCAGGAACACCAGCAGCGCCTTCACGGTGGTCGGTGCTTTCGGGCCGAAGTCTTCCGGCTGGCCGAAGCCCTGCTTCGCGACGAGCTGCAGCGCCTGTTCGTCCGTCATGGTCGAGAGCCACGCGTGGCCTGCGGAGCTGCACGAGAGGTTCACCGACAGGCCCATGTCCGGGTCGTAACGCAGCCCGCGCGTGGCGCCTTGCGCCTTCGCGACGAAGGTGAGCTCGTCGCCGTCGACCACCGCCAGCCGCACCAGCTCGCCCGACGCGACCGCGAGCCGGTCGAGCAGCGGCTGTGCCACGTCGACGATGCCGCTGTTGCTCAAAAAGCTCAGGCCCAGCGACACCAGCTTGATGGTCAGCATGTAGTCGCCATGGCTCTGGTCTTGCCGCACATAGCCGCAGCGCACCAGTTCACTCAGCAGGCGATGGGTGGCGCTCAAGGGCATTTCCAGCTCGGCAGACAACGCGGAAAGCGCGCGGCCCTCGGGGTGGCCGGAGAGGTGTTCGAGCACCTTGAAGCTGCGTTCGAGTATGGCTGTCATGAGACGACTCTAGCATTTTGCCAAGTGTTTTCACTAGTAGAAAGATTTTCCACTAAATCGATAAGATCGCGCCGTCTGGGGTCGGAGGCGCTTCTTGGCGCCCCGGCATGGATCGCTCACATCGCAAGCTGGAGAACAACTTTGAGAACGCTTTACCGCTCGCTGGCCACCGCCGGCCTCGCCCTCGCCCTGGTCGTTCCTGCTGTTGCGCAAGCGCAGCAGGAGCGCGTGATCCGCTTCGGCCACCTGAACAACGCCGACCATCCCGTGAGCTTCGGCGTCAAGCGCTTTGCCGAGCTTCTCTCGGCCAAGAGCGGCGGCAAGATGAAGGTGCAGGAGTTCCCCGCCTCGCAGCTGGGCAACGAGATGCAGCAGCAGTCGGCGCTACAGGGCGGCGTGCAGCAGATGTCGGCACCGGCCACCACGTCTCTTGCAGGCATCGTGAAGGAGTTCGGCCTCGTCGACTTTCCCTTCTCGGTGAACAACTTCGCGCAGGCCGATGCACTGCTCGACGGCCCGTTGGGCCAGGCGCTCATCGCCAAGCTCCCCGAGAAGGGCCTTGTCGCCCTGGGCTACTGGGACCTGGGCTTTCGCAACGTGACGAACAGCAAGCGCCCCATCGCCAAGCCTGAAGACCTCGAAGGTCTGAAGATCCGCGTGATCCCCAACCCTGTGTTTCTCGAAACCTTCAAGGCCTTCAAGGCCAACCCCGTGCCGATGCCTTTCGCCGAGCTGTACGGTGCGCTCGAAGCCAAGGCGGTCGATGGGCAGGAGAACCCGTATGCGGTGATCCTGTCGAACAAGTTCTACGAAGTGCAGAAGTTCGTCAGCGCCACCAACCATGTGTACGCCGCCAACATCGTGCTGGTGAGCAAGAAGTTCTGGGACTCGCTCACGCCGGCCGAGCAGAAGATGATGAACGACGCGGCCAACGAGGCGCGCGGCTATCAGCGGCAAGTGAGTCGCGCCGCCGCGCAGAAGGCCGTGGGCGACCTGCAGGCCAAGGGCGCGCAGTTCAACGAACTCGGCGCCGCCGAACAGAAGCGCATGCGCGACATCGCCAAGCCCGTCGTCGACAAGTTCGCCGCACAGTACGACCCCGCCATCGTCAAGCTCTACAACGACGAGCTCGCACGCATCCGCAAGTAGCGCGCCCCCACGGCGGACGACGAGTTCTTTCTTCGTTCCCGCCGGCAATTTCCGTCACTCCCACGTCTGCGCCTGCCGCCACCCGCGGCGCAGCGACACGTGCTGGGCGCGTGCGCCCGTCCGATTCCGCCATTGACCACCAAGAGGAGACTCCGTTGACACATCCCAGATCCATTCCCTTCGGACTTGCATCGGCCGCCGCGCTCGCGCTGGCATTGACTGCCTGCGGTGGAGGCGACGGCGGCGGCGGCGCGGCCTTGCCGTTCCTGCCCGTGGCGCCTGCGCCTGCTGCATCGGCGCCGCCGCCCGCACCGACCGACGAGGTGCCGGCCACGCCCACCGAACCGGTGGCCGAGGTCGACGACAGCTTCGACGAGTACTACAACGTCTGCCGCGGCACCAACCCCAAGTGCTACAACGACTGGGGCGCCTTCGCCAGCACGCCCGACCGCGTGCTGATCTACTCGCGCACCGCCGGCCCGCGCCATGCCGTGCTCGGCACGCCGATGGCGGCCGGCCTGAACCCGACGATGAACACCGACAACGTGATGCAGGCAGGCCTCGTGCGCATGCTGTCCGCCGAGGGCATCACGGTCGACTGGACCGAGGACGTGGCCGTGCTGGGCAGCCGCATCAACAACTACAAGGCGATCATCTTCGCGAGCTCGAACCGCGACACCTTGTGGAACGGCGCCGTGAGCACCAGCCAGGATGCCGCCCGCACCGCACTGCGCAACTACATGCGCCGCGGCGGCGGCTTCGTCGGCCTGCACAACGCCTTCGGCGCGGAATACAACTGGCCCTACTACGAAGGCCTGCTGGGCAACGCGAACTTCTACAACCACGGACCGAACCGCGCGGGCGACGTCGAGATCGTCTCGGACGACCCTTCGACGAAGGACGTGCCCAAGCGCTTCTCCTTCCAGGACGAGTGGTACAACCTGATGCCCTTCCCGACGAAGGTGAAGTTCCTGGCCAAGGTCGACACCTCGACGCTGAAGCCGCTCACCTCCGCGCCGCATCCCGGTCACGCCGACTTCCATCCGGTCGCCTGGTGCCAGTACTACGACGGCGGTCGCGCATGGCTCACGACCCTCGGGCACAACGCGCACTCGTTCACCGCCGACCTGTCGGGCGTGGGCGCGATCGAGTTCCAGAAGCTCGTCGTGCAAGGCGTGAAGTCGGCGATGGGGCTGACACCTTTCTGCACCACTGAATAACCACGACCTCCCGGGGCCGGTGCGGCGCCGTGCGCGCCACCGGTCGTTTCGAACATCCCTGTTCCAACGTTCACCGAGTAGAGACATCCATGAAGAAAAAATCATTGGTCACGCTGCTGATCTCGTGCGGCGTGCTTGCATCGCCGTTGCTGATCACCGCCTGCGGCGGCTCCAGCGGCGGTGGCGGCACGCCCGTGCTGCCCGTCGTGCCGGCCCCTGCGCCGTCGCCGTCTGCCGGCACACCGCCGCCCGCATCGCCACCGGCCGCCGCCGCACCCGCGGCCGACCTGTCGGACTGCTGCACCGCCGGCGACAAGGACTTTCCGAAGGTTGGCGGCAATCTGGGCAACCAGAACTATTCGAGCCTGCGCAAGATCAACAAGGGCCTGGTCACGCAACTGGGCGGCGCCTGGGTCAACCAGATCGAAGGCGGCATGACCACCGGCAACAACCAGAGCACCACCGTCGTCGTCGACGGCGTGCTCTACATCGAGTCCGCACTGGGCAACGTGGTCGCGGTGGACGGCAAGACCGGTGTGACGAAGTGGAAGTGGACCACGCCCTACGGCAGCATCACCCGCCGCGGCGTGGCCGTCGCCAAAGACCTGGGCCTGGTGTTCACCGTGGCCACCGGCAACCGCCTCGTGGCACTGCGTACCGACACCGGCGCTGTCGAGTGGATCAAGCAGTACCCGACCAGCAGCACCGATCCCGACTACAAGGGCGCGCTGCAGAAGGTCGCGCTGGTCTACCACGACAAGCGCCTGTACCTGGGCACCAACGACGGCAACCGCGGCGCCGCGTTCTCGGCCGACGCACTCACCGGCAAGGTGCTGACCACCTTCTGGGGCGTGCCCCGCGCGGGCGAGCTGGGCTACGACACCTGGGGCGGCGCCCCCGACACGGCACGCACCGGCGCCACGCCGTGGATCCATCCCGCGGTCGATCCCGAGCTGGGCCTGGTGTACTGGACCTTCGGCAACGTGCGCGGCGGCTCGTCGCAAGACGGCTCCTCGCGCCCGGGCCAGAACCTGTTCGCCAATTCCATCGTCGCGCTCGACCTGAAGAGCGGCGAATACAAGTGGCACTTCCAGTCGGTGCACCACGACATCTGGGACATGGACAACGTGATGTCGCCCGTGCTCGCCGATGTGAAGATCGACGGCAAGGACCGCAAGGTCGTCATCTACGGCAGCAAGACGGGCATGTACTACATCCTCGATCGCAAGGACGGCAGCGCGCCGCTGGGCATCGACGAAGTGCCCGTGAAGCAGGACGCCCGCCAGGCCAGTTGGCCCACGCAGCCCCTGCCGCGCCAGGGCGCCTGGACCGAGACCTGCATCGTCGACCAGCCGCTGGGCACGGCCATTCCAGGCGACCCCAACCGCGCGGTGCCCAACTACACGAAGGGCTGCCTGTACGACGCGCACTGGGACGTGCCGATCCTGTCCATTCCGGGTCATGGCGGCGGTGCCAACTGGAACCACCAGTCCTTCAGCCAGCGCACGGGCCTGGTCTACACGGGCATGGGCTACGTGTCGGCGGCGCACTCGCTCAGCGAGTCGAGCAACGGCCTGCGCCCGCCGGGCACCTACATGACCGGCGCGGTCGTGGCGGTCGACCCGAGCACCAACCTCGTCAAGTGGAAGAAGCCGCTGCCGTACTCGGTGGCGCACGGCAACGGCATCCTGAGCACGGCCTCCGACCTGCTGTTCATCGGGCAGCCCGACGGCAACCTGCTGGCGCTCGACGCGCAGGACGGCACCGAGCTGTGGCGCTTCCAGACCGGCGCGGCGATCAGCGCGAGCCCGGTCTCCTACGAGATCGACGGCGAGCAGTACATCGCGGTGTTCTCGGGCGGCACCAGCATTCCGTACGGCGACTCGGCCCCGCGCGGCGACCGGCTGTGGGCCTTCAAGGTCGGCGGCGCGGTGACCGCGGCCGCCACGCCGACACCGCCCGTGGTACGTCGGCCCGTGTCGGGCGCGGCGGTGGAGGGCGCGGCACTGCCGACGCCGAACACCGTGTTCCTGGCGCGCGTGCAGACGGCGGCGAACGAGCCGGGCGCGACCGAATCGACGGCCGTCAATGCCATGACGCCGACCTTCATGCGCGTGCCCGTCAACACCGCCGTGACCTTCACCAACCCCGCAGCCAACGCCAACACCCACTGCGCCACGCAGTTCTTCGAAGGGCGGTTCAATTTCAGGCTGACCCCGGGCCAGTCGCAGACCCACACCTTTGACACGCCGGGCGAATACTTTTACAACGACTGCCATAGCCCGCGCCCGACGGGAAAGATCGTCGTCTATTGATATGTCCTCAACCCCAACCACTGAAGGAGCAATGCGATGAAATGGTGCAAGCCTGAGTTTGAAGAAATGCGTTTCGGTTTCGAAATCACGATGTACATCTCCGCTCGCTGAGCGCGCAGACCCACGGCACCGGCCTTGCGCCGGTGCCGTGTTTTTTGTTGGGCCCCCATGAAGATTCTGGTGCTGGGTTCGGGAGCGGGCGGTGGCTTCCCTCAATGGAATTGCAATTGCCGCCTGTGCGCCGGCCAGCGAAGCGGGCAGGTGCGGGCCACGCCCCGCACGCAGAGTTCGATCGCCGTGTCGGCCGATGGTGAACGCTGGATTCTGCTGAATGCCTCCCCCGACCTCGGTGCGCAATTGCGCGCCTCGCCGGCCCTGTGGCCGCGCCACGGCCTGCGCCATTCGCCGATCGAGGCGGTGGTGCTGATGGACTCTCAAATCGACCACGTCGCAGGCCTGCTGAGCCTGCGCGAAGGGCAGCGGCTGCAGCTGTACTGCACGCCCGAGGCCCATGACGACCTGAGCGGCAGCCTGCCGCTGTTGCGCACGCTCGACAGCTACTGCGGCGTGACCTGGCACCCGTTGTCGCTCGAGCCCGGCGGCGGTGCCTGGCACGACATCGCCGGGCTGCGGCTGCAGGCCGTGCCGGTGCCCGGCAAGGCGCCGCCGTATTCGCCGCGCCGCCAGACCGAGGCGCGCAGCGAGAACGCCGCGGTGCTCATCGAAGACCCCACCACCGGCAAGCGCGTGCTCTACGCGCCGGGCCTGGCGCAGGTCGGCGAGGCCGAGCGCCGCAGCCTCGACGCCTGCGACTGCGTGCTCGTCGACGGCACCTTCTGGACCGAGGACGAAATGGTCGCGGCCGGCCTGGGCAAGAAGCACGCAGCCGACATGGGGCACCTGCCGCAATGCGACGGGCCGCACGGCCCCGGCATGCTGCAGGCGCTCGACGCCTGCGCGGCGCGGCGCAAGGTGCTCATCCACATCAACAACAGCAACCCCATCCTGGACGAAGACGGCCCGGAGCGCGCGCAGCTCGTGCGCCGCGGCATCGAGGTCGCGTTCGACGGCATGGCCCTGGAGATCTGAACACGTGATGCAACAGCAACGGCAAGAGACACAAGACCCATGGTCCCCGCAGGAGTTCGAAGCGAGGTTGCGCGCCATGGAGTCGCGCTACCACAGCCACCACCCGTTCAATCGCCGGCTCAACGCGGGCGAGCTGCAGCCCTTCCAGGTGCGCGGCTGGGTGGCGAACCGCTTCTACTACCAGTGCCGCATCCCGGTGAAGGACGCCGCCGTTCTGTCCAACTGCGACGACCGCGCCACGCGCCGGCGCTGGGTGGTGCGCATGCTTGACCACGACGGGCACGGCGACCATGAAGGCGCCAACGCGGGCGGCATCGAGATCTGGACCCGCCTGGGCATCGCCACCGGCCTGGCGCGCGAGGTGCTCGAGTCGCACGCGCTCGTCGTGCCCGGCGTGCGCTTCGCGGTCGATGCCTACGTCAACTTCGCGCGCACGGCGCCGTGGCAGGAGGCGGTGATTTCATCGCTCACCGAGATGTTCGCGCCGCGCATCCACAAGGACCGGCTCGCGGGCTGGCCCACGCACTACCCGTGGATCGACACCTCGGGCCTGGACTACTTTCGCAGCCGCATTCCACTGGCCGACCGCGACGTCGAGCACGGCCTCGAAGTGGCGATGCAGTGGTGCACCACGCGCGAGCGGCAGCAGCGCGCGCTGCACATCCTGGGCTTCAAGCTCGACATCCTCTGGGCCATGCTCGACGCGATCGAGAAGGCCTATCCCGACGACCTTCCGAAAGAACAGCAGCCATGACCGCATGGACCGACGATGCCCAGCCGGCGCTCACCTCGATCTACCGCATGCAGTGGGAAGAGGCGCAGCAGTGCCACGTGCTGCTGTTCCCCGAGGGCATGATCAAGCTCAACGGGCCGGCGGCCGAGATCCTCCAGCGTTGCGACGGCAAGACCTCGGTGGCCGCACTCGTGGCGGACCTGGAGCGCACCTTCGGCGAGAGCGACCTGCATGCCGACGTGCTCGAATTCCTGGAGCAGGCCCATGGACGCCACTGGATCCGCTGAGGTGCAAGCCCGCGCACCCCGCGCGGTCGCCAAGCCGCCGCTGTGGCTGCTGGCCGAGCTGACGTACCGCTGCCCGCTGCACTGCGCCTTCTGCTCCAACCCGGTCGACTACACGCGCTACCGCGAGGAGCTGGACACGGCCGAATGGATTCGCGTGTTCCGCGAGGCGCGCGCGATGGGTGCGGTGCAGCTGGGTTTCTCGGGCGGCGAGCCACTGCTGCGCGACGACCTGCCGGAGCTGGTCGCGGCGGCGCACGAGCTCGGCTTCTATACCAACCTGATCACCTCGGGCGTGGGCCTCACGCCGCAGCGCGCCGAGACGTTGAAGCGGGCAGGGCTGGACCACATCCAGCTGTCGTTCCAGGACTCGAGCCGCGAGCTCAACGATTTCCTCAGCTCCACGAAGACCTTCGACCTCAAGCAGCGCGTGGCCCGCACCATCAAGGACCTCGGCTACCCGATGGTGCTGAACTGCGTGATGCACCGCTACAACCTGCCGCACGTGGGCCGGATCATCGAGATGGCCGAGGCGATGGAAGCCGACTTTCTCGAACTCGCGAACGTGCAGTACTACGGCTGGGCCTGGCGCAACCGCGAGATGTTGATGCCCTCGCGCGACATGCTGGCCACGGCCGAAGCGGTGGTAGAAACCCACCGCCCGCGCCTGGACGGCCGCATGAAGATCCTCTGGGTGGTGCCCGACTACGCAGAAGGCAAGCCCAAGCCCTGCATGGCGGGGTGGGGCAGCGTGTTCCTCGTGGTCGCACCCGACGGCGTGGCGCTGCCGTGCCATAGCGCGCGCATGCTGCCCGGGCTCGACTTTCCCAATGTGCGCGAGCACAGCATCCGCAGCATCTGGCAGGAGAGCCCGG
Organism: Variovorax sp. GW821-FHT09D07; assembly: GCF_059416345.1. Lineage (NCBI taxonomy): Bacteria > Pseudomonadati > Pseudomonadota > Betaproteobacteria > Burkholderiales > Comamonadaceae > Variovorax > Variovorax sp. GW821-FHT09D07. The sequence continues at coordinate 847,014 of NZ_JBWKOY010000002.1, forward strand.
CCTTCGGCGCCTACCGTGGCACGGGCTGGATGAGCAGCACCTGCCAGAGCTGCGACGACAAGGAGAAGGACCATGGCGGCTGTCGCTGCCAGGCCTTCCTGCTGACCGGCGACGCGGCGGCCACGGACCCGGTGTGTCCGAAGAGTCCGCGGCATGAGGAGGTGGAGGCGATGGTCAAGGCGGCGGGTGATCCGCGCGACCATGGCACGCCGATCCGCTTCGTGCCGGGCGCGCGGCGTGCGGGTGACCTCGTCTTTCGCACCGACGCGAACGCGCTGAGCTGAGAACACGCGCCAATGACGATCACCCATCGCCTGCCTCTGGACGGCGGGCATGTGATGCACGTCGAGGAGCACGGCAATCCGGCGGGCCTGCCCGTGGTGGTGCTGCATGGCGGGCCAGGCTCGGGCAGCTCGCCGCTGTTGCGCCGGGACTTTGATCCGGCGCATTACCGCATCGTCTGCCCCGACCAGCGCGGCTCGGGCCTCAGCACCCCCACAGGATCGATTGAGCACAACACGCTCGCCGATCTGCTGGCCGATCTGCGTCTGCTGCGCGCGCACCTGCGCATCGATCGATGGCTGGTGGTGGGCGGCTCGTGGGGCGCCACGCTGGCGCTGATGCATGCGCTCGATGCACCGGAGGCTGTGGCGGGCCTGCTGCTGCGCAACGTGTTCCTCGCGCGCCCGGGCGACATCCACGCGCTCTTCGCCGGGGCCCTGCAGCACGACGGCCCCGCATGGCGCGCACTGTGGGACGAGGCCGGGCGCCGGAGATGCCCGGTGACGGTGCCGATCGCCGAGGTCTTCGCGCACGGCACCTGGGAGCAACAGTGCGAGCTGACGCGCCACTGGTTCGACTGGGAGCAGCGCCTCGCCACCGGAAGCACAGCGTCGCCGATCGACGAAGCGATGCTGCCGCGGCTCGTGGCGCGCTACCGCGTGCAGAGCCACTATCTGCGGCACGGCTGCTGGCTCGATGCGCCCTCGTTGTTGCAGCGCTGCGCCGCGTTGCCTGCCGTGCCCACGTTGATCGTGCATGGCACGCAGGACGCGCTGTGTCCGCCCGAGGGCGCGCAGGCACTGGCGCAGGTGTTGGGTGCGCCGCTGCAGTGGGCGCAGGGCGCAGGCCACGACCCGACGCACCCCGCCATTGCCGCGGCCATGCAGCAGGCCTTGCGCGACTACGCGGCCACGCAGGCCTTCGGTGTCAGCGCAGCCGCTCCTTGAGCGGATCGCCGATCAATGTCACCTTGCCGTCCTTGCGATAGGACCACAGGCGGTCGTTGCCATGGCCGTCGTCGGCCACGAAGAGCACGGCGTCGCCGAGCGCGCGAAAGCCCAGCGGCATCGCGTGACGTTCGCCCGCGGCCAGGTCGGCCACAGCGCGCGTGCCGGCGGGCGTGCCGTCGCTGATCCACGGCTCGACGCCCCGGCCACCGCCGCCGTTCGCCGCGAACCACAGGCGCGCCCCGATGACGGCGAAGCGTGCCGGTGAGCCGTTCTCCGCGCCCGGTGCGATGTCCTTCACCCGCACCGTGCCCGCCGCCGTGCCGTCGCTGCGCCACAGCTCCGCGCCCGACACGCCATCGGTCGCGGCGAAGTAGAGCTTGCCGCCCATCACGGCGATCGCGCTCGACATGGAGCCGCCCGGGCCGGGGCGGATGTCCTTCACCAGCGTCGTGCCCTTCGCGGTGCCGTCGGTCTTCCACAGCTCGATGCCGTGCACGCCGTCGTCGGCCGAGAAGTACAGCGTGCGGCCCAGCACCGCCAGGTGCGTCGGCCGCGAGGGCGCGGCGCCCGGGCGCAGGTCTTTCACCAGCTGCGTGCCGTGTGCGGTGCCGTCGCTCTTCCACAGCTCGGCGCCGTGTTCGCCGTCGTGCGCGGTGAAGTAAATGTCGTTGCCCACGGCCGTGAGGTTCTGGATGCCCGCGTCCTCGATGCCCGGGCGGATGTCCTTCACCAGGCGCGTGTGCTCGGGCGTGCCGTCGGTCACCCAGAGTTCGTGGCCGTGCGTGCGCGTGGTCGCGGTGAAGAACAGGCGCGGGCCGGCCACGGTGAGCTGGCGGGTGAGGGCGCGCGGCCCGGCGTCGACGGCGGACACGCGCGTGGTGCCCTTCGCATCGCCCGTGGTCTTCCACACCTGGAAGCCGGTCTGGCCGTCGTCGGCCACGAAGTAGAGCGCGTCGCGGAACACGGTCAGCTCGTTGGGCATCGCGCCTTCTTCGCCGGGGCGCAGGTCGATCACTTGCGTCGTGCCGGCGGCGGTGCCGTCGGTGCGCCACAGTTCGAGCCCGCTCGCGCCGTCGGTGGCCGTGGTGTACACGTGGCCCTTGAACGCGACCTGCCCCGCAGGGAACGACCCCCGGAAGCCCGGCCGGATGTCTTTCAACAGGGTGGTGCCGGCGTCGCTGCCGTCGGTGACCCACAGCTCCTGGCCCGTCGTGACATGGAAGGCGCTGAAGACCATCTTGCCGCTGCCCAGCGGCGCGAGGCCGGAGGGCGCGATGAAGGCCAGCCGCTGGCGCTGCTCGGGCAGCACTTCGCGTTCGGGGTCTTGTGCAGCGGCGGGCAGGGCGGTGAGAAGGGCGAGCGCGGTGAGGAAAACGGCGCGCATCGGCTCAGCCCCCGAACCACCGCGCCGGCACGATCACCAGCTGCGGAAATGCCACCATCACGAACAGGATCGCGAACTCGGCCAGCATGAACGGCACCACGCCGCGCGTGACGTCGTCCATCGAGATCTTGCCGACGCCGGCTACCACGTTGAGCACCGTGCCCACCGGCGGCGTGACGAGGCCGATCGAGTTGTTGATGATGAACAGCACGCCGAAGTACACGGGGTCGATGCCGGCCGCCTTCACCACGGGCATGAGCACCGGCGTGAGGATGAGGATGGTGGGCGTCATGTCCATCGCCGTACCCACCACCATCACGAGCACCATGATCGCGATCATGAGCAGCATCTGGTTGCCCATGAACGGCTGCAGCATGCCCACGATCTTCGAGGGCAGGTCGGCCACCGTGATGAGCCAGGCGCTCACCATCGCCGCGGCGATCAGGAACATCACGATGGCGCTGGTCTTGGCCGCGCTCACGAAGATGGCGTACAGGTCCTTCCAGGTGATCTCGCGGTACACCACCGTCGACACGAACAGCGCGTACACGGCGGCCACCACCGCGGCCTCGGTGGGCGTGAACACGCCCATGCGCAGGCCCACGAGGATGATCACCGGCAGCATCAGCGCCCACAGCGCGTTGCGGAAGGCGGCGGCAATCTCGGCCGACGACTTGCGCGGCGGCGGCACGATCTTTTCGCGCCGCACCAGCCAGGCCCAGGTGATCCACAGCGCGCCGCCGATCAGCAGCCCGGGCACGATGGCCGCGAGAAACAGCTTGGAGATCGACACGTTGGCCGCCACGCCGAAGATCACCAGGCCGATGCTCGGCGGAATCACGGGGCCGATCACGCCGGTGGCCGCAATGAGGCCGGCCGCGCGCGGCTTGTCGTGGCCCGCGCGCACCATCATCGGCAGCAGCAGCGCGGTGAGCGCGGCGGCGTCGGCCACGGCCGATCCCGAGAGCGCCGACAGCAGGCAGCCGGCCATGATAGTCACGTAGCCCAGGCCGCCCTTCACGTGGCCGACCAGCGCGAGCGCGAAGTCGACGATGCGCTTGGACAGCCCGCCCACGTTCATGATCTCGCCCGCGAGCATGAAGAAGGGCACGGCCAGCAGCGGAAAGCTGTCGGCGCCGCCGATCACGTTCTGCGTGAGGATCTGCGCGTCGAACAGGTCGAGGTGCCACATCAGCGCCACGCCGCTGGCCAGCAGCGAGAAGGCGATGGGAATGCCCATCGCCATGGCGAGCAGCAGCGAGCCGACGAAAACAGCGATGGTCATGGCCGTGCCCCCGGTTCCTTGGCGTCTTGCGAACCCAGGATCTGCTGCAGCTGCACCGCTTCTTCCGACTCCTGCACCATCACCAGTTCATGGTCGGCGATGCGGCCCGTGAGCAGGCGCAGCAGGTCGAGTGCCAGGATGAGCCCGGCCAGCACCGAGAACACGATGCCCGCGGCGTAGACGATGGCCATCGACGCACCGGTGACGGGCGCCGTCACGTCCCAGTTGATGCGCGCCTGCGCGATGCTGCCTTGCAGCAGCAGCCAGACGATGTAGAGCATGACTGCATGGCCGACGGCCAGGCAGATCTTCTTGCCGATGGGGGGCAGCTTCTGCACCACCATGTCCACACCCAGGTGGCCGTGCTCCTTCAGCGCCACCACGGCGCCCAGGAAGGTCATCCAGATGAAGAGCCAGCGCGAGATTTCCTCGGACACGGTGATGCCCGAGTTGAAACCGTAGCGCAGCACCACGTTGCCGAACACGAGCACGACCATGACCGCGAGCGCGGCCGCGATCAGCGCCTCGATGCCGGTGCAGCACCGGTCGAGCCAGCGGGTCATGCGGAGGCCTGTGCTTGCGCTTGCGCCTGGCGCTGCATGTCGACCAGCGCGCGCAACGCCGCCAGGTAAGACAGCGGGCCCAGGCCCTGGACCGTGCCCTTCACCGCCGGCGAGATGATCGAATGCGCGCGCCATGCCTCGCGCGCGGCGATGTTGGACATGTGGACCTCGATGGTCGGGAACGGCATGGCCTTGATCGCGTCGTGCAGCGGCACGCCGTGCTGCGTGAGGCCGGCGGGGTTCACCAGCGCGCCCTGCGCATCGTCGATGTGGGTGTGCAGGAAGTCGATCAGGTCGCCTTCGTGGTTCGACTGGATGGTGTCCAGCGTCACGCCGAGTTCGCCGGCGAGGGCCTGCAGCTGCGCGTTGATCTCGGCGAGCGTGGTCTTGCCGTAGATGTGCGGTTCGCGGCGACCGAACAGGTTGAGGTTGGGGCCGTGGAGAACGAGGATCTTCATGGGGAGCTTCGGTGAGGGACGGGCTGGCTTACTTGCGGATGCGCACGAGCTCGTCGTTGTAGAGCTTGACGATGGCGGGGTCGTACTGGGCGGCGAACTTGTCGACGACGGGCTTGGCGATGTCGCGCATGCGCTTCTGTTCGGGAGCACTGAGTTCGTTGAACTGCGCGCCCTTGGCCTGCAGGTCGCCCACGGCCTTCTGCGCGGCAGCGCGGCTCACCTGGCGCTGGTAGCCGCGTGCCTCGTTGGCCGCGTCGTTCATCATCTTCTGCTCGGCGGGCGTGAGCGAGTCCCAGAACTTCTTGCTCACCAGCACGATGTTGGCGGCGTACACGTGGTTGGTGGCGCTGACGAACTTCTGCACTTCGTAGAACTTGTTCGACAGGATCACCGCATACGGGTTCTCTTGCCCGTCGACCGCCTTGGCTTCGAGCGCACCGTACAGCTCGGCGAAAGGCATCGGCACGGGGTTGGCCTTGAAGGCCTTGAAGGTCTCGAGGAACACAGGGTTGGGGATCACGCGGATCTTCAGACCTTCGAGGTCTTCAGGCTTGGCGATGGGGCGCTTGCTGTTCGTCACGTTGCGAAAGCCCAGGTCCCAGTAGCCCAGGGCGACAAGGCCCTTCTCGGGGAGCTTGGCGATCAGAGCCTGACCCAACGGCCCGTCGAGCAGCGCATCCGCCTGTGCGAAGTTGTTCACCGAGAAGGGGAAGTCGACGAGGCCGAACTCCTTGACGATGCCTGCGAGGGACGTGGTGGCCGGTGCCGACATCTGCTGCACGCCGCCCTGCAGGGCCGACTGCTGCTGCATCTCGTTGCCCAGCTGGGAGGCGGGGAACTCCTGGACCTTCATCTTGCCGCCGCTCTTGGCCGACAGCAGTTCGGCAAAGCGCTTGACGCCGAAGCTCACGGGATGGTCGGCGTTGTTCAGGTGGCCGAAGCGGATCACGCGCTCCTGCTGCGCCCACGACGGGGCGGTGAGGCCGGCGCACAGGCCGGCCACGGCAAGCATACGAAGAAGTTTCACGAAGGGTCCTCGGGCGGGAAGGAAGAAAGAGGGAAGGAAAAAATGCCGGACGGAGGCGATCGTATTTTTGTTGGAAAGAATTTCCATAATGGAAATCCCTTCCCCGAGTTCTGCTACGCTGGCGGACCCTGAGTGGCGGGCCGCATCGCCCGCGTTGACGAGACGACATCTGGAGGACGAAATGAGCGGAATACTGGAACGCAGCTTCAAGGTGCTGGAACATCTGGCGGAGCATCCCGAGGGGTGCGCGCTGTCGGCGTTGGCCAGCGAATTGCAGATTCCATTGAGTGCATCGCACCGATTGCTCGCGGAGCTCATCCGCTGCGGCTACGTGCGGCAGGAGGCACGCGACGGCCACTACGTGCTGACCATCAAGCTGGTCTCGATCAGCCTGTCGTTCCTCAGCCGCTCGGGCATCGTCGACATCGCGCAGCCGCTGCTCGACCAGCTGGCCTCGACCTCGGGCGAGCTCGTGCGCCTGGCGGTGGTCGACGGCGAAGACCTGACCTTTGTCGCGAAGGCCCAAGGCGCCACGCATGGCCTGCGCTACGACCCCGACATGGGCTTGTCGGTCGCGCTCTCGTGCAGCGCCGCCGGGCATGCGTGGCTGTCCACCATGGGCGAGGACGACGCGATGGCGCTCGTCGCCAAGAAGGGGCTGGGCAAGCCCGAGGACTACGGTCCCAAGGCCCCCACGTCGCTCAAGGCCGTGATGGCTTTCGTGAAGGCGGCGCGCCAACGCGGCTTCAGCATGATCAACGAAGTGTTCGCCCCCGCGATGACCGCCATGGCCGCGCCCGTGTTCGGCGCTGACGGCACGGCGATCGGGGTCGTCACCATCGCGGGCCCGTCGGTGCGGCTCACGCCGCAGCGGATGGAGGCGCTGGGACCGGCGCTGTGTCAGGCCGCCGAGGAGGTGGCTCGCGCCAGCGGGGCCTCGGCGTTGTTCAAGAAGAGGGCGTAGGCCCTGCCGGTTTCACCACCCCCCAGAAAAGAGAAGGAGACATCACCATGAAGACGAAGCATTCGAAGCGCACCTTGCTGCTGGCCGCCGTGGCGGCGACCCTCGCGTTCGCCGCCCCCGGCGCGTTCGCGCAGCTCAAGGAGCGCACCATCAAGTTCGCGTTCCAGAACCAGGCCGGCCATCCGCAGGCGCAGGGCGCGCAGAAGTTCGCCGACCTCGTGGCCGCGAAGTCGGGCGGCAAGATCACCGTGAAGCTGTTCCCCGGCGGCACGCTGGGCGGCGACCTGCAGACCGTGTCGGCACTGCAGGGCGGCACGGTGGAGATGACCGTGCTCAACGCCGGCATCCTGTCGGCGCAGGTGAAGGAGTTCGCGGCCTACGACTTCCCGTTCCTCTTCAACAGCGGCAAGGAAGCCGACGTCGTCACCGACGGCCCCTTCGGCCAGAAGCTGATGGCCAAGCTGGAGGACAAGGCGCTGCACGGCCTGGGCTACTGGGACCTGGGCTTTCGCAACCTGACGAACAGCAAGCGCCCGATCGTCAAGGCCGATGACATCGCGGGGCTGAAGATCCGCGTGATCCAGTCGCCGATCTACATCGACATGTTCAGCGCGCTGGGCGCCAACGCCACGCCGCTGCCGTTCCCCGAGCTGTACCCCGCGCTCGACCAGAAGGCGGTCGACGGCCAGGAGAACCCGAACACGACCATCCTGTCGTCCAAGTTCGCGGAAGTGCAGAAGTACATCACCCAGACCCGCCACATCTACAACCCGCAGGCGCTGCTGATCAGCCGCAAGACCTGGGACGGCATGAGTGCCGACGAAAAGAAGATCGTCAACGAGGCCGCCGCGGAGGCGACCACGTTCCAGCGCCAGGCCTCGCGCGGCGCCGCCGACAGCGCGCTCGATGCGCTCAAGAAGGCCGGCATGACGGTCTCCGAACTGCCGCCCGAAGAGATGGCGAAGCTGCGCGCCAAGGTGAAGCCGGTGATCGACAAGTACACGGCCTCGGTCGGCGAGGCCACCGTCAAGGAACTGATGGCCGAGATCGAGAAGGCGCGCAAGTAGCAGGCGGGCGTGCCCTTGATCCGGGGCGCCTTGCCTTCATCGTCCCCGCTTCCCGGTCAGAGCTCGCGGTAGTCCCGGATGCGCGCGCGTGCGAGCTGCTGCGCCGCTGCAATGGCCGCCGGATCGGCCGCGGCCGCATCGGGCAGCCAGTGGAAGGCGTCCGGGCCGTGGCACAGCAGCAGGCCGTCCTTGAAGCGGCGGGCCTTGGTGTAGGCCTCCCAGCCGTGGCGCACCTCGCTGTGGCGGCCCCGTGCGTGGGAGCCGCTTTCCGACAGCGAGAAGTCGATCTCGTCGTTGTAGAAGGGGCTTTGCCTGAAGCGATGGAGGGCCAGCCGGGCGATGGCCGGCGCGCTCAGCAGCAGCGCGATGCCGACCGCGAAAACGGCCGCCAGGACGGGAAGCCCTTCGTAGACACACACGGCCAGGGCCAGGGCGAACAGCAGCGCCAACGGCCACTTGAACCGGACCCACCAGACCTGCTGCAGGTTGCGCAGGAAGCCGGTGAGCACATGCGCCTGCGAGAACTGGAAGCGGTAGCTGATCTGCATCTTTGAATTCCGAGACGGGCCGTGCGGGAAGGCGCGCGGGGCGGGATTCTGACCGCTTTTCCGGGCGCCGTGGTGCGCCCTCGGCGATGTTCCAAGTTGGGGCCTTGCCACGCTACGCGCTCCAAACAACGCACCTTGTTAGGGCTTTGCGCCTCAATCTGGTTCTCCGATCCGGCAAAATGCAGGATTCGCATAAGGTTATGCACCGTTTTGGAAAACAGAGGATTGATTGGAATGAAGCACGCATCCGTCGGGGGGTTCCTCGCACACGTCGCACAACGCAACCCCGGACAGCCCGAGTACCTGCAGGCCGTGACCGAAGTGATGGAGAGCCTGTGGCCCTACATCGAGAAGCACCCCAAGTACACGAGCCACAGCCTGCTGGAGCGGCTGGTGGAGCCCGAGCGCGTGATCATGTTCCGCGTGTCCTGGGTGGACGATCACGGCGAGGTGCAGGTCAACCGCGGTTTCCGCATCCAGCACAGCCTGGCCATCGGCCCCTACAAGGGCGGCATGCGCTTCCACCCCTCGGTGAACCTGTCGATCCTCAAGTTCCTGGCTTTCGAGCAGACCTTCAAGAACGCGCTGACCACGCTGCCCATGGGCGGCGGCAAGGGCGGCGCCGACTTCGACCCCAAGGGCAAGAGCCAGGGCGAGGTGATGCGCTTCTGCCAGGCCCTGGTGACCGAGCTGTTCCGCCACGTGGGCTCCGACACGGACGTGCCGGCCGGCGACGTGGGCGTGGGCGGGCGCGAGGTCGGCTTCATGGCCGGCATGGTCAAGAAGCTCACCAACCGCGCCGACTGCGTGTTCACCGGCAAGGGCCTGAGCTTCGGCGGCTCGCTGATCCGCCCTGAAGCCACCGGCTACGGCAACGTCTACTTCGCGCAGGAAATGCTCAAGCGCAAGGGCCGCAGCTTCGACGGCCTGCGCGTGAGCGTCTCGGGCGCGGGCAACGTGGCGCAATACACCATCGAGAAGGCCATGGCGCTGGGCGCCAAGGTGGTCACGGTGTCCGATTCGAGCGGCACCGTCGTCGACGAGGAAGGCTTCACGCCCGAGAAGCTGGCCGTGCTGATGGACGTGAAGAACCACCTCTACGGCCGCGTGAGCGACTACGCCGAGCGCACCGGCACCCGCTTCGTGGCCGGCGCCACGCCGTGGCATGTGCCGGTCGACGTGGCACTGCCCAGCGCCACGCAGAACGAGCTCAACGAGGAAGACGCGCGCACGCTGGTGAAGAACGGCGTGGTGTGCGTGGCCGAAGGCGCCAACATGCCCTCGACCATGGAGGCCGTGAAGGTGCTCGAAGGCCACGGCGTGCTGTACGCGCCGGGCAAGGCCAGCAACGCGGGCGGTGTGGCCACGTCGGGCCTGGAGATGAGCCAGAACGCAGCGCGCCTGTCATGGACGCGCGACGAGGTCGATGCGCGCCTGCTGCAGATCATGCAGGGCATCCACGAGTCGTGCCTGCACTACGGTTCGCGCGCCGACGGCAGCGTGAGCTACGTGGATGGCGCGAACATCGCCGGCTTCGTGCGCGTGGCCGATGCGATGCTGGCGCAGGGCGTGGTCTGACGATTCGGGTTCGTCAGAGTTCGATGAACGAAGAGGTCGCCTTGTTCAGGGCCAGGCGGCCCTTCGCGGTGATCGATTCCACCTGGGCCAGCTGATGGATCGCGCGCTCGTCGGGCGCGTGCTCCGACGGCGGAATGAAGGCAGTCACGAGGTCGGCGGCACGCAGCACGCGCAGCCTGTCGATGTCTGCGGGCGTGTGGAGGACGTATGGCAATTTCTGCTCGGCGAGGGTCCGAAGAAATTCCATGGACATGGGTCGTCTCCTTGTGTTGAGGGGAGGGCGGTTCGGACATTGTGCGCACAAACAATTAGCGCTGTCTAAACCCTGCGCCGCGCATGCCTTTCGAGGCGTGTACCGAAGTTTCCAGTTCTTTCTGCGGGCGCGAGGGACGTGCCACTTTGTTTCTGGTCGTAGCCATGCTTTCGGCCAGCGTGGCGGGGTCCATGCATTCGCCAGCGGCCCAGGTCTGGCGCAAGGTGGCGCGCAGGTCGGTCAGGTCGCGCCGCTGCGCGCGCAGGCCGGCCATGAGCTGGTCGATTTCGCGCACGCGGCCGTCGAGCCGCTCGAGCAGGTCGTCCCCCGAAAAGACCTCGCAGCCCGCGAAGGCGCTGCGCAGGCTGTCCAGCGAGAAGCCGAGGTTCTGCGCGATCTGGATCAGCTGCAGCCGTTTGAGCGCGGCCTCGGTGTAGACGCGGTACCCATTGGCGCCGCGCTCGGGCGCGGGCAGCAGGCCGCTTTGCTCGTAGAAGCGGATGGCCGAGGGCGCCATGCCGGTCTTGTCTGCCAATTCACCGATCTTCATATCGCTTGACCTTCAAGTTGGCTTGAATCTTAGCATCGGGTTTTTCCACTCCACCCCCCGGTCCTCATCGTGAACTCCTCGCCGCTTTTCCTGCCGCTGACCCTGCCCAACGGGAGCGTCCTGCCCAACCGCCTGGCCAAGGCCGCCATGGAGGAAAACATGGCCGATGCCGGGCAGTTGCCGGGCGCGGCGCTGCACGACCTCTACCGCGTCTGGGCGCAGGGCGGGGCGGGCCTGATCCTCACGGGCAACGTGATGATCGACGGCCGCGCGCTCACCGGCCCGGGCGGCGTCGTGCTCGAAGCCGGCACGCCGCTGGAGCGCTTCAGCGAATGGGCCGCGGCCGCGCGCAGCGGCGGCGCGCAGGTGTGGATGCAGATCAACCATCCGGGCCGACAGGTGCAGATCAGCATGGGCGGCACGGCCTGGGCGCCGTCGTCGGTGGCGCTCGATCTGGGCAAGCACAGCAAGCTTTTCGTGCAGCCCAAGGCCATGAGCGAGGCGGAGATCGCCGAGACCGTCGACCGCTTCGCCGCCACGGCGCAGGCCGCCGAGCGCGCGGGCTTCACCGGCGTGCAGGTCCATGCGGCGCACGGCTACCTGCTCTCGCAGTTTTTGTCGCCGCTGACCAACCAGCGCACCGATGCCTGGGGCGGCAGCCTGGAGAACCGCGCGCGCTTTCTGCTCGACGTGGTGCGTGCCGTGCGGGCCCGCGTGGCGCGCGGCTTCGCCGTGGCCGTGAAGCTCAACTCCGCCGACTTCCAGCGCGGCGGCTTCTCGGAGAACGATGCGAAGCAGGTCATCCGCTGGCTCAACGACGAGGCCGTGGACCTGGTCGAACTGTCGGGCGGCAGCTACGAGAGCCCGGCGATGCAGGGCCGCACCGCCGACGGCCGCACGCTGGCGCGCGAGGCCTACTTCCTGGAGTTCGCCCGGGAGCTGGCCGCCGAGGCGCGCATGCCGGTCATGACCACGGGCGGCATCGTGCGCCGCGCTGTCGCCGAACGGGTGCTGGGAGAAGGCGTCGCCGTGGTGGGCATGGCCACCGCGCTGGCCGTGGCGCCCGACCTGCCCGCACGCTGGCGCGCGGGCGAAGACGCGGCGGCGCAGAGCCCGCAGGTCGACTGGAAGGACCAGGTCATGGCCGCGCTGGCGCGCATGGCGCTGGTGAAGCGCCGGCTGCGCACGCTGCGCCCGGGCCGCAACAGCGCGCCTGCGCATTCGCCGTTCCTGACCCTGGTGCTCGACCAGCTGCGCACGAAGCGGCTGACGAAGCGCTATCGGCGCTGGCTGGGCGCGCGCGCGGTGTGAACCGTCGTCGGTGCCGCTATCGATTGGCCGGTTGAATGGGCCAGGCGGTGGTGTCGGGCCGCAGCAGGTGCCAGACCACGGGCTCGATGCCTTCGAAGGTGGCGCGGTAGCGATCGGACAGCCGGTTCTCGTCGGTCACGTCGCGGATCACGATGCCGTCGATGCGCTGCGGATGCGCACGAAACACCTGCGCATAGATCTCGGGATCGGCCTCGCCCGAATCGCCCACGAGCAGGAAGCGGCGCTGCGGAAATTCGGCCAGCAGCCGCTCGATCACGCCGAGTTTGTGCGCGCGCGAGTCTTCGGCGCTGGGGATCAGCGTGCGCCATGTCGTGCTTTCGCGCAGGTGCATGCTGCCGGCGGGAAAGTCGGCGTCGCGAATGAAATCGGTGAGCGCGGGGTACAGCTGGATCGGGCTGCCCGAGAGGTAGTGAAAGCGCGTGCCGGGCGCCTGCGCCAGCGCGCGGTAGTGCGCCGCCATGCCCGGCGCGGCCTCGAAGCGGCGCGCGAAGGTGTTCAGCAGCATCTCGCGCCGGTCGCGCACCTGCGTGCGCTTGATGGTGTCGTCGATGTCCGAGATGACCGACACGCCCTGCGCCGGCACGATCTGCGCACGGCCGCGAAAGCGCGGCAGCAGCTCGCCCGGACCGGTCACGCCATGGAAGGGCAGCCACTCCTGCGACGCCGGGATGTGCGAGGCCTCGACGACCGCGCGCAGGTTGCTGCGGCCGTCGGCGCCCGTGGGCGGCATCGTGAGGCGCGTGGCCGAGCCGTCGAAGACGACGTCGATCACCTTGTCTTCTTCCGACTCGGCATGGAACAGCGCCGTGCGCTGGCTGAAGCGCAGCCGCGCGGCCGGCGTGAGCTTCTTCAGGTTCATGCCGAGGTAGCGCGCGAGCGCGGCGTCCAGGCCCCAGCGGTGCTCGCGCTCGAACACCCAGGCATGCACGTCGACCTCGAGCCGGCCATCGGCCGTGGGGCGCGCGGTGCCGGGCATGAACAGCGCCTCTTCGTCCGACTCCAGCGGCCCGGCAGCATGCAGGGCCTGCAGCGGCGCGAGGCCGGCGAGCAGGGCGGCACCGGCCAGCATCGTGCGCCGCGACAGCATCGGCGAAGTGCCGGGCGTGCGGTGCTTGATCGTCATGCAGTGACGCGTTCGTAGGTCACGAAGCTGAAGGGCAGGCCGTCCTTGGCCGAGACGTGCGACTCGCGCTGCGTCTCGCGCCACACGGCGGCGTCGAGCACGGGGGCGTGCGCGTCGCCTTCGTAGTCGCGCGCGATCTCGGTGACCACGGCGCGCTGGGCCAGCGGCTCGGCTTCGGCGTAGATCTGTGCGCCGCCGATCACCCAGACTTCGGGCGAGTCCGACGGCGTGCACAGCGACAGCGCATCGGGCAGGCTGCCGACCGCTTGCGCGCCTTCGGCCTGCCAGTCGGTTTGCCTGGTGACCACGATGTTCCGGCGGCCCGGCAGCGGACGAAAGCGCGGGGGCAGCGAATCCCAGGTCTTGCGGCCCATCACCACGGGCGCGCCCGCGGTCTGCTGCTTGAAGTGCGCCATGTCCTCCGGCAGGTGCCAGGGAATGGTGTTGTTCACGCCGATCACGCCGTTGGCGGCGCGCGCGAAGATCAGGTTGATGCGGGGCGTGGCGGCGCTCATCGCGTTCACACCGCCACCGGCGCCTTGATCGGGTCGCCGTGCTTGTAGTCCAGCACTTCGAAGTCTTCGTACTGGTAGTCGAAGATCGAGTCGGGCTTGCGCTTGATGTTCAGCGTGGGGTAGGGGAAGGGCGTGCGGCTGAGCTGCAGCTTCACCTGCTCGGCGTGGTTGCTGTAGATGTGGCAGTCGCCGCCGGTCCAGATGAAATCGCCCACGTCGAGGTCGCACTGCTGCGCCACCATGTGCGTGAGCAGCGCATAGCTTGCGATGTTGAAGGGCACGCCCAGGAAGATGTCGGCGCTGCGCTGGTAGAGCTGGCAGCTGAGCTTGCCGCGCTCGCCTTCGGCCTGCGGCGGCGCCACGTAGAACTGGAAGAAGGCATGGCAGGGCATGAGCGCCATCTTCGACAGCTCGGCCACGTTCCAGGCGCTCACGATGATGCGGCGCGAGTCGGGGTTGGTCTTCAGCGTCTTGATGACGTCGGAAATCTGGTCGATGTGGCCGCCGTCGGGCGTGGGCCAGCTGCGCCACTGCACGCCGTACACCGGGCCCAGGTCGCCGTCTTCGCGCGCCCATTCGTCCCAGATGGTGACGCCGCGTTCCTTGAGCCAGTTGTTGTTGCTGGAGCCGGTCAGGAACCACAGCAGTTCCTGGATGATGGACTTCAGGTGCACCTTCTTCGTGGTCACCAGCGGAAAGCCCTCGTTCAGGTCGAAGCGCATCTGGTGGCCGAACACGCTCTTGGTGCCCGTGCCCGTGCGGTCGCTCTTGAACACGCCGTGCGTGTCGACGTGGCGCATGAAATCTTCGTACTGGGAGCGGACGGGGCGGGCAGGGAGGGTCATGTTGGGAATTTTACGGGGCGGCGCTAGCATCGGCCGATGACCGGCCATGACCACTCCCACGACCATTCCCACGACCACAGCGAACTCGGCGAGATGGACCTGCGGGTGCGCGCCCTCGAAAGCGTGCTCACGCAAAAAGGCTACATCGACCCCGCCGCGCTCGACGCGCTGATCGACACCTACCAGACCCGCATCGGCCCGCGCAACGGCGCGCGGGTGGTGGCGCGGGCCTGGGTCGATCGCAAGTTCCATGAATGGCTGATGGCCGATGCCACGGCGGCCATCGCCTCGCTGGGCTATACGGGCCGCCAGGGCGAGCACATGGTGGCCGTGGCCAACACCGACGACCAGCACCACATGGTCGTCTGCACCCTGTGCAGCTGCTACCCCTGGCCCGTGCTCGGCCTGCCGCCCACCTGGTACAAGAGCGCGCCCTACCGCTCGCGCGCCGTGAAAGATCCGCGCGGCGTGCTGGCCGATTTCGGCACCACCTTGGCCGAGACCACGCGCATCCGCGTCTGGGACTCGACCGCCGAGGTGCGCTACCTCGTGATCCCGCAGCGCCCGGCGGGCACCGAGAGCTGGAGCGAAGACGAACTCGCCGCGCGGGTCTCGCGCGATTCGATGATCGGCACGCGCGTGGTCGAGGCGCCGTCGGCAAGGAGCACGACATGACCTACACGACGCATGCCGACCTCGGCGGACAACCCGGCTTCGGCCCCGTCACGCCCGAGCCCGAAGGCGAGCTGTTCCATGGCGCCTGGGAGCCGCGCGCGCTGGCGCTCACGCTGGCCATGGGTGCCACCGGCTCCTGGAACATCGACACCAGCCGCGCCGCGCGTGAGACGCTGCCTGACTACCGCGACCTGAGCTACTACCAGATCTGGCTCGGCGCGCTGGAGCAGCTGATGCTGCAGCGTGGCCAGGTCTTCGCGGACGAGATCGAATCCGGGCAGATGCACCATCCGGCCGCACCGGTCGCCCGCGTGCTGCAGGCCGCGAACGTGCCCGCCGTGCTCGCCAGGGGCTCCGGCACCGAGCGCCCCGCATCGGCGCCCGCGCGCTTTGCGGTCGGGCAGGCCGTGCGCATGCACCTCGGGCGCGTCGACCACCACACGCGCCTGCCGGCCTATGTGCAGGGCAAGCGCGGCACGATCGAGCACATCCACGGCGCGCACGTGTTCGCCGATGCGAATGCGCAGGGCCTGGGAGAGCAGCCGCAGTGGCTCTACACCGTGGTCTTCGACGAGGCCGAGCTGTGGGGCGAGGGCACGCCGCGCCAGAACCTCGCGGTATCGGTCGATGCGTGGGAACGCTACCTGGAGCCCGCGGCATGAAGGCGAACGACATGCCGGCGCTCGCACTCGCCCCGGGCATGCCGCGCGACGCCGACGGGCCGGTGTTCAGGGAACCGTGGGAGGCGCAGGCCTTCGCGATGACGCTCGCGCTGCACGAGCGCGGGCTGTTCAGCTGGGTCGAGTGGGCCGAGGCGCTGGCCACCCAGATCACGGCCGCGCAGGCCGCGGGCGACCCGGACACGGGCGACACCTACTACCGCCACTGGCTTGCCGCGCTCGAAGGCCTCGTGGCCCGCAAGGGCGCGAGTTCCGGCGACGAGCTGGCCCGCTACCGCCACGCTTGGGACCACGCGGCGGAGCGCACGCCGCATGGGCAGCCGATCGAGCTGCGCGGCGAGGATTTTCCAGGCTAGATGTGAAGCGCCAAGCTATCGACCATGGCCCGGCGGTGTTGCGAAGGGGGCTGGCCGAAGCGCGCCTTGAAGGCGCTGGCGAAGTGCGCTGGTGAGGCAAATCCGCATTGGAATGCGACGTCGCCCACTGTGAGACGTTGCCGCGCCGGGTCGGCCAGTATTCGCTGAGCCATCTCGAGGCGGCACTGCCAGATCCATCCGGTCACGGTGCAGCCTTTGCTTGCAAACAGGCGGTTCAAATGGCGCGGCGACAGGCAGACGTGTCTGGCAACGGCCGCCGTATCGAGTCCAGCCTCGGCAAGATGTTCCGCGATGTAGGTTTCGGCACACAGACGCGCGACCTCGGACGAAGCGCGGGCTCTGCGCGCCTCGCAAGGCAGCGCGAGAAGCGCCCGACATAGCGCGCTGACCCGTTCGGCTGCTTTGACAGCATCACAGGCAAGCGGCCGTTCGATGAAGTTGTGCAGCGTTCGATCCAATTCAGCGCGAAGGCTCCGACCGCCTTGCCCGAAATCGATCTTGGTCGGCCCCGTCGGCAGAATCGATCTGTCTTCGTCCAGCAGCAGCGCCGTCGGCAGGTCAACCAGGAACTGTTGGGTCCTGCGAGAAAAACCGCACAGGTAAGGATCGGATGTCCGGTACACGAGCACATCGCCGGGCTGCGCCGTGATGCAGCGTCCCTTCTGGTAAAAAAACACCTCGCCCTCGACCACCATCGCAACGAAGACGGAGTTCTTCGGATGGCGCCGCAACAATGCGGGGGTTCTTTCGATGACGTGCTCGTTGCCGGCCACGTCGGCCACCCGCAACGATCCCAGATCGAAGTTCCGCTCCGTCGCCTCCAGGCCCTCGCCGGCATAGCTGGTGCACCGCAGTCCGATCAGCTCGGACGCGTTGTAGGCTTCCCAGAAACCGATCCGCTCATGCGGCGGCACCAAGTCGGTAGAAACTCTGCATTGGGGTACTGTGATGGGCGCGCAACTCATCGCTGGGGTCTCGTTCGTCTGAAGGCGCTGATGCTACGCACGGTGGGCACGGACGACGGTCGGGTATACACCAGACCGAATGTCCAAATGGAGGAAGGAAGTCGTCCATCCGGAGATAACGTGCCTTGGCCGGCCTTTCTAGACTGCCAGCATCACATCACAAACGGAGACAACGATGCATTCCCTCCCCGAGGAGTTTTGGCGGAACATCGCGCCGATCGCGAACGTTTTCAAGCCCGACGCCAAGCCTGAGGTGCATATCGCCAATGCGGCCACCGACGACAGCCGCTACTACATCCCCATCAGTGAGACAGTTTCATCGCGTCCCTTGTGGATCTCTCCCAGTGAGAACAAATGGGCCGACGTTCTGCGCGCCGACGGTCCAGGGCTGATCAATCGCCACTACCATCCGCACGAGGTGTTCGCCTTCACCCTGTCTGGCAAGTGGGGCTACCTGGAGCACGAATGGACTGCCGAGGCTGGCGACTTCGTCTACGAGACGCCCGGCGAGAGTCACACGCTGGTGGCGCATCACCATCCAGAACCGATGAAGGTCTTCTTCATCGTGAAGGGCCCCCTCATCTGGCTGGACGAGAAAGGCGAGTCGGTCGGGCACTTTGACGTGCACGACTACATCGAGTTGGCCCGGGCGCATTACCAGAAGGTGGGGCTTGGCGCCGCCTACGTCGATACGCTGTTCAGGTAAGACGAGGTCGATCGGATGGCCGTGGTTCGATGCGTACGGCTAGACCCGGATCACGCGCCCCGGATTCAGGATGTTCTTCGGATCGAGCCCGCGCTTGATCGCCCGCATCATCTCCAGCGCCACCGGCGACTTGTGCTTCTCGAGCTTGTCGACCTTGAGCGAGCCCACGCCATGCTCGGCCGAGAACGAGCCGCCGAACTGCTCGACCGCGTCGTAGACCAGCGTGTTGATGCGCTCTTCCTCGTTCTTCAAAAACGCCTTGGTGTCGATGTTCTCGGGCGCCTGCACGTTGTAGTGCAGGTTGCCGTCGCCCAGGTGGCCGAAGTTCACCAGCCGCACGCCGGCGATCTCGCGTTTCAGCAGGGCGTCGGTGGCTTCCACGAAGGCGGGAATGCGCGACACGGGGATCGAGATGTCGTGCTTGATGTTCAGCCCCTCTTCGGCCTGCGCGAGCGGAATGCTCTCGCGGATGTGCCAGAGCTGGTGCGCCTGCGTGAGGTTCTCGGCCACCACCGCGTCGCTCACGCAGCCGTCTTCGAAGGCGGTTTCGAGCAGCGCCTCGAAGCGCGCGCGGGCGTGGTCCTCGGACTCGCTGTCGGAGTTCTCGAGCAGCACGCAATACGGCACGGCCTCGTCATTGATGAAGGGCACGCGCAGCTGCGGCATGTGCTTGTCGACCAGGCTCAGCGCGAACTTGCCCATCACCTCGAAGCCCGTGAGGCCCGAGCCCAGGTGCTTGTGCGCCAGGCCCAGCAGCGTGACCGCATGGTCGAGCGAAGGCACGGCCGCCCAGGCCGTGAGCTGCGCGGCGGGCAGCGGGTACAGCTTCATGGTCGCGGCGGTGATGACGCCCAGCGTGCCTTCGCTGCCGACGATCAGGTCGCGCAGGTCGTAGCCCGTGTTGTCCTTGCGCAGGCCGCTCGTGCCTTCCCAGATCTCGCCCTGCGGCGTGACCACTTCCAGGCCCAGGCACAGGTCGCGCGTGTTGCCGTAGCGCACGACCTGCGTGCCGCCCGCGTTGGTCGCCAGGTTGCCGCCGATGGTGCAGCTGCCCTCGGCCGCGAGGCTCAGCGGGAACAGGTAGCCGGCCTTCTCGGCCGTCTCCTGCAGCGTCTGCAGGATGCAGCCCGCCTCGACGGTCATCGTGAGGTTGGCGGCGTCGATGTTGCGGATGGCGTTCAGTCGCTGCAGGCTCAGCACCACCTGCGTGCCGCTGTCGTCGGGAATGGAGCCGACCGCCAGGCCGGTGTTGCCGCCCTGCGGAATGACGGCCGTGCCGGCCGCGGCGCAGGCCTTGACCACGTCGGCCACCTGCTGCGCATTGGCCGGGCGCACCACGGCGAGCGACTTGCCGCGCGCGCGCTTGCGCCAGTCCTGCTCGTAGGCCGCGAGGTCGCCCTCGGTCAGCACGTGCGTGGCGCCGACGATGGCGCGCAGTTGGTCGATGAGGGAAGAAGAGGTGGTCATTGGGCGGAAGCCTCCAGGGGACGGGCAGCAGCAGCGGCGGCCTTGGCGTGGCGCAGGCGAAGGCGCACATGCCACGCGCAGGCCGCGAAGAGCACGAGGCACAGCAGCACCTCGACGAGCGCGAGGACCTGCCCCACGCCGTTGGTGTCGCTCCAGGCGCGCACCACGCCTTCGGTGAAGTAGAGCCAGATCATCAGGCTGACCCAGCGGTAGGTGTACATGCGGTTCTTGTAGAGCCCCGCGAGCGGAATGACCAGCGGCAGCACCTTGAGCGCGAGCAGCGAGCCGCCCGGGCGCAGCGGCGCCAGCCACAGCTCCCAGGCCAGGCCCAGCACGATCAGGCCGACGAGGCTGCCCACGGCGGCCCATCGGGTGGCGCGGACGGAAGAGGGCGGGAGTGGGGTGTCGGACACGGTGGCGGCGAAAGAGAGAGGGGGAGGCGCACCGGGTGTGGCGCGTCTCGGGAAAGAGCGGATGGCATGATACCGGCCATGAATCGCAGGCAGCTTTGGAGGGATCTTTCGCGCTTTCCTTGGCGCAACACCGCAGCGGTCTTGGGGGAGCGTTTTCGCGAAGACCGCCTCGGCCTCACGGCCAGCAGCCTGACCTTCACCACGACCATCGCCATGGTGCCGTTCTTCACGGTGGCGCTTGCCCTCTTCACCGTGTTCCCGATGTTCGCCACCATGCAGGGCCGCCTGCAGCGCTGGCTGATCGAGAGCCTGATTCCCGACAACATCGCGCGCCAGGTGCTGGGCTACCTGAACCAGTTCGCGAGCAAGGCCAGCGGGCTGGGCATCGCGGGCCTGGTGGTGCTGCTGATCACCGCCATCGCGCTGATCCTCACCATCGACAAGACGCTCAACAACATCTGGCGCGTGCGAACGCCGCGGCCGCTCGCGCAGCGGGTGCTGATCTACTGGGCCACCATCACGCTGGGGCCGCTGATCCTCGCGGTGAGCCTGTCGACCACCTCGTACGTGTTCGCCGCTTCGCGCGACGTGGTGGGCGGAGGCATCGTCAAGCTGGCCTTCGACACCCTGGAGTTCCTGCTGCTCGCGGCCGGCATGGCCGGGCTGTACCACTACGTGCCGAACACCACGGTGCGCTGGTCGCATGCCTGGGCCGGCGGCCTCTTCGTGGCGGCCGCCATCGAGATCGCCAAGCGCGTGCTGGGCTACTACCTGAGCCTGGTGCCGACCTACTCGGTGCTGTACGGCGCCTTCGCCACCTTCCCGATCCTGCTGGTGTGGATCTACGTGGCCTGGGTGATCGTGCTGCTGGGCGCCGTCATCGCGGCCTACCTGCCGAGCCTGCTGACGGGCGTGGCGCGCCGGGGCGGCGCGGCGGGCTGGCCGATGCAGCTCGCGATGGAAGTGCTGCAGCACCTGGCGCGCGCGCAGGCCACGCCGGCCAAGGGCATGGGCGCGAGCGAACTGTTGACGCGCATGCGGGTCGACGGGCTGCAGCTGGTGCCGGTGATCGACACGCTGGTGCGGCTCGACTGGATCGCGCCGCTGGCCGAGGAGCCCGCCAACCAGGACCCGCGCTACGTGCTGCTGGCCGACCCGTCGACGCCCATCGAGCCGCTGCTGCGCGAGCTGCTGATGCCGCGCGCCGAGCCGCTGGAAGACCTGTGGCAGAAGGGCCCGCTGCGTACGCTGCGGCTAGGCGACGTGCTATTGATCTAGGAGCGCCCTGGCGTTGGGGGCGTCAGATCTTGACCCGGCCGGCCCAGATGTCCCGGTACATCGTCCAGTCGCCCATGAAGGAGTACAGCGGACGCTTGAACGAGGCGGGCTTGTTCTTCTCGAAACCGAAGTGCCCGACCCAGGCGAAGCCGTAGCCCGCCACCAGCCCGGCCAGCAGCCACCACGGATTGAGCGTGACCACCAGGGCCACGAGGCACAGCAGCGAAATCGTCGAGCCCGCGAAATGCAGCCGCCGGCAGGTGACGTTGGCGTGCTCGGTCAGGTAGAAGGGATAGAACTCGGCAAAGCTGGTGAAGCGGCGCGGATCGACCGTGGCCGGCGTGTCCGGTGCGGCAGGGGTGGAGGTGTTCATCGTGGGTCTCCTGCGCCCCGCAGGGGCTTTGTTGATAATAGCCACGACCCCGCGGCCGCACCACCCGGGTTCGCCATCCCACCTTCGCCGTATCCACCTTGAGCGCTGTTCCCGTCGTCCCCGTCGATTCTTCCGCCGATGCCAACGCGCTGTGGGTCGTCTGCCTGTGCGCCGAATGGTGCGGCACCTGCCGCGACTACCGGCCGCTGCTGGTCGAGTTGGCAAAGGCGCACCCGCAGTTCCGCTTCGCCTGGGTCGACATCGAGGACCACGCCGAGATCGCCGACGCCTTCGACGTCGAGACCTTCCCGACCTTGCTGGTGGCCGGCGCCGACGGCACGCGCTTTCTCGGTCCGCTGCTGCCGCACATCGAAACGCTGTCGCGGCTGCTCGGCGCGCTGCAGCCGCCGCAGCCTTCCAGCCTCGACGTCGACCTGCTGCTGGCCGTGCTCGAGAAAAAGCCCGCGGCCTTCGCGGTCTGACCTCTTCGGAGCTTCCTTCCCATGAACATCCTGATCTTTGGCGCCACCGGCATGGTGGGGCAGGGCGTGCTGCGCGAGTGCCTGCTGGCGCCCGACGTGGAACGCGTGGTGGCCGTGGGACGCAGCGCCACCGGGCAGCAGCATCCCAAGCTGCAGGACCTGGTGCACACCGACATGTTCGACTACCGCGCCATCGAGTCGCAGCTGACGGGCTTCGATGCCTGCTTCTTCTGCCTGGGCGTGTCGTCGGTCGGCATGAAGGAGCCCGAGTACAAGCGCATCACCTACGACCTGACGATCGCAGCCGCCACCGTGCTGGCGCGGCTCAACCCGGGCATGACCTTCACCTACGTGACGGGCGCGGGCACCGACAGCAGCGAGCGCGGCGAACGCATGTGGGCGCGCGTGAAGGGCGCGACCGAGAACGCGCTGATGCGCCTGCCGTTTCGCGCGTCCTACATGTTCCGGCCCGGGATGATCCAGCCGCTGCACGGCGTGCGCTCGAAGACGCCGCTGTACGACGCCGCGATCGTGGTGCTCAAGCCCGTGCTCGGGCTGGCCCACCGCTGGTGGCCCGACCGCGTGACCACCACCGAGAAGGTGGGCCGCGCGATGCTCGCGGTGGCGCGCCGGGGGGCACGCAAGGTGCTGCTCGATCCGGCGGACATCAACGCGCTGGGCAGCTAGGCCGCCCGGCGCTCTTCGCAGTTTTCAGCCCGCGACGAAGTCGCGCAGCGCGAACAGCACCTCGTCCGGCGCCTCGCTCATCAGCGCGTGGCCGGCATGCACCGTCACCACCTTGGCGTTGCGCGCCTTGCCCACCAGCGCCTTGGTGGCGCGCGGCGGCGTCATCTGGTCGGCGTCGCCCAGGAGGAACAGCACGGGGCACTGCACCTTCTCCATCGCGGCTTCGCCGTTGGCGTAGTCGTTGCAGGCCTTGAAGCCGATGTGGAACACATTGGCCTCGCGGTTGCTCGCGAGCACGCGGCGCATCAGCGCGCGCGAGCTGCCGTACAGCCACGTGCCCGGGCCGAGCGACGAGGGCGGCGGTGCCAGCAGCGAGTGCGAGAAGGTGTTGACCATCGCGATGGCGCGCTGCGGATCGCTCACCGAGCTTTCGAGCAACGCGGGCGACACCACCATCGGGTAGGCCGTGCCGACCATCGCGAGCTGCGTGATGCGCTCCGGCGCGCGCGCCGTGGTTTCGAGCGCGATCAGCGAGCCGAAGCTGTGGCCGACCAGCGCGGCCTTCTGCACGCCCGCCGCGTCGAGCAGCGCGATGACGAACTGCGCCGCCTCTTCCACGCTGGCCGGCGGCGCGCCGGCGCTCTTGCAGTGGCCCGGCAGGTCGACCGCCAGCACGTTCCAGCCGTGGTTGGCGAACCAGCGGCTTTGCAGAATCCACACGCTGTGGTCGTTGAGCACGCCGTGGATGAACACCACCGTGGGCTTGGCCGCATCGAAGGGCTTGCCTGCGGTGTAGCAGTAGGTGTCGTGGCCGTTGACGGTGTAGTTCATCTCAGGCACCCGCCTTTTCCGCGGCCTTCAGCGCGCGCTTGAGGTCGTCGATCAGGTCGGCCGGGTCTTCCAGGCCGATCGACAGGCGGATCGTGCCCTGCGAAATGCCCGCGCCCGCCAGCGCCTCGTCGGTCATGCGGAAGTGCGTGGTGCTGGCCGGGTGGATCACCAGGCTGCGGCAGTCGCCCACGTTGGCCAGGTGGCTGAACAGCTTGAGCGCCTCGATGAAGGCCTTGCCCTGCGCGCGGCTGCCCTTGATGTCGAAGCTGAACACCGCGCCGGCACCGCGCGCACCGTGGCGCAGCAGCTTCTGCGCGAGCGCATGGCTCGGGTGCGACTCGATCAGCGGATGTCCCACGCGCGACACGAACGGATGGCTGGCCAGGAACTCGACCACCTTCTGCGTGTTGTCGATGTGGCGCTCCATGCGCAGCGGCAGCGTCTCGATGCCCTGCAGGATCAGCCACGCCGTGTGCGGGCTCATCGAGGCGCCGAAGTCGCGCAGGCCTTCGCGGCGCGCGCGCAGCAGGAAGGCGCCGACGGTGCTTTCCTCGCTGAACACCATGTTGTGGAAGCCGTCGTAGGCCTGCGTGAGCTCGGCGAACTTGCCCGACTTCTCCCAGTCGAAGCTGCCGCCGTCGACCACCACGCCGCCAATGACGGTGCCGTGGCCCGAGAGGAACTTGGTGGCCGAGTGGTAGACCAGGTCGGCGCCCCAGTCGAAGGGCTTGATGAGGTAGGGCGAGGTGAGCGTGGAGTCGACCAGCAGCGGCACGCCGGCTTCGTGGGCGATGTCGCTCACGGCGGGGATGTCGAGCACGTCCAGGCCCGGGTTGCCCACGGTCTCGCCGAAGAAGAGCTTGGTCTCGGGGCGTACCGCGGCGCGCCAGGCGTCGAGATCGCCGGGCTTCACGAAGGTGGTCTCGATGCCGAAGCGGCGCATCGTGTAATGCAGCAGGTTCTGCGAGCCGCCGTACAGCGCGGTGCTCGCGACGATGTGCGAGCCCGCGCCCATCAGCGTGGCCACCGAAAGGTGCAGCGCCGCCTGGCCGCTGGCCGTGGCGATGGCGCCGATGCCGCCTTCGAGCGCCGACACGCGCTGCTCCAGCACCGCGTTGGTCGGGTTGCTGATGCGCGAGTAGACGTGGCCGGCGCGTTCCAGGTTGAACAGCGCGGCCGCGTGGTCGCTGGATTCGAAGACGAAGGAGGTCGTCAGGTGGATGGGAACGGCCCGCGCGCCGGTGGTGGGGTCGGGGGCGGCGCCGGCGTGCAGCGCGAGGGTGTCGAAACCGGGGTCGGAATAACCGGGCATGAAGGCCTTTCTGTTGTCTCTTCGCAATGCCCCGTGACGCCGGCAATGCTTGCACAGGCGACAGGGGCGTTCGGGTCGGCGTCGATTGTGGGCTATATTCAAATCGGCACGACGCCGAGAACGACGAATCCCCGAGAGGAGCACCACCATGAAAGTCAGCGACATTCTTCGCGTCAAGGGCAACACGCTCTTCACCACCACGCCCGACGACCCGCTGGCGGAAGCCGCCAAGACCATGGCGGACAAGGACATCGGTTCGCTGGTGGTCATGGAGCACGGCGACCTGGTCGGCATGCTCACGTTCCGTGAAGTGATCGTGGCCGTCGTCAACAACGGCGGCCAGGTCGGGACCACGCTGGTGCGCAAGGCCATGGACGACGCGCCCGTCACCTGCACGCTCGAAACCGACCTCGACGAAATCCGCCGCATCATGCTGGAGCGCCACGCGCGCTACATGCCCGTGATGGACAAGCGCATGCTCATGGGCGTGATCAGCTTCTACGACGTGGCCAAGGCCGTGGTCGACGCGCAGAACTTCGAGAACAAGATGCTCAAGGCCTACATCCGCGACTGGCCGGAAGACGAGAGCAACGAAAAGGCCGGCTGAGCCTTTTCAGCCAGCCACTGACCGACTCGCCGTCGGCCCCTTCAAGCGAACACCGAGGAACCGGCTTTGCCGGGCCTCAGGTGTTGCCCCCGGTAGGGGGTTGGCGAAGCGACACGAAGTGCGCGCAGCCTGGGGGCGAGCTTTTTACTCTTTGATGTTGGCGGTTTCGACGATCTTCTTGTTGCGTGCGTACTCCGACTGCACGAACTTCCCGAACGCCTCCGGCGTTCCGCTGCCCGGCAATGCGCCTTGCTCCGCCAGCTTGGCGCGCACGCCTTCCTCCTGCAGCACCGCATTCAGTTCCTGGTTGAGCCGCGCCACCACGGCCGGCGGCGTCTTCGCGGGCGCGAAGATGCCGGTCCAGCTCACCATGTCGTAGCCCTTGAGGCCGGGCATCTCGTTGAAGGTGGGCACCTGCGCGAGCGCCGGCAGGCGCTGGCTGCCGGTGATGCCCAGGGCCTTCAGGCGCTTGCCGTTCACGTGCGGGATGGCGCTGGTGCTCACCAGCATCGCGAGGTCGACCTGGTCGCCGATCACGTCGGTGGCGATCTGCGCACCGCCGCGGTAGGGCACGTGGGTCACGAAGATGCCGCTGCGTTCCTTGAGCAGTTCCATCGCCAGCTGCAGCACGGTGCCCACGCCCGAGGTGGCGTAGTTGTAGTGGCCGGGCTGGGCCTTGGCGAGCTTCACGAAGTCGGCGTAGCTGCGCACGTCCAGGCCGGGGCGCGCCACCAGCACCATCGGCGCGGTGTTGAGCAGGCCGACGGGCGCCAGGTCTTTCAGCGGATCGAAGCGGAAGGCCGAGGGGTTGACCAGCCGGCCGATGGCGATGGCGCTGTCGGGACCGACCACCAGCGTGTAGCCGTCGGGCGCCGCGCTCACGGCCTTGGCCACGCCGATGGCGCCGCCCGCGCCGCTCACGTTCTCGATCACGACCGACTGCTTGAGCCGCTCGCCCAGGCGCTGCGCCACGAGGCGGGCGTTGACGTCCACGCTGCCGCCGGCCGTGAAGGGCACGATCAGCGTGAGGGGCTTGGCAGCAGGCCAGGCTGGCTGGGCGAGGGCGCCCGTGGGCAGGGCGGCGCAGAGTGCGGCGGCAGCGAGGATCAGGCGGCGGTTCATGGTCATGGCAGGGTCATCCGGGGAAGGGGGGTGGCGGAAGGCGTGGGTTCGGAGGGCAGGCGGGCGCGCAGCGCGTCGAAGTCGGCGCTCCATTCGGCGCGCCACTGGCGGCGCTGCGTGTCGTCGATCCACGCGCCGTCCAGGCCGTTGTGCATGAAGCCGCGCAGGTCGTCCAGGCCGAAGCCGAAGTCGCGCACCATCATCAGCCAGGCGCCCGTGGGCGTGACCTGGTGCAGCGTCGGGTCGTCGGTGTTCGGGTGGATGCGCAGGCCCAGGCCGGGCATGCGGCGGATCGGGTGGTCCTGCGCCCAGCGCTCGGGCGGCAGCGTGCGCAGGTAGTAGGAGTTGGTCGGCACCACGGTGAAGATCACGCCGCGCTCGGCGCACTGGCGCGCGAAGTCGGGCTGGTCGACCACCGTGTAGCCGTGGTCGATGCGGTCGACCTGCAGCAGCTCGAGCGCGGTGCGCACGTTGGTCCAGGGCATGCCGAACTCGCCGGCGTGCGCGGTGGTCTTGAGGCCGGCCTTCTTCGCCTCGGCGTACGCGCGGGCGAAGAGCTCGGGCGGCCGGTCGTTCTCGCGGTAGTCGATGCCGATGCCGATCACCTCGTCGCAGCGGTGGGCCTGGACCCACTCGACCATCTCCACGGCCGCCTCGGCGCTGGCCTCGCGGTCGATGGCGGCAATGAGCCGGCCGGTGATGCCGAAGGCCTGCTGCGCATCGTGGATCGCGCGGACGATGGCGCCCTGCGCGAGCGGGTACGCAATGCCCGAGCCGTGCACCGTGCCGGTCGGGTTCCAGAAGAACTCGGCGTAGCGCACCTGGTGCGAGGCCGCGTCCTGCAGGTATTCGAGCGTGAGCTGGTACAGGTCGTCGGCGCTGCGCACCAGCTGGGCGTCGAGTGCGCGCAGCACGCGCAGCACGCCCACGGGCTTTTCGCCGCGCGTGTAGAAGCCGTCGATTTCCGCGTCGGCCAGCGGCGCGCCGGCGCGCTGATTGAGCTGGCGGAAGGTGTCGTGGCGCACGGTGCCGAAAAGGTGGCAGTGCAGTTCCACCTTGGGAATGGCGCGCAGCATCGCTTCGAGCGTGAAAGGAGCGGCGGCGGGCGCAGGCGCGGCAAGGGTCATGCGGCGCAGTCTAGGCAGTGCGTGCTCATAAGGAAAATTTTGAATTTCTATAATTTGATTCATTGAATCGATAACCAGGATGCCCATGGCCGCCTTGCCCCTGCGTGCGCTCACGCTGCGCCAGCTGCAGTGTTTCTCGGTGCTGGTCGAGGAAGGGCACTTCGGCCGCGCGGCGCGCCGGCTCGCCATCACGCAGCCCGCGCTGAGCAACGCGATCAAGCAGATGGAAAAGCTGCTCGGCGCCGAGCTGCTGACCCGCTCCACCCACCGGCTCGAACTCACGCCCGTCGGCGCCGAGGTGCTGGCGCGCACCGATTTCCTGGTTCACACCTTCGAGGTGGCGCTGCGCGACATCGAAAGCACGGTGCAGCGCGGCCGGGCCTACGTGCGCGTGGGCGTGATTCCCTCGGCCAGCGCGCGCGTCGCGGCGGCGGCGGCCGGCTTCCTGCAGCAGCGCGGCGAGGTGGAACTGGCCTGGCGCGACGCGCCCTCCACGGTGCTGCTGGCCGAGCTGCGCAGCGGCCAGCTCGACATGGCCGTGGCCGCGATCACCGAGCCGCCGGGTGGCTTGGCCTGCATCGACCTGTTCCGTGACCCGCTGGTGCTCGTGGTGCGCAGCGACCACGCGCTGGCGGCGGCCGGCGAGGCGCGCTGGGAGGCCATCGGCAGCGAGCGCCTCGTGCTGTTCGAAAGCGGCAGCATGCCGGCGCTGGGCGACCCGGCGCGCGCACAGTTCGCGCAGGGCTCGCAGCCGTACCGCGTGAGCTATTCCGAAACGCTCTATGCATTGGTGCGCAGCGGGCAGGCGCTGGGGCTGATGCCGCAGCTGTACACCTCGTCGCTGCGCGACCCCGAGCTGGCCGTGGTGCCGCTGTCGGCGCCGCGCATCGAGCGGCGCGTGGTGCTGGCCTACCTGCCGGGGCCGATGCGCAACGTGGCGGCGCAGGAGCTCATCGGGTTCCTGCGCGAGCGATTGCCGCAGGCTTAGGCGGCTTCGAGCATTGCCATGCGCGTTTCGCTACCGAAACGCTCCAGCGTCCAGCCTTCGCCGAGCATGAACATGCGCGTGTGCAGCTGCGACAGCGTATCGCCATCCACTTCGTCGCCCAGGTAGCTCAGCCGTTTCTCGCGCAGGTCGACAAAGCCCGTCGTGTAGTCGCGCCCCAGGCGCAGCCACAGCGCGTGCGCGCCCGGCGACTGGCGCGCGCCGCTCATCAGGCACATGCCGCTGCCCAGTGCCCAGCGGTACACGGCCGTGGCCAGCCCGCGCCGCTGGTAGGCGGGGTCGTACTGCGAATGCGGCGCGCGGATGTGGCGGTCGGCGCGGCGGTCGAGTTCGATGAGGCGGTTGAACACGGTGTAGCCGACCAGCCGCTGGTGGCGCACGTCCTCGATGTACACGTAGGTCTCGCCGTCGGCCTCGCGAAAGCGCGCGCGCAGGTCGGGGTCGTCCAGGCGCAGCGCGGGCAGGTCCTGCACGCGCTCGCCCATGGCGCGCATGCGCTCGTACACGGGCGTCAGCGGCTCGCTCGGGCGGCCCTTCTTCGGATCGACGTCGATGCGCAGCTCGGCCGGCCGCAGCAGGCGGCGGCGCAGCGCGTCGAACGACAGCCAGGCGGGCCAGGGCGGCAGGGTAGGCGAAGGCGAAAAAGAGACGGAAGGGGAGCAGGCAAGAGCCACCACGGGGAAATCCTCACGACGAAACACGACGGCGAAGCGGGCGAGGTCCTTCCGCGCGACACGGGGCCGGAGGCGGGAAGAAGGTCGGACGCTGGGGGAAGTGGTGCGTCGCCCGGGCGGATCAAAGCCAGGACGCGCGACCGCGCGGGGCGGGTGCCCGACGGTCGATGTGCGCTGAAGAGAAAAGGAGGCTGACCGCCGGGCTCAGGGATGTGCGAGGGTCTGCTGCGACCTCGCCGTCATCGCCGCGGGTGCGCGCACGCGCGCGTCGCCCGGGGCCGCAGAGGCCGCCGCGCGATCGAAACCGGGGATGAAAACCATGACGTTCATAGGGTCGATTGTAGGAAGCCGGGGGTGTTCGGGCAACCAAAGCCCCCGCGGTCTCTGCCAGATTGAACGCGGGTTGCGCTCAGTGCAGTTCGTCGGCCGCGTGGATCGTCTCGCGCACGCGCGGGTAGATCTGCGTGTTCCATTTGCTGCCGCTGAACACGCCGTAGTGCCCCACGCCGGCCTGCAGGTGGTGCGTCTTGAGGTACGGGCGGATGCCGCTGCACAGGTCTTGCGCGGCCACGGTCTGGCCGACCGCGCAGATGTCGTCGCGCTCGCCTTCCACCGTGAGCAGCGCGGTGCGCCGGATCGCCGCGGGGTTCACGGTGCGCCCGGCCACGGTGAGCACGCCGCGCGGCAGGTCATAGGTCTGGAACACGCGCTCGACGGTCTCCAGGTAGAACTCGGCCGGCAGGTCGTTCACCGCCAGGTACTCGTCGTAGAAGTCGGCGATGGTGCGGGCCTTCTCGAGTTCGCCCTCGACCAGCAGGCGCTCCATGTCCTCGAACTGCTTCTTGTGGCGCTCGGGGTTCATGCTCATGAAGGCCGTGAGCTGCAGGAAGCCCGGGTACACGCGCCGCATCGCGCCTGCATGCGGCCACGGCACGTGGCTGATGAGGTTGCGGCGGAACCACTCGATGGGCTTGCTGGTCGCGAGCACGTTCACGCCGGTCGGGTTGATGCGGCAATCGACCGGCCCCGCCATCAGCGTGAGGCTGCGCGGCGTGGCCGGGTGGTCGTCTTCCGCCATGAGCGCGGTCGCGGCCAGCGCGGCCACGCAGGGCTGGCACACGGCCACCATGTGCGCGCCCGGGCCCACGGCCTCGACGAAGCGCATCAGCTGCAGCGTGTAGTCGTCCAGCCCGAAGCGGCCCTGCCACAGCGGCACGTCGCGCGCGTTGTGCCAGTCGGTCAGGTACACGTCGTGGTCGCGCAGCAGCGTGCGCACGGTTTCGCGCAGCAAGGTCGCGAAATGGCCCGACAGTGGTGCGACCAGCAGCACGCGCGGGTGCACCGCTTCGGTGTGTGCCTTGCGAAAGTGCAACAGCGTCCCGAAAGGCGAGACCAGCGCGGCCTCTTCGTGCACGGGCACCTCGGCGCCGTCGACCACCACGCTGTCGATGCCGTAGGCCGGCCGCGTGTGGGTGAGCCGCATGCGCGAGAAGACCTCGCAGCGCGCGGCCATGCGCCGCAGCGCGGTGCGTTCGGTGCCGTCCTGCCAGAGGGCGCGGCCCAGGTACTGCGCGGTGAGCCGCCATGGCGAGAGCAGGTCGGCCTGGTTCTGGTAAGCGCGGTACAGCATGCCCCCGCTGCAGGCAAGTTGCGGGCCAACCGTGTGGCACGGCGCTTGCACACAGCCCGCATCGTCCAAGGAGTGTCGCGATGGCCAAACCCGTTCTCACGATCAGCAGCAAGAACTACGGCGCCTGGGCGCTGCGCGGCTGGCTGATGTGCAGGCTCGCGGGGCTGGACTTCAGCGAGAAGGTCATTCCGCCCGACGACCCGGCCATGAAGGCCGAGATGCTGCTGCTGTCGTCGTCGATGCTGGTGCCTTCGCTGCAGCATGGCGGCATCAAGGTGTGGGACACGCTGGCCATCGGCGAGTACCTGAACGAGATCAAGCCCAAGGCCGGCCTGCTGCCCGCCGACGCCGCGGCGCGTGCGCACTGCCGCGCCATCTGCGGCGAGATGCACTCGGGCTTCGCCTCGATGCGCGGCGCGCTGCCGATGAACATCAAGGCCCGCTTCAAGAACTTCAAGGTGTGGTCGCGCGCGCAGGGCGACATCGACCGCATCGTCGCCATCTGGCGCGAGTGCCTGAAGGCCTACGGCGGCCCGTTCCTCTTCGGCAAGCAGCCCGGCATGGCCGACGCGATGTATGCGCCCGTGGTCACGCGCTTCCTGAGCTACGACGTGGCGCTCGACAGCGTGTGCGCCGCGTACTGCAAGCGCGTGATGGAGCTGCCCGCCATGAAGGAATGGGTGGCCGCCGCGCTGCAGGAGCCCGACGAGATCGACGAACTCGACGCGGAGTTCTGACGCTGCTTCTTCAGGCGCTCGCGGGCGGCAGGCCGAGGCCGTCCTGCCGCAGCCGGCGTTCGATGCTTTGCGCGGCCTGTTGCAGGTCGCCCAGGTGCGCTGACACGATCTCGCGCTCGCTCTTCACCGACGGCAGCCACGCGCAGCTGAGGCAACCCACCACCTGCTCGCCCAGCCGCACCGGCACCGACACCGCGCCGAAGCGGTCGGGCGAATCGAGGCTGGTGGACGTGGGGTCGCGCGCCGCGTAGCCCTGGTCGCGCGCATGCGCCACCATGCGGCGAATGCTGTCGGGGCGCCGCGCGCCGCGGTCGAAGTCGTTGGGTGAGCGCGCCAGTGCGGCAACGATTTCGCGCCGCTCGTCTTCGGGGCAGAACGCGAGGTAGCAACGCCCGAGCGACGACAGCAGCATCGGCGGACGAAAGCCCAGCGCGCGGTAGTTCACCGCCAGGCCGTTGCGCGGCCGGTCGGTGTCGAGGATGAGCATCGCCGTGCCGTCGCGCACGCCCAGGTCGATCGGCCACGGCACCAGCCGCTGCAGCGTGGCGCGCGGCGACGCCGCCAGGGCCGTGAGCCGCGTGCGCCACGCTGCAGCAGCCCCTGACTGGCCAGTGGCCGAGGTGGGCACGTAGCGCTTCTCCAGCTCGTTGCGCTCCACCCAGCCGGCCTGCTGCAGCGTCTTCAGGATGCGCAGCAGCGTGGCCTTCGACAGGCCGGTCTGCCGGTGCAGCTCCTGCAGCGTGACGGCCGACGAACGCTGGATCGCCAGCATCACGTCGAGCCCGCGGCGCAGGGCGTCGATCGACTTCACGCTGTGCGCGCCGGTGGTGTCCGACATGCCGCCTCCGAAGAAAAAAGGTTCACTCAGTGAAACTATATCTTCTGGCCGCGCGGCGCCATTCCTACAGTCCGACGACACCCCCACGTCGTCCCACCAAGAAGGAAAACGCAAGATGTTCCACCAACGAAACATGGTCTGTGCCGCTGCAGGAGCCATTCTTTTGCTGTGCGCCGCGACAGCGGCGCTGGCGCAATCGTGGCCCGCGAAGCCGGTCACCCTCGTCGTCGCCTACCCGGCCGGCGGCGACACCGACGCCATCGCGCGCACCTACGCCGAGAAGCTCGCGCAGCGCCTGGGCCAGCCGGTGCTGGTCGACAACCGCCCCGGCGCGAGCGGCATGATCGGCAACGCCTGGGTCGCGAAGGCGCCGGCCGACGGCTACACGCTGCTCTTCACGCCCAGCACCTTCCCCATCGCGCAACACGTGCTCAAGGCCGGCCCCGGCGTGGCGCACGACGTGGTGAAAGACTTCACCCCCATCGTCAAGACTGGCAACATCCCGGTGCTGATGGTCACGGCGCCCACGAGCGGCATCCAGACCGTGGCGCAGCTCGTGGCCGGCGCCAAGGCCGGCAAGGCCTTCACCTACGGCACGCCGGGCGCGGGCTCGCCGATGCACATTGCGGGCGAGCTCTTCAACAAGGACGCCGGCGTGGCCATTGCACACGCGCCGTACCGCGGCGTGGCGCCGGTGGTCAACGACACGCTGGGCGGCCACGTGAGCGTGGGCTGGATCACGCCCGGCGCGGTGGCGGGCCACATCGCCGCCGGCAAGCTGGTGCCGCTGGCCGTGGCCGAGCGCCAGCGCACGAAGCTCATGCCCAACGTGCCCACCTTCCTGGAGCTGGGCTACCGCGACATGGACGTGAGCGCCTGGATGGGCCTGCTCGGCCCGAAGGCGATGCCGGCCGAGGTGGTGCAGACGCTCAACCGCCACGTCAACGAGATTTTGAAGATGCCCGACGTGCAGGCCCGCATGGCCGCGCTCGGCATCGAGCCCGTGGGCGGCGAGCCGGCCGTGCTGGCCCGCCAGATCGCCGACGACGACCAGCGCTTCGGCAAGCTGGTGCGCGAGTTCGGCATCCGCGCCGACTGACGACACAGACACCCGCAGACAAGGAGACGATGTATGTTGAGCGAAGAAAAGAACCGCCTGCTGACCGAAGTGGGGCCGGGCAAGCCCATGGGCGATTACCTGCGCCGCTACTGGCACCCGATCGCCGGCGCCAGCGAGTTCGACGACAAGGCCGTGAAGCCGCTGCGCATCCTCGGCGAGGACCTCGTGCTCTACAAGGACCTGAGCGGCAACTACGGCCTCGTCGACCGCCGCTGCCCGCACCGCAATGCCGACATGTCGTACGGCTACGTGGAGAAGTGCGGCCTGCGCTGCAGCTACCACGGCTGGCAGTACGACACGAGCGGCCAGTGCATCCACCAGCCCTTTGAAGAAACGCTGGACCCCGACGCGCGCATGCGCAAGAACACGAAGATCAAGGCCTACCCCGTGCAGGAAAAGGCCGGCCTGCTGTGGGCCTACATGGGCCCGCAGCCCGCGCCGCTGCTGCCCGGCTGGGAACTCTTCAATTGCAAGAACGGTTTCGCGCAGGCCGTGTTCGCCGAGATTCCCTGCAACTGGTTCCAGTGCCAGGAGAACTCCATCGACCCCGTGCACTTCGAGTGGACGCACAACAACTGGACCACGCGCCTGCAGGGCGACGAAGGCCCCTACGTGCCCACGCACCTGAAGCTGGCCTTCGAGGAGTTCGAGCACGGCTTCGTCTACAAGCGCCTGCGTGGCGGTGAGCGCGAAGACAACGTGATGTGGACCACCGGCCGTGTCACGCTGTGGCCCAACGGCTTCTTCCTGGGCCACCACTTCGAATGGCGCGTGCCCATCGACGACCACCACACGCTGAGCGTGCTGTGGGTGCTCAGCCGCGTGCCCACCGAGCAGGAGCCCTATGTGCAGGAACGCATTCCCTCGTGGTATGGCCCCATCAAGGACCCGGCCACGGGCCGCTGGATCACCAGCCACGTCGCCAACCAGGACTTCGTGGTCTGGGTCGGGCAGGGCACCGTCACCGACCGCACGCGCGAGAAGCTGGGCCAGAGCGACAAGGGCATCGTGATGATGCGCCGGCGTTTCTTCGAAGAACTCGAGTCGATGCAGTCCGACCCGTCGCACGAGCCCAAGGGCCTGATCCGCGACCCCGAGAAGAACCGCGACGTGTTCCTGCCCTCGGCCTGCCGCGACGAGATGCTGCACGGCCTGCCGCGCGAGGAACTGGCTGCGCATCCGCTGCTGGGACCGTACCTGAAGGACTTCTTCGGGCAGGCCGGGCAGCCCGACGATGTGCGCGCGGCGTATGAGCAGGCCATCGGGCAGAAGGTCGAAGGGGCGCAGTTCTTCAAGGTCCACGGCGGCACATCGGACGCCGAGGCGGAAACGCAAGAGGCTGCGTAACGCACGCCGCGATCCGGGTCTTTGCGCCGGGGCTCGCCTCGACGCGAACCGCGTGTGAACATCCCGTGTCGGGAGCACACGCCGTGAAGTTTCGTGATCGCGCACAGGCCGGCCGCCAGCTCGCTGCCTTGTTGCAGCGGCGCGGTGGTTTTGCGGACGCCGTGGTGCTGGCGCTGCCGCGCGGCGGCGTGCCGGTGGCCTTCGAGGTGGCCCGCGCGCTGCGCTTGCCGCTCGACGTGCTGGTGGTACGCAAGCTGGGCCTGCCCGAACAACCCGAGTACGCCTTCGGCGCGCTCGCGGGCGACGGCGTGCCCGAGATCGACGAACACCTGGTGCGCACGCTGGACCTGCGTCCTTCGGAGATCGATGCCGTGGTCCGTGCTGAACTCGCCGAGTTGGCGCGCCGCACGCAGGTCTATCGCGGTGATCGCCCGGCGTGCGAGGTGCAAGGCCGCACGGTGCTCGTGATCGACGACGGACTTGCCACCGGAGCCACCATGCGTGCTGCGGTTCGCGGACTGCGGCGACAGGGCGCCGGCACCGTCATCGCCGCCGTGCCCGTGGCGTCGCCCGAGGCCTGCGAGGCCTTGCAGCGCGAAGCCGACGACGTGCTGTGCGTGCGATGCCCGACGGTGTTTCGCGCGGTCGGCGCCTGGTATGAGGACTTCTCGCAGACGACAGATGAGGAGGTCTGCGCCCTGCTGGCGCAGGCCTAGCGCCGGAACATCCGCAGATCGAGCGCGCTCTCTTCGCCCAGCCACATCGCATGCGCCGTGTGGTCCGCGAAGTCGTCGCCGGTCACGCCGTGCACGAACACGTCCAGGCCGTTGCGGTTGGCTTCGAGCCAGCCGATGACTTCGTCGAACTCGGCGGCGTCGAAGGCCAGCTGGCAGCTCCAGTGCGGGTGCGGGCCGACCAGGCGTTCGTGCACCCGGCCCACCACCACCATCAGCTCACGGCCGGCGCGCTCGCTGAGCTCGCGCGCCTGCGCCAGCGTGGCGGGGGCGAAGTAGATGTGAGCGTGGTACTGGGCGTAGAGGTTTTCAGGGCGGCGCGGCATGGTGGGCTCATTGTGAACCGAGGCGGAAGCGTCCGCTGTAGCGAAACACGTCGCCGAACCAGCGGTGGCGCAGCAGCATCTTCATCGTGAAGTGGTCGGGGTCGGACGGGTCGGGCCGCTCCTCGACGTAGGCGGTGCCGAGAAAAAGGCCCAGCGGCAGCGGAATGCGCAGCCCCGCGAGG
Organism: Variovorax sp. GW821-FHT09D07; assembly: GCF_059416345.1. Lineage (NCBI taxonomy): Bacteria > Pseudomonadati > Pseudomonadota > Betaproteobacteria > Burkholderiales > Comamonadaceae > Variovorax > Variovorax sp. GW821-FHT09D07. The sequence goes on from NZ_JBWKOY010000002.1 coordinate 883,434, forward strand.
CGCCAGATGTAGCCCCGGTCGCGGAACACGAGCGCACCGTCTTCCGCGCTCACCGCCAGGCGCATGCCGATGCCGAAGCGCACGTATTCGATCACCTCGCTGCCTTGCGCCGCGTCATGTTCCATGTGCGAACGGAAATGAAAAGGCGGCCTGCCCGGGAAGTGGAAGACGCGGTCCCAGTAGAGGTGGGCGTTCTCGGGGTGGCAGCGGTAGTGCACCTCGATCGGCACCTGGGTACCCTGGTGGGGAACGAGCGCGCCGAACAGCCGGCCGAAGGGCATCAGCAGCGCGGCCCACGGGGCGTGCCAGACCTCGCTCATCGTGCCGCGCACGCAGACGTAGTCGTCGGAGAACGGCGCCATCGTGTAGTGGCGGCGGATCACGTCGCCGAGCCGGTCCCACGCAGGGCCGAGCGCCTGCTGGAAGACGGGTGGCGCGCTCATCCCGCCACCGCCTGGGTGGCTTCGCTGCGCGCCTTGTAGAAGCGCAGGATGTTCTCGGAGGCGTCGCCAAGCAGGAACTGCATGACCGGGTCCGCATACCAGTTGAAGCGCGTGCTCAGCCGCCACGACACCGCGACGCGCAGCTCGGTGCCGCCGTCGCGCGGGGTCAGGGTGTAGGTGGCGTCGCGCAGGTCGAAATACTGGCCGCCGATCATCACGTGGTCGTCGAGCGCGCCGGCGGGAAAGGAGTCGGGCGTGAAGCGGAAGCGCCACTTCAGCAGGCGATCGGGCTGCCACTCGGTGACGACCTCTTCGAAGTGCACGTTCTTCTGCCACTGCACCTGGCGCACGCGGCCCTCGGGCGTGTCGACGGTCACGCCCGACACCGGCATCGGCACGCCGACGCGGTAGGCCCACGCGTCGCCGACTTCGCTGGGGCGGATGTCGCGCGCGGCGTTGAGCTCGTGCCACACACGCTCGGCCGGCGCCGCGATGAAGAGCGTGCGCGAGGTGTTCGAGAACTGGTCGGGGTTGGGCCATTGCGGCTCGATGCCGCCGAGCAGCAGCGGCACCAGGGCGACGCTGTACAGCGCGGGCCTGGGCCAGTTGGTGATGCGGCACACGATGCCCATGGCCAGCCCGCCGACGCTGCCCATCACCGCGAACAGCGGCACGATGAAGGCGGCGCAGATGATGCCTTCGATGAACACCATCAGCGTGCCGCCCACGAACAGCGCGGTGGCCACCCACGGCGCCCAGAGGTAGTAGCCCCAGCTGCGCCGCTCGATGCGCTCGGCCAGGTACACCGTGACCGCGCCGCACGCCGCGGGCGCGAAGTAGACGAAGGAGCCCAGCATGGCCGAGAAGGGCTCGCCGGGGCCGCCGCTGAAGACGAGGCGCAGCACTAGCGCCAGCGCCGCGCCGGCGAACATGGGCCAGAACCAGCCGAAGGGCATGCCGCGCACGGGCTTGGGGGCCGGCACGTCGTCGTTGGCCGGCAGGTCGGCGAGTTTGCTTTCTTCGGGCTCGGTGCGCATGGAAATCTCTTCTCCTCTTTTTTGTGCAGTCTCAGCTGGCGCTGCGCCGGGCCGTCACCATGGCGTAGTCGAAGTCGCGCCAGAACATGCCCAGCGCGAGCGCGCAGTAGCTGGCCACGATGTGCTTGCGGCGCCAGGGGCTGAGCCTGCCGCGCGCCTTCCAGAGTTCGGCCAGCGTGAAGCGGGTGGCCAGCACGGGGATGTGCAGCGCGCTCGGTGCCACGCGCCAGCGCAGCGAGGTGAACGCGATGTCCTCGAAGCCGTGCGCGCGCAGCGCGGCCGTGAAGTCGTCGCGCACAGCCAGCGTGGGCACGGCCCAGCTGTCGGCCCACAGGCGGTGCAGCCAGCCCGCGAGGCGGCCCGGCCGGCGGCGCAGCAGGAAGCCGTCGACCACCACCAGCCGCGCGCCGGGCTTGAGCAGCCGCGCGGCCTCGCGCACGAAGTCGGCCTTGGCGGTGCCCTCGGCGTAGCAGGCGCTTTCGAGCGCCCAGGCGCCGTCGGCCTGGGCGGCGGGCAGGCCGGTGCGGGTGTAGTCGGCCTCGACGTGCGCGACGCGGTCGGCCACGCCGGCCCGGGCGTCGAGCCGCGCGGCGATGCCGTTCTGCACCGGCACGTTGGTCACCGTGACCGCATGCAGCGCGGGGTCGTCGCCGACCAGCGTGCGCGAGGTGGCGCCGGCGCCGCAGCCCAGGTCGAGCACGCAGCGCGGGGCATGGGTGGCGGTGTCGAGTTGCAGTGCTCGGCCGACGGTGCGGTTCATCTCGATCAGCATGCCCTCGCGCCGCAGCGGGTTCAGGCCCAGGCGCCAGAAGCCGAAGTGCATGTTGTAGCTGGGGCTCCAGGCGCGGTAGTCGTCGGCGACCTCGGTGAAATAGTCCTGCGTGTCCTCACGGCTCACGTGGCCTTCGACGGCAGGCGGCGCGGGCCGCGCGGTGCCGGGCAGGCGGAAGTCGGGCTGGAAGACGTCGGGCATCGAAAACTCCTTCGGACGTGGGCGGGTGGGGTGTGACAGCGTGGGTTTTTTCTAGAGCTTGCAGTGGTCGTCGGCGCATGTCGCTGGCGCGATCGCACCGTGCCCCGCGAGCCGCAGGACCAGCCAGCGCGGCAGCCGGTAGCGGTTGCGGGCCAGCACCGCGTAGGCGCGATCGGCCAGCCGGCCGACCACCGGCAGGTCGAGCACCGCGCCGCCGGCCGGCAGGCCCACCGCGGCGCGGCAGGCGCGGATCGCATCCACGCCCACGCGCAGTTGGCCTGCGGCATCGACCGCGTGCAGCGAACGCATCAGCGCCTCGCGCGGCGCCGGGCCGTTTGCGAAACCGATGGGCGAGCAGTCGACCAGGCGCAGTCGCTTTGCGCTGTCGCGCGCCTGCATGGCGCCCATCTCGGCCGTGCACAGCGGGCAGGTGGCGTCGAAATAGACCGTGAGCGGGTAGGTGGCGGGGGCGAAGCGGGTCATGGTGCTCTTGGTTCTCGATATTTCAGTCAAAACAGAAATAAAAAGGCAAAAAAAAGGCCGCGGCCTTTCTCAGATCATGGGCAGGCTGGCGTGGTGCGCGTCGGGGTCGTCGCCCTTGCCCGCGCCAGGAGGGGCGGGTGGCGGTGGGCTGTCGCCGCGCACGAACTTCTGCACGCTGGCGCCGAGCGTGAGCACCTTGTCGAGCGTGCCGGGCGACAGCCGCAGCATTTCGTCGGCCCAGGTGGCGAGCTTGGTCATGAGGTCCATGGTGGAGCGGATGCGATCCTGCGCATCGGGCGGCTCCTTCTGGAAATCGGGGCTGGAAACGATCTCGCGCAGCACGCGGATGGTGGGGTCGAACTCGCGCTCCTTGCGCTCGCGCACCACGGTGCGAAACAGCTCCCACACGTCGACGCTGGTCTCGAAGTAGTCGCGCCGGTCGCCCAGCGTGTGGGTGACGCGCACGAGGTTCCAGGCCTGCAGTTCCTTCAGGCTGTTGCTGACGTTGGAGCGGGCCACGCCCAGCGTTTCCGACAGCTCTTCGGCGTGCATCGGCTTGCCGTGCGCGAAGAGCAGGGCGTGGATCTGCGAGACCGTGCGGTTCACGCCCCACATGGAGCCCATCTCGCCCCAGTGCAGGACGAACTTGCGTTGAATGTCGGTGAGTTCCATGGCGTCGAGTTTAGGAATTCCTGAATTTCTGTCAAGACAGAAATAAAAAACTGTGCATGTCGAGATCAAAAGTGAAATACTGTATGAATAAACAGTTATTCGACTTGTTTCCTGTTTCCTCCCAAGGACTCGCCATGCCCGCCGCCCAGGTTCCCATCCACATCATCAAGGGCCGAGGCGCGGCCACGCGGCTCGCGCACCGGTTCTCCAAAGACGAACGCGACGCCTTCGACGACGGCTGGGGCACGCTGGAAGACGGCGAAGCCGAGGCCGCCGGGCTGCTGCCGCTGGCCACCGAGGTGCGCTTCGAGGACGTGAAGTCGGTGCTCAGCAGCAACGAGTCGCCCGACATCCCCTTCGATCGCTCGCTCAACCCGTACCGCGGCTGCGAGCACGGCTGCATCTACTGCTTTGCGCGGCCCACGCACAGCTACCTGAACCTGTCGCCCGGCCTCGACTTCGAGACCAAGCTCATCGCCAAGCGCAACCTCGTCGAGGTGCTGCGCGCCGAACTCGGGCGCAAGGGCTACCGCCCCAGCAACCTTGCGATCGGCACCGCCACCGACTGCTACCAGCCGATCGAGCGCGAGCTGCGGCTCACGCGCGGCGTGATCGAGCTGCTGAGCGAGGTGCGGCATCCATTCGCGCTGGTCACCAAGTCGAGCGCGGTCGAGCGCGACCTCGACCTGATCGCGCCCATGGCCGCCGACCGGCTCGCGGCCGTGTACGTCACGATCACCACGCTCGACGGCGAACTGGCGCGCAAGCTCGAGCCGCGCGCTGCCGCACCGCACCGGCGGCTGCGCACCATCCGCACCCTGGCCGAGGCCGGCGTGCCGGTGGGCGTGAGCGTGGCGCCGCAGATTCCGTTCATCACCGAAGACATGGAGCAGGTGCTCGAAGCCGCCTGGGAGGCCGGCGCGCGCAGCGCCTTCTACACGGTGGTGCGGCTGCCGTGGGAGGTGGCGCCGCTCTTCAAGGAATGGCTCGAGCTGCACTACCCACAGCGCGCCGATCGCGTGATGGCGCGCATCCACGAGATGCGCGGCGGCAAGGACTACGACGCCGACTTCGCCACGCGCATGAAGGGCGCCGGCCTGTGGGCCGACCTGATCCACCAGCGCTTCCAGAAGGCGACGCACCGGCTGGGCTTCAACCGCGAGCGGATCGCGCTGGACACCAGCGCGTTCCGCCCGCCCGGCGCGCAAGGGCAGGGCAGCCTGTTCTGAGTGCGAGCAACGCTGACGCGCCCCGGCCCGGACCGCTGCGGCTGACGAGGGCGGTCGGTAGGGCCGCCCTCGCTTCCACGCAATGCCTGGGCCTACATGAAGAAGTCGTCCAGCGGTGGCGGCGCCACGACACCCGCCAGTTGCACCTCGAAGTCGGCGGTGCCGTTGCCGTCGATATCGGCCTGCAGCGTCTGGGTGGCGACATCGAACCTCAGCTGTCCGGCCACGTTGGTGAACGCTGCATCGCCGAGGTAGCTGAAGGCATCGTCCGCGTTCGCGTTGCCCGAAATGGCGTCGATGCCCGACAGGTCGAGCGTGTCCGCACCGCTCATGAATCCGGAGACCACGTCCCGGTTCGCACCGGCCGCACTCTCGGCCACGGCATTGAAGTCGTAGATATCGTTGCCATCGCCCCCGATGAGCGTGTCCTTGCCCAGTCCGCCGGTCAGCGTGTCGTTGCCGCCGCCGCCGTTGAGCGTGTCGTTGCCCGCGCTGCCCTGGATCGCTTCGTTGTCCGCACCGCCGGTGAAGGCGGTGCCGCCGACGATGCCGACGTCCAGCACCTGCGTCGCGGTGGCGTCGCCGTCGGCGTCCTTGACCGCCAGCGAGAACTGCAGGTTGGCGTCGAGCTGGCCGCTGTTGAGGGTGACGAAGCCGATGTCCGAGATCTTGATGACGTCGTTGTCGGACGTGGCCGCTTCGGGGTTGGCCGTGCCGGGTGTTCCCGAGAATTCCTGCAGCGTGGTGCTGTTGCCGCCGGCCCCGGTCAGCGCATTGAGGTTGATGGCCGTGCCCGTCACGCCTTCAGTCGACACCAGCAGCTGTGCCCCTTCGATGACGTAGTTCTCGGTGCCGGTGTTGAAGTCGTTCGACTCGATGATGACCGCGCCGTCGTTGTTGTCCAGCGAGATGCTGTATGGGGCCGGAATGGTGCCGCCGGATTTGATGATGTCGGCGTTGTCGATGATGATGGCCTTCGTCGTGCGGCTGCCGTCGTCCGGGTCCACCAGCTTGAGCACGAGCACCAGGTCCTCGCTGCCGATGCCGTCGAACTTGAGGAACATGCCGGCGGCCTGCGTGGTCGGCGTCGCAGTCGTGAAGCCGAACGGGTTCGCGGCGAAGAAGTCGAGGTCCAGCACCTCGCCCTGCTGGATGGTGTCGCCCGCCACGCCGTTGGCCAGGTTGGACACACTCACCCACGTCCCTGCCTGCTTGAACAGCTCGCCGTTCACGAAGGCGGTTCCGTTGGCCGTGCCCAATGGGGCTGCCGGAGCGATCGCCTGGATGTTGTTGGCACCGGTGCCGCCGCCCGGCTCGCTGTAGCCGGTGAACTGCACGAAGAAGTTGCTGCTCAACTGGGCCACCGACACGTCGGGCTGCGTCTGGTCGACCGTCGATGTGCCCACCGTGTAGCCGGTGAAGCCCAGCGCCTGGCCGGTCGAGACGGTGTTGAAGCCCGCGATGGGCGCATTCAGCGTGAGCGAGTAGGTGCCGTTCACCTTGTCGAAGCTCAGCGTGCCGGTCGCGTTGGTGGTGGTGGCCGAGCCCGGGTCCGGCTTGTAGCTGAAACTCACGGCGAAGGAGGCGCCCGTCGCCGTCTCGGCAGACCAGGTCACCGTCGGGCTGGTGATCGCCGCATTGCCCACCGTGCCGGTCAGCGTGATCGCTGAAAAGTCGGAGTTGGAGACGCTGTAGCTCGACCGCGCGTCGGCGCCGATCTCGTAGTCGAAGGTGCCGGTGCCACCGGGCGACGGGTTGCTGGTGTTCGCGTAGATGAGGTCGGTGCGGGCCAGGATGGTCGGGCCGTCGTCCTCGAAGTTCAGGGCCTGGCCGATGTTGAGGAAGTCCGAGCCCGTGTTCTGGTCGCCGTCCTTGTCGGTGATGGTGTCGGTGCGGGTCAGCACGACCAGGTCGGCCGCAGAAAGCGTCTTCGAATCGTCCGGGTTGGTGGCGTCCGGATGCACGACGGCGCGCTGCTGGTCGAGCGTGACGAGGCCCGCGGCGTTCACGCTGACGGTGAAGACCAGCAATCCGCTGCCGGCCGTGCGCCCTTCGACCACGCCGCCGGCGGTGAGGGTCAACACCACGCTCTGGTTGCTGAGCGTGTCGACCAGGCCCGAGGCGACGCCCGCGCTCTTGACGCTCAGCGCGTAGGCGCTGGTGACCGTGCCTGCGCCGTCCGCGCCGTAGGTCGGCGTGCTGGTGAAGTTGTCGGCGAAGCTGGCCGACGCGTTGGTGGCCAGGATGGTTTCGTCCACCGTCAGTGGATCGGCGGCCGCCGTGTCGGCCACCGTGATGCTCGGCCCGTCATCCTCGAAGTTCAAGGCCTGGCCGATGTTCAGGAAGTCCGCGCCGGTGTTCTGGTCGCCGTCCTTGTCGGTGACGGTGTCGGTGCGCGTCAGCACGATCAAGTCGGCTGCGGCGAGCGTCTTCGAATCGTCCGGGTTGGTGGCGTCCGGGTGCACGACGGCGCGCAGCTGGTCGAGCGTGACGAGGCCCGCAGCGTCCACGCTGACGGTGAAGACCAGTGCGCCGCTGATGGCGGTACGCCCTTCGACCACGCCGGCGTTGACGGTCAGCACCACGCTCTGATTCGTCAGGGTGTCGACGAGGCCCGAGGCAACGCCCGCGCTCTTGACGCTGAGCGCGTAGGCGCTGCTGGTCGTGCCTGCGCCGTCCGCGCCATAGGTCGGCGTGCTGGAGAAGTTGTCGGCGAAGCTGGCCGACGCGTTGGTGGCCAGGGCGGTTTCGTCCACCGTCAACGTGTCGGGCGGCGCCGTGTCGGTGACCACGATGCTCGGGCCATCGTCCTCGAAGTTCAGGGCCTGGCCGATGTTGAGGAAGTCCGAGCCCGTGTTCTGGTCACCGTCCTTGTCGGTGATGGTGTCGGTGCGTGTCAGCACGACCAGGTCGGCCGCGGCCAGCGTCTTCGAGTCGTCCGGGTTGGTGGTGTCCGGATGCACGACGGCACGCAGCTGGTCGAGCGTGACGAGGCCCGCAGCGTCCACGCTGACGGTGAAGACCAGTGCGCCGCTGATGGCGGTACGCCCTTCGACCACGCCGGCGTTGACGGTCAGCACCACGCTCTGATTCGTCAGGGTGTCGACGAGGCCCGAGGCAACGCCCGCGCTCTTGACGCTGAGCGCGTAGGCGCTGCTGGTCGTGCCTGCGCCGTCCGCGCCATAGGTCGGCGTGCTGGAGAAGTTGTCGGCGAAGCTGGCCGATGCGTTGGTGGCCAGGGCGGTCTCGTCCACCGTCAATGCGTCGGGCGGCGCCGTGTCGGCGACCGCGATGCTCGGGCCGTCGTCCTCGAAGTTCAGGGCCTGGCCGATGTTGAGGAAGTCCGAACCCGTGTTCGGGTCGCCGTCCCTGTCGGTGATGGTGTCGGTGCGCGTCAGCACGATCAGGTCGGCCGCGGCCAGCGTCTTCGAATCGTCCGGGTTGGCGGCGTTCGGGTGCACGACGGCACGTACCTGGTCGAGCGTGACCGTGCCGGCGGCGTTGACGCTCACCGTGAAGACGATGTCGCCCGTGGCGGCCGCCGCGGCGTCCGTGCCCTGGCGTCCCTCGACGACGCCCGAAGCATTGAGGAACAGGAACACGCTGTTGCCGGTGGCCACGTCGTCCAGCCCGGAGTCCGCGCCGCTGGTCTTCAGGCTCAGCGCGTAGGCGCTGGTGACCGTGCCTGCGCCGTCCGCACCGTAGCTCGGCGTGCTGGAGAAGTTGTCGGCGAAGCTGGCCGATGCGTTGGTGGCCAGGGCACTCTCGTCCACCGTCAATGCGTCAGGGGGCGCCGTATCGGCCACCGCGATGCTCGGGCCGTCGTCCTCGAAGATCATCTGCGAGCCGATCTGCGCCGTGGCGGTGGACGACCTCAGCAGCCGGAAGCCGCCGATGTCGAAGTCCGCGTGCGTGTTGCCCGAGGCATTGAGGGCCGCCCCGTTCTCGATGAGCACGCGGTTGTGGTCCGCCGACGTCGTGTACTCGATCGATTGGCCGGCCACGACGCCGGTGATGGTCGCGACGCCGCCGGTGATGCTGATGGCAAGGCTCGAACTCAGTCCGCCTTCGGCACCGGCCGAGAAGGTTTCGAGCACGGCCCCGGTGACGGAATTGAGCACGCGCACGCTGGTGATCGCCACCGTCGCGTCGCCTGCATAGCCGTCGATGAAACTGTTGCCGGACTCCGCCGCCGTGCTGAAGGCCGAGATCTTGACCTGGGCACTCTTGCCGCTTTGCAGCTGCACCACGTCGAAGTCGGCGGTCCTCGCGCCGAACATGCCGGTGAAGTCGATGTTCGACTCCAGGTCGGCCTCGTTCTGGTCCTGGTTCGGAATGGTGACGTCCGCCCGGGCGCCCGTCACGAACGTGAAGCGGATGCCTTCCTGCTCGGTGATCATCTGGCTGTTGGTGCCGAACGTGGTCGGCCCGCCCGCCTTGCTGGTGTTGATCGTGTCGCCGGTCGAGATGTTGATGTCGTCGGCGGTGCTGTTGGGATTGGCCCCGGACTGGTTGGCCGGGTCCTTGCCGGTCGCGATGATCGACACGTTGGAGATCCGGCCATCGACGATGGTCGGACTGCCGGTCGTGAACATCAGGAACAGGTTCTGGCCGGAGGGCGCGTCGGCGAGGTTGAACTCCGTGTCCTGGCTGACGCTGACGAAGACCTTGTCCGTCAGGTCGATCGGATCGTCGGCGTTGGCCGCGTCGGGGTTCGACATCGCTTCGTACTGGACGGTCCAGATCTTGGCGCCGTTCACCGGGCTGCCCGTCTCTTCCAGGTAGGCGGCGAACACGACGACATTGAGGGCGGTCTTTCCGTAGACGACGTTGTTGTTGGTCGCGTCGGTGTACAGGAAGATGTCTTCGCCGTCGGCCGTATTGAGGCCGCTGTCCAGGCCATTGAGCGGCGCGCCGTTCGCGTCCGTGAAGGACATGTCGGTGACCGTGCCCGTCACGCTGAACGTGAAGGCGTTGGTGCCGGTGTTGCTCCCGTTGTAGCCACTCAGCGCCGCGTTGATGGCGGTGCCGACGCCTTGGGCCGCCAGGCGGGTGCTGAAGGCGGTGGGCAGCGAACTTGCGGAGATGTCATTGTCGTTACTGTCGCCGGCAGCAGCGGGAGTAGCGGCAAGGTTCTGCAAATTGGCGGATTCATCCAGGGTGACGGTCGAGCCGGCCGTCAGGTTGAGCGCAGCCATGGGAACTCCTTGGTTGAAAAGATGCGCCGACTGGAATCAGTGCTCCCGATTGACCTGCATGCACTGGCGATCAACCACGTTCACATATCAGCAGAAAGGGATGCTGAACCGCCGGGCTGCGCCCTGTCCATAGGATAAAAGTTGTCACCCACTGGGTGATGTGCCGCGCCGATCGCGCGCCCTTACCCTTTGATACCTTGCGAGGTCGGCAGACCTGTTGGTGCAAATTTGTGATCTTTATCATTAAGCTCCGGCTGCCTCCCAATAGGCACCTCGGAGGGAAACCATGGAACAAGTCCCACTGCCGTCTGCTGGGCTGGAACCTGCGTGGAACGCAGACCCGCTGCCGTTCATGCAGGGCTTGCGTCCCCTGTCGCCATTCACGCCCTCCGCACCAGCCGCGCCAGCTGCGCTGTTGGCATTTCAGCCGGCGTTCCCCGACCTCCCTTGCCCTGCGGCCGATCTCCGCGTGCCGGTGCTTGTCGCCACCGGCCCCAGCCGTGCATCACCGCGGTTCGGGCAAGGCCTGCTGGCCTCGCGGCAGCGGGCCGGGCGGATGTACGAGGTCGCGTGCGTGCAGGTGAACAGCCTCTTCGAGCTGGAAGCCCGCTGCCGGCAGCAGGCGCCTCGCCTGCTGCTGGTGGACATCGCGCTGATGGCGCCGGAGAGCGTCTCCAGCCTGGACGGTCTGCGCCGCCGCTTTCCCGCCACCGACTGGCTCCTCGGCTGGGAGGCGCCGTCCCCGCAGGGCCTGGATGCCGCGCTCCGCAGCCAGGCGCGCGGCAGCGTCGAGTGGGCCGCGAGCGCCGAGCAGCTTGCGCAATCGCTGGACGCCGTGCTGGCGGGTACCCTGGGCTTTCCGGGGCCGGTGGTGCAGGCGCTGTACCTGTGCGTGCTGCGCGCGAAGGCCAGCGGCGGGCGGTCGGCGTCCGGCGGCACCACGCCGGCCCTCCGGCTGACTGCACGAGAAGACGAGGTGCTGTCGCTCATGCACCGGGACATGACCAACAAGCAGATCGCCGAGCGGCTCGGCATCAGTGTCAACACGGTCAAGAAGCACCTCGCGCACGTGTTCGCGAAGCAGGGGCCGCACAGCCGGCGCTGGCACTTGGCCTGATCCGTGGCAGGCACCGGCTTTGCGCCCACCCGGGCGCCGACGCGGTAGATTCGTGACCGCGCGTGCCGGCTCCGGCACGTGCCTGTCCGCTTCAACAAAGGTCAAGGGTGCGCATGAACAGGGTCTGGCTCGTGGTGATGGGGGTTTCGGGCTGCGGCAAGTCCAGCGTGGGCGCGGCGCTGGCCACGGCGCTCGGGCTGCCGCTGATCGAGGGCGACGACCACCATCCGCCCGCCAACGTTGACAAGATGAGCCGCGGCATCGCGCTCACCGACGCCGACCGCGCCGGCTGGCTGGCCACGCTGGGCCGCGCCCTGGCCGACGCGCCGCAGGGCGCCGTGATGACCTGCTCCGCGCTCAAGCGCAGCTACCGCGACCAGTTGCGCGCCGCCGCGCCGGGCCTGCGCTTCGTGTTCATGCAGATCGACCGCGCCGAGGCCGAGCGCCGCGTGGCCGCGCGCGCGGGCGCTGGCTTGCACATGTTCCCGGCCAGCCTCGTGGCCAACCAGTTCGCCACGCTCGAATCGCCGGTGGGCGAGGCCGGCGTGCTGGCGGTGGATGCGACGGCGCCGCTGGCGCAGTCGGTCGGCGTGGTGCGCGACTGGCTGGCCGACGCCGGCTGAGTCGCATCACCTGAAGAGGCGGCGAGCGGGCATTCACCAGAAACACCGCGGAACCGGCTTTGCCGGGCCGCTGGTGTTGCCCCCGGTAGGGGGTTGGCGAAGCGACACGAAGTGCGCGAAGCCTGGGGGCGAGCCCAATTTATTTATTCGATGACTTCGGGCCAGTCGGTGTGGAAGAACTGGCCTTCGGGTTTGTCGATCCGCTCGTACGTATGGGCCCCGAAGAAATCGCGCTGCGCCTGCAGCAGGTTCGCGCTCAGGCGCGCCGTGCGGTAGCTGTCGTAGTAGGCCAGCGAGGCGCTGAAGGCCGGCACCGGAATGCCGTTGCTCACGGCCAGCGCCACCACCTCGCGCCAGTTCTGCTGCGTGCGGTTCAGCAGGTTTTGAAAGAACGGATCGAGCATCAGGTTGCCCAGCGCCGGGTCGCGGCGGAAGGCGTCGGTGATGCGGTTCAAAAAGCGCGCGCGGATGATGCAGCCGCCGCGCCAGATCGAGGCGATGCCACCCAGGTCGAGCGGCCAGCCTTTCTTCTCGCCCATGGTCTGGATCAGGTCGAAGCCCTGCGTGTAGCTGATGACCTTCGAGGCGTAGAGCGCGTCGTGCACCTTGGCCACCAACGCCTTTTTTTCCAGCGACAGTGCGATCTTCGGCCCCTGCAGCAGCTGGCTGGCCGCCACGCGCTGCTTCTTCTGCGACGACAGCACGCGCGCCTCGACGGCGGCGTTGATGGTGCTGATGACCACCGCGTTCTCGGCCGCGTTCAGCAGCGTCCACTGGCCCGTGCCTTTCTGGCCGGCCTTGTCCAGGATGAGGTCGACCACCGGCTGGCCGGTTTCGGGGTCTTTCTGTTCGAGCGCCTTGGCGGTGATCTGGATCAGGTAGCTCTGCAGCTCGCCCTCGTTCCATTCGTTGAAGATCGCGGCCATCTCGTCGGTCGTGAAGCCGGCCGCCTTGAACAGGCTGTAGGCCTCGCAGATCAGCTGCATGTCGCCGTACTCGATGCCGTTGTGCACCATCTTCACGTAGTGCCCCGCGCCGCCCGGGCCGATGTGGATCACGCAGGGCTCGCCGTCCACCTTGGCCGCGATGCTCTCGAAGATCGGCTTCATCACCTCCCAGGTCGACGCCGGGCCGCCCGGCATGATCGACGGCCCCTTGCGCGCGCCTTCCTCGCCGCCCGACACGCCCGCGCCGATGAAGCGCAGGCCCTTGGCTCCAAGGTAGGCGTCGCGCCGTTCCGTGTCGGTGTACAGGCTGTTGCCGCCGTCGATGACGATGTCATCTTTGTCGAGCAGCGGAATGAGCTGCTCGATCACCTGGTCGACCGGCGCACCGGCCTTCACCATGATCTGGATCTTGCGGGGCTTGGCCAGGCTCTGGACGAACTCCTCGAGCGTCTTCGCGCCCACCAGCTGCTTGTCGGGGTTGGCGGCGAGGAAGGCCTCGGTGGTGGCCTCGGTGCGGTTGTAGACGCTGACCTGGAAGCCGCGGCTTTCCACGTTCAGCACCAGGTTCTGTCCCATCACGGCCAGGCCGATCAATCCGAAATCGCTTTGCTTGCTCATGTGTGCCGGGCCCTTCGTGCGTGTGCGGTGGATGAAGCGGGCCATTGTGCCGGGCACCCGCGCGCCGCGGCGTCGGAGGGCGTCTATACCCGCTTGGCAAACGGGCCCGGGCTGGCTATGTTGGCGGGATGACTTCCGCCGCCATGCCCGCAGCCCCTGCTGCGATCCACACCTGGTCGACCGACACCGTGCCGCCGCCGCAGCGGCTGGACTACTGGATCGGCGCGGTCTGCGAAGGCTTTCTCGAGATGGACGTGACCAGCCCGCTGGCCGGCCGCTTCGGCGCTTCGCTCGAATCCGCGCCGCTCGGGCCGCTGCACGTGAACCGGGTGCGCGGCAGCGCGCAGGACGTGTACCGCACGCGCCGCGCCATCGCCCACAGCCGCCACAACTTCTACTACCTGCTGTGCAAGGCCGACTCGCCCTGGGTCGCGGTGCAGGAAGAGCGCTCGGCGCGCCTGCTGCCCGGCGACGCGGTGCTGGTCGATTCGCGGCGCTGCTACGCCTTCCACCTGCAGCAGTCGGCCGACACGGTGTCGATCGAGCTGCCGACGGCGTGGGTCGAGTCGTGGCTGCCCGACGCCGGCGACCACGTGGCGCGCCGCATCGACGGCCACAGCGGCTGGGGCGCGGCGCTCAGCGGCTTCGCGCAGGCGCTGTCGCCCGAGGTGGCCCTGCGGCCGCCGCTGCCGGCGGCGCTGCTGGCCGACCAGCTCGGCGGTCTGCTGGCCCTGGCGCTTGGCCCGACCGGCGGCGCGGCCATGCCCGACCCGTGCGGCCGCGCCGCCTTGCGCCAGCGCGTGCTCGATGCCACGCGCGAGCGCCATGCCGAGCCGGGCCTCACGGCCGCGGCCGTGGCGCAGGGGCTCGGCATCTCGGAGCGCAGCCTGCACCGCTGCCTGGCCGAAGGCGGCGGGGCAGGGCACAGCGCCACCACCTTCGCCAACGCACTGGCCGCCTGCCGCATGCAGGTGGCACAGCGCATGCTGGCCGATGCGCGCTTCGACCGCCTGAGCGTGGCGCAGATCGGCCTGCGCGTCGGGCTGGCCGACGCCTCGCATTTCGTGCGCCTGTGCCGCCGCCACCTGGGCGGCACGCCGGGCGCGCTGCGGCAGTCGCGCGGCTGAACGGCGGCTACGCCCCGAACCAGTCGCGCGCCGAGCGGCCCTGGTCGGGCCCCAGCATCGAGAAGCCGCCGTCGACCGGGATGTCCGCGCCGGTGACGAAGCGCGCTGCGTCCGAGCACAGGAACAGCACCACCTGTGCCACGTCGTCGCCGTCGCCCACGCGGCCCAGCGGGTGCATCGGCGCGCCGACGCGGTCGGCGCGTGCGCGGTCGCCGTCCGTCATGCGCGACAGCGCGTCCGACCAGGTCCAGCCCGGCGACACCGAGTTCACCCGCACGCCCCGCGGCGCCAGCGTGGCGGCCTGGTTGCGCGTGAGCTGCAGGATGGCGGCCTTGGCCGCCGGGTACAGCGCCCGGCCCGCCGCGCCGAACTTGCCGCCGACGCTGCCCATGTTCACGATGGCGCCGCCGTGTGCGGCCAGCGCGTCGGCGGTCTTTTGCACGAGCATCGCGCCGGAGACGAGGTTGACGTTCAGCGCGCCCAGCCAGTCGGCGCGCGCGGCATCCAAGCCTGCATCGCCGTAGACCACGGCGTTGTTGATGAGAAAGTCGATGCGGCCTTCGGTGCGCAGCGTGCCGGCCACGAGCGCATCGAGCGCGTCGTCCGAGGCGATGTCGCAGGCGACGAAACGGCAGCCCGCGCCCACATCGGCCGCCAGTGCGGCGCCGCGCGCCGTGTCGATGTCGACCGCCACCACGCGCGCACCGGCCTGCACGAAGGCGCGCACGATGGCGCTGCCCAGCAGCGCGGCGGCGCCGGTCACGATCGCGACCTTGCCTTGCAGCGGGGTCATGCGCGGCCTCCCATCTGCGCGACGGCATCGTCCACGCGCACCACGTCCGCGAGCATCGCCAGGGTTTCGAGGCTGGCCGCCTGCAGGTGCGCCTGCGCGGTGCTACAGGCGTCGGCGACCACCGCCACGTCGTAGCCCAGGTCGCTCGCATGGCGCGCGCCGTGCTCGACGACGTGGTTGGTCGCGATCCCGGCCACATAGAGGCGGCTGGCGCCGGTGGCGCGCACCGCCTCTTCGAGCCCGCTGGCCCAGAAGGGGTTGTTGCGCTTGTGGGTGACGACGGCCTCGCCCGGCCGCGGCGCGAGCTCGTCGTAGAAGCCCGCGCCCCAGCTGCCTTCCTGCACCGCGCCGCTCTCGGCCACGCGGCGGAACAGCGTGCAGTTGCGCAGGCAGTCTGCGTAGTCCGGCGCGAAGGCGATGCGCACGAAGATCACCGGCACGCCGTTCGCGCGCGCCCCGGCGATGAGCCGCGCGGCCGAGGCGATGAGGCGTGGGCGCGCCGGGTCGCCGGCGGCCACGCCCACGCGCACCTTGCCGTCGACGTGCAGCACGTCGTTCTGGTAGTGCATCGCCAGCAGCGCGGCCTTCACAGGAACACCTGCAGGGCTTCGTGGGGCGCGTCGCAGTTGACGAGGTCGACGCGCTTGGTCTGGATGCGCCAGCCGTCGTCGGCGCGGCGCAGCGTGTGCAGCACGCTGCCGCCGAAGGTGCGCTGTTCGGTCTTGCGCCACTCCAGCAGCAGGAAGGTCGAGCGCACGGTGCAGCCCGCATCGTCGTCCCGAGACTCGAGCGCGATGTTGCCCAGCACGTGCACGGTGCGCGTGGGCGGCTGCTGCGAGTAGGCGCGGGCTTGCTCGAGCCGCCGCGCGCGCATCGAGCGCAGCAGGGCGTCTTCGCAGAACAGCGAGGCGTGGTTCAGGTGGTCGGCCTGGCCGTGCACCAGCGGCACCCAGTACAGGCCGTCGGGCGTGAAGAGCTTCTGCCATTCGTCCCAGCGGTGCTCGTCGAGCAGGCGGGCCTCGTGGTGCAGGAACTGCGCGAGGTCCTGCTGTTCGTTCCAGTCGCGGAAGTTCATTCGGCGCTCCCGGTGTGTTCGTTCGTCTTTGCACCCGTGTCGACGCCCATGTACCCGGCCCACGCCGCGAACATGTTGCGCGAGGGCATCTCGCTGTTGCCGTTGGACGCGCGCCCGCCCGGCAGCGGCTGGTCGCGCCCGGCGGCGCGGTGCATGCTGACCCAGTCGCCGCCGTCCGAGCCCAGGCCTTCCTGCACGCGGTTGTAGGCTTCCAGGTCGTCGGGCATCACGTTCGACGAGGGCGAGTTGACGATGTTGGTGTACTTGAGCGTGCGCTGGAAGGTGGCCTCCGGCGCACCCTTGAGCCGGAAGCTGAAGATCTCGACCAGCGTGCGGTCCACCGACAGCGGTCGGATCACGCGGATCTGCTGGAAGGAGGTGTGCGGCGAGCAGCTCGGGTACACGATGGTGTTGTGCCGGTTCACGCGCAGGATCGCGTCGGCCTCTTCGGCGCCCTTCGCGGCTTCGAGCGAGGCCACGTAGGCCAGGCTCACCGGGTCGGTGGGCGGCACGAAGATGCCTTCCATGAAGCCGTGGCCGTGGTCGTAGCCCTTGAGCTCCAGCTTCTCCCAGAACTCCAGCGGCTCGCCGTTGCCGTCGACGATCACCACCTCGAAGGGCTTGGGCGTGCCGGCGGGCATGGCCTCGTGCTCTTCCTTGGCCGCGCGCCACGACGACTCGTGCGTGGCCACGGCGTGGATGGTGTCGTGCAGGTTCTCGAAGAAGATCTTCCAGTTGTTGCGCTGGATCACACGCTGAACGCCACCGGCCACTTCCACTTCGCCTTCGGGGGCGCGGTCGCAGAAGTTGTCGAGCGACGTGGCCACGCCGCCCAGGAACTCCTTCAGCTCGGGCCCGTCTTCCGACAGGCTGGCGAACACGAAGCCGCGGTGCGTGGCCACGCGCGCCACCTTGCGCACGCCGTACTGCGGGTCTTTCAGGTCGAGCGCGGTGCATTCGTAGCCGCTGCGCAGCGGCACCGACAGCAGGCTGCCGTCGCACTTGAAGGTCCAGCCGTGGTACAGGCAGCGCAGGAACTTGCCGGCGCTGCCGCTGCCGTCGGGCACGAGCTTGGCGCCCTTGTGCGGGCAGCGGTTGAACATCACGTGCACCTGGCCGTCGGTGTGCCGCACCATCACCACGGGCTCGCGGCCCAGGCGGGTGGTGAAGTAGTCGCCGGGCTTGGGCACCTGGCTTTCGTGGCCGATGTAGATCCAGGCCTGGCCGAACACGCGGTCCATTTCCAGCTCGAAGATGGCGGGGTCGGTGTAGACGCGCTTGTGCACGCGGTCGGGCTGCACGAGCGACTGGATGTCGATCGGGTTTGTCGCCGCCATGGGGATGATGGGGATCACGGAATTCATCGGGTGGGTCTCCTGAAACGTCATCAGATGTCGAGCACCAGGTGCGGCGTCTTGGCGCGCGACACGCAGGTGCACAAGGTCTTGCCGTCCGCCTTCTCGCGCGGACTGAGGTTGTGGTCGCGGTGGTCGGGCACGCCATCGACCACGTCCACCACGCACACGCCGCAGTCGCCCTGGCGGCAGTCGTACAGCGGGTCCAGGCCGGCGGCGATGAGCACGTCGAGCAGGCTCTGGTCGGGCGCCACGGTCAGCGTCTTGCCCGAGCGCAGCGTGCGCACCTCGAAGGGCGCGTCGCCTGCCTGCTCGATGGCGCCGGCGAAGAGTTCGAAGTGCACGTGGTCGTCGGGCCAGCCGAGTGCGCGGGCGGTGTCGACCACGGCCTGCACCATGCCGCGCGGGCCGCACACATGCAGGTGGCGACCGGGCACGGGCGCGGCCAGCAGCGCGCGCAGGTCGAGGCCGCGTGCCGGGTCGCCGCCGTCGTGCACCACGGTGCCACCGAGCGCGCGAACCTCGTGCAGGTAGGCCGTGGCTTCTTCGCTGCGCGTGGCGTAGACGAACTCGAAGGGGCGCGCTTCGACCGCGAGCGAGCGCGCCATGCACAGCAGCGGCGTGATGCCGATGCCGCCGGCAATGAGCAGCGGCGGCGCGCTGCCCGCGTGCAAGGCGAAGTCGTTGCGCGGTGCGTGCGCGGCCAGCGCGGTGCCCGGTTGCAGCGCGTGCATCCAGGCCGAGCCGCCCGCGCCCTGGGGCTCGCACAGCACCGCGATCTCGCAGCGGTCGGAGCCGTCGTGCGGCTTGGCGAGCGAGTAGGCACGCTGACCCGGGTGGCCGTTGGCCTGCACCACCTGCACGCCCAGGTGCGCACCCGGCGTGAACGGCGGCAGGGGCTCGCCGTTCGCAGAGCGCAGCACGAAGGCCTTGATGGCCGGCGTGAGCGGCGTGACCGCGTCCACGACCAGCGCCAGCATGTCGGCGGTGTGGCTCATCCCAGGGGCAGCGCCGGATCGGCGATGGTGAGGCCGGTCGATTTTTCCCAGCGCGGCATCAGCGTGTTCGACGGCTGTTTTTCGTCGACCAGCTTGCGCGCCGTCTCGGCGCCGGCCACCGGCAGGCCCTTCGGATCGAGCAGGCCGATCTGCACCAGCACGCTGGCCTGGTCCCAGTAGATGTGCTCGTGGTACAGCTTGTCGCCGCGGAACTTCACGATGGCCACGAGCGGAATCTCCACCGGCTTGCCGGTGGGCGCGATGCCCGGGAGCAGCCAGTCGATCTCGACCGTGTGGGTGAAGCTGAACAGCATCTCGTCCACGATCTGCGTGGCGCCCACGGTGCGCGAGATGGGCGTGAGCCGCGTGTCGGGCGGCGTGCTCGGAATGAAGTGGTGCTTGTAGAAGCGCGACAGCTCCTTGGCGCCCACGCCGCCGGTCATGGTCGGGATGTGGTTCACGTAGGGCTCGCTCACCATCGTGGCCATGGTGGCGACCACGTCGCGCGTGGCGAACTCGTACTCGCAGTGCTTGTCCCACAGGGCCGAGAGGTCGTACACCGGGCCGATCGCGTCCTTGAACAGCGCCATCGAGCGCTGGTGCGCCATGAGCGTGGAGGGCTTGTCGAAATGGTCGCCGCCGGTGCGCGCAAACGCATGGTCGACGCCGGGGTACACGTACATCTGCGCCTCGGGCTTGCCGGCGAAGGCTTTGAGCACCTGGGCGCGGGCCTCGGGCGGGCAGAACTGGTCGAGCTCCGCAAAGTGCAGGGCGATCGGGCATTTGATTTGCGGCACGAGGTCGAGCGCGCCTTCGATGCCCACGCCGTAGTAGCCCACGGCCGCGTCCACGCCCGAGTGCGCGGCGGCCAGGTAGGCCAGCTTGCCGCCGAGGCAGAAGCCCAGCGCGCCGACCTTGCCGGTGCAGGCCGGGTGCGCGCGCAGCGCCTTCACGCTCGCCGTGACGTCGGCCACGCCGGCGTCGATGTCGAACTTCTGGAAGAAGCCGAAGGCGCGCTGCCAGTCTTCGGGCGAGTAGCCCAGATCGACGCCGGGCTCCATGCGCCAGAACAGGTCGGGCGCGAGCACCACGTAGCCTTCCTGCGCATAGAGGTCGGCCACCTCGCGCACGTAGGCATTGACGCCGAAGATCTCCTGGCACAGCACGATGCCGGGGCCGCGCCCCGAGGCCGGCAAGGCCAGGTAGCCGCGAAAGGTCTGGGTGCCGTCGCCGGCCGGGATGTCGATGGTGTCGCTCATCGGTTCGTCTCTCGAAGTGGTGGGGTCGGCGGCGATTCTGTGGAGCGCATCGGGGCGTTGTCTGTCCATTTCGTGCAGCGGTTTCGGTCGCACGAAACGGATAGCGGGGCGCCGCCGCGGCACAGAGACTGCGCCCTGCATTTGCTGCCCCCCACGTTCAACGAACTCACCCCGAGGAGACCTTTCATGTCGCAGGCCACGCCCCGATCCGTCTTGTGCGCGCTCACCGTCCTGGTGGGCGCGCTGGCTTTACCCGCGCAGGCGCAGACCGCGCAGACCGTGAAGGTCGGTCTGGCGATGGACCTGTCCGGCCCCTTCGCCGTCGGCGGCGCCGAGGCCAAGGCCGGCTTCGCCGTGGCCATGAAGCAGCTGGGCGGCAAGCTCGGCGGCGTGCCGGTGGAGTTCGTCGAGGCTGACACGGCAGGCAACCCCGAGATGGCGCGCCAGGTGGTCGAGCGCATGCTGCTGCGCGACAAGATCGACCTGTTCACCGGGCCCGTCGGCTCGTCGGTCGCGTTGGCCGTCGGCCCGTCGCTCTTCGCTGCCAAGGTGCCCTACCTGTCGAGCAACACCGGCCCGAGCGACTATTCGGGCGCGCGCTGCAACCCGTACTTCTTCGGCGCCTCGTACCCGAACGACGCGTACTACGAGTCGGCCGGCAAGTTCGCGAGCGACAAGGGCTTCAAGAAGGTCGCGATGATCGCGCCCAGCTACCCCGGCGGCAAGGACGCCATCAACGGCTTCAAGCACACCTTCAAGGGCGCCGTGGGCGACGAGCTGTACACCAAGCTCGGGCAGCTCGACTACTCGGCCGAGCTGGCGCAGATCCGCGCCTCGAAGCCCGATGCGCTGTACTTCTTCCTGCCCGGCGCGATGGGCGTGAGCTTCATCAAGCAGTTCGTCGGCGCGGGGCTGTCGAAAGACGTGGCGCTGATCTCCACCGCCTTCTCGGCCGACGAGGACATGATCCCTGCCGTCGGCGAGCCGATGCTCGGCCTCTTCAACACCGCGCACTGGTCGTTCGACCTCGACAACCCGGCCAACCAGCGCTTCGTGGCCGCGTTCCGCCAGCAGAACAACGGGCGCAACCCGTCGTTCTATGCCGGCCAGGCCTACGACGTGCTCATGGCGATGGATGCGGCCGTGCGCGACGTCGGCGGCAAGGTGGCCGACAAGCCCGCGCTGCTCAAGGCGATCAAGGCGGCCAACTACAAGTCGGTGCGCGGCGATTTCCGCTACGGGCCGAACAACTTCCCGATCCAGAACTACTACCTGCGCGTGGTCGCCAAGGACGGCAGTGGGCGCATCGCCAACAAGGTGATCGGCACCGTGCTGGAGCGCTACCAGGACCGCACCGCTGTGCAGTGCGCGATGAAGTCCTGAGGCGTTGTCAGTGCCGCGCGGCGGGCAGCCGCGCGGGGTCGCGCGAGGTGTCGCGCGGCAGTTGCCCGAAGCGCTCGCGGTAGCAGGCGGCAAAGCGGCTCAGGTGCGAGAAGCCGCAGTTCAGCGCCACCTCGGTGACGCTGGCGCCGTCGTGCCGTGTCAGCAGTGCGTGCGCGGCATCGAGCCGCATGTTGCGCAGCACCTCGCCGGGCGACAGGTCGCGGTGGCGCTTGAAGAGCAGGGCGAGCCCGCGGCGCGTGACGCCCGCGGCCTGTGCCACGTCTTCGAGCGAGAGCAGCGAGTCGAGCCGCTCGCGCATGAATTCTTCGGCCCGGCGCAGTTGCCGCAGGCTGGTTTCCTCGGTGCCGCGCTGCGCGTCGGCATGCCGCTGCAGCACCGAGTTCGGCCGGTGGCACAGCAGGTAGAGCATGAGGTTGTCTTCGCAGTGCGCGAGCCAACGCGGGTCGTGACGCTCGAACTCCGTGGGCGGCAGCAGCGAAGCCAGGCTTGCCACCATGCGGCACCACTGCGTGCCCGCCGCGTCGTCCAGGCGCAGGGGCATGTCGAAATCGATCTCGCCCACGGTGTCACTGCCGCGCAGCGCGAAGGCATGGCGCGCGACCTCCTGCAGGCGGCTGAGCTCGATCTTCAGCATCAGCTGTTCGCAGTCGGCATGCCAGCGCAGGCGCACCGGCTTGTGGGCGGAAATGATGGCGCCCTGGCCGGGGTGGATCTGCAGCGTCTGTCCGCCGGTGTGGATGTCGGCGCGGCCGCGCAGCGGCATCTGCACCAGCACGAAGTTGCCGAGCGCGTCGGGCTCGATGTCGACGTCGCAGCCGTAGCGCAGGATGCACAGCGACAGTGCGCTCATCTCGGCGCGGCAGAAGATGGCATCGACATCGCCCGCGCCCCACGCGCTGCGGTGCGGCTTCAGTTCGCGCGCCACGCGCGCGTCTGTCTCTTCGGCCTCGCGCGAGCGGAAGACCTCGCGCCTGTACAGCGGGGACAGTTGCTGACTCGACCATGCGTCCATGGACACTCCTGCGGGGCCAAAGTGGGGGAAAGCGACGGAAACGGACGCTTTTTTCTACGCTGGAATCTACGTGGGTGCGCCGCGCGCCGCCATGGGAGTTGCCCGGGCAACGGGCGTCCCCGTTGCAAGAAGCTTGCCGGCCCTGTGTCTAAATGCTGCGCAGGTTGACCCGCTTGGACAGGGCCTCCGCGCTCTCGCGCCGCTCGCTGTAGCGATCGACCAGGTGGTCCGCGCAGTCGCGCGTGAGCAGCGTGAACTTCACCAGCTCTTCCATCACGTCGACCACGCGCTCGTAGTAGGGCGAGGGCTTCATGCGGCCCGCGTCGTCGAACTCGAGAAAGGCCTTGGCCACCGACGACTGGTTGGGGATGGTGATCATGCGCATCCACCGGCCCAGCACGCGCAGCTGGTTCACCGCGTTGAACGACTGCGAGCCGCCCGACACTTCCATCACCGCGAGCGTCTTGCCCTGCGTGGGCCGCACCGAGCCGACGGCCAGCGGAATCCAGTCGATCTGCGCCTTCATGATCCCGGTCATCGCGCCGTGGCGTTCGGGCGAGGTCCACACCATGCCCTCGGCCCACTGCGCGAGATCGCGCAGCTCCTGCACCTTCGGATGGTCTTCGGGTTCGCCGTCGGGCAGCGGCAGGCCGCGCGGGTCGTAGATGCGGGGCTCGGCGCCCATCGCGCGCAGCAGGCGCGCGGCCTCTTCGGTCAGCAGGCGGCTGTAGGAGCGCTCGCGCAGCGATCCGTACAGCAGCAGGATGCGTGGTGCATGCGTGGCGCGTTCGGCGGGCAGAAGCTCCTGCAGGCGGGGAACATGGAACGCATCGGCGTCGACGTGTGGCAGATCAGGGCTTGGCGACACGCTGGCCTTTCGCGTCGATCACGGCTTCGCCGTCTTCCTTGGCGAACGCGCCTTGCTGCGGCTTCGGCAGGATGTGGAGTACGGCCTCCGAAGGCCGGCACAGGCGCGTGCCGAGCGGCGTGACGACGATGGGGCGGTTGATGAGGATCGGGTGCTGCAGCATGAAGTCGATGAGCTGGTCGTCGTTCCACTTGGGATCGCCCAGGCCCAGCTCGTCGTACGGCGTGCCCTTCTGGCGCAGCACCTCGCGCACGGGCACGCCCATCGCCGCGATCAGCTGCGTGAGCATGGCGCGGTCGGGCGGGGTCTTCAGGTACTCGATGACGGTGGGCTCGTCGCCCGTGTTGCGGATCAGCGCGAGCACGTTGCGCGAGGTGCCGCAGGCGGGGTTGTGATAGATCGTGATGTCGCTCATGGCAAGCTCGTTGAGAGAAGAAAAAATGGGTCAGCCCAGGCTGAGCCGCAGCGCCAGCGCGGCGAGCGTCGCGGCCAGCACGGGCAGGGTCAGCACGATGCCGATGCGGAAGTAGTGGCCCCAGGTGATGGTCATGCCCTTCTTCGAGAGCACGTGCAGCCACAGCAGCGTGGCGAGGCTGCCGATGGGCGTGATCTTCGGGCCGAGGTCGCAGCCGATCACGTTGGCATAGACCATGGCCTCTTTCACGAGGCCCACCGCGCCCGAGGCCTCGATCGACAGCGCGCCGACCAGCACGGTCGGCATGTTGTTCATGACCGAGGAGAGCACCGCCGCGAGAAAGCCGGTGCCCATGGCCGCGCCCCAGACGCCGCCTTGCGCGAACAGGTTCAGCAGCGTGGCGATCTGGCCGGTGAGCCCCGCGTTGCGCAGCCCGTAGACCACGAGGTACATGCCCAGCGAGAAGACGACGATCTGCCAGGGCGCGCCGCGCAACACCTGGCGCGTGCCGATCACCGGGCCGCGCGCCGCCACCGCGAGCAGGATCACCGCGCCGAAGGCGGCCACGGCGCTCACCGGCACGCCCAGCGGCTCCAGGCCGAAGAAGCCCACGAGCAGCAGCGCGAGCACCACCCAGCCGGCGCGGAAGGTGTCGCGGTCGCGGATCGCATCGGCGGGATTCTTGAGGCGGGCCATGTCGTAGTGCGCGGGAATGTCGCGCCGGAAGCACCACAGCAGCACGCCCAGGCTCGCGAGCACGGCCGCGACGTTGACCGGCACCATCACCGAGGCGTACGCGTTGAAGCCGATGCCGAAGAAATCGGCCGACACGATGTTCACGAGGTTCGACACGATCAGCGGCAGGCTGGCCGTGTCGGCGATGAAACCCGCCGCCATGACGAAGGCCAGGGTGGTGGCCGGCGTGAAGCCGAGCGCCACGAGCATCGCCATCACGATGGGCGTGAGGATCAGCGCCGCGCCGTCGTTGGCAAAGAGGGCCGAGACCGCGGCGCCCAGCAGCACGATGAAGGCGAACAGCCGCCGGCCGTTGCCGCGTCCCCAGCGCGCCACGTGCAGCGCGGCCCACTCGAAGAAGCCGGCTTCGTCGAGCAGCAGGCTGATGAGGATGACCGCGATGAAGGTCGCGGTGGCGTTCCAGACGATGGCCCAGACGACGGGGATGTCGGTGAGCTGCACCACGCCGAAGAGCAGGGCGATGACGGCGCCCAGAGAGGCGCTCCAGCCGATGCCCAGGCCGCGTGGTTGCCAGATGACCAGCACGAGCGTGAAGATGAAGATGAGAAGGGCGGGGATCATGTTCTTCTGTTCAGGGCGTGTGCACAGGCCACCGGGTACTTCCCTCCGCGAATGTCCCCCGGCCTGCGGCCTCCTCCTTGATTTCGCTGCGGGAAGCACCCAGTGTCCTGCGCACGGGGACGCGCTGTTGGTGTTCGCCGATCAACGACTGCACTGCCCCATGCTCACGTCGATGGGGTGCCTTGCGCAGCGAAATCAAGGGGGAGGCCGCAGGCCGGAGGACATTCGCGGAGCAAGGTGCCCCGTCGGCGGGAGCACGCCAGAGCGCACGCACGCTGCGTGCAACAGCACAAGCTTTCATGGTCAGCAGTCGCAGGTGGTCGCGGGAAGGCAGGCTTCCCCCTGGCAGCAGTTCTCGGTGAGGTAGCCGAGCAGGCCGTTCATCCGCTCGAACGACGCGCGGTAGATGAGGTTGCGCCCCTGGCGCTCCTGCGAGACCAGGCTCGCGTTCACCAGCTCCTTGAGGTGAAAGGACAGCCCCGTCGCCGGTACTGCCAGCGCTTCGGTCAGCGCACCCGGCGTCAGCCCGTCGGGCCCCGCCACCACCAAGGCGCGGAACACCCGCAGGCGCACGGGTTGCGCGAGTGCGCCCAAGGCGCGGACCACATCGTTTTCTTCCATTATTCAAGTATCTTTGAATTATTGAATTGAGGCAACCCACGGCACAGAAAGACCGGTGGCACGAATCGGCCATCGCCCTGGCAGGCAACGGCCATCCGCGATGCAGCGCTTTTTCTACAGTCGCCCTCGGTCCATTCCCCAATGACGCATCCAACGAAGGAGACACTCATGTCCGATACCTATGTTCTGGTTCACGGCGCCTGGCACACCGGCGCTGAAATGGAGGCCGTGGCCGACGGCCTGCGCGCGGCCGGCCACACCGTGCATTGCCCCACCGTGGCAGGCAACAACCCCGGCGACGACCGCGCGGGCACCGGCCTGGCCGACGCCATCGCCTCGGTGGTCCGCTTCATCGAGGGCAAGGACCTCACGCAGGTGCGGCTCGTGGGCCACAGCTACGGCGGCATGGTGATCTCGGGCGTGGCCGACCGCATCGCGGCGCGGCTGCGGCGGCTGGTCTACATCAACGCCTTCGTGCCGCTCCACGGCGAAGCGCTCAACGACATGGTGCCGCCGCATTACGTGACCATGTTCGACGCGGTGGCTGCGGCCAACCACAACGCGGTGATGCTGCCCTTCGAGATCTGGCGCGAGGCCTTCATCAACGACGCCGACCTCGCGCTGGCGCAGTCCGCCTACGACAAGCTCAACCCGCACCCGTACCGCACCTTCACCGACAAGATCCAGCTGAAGCAGCCGCTGGCGGCGCTGGTGCTGGGCAAGTCTTACGTCAACTGCCAGCAGGACACGGCGCTGCCGCACAGCCTGCCGTGGCATCCGCGACTGTCGGAGCGGCTGGGGTTGTTCCGGCTCGTGGAGTGCCCGGGCAGTCACGAGATGTTCTTCTCGAACCCGCAGCGGCTGGCGCAGGCGATTCTCGAAGCGGGGCGCGACTGAGGGCGGAGGTTCAGTCGTTCGGAAAGAGCGCGTCGAACACGCGCAGCGACGCATAGGCGTCGTTGGCCGCGTAGCGGATCTGCGACTCGGTGAGCTGCTTGTGCGCCCAGTTCGACGTGGTCGCCTTGCGCGACTTGGCGAAGCGGCGGTTGAACATCAGCGCCACCGCCGTCTTCACGCCCACCGAGCGGCGGTAGCCGCGCCGGCGGAACTCGTCGTCGATGTCGAACACGGCCTGTGGCGCAATCGCCAGCCGCAGGCGAATCAGCGACAGGTCGCTCGAAAGGCCGAAGCCGACCTTGCGCAGTTCGGTGGACGCGAGCAGGCCCGCGACCACGGGGTTGCATTCGTCGCGGTGCAGCTGGAACAGCCAGGCCGTGTCGCGCGTGGCGAACTGCACGACGTGCGGGCCGGTCGACACTTCGTTCTTCGCGAAGGTGGGGCGCGACTCGGTGTCGAAGCCCGCCACGCCGGCGTCGAGCAATTCGTCGGCGGCGCGCTCGGCTTCGGCGAGCGAGCTGACGACCACGATGTCTTTCAGGTCGAGGCTGTCGAAGGGGTCGAGCAGCGCGATCTGTTCGCGCTCGGGAAGCGGGGGGAGCCGGTGGCCGTGGTTGTTGTTCTGGTCGTTCACCGGGTCTTCGCTTTCGCGGCCTTGGGGGTTGTCTTGGGTTTGGGTTTCTTCGGCTTCGGCGGCTGGCCCGAGCGCAGCGCGGCTTCGTAGGCCAGGCGGCCCCAGCGCGCGGCTTCCTCGCGGTCTTCGAACAGGTCGGCCGGCGCCAGGCGGTACGACATCGGCATTTCCTTGCCTTCGCGCACGTAGGTGAAGGGCGGCAGGTGGAGTGCGTCGAAGTGCGCGGCGCTGCCGGCATCGGACTTGAGGTACAGCGTGTCCTTGGCGACGAGCGCGATCATGCGGCCCTCGTGCCACACGCCGTGGCCGCCGAACATGCGGCGGGTCTCGATGCGGCCGAGGCGTTCGAAGGTCTCGTGCAGGCTTTGAACAAAGACGCTCATGACGTGATCTCGATGCGGTTGCCGTCCGGGTCGAGCACCACGCTCTCGTAGTAGCCGTCGCCGGTGCGGCGCGGGCCGTCGAGCAATGGATAGCCGTCGGCCTTCAGCCGCTGCGTGAGCGCATCGACCTCGGCGTCGGAGCCGACCGAGATCGCCAGGTGCGTCCAGCCCATGCGCTGCGCGCCGGCCTCGGCGACCACGGGCGAGAGGGTGCTCGTGGTCATGGCCTCGATGCGCGCGCCATCGCCCAGGCTCAGGAAGCACGAGGCGAAGCCCTTGGCCGGGTTGACGTAGCCGGCGCCGGCGGTGGCGCCGAAGTAGTCGACGTAGAAGCGCTTGCAGCATTCGAGGTCGGTGGTCCAGAGGGCGATGTGATCGATGCGGATGCGCATGGGGCAGGAAGGAAGTGCGGAGGGTGTCAGCCCGTGCGCCAGGGCGCGCGGCTGGGCGACCAATGGTAGGCGATGCGTTCGCGCCCGCTGCCGGGGTGGCGGTCGACCACGCCGCGCACGAGGCCGTAGCGTTCGTAGAAGCGCTGCGCCTCGGTGTTGGTGACGGCCACGTGCAGCCGCCAGCCGTGCGGCATGCGCACGCAGGCCTCGTCGAGCAGCGCCTTGCCCAGGCCCTGGCTGCGCAGGTGCGGCTCGACGAACAGCTGGGCCACGTACTCGCGCGCCGTGAGCAGCACCATGAAGGCCAGCACCTGGCCGTCGCGCTCGGCCAGCACCACGTCGGCGGGCGGGATGAATTCGGTCTGCACGCGCCGCAGCCAGTGGCCGATGGGCTCGACGTGGACGGCGCTGCGGTTGGCCGACACCCAGGCGCGGCGCCAGATGCCCGCGAGCACCATGTTCTCCTCGGCGCCGCCATCGCGCGAGCGCAACTGGAAGGCAGGAATCTGGGCGGCGGACATGCGGACCATGATAGCCACGCCGGGTGCGAACCGCACCCCTTTGTAGTCAGGCGTTCAGCGTCTGCGCATGGTGCGCGATGTGGTCGGCCATGAAGCTCTGGATGAAGTAGTAGCCGTGGTCGTAGCCCGCGTGGCGGCGCAGCGTGAGCGGCTGGCCGGCGGCGAAGCAGGCGGCCTCGAAGACTTCGGGGTGCAGCTGCTCGGCCAGGAATTTGTCGGCCAGGCCCTGGTCGATGAGGATGCCCTGCGGATAGGGCGCCACGGTCTGCGATTGCATCAGCGCGCTGGCGTCGTGCGCGAGCCACTGCGCGCGGTCGTCGCCGGGCTCGCCCAGGTAGCCGGCGAAGGCCTTCTGGCCCCACGGGCACTGGGTGGGCGCGCAGATCGGCGCGAAGGCCGAGAGCGACTTGAAGCGCCCGGGATGCCGCAGCGCCAACGTGAGCGCGCCGTGGCCGCCCATCGAGTGGCCGAAGATGCCGATGCGCTCGCCGTCAACCGGAAAGTGGCGGGCCACCAGCGGCAGCAGCTCGTGGACGATCCAGCTTTCCATGCGCCAGTGCGTGGCCCAGGGCTCGGCGGTGGCGTCGAGGTAGAAGCCGGCACCGATGCCGAAGTCCCAGCTGTCTTTCGCGCCCGGCAGGCTTTCGGGTTCGGCGCCGCGCGGGCTGGTGTCGGGCGCGATGAGCGCAACGCCCAGGCTCGCGGCCATGCGCTGTGCGCCGGCCTTCACCGCGAAGGTCTCTTCGTTGCAGGTCAGGCCCGCAAGGTAGAGCAGGGCGGGCACGCGCGTGTGCGCGGCCTGCGGCGGCAGGTAGACCGAGAAGCGCATCGGCAGGCCGATCTCGTGCGAGCGGTGCTCGACGAAGCGCTGCACGCCGCCGAAGGCGTGGTGTTCGGAAAGAAGGGTGGGGGCGGTGTCGGTCATGAAGAAGAAGTCGTCTGGTCGCGCAGCGCGGGCACGAGTTCAAGCACGGCGTCGGCGAAGGTGCGCGGTGCTTCCTGCGGCAGGTTGTGGCCTGCGCCGGGCACGAGGCGGTGCGAACGCGGTCCGCTGAAGCGGTGCGCATGGGCCGAGGCATCGGCGGGCGGTCGCACGCCGTCGTCGATGCCGTCGAAGGTGATGGCGGGCACGGTGATCGTCGGCTGCGCGGCAAGGCGGCGTTCGATGTCGGCACAGGCCGGGTCGCCGGGCACGAGGCCGAAGCGGTGGCGGTACGAATGGATCACCACGTCCACGAAGTCGGGGTGGTCGAAGGCGGCGGCGCTGCGATCGAAGGTGGCGTCGTCGAAGCGCCAGGTCGGCGACCACAACTGCCACAGCAGCTTCGTGAGGGCCTTGCGGTCCTTCGCAAGACCGGCGCGGCCGCGTTCGCTGTGGAAGTAGTACTGGTACCAGAGGCTGTGCTCGTTGGCGGCCGTGTCCGGCTCCATCGCCTTGGCGATGTTCTGGATGTTGTAGCTGTTGAGCGAGACCAGCCCCGCGCAGCGTTCGGGCCACAGCGCCGCCACGACGCAGGCGGCGCGGCCGCCCCAGTCGTAGCCGGCGAGCACGGCACGCTCGATCTTCAGCGCGTCGAGCAGCGCGAGCAGGTCGGCGCCGAAGGCCGCCTGTTCGCCCGAGCGCGGCGTGGCCTCGCTCAGGAAGCGCGTGGCGCCGTAGCCGCGCATGTACGGCACGATCACGCGGCAGCCTTGCGCGGCCAGCATCGGCGCGACTTCGGCGTAAGTGTGAATGTCGTATGGAAAGCCGTGCATCAGCAGCACGGGCGGGCCATCGGCCGGGCCGGCCTCGTAATAGGCGATCTCGAGGACGCCCGCTTCTATCTTGCGCAGGGGTTCCATGCGGTTCATGGCGGGCGCCTCCTCGGGCTCAGTACAGGACCACGCCGCGGATCGATTCGCCGCGCTTCATGAGGTCGAAGCCCTTGTTGATGTCTTCGAGTGGCATGGTGTGCGTGATCAGGTCGTCGATGTTGATCTTGCCTTCCATGTACCAGTCGACGATCTTCGGCACGTCGGTGCGCCCGCGCGCGCCGCCGAAGGCCGAGCCTTCCCACTTGCGGCCCGTGACCAGCTGGAACGGGCGCGTGCTGATCTCGGCGCCGGCCTCGGCCACGCCGATGATGATGCTGCGGCCCCAGCCCTTGTGCGTGCATTCGAGCGCCTGGCGCATCACCTGCGTGTTGCCGATGCACTCGAAGCTGTAGTCGGCGCCGCCGTCGGTCAGCTGCACGATGGCGTCGACCACGTTCTCGGTGGTCTTGGGGTTGATGAAGTGGGTCATGCCGAACTGGCGGGCCATGGCCTCGCGCTCGGGGTTCAGGTCGACGCCGATGATCTTGTCGGCGCCCACCATCTTGGCGCCCTGGATCACGTTCAGGCCGATGCCGCCCAGGCCGAACACCACGACGTTGGCGCCGGCTTCGACCTTGGCCGTGAAGATCACCGCGCCGATGCCGGTGGTGACGCCGCAGCCGATGTAGCAGACCTTGTCGAAGGGCGCGTCCTCGCGGATCTTGGCCAGCGAGATCTCGGGTGCGACCGTGTAGTTGCTGAAGGTGCTCGTGCCCATGTAGTGGAAGATGGGCTTGCCGTCGAGGCTGAAGCGGCTGGTGGCGTCGGGCATGAGGCCCTTGCCCTGCGTGCCGCGGATCAGCTGGCACAGGTTGGTCTTGCGGCTCAGGCAGAACTTGCACTGGCGGCATTCGGGCGTGTACAGCGGAATGACGTGGTCGCCCTTTTTCAGGGTGGTGACGCCGGGGCCGACGTCGACCACGATGCCCGCGCCTTCATGGCCCAGGATGGCGGGGAAGATGCCTTCGGGGTCGGCGCCCGAGAGCGTGTAGTAGTCGGTGTGGCAGATGCCGGTGGCCTTGATCTCGACCAGCACTTCACCGAATTTCGGACCTTGGAGGTCCACGGTTTCGATGGTCAGGGGTTGGCCTGCTTGCCAGGCGACGGCGGCTTTGGTTTTCATGGGATTCGGTTCTTCAGAGAGCGGAAGGGGACAAGGATACTCAGGCGAGCCTTCAGGCGGGGCCAGCCGGGAAGATACCCGACATGCCCACAAAGCCCGGCAGGTGACGAAAGTCCCAGACCCAGCGGCGCAGCGCGGGAAACTCGTCGAGCGAGATGCCGCCTTCACCCGCCAGCGCCACGTACGGGAAGCAGGCGAGGTCGGCAATGGTCGGCTCGGGCGCCGCCACGAGCCAGCGCAGGCCGGTGGCGGCGTGCTGCTCGGCCAGATGGTCGTCGAGCACACGGAAGGCCGCGCGCGCACCGCGCCGGCAGGCCCCGATGTCCAGGTGCGTGTAGCCCAGCGCGTCGTGCAGCCGGGCGGCCGAGGCGGTGCGCGTGATCTCGTCGGCCATGGCGAGCCACATCGCGACCTGGCCGCGCAGCTTCGGGTCGGCGGGGTACCAGCGGCACTGCGCATCGTCGTAGCGGCTCGCGAGGTAGACGAGGATGGCCTGCGCGTCGCGCAGCATGAAGCCTTCGTCGTCGATCACCGGGAGCTGGCCGAGCGGGTTGATGGTGGCAAGGAACATGGCGGACTTGTGCTCGCGCCCCGGATGGAAATCGACCGGCACGCTCGCGTGGTCCACGCCGAGCCACAGCAGCATCTGCCGCACCTTGAAGCAGTTGCCCGAGAGCGGGTAGTCGTAGAGTTTGACGGTCATGCGGCGGCCCTCGCGGTGCCGAAGCGCATGCCGCGCTCGCGCAGCCAGCGGCGGTAGGTGACGGAGGTGGTGTCGCCGCGCGTGGGCGTCTCGGCGCGGCCTTCGAGCGGCATGCGCTTGAAGGCGTGGTTCTCCAGGATCGGCTTGTCCTGCCCGAAGATGGTGTGCTGGAAGGCGATGAGCTCGGCGTCGCTCGACACGTCGTCGAAGTAGGCCAGCAGCGTGTGGGCGATGACGTGCTCGTCGTCCACCGGCTGCAGGAAGAGGCCGATGGCGTCGAGCCTGTCGGGCCGGTGGCTCGACTTGTAGAGCATGGCCGAGAAGGGCTGCATCACGCGGTACTTGTAGAACACCTCGCTGCCCGTGTCATGGGCGGCGGAGGCGCGCGGTTGCCAGAAGCGGCAGTCGGTGGCCCAGATCTCGTCGGTGGCGGCGTCGACCTCGACGTTGTACTTCGCCACTTCGGTGTGCGGCACCTTGCCGAGGTAGTCGGGGTGCACGAAGGGAAAGTGCGCCATGTCCAGGAAGTTCTCGATCACGCGCAGGCCCGACACGGCCACGCCGAGCCCGCCGCAATCGACGATGCGGCGGCCGGGTTCGTCGTATTCGGGGAAGGCGAACAGCGGGCGCGCCGGGCGGCCGCTGGGGCAGACCCAGAGGAAGCCGTAGCGCGACTGCACGGTCAGCGTGTCGGCGCCGAGCCGGGCGTGCGGTGTG
The DNA here is from genome assembly GCF_059416345.1 of Variovorax sp. GW821-FHT09D07. Taxonomy (NCBI): domain Bacteria; kingdom Pseudomonadati; phylum Pseudomonadota; class Betaproteobacteria; order Burkholderiales; family Comamonadaceae; genus Variovorax; species Variovorax sp. GW821-FHT09D07. The sequence continues at coordinate 916,242 of NZ_JBWKOY010000002.1, forward strand.
CCGTCGGCGTCGGTGTGCAGGTGCAGGGTTTCGCCGAGCAGCCGCGCCGTGCGCGGCAAGCCGCTGGCGGGGCCGACGACGAGCCAGTCGTCGAGCATGTTGGGATCGTCGGTGACGAAGGGCATGTTGCTTCTTTCTTCTTGTTCAGGGCGATGCAGCGGCTTCGATGTCGCCGCGCAGCTGGCGCGCCGCGCGGTGCACACGGACCATCGCGTCGGAGCCGGGGGCAGCGTCGGTCCACAGGTGCAGGAAGCTCAGCTGCGGTTGGGCGTCGAGCAGCAGGGCGGCGACGGGCGACTCGCCCAGCGTGCCTTGCCATGCATCGGGCGTTCCCGTCGATGCGAAGCCATGCGGCGCCAGCGCAGCGCGCACCTCGGACGCAGCCACGCGCAGCGTCAGCGTGCGGGCGAGGTGCCAGCCGGCGGGAACGGCGTCGGCCAGTTCGGGCGGCGCCTCTGCGCCGTCGGCCGCGAGGCGCACCCACAGCATGCCCGCGGCATCCGCCGTGGTGAACACCTTCGCGCAGACGTTGCGCGGCGCGGGCATGGCCGGGTGCGCCGGGATGCGCACGCAGGCGCCGCTGCCGGCCTCGTACTGCCAGCCGTGGTAGGCGCAGGCCAGGCGGTCGCCGCCGGTCACCTGGCCGAGCGTGAAGCGCACGCTGCGGTGCGGACAGCGGTTCTCCCAGGCCTGCGGCGAGCCATCGGCCGCGCGCCACAGCGCGAGCTCCTGGCCTTGCGCAAAGCCGGCGACGATGTTGGCGCCGGCGCGCACCTCGGCGGAGGGGGCGACGGGGTGCCAAGCCTGTGATGCGGCGGAAGGATTCATGGGTCTTGATCGTGGGGCAGCGGGAAAGGGCGCCGCGAATCGGCATAGCATCGGCCATGCCCTTGTCGGCGGTGCCGCCTACCGTAGCGTGTCCGCCGCACCGATGAAAGCCCCATGCCAAGACGCTCCTTTTCATTCCTGCAACGACGGCCCGCGCGGCGGTGGTGCCCATGACGGCCGGGCGCATCGATCTCGCACTGGTCGAGGCCTTCGTGCTCGTGATGAAGAGCGGCAGCCTCACCAAGGCCGAGAGCCTGTCGGGCGTGTCGAAGGCAACGCTGAGCCGGCAGCTCACGCGGCTGGAGGAACTGCTGGGCGCCCAGCTGTTGCTGCGCAGCTCGCGCCGCATTGCGCCCACGGAGGCCGGGCGTGCGTTCTTCGCACGCTGCGAGGGGCTGCTCGGCGAGGTGAGCGGCCGGCTGGAAACGGCACGCACCGAGGTGCAGGAGCTCACGGGCGGGGTGTCGGGGCGGCTCACGCTGCTGTCGGACACGCAGTTCAGCACCTCCTTCGTCTGCCATGTGGTGCGGATCTTTCTCGAATCGCACCCGAACGTGCGCTGCCAGCTCGACGTGGCGAACGGCGCGCAGGCCCCGCGGATCGGCGAGGTCGACTGCTATGTGGGCTCGGCGCCGCCCGACCTGCCGGACCTGGTCGCCAAGCTGCTGGGCCGGCTGGCCTACGGCCTGTACGCCAGCCCGCAGTACCTGGCGCGGCACTGCACGCCGCACACGCCCGAGGCGCTGGCGCAGCACCGGATGATCGCGATGCGTGAGCCGTCGGGGCCGCCGTCGCCGCTGCGGCTGGTGTCGCAGCAGGCCTCGGGGCGCCATGTGGTGCGCACGGAGCCGGCCTTCGAGACCAACGACCACTGGGTGATGAAGACCTTCTGCATCGACGGCCTGGGCATTGCGCCGCTGCCGGTGTTCTTCGCCGGGCCCGAGGTGGCGCAGGGCGTGCTGGTGCCGGTGCTGCCGCAGTGGCCGCCGGAGGCGCGGCGGCTGTACTGCGCCTACCAGCGGCAGCGCTACATGGGGCAGAAGCTGCGCGCGTTCGTCGACTTGATGGCGCGCTGCGTGGCGGACATCGGGTCGTACAACCACTACGTGGGGTCGACGGCGGCGTCGTCACCTGCACGGCGGGCGCGGTCGGCGGCGCGCCCATAATCTTGGCCATCTGCCGGTATCCGGTTGCTTCCTTCACCGATCCATCATGAAGAAAATCCTCGTCCTCAACGGCCCCAACCTCAACCTGCTCGGCACGCGCGAGCCCGAACAGTACGGCCGCGACACGCTCGCCGACGTCGAACGCCTGTGCAAGGAAACGGGCGCGAAACTCGGCGTGGAGATCGAATGCCGCCAGTCGAATCACGAAGGCGTGCTGATCGACTGGGTCCAGGAGGCGGGCCGCGAAGTGGCCGCCGGCAACATGCTGGGCGTGGTGATGAACCCGGGCGCCTACACCCACACGTCGATCGCGCTGCACGACGCCATCAAGGGCGCGAGCGTGCCGCTGATCGAGCTGCACATCTCGAACGTGCATGCGCGTGAGGAGTTCCGCCACCACTCGTACATCTCGCCTGCGGCGCGCGGGATCATCGTGGGGCTGGGGGTGAAGGGCTACACGCTGGCGATTGCTGCGCTGGTTCCTTGAGGTTGCTTTTGGGGGCGCGTGCGCAGGACACCGGGTACTTCCCTCCGCGAATGTCCCCCGCCTTCGGCTCCTCCTTGATTTCGCTGCGGGAAGCACCCGGTGCCCTGCGCACGAGGGCACGCTCTGCTGGGGTGAACGGCTGCTGATCAGCAGCCGCTCTCTTTGTATCGCAGCGTCTCAGTAGGTCTGCTTGGGTGCGGCAGCTTTCCAGCTGCGGCTGACCCGGCCTGCGCTGTCGACGCTTTCCAGGTGCACGTCGAAGCCCCAGAGCCTTGCGACGTGCTTCAGCACCTCTTCGGCGTTGTCGTTCAGCGGCAGGTTGTTGCGCTGCGTATGGCGCAGCGTGAGCGAGCGGTCGCCGCGCGTGGCCACGCTCCAGACCTGGATGTCGGGCTCGCGGTTGCCGATGTCGTACTGGCGTGACAGCGACTCGCGCAGCGCCTGGTAGCCGCTGTCGTCGTGGATGGCCGACACCTCGAGTTCCGATTCGCTCTGGTAGTCGCGGATCGAGAACAGGCGGAAATCGCGCATCGTCTTCGGGCTGAGGAACTGGCCGACGAAGCTCTCGTCCTTGAAGTTGCGCATCGCGTAGTCGAGCGTCTTGACCCAGTCGGTGCCCGCGAAGTCGGGGAACCAGCGGCGGTCTTCGTCGGTCGGCTTTTCGCAGACGCGGCGCAGGTCGGTGAACATCTTGAAGCCCAGCGCATAGGGGTTGATGCCGCTGTAGGCGCGGTGGCCCACGGGTGGCTGGAACACCACGCTGGTGTGCGAGCTGAGCCATTCCATCATAAAGCCGTCGTCCAGCTGGCCGCGGTCGTACATGGTGTTGAGCAGCGTGTAGTGCCAGAAGGTGGCCCAGCCTTCGTTCATGACCTGGGTTTGGCGCTGCGGGTAGAAGTACTGCGCGATCTTGCGCACGATGCGCACCACCTCGCGCTGCCACGGCTCGAGCAGGGCGGCGTTCTTCTCGATGAAATAGAGCAGGTTCTCCTGCGGCTCGGGCGGAAAGCGGCGCGCGGCTTCGGACTCGGCGGCCTGTTCGCTCTTGCGCGGCAGCGTGCGCCACAGGTCGTTCACCTGCTGCTGCATGTGGCGCTCGCGGTCGGTGCGCTGCGCGCTCTCTTGCGCCAGCGAACGCTTCTGCGGACGGCGGTAGCGGTCGACGCCGTAGTTCATGAGCGCGTGGCAGGAGTCGAGCAGGTCTTCTACCGCGTCGAGGCCGTGGCGTTCCTCGCACTCGGCGATGTAGTGCCGCGCATAGACGAGGTAGTCGATGATCGACGACGCGTCGGTCCACATGCGGAACAGGTAGTTGCCCTTGAAGAAGCTGTTGTGGCCGTAGGCCGCGTGCGCGATCACCAGGGCCTGCATGGCCATGGTGTTTTCTTCCATGAGGTAGGCAATGCACGGATCGGAGTTGATGACGATCTCGTAGGCCAGCCCCATGTGGCCGCGCTTGTAGTTCTTCTCGGTGGAAATGAACTGCTTGCCGTACGACCAGTGCCTGTAGATCATGGGCATGCCCACGCTGGCGTAGGCGTCCATCATCTGCTCGGCCGTGATCACCTCGAGCTGGTTCGGGTAGGTGTCCAGGCCGAAGCTCCTCGCCGTCTTGGCGATCTCGGTGTGGTACGTCTCGATGAGCTCGAAGGTCCAGTCGGACGGGCTGGGCAGGCGCTCGAGGCGGGAGGTGGGCAAGTCGGTGCTGCGCGGCAGGACAGGGGCCCCGGGAGGGCGTTCGGTGGTGATCATGTGGGCACCCCTTCCTTCTTGAACAGGTCGCGGAACACCGGGTAGATGTCCTGCGCGTCCGATACCTTGCGCATGGCGAAGTTGGGCGCCACGCCTTCGAGCTGCTGGTATTCCTGCCACAGGTTCTGCTCGGTCTCGGCCACCTGCACGTAGGCGTAGTAGCGCACCACGGGCAGGATGTTGTCGACCAGCAGTTCGCGGCAGCGGCCGCTGTCCTGGTGCCAGTTGTCGCCGTCGCTGGCCTGGGCCCCGTACACGTTCCATTCGCCGCTGGCGTAGCGGGCCTTGACGATCTCGTCCATGAGCACCAGCGCGCTCGACACCACCGTGCCGCCGGTCTCGGTGGCGTGGAAGAACTCTTCTTCGGTCACTTCCTGCGCCTGCGTGTGGTGGCGCAGGAACACGAGGTCGATGCGCTCGTAGTGCCGCGTGAGAAACAGGTACAGCAGCATGAAGAAGCGCTTGGCCATGTCCTTGCGCGCCTCGTCCATCGAGCCCGACACGTCCATGAGGCAGAACATCACGGCCTTGGCGCTGGGCACGGGCGTCTTCACGCGGTTGCGGTAGCGCAGGTCGATCGGGTCGATGTAGGGCACGTGCCGCATGGTGCGGCGCAGCTCGGCGATGAGGTCCTCGGTCTCGCGGATTTCCTTCTGGATCAGTGCGGTCTCGACCTGTGGATGCGCTTTCAGGACCAGAAGGTGCGCCTCCAGGCGCTTGAGCTCCTTGCGCGGTTCGCCGCCCAGCGCAATGCGCCGCGCCAGCGCGCCGCGCATGGAGCGCACCACGTGCAGGTTGTTGGGCGAGCCGTCGCTGGTGAAGCCGGCGCGGTGGCTCTTCCACTCGGGCACTTCGGCGATCTGGGTGCGCACGAGGTGGGGCAGCGCGAGGTCGTCGAAGAAGACGCGCATGAACTCCTCGCGCGTGAGGCGGAAGACGAAGTCGTCCTCGCCTTCGCCGCTGTCGCTGGCCTCGCCGCTGCCCGAGCCACCGCCGCCCTGGCCCTCGGGGCGCGCGATGCGGTCGCCCTTGAGGTATTCCTGGTTGCCGGGGTGCACGTACTCGCGGTCGCCGCCGCGCGCATGGCCGAACACCGGCTCGGAGACATCGTGGCGCGGCAGGGTCACGTCTTCGCCTTGCTCCAGCTCGCGGATGTTGCGCCCGCTGACCGCGCGCCGCACCGCCTCCTGGATCTGGCCCTTGTAGCGCCGAAGGAAGCGCTCGCGGTTGCCGATGGACTTGTTCTTGCCCGAGAGCCGGCGATCGATGATCTGCTGCAGGATGGCCACGATGTTTTCAAAGCTCCTTGCAAAACGGTGGGTGGTGCGCTGGTTAGGTCCTGCGCACGCGCCCGTTGTTCCCGCTGTCCGCTATGAACTCTTGCGCACCCGCAGGTACCACTCGCACAGAAGCCGGACCTGCTTGGCGGTGTAGCCCTTCTCGACCATGCGGGTCACGAAGTCCTCGTGCTTCTTCTGTTCGTCGGCGCTGCTCTTGGTATTGAAACTGATCACCGGCAGCAGCTCTTCGGTGTTGGAGAACATCTTCTTCTCGATCACCGCGCGCAGCTTCTCGTAGCTGGTCCACGCCGGGTTGCGCCCCGCGTTGCCAGCCCGCGCACGCAGCACGAAGTTGACGATCTCGTTGCGGAAGTCCTTCGGGTTGCCGATGCCGGCGGGCCGCTCGATCTTCTCGAGCTCGCCGTTGAGCGAGGCCCGGTCGAACACTTCGCCGGTGTCCACGTCGCGGAACTCCTGGTCTTGAATCCAGTAGTCGGCGTAGGTCACGTAGCGGTCGAAGATGTTCTGGCCGTACTCGCTGTAGCTTTCCAGGTAGGCGGTCTGGATTTCCTTGCCGATGAACTCGGCATAGCGCGGTGCCAGCAGCTCCTTGATGTAGCTGATGTACTTCTGCTCGGTTTCCGGCGGAAACTGCTCGCGCTCGATCTGCTGCTCGAGCACATACATCAGGTGCACCGGGTTGGCGGCCACCTCGGTGCTGTCGAAGTTGAACACCTTGGAGATGATCTTGAAGGCGAAGCGCGTGGAGACGCCGCTCATGCCTTCGTCGACGCCCGCGTAGTCGCGGTACTCCTGGATCGACTTGGCCTTGGGGTCGGTGTCCTTGAGGTTCTCGCCGTCGTACACCTGCATCTTGCTGAAGGTGCTGGAGTTCTCGGGCTCCTTCAGGCGCGTGAGCACAGACAGCTGCGCCATCATGCGCAAGGTGCCGGGCGCGCACGGGGCCTTGGCCAGCGAGGAGTTGCGCACCAGCTTCTCGTAGATCTTGATCTCTTCGGAGGCGCGCAGGCAGTACGGCACCTTGACGATGTAGATCCGGTCGAGGAAAGCCTCGTTGTTCTTGTTGTTGCGGAACGCCTTCCACTCGCTCTCGTTGCTGTGGGCCAGCACGATGCCGTCGAAGGGAATGGCGCCGAAGCCTTCGGTGCCCTTGAAGTTGCTTTCCTGCGTGGCCGTGAGCAGCGGGTGCAGCACCTTGATGGGCGCCTTGAACATTTCCACGAACTCGAGCAGGCCCTGGTTCGCCAGGCACAGGCCGCCGGAGTAGGCGTACGCGTCGGGGTCGTCCTGGGCGTAGGTTTCGAGCTTGCGGATGTCGACCTTGCCGACCAGGGAAGAGATGTCCTGGTTGTTCTCGTCGCCCGGCTCGGTCTTGGCGACCGCGATCTGGCGCAGCACCGAGGGGTAGCGCTTGACCACCTTGAACTGGCGAATGTCGCCGCCGTACTCCTCGAGCCGCTTCACGGCCCAGGGCGACAGGATGCGGTTCAGGTAGCGCACGGGGATGCCGTACTCTTTTTCGAGGATCTCGCCGTCTTCGAGGGTGTCGAAGAGCCCGAGGGGCGATTCGTTCACCGGGGAGCCGTGGATCGCATAGAAGGGCACGTGCTCCATGAGCTGCTTCAGGCGCTCCGCGATCGAGCTCTTGCCGCCGCCGACGGGCCCCAGCAGGTAAAGGATTTGCTTCTTTTCTTCCAGGCCCTGCGCGGCGTGGCGGAAATAGGACACCACCTGCTCGATGGCATCTTCCATGCCATAGAACTCCTTGAACGCCGGATAGATCTTGATGACCTTGTTCGCGAAGATCCGCGAAAGACGGGGGTCATTGCGGGTATCTACCAGTTCCGGCTCGCCAATGGCCTGGAGCATTCGTTCGGAGGCCGTTGCATATGCCGTCGGATCGCGTTTGCAGATATCCAGATATTCCTGCAGCGAGAGAACTTCCTCGCGGGTGCGTTCGTAGCGGGCTGCAAAGTTGCTGATCACGTCCATGGTCGCGCCTCCTTCAGGTCGGCGGGGCTTTTGACCCCGATGCCTACAGCCAGAGACTGCGTCGCTCCTCTTGGAAGAGGGGCCCCGCCCATGGCCGTATGCCGTGGAAAACTCCCTTACACACTATCTACACAATCGGTTCAATCAGCATAAAGCAAAGAATGAACCGGGCAAATGTTTTATTTATTCTGAACCCCTCTGCCGAGTAAAGTTCCTCGGAAAACAAGGAACTTCTATTCGTGTTTCTGTTAAATTGAAAAGCTCGCGCTCGCGTAATTGTCCCCGGATGAAATGACTATGCCGAATGGCTATCGTCCTCATTGAAATTCTGTGGCGAACACCTTTCCTAATTGAACCCGGGTTCAATAAAGCCGATGCCTTTCAGCAATAACGCGCGACCTGTCGTTTGGTTTATTGCATATCCAAAAAAACATTAAAGCAATCCCCGCGCCACTCCTGTGGCGAGTGGCTGGCGCATGGCAACGTGGGAAGACAACGCGGGCGCCGGTCGGCGGCGTTCCGCAACGGTGCGGGGAGCACCGTTCGCGTGCCTGGCGCGCCGCCACAGGGCGGCAGCGGCCGAAAGAGGGCACGCTTCGGGCCGACAGGGTGTCGGCCCGGCGCTGACGAAGGCCGTCAGCGCGTCAGCATCATCGTCAGCTGAAGAATTCCTTGGCCTTGTCGAACCAGCCCTTGTCGGTCGGGCTGTGCTTCTCGCCACCCTTCTTGAGCGATTCGTCGAGTTCCTTGAGCAGCTTGCGCTGGTGCTCGGTGAGCTTCACGGGCGTTTCCACGCGCACGTGGCAGTACAGGTCGCCCGGGTAGCTCGAACGCACGCCCTTGATGCCCTTGCCACGCAGGCGGAACTGCTTGCCGCTCTGGGTGCCGTCGGGAATGTCGATGGCGGCCGCGCCCTTGAGCGTCGGCACGTTGATCTCGCCGCCCAGCGCCGCGGTGGTGACGCTCACGGGCACCACGCAGTGCAGGTCGTCGCCGTCGCGCTCGAACAGGTCGTGCTTCTTGAGGCGGATCTCGATGTACAGGTCGCCGGGCGGCCCGCCGTTGGTGCCGGGCTCGCCGTTGCCGGTGCTGCGGATGCGCATGCCGTCGTCGATGCCGGCCGGAATCTTCACTTCCAGCGTCTTGTTGTTCTTGATCTTGCCCTGGCCGTGGCACACGGTGCAGGGCTCGGGAACGATCTTGCCGCTGCCGTGGCAGGTCGGGCAGGTCTGCTGCACGCTGAAGAAGCCCTGGCGCATCTGCACGGCGCCCGCGCCGTGGCAGGTGGTGCAGGTGATGGGCTTGGTGCCGGGCTTGGCGCCGGAGCCGTGGCAGGTGCCGCAGTCGTCCCAGCTCGGGATGCGGATCTGTGCGTCCTTGCCGTCGGCGGCTTCCTCGAGCGTGACTTCCATCGCGTAGCTCAGGTCGCTGCCGCGGAACACCTGGCGCCCGCCACTGGTGCGGCCGCGGCCGCCGCCGAACACGTCGCCGAAGATGTCGCCGAAGGCCTCCGCGAAACCGCCGAAGCCTTCCGCGCCGGGGCCGCCGCGCATGTTGGGGTCGACGCCGGCATGGCCGTACTGGTCGTAGGCCGCGCGCTTCTGGCCGTCCGACAGCATTTCGTACGCTTCCTTCACCTCCTTGAACTTGGCCTCGGCGTCCTTGCTGGTGTCGCCGTGGTTGCGGTCGGGGTGGTGCTTCATCGCAAGCTTGCGATAAGCCTTCTTGATTTCTTCCTCGCTCGCGTTCTTGGGAACGCCGAGGGTTTCGTAGTAGTCGCGTTTGGTGGCCATGGCAGCAGATTCGGTCGGGCGGCGGGAACTCGTCGGGGAACTGGAAGCGAGAAAGGCTGGAGCACCTGTTCAGGTGTTCCAGCCTTGTTAGAAGGGCAGGGGATCAGCCCTTCTTCACTTCCTTGACTTCGGCGTCGACCACGTTGTCGTCAGCCTGGGCATGCGCCGCAGCTTCCGCGCCTGCCGGGCCGCTGGCGGCCGAGGCGCTGGCCGCGGCGGCCTGCGATTCGGCATACATCTTTTCGCCGAGCTTCTGGCTCGCGGTCATCAGCGTGTTGGTCTTTTCCTCGATCACGGCCTTGTCTTCACCCTTGAGGGCTTCTTCGACGTCCTTGATCGCGGCTTCGATCGCGTCCTTCTCGGCGGCTTCGAGGCTGGCGCCATGCTCGCCGAGCGACTTCTTCACGCTGTGCACCATGGCTTCGCCCTGGTTGCGCGCCTGCACGATCTCGAGCTTCTTCTTGTCTTCGTCGGCGTTGAGCTCGGCGTCCTTGACCATCTTCTGGATCTCGTCTTCGCTCAAGCCCGAGTTCGCCTTGATGGTGATCTTGTTTTCCTTGCCGGTGCCCTTGTCCTTGGCACCCACGTGCAGGATGCCGTTGGCGTCGATGTCGAAGCTCACCTCGATCTGCGGCGTGCCGCGCGATGCCGGCGGAATGCCTTCCAGGTTGAACTCGCCCAGCAGCTTGTTGCCCGAGGCGATCTCGCGCTCGCCCTGGAACACCTTGATGGTCACGGCCGGCTGGTTGTCCTCGGCGGTCGAGAAGGTCTGTGCGAACTTCGTCGGGATCGTGGTGTTCTTCGTGATCATCTTGGTCATCACGCCACCCATGGTCTCGATGCCCAGCGACAGCGGGGTCACGTCCAGCAGCAGCACGTCCTTGCGGTCGCCCGAGAGCACCTGGCCCTGGATGGCGGCGCCGACAGCCACGGCTTCGTCGGGGTTCACGTCCTTGCGCGGTTCCTTGCCGAAGAAGGCCTTCACCTTTTCCTGCACCTTGGGCATGCGGGTCATGCCGCCGACCAGGATCACGTCGTTGATGTCGCTCACGCTGATGCCGGCGTCCTTGATGGCCAGGCGGCAGGGCGCGATGGTGCGCTCGACCAGCTCGTCGACCAGGCTTTCCAGCTTGGCGCGGGTGAGCTTGATGTTCAGGTGCTTCGGACCGGTGGCATCGGCCGTGATGTACGGCAGGTTGATGTCGGTCTGCGCGCTGTTCGACAGCTCGATCTTGGCCTTTTCAGCGGCTTCCTTCAGGCGCTGCAGGGCCAGCACGTCCTTGCTCAGGTCGACGCCCTGTTCCTTTTTGAACTCGCCGATGATGTAGTCGATGATGCGCTGGTCGAAGTCTTCGCCGCCCAGGAAGGTGTCGCCGTTGGTCGACAGCACTTCGAACTGCTTCTCGCCGTCGACGTCCGCGATCTCGATGATCGACACGTCGAAGGTACCGCCGCCCAGGTCATACACGGCGATCTTGCGGTCGGCCTTGTCCTGCTTGTCCAGGCCGAAGGCCAGGGCTGCAGCGGTGGGTTCGTTGATGATGCGCTTGACGTCCAGGCCCGCGATGCGGCCGGCGTCTTTCGTGGCCTGGCGCTGTGCGTCGTTGAAGTAGGCCGGCACCGTGATCACGGCTTCGGTCACGGCTTCGCCGAGGTAGTCTTCGGCGGTCTTCTTCATCTTGCGCAGGATGTCGGCGCTGACCTGCTGCGGGGCCATCTTCTTGCCGCGCACTTCCACCCATGCGTCGCCGTTGTCGGCCTTGGCGATGGTGTAGGGCATCAGGTCGATGTCCTTCTGGACTTCCTTTTCCTCGAACTTGCGGCCGATCAGGCGCTTGATCGCGTACAGCGTGTTCTTGGGGTTGGTGACGGCCTGGCGCTTGGCTGAGGCGCCGACCAAGACTTCACCGTCTTCCTGGTACGCGACGATCGACGGCGTGGTGCGCGCACCTTCCGAGTTCTCGATCACACGCGTGGTGTTGCCTTCCATGATCGACACGCACGAGTTGGTGGTGCCGAGGTCGATGCCGATGATCTTTGCCATGTTCTTACTCCTGAAATTCGGAAAAATATGTTGTTATGAACTTGTGGATAACCCGGTGCGATTCAAGGGACGACGCGGGGATTTCCTGTGGGAATCTTGTGGGGCAGTGCCGATTTACTTCGGGGCGGCCACGGTGACCAGCGCCGGGCGCAGCACGCGCTCGTTGATCGTGTAGCCCTTTTGCAGCAGGCCGACCACGGTGTTGGCGTCCTGGTCGGCGGGCACCATCGAGATGGCCTGGTGCAGGTGCGGGTCGAACTTGTCGCCGGCAGCGGGGGCCACTTCGATCACCTTGTTGCGTTCGAGCGCGCTCTTGAGCTGGCGCAGCGTGGCTTCGGCGCCTTCGCGGATCTGCTCGGGCGTGGCGTCCTTGACGGCCAGGCCGGCTTCGAGGCTGTCGGTCACCGGCAGCAGGCTCTCGGCAAAGGCTTCGACCGCGAACTTGCGGGCCTTGGTGATCTCGTCGTCGGCGCGGCGGCGGGCGTTCTGCACGTCGGCCTGGGCGCGCAGGTACTGGTCGGCCAGCTCGGCATTCTTGGTCTGAAGGGCAGCCAGTTCGCCTTGCGCCACGGCCAGGGCGTCGAGCGCCTCGGCTTCGTTGGCGGCTTGCGCGGCCTCCAGTTCTTCGGGACTGGGCTCGCCTTGCAGCATTTGAGAATTCTGTGCGGATTGTTGCGGGTCAGACATTTTTCAAAGAACCGGCGTGCGCCGGAAAACAAACACAGCCAGCCACTTGGGGCTGCTCTAGGGCTTTTCAAGCGTAAAAATGCGGCCAAAGCGGCCGCAAGAGGGGTGCGAAGTGGCTTTCGCGAGAGACACCGCGGAACCGGCTTCGCCGGGCCGCAGGTGTCGCCCCCGGTAGGGGGTTGGCGAAGCGGACACGAAGTGCCGCGCAGCCTGGGGGCGAGCCCTTAATGCGCGTCGAGGAGCTCGACGTCGAACTTCAGGGTGGCGTTCGGGGGGATCACGCCGCCGGCGCCGCGGGCACCGTAGCCCAGCGAGGCGGGGATGATCAGCGTGCGCTTGCCACCGATCTTCATGCCGGCGACGCCTTCGTCCCAGCCCTTGATGACCTGGCCGGCGCCCAGCGAGAACGCGAAGGGGTCGTTGCGGTCGCGGCTGGAGTCGAACTTGGCGCCTTGCACGCCGTCGTTGTAGAGCCAGCCCGTGTAGTGCACGTGCACGTGGTGGCCGGCCTTGGCTTCGGCGCCGGTGCCGACTTCGGTGTCTTCGTATTGCAGGCCGGAGGGGGTGGTGGGCATGGGAAACGCTCCTTGCGTCGATGAAATGGGAGAGGAATCGGAGGCGCGGAGTTTACCGAGGCCCGCGAGGACCCCGCTTCAGCCCTGGCTGTCGGAGCCGGGCGGCGTGGCTGCGGGAGGTGCTGCGTCGGGGGCGGAAGGCACCGGCGCCGCAGGCGCCACGGGCGCGGAGGCATCGGCCGATGCGGGCTGGGCGGCGGCCGGCCCCGCGGCCTTCTTGCTCTGCCCGAGCTGCCATTTGGCGGCGAAGGCCTGCAGGTCGGACAGGCGCTTGAGCAGGTCCTGCCCGCTGAGCGTGAGGCAGTAGCCGTCGCTGCCGTGGCTCACGACGCCGGCTTCGCGCAGCTCCTTGATGCGGGTGTTGAGGGTGTTGGGAGTGATGCCGCCGACGCTGTCCTGCAGCAGCCGGAAGGTCTGGGCATGGCCGTCGCGCAGGGCCCACAGCACACGCAGCGCATAGCGGGCTTCGAGCAGGGCGAGCAACTGGCTGATGGCTGCGTTTTCCTTGGTACTCATCGACATCATCTCCTCGAAGCTGGGCGGACCGTCGGCCGGGGGCAGGCCGGGGCGGCGCACTCTTGTTTGTGATTGGTCGTCATGGACCGTCTGGCTGGCCGACGACTATAGCGCGAAGGATCAGGATGCTACTGGTTTTATAGCTGTACAGGCATGCAGCATGCGGGTTTCGAGACAAAGCTTCACAAATCAGACGTAGTTGGCCATGGCTTCGCCCAGGCGGATCGCGCGGGTGGGCGACCAGTCCGGGTTGAAGGCCAGCGCGGGCGCCGGAAACAGCATGACGACGGTCGAGCCCAGCAAGAACCGGCCCATCTCGTCGCCCTTCTTGATGTCGATCTGCTGGTCGTTGTAGTGCCACTCGCGCAGCTCGCCCACGCGCGGCGGGTTGACCACGCCGTGCCACACGGTGGCCATGCTGCCGACGATGGTGGCGCCCACGAGCACGAGCACGAAGGGGCCGTTGGCCGATTCGAAGACGCACACCACGCGCTCGTTGCGCGCGAACAGGCCGGGCACGCCGCGCGCGGTGGTCGGGTTGACCGAGAAGAGGTCGCCGGGCACATGGATCATGCGCACCAGCCGCCCGTCGCAGGGCATGTGGATGCGGTGGTAGTCCTTGGGGCTCAGGTACAGCGTGGCGAAGCTGCCGTGCGCGAACTTGGCGGCCAGCGCCGCGTCGCCGCCGACCAGCGCGGTGGTCGTGTAGTTGTGGCCCTTGGCCTGGAAGATCTGGTCGCCCTCGATGGCACCGAACTGGCTGATGGCGCCGTCCACGGGGCAGACGAGGTCGGCCTGTGCGAGGGGGCGCATGCCGGGCTTGAGGGCGCGCGTGAAGAACTGGTTGAAGCTCTTGTAGTGATGGATGTCGGACTCGAGCGCCTCGCCCATGTCGACGTTGTACTTGGCAACGAAGCGGCGAATGATCCAGGTGGTGACCGCGCCTCGTTCCTTGCCTGCGACCCAGCCGGCGAAATTGGTCAGGGCCTGCTTGGGGAACAGGTATTGGGGCAGAACTGCGGAGCGATCGGACACGTTGTGGAAGGCCTGGAATGCGGAATCGGACGGGCATTCTATAAAGCGCTTCTCCTTGGGGACGTAGGAAGCTTCCCTTGGTTCCTTGCTTGTCCTTTGCCTGTGTGAGTGCGCGCCCGGCGGGCGGCGCGGCGCGGGCGGCCCCACTGTGCCGGCCGCTTCGCGGCTGCCCTGCGGTGCTCGCGTTTCGCGGGGTCTCGCAGAACTCGCTTCGCTCAAACAGCTGCGAGCCCTGATCCGCGAAACGCTGCGCGCCTCGGCGGCACAGAGGGGCCGCCCGCACCGCACCGCCCACCGGGCGCTTGTCGGGGTGTAGATGCAGTCGGATTCGGGGGGGGCGGGTCAGTCGGCCTTGATGCCTGCGGCCTTGATCACCTGCGCCCACTTCTCCACTTCCGTCTTCTGGAAGGCGGCGATCTGCGCGGTCGTGAGGTCGGCGGGCTCCATGCCGAAGCCCTTGAGCTTGTCCTGCATCTCGGGCGTTGCGAGGATCTTGCGGATCTCGGTGTGCAGGCGGTCGACGACAGGGGCCGGTGTGCCCGCGGGCACGAAGATCGCCTGCCATGACACCACCTCGAAGTCCTTGAGCCCCTCGATGCCCGATTCGGCGACCGTCGGCACGTCGGGCATCGAGGCCAGGCGCTTGGCCGAGGTGACGGCGATGGCGCGCAGCTTGCCGCTCTGGATGTGCGGGCCGGCCACCACGGTGGTGTCGAACATCATGTCGACCTGCCCACCGATCACGTCCTGGATCGCCGGGCCGCTGCCCTTGTACGGGATGTGCGTGAACTTCACGCCCGACTTGTAGCCCAGCAGTTCCAGCGCCAGGTGCTGCGAGGTGCCGGTGCCCGCCGAGGCCGACGAGAGGCCGCCGGCCTTGGCCTTGCTCGCGGCGATCACGTCCTTCAGCGTCTTGTAGGGGCTGGCCTGGTTCACCACCAGCACCACGGGGTTGGTGCCGATCAGCGTCACGGGCGCGAACGACTTCTGCGGGTCGTAGCCCAGCTTGGGGTACAGGCTCACGTTGATGGCGTGCGAGCTGATCGTGCCGCCCACCAGCGTGAAGCCGTCGGGCGCGGCGCGCGCGCCGATCTCCGAACCCACGCTGCCGCCGGCGCCGCCCTTGTTGTCGATGATCACGCTCGTGCCCAACACGGTGCCGAGCTTCTGGCCGATGAGCCGGCCCAGCACGTCGGTGGTGCCGCCCGCGGGAAAGGGCACGAGGTAGGTGATGGCCTTGCCCGTGGGCCAGGTGTTGCCGCCCTGCGCGAAGGCGGGCAGGGCTGCCGCCAGCGAGGCGGCGAGGGCGGACTGGATCAGTGTGCGACGTTGCATGGCCGTGTCTCCTTGTCGTGTCGCGTTCACGGCTTGATGTTCAGCTTGGTGATCAGCGCCTTGAAGTAGGCGTTGTCCTTGGCCAGCGTTTCCTTGAACACCGCGCCGTCGGTGTAGACGTAGCCCAGGTTCTGCTTGTCCATCACCTCGTGCATGAGTGGCTCGGCGGCGGTCTTGGCGGTGATCTCGCGCAGCTTGGCCATCACTTCGGGTGGCGTGTTCTTCGGCGCGCCGAGGCCGCGCCACGTGCCGATCGACAGGTCGATGCCGCGCTCCTTGGCGGTCGGGATTTTCTCGAAGCCCTTCACGCGCTTGTCGGCCATCACCATCAGCACCTTGAGCTTGCCGCCCTGCACGTGCGTCGTGACTTCGGCGGGGCTCACGGCCACGGCCTCGATGTGGCCGCCCAGCAGCGCCAGCACGGCGGGCGCGGCGCCCTGGAACGGGATGTGGCCGAACTTGGTGCCGGTCTTGTCTTCGAGCGCGGCGGCGGCCAGGTGCCAGATCGAGCCGTTGCCCGAGTTGCCCACGCGGATGCCCTCGGGCGACTTCTTCGCGGCGGCGAGGAATTCTTCGATCGTGTTCCACGGCGCATCGGCCTTCACGGTGATTGCAGCCGGGTCGGCGTTGAGCTGCGCAATGGGCTGGAAGTCGTCGTAGTTGAACTTGGCCAGGCCCAGGTGCGGCAGCGTGAGCAGCTCCACGGTGAGCACGGCGAGCTTGTAGCCGTCGGGCTTGGCGTTGATCACCTCGGTCCAGCCGATGGCGCCACCCGCGCCGGGGCGGTTGACGATCACGATGCTCTGCGAGATGTGCTTGCGGCTCGCTTCCGAAAACGCGCGCGCCAGCCCGTCGGTGCCGCCGCCGGGCTGGTAGGGCACGAGCAGCTCGATGGTGCGGTTCGGGAAGTCGTTGGCTTGCGCCGCGGCGGGCGCGGCCAGGCCGAGCGAGAGGGCGGCGGTGGCCGAAAGGGCGGCAAGGCCGCGGACGAACTGGCTTCTTTGCATGGTGTCTCTGTCTCCGTTGTTGATCTGTTGTGCCGAGAAGGCGGGGGAGTGCGTCAGGGCATGTACTGCCCGCCGTTCACTTCGAGCACCTGCCCGGTCACGTAGCCCGAGAGCTGCTCGGAGGCGAGGTAGAGGAACGCGCCTACGCATTCGTCGGCCGTGCCCAGGCGCCCCATCGGGATGCCGGTCCTGAAGGTCTCGAGCATCGCGGGCGTCGAGAAGCGGTCCTGGAACGGCGTCTGGATCACGCCCGGCGCGACCGCGTTCACGCGGATGCGGTCGCCCACGAGTTCTCTGGCCAGGCCGTGTGTCGCGGTGCTCACGAAGCCCTTGGCGCCCGCATACAGGTAGGCGCCGGGCCCGCCGCCGGTGCGCGCGGCCACCGAGGTCACGTTGATGATGGCGCCGCTGCCTTGCTTGCGCATCTGCGGCACCGTCTCGCGGCAGAAGGCCAGCACCGAGCGCGCGTTGATGTGCATCACCTCGTCGAACAGCGCATCGTCGAACTCGGCGATGGGCATACGCTTGACCAGGCTGCCGGCGTTGTTCACCAGCACGTCGATGCGGCCGAACTGCGCCGTGGTTTCCTGCACGCAGGCGCGGATCGCGGCCGTGTCGCGCACGTCGGCCTGCAGCGCGAAGGCCGTGCCGCCGGCGGCGCGGATGGTGCCGACCACGCGGGTCGCCGCCTCGGCCGAGCTGTTGTAGTGCACGGCCACGCGCATGCCGCGCGCGGCGAACGCGATGGCCACCGCGGCGCCGATGCCGGTGCTGGCGCCGGTGACGAGGGCGGTCTTGTCCTTGAGGTCTTCCATGGCTGTGCTCCGTGAGGGTGAGTCGATCAGGTGACCGGTGCCGGGTTGAACAGCACCAGCGCGTTGTGCAGCTTCCAGTGCTCGGCCCAGGTCTTCTTGCGGCCGCTGGCCACCTCGAGCATCAGGCGGAACATCTCCCAGCCGATGTCCTCGATGCTGGCCTCGCCGTCGGCGATGCGGCCCGCGTTCACGTCCATCAGGTCGTGCCAGCGGCGCGCCAGGTCGCTGCGCGTGGCGACCTTGATCACCGGCACCTCGGCCAGGCCGTAGGGCGTGCCGCGGCCGGTGGTGAACACGTGCAGGTTCATGCCGGCCGCCAGCTGCAGCGTGCCGCAGATGAAATCGCTGGCCGGCGTGGCGGCGTAGATCAGGCCCTTCTGCTTCGCCTTCTCGCCGGGCGCGAGCACGCCGGTGATCGGCGCCGAGCCCGACTTGACGATCGAGCCCATCGCTTTCTCGACGATGTTCGACAGCCCGCCCTTCTTGTTGCCCGGCGTGGTGTTGGCGCTGCGGTCGACGCGGCCCTGGTGCAGGTAGGCGTCGTACCAGGCCATCTCGCGGATCATGGCGTCGGCCACCTCGGGCGTGGACGCGCGCGAGGTGAGCTGGTCGATGCCGTCGCGCACCTCGGTGACTTCCGAGAACATCACGGTGGCGCCCGCGCGCACCAGCAGGTCGGTGCAAAAGCCCACGGCCGGGTTGGCGGTGACGCCCGAGAAGGCGTCGCTGCCGCCGCACTGCACGCCCACGACCAGTTCGCTCGCGGGCACGGTCTCGCGCCGGCGTTTGTTGAGGCGCGCGAGGTGCGTGTCGGCCTGGCGCATCACCGAATCGATCATCGACATGAAGCCGACGTGCGCGTCGTCCTGCAGGCAGACCACGTCGAGGTCGTCGGCGGGCGCGCCGCGCTGGTCGGCGATGGGAATGGTGCCGGGCGGCAGCAGCCGCTCGGGCTGCAGCTTCTCGCAGCCCAGGCTCACGACCATCACCTCGCCGCCGAAGTTCGGGTTGAGGCTGATGTTGCGCAGGGTGCGAATCGGCACGACGGCGTCGGGCGCGTCGATGGCGACACCGCAGCCGTAGCTGTGTTCGAGCGCCACCACGTCGTCCACATGAGGGTACTTCGGCAGCAGCTCGGCCTTGATGCGCGCCACGGCGAACTCGGTCACGCCGGCCACGCACTGCACGGTCTGCGTGATCGCGAGGATGTTGCGCGTGCCCACCGAGCCGTCGGCGTTGCGGTAGCCCTCGAAGGTGTAGCCGTCGAGCGGTGGCAGGGCAGGGGGCTTGACCGTGGCGATGGGCAGGCCGTCGAGTTCGGGTGCGACCGGCATGCGCATCACGCGCTCGTGCACCCAGCTGCCGCGCGGCAGCGCCTTGAGCGTGTAGCCGATCACCACGTTGTAGCGGCGGATGGCGTCGCCCTCGGCCAGGTCGACGAGCGCCACCTTGTGGCCCTGGGGCACGGTGTCGACCAGCACCAGGCCGTTGTCGAAGGCCGTGCCGGCCTTGAGGCCACCGTCGTTCGCGACGATGGCCACGTTGTCGGCCGCGTGGATGCGGATGTACAGCGGTGGTCGGGTGTTCGCATCGGCCATCGGGAGGCCCTTTCTCTTTTCTTTACTTCACCACCATGAACAGGCTGGGCAGCCAGGTGGAAAACGCCGGCACGAAGGTGACCACCCCGAGCGCGAAGATCAGTGCGCCGTAGAAGGGCCAGATCGTGCGCATCACCGTGCCCACCGACACCCCGCCGATGGCACAGCCGACGAACTGCGTGGTGCCCACCGGCGGCGTGTTCAGGCCGAGCGCGCAGTTGATGAGCATCACCACGCCGAACTGCACCGAGGTCATGCCGTACTGCTGTGCAATGGGCAGGAAGATCGGCGTGCACAGCAGGATGGTCGCGGCCATGTCCAGGAAGGTGCCCAGCACGAACAGGATGATGTTGATGAGCAGGAAGATCATCCACGGCGTGGTCGTCACCTGCGACAGCATCTGGCCCGTGAGCTCGGCCACGCCGTACAGGCTGATGAGGTAGCCGAAGGTGCTCGAGATGCCGATGAGCAGCAGGATCACGCCCGTGGTGCGCACGGCCTTCGAGGCGGCCTTGATGAAGTGCTCCCACTTCAGCGTGCGGTACACGAAGATCGTGAGCGCCAGCGCATAGAGCACTGCCACCGCCGCCGATTCGGTCGCCGTGAAGATGCCCGACAAAATGCCGCCGAGGATCAGCACCACGATGAACAGGCCTGGCAACGCTGCCGCGAACGAACGCGCCACGATGGCCCAGCCCGGGAAGCTGCCGGCCGGGTAGCCGCGCTTCACGGCCACGAGGTAGGCGGCCGCGAGGTTGCTCAGCGTGAGCACGGCCGCCGGCAGCAGCGCAGCCAAAATCAGCGCCGCGATCGACACCTTGCCGCCCGCTGCGAGCGAGTAAATGATGAGGTTGTGGCTGGTGGGCATCAGCGCGCCGACCAGTGCCGCGTGGGTCGTCACGTTGACCGCGTAGTCGGCGTGGTAGCCCTCCTTCTTCATCATTGGGATCATCACGGCGCCCATGGCCGAGACGTCCGCCACGGGCGAGCCCGAGACGCCGCCGAACAAGGTGCAGGCCACCACGTTCGACATGCCCAGGCCGCCGCGCACGTGGCCCACGAGGTTGCGCGCGAAGTTGACGATGCGGTCCGCGATGCCGCCGTAGAGCATGAGCTCGCCGGCGAAGATGAAGAAGGGAATGGCCAGGAACGAGAAGATGCCCATGCCCGAGGTCATCTGCTGGAAGCCCACCGCGAGCGGCAGGCCTTCGTACAGCAGCGTGGCCAGGGCCGACAGCCCGATCGAGAACGCCACCGGCACGCCGAGCAGCAGGAACAGCGTGAACGAGAGGCAGAGAATGAGAAGAGGGGTCGTCATGATGAGGTTCAGCCCCAGGCGGGTTCGACTTCGCGGCCTTGAGCGAGCGCGATGATGTGTTCGATCGAGAACATCACGATGAGGACGCCCGACACGGCGGCGGGCACGTACTTCCAGCCTTCGGAAATCCACAGCGTGGGCAGGCGGTAGTCCCACACCGATTCGGCAAGCGAGGCGCAGTTCCAGGCCATGGCCAGGCCGAACAGCAGGATCAGCGCGTGGATGAGGTATTCCATCTTCAGGCGCAGCCAGTCGGGCGCGAGCACGAGGAACGATTCGAGTCCGATGTGGCCCGCGTCGCGCACGCCCACGGCCACGCCCAGCATGGTCACGTAGAGCACCAGCAGCAGCGCGAGGCTCTCGGCCCAGGTGGGGGTGTTGTTGAGCACGTAGCGGCCGAACACCTGCCAGCTCACGGCGCAGATCACCGCGACGAGACCGAGGATGCCCAACCACATGCAGGCACGGGCGAGCGTGCGGCAAAGTTTGGTGTACATATTTCCAGCGCGAAAAATGGAGAGGCTCCGCCCCTTCGTGGCCCCCGGCAGGGGCGCAGGGTCACGAAGTGCGCGAAGCCTGGGGGCGAGCCCTGTTTACTTCGTGTCCTGGACGCGCTTCACGAGGTCCTTGAGCTTCGCGTCCGTGATGAACTTGTCGTACACCGGCTTCATCGCGGCCTGGAACGGGGCCTTGTCGACGTCGATGATCTCGGCGCCGCCAGCCTTCACCGTGGCCAGCGACTTCACTTCACGCTCCTGCCACTGCTTGCGCATGTAGGGCACCGATTCCTTGGCGGCCTGGCGCAGCCAGCCCTGCTCCTCGGCGGAGAGCTTGTCCCACGCGCGCTTGGAGAACAGCAGCATCTCGGGCGCCATCGAGTGCTCGGTCTTGCTGTAGTACTTGGCGACCTCGAAGGCGCGCGCGCTTTCGTAGGTGGGGTAGTTGTTTTCGGCGGCGTCGATGAGGCCGGTCTTCAGGCCCGTGTAGACCTCGCCCATCGGCATCGGCGTGGCGTTGGCGCCCATGGCCTCGAGCATCGACACCCACAGGTCGGACTGCTGCACGCGCACCTTCAGGCCCTTCATGTCGGCGAAGTTGCGCACCGGCTTCTTGGCCGTGAACATCGAGCGCGCGCCGCTGTCGTAGTAGGCCAGGCCCACGAAGCCCTGCTTCTCGCACGACTTCAGGATTTCTTCGCCGACCGGGCCGTCGAGCACTTTGTGCAGGTGTTCCACCGAACGGAACAGGAAGGGCATGGTCGGCACCTGCGTCTCGGGGCAGATGTTGTTCATGGGCGCGATGTTTACGCGCACCATCTGCAGCGCGCCGATCTTGGTCTGCTCGATCGTGTCCTTCTCGTTGCCGAGCGCGCTGTTGTTGAAGACCTTGATGCTGTGCTTGCCCCCGGACAGCGCCTTGAGCCGTTCGCTCATGAACTTCACGGCGGTCACGGTGGGGTAGTCGTCGGGGTGGATGTCGGCCGAGCGGAACTCGGTGGCGCCTGCGGCCAGCGTGGTCAACGCGGCCGCCGCGCCGGCAGCAAGTGCGATGAGTGTCTTGTAGAGCTTCATTTGTCTCGTCCTCTTGGTGGTTGTCGTGAATGAAAGGAAAAAGAAAGGGGTCAGCCGCCGAAGGCCGGCTCGGGCACGCCCGCCACGCCGGGGCGCAGCGCGAACACGCCGCCGGCCAGCGGCTGGTCCGACAGGTCGATGCCGCCGGGGCGGATCGAGGTGACGAACAGCGTGTCGAGGTTCGCGCCGCCGAAGGCGCACATGGCGGGCTTCTTCACCGGCACGGCGAGCGAGCGGTCGAGCCGGCCGTCGGGCGTGAAGCGGTGCACCAGGCCGGCGTCGTTGCCGCAGATCCAGTAGCAGCCGTCGACGTCCATCGCCGCGCCGTCGGGGCGGCCGGGCAGGGGATTCATGTCGACGAACAGGCGCCGGTTGCTCGGCGTGCCGGTGTCGGTGTCGTAGTCGAAGGCCCAGACGGCCTGCACGCTCGGGTGCGAGTCCGACAGGTACATCGTGCGGCCGTCGGGGCTGAAGGCCAGGCCGTTGGGCACGATCAGGTCGTCCAGCTTCAGGGCTGCGCTCTCGTCGCCGGCGCCGTAGCTGTACAGGCGGCCGACGCGTGCGCCGGCGGCCATGTCGAGCAGCATCGTGCCGGCCCAGAAGCGGCCTTGCCGGTCGCAGCGGCCGTCGTTGAAGCGCATGCCCGGCGCGGCGTGCGCCACCGGGGCGAGCGGCGTGGCCGCGAGCGTGCCGTCGGTGCGCTCGCGCAGTGCGAACAGGCCGCTTTCCATGCCGGCGATCCATTCGCCGGGCCGGTCGGCGCGCGGTGCGATGCAGGCGATCATTTCGTCGGCGTGCCACTGCGCATGGCCTTCGCTGGCGTGCCAGCGGTTGAGTGTGCGCGCGGGAATGTCGACCCAGTACAGCGCCTGCTGCGCGGCCAGCCACACCGGGCTTTCGCCCGTGCCGTTGCGCGCGTCGAGAACGAGTTCGGCTTGCATGGTGTGCAGCGCGGTCAGTCGCCGAACGGGCCTTGCGCGGTGAAGGCGCCGCCCTGGTAGATGGCGTTCGGGTCGGTGGGCGCCACCGGCGGCTGCGCCTCGACCTTGTCGCGGAACACCTCGGAGCTGTCCTGTGGCACGAAGCCCAGGTGCGCGGCGGCGGCGTTGTCCCACCACAGGTCGCGGTTGGCCGACATGCCGTAGACCACCGTGTGCTTCACGTCGGGCGTGAAGAGCGACTTCTCGATCAGCGTCGTGAGGTCGCGGTAGCTGAGCCAGGTGCTCATCATGCGGCGGTTGAGCGGCTCGGGGAACGACGAGCCGATGCGGATGCTCACCGTCTCGATGCCCCAGCGGTCGAAGTAGAACTGCGCCATGTCCTCGCCGAAGGACTTCGAGAGGCCGTAGTAGCCGTCGGGCCGGCGCGCGGCGTGCGCGTCGATGTGCTCGTCCTGCTTGTAGAAGCCGATGACGTGGTTCGAGCTGGCGAACACCACGCGCTTCACGCCGTGGCGGCGCGCGGCTTCGTACAGGTTGAACACGCCCTTGATGTTGGCTTCGAGCACTTCTTCAAACGGGCGCTCGACCGACACGCCGCCGAAATGGGCGATGGCGTCGCAGCCGGCGACCAGCGCATCGACCGCGGCCTTGTCGGACAGGTCGCAGGGCACGACTTCTTCATGCGCGCCCGTGGCCGGCGCGATGTCGGCGATGTCGGAGAGGCGGATCACGTTCGCAAAAGGCGCGAGCCGTTCGCGCAGCACGCGGCCCAGGCCGCCGGCGGCGCCGGTCAGCAGCAGGCGGCCAAGCTGGGGGGAGGGGGCTTCAGGCGTCGACATGTCTTCGGATGTGTGAGGGGAAGCGGAGGAGGTGGACAACGTCGTCACCTTTTTTAGGTGATAAGTTATCTGTTGTCGTACAACTATGAGGGGATTATGATCGTCGTCATGGCCTCAACGACTGCGGGTAATCCCGAAGTTCAGACAACGACCGCTGACAACCCGGCGGGCAACGCCGCTTTCGTGGGGCGGCCGCGCCAGCGCGCGCGCGGCCTGGCGAACGGGCTGGTGGAAGACCTGGGCGAGAAGATCCGCAGCCAGTCGCTGCGCCCCGGCGACAAGCTGCCGACCGAGTCGGCCATCATGCAGGCCTACGGCGTGAGCCGCACCGTGGTGCGCGAGGCGCTGTCCAAGCTGCAGGCGGGCGGGCTGGTCGAGACGCTGCACGGCGTGGGCACCTTCGTGCTGCAGCCGCGCCCGGGTGGCATGGGCGGCGTGTTCCGCCTCGATCCCGGCGAGATCGCGACCTCGGTCGACGTGCTCGCCGTGCTCGAGCTGCGCATCAGCCTGGAGACCGAATCCGCCGGGCTGGCCGCGAGCCGGCGCACCGACGAGCAGCTGGTCGCGATGCGCCAGGCGCTCGACGCGTTCGAGCAGAACGTCAAGGTGGGCGGCGATACCGTGGCGCCCGATTTCGCCTTCCACCTGGAGATTGCGCAGTCGACCGGCAACCCCTACTTCGCCGACATCATGCGGCACCTGGGCACGACGATCATCCCGCGCACGCGCATCAGCGCGATCCGCGTGCAGGACGGCAGCTACCTGAGCCGCGTGAACCGCGAGCACGAGGAAATCTACGCGGCCATCGCGCGCCGCGACCCGGAGTCGGCACGCGCCGCGATGCGCATCCACCTGACCAACAGCCGCGAGCGGCTGCGCATGGCGCAGGAAGCCGCGCAACAACAGAAAGCCAGGGCGGAGGCGGCCGGCCACGGCGCCGCCTCGTCCGACAACACCCCTTCGCGCTGAGTTCTCCCCGGGTTTTCGGGGCTCAAGTCTGGACAAGCTGATTTTCTAGTTGTACGATGACTGATAACATGCAGCGCCATCGCGGCCCCGCATGCCTGCATCGAACTTCAGGAGACAGCCCCCATGACCGTCAACCGACGCGGCGCGCTCGGCGCCGCCCTCGCCACCACACTGGCCGCCAGCCTGCCCTTGCACGCGTTTGCGCAAGGGGCGGGCGGCACCTGGCCTTCCAAGCCCATTCGTCTCATCGTGCCGTACCCGCCGGGCGGCTCGTCGGACATCATTGCGCGCGCCATCGGCCAGCCGCTGTCCGAAGCGCTGGGCCAGCCCGTGGTCATCGAGAACCGTGCGGGCGCCAACGGCAACCTCGGCGCCGACATGCTGGCCAAGGCGCCGGCCGACGGCCACACGCTCATGCTGTGCGACCTCGGCGCGCTGGCCATCAGCCCGTCGCTGTACCCCAAGCTGCCGTTCGATCCGTCGAAGGACCTGCGCAGCGTGGCCATGCTGGCCTACTCGCCGCACCTGCTGGTGGTGCACCCGTCGGTGCAGGCCAACACGCTGAAGGAACTGGTCGAGCTGTCGAAGAAGAGCGACCTCAACTTCGCCGTCACCGCCAGCGGCAGCACCGCGCACCTGGCCGGCGTCGAGCTGCAGCGCAAGAGCGGCGCCAAGTGGGAGTACGTGCCCTACAAGGGCGGCGTGCAGGCCGTGCTCGACACCGTCGCCGGCCAGACGCAGGTGCTCATGAACGGCATGCTGGCCACCTACCCGCATGTGCAAAGCGGCAAGCTCAAGCTCATCGCCGTGTCGAAATCGACGCGCATGCCGCTGATCGGCAGCGTGCCGACCATCGCGGAGCAGGGCGTCCCCGGCTACGAGTCGGGCACATGGCAGGGCGTGGTCGCGGCGCGCGGCACCCCTGACGCGGTGATCGCCCGGCTCAACAAGGAACTGGTCCGCATCATCCGCACGCCCGACATCCGGGCGCGCCTTGCGGGGCAGGGCGCCGAGGTCGTGACCATGACCGCGCCCGAGCAGGACCAGTTCTTCGCCAAGGAGCGCGCGCGCTGGGCGCAAGTGATCCAGCAGGCCAATCTCAAGCTCGACTGAGCGGCCCCTTCTTCTTCTCTCTTCTTTTCCTCATTTCTCTTTTTCACTGGACGACTTCCGATGAACCCGCAAGAACTCAAGACCATCATGGGCTCCGGCCTGCTCTCGTTCCCGCTGACCGACTTCGACAGCAACGGCGACTTCAACAAGAAGGGCTACATCGAGCGCCTCGAATGGCTGGCGCCCTACGGCGCGAGCGCGCTGTTCGCCGCGGGCGGCACGGGCGAGTTCTTCTCGCTGACCGGTGACGAGTACCCCGGCATCATCCAGACGGCGGTCGACACCTGCCGCGGCGTGGTGCCGATCATTGCCGGTGCCGGTGGCCCGACGCGCTTCGCCATCCAATGCGCACAAGCCGCAGAGAAGGCCGGCGCGCACGGCATCCTGCTGCTGCCGCACTACCTCACCGAAGCCGGCCAGGAAGGCCTGGCCGCGCACGTCGAGGCCGTGTGCAAGAGCGTGAAGTTCGGCGTGATCGTCTACAACCGCGCCTCGAGCCGCCTCAAGCCCGACACGCTGGCCCGCCTGGCCGAGCGCAACCCGAACCTCGTCGGCTTCAAGGACGGCGTGGGCGACATCGAAGCGATGGTCGCGATCTTCCAGAAGATGGGCGATCGCTTTGCCTACCTGGGCGGCCTGCCGACGGCCGAGGTGTATGCCGCCGCCTACAAGGCGATGGGCACGCCCGTGTACTCGTCGGCGGTCTTCAACTTCATTCCGAAGACGGCGATGGACTTCTATCACGCGGTCGCCAACGACGACATGGCCACGCAGCACCGCCTGCTGAAGAACTTCTTCATGCCTTACCTGGAGCTGCGCAACCGCGTGCCCGGCTACGCCGTGAGCATCGTGAAGGCGGGCGCCAAGCTCGTCGGCCACGACGCCGGCCCCGTGCGCGCGCCGCTGACCGACCTGAAGCCCGACGAGATGGACGCACTGAAGGCGCTCATCGACACGCTCGGCCCGCAGTAAGCCAGCGCTGATCGCAGTAGTCGCCAGCACCACAGAACAACAGGAGACAACGACATGCTCATCAGGAAATTTTTGCTCGCCGCCGCAGCGACCGCCGTGTTCGCGGGCTGCGCCGCCAGCGGAGGCAGCAACAGCGGCGCATCGGCCGAACCGGCAGTGGCCGCGGCCGCCGAGCGGCTGCGCGTCGCCATGGTCGACCCGACGCCGGCCGCGCTGCGCGCGCTGGTGGCCGACGACCTGAGCTACGGCCATTCGGGCGGCAAGGTCGACACGCAGGCCAGCTTCATCGCCGACCTGCTCGACCGCAAGTCGGACTTCGTGACCATCGCGATCACCGACCAGACCATCAAGGTGGTCGACGGAAACACCGCCATCGTGCGCCACACGCTCACGGCCGACACCAACGACTCGGGCAAGCCCGGCAAGGTCGCGCTGAAGATCCTTGGCGTCTGGCAGAAGCAGGGCGGCGAGTGGAAGCTGCTCGCGCGCCAGGCTGTGCGCCTTCCTTCCTGATCGGACCACCGCGCATGAAGAGAACGCAATTCCTGGCGACGGGCTTCGCGCTCGCCGCCACCGCGCTGCTGACGCCGCTGCACGCTTCGGCCCAGGCCGATGCATGGCCGCAGCAGAAGCCCGTGACGATCATCGTGCCGTTCCCCGCCGGTGGCTCCACCGACATGGTGGCGCGCGCATTGGCGCAGCAACTGCAGGGCAAGCTCGGCGGCAGCTTCGTCGTCGACAACCGGCCCGGTGCCACCGGCACCATCGGCACCGGCTTCGTGCGGCGCGCACTGCCCGACGGCTACACGCTGCTGGTGTCGTCGCTCGGCGCCTTCGTCGTCACGCCGCACCTGCAAAAGAGCGTGCCCTACGACGCCACCAAGGACTTCGACTACATCAGCGTGCCCGTGCAGGCGCCCAACGTGCTCGTGGCGAATGTCGCGCGGCCCGAGCGCAGCGTGGCCGACGTGCTCGCGCTGTTGCGCAAGACGCCCGGCAAGGTCTCGTTCGCGAGCTCGGGCAACGGCTCGTCCGATCACCTGTCGGCTGAACTCTTCTGGCAGCAATCGAAGACCGAAGGCGTGCACGTGCCCTACAAGGGCGGCGCGCCGGCGGTGAACGACCTGCTGGGCAACCAGGTCGACTTCTCGTTCCAGAACGTGAACGCCGTGCTGCCGCACATCCGCGCCGGCAAGCTGCGCGCGCTGGCCGTCACCGGCGACAAGCGCTCGCCCGTGCTGCCCGACGTGCCCACGCTCGCCGAGGCCGGCGTGAAGGGCGCCGAGGTCTATTCGTGGCAGGGCATGGCCGCACCCAAGGGCCTGCCGCCCGCCACGAAGAAGAAGCTGAGCGACGCGGTCATCGCCGCCATGCAGGACCCCGAGACGAAGAAGCGCATGCTCGACCAGGGCCTGGAAATCGTCGCCAGCACGCCCGAGGACTTCACCGCCTTCCAGTTGCGCGAGTGGGCGCGATGGAAGACATTGATCGACACCCGCCACATCACCGCAGACTGAGCCACCGAGCCCGAAGATGACCTCTCCTGAATCCGCTGCTTCCTCCGTCGTGTCGGGCGCGCCCGTCGTCACCGCCATGCGCGTCGTGCCCGTCGCGGGCCACGACAGCATGCTGATGAACCTCAGCGGCGCGCACGGCCCGTTCTTCACGCGCAACCTGCTGATCCTCACCGACAGCGCCGGCCACACCGGCGTGGGCGAGGTGCCGGGCGGCGAGAAGATCCGCCAGACGCTCGAAGACGCGCGCGACCTCATCGTGGGCCAGCCCATCGGCAACCACAACGCCGTGCTCAACCGCATGCGCAGCGCCTTCGCCGCACGCGACAGCGGCGGGCGCGGCCTGCAGACCTTCGACCTGCGCGTGACCATCCACGCCGTGACCGCCGCCGAAGCCGCGCTGCTCGACCTGCTGGGCCAGCACCTGGGCGTGCCCGTGGCCGCGCTGCTCGGCGAAGGCCAGCAGCGCGATGCGGTGCAGATGCTCGGCTACCTCTTCTACGTGGGCGACCGCACCAAGACCGACCTGCCGTACGAGACCGACCCCGGCGCCGACAACGACTGGTTCCGCCTGCGCCACGAAGAGGCCATGACCCCTGAGGCCATCGTGCGCCTGGCCGAGGCCACGCACGCGCGCTACGGTTTCACCGACTTCAAGCTCAAGGGCGGCGTGCTGCGCGGCGAGGAAGAGGTCGAGGCGATCCGCGCGCTGCACGCACGCTTTCCGCAGGCGCGCGTCACGCTCGACCCCAACGGCGGCTGGCTGCTGGCCGACGCCATCCGCCTGTGCCGCGACCTGCACGGCGTGATGGCCTATGCCGAAGACCCATGCGGCGCCGAGGGCGTGTTCTCGGGCCGCGAAGTGATGGCCGAGTTCCGCCGCGCCACCGGCCTGCCCACCGCCACCAACATGGTCGCCACCGACTGGCGCGAGATGGTGCACAGCCTGTCGCTGCAGTCGGTCGACATCCCGCTGGCCGACCCGCACTTCTGGACCATGCAGGGCTCGGTGCGCGTGGCGCAGCTGTGCCAGGCCTGGGGCCTGACCTGGGGCTCGCATTCGAACAACCACTTCGACGTGTCGCTCGCGATGTTCACGCACGTGGCGGCGGCGGCGCCCGGCAAGGTCACGGCCATCGACACGCACTGGATCTGGCAGGACGGCCAGCGCCTCACGAAGGCACCGCTGCAGATCGAAGGCGGCCTCGTGCAGGTGCCCACGCGCGGCGGCCTGGGCATCGAGCTCGACATGGCCGAGGTCGAGAAGGCGCACCAGCTGTACCTGAAGCATGGCCTGGGCGCGCGCAACGATGCGCAGGCGATGCAGTTCCTCATTCCGAACTGGACCTTCGACAACAAGCGCCCCTGCATGGTCCGCTGAGCGCCCGGTGCCTTCGTGCGCTGACGGCTGAAACATCCAAGGAGACTGAATGAACAAGCACATGGATCGCCGTCGCCTGCTGCAAGCGGCTGCCGGCTCGGCACTCGGCGCCGTGGCCGCCGCCGCGGGCGCCCAGTCGTTTCCCTACAAGCCGCAGCAGCGGTATCCCGATCCGTCGGTGCTGATCCTCGACCCCAGCTTTGCGAAGTACCGCATCTACAGCAGCACGCTCGAGCAGGTCGGCACCGGCATGCGCTGGGCCGAGGGCCCGGTGTACCTGCCGCGCGAGGGCTACCTCGTGTGCAGCGACATCCCGAACAACAGGCTGATGCGCTACGAGGAGAAGACCGGCGAGTTCAAGGTCCACAAGGCGAACGCCGGCTACTGCAACGGCAACACGCGCGACCGGCAGGGCCGCCTCATCAGCTGCGAGCACTCGGTGACGCGGCGCGTGGTGCGCACCGAGGCCGACGGGCGCATGACCGTGCTGGCCGACCGCTACCAGGGCAAGCGGCTGAATTCGCCGAACGACGTGGTGGTGAAGTCGGACGACACCGTGTGGTTCACCGACCCGCTCTTCGGCATCTCGGGCACGTGGGAAGGCGAGAAGGCCGCGCCCGAGCAGGCGACGACCAACGTGTACCGCCTCACGCCCGACGGCCAGCTCTCGGCGGTGATCACCGACCTCGTGAATCCCAACGGCCTGGCCTTCTCGCCGGACGAGAAGAAGCTCTACGTCGTCGAATGGAAGGGCACGCCCAACCGCAGCCTCTGGAGTTATGACGTGGCGGCCGATGGCAGTGTGTCGAACAAGGCGAAGCTCATCGATGGCACGGGCGCTGCGGCGCTCGATGGCTTTCGCGTCGACCGCGACGGCAATCTCTGGATGGGCTGGGGCTGGAACGGCGCCGTCGCTCCCGAACCCGTCGATGCCGGCAACGGCATGAAGGTCTATCAGCCGCAGGCGAAGTCCGAAGACCTCGATGGCGTCAAGATCTTCAACGCGCAAGGCAAGCCCATCGGTTTCATCCGCTTGCCCGAACGCTGTGCCAACCTCACCTTCGGCGGCCCCAAGAACAATCGCCTCTACATGGCGGCCAGCCATTCGCTGTACGCCCTCTACGTGGAGTCCGAAGGCGCCACCTAGCCTTGGGACTTTTCCAGCCTCCTCACCGCAACACGCACACAAGGACATCGACGATGACTGAATTCAACAACCTCATCAATGGCGAATGGCTGGCTGGCCAAAGCTACAGCCCCAACATCAACCCCAGCAACCTGGCCGACGTGCTGGGCCAGTACACGCAGGGCGACAAGGGCCAGGTCGACGCTGCCGTGGCCGCCGCCACCGCCGCCTTCCCCGCCTGGGCGACGGGCAGCATCCAGGCGCGCTCCGACTCGCTCGACAAGATCGGCACCGAGATCCTCGCGCGCAGGGAAGAGCTCGGCACGCTGCTGGCGCGCGAAGAGGGCAAGACCAAGGCCGAAGGCATCGGCGAGGCCACGCGCGCGGGGCAGATCTTCAAGTTCTTCGCGGGTGAGTGCCTGCGCCTGTCGGGCGAGGTGCTGCCGTCAGTGCGTCCGAACATCGGCGTGGAGATCACGCGCGAGCCGGTCGGCGTGGTCGGGCTCATCACGCCGTGGAACTTTCCCATCGCGATTCCTGCCTGGAAGATCGCGCCCGCATTGGCTTTCGGCAACTGCGTGGTGCTCAAGCCCGCCGACCTCGTGCCGGGCTGCGCGTGGGCGCTGGCTGAGATCATCAGCCGCTCGGGCATTCCGGCCGGCGTGTTCAACCTCGTGATGGGGCGCGGCAGCGTGATCGGCGATGCGCTGGTCAACCACCCCGGCATCCACGCGATCAGCTTCACGGGCTCGGTGGGCGTGGGCCGCAACATCGCGATCCAGTGCGTCACCAACCACAAGAAGGTGCAGCTCGAAATGGGCGGCAAGAACCCGCAGGTGGTGCTCGACGACGCCGACCTCGCGCAGGCCGTGGAGCTCAGCGTGCAGAGCGCCTTCTACTCGACCGGCCAGCGCTGCACGGCGTCGAGCCGCCTCATCGTGACCGAAGGCATCTACCCGAAGTTCATCGAGGCGATGAAGACGCGCATGGCAAAGATCAAGGTCGGCGACGCGCTCGCGCAGGGCACCGACGTGGGCCCGGTCTCGTCGAAGTCGCAGCTCGACCAGGACATGGAATACGTCGCCATCGGCAAGGGCGAAGGCGCCACGCTGGCGGCCGGCGGTGAACTGCTGAAGCTGGAGACGGACGGCTACTACATGTCGCCGGCGCTGTTCAGCGAGTCCGCTGCGAACATGCGCATCAACCGCGAGGAGGTGTTCGGGCCGGTGGCGAGCGTGATCCGCGTGAAGAACTACGAAGAGGCACTGGCGACGGCGAACGACACGGAGTTCGGTTTGTCGGCCGGCATCGCGACGACCTCGCTGAAGTACGCGACGCACTTCAAGCGCCACAGCCAGGCGGGCATGGTGATGGTGAACCTGCCGACGGCGGGGGTGGACTATCACGTGCCGTTCGGTGGACGCAAAGGGTCGAGCTATGGGCCGCGTGAGCAGGGCAAGTACGCGCAGGAGTTCTTCACGACGGTGAAGACGGCTTACACGTTGGCCTGACGCTTCTTCTTGTCTCGTTGGAGGGCCCCCTGTTTGGGGGCTTTTTTATGTCCGCTTGGTTCGGGGCGCGTGCGCAGCCCATCAACGACCGCACTGAACACGCTCACGCCGATGCGGTGCCTTGCGCAGCGAAATCAAGGAGGAGGCCGAAGGCCGGGGGACATTCGCGGAGCAAGGTACCGCGTCGGCGGGAGTGTCGCCCTGAACAGCTCAGGCCAATGGCGCCCTGCGGCTGCGACGCATCAGAAATTCGATCAGCTCGAAGATGCCTTCGCTGATCAGCGCCATGGCCGCAGCCGGCAGCGCTCCCGCCATCAACAGCTCGCGATCGTTGAGCGCGAGTCCTGTCACGATGCGCTCACCGAAGCCGCCCGCGCCGATGAAAGCCGCGATGGTGGCCGTGCCGATGGCAATGGCTGTCGCGGTGCGAACGCCCGCCAGCAGCGTGGGCAAAGCGAGAGGCAGCAGCACCAACTGAAGGCTCTGCGGCGGCGTCATGCCCAGCGCGGTGCCGGCCAGTCGAAGCCCGTTCGGCACTTCGGCCAGCCCGGTCACGGTGTTGCGCATGATCGGCAGCAGCGAATACAGCGTGAGCGCGATGAGCGCGGGCAGGGCGCCGATGGCGCCGAGCAGCGAGATCAGCACCGCGAGCAGCGCCAGCGACGGCACGGTCTGCATCACGCTCGCGAAGCCCAGCACCACGGCACGCAGCCGTAGGTGCGGAAACACGAGGATCGCGAGCGGCACGCCGATGAGGATGGCCACGCCGACCGACACCGCCACCAGCAGCAGGTGCTGGCGCGCCAGCGGCCAGAGGTCGGGGCCGAAGAGCTTGGCCGTGAAGCCGCGCGCGGCGCTCGGCGGGGTCTTGCCGTCTTTGGTGGCGCCGGCGAGGAAGTCGCGCGCGATGGTGTCGAAGCGCACGCCCTGCAGTTCGGCGCGTGCGTTCATCGCGATCATCGCGTGCTCGTCGATCTTGCCTTCGAGCGCCTGCAATGCGGCCCAGGCCTTCGGCAGCCGCGCAGGCAGGTCGAGCTTGTAGAGCACCACCGCGTCGTAGCGCGGAAAGTACTGCTTGTCGTCCACGAGCACGCGCAGGCCGAGGTGGTCGATCTTGGCGTCGGTGGTGTAGATGTCGATGGCGTCGATCTGCTTGGCCGTCATCGCCTCGTAGGCCAGGCCGTGGTCGAGCCCGGTCGGCGTCTGCGTGAAACCGTAGCGCGCGGCCAAACCTTTCCAGCCGTCGGCGCGGCCGATGAATTCGTTCGACAGCCCGATGCGCAGCTCGGGGTGCCGGGCCAGGTCGCTCAGCGTGCGCAGCCCGAGCTTGTCGGCATCGGCGGCGCGCACGGCCAGCGCGTAGCCGTCGTTGAAGCCCAGCGGAATCGCCACGCCCAGCCCGAGCGGCGCGAGCGCGGCGTTCATCGCCTCGCGCGTGTCGGCGGGCGAGCCCTTGAGGATCTCGAGTGCGATGGTGCCGGTGTATTCGGCGTACAGGTCGATGGCGCCCGAGCGCAGCGCCTCGTACACGATGGCCGTGTTGCCCAGCCCCTGCCGCACGACGGGCGGCGACGCGGTGTGCGGCGCGGCGGTCTGCGCCAGCACCTCGGCCAGGATGTACGACTCGGTGAAGCGCTTGGAGCCGACGCGCAGCGTCTCGTCGGCGGCCTGCGCGCGGGGGGCGGCGGCGGCCAGCCAGAGCATCGCGAAAAGCCACAGGGCGGCGAGCCAGAAGCGGCGAGGCAGGTGCATCCGGATCAGTGTATCGGCATCGCCGCGCCAGCCGTACCCGTCCGTCTCCTACACGCCGTGGTGCGCGAAGCCGATGCGCCACGGGCGCGCAGCGGCCCATAGTGGCCGTCATGAAAAAAACCAGGCACGCGCCCCCCGGTCCCGACATCCACGGCCTGCGCGAGCTGCCCGGCCTGCGCGTGGACGGCTACAGCCTGCAGCTGCGCGACAAGGACGGCTTCGTCGGCGACCAGGCCAGCCAGACGGCGTTTCGCGAACTGCTCGAGCGCTGGCGCAAGCGGCGCCGCAAGACCGGCCGCGACCCGCTGGGCGCGGCCCATTCGCGCGACCTGAGCAAGAAGCAGCTCGACCGCGCGCTGCAGGGAAAGACCGCCACGGCCGCCGGCGACGTGATGCATGGCGCCATCGAGGAGTTCGCGGAAGAACTGGCCTTCGTGGTCCAGCGCTTCGTGCGCCAGCCCTCGTGGCGCAAGGTGCAGCGCATCGTGGTCGGCGGCGGCTTTCCCGAGAGCGACGTGGGCGAGCGCGCGATCCTGGAGGCGGGCGCGATGCTCGAAGACCTGGGCGTGCACGTGCAGCTGGGCCGGCTGTCGCACAACGTGGACGACGGCGGGCTGATCGGCTGGGCGCACCTGACGCCGCCGCCACTGCTGAAGGGGCACGACGCCATCCTGGCCGTGGACATCGGCGGCACCAATGTGCGCTGCGGCATCGTGAAGACGCGCCACCGCAAGGCGGCCGACTTCTCGCGCGCGAAAGTGGTCAAGCGCGAGAAGTGGCGCCACGCCGACGACGGCCCGAACCGCAGCCACATGGTCGAGCGCATCGCCGACATGCTCGAGGACATGGTGATCTACGCCGAGCGCCGCAAGATCCGGCTCGCGCCCTTCATCGGCATCGGCTGCCCGGGGCTGATCCGTTCCGACGGCTCGATCGCGCGCGGCGCGCAGAACCTGCCGGGCGACTGGGAGAGCCGGGCCTTCCACCTGCCGGCCGCGCTGTGGCGGCGCCTGCCGATCATCGGCTCGGGCGCGACGCTGGTGCTCATGCACAACGACGCGGTGGTGCAGGGCCTGAGCGAGCTGCCCTTCATGCGCGACGTGCGCCACTGGGGCGTGCTGACCATCGGCACCGGGCTGGGCAACGCCAGCTTCACGAACCGGCGTTGAGTTCGGTCTTACAGATCCTCGGGCCGCAGTTCCGCGCCGACGCGCGCGGTGGTCGAGGTGGTGGCGACGTTGCCCGCCGCATCGGTGGCGCGCAGCTCGATGTTCGCCAGGCCGGCGCGCGCGGGCGTCCAGCTGCAGGCGTAGGGCGCGGCGCGCAGCGCGCAGACGGTCTTGCCGTCGACGATGAAGGCCAGCTCGGCCACGCCGGTGTCGTCGGTCGCGCTGGCCGACAGCCGCACCGGCAGGCCGGCGGCCGACGCCGCCATGGACGGCACGTTCAGCGTCACGGTCGGCGCCGTGGCGTCGGCGGGCGCGCGCACGATCACCTGCGCCGACGCGACCTCGGCATTGCCCGCGGCATCGATGGCGATCACGCGGACGATCTGCACGCCCGGCGCGGTCGGCGTCCAGTGGCAGGTGTAGGGCTGGGCGGTGAAGGTGCAGATCGGCAGGCTGTCGGTGCCGATCACCTTCACGCCGAACACGCCGACGTTGTCGACCGCCACGGGCGCCAGCGCCACGGGCTGGCCCACGGTCGCCATCGCGGGCGCGGCCAGGGACACGACCGGCTTCTGGCTGTCGGGCACGCCCAGCGGCAGATCGATGGTGAAGGCCGCCTGCCCCTGCACCGCCTTCTGCTCGAAGGCGTCGAAGATGGTGAACCAGGTCGCGCCCGGTGCGCGGCCCGGGGCCTGGGCCTTCACGAGCAACGTGGTCTTGCCGACGGCGAAGCAGCTGAAGCCGCAGCGCCAGTCGAAGACGAAGCGGCCTTCGGCGTTGGTCGTGCCCTGCGCGATCGGCTCCAGCGGCTTGCCGGCGCCCGGGTCGCGCCACACCGACACCGGTGCGCCGGCCAGCGCGGCGCCGCTCTCGCGCTCGGTCACGCGCACCTGCGTGGCGGTGGTCGTGGCCATGAACTTCGAGCTGCCGAGCTTGGGCCAGTCGCGCCAGTCGGTGTTGATCTGTGCCTTGGTGCCTTCGGTGAAGCGGATCAGGCCGAGCGTGGCGACGCGGTTGGCGGCCGGGTCGTAGCGCTGCTCGAACACGGTGCCCAGCAGCGGGTCGAGGCGCCAGTGCTGGCGCGGCCACCAGTAGCGGTCGGTGTGCTTCACCAGGGCCAGGTCGCTGGCGGGCGCGGTCTCGGTGGTGTCGGCGACAGCGATGGCGTTGTAGTACTCGCCCGAGCCGGCGCCGAACACGTGCTCCAGCTCGTGCAGCAGGGTCTTGAGCTGGCGGCCGAGGTAGTCCTTCTCGGTGGATTCGGGCGCGGCCGGCGTGATGGCGCGCGACAGGCGCAGCGGGTCGTGGACGGCGGTCCAGTTCAGGTTCCAGGTCACGCCGGTGGGCGGGAAGGTGGTGCTGGTGGTCAGGCCGCCGTGGCTGTAGCCGCGCTTCGAGGGGCCGACGCACAGCACGATCTCGCCGCCGGCCACGCCGTTGAAGCCGCAGGGCGGCGCCGCGCCGGGCGCGACGATCTGCAGGTCTTTCGCGGGGTCGAAGGTGAAGCTGCGCACCGTCTCGCGCTGGAACACGGTGTTGAGGTCGGCCACGTACTGCGCGAGCCGGCGGCCGGCTTCGGGCGCGCCGATGTCGGCCGCCAGTTGCGGGTCGATGAAGAAGCGCAGGCGGTGCACGCTCGGCGTGGCGCGGCCGACTTCGTTCATGGCTGCCCAGGTCGGGGCGGCGGACAACGGCAGCAGCAGGGCCAAAACGACAGGCAAGGCTGCGCCCAGCCGGCGCGCGAGCGCCAGCAGCGAATCAATGAAAGGCATCGATTTTTCTCCCCGTGCTCAGGGGAATCCGGCAGTGATCGACAACAAAGGGGATCGCTTGGGGCCGTGCGAAGGTGTCGCCCGGCGCCCAGCGCTCAAACCCCGCGGCGACCGCCTTTGCCGGTCACGCTCCTGCATCGCATCGAGGTCGCCGAAGGCGATACGCCCTGACGGGCGCCGGTGCTTCTGAAGTGCGGGGGACTACTGGTTGCTCATTCAGCGCGGAGGGCGGGCGGACCGCTCATTCCTCCACACGATGTGGCAACAATCAGTGAACCTTTATCTTAATTTCTGGGCTAGTAGGAAGGGGGCTTGCGTCGCTGTAGTGGTGCCTGTTATTTGGGCACTTTCTCACGACAACGGCGGTACGAATGGCGCTTCGGTGGGCCCCATGAGGCCGGGCCGGAGCGGGCTGCCCCGCGATGCAGGGGGCTCCGGAAGAACGGTCATCCACCGGAACCGGTGGCGATTCTAGTGTGAATGTTCAATTGGTTGCAATTGTGTTGCATTCGTGCATCTTGGGCGATGCGCCGCTCGCCTACAGCTGGAAGGCGACGGTCAGCAGCAGCCCTTCGGCCACGTCGCGCAGCAGCCCCGGGCGCCGCGCGCGGTAGGGCTCGCCGGCCGAGGCGGTGGTCTCGATCCATTCGGCCAGCCATTCGATGTCGTCGTGGCCGTAGAACACCACCGCCGCCTCGTGGTTCAGCAGCAGGCTGCGCAGGTCGAGGTTGATCGAGCCGCACATCGCCAGTTCGTCGTCGACCACCACGGCCTTGGCGTGGGCCATGAAGGGCAGCATGCGAAAGCTCACGCCGGCGCGCGCCAGGTCGCGCATGGCGCGTGCGCGCACGAAGTCGGCCAGCCGGTGGTTCGACTGCGCGGGCATCGCGATGGTCACCTGCACGCCGCGCCGCGCGGCGAGGCGCAGCGCGTCGCGCAGGCCGTCGCCGGGCACGAAGTAGGGCGTGATCGCGAGGATGCGGTGCTCGGCGCGAAAGCAGGCGTCGATGAGCAGCGCGTGCGCCGTGTCCTCGGTCTGGTCGGGGCCGCTCGGCAGGAACTGGGCCATCGCGCAGCCGGGGCCCGCGGGCACGTCGGCGGCGGTGATTGCGCGTGCCTTGCGCCCGCGCACCGAGCTCCAGTCGTGGTCGAACTGGCGCGCGGCGGCGGCGGCCACGCTGCCCTGCAGGTCGAAGGACAGGTCGTGCCAGGCTTCGGGGTGCTTGTCGTTGCCGGAGAAGTACTCGCCCGCCAGGTTGCGCCCGCCCGACCACAGCCAGCGGTCGTCGGCGATGGTGAGCTTGCGGTGGTTGCGCAGGTTGCGCGGCCCGATGCGGCGCAGGCTGAAGAAGGGGCGGAACACCGCCACCTCGCCGCCGGCCGCGCGCAGCCGGTCGAAGTGATGGCGCGGCAGCGAGAGCGCGCCGAAGCCGTCGAGCAGCACGCGCACCTTGACGCCCTCGCGCGCGCGCTGCGCGAGCCGCGCCAGCACGGCATGGCCGAGCGCGTCGTCGCCGATGATGAAGGTGCACACGTCCAGGCGCTGGCGCGCGCCGTCGATCACCTCGAACAGCGCCTCGCGCGCGGCCTCGCCGTCGGCGTGCATGCGGATCGCGCAGCGCCCGGGCGGCGCCAGGCCGAAGCTCTCGATCAGGTCGGCCGCCCAGTGGCCCGGCGGCAGCGAACGCGGCGGCCGGGGCGCGCCGGCCGGGCGCAGCTTGCGCTGGCCGAACAGCAGGTACATCGGAAGGATCACGTACGGCATGAGCACCAGCCCCATGACCCACGCGATGGCGGTGGTGGGGGCGCGCTGCTCGCGGCGCGTGCGCGTGGTCAGCACATAGACCAGCAACGCGAAAGTGACGACAAGAAAATGCTGCGAAGGGGAGGGCAGCCAGTCGAAGAGGGTGTCCGGCATGGGCGGGTGATGCCTCGGTGCCCGCTCAGCGCTGCAGGAAGGCCGGCACGCCGCGCCCTTGCGAAGCCAGGAACCGCATCATCGGAGCGACCACCGCGCGTACCGCGGGCCGCGCGCCCACGCGCTCGCGCCAGGCCACGAGGCGCGGCGTGCCCTCGGTCATGCCGGCGCCTTTGCGGTCGGCGAACACATGCGCCATGTAGAAGGCGATGTCGGCGAAGGAGTAAGGGCCGGCCAGGTATTCGCGCGTGGCGAGCAGGCCCTCCATCTCTTCGTAGAAGCGCGCGCAGCCGGCGCATGCGGCCACGGCCGGCGCGCTCTGCATGGCGTCCTGCAAGCCGAAGAGCTTGATGACGTTGGGGAAGAACACCTCGTCCGACTTCTGCTCCAGCTGCCGCGCGCGGGCCCGGTCGGCAATGCCTTCGGGCCACAGCGCCGGCTGCGGATAGCGGTCTTCGAGGTACTCGAAGATCTGCGTCGAGTCGAACAGCGCCACCTCGTCGTCGACCAGCACCGGCACCTGCTGCTTCACCGGGTTCACGCGCAGCACCTCGGGGTGCTTGGGCTCGTAGGTATCGTCCTTCGTGAACGGCACCATGATGAGCTCGAAAGTGATGCCTTTTTCGTACGCGGCGATCTGCACCTTTGCGCCGAACATGCTGAGGGGGCCGGAGTAAATCTGCGTCGTCGTCATGCCCCCGACTTCAACAGAAACCGCGCGTCAGGTCGAGCCCCAGACTTCCTGCGCCGTTTCGACGACAAGGCGCAGCTTGTTGCGCTGTGCTTCGACGGCGATGTTGTTGCCATGCACCGTGCTGGAGAAGCCGCACTGCGGCGACAGCGCGAGCTGGTCGAGCGAGGCGTACTTGCTGGCGTCCTCGATGCGGCGCTTGAGTTCGTCCTTGTCTTCCATCTCGCCGAACTTGGTGGTCACGAGGCCGAGCACCACCGTCTTGCCCTTGGGCAGGTAGCGCAGCGGCTTGAAGTCGCCCGAGCGGGCGTCGTCGTACTCCATGAAGTAGGCGTCGAGGTCCATCTCCTTGAGCAGCGCCTCGGCCACCGGCTCGTAGTTGCCGGCCGCGGCGTGCGTGCTCTTGAAGTTGCCGCGGCACAGGTGCATGGCCAGCAGCATGCCCGGCGGCTTCTGTGCCACCACCTTGTTGATGAATGCTGCATAGCGGTGCGGCAGTTCGTTCGGGTCGTCCCCGCGCTTGCGGGCGGCTTCGCGCATGTGCTCGTCGCACAGGTAGGCGAGGTTGGTGTCGTCCATCTGCACGTAGGTGCAGCCGGCGGCGGCCAGCGAGCGCAGCTCGTCGCCATAGGCCTTGGCCACGTCGTCGTAGAACACCGGGTCGAGCTCGGGGTACGCGTCCTTGCTGATGCCCGCGCGGCCGCCGCGGAAGTGCAGCATGGTCGGCGAGGGGATGGTCACCTTCGGCGTGCGGCCGGCCGACACCTGGCTCTTGAGGTACTGGAAGTCGGCGAGCTGGATGTCCTTCACGTGGCGCACCTTGTCGATCACGCGCATTGCGGGCGGTGCCAGTTCCTCGGTGCCGTCGGGGCGGCGGATGGTGACCGGAATGTCGGTCTTCACGCCGCCGAGCTGGTCGAGGAAGTCGATGTGGAAGTAGGTGCGGCGGAACTCGCCGTCGGTGATGCTCTTGAGGCCGATGTCTTCCTGGAAGCGGACGATCTCGGTGATGGCCTTGTCTTCGACCTCGCGCAGTTGCTCGGGCGTGATCTGGCCCTTGGCTTTCTGCTCGCGGGCTTCGAGCAGGTACTGCGGGCGCAGGAAGCTGCCCACGTGGTCGTAGCGGGCGGGCAGGGCGGCATGCTGGGACATGGAATGAACTCCGTCGTGACTGTGAACGAGCGGAATCCTATCGCCTTCGAGAAAAGCCTGTTTGTATACGTAGACGTCAGTGTTTACCCTTGAATAAGAGGTTTCATGATGGAATTCTTCGCTGTTCTGTATACATTGCGTATTCATGAAGACGCCCACGACCGCCTTTCCGCTCAACGCCTGGTATGCCGCCGCCTATGACGTCGAAGTGCGTCACGCGCTGCTGCCACGCACCATCTGCAACCAGAAAGTGGTGCTGTTCCGTCGCACCGATGGCCAGGTGGCCGCGCTCGAAGACGCCTGCTGGCACCGGCTGATGCCGCTGTCGCTGGGCCGCCTCGAGGGCGACGAGCTGGTCTGTGGCTACCACGGCCTGGTCTACAACAGCCAGGGCCGCTGCACCCACATGCCGAGCCAGGAAACGCTCAACCCCTCGGCCTGCGTGCGCAGCTTTCCGGTGGTCGAGAAGCACCGCTTCGTGTGGATCTGGCCCGGCGACCCGGCCAAGGCCGACCCGGCGCTGGTGCCCGACATGCACTGGAACGACGACCCGGCCTGGGCCGGCGACGGCAAGATGATCCGCGTCAACTGCGACTACCGCCTCGTGGTCGACAACCTCATGGACCTCACGCACGAGACCTTCGTGCACGGCTCGTCCATCGGCAACCGCGAGGTGGCCGAGGCGCCCTTCGTGGCCACGCACGGCGACCGCTCGGCCACCGTCACGCGCTGGATGGAGAACATCGACGCGCCGCCGTTCTGGGGCAACCAGATCCGCCACGCGCGCGGCTACACGGGCAAGGTCGACCGCTGGCAGATCATTCGTTTCGAAGGCCCGTGCACCGTGAACATCGACGTCGGCGTGGCCGAGGCGGGCAGCGGCGCGGTGCCGTCGAACGACAACCCCGGCGACCGCAGCAAGGGCGTCAACGGCTACGTGCTCAACACCATCACGCCCGAGACCGACAAGACCTGCCTGTACTTCTGGGCCTTCTCGCGCAACTACTGCCTGGGCGAGCAGCGCCTCACGCACGAGCTGCGCGAAGGCGTCTCGGGCATCTTCCGCG
Organism: Variovorax sp. GW821-FHT09D07; assembly: GCF_059416345.1. Taxonomy (NCBI): domain Bacteria; kingdom Pseudomonadati; phylum Pseudomonadota; class Betaproteobacteria; order Burkholderiales; family Comamonadaceae; genus Variovorax; species Variovorax sp. GW821-FHT09D07. Next base: position 957,949 of record NZ_JBWKOY010000002.1, read on the forward strand.
AGGACGAGATCGTGCTCGAGGCACAGCAGAAAGCCATCGACGAGCACCCCGACCACCAGTTCTACAACCTCAACATCGACGCCGGCTCGATGTGGGCGCGCCGCCTCATCGACCGCATGATCGAGAAGGAACGGCCCGCGCGCGCCGCGATCCCGATCCGTCCCGCTCCAGAGAGCCAGGCCGCGTGATGAAGGTCGCCACCGTCTCTCCCGCCGAGCCCGGCGACAGCGGCAGCTCGCAGGCCGTGAAGGCGCAGCTGCGGCTGCGCGAAATGATCCTGGCGGGCGAGCTGCCCGGCGGCGCGCGCATTGCCGAGGTCGCCATTTCCGAACAGCTCGGCGTGTCGCGCACACCGGTGCGCAGCGCGTTGATGCGGCTCGAACAGGAAGGCCTGCTCGAAGCGCTGCCCAACGGCGGCTATGCGGTGCGCACCTTTTCCGAACGCGACGTGGCCGATGCCATCGAGCTGCGCGGCACGCTCGAAGGCCTCGTGGCGCGGCTGGCGGCCGAGCGCGGCGCGGCGCCCGTGGTGCTGCGCGAAGCGCGCGCCTGCCTCACGCGCATCGACGAGCTGCTGCGCGAGCCCGCGCTCGACGACGCGGCCTTCTCGCGCTACGTGACGCACAACGAAAAATTCCACGCGCTGCTGTGCGAGATGGCGGGCAGCCCCGTCATCGCGCAGCAGCTCGAGCGCGTGGTCAACCTGCCGTTCGCCTCGCCCTCGGGCTTCGTCATCGTGCAGGCCAATTCGCCGGCCGCGCGCGACATGCTCGTGATCGCGCAGGACCAGCACCTGCAGGTGCTCGATGCCATCGAGTCCGGCGAGGGTTCGCGCGCCGAGGCGCTGATGCGCGAGCACAGCCGCATCGCGCGGCGCAACCTGCGCGAGGCGCTGCATGGCACGCCGAGCGCCGAACAGCGTCCGCTGCCGGGCGTGCAACTGATCCGCCGTCGCGGCTGATCGACGACTTCTTTTTCTTCTCTTTCCCTGCTGGTGTTCCCCGATGAAAAGCGATCTTCAATGGATGCAGGCGCAGGTGGTGGCGCTGCGCGACGTCACGCCCACCGTGCGCGAGTTCACGCTGCGCCCCGACACCGACTTCGTCGCCGCGCATGAGCCCGGCGCCCACCTGCAGGTGCAGGTGATGACCGAGCAGGGCCGCGTGCAGACGCGCTCGTACTCGCTGGTGGGCGAGGGCGACGGCAGCTGCTGGCGCATCGCCGTCAAGCGGCTGGACGACGGCCGGGGCGGCTCGCGCGCGATGTGGCGGCTGGCCGAGGGCGACCGGCTGCAGGTGAGCGCGCCGCAGAACCACTTTCCGCTCGACCTCGCGGCGCCCGGCTACCTGCTGGTGGCCGGCGGCATCGGCATCACGCCGCTCGTGCTGATGGCACAGCGCCTGGGCGCGCTGGCGCAACGCCGCGGCGTGCCGGTGGCCATGCTGTACGGCGCGCGCCACGCGGGCGAGTTCGGCTACCTCGACACCCTGCGCGACGCGCTGGGCGAGGCCGGCGTGCAGGCGCACGAAGGCGCCGCGCCCATCGACTTCGACGCCGCCATCGCCGCGCTGCCACCCGGCGGCCAGCTCTACACCTGCGGCCCGGTGCCGATGCTCGAGGCCGTCAAGCGCGCCTGGGCCGCGGCCGGCCGGCCGCTCGCCGACCTGCGCTTCGAAACCTTCGGCAGCAGCGGCCGCCTCGCCACGCAGGCCTTCACCGTGCGCATTCCTCGCCACGACCTGTCGATCACCGTGCCGGCCGACTGCACCCTGCTCGACGCGCTCGATGCGGCCGGCGTGCAGACCCTGTCGGACTGCAAGCGCGGCGAGTGCGGCCTGTGCGCCATGGACGTGCTGGCCGTGGACGGCGAGGTCGATCATCGCGACGTGTTCCTGAGCCCGCACGAGAAGCAGGCGACCACGCGCATCTGCGCCTGCGTGTCACGCGCCGTGGGTACGCTCACGCTCGATTCCGCGTACCGCCCGGACCGTTGAAAACATCGGTTGCGCGATCATCGCGCAACCATTCGACTGATCGCGCAACAAAGACCCGTGCGGCGGGTGGGTAGGTGGTTGCCTGCTCCGTCAATTGTTGCGAATTGTTCAAAATACGCCCGGTTTCGCGTTCCGTCCCTCAAAGGAAAAATTCCATGCAAAGACGCCATCTCATCCAGACCGCCGGCCTTTCGGCGATTGCGCTCGCCACCGCGCTGTCGCTGCCTGTGGCCAGCGCCCAGGACAACAAGTTCAAGATCGGCCTGATCCTGCCGATGACGGGGCAGTCGGCCTCCACCGGCCGCCAGATCGAGGCCGCCGCGCGCCTGTACATGGCACAGAACGGCGACACCGTGGCCGGCAAGAAGGTCGAGCTGATCGTGAAGGACGACACCGGCCTGCCCGACGTGACCAAGCGCCTGGCGCAGGAGCTCATCGTCAACGACAAGGTCAACGTGATCGCCGGCTTCGGCATCACGCCGGCCGCGCTGGCCGCCGCGCCGCTGGCCACGCAGTCGAAGACGCCGCAGGTCGTGATGGCCGCCGCCACCTCGAGCATCACCGAGGCCTCGCCCTACATCGTGCGCAGCAGCTTCACGCTGCCGCAGGTGTCGGTGGTGATGGGCGACTGGGCGCCCAAGAACGGCGTGAAGTCGGTGGTCACGCTGGTCACCGACTACGGCCCGGGCAACGACGCCGAGAAGTTCTTCAGCGACCGCTTCCAACTCAACGGCGGCAAAGTGCTCGAGAAGCTGCGCGTGCCGCTGCGCAACCCCGACTTCGCGCCGTTCCTGCAGAAGGTGCGCGACGCCAAGCCCGACGCGCTGTTCGTCTTCGTGCCCTCGGGCGCGGGCGCGGCGGTGATGAAGCAGTTCCTGGAGCGCGGCATGGACAAGGCCGGCATCAAGATGATCGCCACCGGCGACGTGACGGATGACGATCAACTGAACGACATGGGCGACGGCGCGCTGGGCGTGGTCACCTCGCACCACTACTCGGCCGCGCACCCCTCGGCGCTGAACAAGAAGTTCGTCGAGGCCTTCCAGAAAGCCAACCCCAAGATGCGCCCCAACTTCATGGCCGTGGGCGGCTATGACGGCATGCGCGTGATCTACGAAGCGCTCAAGACCACCAAGGGCCAGGGCGGCGGCGAAGCGCTGCTGGCGGCGATGAAGGGCCAGGTCTTCGAAAGCCCGCGCGGCCAGGTGCTGATCGATGCGCAGACGCGCGACATCGTGCAGGACGTGTACCTGCGCAAGGTTGAAAAGAAGGACGGGCAGCTCTACAACATCGAGTTCGACGTGTTGAAGGGTGTGAAGGACCCGGGTAAAGCCAAGTAATTTCGCTTCGCCGGTGGGAGCGCCGCCGTTCAGGGCGTCGCTCCCGTCGACGGGGTGCCTTGCTCCGCGAATGTCCCCCGGCCTTCGGCCTCCTCCTTGATTTCGCTGCGCAAGGCACCCCATCGACGTGAGCGTGTTCAGAGCACTGGCTGATCGGCTGCGAACCGACAGCGTGCCTTGTGCTCAGGGCACAGGGTGCTTCCCGCAGCGAAATCAAGGAGGAGGGCGAAGGCCGGGGGACATTCGCGGAGGGAAGTACCCGGTGGCCTGTGCACGCACCCCGAATAGCAGCATCCTGAACGACCGCACCAGACCCAGACAACCGACATGCTGACCATTCTTTTCGACGGCATCGCCTACGGCATGCTGCTCTTCGTCCTCGCCGTGGGGCTGGCCGTGACGCTCGGGCTGATGAACTTCATCAACCTCGCGCACGGCGCCTTCGCCATGGCGGGCGGCTACCTCACCGTGTTCGCGATGCAGAAGTTCGGCGTGCCGTTCCTGGCCTGCCTGCCGCTCGCGTTCATCGTCGTCGCGCTGGCCGGCGCGCTGCTGGAGCGCACGCTCTACCGGCCGATGTACGGCAAGCCGCACCTGGACCAGGTGCTGTTCTCCATTGGCCTGGCGTTCATGGCCGTCGCGGCCGTCGACTACTTCGTCGGCTCGTCGCAGCAGAACCTGCAACTGCCCGAGTGGCTGCGCGGGCGCAGCGAATTCGGCGACGGCGCATTCCTGCTGGGCATGGGCCATTACCGCATCTTCATCATCGCCGTGTGTGCGGTGCTCACCGTGGTGCTGCAGCTCATCCTCTCGAAGACGCGCTTCGGCAGCCGCCTGCGCGCCGCCGTCGACGACCCGCGCGTGGCCGCCGGCCTGGGCATCAACGTCAACATCGTGTTCCTGCTGACCTTCGCCGTGGGCTCGGGCCTGGCCGGGCTGGGCGGTGCGCTGGGCGCGGAAATCCTCGGGCTCGACCCGACGTTTCCGCTCAAGTACATGATCTATTTCCTCATCGTCGTCTCGGTCGGCGGCACCTCGTCGATCACCGGGCCGCTCGCCGCCGCGCTGCTGCTCGGCATTGCCGACGTGGCCGGCAAGTACTTCATTCCGAAGATGGGCGCGTTCACCGTCTACCTGCTCATGATCCTGATCCTCATGTGGCGGCCGCAAGGGCTGTTCACGCGCAAGGGGGGCCGCTGACATGAGCGCGCCTGCCTATGAATCGGCCCTGCTGCGCACCGCGCGCTGGCGCCCCTGGGAGTTCGTGGTCTGGGCCGTGGCCTTCGCGCTGCCGCTGGCCATGCCCTCGCACTCGCTGCTGGTCAACGAGATCGCCATCGTCGCGCTGTTCGCGATGTCGCTCGATCTCATCCTCGGCTACACCGGCATCGTGTCGCTCGGGCACGCGGCCTTCTTCGGCTTCGGCGCATACGCCGCCGCGCTGTTCGCCAAGCTCGTCATGCCCGACCCGACCGTCGGCCTCGTGTTCGCCACCGTGCTGTCGGCCGTGCTCGGCCTCGTGGCCAGCGTGACCATCCTGCGCGGCAGCGACCTCACGCGGCTCATGGTCACACTGGGCACCGCGCTGCTGCTGCTCGAACTGGCCAACAAGCTCGACTGGCTCACCGGCGGCGCCGACGGCCTGCAGGGCGTGGTCATGGGGCCGGTGCTCGGCCTCTTCGAATTCGACCTGTATGGCCGCACGGCCGCCTGGTACTCGCTGGCCGTGATGCTCGTGCTGTTCCTCGTGATGCGCCGCATCGTGCATTCGCCCTTCGGTGCCACGCTCAAGGCCATCCGCGACAACCGGCTGCGCGCCATGGCCATCGGCATTCCCGTGGTGTCGCGGCTCGCCGTGGTCTACACCGTGGCCGCCGGCATCGCGGGCGCCGCGGGCGCGCTGCTGGCGCAGACCACCGGCTTCGCTTCGCTCGACGTGCTGGCCTTCGACCGCTCGGCCGACGTGCTGCTGATGCTGGTCATCGGCGGCGTGGGCTGGCTGTACGGCGGCGTGGCCGGCGCCATCGTCTTCAAGCTGCTGCAGACCTGGCTGTCGTCGGTGACGCCGCAGTACTGGATGTTCTGGATCGGCCTCATCCTCGTGCTGCTGGTGCTCGTGGGGCGCGACCGCCTGCTCAAGCCGTGGACCTGGTTCGGCGCTGCAAAGAAGAAGGGCGGTGCGGCATGACCACCGACACCGTGCTCTCGACGCAAGGCCTCGTGATGCGCTTCGGCGGCATCACCGCCACGAACAACGTCACGATGGAACTGAAGCGCGGCGCGCGCCATGCGCTCATCGGCCCGAACGGCGCGGGCAAGACCACGCTGATCAACCTGCTGACCGGCGTGCTCACGCCGACCGAAGGCCGCATCTCGCTGCTCGGCGAAGACATCACCACGCTCGCGCCGCACAAGCGCGTGGCGCGCGGGCTGGTGCGCACCTTCCAGATCAACCAGCTCTTCGACTCGATGACGCCGCTGGAAACGCTGGCGCTCGTGGTGTCGCAGCACAAGGGCATCGGCGCGCAATGGTGGCGCCCGCTGGGTGCAGACAAGCGCATCGCCGAGCGGGCCGGGCAACTGCTGGAGCAGTTCCACCTCGCCGACGTCGCGCAGCAGCAGACGAAATTCATGGCTTACGGCAAGCGCCGCCTGCTGGAGATCGCCATTGCGCTGGCCTGCGAGCCACGCGTGCTGCTGCTCGACGAGCCCGTGGCGGGCGTGCCTGCCGGCGAGCGTGAAGAGCTGCTGCAGACCGTGGCCGCGCTGCCGGCCGACGTGTCGGTGCTGCTCATCGAGCACGACATGGACCTGGTGTTCAGCTTCGCCGACCGCATGACCGTGCTGGTCAACGGCGCGCTGCTGACCGAGGGCGACCCCGAGACGATCGCCAACGACCCGAAGGTCAAAGAGGTCTACCTGGGCCACGGAGAACATGCCCATGTCTGAACTGCTGCGCATCGAGAACCTGAGCGCCGGCTACGGCGAGGCCGTGGTGCTGCACGACGTGGCCTTCACGCTCGGCGAGGGCCAGACGCTCGCGCTGCTGGGCCGCAACGGCACCGGCAAGACCACGCTCATCAACACGCTGGCCGGCGCCACGCGCCAGCACGGCGGCACCATCGCGCTCGGTGGGCAGGCGGCGCTGCACAAGCTGCAGCCGCACCAGCGCGCGGCGGCCGGCATCGGCTGGGTGCCGCAGGAGCGCAACATCTTCAAGTCGCTCACGGTGCACGAGAACCTGACGGCGGTGGAGCGGCCCGGCCAGTGGAACCCGCAGCGCGTCTACGAGATGTTCCCGCGCCTGGCCGAGCGCAAGACCAACCTCGGCACGCAGCTCTCGGGCGGCGAGCAGCAGATGCTGGCCGTGGGCCGCGCGCTGGTGCTCAACCCGAAGCTGCTGCTGCTCGACGAGCCGCTCGAAGGCCTGGCGCCGATCATCGTGGAAGAGCTGCTGCGCGCCATCCGCCGCATCACGCAGGGCGAAGGGCTGGCCGCGATCATCGTGGAGCAGCACCCGCAGGCGATCCTCGCGATCTCCGACCAGGCCGTGGTGCTCGACCACGGGACCATCGTGCACACCGACACGGCTGCGGCGTTGCGTGCGCAGCCGGAAGTACTCGACCGGCTGCTGGGCGTGGCGCGGTAGCCGCCACAGCGAACAACCAAGGAGACAGACAGATGGCGACCCCGAAGACAGTGTTTTGCGGGGGCGCCATGCTGGCGACCGCCGCCTTGCTCGCCGCATGCGGCACGGCCCCGAACGGCCCCACGCGCCTCGGCCTCGGCGCCGATCCGGCCCAGGCCTGCGCGGCGCTCACCGCGCCGGTGGCGGCCAGCGCCATCGGCCTGCCCAGCGGCGCGGCGACGATCGACTCGGCGGCGCTCGTGCCGGCGTCTGCACTGGCCGTGGCCGAGCGCGGCCCCAGCCCTGCGTCGCGCATCACGCCGGCGATGCCTGCGTACTGCAAGGTGCTCGGGCGCATCGCACCGCTCGACGCGAGCGCGCCGCCGATCCTGTTCCAGGTCAACCTGCCGCTTGCGTGGAACGGGCGCAGCGTGCAGTACGGCGGCGGGGGCTTCAACGGCACGCTGATCACCGGCCTGGCGCTGGTGCCTGCCGCGCGCTTCGACCTGCCCACGCCGCTGGCGCAGGGCTACGTGACCTACGGCACCGACTCGGGCCACCAGAACGTGCAGGGCCAGCCGCCGCAGGCCTTTGCGCTCAACGACGAGGCGCTCGTGAACTTCGCGCATGCCTCGTACAAGAAGGTGCGCGACGTGGCGGTGGCGTTGACGCAGCGCGCCTACGGTCAGGCGCCGCAGAAGCTCTACTTCATGGGCAGCTCCGAAGGCGGGCGCGAAGCGCTCACGATGGCGCAGCGCTATCCGCAGGACTTCGACGGCATCTTCAGCCGCGTGCCGGTGATCAACTGGACCGGGCTGCAGCATGCGGGCACGCGCAACGGCATCGCCACCTTCGGCGAAGGCTGGCTGCGGCCCGCGCAGGTGCAGCTGGTGCACAACGCGGTGCTCGCGTCGTGCGACGCGACGGACGGCGTGGCCGACCGCATCGTGTCGGACCCGGTGGCCTGCCTGCAGCGCTTCGACCCGGCCACCTTGCGCTGCGCATCGGGCACGAGCGGCGACAACTGCCTCAACGACGCGCAGGTGCAGGCGGTGCGCACGCTGCGCTCGCCGTGGCGCTCGCCCGTGCCGCTGGCGCATGGCGTCACCGAGTACCCGGGCTGGGGCATCGGCGGCGAAGGCACGCCGGCCTTTGCGTCGATGGGCGGCTGGAACGCCTGGTGGACCGGCACCGCCGCGCCGACCGTGCCGCCGCAGCCGAGCAACGGCATCGCGTGGTTCTACGGTAGCGGGGCGCTGCAGTATTTCTACGCGCGCAATCCGTCGCTCGACGTGCGCAACTACCGCGCCGAAGACTTCGCCGCGCGCATCGCCACCGTGTCGCAGCTGATGGATTCGACCAACCCCGACCTGAGCGCCTTCCATGCGCGCGGCGGCAAGCTGCTGATGCTGGAGCACATGGCCGACTACGCGCAGAGCCCGTTCGCGGGCATCCGCTATTACGAGTCGGTGGTGGCACGCATGGGCCGCGAGAACGTGGACCGCTTCATGCGCCTGTACACCGCGCCCGGTGTCGACCATGTGGGCAGCGGCGCACCGGCCAACGTCGACATGCTCGGCGCGCTGGCCGACTGGGTCGAGCGCGGGCGTGCACCGGCCGGGCTGCAGCTGCTTGAACAGGAGGTGCAGCCGCCGTTCAAGACCACGCGTGCGCGTCCGCTGTGCGAGTGGCCGTTGTGGCCGCGCTATGTGAATGGCGATGCGTCGCAGGCGGCGAGCTTCCAGTGCAGCCGGTAGCGCGCGCTTGAAGCGGTCGCGATCTTCAAGGGGCGATTGAAGGAGTTTCGGGGCGAGGGGGCTTTTTCATGTGCGAGGGTCGCCGCAGACTGCAGGCATCCGAACTTCACAACGACCCATGAGCACCACGCCCCTCATCAGCATCGCCGTCCTGAAGGCCAAGACCGGCCAGCGCGAGGCGCTGCGCGACGCCTTGAGCGCGCTGGTGGCGCCCACGCGGCAAGAGCCTGGCTGCCTCGACTACACCTTGTTCGAACTGCGCGACGAGCCCGGCAGCTTCTACATGCGCGAGTCGTTCCAGGACCAGGCCGCGTTGGATGCGCACTTCGCCACGCCGTATTTCCAGGCCTTCGAAAAGCGGTTCGACGCGCTGCTGGACGCGCCGATCCGGCTGGTGTTCCTGGAGAAGGTCGCCTAGGCGCCGGCCTCAGAACTGGTACTTCGCGCTCGCGACCACCGCGCGTTCGCTGCCGGGGTAGTACTTGCTGTACGCGCGCGATGCGGCGTACTGGCGGTTGGCCAGGTTCGTGGCGCTCAAGGCGAAGCGCCAGGGCCCGCGCTTGTAGTGCACCGTCGCGTCGAGCAGCGCGACGCCGCCTTCGGACGAGGTGTTGCCCACGTCGTTCCAGCGCTTGCCGATGTAGCGCACGCCGCCGCCGAAGCCGAAGCCGTTGCCCATCGTGTAGTCGAGCCAGAGCGAGGCCGTGTTGCGGGGCACCTGGATCGGTGTCTTGCCGCGCTCGGTCTCGTTGGCGCTCTCGCGCACCTGGGTGTCGAGCCAGGTGTAGGAGGCCGTGAGGTTCAGGTCGCGTGCCAGCTCGGCCTTGGCTTCGAGTTCGAGCCCGCGCGAGCGGATGCGGCCGATCTGGCGCGCCTCGAAGGTGTTCTGGTCGTAGGTCACCACGTTGGATTTGCGCAGGTCGAACACGGCCGCGGTGAACAGCGCGCGCGTGCCCTCGGGCTGGAACTTGACGCCGGCCTCCACCTGCTTGCCACGGCTCGGTCGGAACGGCGTGCTGTTCAGGTCGACGCCGCTGGTCGGCATGAAGGATTCGGCGTAGCTGAGGTACGGTGCCCAGCCGTTGCCGACGAGGTAGCTCAGGGCCGCACGGCCGCTGAACTTGTCGTCGGTCTGAGTCGTGCGCTCGCCCTTCAGCCGATCGTAGGTGGCGGACTTGACGTGGTCCTGCCGGCCGCCGAGCGTGAGTAGCCAGTGGGGGCCGAACTTGATCTGGTCCTGTGCGTACACGCCGAGCTGCTCGGTGGTCTGCGTGAAGTTGCTGTCGGGCCGGAACGGTTCCGCCACCGGCAGGCCGTTGACGGGAACGCGCAGATCCAGGCTCGGCGCCGGCCCGGAGAACTGCTTGGCCGTGTACCGGACGCGCGACCAGTCGACGCCGAACAGCAGCGTGTGCTCGACGTCGCCGGTGCGCACGCGGCCCTGCAGCTGCGTGTCGGCGGTCCATTGGTTGACCCATTCGGGGGCGAAGCGCGCGGTGCGCCGCAACGTGTAGCCGTCGGGTGCGAGGTTGACGACCACGTGGTGCTTGTCGGTGTCGAAGCTGAAGTAGCGCGTGTTCTGGCGCACCGTCCAGTCGTCGTTGATGTGGTGTTCGAACAGGTAGCCGAGCGACGATTGCTGCTGCTTGATCCGGCTGTAGTTCGGTTCGCCCTGGATGAGCCCGGTGTCGCGCCCCTTCGCGTCGGTCACGTTGAAGGTGTCGTCGCTGGCATCGCTCTTCAGGAATTCGCCGAGCAGGGTGAACGAGGTGGCGGCCGACGGCTGCCAGCGCAGCGAAGGCGCGAGGTAGCTGCGCTTCACTTCGGCGGGGGCGCCGTTGGGATAGCGCTGCTGGCTGTTGCTGTCCAGCTCGACGCCCACGAGGCGGTAGCTCAGCGTGTCGCTCAGGGCGCCGCCCAGGTCCACGGCCAGCTGCTTGCGCTGGAAGCTGCCGTACTGCACTTCGATCTCGCGCGTGGGCGTGCTGCTCGGCATCTTGCTGACGCGGTTGACGATGCCGCCCGCATCGCCCAGCCCGAACATCACCGACGACGGGCCGCGCAGCACCTCGACGCGCTCGACGCCGTAGGGCTCGGTCAGCGAGTAGGCGGGCAGCAGCAGGCCGTCGCGGTACATGGCGTTGCCTGCGGTGGCGTCGAAGCCGCGCAGCAGCAGCCAGTCGATGCCGCGTGCGTCGTAGCCCCAGTTGCCGGCGACCACGCCCGGTGCGTAGCGCACGGCTTCCATCACGGTCTGCACGCCGCGCGCTTCGAGTTCTTCGCGGCCGATGACGGAGATCGACTGCGGCACTTCGAGGATCGGCGTGTCGGTCTTGGTGGCGCTCTGGCTGCGCCGGGCGACATAGCCCGGCACCGGGCCCAGGCTGGTTTCGAGTTCGGCCGTGGCGCTCACGGTCACGGCCGGCAGGGTGGCGCCGGCGGCACTTGGCGCTTTCTCGATCACCAGCGTGCTGCCCGCTACGCGGCCGGCCAGCCCGCTGCCCTGGAGCAGTTGCGCGGCAGCGGCCTGCACGCTGAGGCTGGCCTGCACCGGGCGGCCCTGCAGGCCCTGCAGCAGGCCCGGCGCCGCCAGCAGCTGCACGCCGGCCTGGCGCGCGAGCTGGTTCAGCGCCTGGTCCAGCGGCTGGGCGGGGATTGAGAAGGCGATGGCTGCGCCGGCGGCGGGCGGTGTCGCGCTCTGAGCCCAGGCGGTCTGGCTGGCTTGAGCGACCAGGCACAGCACGGCCGCCGCGATCAGGTGGCGCCGGCCGGCGTGGAGAAGAAGGTGGCGGGAGGGCATGCGGTTCTCTCGGTTCAGGTCGGGGTCATGAAAATTCCGGGACATCCGCGGGGCGGTTGTTCCGGGCTCCATGGACTGATACGACCGAGCGAGCGCAATCCCTCATGCAGATCGCAAGAAAGACAAGGCAAGTGGGCGGATGCCGGCGTCAGGAGATCGGGCTGCGTTCGATGACCAGGGCGCGTTCCGCCCCGTCGTCTTCGCGCACCCGCACCGGCAGGCTGTTGGGCAGCAGGCGCAGCCAGGTGCCCGCTTCGGCAATGCGCACGCGCCCGAACACCGAGAGTTGCGCGGCCTCCGGCGCCACGCGCAGGGGGCGCGGGCTGTAGCGCGCCAGGCGCTCCACCACCTCGCCGAGCGGCTGGTGATGAAAGTCGAGCCAGCCGTCGCGCCACGGGGCCACGGCGGCGTTCGCGGCCGGTTGGGCGGCGGACAGCTGCAGCGCCGTGTCGATGAAGGCGCGGTCGCCCGCGCCGAGCACGCGCGCGTCGCCGCTTGCGCTGCGCACCCGCACCTGGCCCGATTCCACCGCGACGCGCACGCCGCCGTCCTGCAGCGCGACCTCGAAGCGCGTGCCCAGCACCGTGATCTCGTGGCCCAGCGCGCTGACGATGAAGGGGCGCGCCTCGTCGCGCGCCACGTCGAAGAAGGCGCTGCCGGCCAGCAGCCGCACGGTACGGCGCGTGGCGAAGTACTGGACCTCGGCGCGGCTTGCGGCGTCGAGCGTGAGACGGCTGCCGTCGGGCAGCGCCTGCGCCTGGATGCGTCCGATGGCGGTCGCCAGGGTGGCGCTGTAGCCGGGCATCCACTGGCGCCAGGCCTGCCAGAGCGCGGCGCTGCCGACGCTGAGGTCGCCCACGCCGAGCAGGGCCGACAGCGCGCGGCGCCGCCCGGTGCGCGCCGGCGCCACGTCGCCGCGCCAGCGGTGCAGCGCGGCCTCGACGCTGTCGAGCGCCCGCATCACCTCGCGCTCCACGGTCTTGATCGACACGCCGTGGCGGCGCGCCAGTTCGGCATGGCAGGCGCCGTCGAGCCGGTCGGCCAGGAAGATGTCGCGGCTGCGCGGCGGCAGGGCCCGCAACGCGGCATCCACCGCGTCGAGTGCCTGCCGGTGGGCGACGCCATCGGCCACGTCCCGTGTGCTGTGGTGGTCGTGTCCCGTCGTCAGCCCGGTGTCGAGGTCGACGGGGACGGGGGTGAAGCGCTCCGCGCTGCGCTGGCGGCGGCGCAGGTGGTCGATGGCGAGGTTCTCGGCCACGGTGTAGACATAGGCGCGCACGGCGGCCTCGGGCGGGGCGGGGTCGGCGGGGGTGTCGTCCCGCGCTTGCGCACGTTTGGCCAGCCGGACCCACGTGTCATGCGCCAGCTCCCGTGCCTCGTGCGGGCTGCCGGTGCGGCGCGCGATGAAGCGCACCAGTTCCTGGTAGCTGTCCTGGAAGGCTTTCAGCAGCGGGCTGGAGGAGAGTTGGGCGGACATGGGCTGGGGTGTGGCGCGCGAATCGCAGGAGAATTATTGTCGAGAATAGTTCTCATTTGATGGCGGCATACCCGAATCGGCCCCGTTCTGTGGTGAACGGGGCCATCGCCGGCCCGGACCGGCGATGCGGCTAGATCGCGCAGCCGTCGGGGCCGCAGGCTTCCGGCGCAGCTGCAGAAGGCGCCGGTGCGACGAAGGTGGCGAGCTGCGCCTTCCAGTCGTCGGCACGCCCCAGCCACGGCCCGATGTCGATGCGCCCCGCGCTGCCGTCGGCCTGCGCCAGCACGAAGGTCGGAAAGCCCTGGCCCCCCGCGCGCTGCAGCAGGTCGCGACTCGCGGCGATGTGGCGCGCGGTGGCGTCGCCTGTGTGCTGCGCGAAGGCCGCAGCGAAGGCTTCGGCATCGAAGCCGAGCTCGGCCGCCAGTTCGGCGAGCACGCCAGCCTCTGCGATGCGCCGGCCTTCGACGTAGTGCGCTTGCTGCACGCGGTGCGCCATGTCCAGCCCGCCGCCCGCGCGCAGCGATTCGGCGGCGAGGATGGCGGTGATCGGCGGTTCGGAGTCCATCACCGCGCCGGTGTCGCGCAGCAGGCCTTCGAAGTAGGCCTCGCCGAACGGCTGGCCCGTGAGTTCGGCGATGCGCCTGTCGTGCGGGATCACGTAGTCGCGCCATTGCGGCGTGATGGGACGGCGGTTGGCGCCGGTCATCATGCCGCCGGCGTGCAGCTCGACGCGCAGGCCCGGCACGGTGCGCGCGGCCTCGACCAGCGGCGCGGCGGCGTAGCACCAGCCGCACAGCGGATCGAAGATGCAGTGCAGGGTGGCGGTATCGCCGTTGTTGTCGGTTATTGCGGCCACTTCATTTCTCCCTTGATGACCTTGGCGCCCAGTTCGAGCGACGAGGCGTCTTCGAGCTTCGGATAGCGCTGCTTCATGGCGGCGATCAGTGCGGCCGAGTCCTTGGCCTTGGCGGCTTCGGTCTCGAAGGCCTTGAGGTAATCGCGCGTGAACTTCACCGAAGCCACGGTGTAGGGCGCCGAGCCGTCGCCGTTCGGCAGGTAGTGGCCGGGCACCACGGTCTTGGGGTGCAGCGCGGCGATGCGGTCGAGGGTCTTGAGCCAGTCGCGGCGCGACTGCACCGTCTGCGTGTCGGCCACCCAGACGTGGATGTTGGCCGACACCGGAATGCCACCGACCACCGCCTTCAGCGAGGGAATCCACGCGAAGGTGCGCGCGGGCGAGGGGCCGTCCAGGCCGACGACCTGGATCTTCTTGCCTTCGAGCACGAGGCTGTTGCCGGCCAGCGGCTCGGGCACGACCAGCGCCTGGGGCGCGTTGTCCTTGAGGATCGGGCCCCAGTGCGCGAGCTTGCCGTCCTTGGAGGCCTGGATGGCGGCCACGGTCTGCGGCGTGGCGACGATCTTGGCGTCGGGGAACGCGGCGCGGATCACGTCGAGGCCGAAGTAGTAGTCGGGGTCGCTGTGGCTGATGTAGACCGTGGTCAGCTTCTTGCCGCTGTCCTTGATCTTCTGCACCAGCGCCTGCGCGTCGTTGCGCTGGAACTGGGCGTCGACCAGCACGGCGTCGGTGGCGCCGGCGACCAACACCGACGACACGGGGAACATCGACTTCGTGCCGGGGTTGTAGACGTCGATCTTGAGCGGCTGGGCGGCCTGGGCGGCGAGCGGCGCGAGGGCGAAGGCGGCGGACAGGGCGGCGGCGGCAACGAGGGTTCTGCGGAACATGGCGGTGTCTTTCGGTCGATGAGGTTGAGGGTGACAGCGTGAACAGACCGAATGTTAGGTTGCGCGAAACGAAACAAAAACCACCGCCAGCACAATGGATCGTTTCTGTTATCGGATGAATCAGGTGTCTTCGGAACGGTCCGTGGCGCACCGCTCGAGGTGCGCGACCAGCAGTTGCGCCGAGGGCGACAGCGTCGCCTCACTGCGAAAACAGATCGCGAAACGCCGACGCGCCCAGTCGTCCGTGAGCGGCATCAACCGCAGCCCGAAGGCCTCGGTGAAGGGCCGGGCGACCTCCGCCGGCACGACGCTGATGGCCAGCCCGGCGCGCACCACGCGCAGCGCGGCGTCGAAGTTGGACACCAGCACGCGGTACACGAGCGGCTTGCCGGCCACGGCCGCCTCGCGCGCGAGCATCAGCTGCACGGCGCTGAGCGCGGGCATGCCGACGAATTCGTGGTCGAGCACCTGCTCGAAGCGCACCGCGTCATGGCGGGCCACGGGGTGCGACGGGTGGGCCACGATGGCCAGGTGGTCGGAGCGGTAGTCGCGCCGCTCCAGCCCGTCGAGGTCGGCCGCGTCCCAGCACAGGCCGATGGACGCGATGCCCTCGCGGATGCCGCGCACGATCTCGGGGCTCACGCGCTCTTCCATGTCGACGCGGATGTTGCGGTGCGCCGGGTCTTGCAGGAAGCCCGCCACGTCCTCGGCCAGCGATTCGGCCATGACCGAGGCCGAGGCCAGGATGCGCACGTGCCCGCGCGCGCCGCCCGCGTAGGCGGCCATGTCGCGCTCGATGCGGGTGGCGCTGCCGAGCATGGCGCGCGCGTGTTCGAGCAGCGTTTCGCCGGCCGGCGTGGGCACCACGCCGCGGCGCTTGCGCAGCAGCAGCGGCGTGCCGACCGTGTCTTCGAGCTGGGCCAGGCGCTTGCTGATCGCCGAGCCGACGATGTTCGCCTGCTCGCCCGCGCGCGCGATGCTGCGGCTGTCGCAGACGGCGACGAACAGGCGCAGGGTGGTCAGGTCGAGGTCTCTCATGAAGTTCCAATCGGGAAGCAAACGGCTTCCAAAATATACCTTCAGGATCGAATCAGAACTTCTACGATCGGCGTCATTCAGTTCCTCACGACGGAGACACCCTCTTGATTCACGCCTTCCTGCCGCCGCGCGCGGTCGTCCGCGAAGTGGGCCTGCGCGATGGCCTGCAAAGCATCGCCCGCGTGCTGCCCACGGCACGCAAGCTCGAATGGATCCGCGACGCGCACGCGGCCGGCCAGCGCGAGATCGAGGTCGGCTCGTTCGTGCCGGCGCACCTGCTGCCGCAGCTGGCCGACACGGCCGAGCTGCTGGCTTTTGCGAAGACGCTGCCGGGGCTCTTTGCCTCGGTGCTGGTGCCCAACCTGAAGGGCGCCGAGCGCGCCATCGCGGGCGAGGCCGACCTGATGATGGTGCCGCTGTCGGCCAGCCACGCGCACAGCCTGGCCAACCTGCGCAAGACGCCCGACGAGGTGGTGGCCGAGGTCGGCCGCATCCGTGCGGCGCGCGACGCGGCGGGCTCGAAGACGCTGATCGACGGGGGCGTGGGCACGGCCTTCGGTTGCACGCTGCAGGGCCATGTCGACCCCGACGAGGTGCTGCGCCTGATGCAGGCGCTGCTCGATGCCGGCGCCGACCGCGTGAGCCTGGCCGACACGGTGGGCTACGCTGATCCGGCCATGGTGCGCAGCCTGTTCGAGCGCGCACTGCGCATCGCGGGCGACCGCCTGTGGTGCGGGCATTTCCACGACACGCGCGGGCTGGGCCTGGCCAATGTCTACGCCGCGCTGGAGGTCGGCATCACGCGCTTCGACGCCTGCCTGGCCGGCATCGGCGGCTGTCCGCATGCGCCGGGCGCGAGCGGCAATGTCGACACCGAAGACCTCGTCTTCATGCTCGAGAGCATGGGCGTGCAGACGGGTGTCGATCTGTCGAAGCTGCTCGATCTGAGGAAGCGCGTGGCCGGCTGGCTCGATGGCGAGACGCTGCAGGGCACGGTGTGGCGCGCGGGCTTTCCGAAGACCTTTGCACCGGCGGAAGGCGTCGCCGCATGAGCACCGAAGCCAAACGCCTGCCGCTCGCGGGCATCCGCGTGGTCGAGTTCACGCACATGGTCATGGGGCCGACCTGCGGCATGGTGCTGGCCGACCTGGGCGCCGAGGTTATCAAGGTCGAGCCCATCGACGGCGACCGCACGCGGCACCTGCTGGGCGCGGGTGCGGGCTTCTTCCCGATGTTCAACCGCAACAAGAAGAGCATCGCGCTCGACCTGCGCCATCCGCAGGGGCTCGAGGCCGCGCTGCGCCTGTGCGCCACGGCCGACGTGGTGGCGCAGAACTTCCGCCCCGGCACGATGGACAAGTACGGCCTGGGCTATGCCGCGCTGGGCAAGCTCAATCCGCGCCTCGTGTACGTGAACCACACGGGCTTCCTGCCCGGCCCCTACGAGCACCGCACCGCGCTCGACGAGGTGGTGCAGATGATGGGCGGGCTCGCGTACATGACCGGGCGCCCCGGCGATCCGCTGCGCGCGGGCACGAGCGTGAACGACATCATGGGCGGCATGTTCGGCGCCATCGGCGCCATCGCCGCGCTGATGCAGCGCGCCGAAACCGGCCGGGGGCAGGAGGTGCAGTCGGCGCTGTTCGAGAACAACGTGTTCCTGGTCGGCCAGCACATGCTGCAGTACGCGATCACGGGGCAGGCGGCCGCGCCGATGCCCGAGCGCATCTCGGCCTGGGCGCTGTACGACGTGTTCACCGTGAAGGACGGCGAGCAGATCTTCCTGGCGGCCGTGAGCGACGCGCAGTGGAAGACCTTCTGCGATGCGCTGGGCTTCGACGACCTGAAGGCCGACGCCACGCTGCAGACCAACAACGACCGCGTGCGCCTGCGCCCGACCTTGCTGGCCGCGTTGCGCACGCGTCTGGCCGACCGTTCGGCCGCCGAGCTGTCGGCGATCTTCGAGGCGCGGGGCTTGCCGTTCGCACCGATCACGCGGCCCGAAGACCTGTATGCCGATCCGCACCTGCAGGCCACCGGCGGCCTCGCCGACATCCGCCTGCCCGACGGCGAGCGGGCCGGCGAGATGGCGCAGACCACGCTGTTCCCGATCACGCTCGGCGGCGAGCGGCTGGGCGTGCGCCTGCATCCGCCGACGCTGGGCGAGCACACGCGCGCGCTGCTGGCCGAGCTGGGCTACGCGCACGAACAGGTCGAGGCGCTGCATGCCGAAGCGGCCGTGGCCTGATCCTTCAAGCACCGACAAAGACAAAGAGAGACAAGACCCATGAGCCCGATTCCGTTTTCCTCTTCTTCATTCAACCGTCGTGCGTTGCTCGGCCTGGGGGCGTCGGCGGTCGTGCTGTCGGCCGCCCGCCCGGTGTTCGCGCAGGGCGGCGACAAGCCCGTGCGCTTCATCCTGCCGATCAGCGCGGGCTCGGGCGTGGACGCCATTGCGCGCGCCGCCTCGGTCGCGCTCGGCAAGGCGCTGGGCCAGCCGGTGGTGATCGAGAACCTGCCGGGCGCCGGCGGCATCACCGGCACCTCGGCCGTGATCAAGGCCCCGCCCGACGGGTTCACGCTCGGCATGGTGTCGAACAACCACGTGATCAACCCGAGCGTGTTCAAGAAGATGCCTTTCGACGCCATCGCCGACATCACGCCCATCAGCGTGGTGGGCGCCACGCCGCTGGTGCTGGCCGTGAACCCGAAGCTGCCGGCGAAGAACGTGAAGGAGCTGGTGGCGCTGCTGCGCGCGAAACCCGAGGGCTACAACTACGCCTCGTCGGGCAACGGCACCATCATCCACCTCGCGGGCGAGATGTTTATGGACGAGGCCGGCGTGAAGGCGCGGCACATTCCGTACAAGGGCACGGGGCCGATGGTGACCGACATGATCGCGGGGCAGGTCGAGATGGGCGTGGTCGCGCTGCCGGCGGTGCAGCCGCATCTGAAGAGCGGCGCGCTGCGCGCCATCGGCCTGTGCGGCCCGGCGCGTTCGCCGGCCGCGCCCGAGATTGCGACGATCGCGGAGCAGGGGCTGCCGAACTACGCGGTCGAAGGCTGGTTCGCGGTGATCGGCCCGCCGAAGATGCAGCCGGCCGACGTGAAGCGCGTGCACGAGGCCATCGTGGCCGCCTTCGCCGCGCCCGAGGTGCGCGAGGCGATGGACAAGCAGGGCAACATCGTCAAGCCCACGTCGCCCGAGCAGGCGGCGAGCTACTTCCGCAGCGAGGCCGCGCGCTATGCGGCGCTGGTGAAGAAGGCGAACGTGGTGCTGGAGTGACGCCTTGGGCCTTCCCCTTCGGGAGAGGGGGAGGGCGACGTGCGGGCCCTACGCCGGGCTCACCGCGCGGTACAGCGCCCGCACGAAATCCGACTGCGTGATCATCCCCGTCAGCCGCTTCTCTTCATCGATGATCGGAATGTGGTGGTGGCCGCCTTCGGAGAACAGCGGCACCAGCTCGACCACCGGCCGGTCGGCGCTGGCCACGCGCACCTGGCGCGTCATGATCTGGCCGACCACCTCGGGCTTGTTCGACATCACCGTGCGCGTGGCGCGGATCAGGTCGCGCAGCCGGCCGGCGATGCCGTCGTGGTGCTGCAGGTCGAGCTGGCGGAAGAAGTCGGCCTGCGTGACGATGCCGACCACGCGGCGCGTGCGGTCGGTCACCGGCAATGCCTTGATGCGGTGCTGGTGCATCAGCGTCCAGGCTTCCTGCAGCGGCGTGCCGAACTCTACCGAGATCGGCGTGCGCGACATGATGTCGGCGCAGTGCAGCGTGCCCAGGCGGCGCTTGTACGACTCGAGCTCGGTCTGCTGGATGAGCGACTCGAGGTCGTCGCGGCTGATGTCGAGCACCTGGTTGTAGCGCGACAGCACGGCGTCGATGTCGGCCTGGCTGAAGCGCGCATCGGGCGAGGGCGGGCGCGCCACCTGCACGTGCGGATAGCGCCGCCCCGTGAGCGTGTTGTAGGCCACGCCGGCCAGCACCAGCAGCAGCGAGTTCACGAGCACCGGGAACAGCGCCGCCGAGAAGTCGGTGGTGTGCGTGAGCACCGCGAGCAGCGCCGCCGCGCCGCCGGGCGGGTGCAGGCAGCGCGTGAAGAACATGAGGCCGATGGCCAGCGCCACGGCCACGGCGGCGGCCACGGCGGTGTCGGGAATCCAGCTGGCGCAGGCGATGCCCACCAGCGTCGACAGCGTGTTGCCGCCGATCACCGACCAGGGCTGCGCCAGCGGACTGGCGGGCACGGCGAACACCAGCACGGCGGTGGCGCCCATCGGCGCGACCAGCCACACCGCATGCTCCAGCGGCACGGCCAGCCAGCGGCACAGCAGGCCGGTGATCAGCAGCCCGAGGCCTGCGCCGCCCACGGCGCGCAGGCGCTCGCGCGCGTTGACGTTGGAAGGGCCCGGGAGCCAGGCGCGCAGATAAGTCCACAGTGCGGCGAATCGCATCCCCCGTCCCCCTCAGGCTTCTTCGTGCGCCACCCGACGCCCGATGTCGGGCCAACGGTGGTGCAGCCAGACCCAGGCGACCAGCCCGATCGTGAGCATCAGCGCGGAGGTGAGGGCCAGTGCCAGCGTGGAGTGCATCACCAGCGGTGCCACCGCTCCGGCCACGACGCCGTTGGCGGTGGAGCCGATCACGGCCTGCAGCGACGAGGCCATGCCGCGGCGCTCGGGGTGCAGGTCGAGCACCAGCAGCGTGACCACCGGCACCATCAGCGCCCAGCCGAAGGCGAACACCGCCAGCGGCCACACGGCCCAGGCCACATGCGCCTGGAAGAAGATGTTGGCCACCACGTTGACCACCGAGGTGACCATCATGATCAGGAAGCCGTCACGGATCTGCCGCTTGGGCGCCACCTTGCCGGCCATGCGGCCGCTGGCGCGCGCGCCGAGCATGATGCCGCCGATGGTCAGCAGGAAGAACCAGAAGAACTGCTGCGGCTGCAGCGCCAGGTGGTCGCCCAGGAAAGCCGGCGCGGCCAGCACGTAGAGAAACATGCCGTTGAAGGGCACGCCGCTCGCGAAGGCCAGCAAGAGAAAGCGCGGGTCGGAGCACAGGTCGCGGTAGCCGCGCATCAGGTGGCGCACCTGGAAGGGCTGGCGGTGGTCCTTGTGCAGCGTCTCGGGCAGCAGCTTGTAGTTGGCCACGAACAGCACCACGCCCACGGCCACGAGGAACCAGAAGATCGAGTGCCAGCCCGCGTGCACGAACAGGAAGCCGCCCACGATGGGCGCGATGGCCGGCGCCACGCCGAAGTAGATCGTGACCTGGCTCATCACCCGCTGCGCCTCGGCCGGCGGGAACATGTCGCGGATCACGGCGCGCGACACCACGATGCCGGCGCCGGTCGACAGGCCCTGCAGGCCGCGGAACAGCACCAGCTGCGTGATGTTCTGCGACAGCGCGCAGCCCAGCGAGGCCAGCGTGAACACGGCCAGCCCCCACAGCACCACGGGCCGGCGGCCGAAGCTGTCCGACAGCGCGCCGTGGAACAGGTTCATGAAGGCGAAGCCGAACAGGTAGGCCGACAGCGTCTGCTGCATCTCGGCCGGCGTCGCGCCGATCGATTTCGCGATGCCCGAGAAAGCCGGGATATAGGTGTCGATGGAGAAGGGCCCGAGCATGCCCAGCACGGCGAGCAGCACGGCAAGCGCCCAGCGCGGGGCCTGCCAGAGTTTGTCTGCGTCGGGATTCATGGAAAGGCGGCTCCGTTGTACTTGTAGTGTGTCGGTGGAAAAACGAGAACGCCCGCCGCCCGGGTGAGGGGCAAGGCGGGCGCTTGGGCTTCAGCGAACCTGGATTACAGGGTGTCGATGAAGCTGCGCAGCTTGTCGGAACGCGACGGGTGCTTCAGCTTGCGCAGTGCCTTGGCTTCGATCTGGCGGATGCGTTCGCGGGTCACGTCGAACTGCTTGCCGACTTCTTCCAGCGTGTGGTCGGTCGACATTTCAATGCCGAAGCGCATGCGCAGCACCTTGGCTTCGCGCGGCGTGAGGGAGTCGAGGATGTCCTTGACCACGTCGCGCAGGCCAGCTTGCATGGCGGCCTCGATGGGCGCCGTGTTGCTGCTGTCCTCGATGAAGTCGCCCAGGTGCGAATCGTCGTCGTCGCCGATGGGGGTTTCCATCGAGATCGGCTCCTTCGCGATCTTCATGATCTTGCGGATCTTGTCTTCCGGGATCTCCATCTTGGCGGCCAGGATGCCGGCGTCGGGCTCGAAGCCGAACTCCTGCAAGTGCTGGCGCGAGATGCGGTTCATCTTGTTGATCGTCTCGATCATGTGCACCGGGATGCGGATGGTGCGCGCCTGGTCGGCGATCGAGCGGGTGATGGCCTGGCGGATCCACCACGTGGCGTAGGTCGAGAACTTGTAGCCGCGGCGGTATTCGAACTTGTCGACCGCCTTCATCAGGCCGATGTTGCCTTCCTGGATCAGGTCCAGGAACTGCAGGCCGCGGTTGGTGTACTTCTTGGCGATGGAGATCACGAGGCGCAGGTTGGCCTCGATCATTTCCTTCTTGGCATCGCGCGAGGACGATTCGCCCTCGTTCATGCGCTTGTTGATGTCCTTGAGCTCGGTCAGCGGCACCACCACGCGCGACTGGATGTCGGTGAGCTTTTGCTGCAGTTCCTGCACCGGCGGGATGTTGCGCGCGAGCACGGCGCTCCAGGGCTTGCCGGCGGCGGCCTGCTTCTCGACCCACTTGAGGTTCAGCAGGTTGGAGGCGATGCGGTTGCCGTTCTTGTCGAAGCCGCTGAAGTCGCGGATGAACTCGTCCTGCGGGAAGCCGCACTTGTCCACGATGATGCGGCGCAGTTCGCGTTCCTTCTTGCGCACGTCGTCCACCTGCGTGCGCACCAGGTCGCACAGCTTCTCGATGGTCTTGGCCGTGAAGCGGATGGTCATCAGCTCGTCGGACACGGCCTGCTGGGCCTTGGTGTACGCGGGCGTGCCGTAGCCTTCCTTCTCGTAGATCTTGTGGATCTTCTCGAACATCTCGGCGATGCGGTCGAAGCGCGAGAGGGCTTCGTTCTTGAGTTCTTCGAGCTTCTTGGTCAGGGCCTTGGAGCCGCCCTTGCCGTCGTCGTCGTCTTCTTCGTCGAATTCGTCGAAGTCTTCTTCGGCCACGTAGTCGTCGGCCTCGTTCGGGTTCGAGAAGCCGTCCACGATGGTCGAGATGACGACCTTGCCTTCACGGATGGTCGCGGCCATTTCGAGGATCGCGGCGATGGTGGCGGGGGAGGCCGAAATGGCTTCCATCATGGCCATCAGGCCGCCTTCGATGCGCTTGGCGATTTCGATTTCGCCTTCGCGCGTCAGCAGCTCGACCGTGCCCATTTCGCGCATGTACATGCGGACCGGGTCGGTGGTGCGGCCGAATTCGCTGTCCACCGTGGACAGGGCCGCTTCGGCTTCTTCCTCGGCTTCTTCCACCGTGGTGGCGGTGGGCGCGGTGTTGTTCAGCAGCAGGGTTTCGGCGTCGGGCGTCTGCTCGTACACCGCCACGCCCATGTCGTTGAGCATGGTGACCACGACTTCCATGGTCTCGGCGTCGACCAGCTTGTCGGGCAGGTGGTCGGAGATTTCGCCGTGCGTGAGGTAGCCGCGGGTCTTGCCCAGCGTGATCAGGGTCTTCAGGCGCGAGCGGCGCTTGGCCAGGTCTTCTTCGGAGAGCACGGTCTCGTCGAGGCCGAACTCCTTCATCAAGGCGCGTTCCTTCGCCTTGCTGATCTTCATGCGCAGCGGCTTGACCTTCTCTTCGGTGGTCGCGACGGCCGCGGGCTCGTCACCGGCCAGGTCTTCCTCGATGTCCGACAGGTCGATGTCGCTCTCGCCGGCTTCCTTGGCGGCCTTGGGCTTGCGCCCGCGCTTGGCGCCGGTGGCGGGCGCGGCTGCAGCGCCGGCGGCCTTGGGCGGACGGCCAACTTTCTTGGCGGCGGGGGCAGCCGTGGCAGTGGCCGCGGCTTTTTTGGGGTCGTCGAGAGAGGTCGATTTCGTGGGCACGGTTTTCACTTTCGTTGCGGCTGCCGTTTTGGACGCGGCGGCAGCCGTCTTGGTTGCCGGTTTGGCACCGGCTTTCAGCGGTTTCTCTGCTGCGGGCTTGGTGGCAACGCTTTTGACGCTTTTGGCAAGTGAAGGAGCAGGCTTCTTTGAACTGGGCATACGACCTCGTTACGACAAGAAAAGACAAGCGGGATCACAGGCGCGCTGCCACGCGGACAGCACCACCATGCCCGTGCACAGGCACGGACAAAACAATTGGGAAACGAGGAATTAATTCCTCACCAGGCAAGATGTCGGGCGAACATTTGGTGTGCAGTCCTTGCGGTTATTGACCCTTTCCGCCGGAATTTACCGTTGGAGTGCGTTGCGCTAGGGGTCGGCCCGGAGGTGCTGCTGTCGCTCTTGCCTAATTTCGCCAGTTGCGAAGCCCTACATTATAGCCTGTTGCGCAAATTTCAAGCAGTATCTGTCCCCGACGCGCGAATGCGGTCACGCAATTCGAGCCGGCGGGCTTCCAGTGCCTTGTAGCGTTCCAGGGCTTTCGGGTCTTTTCCAACCGAAGCGATGGCCTCGCTCTGCTGGGCCTTGAGCCGGTCGTCGAGCATGAAGTCGAGCACGCTCCCCAGCTCCTTGGCGGCCTCGGCCAGGTGCTGTTCTTCCTCGCCCTCGGGCACCGGCCCGGCCTCGGAAACGCTCATGAGGCGCTCGGCCAGCGGCGCGAAATCGAGCCCGCGCAGGCCTTCGCGCAGCGCCGCCCAGGGTTGCACGCCGTGCTCGTGCAGCTGGCTGTCCAGCCAGGTGAAGAGGGCGCCGTGCTCGCCCGGCAGGTCGCACAGCATCACGTGCAGCTCGTGCGACAGCGCCTCCCATTGCGCCATGTTCGACAGCACCAGCCGCACCGCCACGTCGGGCCGGCTCGGCGGCTTGCCGCGGCCGCGCAGCGGCTCGATGGGTTCCTCGAACTTGCCGCCCCAGCGCTTGCCCTTGGTGAACTTGCGCGGCTGGAACTTGGGTTTGCTCTCGTTTTCGTAGCGCGGCGGCTCGTAGTCCTGCGTCGGCGGCATGTCCGGGTAGTAGTCGCCGGGGTCGTTGCCGTAGCTGTCGGGTTCGCTGTGGCGCTGCGGCGCCTGGGATGGTGCGCCGGCGCCCTTGCGCGGGCCGGGCGCGGCTGTGGCCCACAGGTCGGACAGCGCGGCGGCGTCGAGCTGGACCAGCGCGGCGATCTCGCTGAGCAGCTGTCGCTTGAGCGCGCCGTCGGGCATGGCGCTCCAGAGCGGGCGCACGTTGCTCGTCATGTGGGCGCGGCCCTCGGCGGAGCTCAGGTCGCAGCCTTCGCGCGCGGCTTCGAGCATGAAGCGCGACAGCGGCGTGGCCTCGGCCACGAAGCCGGCGAAGGCCTCGGCGCCGTGCGCGCGGATGTAGCTGTCGGGGTCGTGCTCGGCCGGCAGGAACAGGAACTTGATGCTGCGCGTGTCGGTGGCGTAGGGCAGGGCGCCGTCGAGTGCCTTGCGCGCGGCGCGGCGACCGGCGGCGTCGCCGTCGAAGCTGAACACCACCGATTCGGTGAAGCGAAAGAGCTTTTGCACATGCTCGGTGGTGCAGGCCGTGCCCAGCGTGGCCACCGCGTTCGGAAAGCCGAGCTGGGCCAGCGCCACCACGTCCATGTAGCCCTCGGTGACGAGCGCGTAGCCGCGGTCGCGGAAGGCGGCGCGCGCCTCGTACAGGCCGTAGAGCTCGCGGCCCTTGCTGAAGACGGGCGTCTCGGGCGAGTTCAGGTACTTGGGTTTTTCGTCGCCGAGCACGCGCCCGCCGAAGCCGATGCACTCGCCCTTGACGTTGCGGATCGGGAACATCACGCGGTCGCGGAAACGGTCGTAGCGCTTGGCTTCCTCGTCGCTGAGCTTGCCTTCCTCGTTGTTGACGATCACCAGCCCGCTCTCGGCGAGCAGCGGGTCGTCGTAGTCGGGAAACACGCTGGCCAGCGCGCGCCAGCCGGCCGGCGCATAGCCGATGCCGAACTGCTTGGCGATCTCGCCCGACACGCCGCGGCCCTTGAGGTAGTCGATGGCGCCGGGCGCCTGGCGCAGCGCCTTGCGGTAGGCGTCGCCGGCTTTCTCGAGCACGTCGGTCAGCGTGGCCTGCTTCTGGCGCTGGCTGGCGGCGCGGGCGCGTTCGGCGGGCGAGACGTCGTCCTCGGGCACGACCAGGCCGTACTGGCCGGCCAGGTCGTGCACGGCCTCGACGAAGCCCATGCCCGCATGTTCCATGAGGAAGCCGATGGCGTTGCCGTGCACGCCGCAACCGAAGCAGTGATAGAACTGCTTGGTCGGGCTGACCGAGAACGAGGGCGACTTCTCGCCGTGGAAGGGGCACAGCCCCATGAAATTGGCGCCGGCCTTCTTGAGCTGGACGTAGCGGCCGACGATTTCGACCACATCGGCGCGCGCGATGAGTTCCTGGATGAATGAAGCGGGGATGGTCATGGCTGCGGGGAGCGGCAAATCATACGCAAGCGCACGGGCGGCATACTGAACCCCGCCGCAAATCCACATCACGCATGAAGACGCCACTGCCTTTGCAACACGCCGCGCCGCTGCTGCGCCATCCGCTGCGCTTCGTCTGGGGCGCGCTCAAGGACTTTCGCGCCAACCAGGGCCTGCTGCTGGCGGGGGCGGTGGCGTACTACGCGCTGCTGTCGATCGTGCCGCTCTTGATCGTGAGCGTGATGGCGCTGTCGCACGTGATCGACCAGGCCGAGCTGCTGCGCACCATCGGGCGCTACCTCGAATGGCTGCTGCCGGGGCAGTCGAAAGCGATCGTGGCCGAGCTGTCGAGTTTCCTGGACCACCGCTCGGTGCTCGGGCCGGTGCTGCTGGTGACGATGATCTTCTTCAGTTCGCTGGCGTTCAGCGTGCTCGAAAGCGCGATGGCGGTGATCTTTCACCACCGCAAGGACGATCACAAACGCCACTTTCTCGTGTCGGTGGCGATGCCGTACCTCTACATCCTGAGCCTGTGCGCGGGGCTGTTGCTGGTCACCCTGGTGTCGGGGGCGCTGCAGCTGGTCGGGCAGGAAAGCGTCGACCTGCTGGGGCGCAGCTGGTCGCTGTCGGGCATTTCGGGCCTGCTGCTGTACCTGCTGGGGCTGGGCGGCGAGATCTTCATGCTGACCTCGCTCTACCTCGTGATGCCGGCGGGGCGCATGTCGCTGCGGCATGCGCTGCTGGGCGGCGTGACCGCCGCGCTGCTGTGGGAGGCCACGCGGCGCGTGCTGATCTGGTATTTCTCGACGCTGTCGCAGGTGAACATCGTCTACGGCTCGCTCACCACGGCGATCGTGGTGCTGCTGAGCCTGGAAATCGCCGCCATGCTGGTGCTGCTCGGGGCCCAGGTGATCGCGAACTACGAGCGCCTGGACCGCACCGGCAGCACGAAGCCGCCAGCGTCCGAGATCAGCGAGGGGCCAATCGAATCGCTCCGTCCAGACGAATCACCTCGCCGTTGAGCATGTCGTTCTCGATGATGTGCTTGGCCAGCTTGGCGTAGTCCTCGGGCGTGCCCAGGCGCGAGGGGAAGGGCACGCTGGCGGCCAGCGCGTCCTGCACTTCCTGCGGCATGCCGAACAGCATGGGCGTGCCGAAGATGCCGGGGGCGATGGTCATGTTGCGGATGCCGCTGCGCGCGAGGTCGCGGGCGATGGGCAGGGTCATGCCGACCACGCCGCCCTTCGAGGCGCTGTAGGCGGCCTGACCGATCTGGCCGTCGTAGGCCGCGACCGAGGCGGTCGAGATCAGCACGCCGCGTTCGCCGGTGGCTTCGGGCTCGTTCTTGCCCATGGCGTCGGCCGCCAGGCGGATCATGTTGAAGCTGCCGATCAGGTTGACCGTGACGGTCTTGCTGAACACGGCCAGTGCGTGCGGGCCGTTCTTGCCCACGGTCTTCTCGGCCGGTGCGATGCCGGCGCAGTTGACGAGGCCCATCAGCTTGCCGAGCTTGACGGCGGCAGCCACCACGGCTTGGCCGTCGGCTTCCTGGCTCACGTCGCACTTGACGAACACGCCACCGATCTCGCGGGCGACGGCTTCGCCCTTGTCAGCCTGCATGTCGGCGATCACCACCTTGGCGCCGTTGGCGGCCAGCATGCGCGCCGTGCCTTCGCCGAGGCCCGAAGCGCCACCGGTCACGATAAAAACTTTGCCGTCGATCTGCATTGAGAGTCTCCTGAAATGAGACCCGCATTATCGAAGACGGCCGCCGGACAAAAAAAGGCCTCGTCGTGAGACGAGGCCCTGAATTGGATCCGTGAGGACCCAAGGAGACAACTGGTGGTGGTCGGTGCTTAGCGCTTGCGCGAAGCGGTGGCCGTCTTGGCAGCGGCGACGGCTTGGGTCGACACGGCGTTGAAGTTGGCTTCGGCGACGTCCGACGCTTGCTTGACGGCCTTCTGGACCGATTCGAAAGCGTTGTTGGCGGCGGCCACGGCGCTCTTGAGCACGGCGACGGCGGTTTCCGAACCGGCGGGGGCGTTCTTCGAAGCGCTGTCGACGAGGCCGACGAAGGCTTGCTGGGCTTCAGCGGCCTTGGCTTCGAAAGCCTTCGAGAATTCGGCGCTGGTGCCTTGGGCGATGTCGTACAGGTGACGGCTGTAGGCAGCGGTCTTTTCGGCCAGGGGCTGGAACAGGCTGGCTTGCAGCGTCAGCAGCTCTTGGGCGTCCTTGACGTTCAGGGCAGCTTGAGCGGTGCTCTGTGCTTCGGTCAGGGCGGCCTTGGAAGCGGTCACGTTCAGTTCGACCAGCTTTTCAACGCCTTCGAAAGCCTTGGTGGTCAGGCCGAACAGGGTTTCGAGGTTTGCTTTTTGAGCGGCGAGGATTTGGTCAGCGGTCAGGGCCATTTGAAATCTCCAGAAAGGATGATGGGGTGGTCGATTCACGTTGCGCTGCGCCTCGTCGTTCATGTTGCGGTGCAGCATGGCCTGAAGTATAGGCAGCTGAACGCAGCGATCAAGTGGTTTTTGCTGCTCTGCAGCAATTTAGAAGCGGCCTTCTAAATCCGGCCTGCGCGGCCAGAATGCGGCCATGCGTGCTTTCTATTCCGGGCAGTTCGTCCTGCCCCTGCCGCCGGGCCACCGCTTTCCCATGTCGCGCTACGCGATGCTGCGCGATCGCCTGCAGGAGCAGCTGCCGGCCGTCGAGATGGACCCGGCCCCGCGCGCCACCGATGACGAGTTGGCGCTGGCCCACACCCCCGAATGGATCGCCGCCGTCAGCGAAGGCCGCGTGAGCCCGCAGGTCATGCGCGAGATCGGCTTTCCGTGGAGCGAGGCGATGGTCGAGCGCTCGCGCCGCTCCACCGGCGCCACCATCGCCGCCTGCCGCGCTGCCTTCGCGGGCGGCGTGGCGGCCAACATGGCGGGCGGCACGCACCACGCCTATGCCGACAAGGGCAGCGGCTTCTGCGTCTTCAACGACGCGGCGGTGGCGGCCCGGCTGATGCAGGTCGAACAGGCCCGCGCCGGCCGGCTGCTCAGGGTGGCCATGATCGACCTCGACGTGCACCAGGGCAACGGCACCGCCCGCATCTTCCAGGGTGACCCGAGCGTGTTCACGCTGTCGGTGCACGGCCAGAAGAACTTCCCGTTCCGCAAGGAGGCGAGCGACCTCGACGTGGAGCTGCCCGACGGCTGCGGCGACACCGACTACCTGGCGGCGCTGGAGCACGCGCTCGACGAGCTCGACCGCCGCTTCTCACCCGGCCTCGTGATCTACCTGGCCGGCGCCGACCCCTTCGAGCGCGACCGGCTCGGTCGCCTCAAGCTGAGCTTCGACGGGCTGGAGGCGCGCGACCGCCGCGTTTTCGACTGGACCTGGCAGCGCCGCATCCCCACGGCCTTCGCGATGGCCGGCGGCTACGCCAGCGACATTGCCGAGACGGTGCAGGTGCAGCTGGGCACCTTCCGGTTGGCGCTCGATTACTGGCGCCGCTGGCAAAATGCCGCGCGATGAGCGCCCCCACCACACCCGCACCAACCCCCAAGCCCACGCCCCATACCCGCAGCGCCTACCGGGCGTTTCGCAGCATCCCGACGCGCTGGGCCGACAACGACATATACGGCCACGTCAACAACGTCGTCTACTACAGCTGGTTCGACACCGCGGTGAACGCGTTGCTCATCGAGCGCGGCGCGCTCGACATCCACGGCGGCCAGACCATCGGCTTCGTGGTCGAGACGCAGTGCAACTACTTCGCGCCGGTGGCCTTCCCGCAGACGGTGGAGGCCGGCATCCGCGTGGCGCAGGCGGGCCGCTCGAGCGTGCGCTACGAGATCGCGCTGTTCGCCGAGGGTTCCGACACCGCCGCGGCGCAGGGGCACTTCGTGCATGTGTACGTCGACCGCGCGACGCAGAGGCCGGTGCCGTTGCCCGAGGCGCTGCAGCAGGTGGTCGATTCGCTGCGCACCTGAGCGCTCGCCCATGAAAAACGGCGCCCGTAGGCGCCGTCCGTGAGAGGGGCCGCAGCCCCGCTTACATCGTCTTCTTCATGGCCTTGATGTCGGCCTTGCCCTGGGCTTCATCAGCCTTGGCCTGCTTCACGCAAGCGTCCTTGGCCGCGCCATTCTGGTCGTCGCACTTTTCCTTCGCGACTTCATAGGCAGCCTTCACCTTTTCTTCGGCCACCTTGCGGGCATGGCTGTCGCTCGGCTGGTACTGCTGCTCCAGCTCGGCCTTGGCCACTTCTTCCTTGCCCTTGGCTTCCTTCTGGCAGACGTCCTTGGCGTTGTCCTTCATCATGTCGCACTGGGCCTTGGCGACCTTGTAGTCGGCCTCGACCTTTTCCTTGGCGACCTTGTATTCGTCCTTGGTCATCGCGCCGGCCTGGCCGGCGACGAAGAAGGTGGAGGCGAGGGCGAGCATGACGAGGTGTTGTTTTTTCATGGTGTGTGTCCTTTGCGGTGAATGACAGGGAAAGAGAAGAGAAGGGAAGGGCGCAGGGCGCTTGCTTCTTTCTCAGTTCTTCTCGAACCAGAGTGCGTCCGGCGAGCGGCCGTCGCGAGATTCCCAGTCCTTGACCTGCTTCTCGGCCTCGTCGCGGCTGATGCCGTGGCGTTCCTGGATGCGGCCCAGCAGCTGGTCGCGCTTGCCGGCGATGACGTCGAAGTCGTCGTCGGTCAGCTTGCCCCACTGCTCCTTGATCTTGCCCTTGAGCTGCTTCCAGTTGCCTTCGATGGTGTCCTTGTTCATGCGAATCTCCTTGAGAAAGAGTGATGACCCGGCGGAACATGCCGCCGCCGTGAAACCAATGTCGCGTGAGTGATTCCCCCTGCCGGTAGGACGTGCAGGCCGGCCCTCGTAGGCACAGGCCGACGCAGGCCGTGATAATGGAACGGACGCCGACGACAGAGACCCGAGACACCGCGCACCGCACCATGATCATTCACAGCCTGCTCGACACCGACCTCTACAAGTTCACGATGATGCAGGTGGTCCTGCACCACTTTCCGGGGGCGCGGGTCGAGTACCGCTTCAAGTGCCGCAACCCGGGCGTCAACCTCGCGCAGTTCGCGGGACAGATTCGCGACGAGATCCGCAGCCTGTGCTCGCTGCAGTTCCGCGACGCCGAGCTCGCCTACCTGCGCTCGATGCGCTTCATCAAGAGCGACTTCGTCGACTTCCTGGGCCTGTTCAGGCTCAACGAGAAGTACATCAACGTCATTCCCCAGCCCTCGGGCGAACTCGAGATCCGCATCAAGGGGCCGTGGCTGCACACCATCCTGTTCGAGATCCCGGTGCTGGCCATCGTGAACGAGGTCTACTTTCGCAACACGCAGAAGAACCCCGATTTCGAGGAAGGCCGCCGCCGCCTCGACCTCAAGATCAGCCAGCTGCAGGAGGCCGGCCTGGGCGACCTCAAGATCGCCGACTACGGCACGCGCCGCCGCTTCTCGAAGGACTGGCACGAGGAAGTGCTGCGCACGCTGACCCAGCGGCTCGGCGCCGTGGCCTCGCCGCCGGCCAAGTCGCCCGCGGGCGAGCGGCTGCCGCAACTGGCGGGCACCAGCAACGTGCTGTACGCCATGAAGCTCGGGCTCATCCCGCTGGGCACCATGGCGCACGAGTACCTGCAGGCCTGCCAGGCGCTGGGTCCGCGGCTGCGCGACAGCCAGATCTTCGGCTTCGAGAGCTGGGCCCGCGAATACCGCGGCGACCTGGGCATCGCGCTGTCCGACGTGTACGGCATGAGCGCCTTCCTGCGCGACTTCGACCTGTACTTCTGCAAGCTCTTCGACGGCGCCCGCCACGACAGCGGCGACCCGTTCCAGTGGGGCGAGCGCATGCTGGCGCACTACCACGCGAACCGGGTCGATCCGCTCACCAAGACGCTGATCTTCAGCGACGGCCTCACGGTGCCGCGCACCATCGAGCTGTACCAGCAGTTCCGCGGCCGTTGCCTGCTGGCCTTCGGCATCGGCACCAACCTCACCAACGACCTGGGCTACGAGCCGCTGCAGATCGTCATCAAGATGATCCAGTGCAACGACCAGCCGGTGGCCAAGCTGTCGGACACGCCGTCCAAGAACATGTGCGAGGACGAGAAATACCTGGCCTACCTGCGCCAGGTGTTCGAGATCGAACAACCCCCCGTTTGAAGGCTGTACTGACCTGTCTGGTACGGTACAGCCCCCATGAAGAAAACGATCCGACTGACGGCAGCCGCGGCGCTGCCGATGCTCTTTCCCGCCCTGGCCTTCGCCGCCGATTTCGACGGTGCCGCGCTCTCGCCGCTGTGGGGCGTGCCGTTCGCCGGCATCCTGCTGTCCATCGCGCTCTTGCCGCTGGCCACGCCCGCGTTCTGGCACCACCACTACGGCAAGATTTCCGCCGCCTGGGCGCTGGCCTTCCTGCTGCCCTTTGCCGCGACCTACGGCGCGGGGCTGGCGGGCGTGCAGCTCGTGCATGCGCTGGTGGCCGAGTACATCCCGTTCATCATCCTGCTCACGGCGCTGTTCACCGTGGCGGGGGGCATCCACATCCGCGGCAACCTGCACGGCACGCCGGGGCTCAACACGGCGATCCTGGCCATCGGCGCGGTGCTCGCGAGCTTCATGGGGACCACGGGCGCCTCGATGCTGCTGATCCGGCCGCTGATCCGGGCCAACGACAACCGGCAGCGCAAGGTGCACGTGATCGTGTTCTTCATCTTCATCGTGTCGAACGCGGGCGGCTCGCTCACGCCGCTGGGCGACCCGCCGCTGTTCCTCGGCTTCCTCAAGGGTGTGGGCTTCTTCTGGACCGCGCAGCACATCCTGCCCGAGACGATCTTCATCCTGGCCGTGCTGCTGGCGCTGTTCTATGCCATCGACCGCCACTTCTACCGCAAGGACGGCGTGCTGCCCGTCGACCCGACGCCCGACACCCCGCGCCTGGGCTTCGACGGCGCGGCCAACTTCTGGCTGCTGGGCGGCATCGTCGCGCTGGTGCTGCTGAGCGGCTTCTGGAAATCGCCCGTGGTGTTCGACGTGTTCGGCACCGAGGTCGGCCTGCCGGGCCTGGTGCGCGACGTGGGGCTGGCGCTGATCGCCGTCGTCTCGTACAAGCTCACGGCGCCCAAGGTGCACGCCGGCAACCAGTTCGAGTGGGGTCCGATGGCCGAGGTGGCCAAGCTCTTCGCCGGCATCTTCCTGACCATCATCCCGGTGATCGCCATGCTCAAGGCCGGCACGCAGGGCCCGTTCGGCGCCATCGTGGCGGCCGTGACGCGCGCCGACGGCCAACCCGACCCGGCCATGTACTTCTGGGCCACCGGCATCCTGAGCTCGTTCCTGGACAACGCGCCGACCTACCTCGTGTTCTTCAACACGGCGGGCGGCGACCCGGCGGCGCTCATGACCACCTATGCCAGCACGCTGGCCGCCATCTCGGCGGGCGCCGTGTTCATGGGCGCCAACACCTACATCGGCAACGCGCCGAACCTGATGGTCAAGGCCATCGCCGAAAGCCGCGGCGTGCGCATGCCCAGCTTCTTCGGCTACATGGCGTGGTCGGGGGCGATCCTGGTCCCGCTGTTCGTCCTGTGCACCTTCATCTTCTTCCGTTGATCCTTCCAGCCCTTCAAAGAAAGAGACACGTTCCATGAGCAGCAGCAAGCCCAAGATCCTGGTCGCGCGCGCGGTGTTCCCCGAGACCCTCGCGCGCCTCGCGCAGCATTTCGAGGTCGAGTCGAACCAGGCCGACGAGACCTGGAGCAAGGACCAGCTGATCGCGAAGCTGCAAGGCAAGCAGGGCGCCTTCACCACCGGCAGCGAGCGCATCGATGCCGCGGTGCTCGACGCCTGCCCCGAGCTGAAGATCTGCGCCAACATGGCCGTGGGCTACAACAACTTCGACGTCGACGCCATGGCCGCGCGCGGCGTGCTGGGCACCAACGCGCCCGACGTGCTGACCGAAACCACGGCCGACTTCGGCTTCGCACTGCTCATGGCCACAGCGCGCCGCATCACCGAGAGCGAACACTTCCTGCGCGCGGGCAAGTGGGAGAAGTGGAGCTACGACATGTTCGCCGGCTCCGACATCCACGGCTCGACGCTGGGCATCATCGGCATGGGCCGCATCGGGCAGGGCATTGCCCGGCGCGGCGCGCACGGCTTCGGCATGAACGTGATCTATCACAACCGCTCGCGCCTCGATGCCGCGCTCGAGACCGAATGCAAGGCCCGCTACGTCGGCAAGGAAGAGCTGCTCAAGACCGCCGACCACGTCGTGCTGGTCGTGCCGTACTCGCCGGCCTCGCACCACACCATCGGCGCGGCCGAGATCGCGCTCATGAAGCCGACCGCCACGCTGGTCAACATCGCGCGCGGCGGCATCGTCGACGACGCGGCACTGGCCGTGGCGCTGCGCGAAAAGCGCATCGCCGCCGCCGGCCTCGACGTGTTCGAGGGCGAGCCCAAGGTCCACCCCGACCTGCTCACCGTGCCCAACGTGGTGCTCACGCCGCACATCGCCAGCGCCACCGTGCCCACGCGCCGCGCCATGGCCGACCTGGCGGCCGACAACCTCATCGCCTGGGGCACCGGCAAGGGGCCTCTGACGCCGGTCACGCCGGTGCCAGCGGCCACGAAGTAACCTGAAACCTGACCGCGAGCGCGACACGCCCCCACCTTGGAACTGACGGATCTGATTCTTCTCGCACTGGCCGCATTCGCCGTGGTGCAGCTGGTGCTGGTCATCTGGCTGCTGGCCCGCCGGCCACCCCCACCCGACCACAGCGAAATGCTGGGCGTGCTCGCCGCCATGGGCCGCGCCAACGAACGCACCGAGCGCGAGCTGCGCCACGAGATCGGCGAAGGCTCGCGCGGCGCACGCCAGGAAACTGCGCAGGCCTTCGCCACCTTCCAGCAGTCGCTGGTGCAGCAGGGCGCCGAGGCGACGCGCACGCAGAACGCCCAGCTCGACGCCTTCGCGCTGCAGCTCGCGTCGCTGCAGAAGACCTTGGCCGACACGCTGAACACCCAGCTGCAGGGGCTGAGCGAATCGAACGCGCGCCGCCTTTCCGAGGTGCGCACGACCATGGAAACCCAGCTGGCCCAGCTGCAGCAGAGCAACACCGCCAAGCTCGACGAGATGCGCAAGACCGTCGACGAGAAACTGCAGAGCACGCTCGAGGCGCGCCTGGGCGAAAGCTTCAAGCAGGTGGCCGACCGGCTCGAGCAGGTGCACAAGGGCCTGGGCGAGATGCAGACGCTGGCCGTCGGCGTCGGCAGCCTGCAGCGCGTGCTGACCAACGTGAAGACGCGCGGCGTGTTCGGCGAGGTGCAGCTGGAGGCGCTGCTCGAGCAGGTGCTCACGCCCGAGCAGTACGCGCGCCAGGTCGAGACCAAGCCGCGCAGCGGCCAGCGCGTCGACTTCGCGATCCGCTTTCCGGGGCGCGGCGACGACGGCGCGCCGGTGTGGCTGCCGATCGACGCCAAGTTCCCGCGCGACGACTACGAACGCCTCATCGACGCCCACGAGCGCGCCGATGCCGCCGGCGCCGAGGCCGCGGCCAAGGCGCTCGAGACGCGCATCCGCGTCGAGGCCAAGTCGATCGCCGAGAACTACCTGGCGGCGCCGCACACCACCGATTTCGCGATCCTGTTCCTGCCGGTCGAAAGCCTCTACGCCGAGGTGTTGCGCCGCCCCGGCCTGATGGACGCGATCCAGCGCCAGCACCGCGTGACGCTGGCCGGCCCGACCACCTTGCTCGCCATGCTCAACAGCCTGCACATGGGCTTTCGCACGCTGGCGCTGGAGCGCCAGGCCTCCGAGGTCTGGAAGGTGCTGGGCGCGGTCAAGACCGAGTTCGAGCGCTACGGCGAATGGGTGGCGCGCATCAAGGAACAGGTGGCCAAGGCCTCCGACACCATCGACAAGGCCGACACGCGTGCCAAGCAGATGCGCCTGGCGCTGCGCAAGGTCGAGGCCTTGCCCGAGGCGCAGTCGCAGGCGCTGCTGCCGCCCACGGCCGACACTGACAGCGAGGCCGACGACACCCCGTGAAAGGTTCTGAACTGCTGCGCGTCATCGTGGCGCAGGTCTGTTTGCACGCCACGATGGCGGGCATGCGGCTCGCCACACCGCTGCTCGCACTGCAGCAAGGCTACAGCGCAGCGGCCGTCGGCCTGCTGATCGCGCTGTTCGCGCTGACCCAGGTGTTTCTTGCATTGCCGGCCGGGCGCTTCGCCGACCGGCACGGGCTCAAGCGTCCGCTGTGGCTGTCGGTGATCGCGGCCTCGGGCGGGGCAGGGCTGGCGCTGATTTTTCCGGTGTTCCCCGTCATGTGCATCGCCGCGCTGCTGACCGGCGGCGCCACCGGCGCGACCGTCATCGCGCTGCAGCGGCACGTGGGGCGCTCGGCCACCGACCCGACGCAGCTCAAGCGCGTGTTCAGCTGGCTCGCCATCGCGCCGGCGGCGGCGAACTTCGTCGGGCCTTTCCTGGCCGGGATGCTGATCGACCACGCCGGCCGTGCGCCGGCCGACCTGCTGGCCTTTCGCATCTGCTTCGCCGTGATGGCCTTTTTGCCGTTGCTGTGCTGGCTGCTGGCGCGCGGCGCGCACGAGCCGCCGCGGGTGGCGCCGGTGCCGGGCGCCGCGCCCACGCGGGCCTGGGACCTGCTGCGCGAGCCGATGTTCCGCCGCCTGCTGTTCGTGAACTGGCTGCAGTCGTCGAGCTGGGACGTGCACGCCTTCGTGCTGCCGGTGCTGGGCCACGACCGGGGCATCAGCGCCTCGGTGATCGGCTCCATCCTCGGCGCCTTCGCGATCGCCGCGGCAGTCATCCGCATCGTGCTGCCGCTGATCGCGTCGCGTGCGTCGGAGCGCAGCGTGATCCTGAGCTCGACCGTCGTCACGGCGGCCGTGTTCGCCATCTACCCGCTGCTGAATTCACCGTGGACCATGGGCATCTGCTCCGTGGTGCTGGGCTTCGCGCTCGGCGCGGTGCAGCCGATGGTGATGAGCATGCTGCACCAGATCACGCCGCATGCCCGGCACGGCGAGGCGCTGGGGCTGCGGCTCATGACCATCAACGCATCGAGCGTCGCGATGCCGATGCTGTTCGGCTCGCTCGGTGCGCTGATCGGCATTGCCGGCGTGTTCTGGGTGGTGGGCGGCGTGCTGGCGCTGGGCGCCAAGGCGACCTGGGGATTGAAGCTGTGACGGCGGTTTGAATTCCACGTTGCAAATGACAGTAATTCTCATTTGATTGACAAAATACTGACTCGAAGTCAGTATCGGCGCCTTCTTTCTTCCTGACCCGAAGGCGTCCATGGACTCCCATTCCCCGTCGGCCGCGACCGACCCGCGCCGCCGCCTGGCCCTGGTGGCGGCGGTCTACCTCGGCAGCTTCATCGCCACGCTCGACGTGAGCATCGTCAACGTGGCGCTGCCCACGCTGCAGCGCGCGCTCGCCACCGACCTGGCCGGGCTGCAGTGGGTGATCGACATCTATGCGCTGTGCCTGTCGGCCTTCATGCTGTCGGCCGGCCCGATCGGCGACCGTTACGGCCGCAAGCGCGCCTGGCTGGCCGGCGTGGTGGTCTTCACCGTGGGCTCGGCGATGTGCGCGATGGCGTCGGGCCTGCCCATGCTGCTCGCGGGTCGCGCGGTGCAGGGCGTGGCTGGCGCGCTGATGATCCCGGGCGCGCTGTCGCTGCTGGCGCACGCCTTTCCCGAGCCGGCCAGCCGCGCACGGGTGATTGGCGGTTGGTCGTCGTTCACGGCGCTGTCGCTGATCCTCGGGCCGATGCTCGGCGGGCTGCTGGTGGACCACGCGGGCTGGCAGAGCATCTTCCTCATCAACCTGCCGATCGGCGTGCTGACCGTGGCGCTCGGGATGTGGGGCCTGCGCGAGTCCTCGCACCCCGAGCATGCGGCGCTCGACCCGGCGGGGCAGGTGCTCAGCGTGCTCTGGCTGGGCGCGCTGACCTACGGGCTCATCGCCGCGGGCGAACACGGCTGGGGCTCGCGCCACGCGGTGGTCGCGCTCGTCGCGGCGGGTGTCGGGCTGGCGCTGTTCCTGGCGGTGGAGGCGCGCGTGCAGCGGCCGCTGCTGCCGCTCGCGCTGTTCCGCGACGCGCGCTTTTCGGTCACCAACTTCGCTTCGTTCGTGCTGGGCTTCTCGACCTACGCCAGCCTGTTCTTCTTCTCGCTGTTCCTGCAGCAGGTGCAGGGCTGGTCGGCCAGCGAGACCGGCTGGCGGCTGGTGCCGCAGTTCGTGGCGACGGGCCTCGTGGCCTCGCAGTTCGGCCGGCTGGCGCGCCGCTTCGAGGTGCACACGCTGATGGTCGCGGGCTACGGGCTGATCGGCGTGGCGATGCTGCTGCTGACGCTGTTCTCGG
Source organism: Variovorax sp. GW821-FHT09D07 (assembly GCF_059416345.1). Taxonomy (NCBI): domain Bacteria; kingdom Pseudomonadati; phylum Pseudomonadota; class Betaproteobacteria; order Burkholderiales; family Comamonadaceae; genus Variovorax; species Variovorax sp. GW821-FHT09D07. The sequence goes on from NZ_JBWKOY010000002.1 coordinate 996,622, forward strand.
CCGACACGCCCTACCTGCCGCTGGCGCTGCTCTTCGTGGCGCTGGGGGCGGGCGCGGGCCTGGCCGTGCCGGCCACGAGCACGGCGGTGATGGCCTCGGTGCCCGCGCAGCGCTCGGGCATGGCCTCGGCCACCATGAACGCGCTGCGCCAGGGCGGCATGCTGATCGGCATCGCGCTGCTCGGCACGCTGATGCGCACGCGCGCCACCGCGCTGATGGCCGAATCGCTTGCGCGTGCCGGCGTGCCCGATGCATCGCAGGCGGCGGTGGCGGCGGTGTCCCGCCACGACCTCGGCGCGCTGGCCGCGCTCGACGCCGGCATGGCGCAGCGGCTCCTGAGCGATGCGCTCGCGGGCGGCTTCCACGCCGCGATGGCCTGTGCCGGCGTGGCCGGCCTGGTGGCGGCGGGGCTGCTGCTGCGCGTCAGGCCGCGGGCCGCCGCGCTTGCAGCCCCCACGCGCGCCTGAGCCGTTCGCCATGCCCGCCGTCCGCATTCCCTTCCTGCGCCGCAGTGCCCGGCGCCTTCCGGTTGTCTACAAGGAGTCTTTCATGATCCGTCACGAACTCAGTCAATGGCCGCTGGTCATCAGCGTGTCCGCAGGCCTGCAGACGCTGGAAAGCCTGCAGGCCTTCACCGAGGACTGGAACCGCTGGCTCGACCGCGGCGAGCCCTTTGTCTCGCTGCGCGTGTTCGCGGACGCCGACGCGCTGGTGCATCCCGAGGGCAGCGCCCAGAGTGCGAAGCAGTGGCTGCAGGCGCGCGGCGCCGACATCCGCCGCCATATGATGGGCATGGCGAGCGTGGTGCCCGCCGACCAGTTCGAGAAGATCAGCAAGATGAACGTCGAAAAACTCTTCGGCATTCCCGCGAGCACCTTCGCCCGCACCGACGAGGCCCTGGCCTGGCTGCGCGAGCGCGTGCTGGCCCCGCGCGGCCTGCGTCTCGATGCCGCGGCCGTGCACGCCGCCATCGACACGGCACGCGCCGGTGCCATGGCCGGTTCTTGACCATGACAAGCAGCAGCCCCGACGACGCTCCCGCCACCGCTGCGCGCCGTCGCACCAAGGCGCCGCAGACCCGCGCCGTCGCGCTGATGGACGCCGCCGAGCAGCTGTTCATCGCCAAGGGCATTGCCGCCACCAGCATCGACGACATCGCCGCCGGCGCGCAGGTGGCCAAGGGCACCTTCTACCTGTACTTTCCGTCGAAGGAGGCGCTGCTCGGCGCGCTGCAGCAACGCTTCGTCGACACCTTCTGCGCCCGCCTGCAGGAGGCGATGGACCGCCACGCGCCGGGCAAGTACCGCGCGCGGCTCAAGGCCTGGGTGGAAGCGGGGCTGGAGACCTACCTGGACAACGTCGCGCTGCACGACGTGGTGTTCCACGAGTACCGGCCCGAGGACCGCCGCATGCGCAACGACAACGTCGTCATCACGCAGCTGGTCACCCTGCTGAAGCAGGGCGACGCCGCGGGCGTGTGGGAAGTCGAGGACGCAACGCTGACGGCCGTGATCCTCTTCAATGCGCTGCACGGCGTGGCCGACGATGCCGTGGCCATGGGGCCACACGCGAACCCCGTGGCCGACCGCCGCCGCCGCGCCCGCGCGCTCACGCGCTTCTTCGAGCAGGCCCTGCGGCCCGACGACAGCGACGACGCCTGACCGGGGCGGTCAGAGTTTGTAAAAGCGCTTGATGGCGTCCCACGCGTCTTCCGGCGCGTCGACGTATTCGAAGAGCTTCACGTCGCCGGGCGAGATCACGCCTTCGTCGACCAGGAAGTCGAAGTCGATCAGCTTCTTCCAGTAGTCCGAGCCGAAGAGCACGATCGGCACCGGCTTCGACTTCTTGGTCTGCACCAGCGTGATCACCTCGAACAGCTCGTCGAGCGTGCCGAAGCCGCCCGGGAACGCCACCAGCGCCTTCGCACGCATCATGAAATGCATCTTGCGGATCGCGAAGTAGTGGAACTTGAAGCTCAGCGCCGGCGTGACGTAGGGGTTGGCTTCTTCTTCCATCGGCAGCGCGATGGCCAGGCCGACCGAGAGGCCGCCGGCTTCGTGCGCGCCGCGGTTGGCCGCCTGCATGATGCCGGGGCCGCCGCCGGTGCACACGAAGAGCTTGTCCTGCGGCTCCTTCTTCTCGCTGTACTGCGCGACCAGCTTGCCGAAGGTGCGCGCCTTCTCGTAGTAGTGCGAGTTGCGCGAGAGCCGGCGCCAGCGCTCGGCCAGGGCCGTGTCGCCGGCCGCCTCGGCCTGCGCGACCAGCGCGGCGGCTTCGTCTTCGCTGCGGAAGCGCGCGCTGCCGAAGACCACCACCGTGTTCTCGATGCCATGGGCGCGCTGCTCGAGGTCGGGCTTCATCAGCTCGAGCTGCATGCGGATGCCGCGCGTTTCGCGGCGCAGCAGGAACTCGGGGTCGGCGAAGGCCAGGCGCGAGGGATCGGGATCGAGGGGCAGGCCCCGGTCGGAATGGGACTGCAGCGTGGCCCAGGCATCGGCCAGGCGCTTGTCGTGAATGTTGTGCGTGTTGTTCATGAAACGGTCGTCGAACGGAATTGGCTTGGCATTGTGCGCCGATGCAACCCGCGTGCCCGCCAACGAAAAAGGCTCCTTGCGGAGCCTTCGTCGTGGTGGTGGTCAGCCGGGTGCAGACGCGCTCAGACGCGCTTGCGGTATTCGCCGGTGCGGGTGTCGATTTCGATCTTGTCGCCTTGCGACACGAACAGCGGCACGCCGACTTCGAAGCCGGTGGCGATCTTGGCGGGCTTCATGACCTTGCCCGAGGTGTCGCCCTTGACGGCCGGCTCGGTCCAGGTGATTTCGCGCTCGACGCTGGTCGGCAGTTCGACCGAGATGGCCTTGCCGTCGTAGAACACCACTTCGACGGCCATGCCGTCTTCGAGGTAGTTCAGGGCGTCGCCCATGTTCTCGGCTTCGACTTCGTACTGGTTGTACTCGGCGTCCATGCAGACGTACATCGGGTCGGCGAAGTAGGAGTAGGTGCACTCCTTCTTGTCCAGCACGATCTGGTCGATCTTGTCGTCGGCCTTGAAGACCACTTCGGTGTTGAAGTTGGCGATCAGGCTCTTCATCTTCATGCGCACGGTGGCGCTGTTGCGGCCGCCGCGGCTGTATTCGGTCTTGAGGACGACCATCGGGTCCTTGCCGTGCATGATGACGTTGCCGGCGCGGATTTCTTGAGCGATTTTCATATCAGGTTCTCTGGATGTTGGCCGCTCGGTGCGCGGGGCCCTCGGCGCTGCATGCCGTCGTATCTGGCCCCGCCGTACATGTCCCGCGGCAGGTTTGGCGAAAGGCGTCCCCGACCGTGGCGGGCAGGGCTGAATTCCGCAAAGCCCACTATTTTAGCTTTTTCCGGCGACCAGCTGCCGCAACTGGGCCAGCAGATCGTCCTGCGCGAGCAGCCTGCCGCGCGCCGCGCGGGCGGTTTCGCGCCAGGCGTCCAGCGGGCCGGGCGCGGGCAGGGGGGCGTCGCCGAAGCCGTTCCAGGCGTGGTGAAAAAGCCGCAGCTCCGGGGGGGCGCCGAGCCAGTCGAGCCAGGCGTTGAGCTTGACGTGGTGCGCGTCGTCGTCCTGCGGGTAGATCTGCCAGACCAGCGGTGCGCCGGCCCAGAGGGCGCGCACCAGCGAGTCTTCGCCGCGCACGAAGTTGAGGTCGCAGGCCCACAGCAGGTGGTCGAAATCCGCCTGGCTGAGGTAGAGGAGGTATGAAATTGATAGCGAACTTTGAACGTCCAACGGGCGATCTGACATGCACGCCTGCACCGCATGCGCGGCCCGGCCTGCGGTGACCAGCAGCCGCGTGGGCACCGGGTCGGCGGCCAGCCTGGCGAGCAGGGCGGCCAACGCGGGCGGCTCGTAGCAGAAGAGCGACACCAGGCGCTCGCCTTCCTGCCAGGGAATCTGCTGCGCCTCCAGCCAGCGCGCCCGGTCGAAGCGCGCCTGGCGCGCCATCAGGTCGGGCTCGCGCAGCAGGCCGCCGGTCGCGGGCGTGAAGCCCGGGTAGAAGAAACGTTTCGTCAGCCCGGCCCCCGGGCCCTTGAACACGGGCGAGGGCAGCCGGTGGAGTTTCTCGACATAGGGCTCGGCCGACAGGTACTCGAGGTTGATCCAGGCCTGCGCAGGGCCCGGGGCCTGCGCGAAACGCGCGATGAGTTCCGGCTCCGGGTCGCAACCGAAAGCCTCGACCAGCACCTCGGGCGCCGGGTCGGCGATGGCGCGGCGCACGGCTTCGGCGTCGGACCAGTCGATCACCTGCACGCCGTCGCAACCGGCCGGTGCCATCCAGTGCAGTGCCGTCGGGTCGTCGACCCACAGCCGCGCGCGCTCGCCCGCCGCCGCCAGCTGGCAGGCCAGGCGCCAGCAGACGCCCAGGTCGCCGTGGTTGTCGATGACCTTGCAGAAGATGTCCCATTGCATGCGCGTGCCCATGGCCGCGAGTGTGCCTGTCTTCGCGGTCGCTCAGGCGCGGGCGAAAACGTGGCCCGCTTGCTATGCTGCCCTCGCCACAACAACCATCGGAGAGAGCCAGACCATGAGGATGCAGACCCGCCGCCGTTCGTCGTTTTCTTCTTCGCCCTTGAGCAGCGCCAAACGCGGCGTGCTCGCGCTCTCGCTGGCCCTGGCCGGCATCGCCGGCGCCCAGGCCCAGACCGCGCCGCTCACCGCGCAGCAGCAGCGCTTTCGCGAGATCTACAAGGAACTGATCGAGATCAACACCACACACTCGGTGGGCGACAACACGGTCGCGGCGCGGGCCATGGAAAAGCGGCTGGTCGACGCGGGCTTCGCGCCCGGCGACATCCAGATCTTCGAGCCCTTCCCGAAGAAGGGGAACCTGGTGCTGCGCTTCAAGGGCGACGGCAGCAAGAAGCCGCTGCTGCTGCTGGCCCACATCGACGTGGTCGAGGCCCGCCGCGAAGACTGGAAGACCGACCCCTTCAAGCTGCAGGAAACCGGCGGCTACTTCACGGCGCGCGGCGCCATCGACGACAAGGCCATGGCCGCGGCGCTGGTCTCCGTGCTCGGGCAGCTCAAGCAGGAAGGCTTCAAGCCCAAGCGCGACATCATCCTGGCGCTCACCGCCGACGAGGAGCGCGGCGACGCGCTGAGCAACGGCGCCTTCTGGCTCATCAACAACAAGCCCGAGCTGCTGCAGGCCGAGTTCGGCATCAACGAGGGCGGCGGCGGCGAGCTGCGCGGCGGCAAGCCGAACTTGCACCGCATGCAGGTGGCCGAGAAGATGTACACCACCTACATGCTCGAGGCGCGCGACGTGGGCGGCCACAGCTCGGTGCCCACCAAGACCAACCCGATCTACGCGCTCTCGGCCGGCCTGGAGCGCCTGGGCAACTACGCCTTCCCGATCAAGCTCGCGGACGTCACCAAGACCTACTTCGCGCGCAGCGCCCCCTTCGCCACCGGCCAGCTGGCCGACGACATGCGCGCCATCGGCAGCGGCAACCCCGACGCCGGCGTGCTCGAGCGCATGACGGCCAACCCGGCCTACAACGCGCAGCTGCGCACCACCTGCGTGGCGACGATGGTGCAGGCCGGCCATGCCGAGAACGCGCTGCCGCAATCGGCCAAGGCCACGGTCAACTGCCGCATCCTGCCGCACGATGACCCTGAAGAAGTCGAGCGCCTGCTGACCCAGGCCGTGGGCAACGACAAGATCGTGGTGCGCAACATGGGCAAGCCGCTGCGCAGCCCGGCCTCGCCGCTCAACGGTGACCTCGTGAAGACGGTCGAGACGCTCACGCAGCAGATGTGGCCCGGCGTGCCCGTGGTGCCCGCCATGAGCACCGGCGCCACCGACAGCCGCTTCCTGCGCAACGCCGGCATCCCGATGTACGGCGTGACCGGCATGTTCCTCGAGCCGGCCGATGCGCGTGCGCACGGGCTGGACGAGCGCATCGAGATCCAGCGCCTGTACGACGGGCGAGAGTTCCTGTACCGGCTGGTGTCGGAAGTCGCGAAGTAAGTAAACAGGTGATCGGGCAAGGGGGCTGGCGCAGCGAAGGCGGCGCCAGCCCCCTTGTCGTTCAGGGCGTGAAGGTGTCGCCCAGCACGATGCCTTCGCGGCGCGGGTCTGCGCCGCCGGTCAGCGCGGGCTTGCCGCCGACGTTCGTGCGGATGATGGTGCTCACGCCGCTGGACTGCGGTGTCACCGACACCTTGTGACCCAGCCCGATCAGTCCGGCGACCAGTGGGTCGTCGAGGCCCGAGTTGGTCTCGTCGACATTCGGGTGCTCGCCGCCGACGTTGGTGGTCACGGAGTTGGGCGCCCCGAAGTCGACCAGCGACGTGGCTTGTTGCGCATCCAGCCCCCAGTCGAGCGCGCCGACCAGCGTCTTCACCACGTACTGGATGATGTTGCTGCCGCCGGGCGAGCCGGTGCCCATCACGAACTCACCCATGCTGCCGTCGGCGTTCTTTTTGAACACCAGCGTTGGCGCCATCGAGCTGCGCGGACGCTTGCCCGGAGCGACGCGGTTGGCAACCTTGTAGGTCTGTGTGGGCTTGCCGTACGGCTCGTCCGAGAAATCGGTCAGCTGATTGTTCAGCAGGAAGCCCTGCGTCATGTGGGCCGACCCCATGCCGCCTTCCACCGTGGTGGTCATCACGACCACGTTGCCCTGCTTGTCGACGATGGTGAAATGCGTGGTGCCGTGCTCTTCGGTCTTGTCGATGCCGAGCGGAACGTCGCCAAGATCGCCGGGCTGGGCGGTGCCCATGCTCTTCGCCAGACTGATGAGGCTGGCACGGCCCTGCAGGTAGGGCTTATTGATCAGGGAATCGATCGAGCCGTACGGCAGCGGGACGAAGTCGGTGTCGGCCACGTACTTTTCGCGGTCGGCGTACGCCAGGCGTTCGGCCTCACTCACCAGGTGCACGCCCATCACGCTCGGCTTGCCGCCTTCGAGGTCGATGGCGGTCGGCTTATGCAGGCCGAGATTGAAGGTCTCGAGGATGCCGAGCGTCTGCATCACCGCAATGCCGCCCGAGGACGGCGGCGACATGCCGCACACGTAGTAATCGCGGTAGGTGCCGCAGACCGGGTCGCGGCGCTTGGCCTTGTAGCTGGCCAGGTCGGCCAGCGTGGTCTTGCCGGGCGTGATGGCCGAGCCATCGACGGCGGCGCTGACCCCGATCTTGTCGACGATGCCCTTGGCGATGTCGCCTGCGTAGAAGACGTTGGCGCCTTGCGTGGCGATGGCGTTCAGCGTCTTGGCGTAGGCCGGGTTCGTGAGCCTGGTGCCCAGCGCCTTCGGCGTGCCGTCGGCGTTGAAGAAGTAGGCCGTGGCGTCGGCGTCGCGCTTCAGGTGTGTCGCGGAGCCCGCGATGGCGGTCGCCATGCGTCCGCCGATCAGGAAGCCGTCGGACGCGAGCGTGATGCCGTAGCCGAACAGGTCTTTCCAGGGCAGTTTGCCGTGGTCTTGATAAGCGATGTCGAGCATGCGTACGGCACCGGGCGTACCGATGGAACGGCCGCTCCAGCGGGCGCTGGGCACGGGCGCGCTGGTGTCGGTGGCATCGTCCACATAGCGCAGGTAGTTCTCGGTGGCAGCCGCAGGCGCCGTCTCGCGCCCGTCGTACGCCTGCACCTTCTTCGTCGCCGCGTCGTAATGGAGCATGAAGGCGCCGCCACCGAGCCCGCTCGATTGCGGCTCGACCAGGCCGAGCACGGCCTGCACCGCCACCGCCGCATCGACCGCGCTGCCGCCGGCTTTCAGCACGTCGCAGCCGGCCCGCGTGGCCAGCGGGTGGTTCGCGACCACCATGTAGTTCTTGGCGTACACCAGCTTGTGGCCGGGCACGTAGCCCGACGCCGGCTCCGGCGCGGCCGGATCGCCCGGGTCGCCCGAGCCGACGACCACGGAGGTGCCGCTGCTCGGAATCTGGCAGCCGTTGTCGGCGGCGGGCGGGGCCGTGGGCGTGGGCTGGTTGGCCGCGTTGATCGCGGCGATGGCCGCGACCAGTGCGGCGTTGTTCTGCGCGTTGTTGTTGCTGTTGCCACCGCAGCCGGCCACGGCCAGGGAGAGCGCGAGGGGCGTCAGGGCCCACCACGCGCGCGTGGAATTCTTGTTCATGGAGAGTGCTTCCCGAGTGGTGTTATTCGAAGGACAACGGGCGCTCCTCGCGCCCGCGTCCATGATGAGCACATTTCATTCCCGTGCGTGTCGCGTTCGTGCCGGGGACGCCGCAAGGGCCCGCGCCGCGCGCCACAATAGCCGTCATGTCCGACGTGCATTCCGATCAATTGCTCAGCGAAGTCGCGGCCCTGCCGCAGTTGCCGGGCGTCTACCGCTATTTCGACGCGGCCGGCGCCGTGCTGTATGTGGGCAAGGCGCGCAACCTCAAGAAGCGGGTCGCCAACTACTTCCAGAAGAGCCACGGGGGCACCCGCATCGGCCACATGATCTCGAAGATCGTGCGCATGGAGACCACCGTGGTGCGCTCCGAGGCCGAGGCGCTGCTGCTCGAGAACAACCTGATCAAGACGCTCAAGCCGCGCTACAACATCCTGTTTCGCGACGACAAGAGCTATCCCTACCTGAAGATCGCCTCGCACGGGTTTCCGCGGCTGGCCTACTACCGCGGCGCGGTCGACAAGAAGCACCGCTACTTCGGGCCGTACCCGAGCGCGTGGGCGGTGAAGGAATCGATCCAGCTGCTGCAGAAGGTGTTCCGCCTGCGCACCTGCGAGGACACGGTGTACGCCAACCGCACGCGGCCCTGCCTGCTGTACCAGATCAAGCGCTGCAGCGGCCCCTGCGTGGGCCTCATTTCGCCTGAGGCGTACGCGCAGGACGTGGCCAGCGCCGAGGCCTTCCTGCTCGGCGACACGCAGGGCGTGCTGTCCACGCTCGAACAGCGCATGACGGCGCACGCCGAGAAGCTCGAGTTCGAGCAGGCGGCCGAGCTGCGCAACCAGATGTCGGCGATCTCGCGCGTGCTGCACCAGCAGTCGATCGAGGTGGTGTCCGACAAGGACGTCGACATCCTCGCGGTCAAGGTGCAGGGCGGCAAGGCCTGCGTCAACCTCGCGATGGTGCGCGGCGGGCGCCACCTGGGCGACCGCGCGTACTTTCCGGTGCACGTGGACGACGCGGCGCAGATCCACCACGGTGAGCTCGACGCCGAAGAGGGCGCCGACCCGGTGGTTGCCGACCCGATCGAGGTGCAGGTGCTCGAGGCCTTCATCGCCCAGCACTACATCGACGTGCCGGTGCCCGCCACGCTGGTGCTGGGCCGGCAGGTGAGCCGCGCGCTCATCGAGGCCATTTCGCAGCAGGCCGGCGCGCGCGTCACGGCCGTGTTCCAGCCGCACGAACAGCGCCGCCACTGGCTCGAGATGGCCGAGACGAACGCCGGCCTGCAGCTGGCGCGGCTGCTGGCCGAAGAAGGCTCGCAGCAGGCGCGCACCCGTGCGCTGGCCGACGCGCTCGAGCTGGCATCGGACGACCTGGAGAACTTCCGCGTCGAGTGCTTCGACATCTCGCACACGGCGGGCGAGGCCACGCAGGCCTCGTGCGTGGTGTTCGCGCACCACACGATGCAGAACCGCGAGTACCGACGCTACAACATCGACGGCATCACGCCCGGCGACGACTACGCCGCCATGCGCCAGGTGCTGCACCGCCGCTACGGCAAGCTGGCCGAGGCGATGGCGGCCGAGACCGAGGCCCTGGCCCCGGGCGACGCGGAAAGCGAAGGGGCCGAGGGCGTCGAGGCGCCGCCGCCCCGGACGCCGGCCGCGCGCATGCCCGACCTGGTGCTGGTCGACGGCGGCAAGGGCCAGGTGTCGATGGCGCGCGAGGTGTTCAGCGAATTGGGCCTGCCGCTGTCGCTGATCGTCGGCGTCGAGAAGGGCGAGGGCCGCAAGGTCGGGCTCGAAGAACTGGTGTTTGCCGATGGCCGCGAGAAGGTCTACCTCGGCAAGGATTCGGCCGCCCTGATGCTCGTGGCCCAGATCCGCGACGAGGCGCACCGCTTCGCCATCACCGGCATGCGGGCCAAGCGCGCCAAGGTGCGCGTGGGCGGCAGCCAGCTCGAAGACATTCCGGGCATCGGCCCGAAGCGCCGGGCGCGCCTGCTGCAGCGTTTCGGCGGCATCCGCGGCGTGGCGGCGGCGAGCGTCGAAGACCTCGCCTCGGTCGAGGGCATCGCCACCGAACTGGCCGAGGAAATCTATCGCGCGCTGCGTTGAAGCCGGGATTGCCCCCGTCCTTCCGGCGCTTCACGCGTGCATGACACAATCGCCCGCATGTTCTGGACCCTACCGACCATCATGACCTGGACGCGCATCGTCGCGATTCCGTTGATCGTCGGCGTTTTCTACCTGCCGATCAGCGAACCGACGCGCAACCTGATCGCCACGGTCATGTTCATCGTGTTCGCCGCCACCGACTGGCTCGACGGCTACCTGGCGCGCAAGCTCAACCAGACCTCTTCCTTCGGCGCCTTTCTCGATCCGGTGGCCGACAAGTTTCTCGTCTGCGCCGCGCTGCTGGTGCTGGTGCATCTGCAGCGCGCCGACGTGTTCGTGGCGCTCATCATCATCGGCCGCGAGATCGCCATCTCGGCGCTGCGCGAATGGATGGCGCGCATCGGAGCCGGCAAGAGCGTGGCGGTCCACATGATCGGCAAGGTCAAGACGACCGTGCAGATGGTCGCGATTCCCTTCCTGCTCTATGACGGGCACCTCTTCAAGGTGATCGACACCGGCCTGTGGGGCCAGTGGCTGATCTGGATCTCGGCGGTGCTCACTGTCTGGTCGATGGTCTATTACCTGCAAAAGGCCATTCCCGAGATCCGGGCCCACTCCAAATGACCACGGCCGTCTCGGTCCGCAACGCAGGCTGGCTGCGGGCGATGCCGGCGGTCTTCGTGCTGATCTGGAGCACGGGTTTCATCGTTGCGCGCTATGGCATGCCCTATGCGCCGCCCCTCAAGTTCCTCGCCGTGCGCTATGCGCTGTCGCTCGCCTGCTTCGGCGTGTGGGTCGTGCTCGCGCGCGTGGCGTGGCCGGCGAAGCGCGCGCAATGGGGGCATTTGGCGGTCACGGGCGTGCTGATGCAGGCCGGCTACCTGGGTGGCGTCTGGGCGGCGGTGCATGCGGGCATGGGCGCGGGGCTGGTGGCGCTGCTGGTCGGCATCCAGCCGGTGCTCACGGCTGTCTGGCTTTCTTTCAACGGTGGGCGCATTTCGGGACGGCAGTGGACTGGGCTGGCCCTGGGTTTCGCCGGGCTGGTCTTGGTGGTGTCGCGCAAACTGGGGCAGGGCACCGAGGTCAACGCGCTGACGATGGGGCTGGCCGTGATGGCGCTGCTGTCGATCACGGCGGGCACGCTGTACCAGAAGCGCTTCGTCGCGCCTTGCGACGTGCGCAGCGCCAGCGCGGTGCAGATGGCCGCCGCGCTGCTCGTGACCCTGCCTTTCGCCGCGCTCGAGGCGCAGGCCATCGAATGGAACACGCATTCGATCGGCGCGATGGCCTGGTCGGTGCTGGCGCTGTCGCTGGGCGGCAGCTCGCTGCTCTATATGCTGATCCAGCGCGGCACGGCCACCGCCGTCACCAGCCTGCTGTACCTCGTGCCGCCATGCACGGCGCTGATGGCCTGGCTGCTGTTCGCCGAACCGATCACCTGGACCACGGTGCTGGGCATCGGCCTGACGGCCGTCGGCGTGAGCCTCGTGGTGCGCGCGGAGCGCTGACCGACTCTGCCTTCAGCGCCCGACCGGCTTGGTCGGCTTCCAGGGCTCCGAACGGAACTGCTCGACGAGGTGATCGACCAGCAGGCGCACGCGCCGCGGCGTCTTCGGCCGCCAGGGCGCGACCCAGTGGATGTCGGCATCGGGCATGCCGTACTGCGGCAGCACGCGCACCAGCTCGCCGCTTGCGAGCTGCGGCGCGATGTCCCAGAGGCTGCGCAGCATGACGCCATGGCCCGCGAGACACCAGTCGCGCACCATTTCTCCTGAATTGCTCGTGAGCGGACCCTGCACCCGCACGCGCGCCGTGCTGCTGTCGCGCGCGTGGCACAGCGTCCAGAGCGCGAACTGGCGCGACTGCGCGGCGTCGCCGTTCTCGCGCGCGATCAGGCAGTCGTGCGTGGCCAGTGCTTCCACCGTGGCCGGCGTGCCGCGGCGGGCCAGGTAGTCGGGCGAGGCGGCCAGCACACGCTGGTTGCGCGCGATGCGGCGCGTGGTCCAGTCGGCGGCGCGGTGCTGCTGCACCGCCCACAGCCAGACCGCGCCGTCGTAGCCTTCGGCGCCGAGGTCGGGCAGTTGCTCGGTCAGCAGCAGCTCGACCTGCAGGCCGGGGTGCTGCGCCTGGAAGTCCGCGAGTGCCGGGCCGAGCCAGTGCCGGCCAAAGCCGAAGGTGGCCGCGAGGCGGACCGTGCCGATCAGCGCGTTCTGCCGTTCGCCGAGTTCGCTTTCGAGCGCCGCGAAGCCTTCGAGCAGCGTGCGCGCATGCAGGCACACGGCCTCGCCCTCGGCCGTGACGCTGAGCCGCCGCGTCGTGCGGTCGAACAGCCGCTGCCCGAGCCGGGCCTCCAGCGTGCCGAGCCGCTTGGTGATGACCGAGGGCACCACGTCGAGCGTGGCGGCGGCCCCGGCCAGGCTGCCCTGGTCGCGGATGGCCAGCACCAGTTCGAGATCGCCGCGTTCCATCGCGTGGGGATTCATGCCAAAGTGGAAAGTATGAATTGGCTGATTGTTGCTTGATGGCCGTCGAGGTGCAACGCACAATCGCGGCGTGACGGCCTCTTTCCTCGACTTCCCCCGCTTCGACATCGCCCGCGATGGCGTGCGCATCCACGGTCGCATCGGCGGGCAGGGCGCTCCCTTGCTGCTGTTGCACGGCCATCCGCAGACGCATGCGATCTGGCACCGCGTGGCGCCCGCGCTGGCCGAGCGCTTCACGGTGGTGGCGGTGGACCTGCGCGGTTACGGCGACTCGGGCCGACCGGCGGTCGACGCCGAACACGCGGTCTACAGCAAGCGGGAGATGGCGCACGACGCGCTGGCCGCCATGCATCACCATGGCTTCGATCGCTTCGCCGTGCTCGCGCACGACCGCGGCGCGCGCGTGGCGCACCGGCTCGCGACCGACCATCCCGGCGCGGTCGAGCGCATGCTGCTGCTCGACATCGCGCCGACGCTGGCGATGTACGAAGGCACCTCCGAAGCGTTTGCCAAGGCCTACTGGCACTGGTTCTTCCTGATCCAGCCGCCGCCGTTGCCCGAGGCGCTGATCGCCTCCGACCCGGTGCGTTACATCCGCAGCGTGATGGGTGGGCGGCACGCCGGGCTCGCGCCGTTCGCACCCGAGGTGCTGGCCGAGTACGAGCGTTGCATCGCCATCCCGGGCACCGCCGAATCCATCTGCGAGGACTACCGCGCCTCCGCCACCATCGACCTCGTGCACGACCGCGCCGACATCGCCGCCGGCCGCCGCCTCGCGCAGCCGCTGCGCGTGCTGTGGGGCGAACATGGAGCGGTGGGGCGCGCGTTCGATGTGCTCTCGCTGTGGCGCGAGCGTGCCGACGACGTGTCGGGCCACGCGCTGCCCTGCGGCCACTACATCCCGGAAGAAGCCCCCGATGCCTTGCTGGCCGAGGCGCTGAATTTTTTCGTTTCCCCCGAACACCCAGGAGCCCACCCATGAGCACCCACAGAATCGCAGTCATCGCCGGCGACGGCATCGGCAAGGAAGTCATGCCCGAGGGGCTGCGCGTGCTCGATGCGGCGGCGCGCAAATTCGGCATCGACCTGAAGTTCGACCACTTCGACTTCTCGAGCTGGGACTATTACGAGAAGCACGGCCAGATGCTGCCCGACAACTGGAAGGACCAGATCGGCGGCCACGACGCCATCTTCTTCGGCGCGGTCGGCTGGCCCGAGAAGATTCCCGACCACGTGTCGCTGTGGGGCTCGCTGCTCATGTTCCGCCGCGAGTTCGACCAGTACATCAACCTGCGCCCCGCACGCCTGATGCCCGGCATCATCGCGCCAGTGGTGCGCCGCGACGGCTCGCCGCGCGCGCCCGGCGAGATCGACATGTACATCGTGCGCGAGAACACCGAGGGCGAGTATTCGAGCATCGGCGGGCGCATGTACCAGGGCACGCCGCGTGAGATCGTGGTGCAGGAAACCGTGATGTCGCGCGTGGGCGTCGACCGCGTGCTGAAGTTCGCCTTCGAGCTCGCGCAATCGCGGCCGAAGAAGCACCTGACCAGCGCCACCAAGTCGAACGGCATCTCGATCACCATGCCGTACTGGGACGAGCGCGTGGTGGAAATGGCCAAGGGCTACCCGGGCATCACGCTGGACAAGTTCCACATCGACATCCTCACGGCGCACTTCGTGCAGCGGCCCGACTTCTTCGACGTGGTGGTGGCGAGCAACCTGTTCGGCGACATCCTGTCCGACCTCGGCCCGGCCTGCACCGGCACCATCGGCATCGCGCCCAGCGCCAACCTCAACCCCGAGCGCACCACGCCCTCGCTGTTCGAGCCGGTGCACGGCTCGGCGCCGGACATCGCCGGCCGGGGCATCGCCAACCCGATCGGCCAGATCTGGTGCGGCGCGATGATGCTGGAGTTCCTCGGCCACAAGGACGCGCACGACGCGATCCTGGCGACCATCGAGAAGGTGCTCGCGCCCCAAAGCGGCGCACCGCGCACGCCGGACATCGGCGGTCGGGCGGGCACCGCCGACCTCGGAAAGGCAATTGCCGAGGCCCTTTGAAAAGTACGTCGCGAAACGCCCCTAAAATCGCGCGCTCCGCTGGGCTGCAGTGCGTTGTGTCTTATTGACACCCCGCAGACCAGTGGTTGTAATCCTCGCTGGCAGTGCGCTGCCGAGGCGTCAGGCCTGCCATGTTCTTGAGTCGCACCCGTCGCGGCCAGGTCGCAGCTGACGAAAGCCGACCAACTTTTTTTCGACAAGGGGCCCTTGTGAACAAGACCGAACTGATTGAGCACATCGCAAAGAACGCCGATATTTCCAAAGCCGCAGCGACCCGTGCGCTCGAATCCACCATTGGCGCCATTCGTACCACGCTCAAGAAGGGCGGCTCCGTGTCGCTCGTCGGTTTCGGCACTTTCGCAGTCGGCAAGCGCGCAGCCCGCACCGGCCGGAATCCCCGCACCGGCGACGCGATTAAAATCAAGGCAGCCAAGATCCCGAAGTTCCGTCCCGGCAAGGCGCTCAAAGACGCGCTGAACTGAGGCTGTAGACTCGGAGAGTATTCCAGGTGGGGTGCTTAGCTCAGTTGGTAGAGCGGCGCCCTTACAAGGCGTAGGTCGGGGGTTCGAGCCCCTCAGCACCCACCACCACCCGATGCAAAGGCGAACACCGGTTCGCCTTTTTTATTGCCGTCCGGCGCCCGTCGAAAAAGAGTGTTCAAGCATGTTTGATACCTTCCGCAAGTACAACAAAGTCGTGATGATTTTCTTGTTCTTGCTGATCATTCCCTCGTTCGTCTTCTTTGGTGTCGAGCGCTACCAGGGCATGGGCGGCGACGAGAAGGTGGCCCGCATCCAGGGTCACGACATCACCAAGCCCGAGTGGGACCAGCAGCACCGCGTCGAGACCGACCGCATCCGCCAGCAGTCGCCCAACGTCGATCCGACGCTGCTCGACTCCGACGCGCTGCGCTACGCCACGCTGGAACGCATGGTGCGCGATCGCGTGCTGGCGGCCGCGGCGGTCAAGTCCAACGTGTCGGTGTCTGAAGACCGCCTCTCGCGCATGTTCGCGCAGGACGCCGGCCTGGCCGCGTTCCGCACGGCCGACGGCAAGTTCGACCGCGAAGCCTTCCTGCGCGCCACCGGCCGCACGCCCGAGCAGTACGAAGCTTCGGTGCGCGCCGACATGGCCTCGCAGCAGGTGCTGCTGGGCGTGACGGGCACGAGCTTCGCGCCGGCGGCACTGACCGCGGCCACCGTCAATGCGTTCTACGACCGCCGTGAAATCCAGGTGGCGCGTTTCGCTCCCGAAGGCTTCGCGTCGAAGGTGACGGTCAGCGATGCCGACATCGAGGCCTATTACAAGGACCACACGTCGCAGTTCCAGGCGCCCGAGCAGGCCAGCATCGAGTACCTCGTGCTCGACCTCGAAGCCGCGAAGAAGAACATCGTCGCGAACGAATCCGACCTCAAGACCTACTACGAACAGAACACCGCGCGCTTCGGTACCAAGGAAGAGCGCCGTGCAAGCCACATCCTGATCACCGCGCCGGCCAGCATGTCCAGCGGCGACCGCGCCAAGGCGAAGGCCAAGGCCGAGCAGCTGCTGGCCGACGTGAAGAAGGCGCCGAACACCTTCGCCGACGTGGCGCGCAAGAACTCGCAGGATCCCGGCTCGGCCGAGAAGGGCGGCGACCTCGACTTCGTCACGCGCGGCGCGATGGTCAAGCCGTTCGAAGACGCGATGTTCGCGCTCAAGAAGGGCGACATCAGCGACCTCGTCGAGACCGAGTTCGGCTACCACATCATCCAGCTGACCGACATCAAGCCGGCCGTGGTGCCGCCTTTCGAGAAGGTGCGCGCCACCATCGAGAGCGAAGTGCGCGCGCAACAGGCCACGCAGGAATTCGCGAAGGCTGCGGAAATCTTCACGGACACCGTGTACCAGCAGCCCGAGAGCCTCAAGCCGGCCGCCGAGAAGCTCAAGCTCACGATCCAGACCGCGACCAACGTGCCGCGCACACCCGCGCCGGGCGCCACCGGCCCGCTTGCGAGCCGCAACTTCCTGCAGGCGCTGTATGCCTCCGACGCGCTGGAGCGCAAGCAGAACACCGAAGCCATCGAAGTCGGTCCGAACCAGCTCGCATCGGGCCGCGTGACGCAGTACACGGCCGCACATCCGATTCCGCTGGCCGAGGTGAAGGACAAGATCCGCGCACAGCTCATCACCGAGCGTGCCGCTGCACTCGCCAAGGCCGAGGGCGAAGCCAAGCTCGCCGCCTGGAAGGTGAAGGCCGACGGAGCCACCTTCGGCGCGCCGGTCACGGTGTCGCGCATCGACGCGCAGTCGCAGCCCGCACCGGTGATCGACGCCGCACTGCGTGCCGACGGCGCCAAGCTGCCCGCGCTGCTCGGTGTGGATCTGGGCACGCAAGGCTACGCCGTGGTCCGCGTGACCAAGGTCGTGCCGCGCACGCCACCGACGGCCGAACAGGCGCAACAGGAAAGCATGCAGATCGCCCAGTCGGTGACTGCTGCCGAAGCCGCTGCGTACTACGAGCTGCTGAAGCAACGCTTCAAGGTGGAGATCCTCGTGCCGAAGCCGGCCGACACGCTGCCGACCGCTGCGGCGGCGCGCTGAGACAGACGGGCAACCGCTGCTCGCAACAAGCCCGGGTTCGACGACCCGGGCTTTTTTTTTGGTCGCACGAGGGACAAGCGCGTGTCGCGCTTCTTGCCAGAATCCGGCGCATGGGAACCCTTTACCTCGTGCGCCACGGGCAGGCCAGTTTCGGTGCTGCCGACTATGACAACCTGAGCGAACTCGGCCACCGGCAGGCCGTGCGCCTGGGCGAATACTGGCGCGAACGCGGCATGCGTTTCGATGCCGTCATCACCGGCACGCTGAAGCGCCACAAGCAGACCTGGGAGGGCATCGCCCAAGGATTGGGGCTGTCGCGCGACGACGTGCTGCCCTGGCCGGGGCTCAACGAATACGACAGCGAGGCTGTCATTGCCACGGTGCACGAGGGCAAGCTCGAAAAGCCCGACTCGCCCGAGATGTACCGCCATCACTTCCGTCTGCTGCGCGACGGGCTCGGCGCATGGATGCAGGGGCGCACCGCGCCAGTCGGCATGCCGAGCTATGTCGACTTCCTGGCCGGTGTGACCACGGCGCTCGACCATGTGCGCGAACGACACCACGGCGCAAAGGTGCTGGTGGTGTCGAGCGGCGGGCCGATCAGCACCGCGGTCGGCCATGTGCTGGGCACGAGCGCCGAGACGACCATCGAACTCAACCTGCGCATCCGCAACAGCTCGGTGACCGAGTTCGCCTTCACGCCGAAGCGGCACATGCTCGTGACCTACAACACCTTGCCGCACCTCGACGGCCCGGCGTATGCGGACTGGGTCACCTACTCCTGAACCGCGTCAGGCCTGCCAGACGCCGTAGCCGGCGCGGCGCAGGGCGATGCCCAGGTCGACCTCCATCAGCCGCGCATCGTCGTACGGCATCGGGTTGTAGCGTTCGTAGAGCGCGGGCAACAGTCGCAGGCCGAATTCCTGCACGAAGCGATTGGCCTGGATGCCGGCCTTGTGCTTGTCGAAACGGATGTCGGGGTCCAGGCCGGTCATGCCGACATAGACGAAGGGCTTGCCGAGCTGGTAGTCGGGGTTGGCGCGCCGGAAGCGGCCGTTGTTCCAGACGCGGTCGTCGAGTTCGACCACATAGACGTGATGACGGGCGCGTGGTTTGCGGGGCATCGGCGTGAAGGCCTCGCGAGGCTGGCTGAAGAAGTGGGGGGGCTCAGGCAGCCGGAAGAACCGCCGGCCGCGTTGCGCGGCACGGCGTCAGGGGCATCAGCTCTTGCGCTTGATGAGGCCGTAGAGAATCAGCAGCACGATCGCGCCCAGCACGGAGGCGATGAAGCCGGCGCCCTGGCCGGCGGTGTACCAGCCCATTGCCTGGCCGAGGTAGGTCACGCCCAGCGAACCTGCAATGCCGATCAGCGTGGTCACGATGAAGCCGGCGGAATCGTTGCCCGGCTTGACGGCCCGCGCCACGAGACCCACGACGAACCCGATCAGGATAGTCCAGACGATGCTCATGAAGAAGTTCCTTTGATGAAGTGAAGTGGCGAAAGCCGGGCCCGGTCGGGCCGCTCGCATTCATGATAGCGGAGCCATTCGCGGCTCAGCGTCGTCCAGCCACATCGAATGGGCGACTGCGAAGTTATGCCCATGGGGCAGGGCGCATGTGTGGCGGCAGGCCATCGCGGACGGCCTCCGAAGGCGCTGGGTTGCATGTCGGTGTGGCATTTCGGCGTCTTTGATGATCGCGGAAGCGAAAGCCGCGATTTTTAACGCTACAATCAGAGGCTCTACGGTGGCTGTAGCTCAGTTGGTAGAGTCCCAGATTGTGATTCTGGTCGTCGTGGGTTCGAGTCCCATCAGCCACCCCAAAAAATTCAGTCCCAGCGCTATTTCTCAATAGCACCCAAGGGATTCCAACGCCGGGCTTGCCCGGCGTTGTCATTTCTGGCTTCGCCGTCGCTTCAAGCGCCAGGTTGCACGCCGCATTCTTTCCCCGCTACCCGCGATTTTGAAAGTACCCAAAATGGTGCGCATGTGTTGCGGGTTGTTGCATTCCGCCAATGCGCCTGCATTTTTCTGCTGAAAAGGCGCTTGTGGCAAAAGTGGTTTGAATTAGAATTCAGCCGTTTTCAATTCACAACAGGAGTCCAACAATGGCTTCGTCACTCGCCGATATCAATTCCCAGATCCAGAAGCACGACGAGCAGATTGCGCAATTGCGCAAGCAGGCCGAAGACCTGCGTAACCAGGAACGGGCCGGCGTGATCGAAGAAGTGCGCAGGAAGATTGCGGAATACGGTTTGACCGCTTCCGATCTGAAGCTGGGTGGTGGCCGTGCTGCTGCAACCAAGCGCAGCGCAGGTCCTGCAGCCGCCAAGGCCGCCGCCAAATACCGCGGCCCGACGGGCGAAACCTGGTCCGGTGGCCGTGGCCGCAAGCCGCGCTGGGTCACGGAAGCCCTGGCAGCTGGCAAGTCGCTCTCCGATTACGAGATCAAGTGATTGCCTGCAGAATCAGTTGAGCATTCGCCCAATAAAAAAGCCCGCTTCGGCGGGCTTTTTTATTGGATGGCGCGCACGGCGATGCGCGCGCGTTCGATCAGTTCACCATCACCAGTTTTCCCTTGACACCGCGCGATCCCATGTGCGCATAGGCGGCCTTCAATTCGGCCATCGGCATCGTGCTGTCGATCACCGGCTTGATTTTTCCCTGGCCGTACCACTGGGCCAATTCGGCCATCATCTGCGCATTGGCCTTGGGTTCGCGCTTCGCGAAATCGCCCCAGAACACGCCCACGAGCGACGCGCCTTTGAGCAGCGTCAGATTCAATGGCAGCGACGGGATCGGGCCCGATGCAAAACCGACCACCAAATAGCGACCGCGCCAGCCAATCGAGCGGAATGCGGGTTCTGCGAAATCGCCGCCCACGGGGTCGTAAATGACATCCGGGCCTTTGCCGTCGGTCGCGGCTTTGATGGCATCGCGGAAACCATTGGGCAGTGCGTGCGTCGTGTAATTGATCGTCGCGTCGGCGCCGATCGAGCGGCACAGTTCGCACTTTTCGTCGGTCGATGCCGCGGCGATCACCTTGGCGCCCGCCGCCTTGGCGATCTGGATGGCTGCGGTGCCCACGCCGCCGGCCGCGCCGAGCACCAGCACGGTTTCGCCCGCCTTGAGTTGCGCGCGGTCCATCAGTGCGTGCCACGAGGTGGCGTAGATCATGATGAAAGCGGCCGCGTCGACATGGCCAAAGCCTTCGGGCAGCGGCATGCACAGCGCGGCGGGTGCCAGCGTGTGGGTGCCGAAGCCGCCCGTGCCCGACAGGCAGGCCACGTTCTGCCCGACCTTGAGGTGCGTGACGCCTTCGCCCACCGCCTGGATCACGCCCGCATATTCCGATCCGGGAACGAAGGGCAGCGGCGGCTTCATCTGGTACTTGTTCTGCACGATCAGCAGGTCGGGAAAATTCAGGCTGGCCGCCTTGATCTCGATCAGCACCTGGCCCGGGCCCGGCGTGGGAGTGGGCAGTTCTTTCCAGGTCAGCGCGTCGACGCCGGTGGGGTTTTCGCAAAGCCATGCGTGCATGCTCGGGGTCTCCTTCGAATGAGTCGTGTGGGCAATGAATTCGGGGCGATGATAGGCGGCGCTGTGGTGCGGCGTTGTCCCTGCTGCGACGCACCCCGCACCTACAATCCGCTGCACCCAGAAGCACCATGAAGATACTTATTTCCAATGACGATGGCTTTCAGGCGCCGGGCATCGTCGCGTTGCACGACGCACTCAAGGACATCGCCGACGTCGAGGTGGTGGCACCCGAGCACAACAACAGCGCCAAGTCGAACGCACTCACGCTGGCCGCGCCACTGTACGTGCACAAGGCGCACAACGGTTTCCGCTACGTGACGGGCACGCCGGCCGATTGCGTGCACATCGCGCTCAAGGGCCTGCTCGACTACCGGCCCGACCTGGTGGTCTCGGGCATCAACAACGGCGCCAACATGGGCGACGACACCATCTATTCGGGCACCGTGGGTGCTGCGATGGAGGCCTACCTGTTCGGCATTCCGGCCATCGCCTTCTCGCAGATCGAAAAAGGCTGGGCGCACGTGGATGCGGCGGCTCAGGTGGCGCGCCGGCTGGTGCAGCAGATCGAGCGCGAGAAGATGCTCGGTGGCCCCGCCTTCCTGCTCAACGTGAACGTGCCGAACCGTCCGTTCGAGGAACTGAAGCCGGTCAAGGTGTGCCGGCTCGGCCGTCGCCACGCCGCCGAAAAGGTGATCACGCAGGACAGTCCGCGCGGCGAAACCATGTACTGGATCGCCGGTGCAGGCAGCGCCAAGGACAGCGGGGAGGGCACCGACTTCCACGCGACTGCGGCTGGCCACATCGCGCTGACGCCCTTGCAGATCGACCTGACCGACCATGCCAACCTGGGCCAATGGCGCGAGACGGTCGCCCGTCTCGGCAATTGACGACATGGCGACCCCTCCGCGGCCCAGTTTCCCGGTTCGACTGACCCCCACCGCCTCGGCCGCCACGCGCGGGCGCATGCCCGCCGTGCCGGTCAAGCCGATGGTCCCGTCCACGCCCTCAATGGCGTCCGACGCCGTGCGGGCGCGCATGGTGCAAAAGCTCGCGGCGCAGGGCATCACCGACGCGCGCGTGCTGCGCGCCATGGGCACCGTCGAGCGGCATCGCTTCGTCGACAGCGCGCTGGTCAACCAGGCGTACGAAGACACCAGCCTGCCGATCGGGCTGGGGCAGACCATTTCCAAGCCCAATGTGGTGGCCCGCATGATCGAGCTGCTGCTGGGTGCGCCGGCGCTGGTCGGCAAGCCGCAGGAGCGGCTGGGCCGCGTGCTCGAGATCGGCACCGGCTGCGGCTACCAGGCCGCGGTGCTGAACGAAGTGGCGACCGAGGTCTACAGCATCGAACGCCTGCGCGGACTGCACGAGCGCGCGCGCACCAATCTGCGGCACTTCCGCCTGGCCACCGTCCACCTGATGTTGGGCGACGGCATGATCGGCTACGCGAAGGGCGCGCCGTACGCGGGCATCATCGCCGCGGCAGGCGGCGAGGCCGTGCCCGAGGCCTGGATCGCGCAGCTCGCGGTGGGCGGGCGCATCGTCGCGCCGACCCATTCCGCCACTGGTGGACAGGCCCTCGTCGTGATCGACAAGACCCCCCGTGGGCTCGAGCGGCGCATTCTTGAGGCGGTTCACTTTGTCCCCCTAAAATCGGGCATCGCTTGAAGGAATAACAAATGCAGGGTTTTGGCAATCGGAGTTTGTTCGCAGGCATCACGTTGGCTGTTGTGCTCGTGATCGCGGGCTGCTCCGCACCGCGCGGTCCCGCACCGGTCGAAGACCGGGGCACCATGACGCGCGCACCCGGGGCAACGACGCCCGGCGGTCCTCCCATCACGACCGACGCGTCCGGCAAACCGCTCCCCGGTATCGAGAACTACGGCAAGCCCGGCTACTACGCCGTGCGCCCCGGTGACTCCATCCGTCGCATCGGCAGCGAAACGGGCCAGCGCTGGCAGGACATCGTGCGCTGGAACAACCTCGACAACCCCGACCTGATCGAAGTCGGCCAGGTGTTGCGCGTGATTCCGCCGACCGGTGGGAGCACGGCGGTTGCCACGGCACCGTCCACCTCTGCGCCTGCCGCGGCCACCGAGGCGACGACCAAGCCGGTGGCCCCGCAGGCGTCCGTCACGCCGGCCGTGCCGGCCAGCGGCGCGAGCGGCACCACCAAGCCGCCTGTCACGGCCTCGCCTTCGGGCCCGAGCAGTTCGGGTGACGACGACCTGGGCTGGATCTGGCCTGCCAGCGGTTCGCTGATCGCCGGTTTCGACGAAGCCAAGAACAAGGGCTACGACATCAGCGGCAAGGCCGGCGACCCCGTGCTGGCCGCGGCCGACGGCCGTGTGGTCTACGCCGGTGCCGGCCTGCGCGGCTACGGCAACCTGATCATCCTGAAGCACAACAACACCTACCTCACGGCGTATGCGCACAACCAGACGCTGCTCGTGAAGGAAGACCAGTCGGTTCAGAAGGGCCAGAAGATCGCCGAGATGGGCAACAGCGACGCCGATCGCGTGAAGCTGCATTTCGAGATCCGCCGCCAGGGCAAGCCCGTCGACCCGTCGCGTTACCTGCCCAACCGGTGATGCCATGGCTGCCTCCCGCCCTCTTCGCACACTGCCCGTGCGTGGGCTGGCGGGGCAGGGCAGCCCTTCACCTCGAAGCAACGGTGGCCGCAATGGTCATCAGGACAGCGGCGACGAGCCGCTGAGCACGGACTCTCTTCCCGACGATCCCACAGCGGATCCGTCGATTCCCTCAGCAGCATCGGCCCCGCCCCACGGCACCACCGCTGAGGTCATGGGCGGCGAGGGCGCCGATGCCCTGACCATCTACCTGCGCCAGGTCCGGCGCACCGGGCTCTTCACTCCCGCCGAGGAATACACCACCGCCTGCGCCGCACGCGCCGGCGACTTCGCGGCGCGGCAATCGATGATCGAGCACAACCTGCGGCTCGTGGTCAACATCGCCAAGAACTACCTGGGGCGCGGCATGCCGCTGTCCGACCTCATCGAGGAAGGCAACCTCGGGCTGATGCATGCCATCACCAAGTTCGAGCCTGAGCGCGGGTTTCGCTTCTCCACGTATGCGACCTGGTGGATCCGCCAGTCGGTCGAGCGCGCCGTCATCACGCAGTCGCGGGCGATCCGCCTGCCGGTGCATGTCGTGCGCGAACTGCAGCAGGTTCTGCGGGCACGCCGCACGCTCGAGGGCGATGCGGAGTTCCTCGCGAGCCGGCCGGATGGCGTGCGCGTCGAGGACGTGGCCGCGCTGCTCGGTCGCGAGGTGCAGGCGGTGGCCGACCTGCTGGCGCTGGCCGAGGCGCCACGTTCGCTCGATGCGGGCGACGCGCGCGGCGAAGAAGGCTTCACGCTGGCCGACACCGTGGCCTCCGACGACGAGCAGGGCAACCCTGCTGGCGTGACGCACACGCACGAGGTGGAACGCCTGCTCGACCAGTGGGTGCAGGCCCTCAACGCGCGGGAGCGCGAGGTGCTCGAAGGCCGCTACGGCCTGCACGACCGGGAGCCCGAGACGCTCGAGGTGCTGAGCGTGCGGCTGGGCCTGACACGTGAGCGCGTGCGGCAGATCCAGAACGAGGCCCTGGCCAAGATGCGCAAGCAGCTGGCGCGCTCCGGCGTCGGCCGCGACGCGCTGTTCTAGCGGTGTGAAGAAAAGAAGGTAACCCGTCGCGCCGGGACCACCCCGGCCACGCTGAGACAATCGGGGGATGACGGAATCCATCGAAGAAAAGAAAGTCCCCGCGAACCCCGCCGATGAATGGCTTCAGGTCGAGTCGCTCGACCTGGACGCGCAAGGCGTCTCCCACAAGTCCGACGGCATGGTCGTGTTCATCGAAGGCGCATTGCCCTTCGAGGAAGTGCAGTTCAACGTCCACCGCCGCAAGAACAACTGGGAGCAGGGCACGGTCACGCAGATCCGCCGCGAGTCCTCGCAGCGCGTGCGCCCCGGCTGCCCGCACTTCGGCCTGCACACGGGCGCGTGCGGCGGCTGCAAGATGCAGCACCTCGACGCCGCCGCCCAGGTGGCCGTGAAGCAGCGTGCGCTCGAAGACAACCTCTGGCACCTGGGCAAGGTCAAGCCCGAGAACCTGCTGCGCCCGCTCGAAGGCCCGGCCTGGCACTACCGCTACCGCGCGCGCCTGTCGGTGCGCCACGTGGTCAAGAAAGGCACGGTGCTGATCGGCTTCCACGAGCGCAAGAGCCGTTACCTGGCCGACATGCAGGTCTGTCCCGTGCTGCCCAAGCAGGTCAGCGCCATGCTGATGCCGCTGCGTGCGCTGATCGGCTCCATGGACGCGCGCGAGACCTGCCCGCAGATCGAGCTGGCCTGCGGCGACGCGCCGGATTCGACCGCGCTGGGCACCATCGCCCTGGTGCTGCGGCACCTGGAGCCGCTGTCGGGCGCCGACATCGGGCGGCTCAAGGCGTTCGCGGCCGAGAACGAAGGCGTTCAATGGTGGCTGCAGGCCAAGGGCCCGGACACCGTGAAGCTGCTGGAAGAGGGCGGCACGCCACTGGCCTACCGCCTGCCCGCGTTCGGCGTGACGATGCCGTTCAAGCCCACCGATTTCACCCAGGTCAACCCGCACATCAACCGCGCGCTGGTCGGCAAGGCGCTGCGCCTGCTCGATGTGCAGCCCGACGAGCGCGTGATCGACTGGTTCTGCGGCCTGGGCAACTTCACGCTGCCGCTGGCGAGCCAGGCGCGCGAGGTGCTCGGCATCGAGGGCAGCGACACGCTGGTGGCACGCGCCACCGACAACTTCCAGAGAAACCAGCCTGCAACGCCCGAGCGGCGTGCGCTGTCGGCCACCCGGTTCGTGGCGCGCAACCTGTTCGACATGACGCCCGAGATGCTGGTGGCCGACGGCAGTGCCGACAAGTGGCTGGTCGACCCACCGCGCGAAGGTGCCTTCGCGCTGGCCAAGGCCATGGCCGACCTGCACCAGCAGCCTGAATTGCGCACCGGTGGCTGGACGCCGCCCAAGCGCATCGTGTACGTGAGCTGCAACCCGTCGACGCTGGCGCGCGACGCCGGCCTGCTGGTGCACCAGGCGGGCTACCGCTGCACCTTCGCGGGCGTGGTGAACATGTTCCCGCACACCGCGCACGTCGAGTCGATCGCGGTCTTCGAGCTGGAATGAAAAAAGGCCCTTCGGGGCCTTTTTTCTTGGGGTCGGAGCAAGCCGCTCAGTCGCGCTCGCCGCCGAAGATGCCCAGCAGGGCCAGCAGGCTCTGGAACACGTTGAACATGTCCAGGTACAGGGCCAGCGTGGCGCTGATGTAGTTGGTTTCGCCGCCGTCCATGATCTGCTTCAGGTCATAGAGCATGTAGGCCGAGAAGATGCCGATGGCTGCCACCGAGATCACCAGCATGCCGGTGCTCGAGCCCACGAAGACGTTGATGACCGCGCCGAGCATCAGCACCAGCGCGCCGACGAACAGGAACTTGCCCATGCCCGACAGGTCGCGCTTGATGACCGTGGCCAGCGAGGCCATCACGAAGAACACGCCGGCGGTGCCGCCGAAGGCCGTCATGATCAGTTCGGGGCCGTTCTTGAAGCCCAGCACCATCGCGAGCAGGCGCGACAGCATCAGGCCCATGAAGAAGGTGAAGCCCAGCAGCACCGGCACGCCGGCGGCAGAGTTCTTGGTCTTCTCGATCGCGAACATGAAGCCGAATGCGCCGCCGAGGAAGACGATCAGGCCGAGTCCGCCGGTGAGCGAGCGGGTGATGCCGGTGCTCACGCCGATCCAGGCGCCCAGCACGGTGGGCAGCAGGCTCAGCGCCAGCAGCCAGTAGGTATTGCGCAGCACGCGCTGGCGTTCGGCCTGCGGCAGTGTCTGGCCGTAGCCGGTGGAAGTGTCGAGGGTGGTCACACGGTCGTTCATGGCCGAAGCTCCTGAGGTTGCTGCATGCAATGACACGCAGTTGGGCGCATTCTAGGGGGCTGCAAGAGGGGGCCTTGCAAAGACCGTATGCCCGTTGTTCTTAAGCCCCCGCGGGACGCTGCGGCGCCCCGCCGTTATGCTGTCGGGTTTCGACGCAACCTGAGCTTATCCATGAAGACCAAATCATTCCTCGAACTCGCCGACGTCAAGGCCATCGCCGCTGCAGCGGAAGCCGAGGCCCTGAAGAACAACTGGGCCGTGACCATCGCCATCTCCGACGACGCCGGCAACCTGCTCTGGCTGCAGCGCCTGGATGGCGCCGCCGCGCTGTCCTCGCACATCGCTCCGGCCAAGGCGCACACCGCCGCCATGGGCCGCCGCGAGAGCAAGGTCTATGAAGACATCATCAACGGCGGCCGCACCGCGTTCCTGACGGCGCCCCTGGTGGAAGGCCTGCTCGAAGGCGGCGTGCCGATCGTGAAGGACGGCCACGTCATCGGCGCCGTGGGCGTGAGCGGCGTGAAGTCGAACGAAGATGCTCAGATCGCCAAGGCCGGCATCGCCGCGCTCGGCCTGTAAGCCTTTTCATTCGCCCAAAGCAAAACGCCGACCTGATGGTCGGCGTTTTCTTTTTCAGGGCTTCAGCGTGAAAAAAAGCTTGGCTAGTCGGCGAACCGTTGGCTAGCAAAAAACGACCCTTCGGAGATGAATCTCCTCGAGTCGCCCCACGATGAAACTTGCGCGAGGGGCGGGCTGAACGACCTACTTGGTCAGGATCAGCTTGCCGAGTTTGGTGGCCTGAAGCCGGTAGAGCGAGCCGTTGTGCATGATGCCCACGGTCTTGCTTCCCTTCAGAAGCTCCGTGCTTTCGACCATCGGCGCCGGACGCGCTGCCTGGATCGATGCATGACCGCCACCCGATTGGTCGAGCGAAGGGTGGTTCAGGACAGAAAAGGCATTCGGGGTGGCTGGCATCTGGAGTTCCCTTTTATGGAAGCGATGAGTGAATGATAATGATTCTCAATATAAAGTCAATCGTCGCGATCAACTTTTTTTCGATCCGTCATTCACCCGTTCAGATCACTTCGTGTCGGGCTCGGTGATGAAGCCGATCTTGCGCACGCCGGCTTCGCGGGCCTCGGCCATGGCCTTGGCCACGCGCTCGTAGCGCACGGCCTTGTCGCCGCGGATGTGCAGCTCGGGCTGCGGTTCCTTGGCCGCTTCGGCGGCCAGGCGGTTCGGCAGCTCGCTGTCGTCGATCTTCTGTTCGTTCCAGTAGTAGGCGCCGTCGGCCGTGACGCTGAACAGGATGTTCTGCGGCTTGGGCTGCTCGGGTTCGCTGCTGGCGCGGGGCAGGTCGATGTTGACCGCGTGCTTCATGACCGGCACGGTGATGATGAAGATGATCAGCAACACCAGCATGACGTCGACCAGCGGCGTCATGTTGATCTCGTTCATCACCTCATCGGGTTCGTCTTGCGTTCCGAAAGCCATGATGCTGCTCAGCCCTTCTTGAGCGGAACCACGACGGCTTCGCCGCTGCCGCTTTGCACGCGGGCGCCGGTCACGAAGTAGGCGTGCAGGTCGTGGGCGAAGCTGTTGAGCTTGGTCAGCACGAACTTGTTGCCGCGCACCAGGGCGTTGTAGCCCAGCACGGCGGGGATGGCGACCGCCAGGCCCAGGGCCGTCATGATCAGTGCTTCGCCGATCGGGCCGGCCACCTTGTCGATGGTCGCCTGGCCGGCCGAGCCGATGCTCATCAGCGCGTGGTAGATGCCCCAGACCGTGCCGAACAGGCCGATGAACGGCGCCGTCGAACCCACCGAAGCGAGGATGGCCAAGCCGGTCTGCAGGCGAGCGGTGAAGGCGTCGATGCCGTTGCGCAGGGCGCGCGTGATCCAGTCGCTCACGTCGAGCGCGTCATGCAGGTGCGCCTTGGTGTTGCGGTGGTGGGCAGCGGCTTCGCGGCCCTCAAGCGCCAGGGCGCGGAACGGGTTGCTGTCGTCGGTGCCCAGTTTGTTCAGGGCGGTGGCGAAGTCTTCGCTGTGCCAGAAGTCCTGCGAGTGCTTGGCCAGGCGCTTGTATTTGATGACGTCGAGCGCCTTCACGATGATCACGATCCACGATGCGAGGGACATGCCGATCAACAGAACCGCGACAGCCTTGGTGACGAAGTCGCCCTGATTCCAGACGTTCATCAAGCCAAATTGGGAATCCATACGAAGTTGCTCCAGAGAAAAATTAGTTCAGGACGTAGTTGACGGGGGCGTCGTAAGACATGGCCTGCACCACGCCGTTGACCTTGCCGGGCACGAACCGGCATTTCATGATGTATTCGACGGCGGCCTCGTCGAGGCGGTCGAAGCCGCTGGACTTCTTGACCTCGGCGCTCTTGGGCAGGCCGTCGGCGCCCACGAGCACGCGCACGATCACCTTGCCCTGCTCGCCGAGCCGCTTGCTCATGGCGGGGTAGACCGCCTTCGGGTTCTGCAGGTAGTCGGCATTGCTCGACGGCAGCTGCACGGCGGGCGGCGCCGGGGGCGACGGCGGCGGTGCGGGAGGGGCTGGCGGCGCGGGCGGTGCCGGTGGCGCAGGCGGGGGCGGCGGCTCGGTGGTGCCCGAGGTCGCGTTCGGCGCGGGCGTCGGCTTGGGTTCGCGGATGGCCTGCGGGCGCGGCGGCGGCGGCGCCTTGCTCACCTTGGGTTGCGGCGGCGGAGGCGGTGGGGGCGGCGGATCGGCCTTGGGTTTCGGCGGTTCGACGAACTGGCTCAGGATCTCGACGGGAATCACCACTTCGGCGGCCCTGCGCAGCAGGCCGCTTTGCAGCGCCCACAGCGCGGCACCGTGGAACAGGATCACGCCGCCGGCAATGACGACAGTGCGCGACAGGCCAAGAAAGGAGGGAGGGGGGGCAAAGCGGTCAGACACGATCAACCATTCGAATGCGGGCACTACAAATCGTGCCCCGATTGCAGCAAAACCGCTACAGAGACGCTACTTGCGAAAAATCCACCAGACAGAGCCGGCGACGAGGATCAGGCTGCCGCCGAGAGCCGAGACGAGTTCCATGCTTTGCTTTCCTTGATGGAGTTGGCAAGCTGGATCGCTCTCGGCGCCGATTCGCAGTTCAGGGCGGCGACCGGGTGAGAGACACTGCACTGCGCCACGATGTCGCGGGCACAACCTTCACACTGACCACACTGGGTGGCCACGCCGAGTTCGAACTGGACTTCGTCGAAAGTCATGCCCGCGCGCACATGACGTGCGATTTCACGGTCAGAGACTCGGCGGCAGACGCAAACGATCATGGCGGTGAAAGCGGCAGTTGGCTGGCTGTTGGATGTGACTCATTATAAATAAGAATCCATCGCATTTGCAATCACTATGACTGACATGCGGCCGGACTTTGCAAGCCGGTGTTACACCTCGGCCCAGAGGCGCAGCAGGTTGTGATAGTGGCCGGTGAGCGCCACGGTTTCCTCGCATTCGCCCAGGCGGGCGCGCAGTTTCTGGACCGTCTGGTCGAGTTCGAACAGCATGCCGCGCTGGGCGTCGCTGCGCACCATGCTCTGCAGCCAGAAAAACGAGCACACCCGCGCCCCGCGCGTGACCGGGTGCACGCGGTGCAGGCTGCTCGCCGGGTAAAGGATCAGGTCGCCGGCCGGCAGCTTGACCTCGTGCGAGCCGTAGGTGTCGATCACTTCCAGCTCGCCGCCGTCGTAATCCTCCGGATCGCTCAGGAAGAGGGTGCACGACAGGTCGGTGCGCAGCTGCTGGCTGCTGCCCGGCACCGCGCGCACCGAGCCGTCGACATGCACGCCGTAATGCTCGCCGCCCTCGTAGCGGTTGAACAGCGGCGGCACGAAACGCGCGGGCAGCGCCGCTGAGAAGAACAGCGCGTGGCGCGACAGCGCCGCCAGGATGGTCGCGCCGAGTTCGCGCGAGACGGGCGAAGACTCCGGCAACTGGCGATTGCGCTTCACCTGCGCGCCTTGGTCTCCCACGGTTTCGCGGCCGTCGACCCAGTGGGTGGCATCGAGTGCGGCGCGCATCTCGCGCACCTGGTCCGGGCTCAGCACGTCGGGCACATGCAGCATCATTTCGGTGAACTCCACAAGAAAAAAGCCCCGGCGCAGGCCGGGGCTCGAGTGTCGCACCGCGCCTGCCGCAGGGGCCGGCACGGAGGCGACGCGGTCGTCGGGATCAGAACGCGAAGTTCGCGGTGATCTTGGCCGAGCGAGGGATGCCCGGCGTGTAGCGGTAGCCGCTCTTGTTGATGGCAGCCGCGTACTGCTTGTCGAACACATTGGCGATGTTCAGCTGGATGTCGACGTTCTTGTTGATGCGGTACGACGCCATGGCATCGAACACCCAGTAGGAGTCGATGTACGCCGGCGTGCCCACCGCGCCGTCGGTGCCGCGGTGCAGCTTGCCGTTGTAGCGCGCGCCGCCGCCGACCGTCAGGCCGAACGGGAACTGGTAGGTGGTCCAGGCCGTGAAGGAGTTCTTCGGGGTGTAGGTCAGCACGTTGGTGCCGTCGGCGGTGACGTTGGGGCCGCTTTGCACCTTGGTGTCCATCGTCGTGAAGCCGGCGCTCATGCCCCAGCGTTCGGTGATGGTGCCCGCCACGCCCAGCTCGATGCCCTGCACGCGCTTCTTGCCGCTCTGGTAGTACAGCGCGGTGTTGGTCGGGTCTTGCACGACTTCGTTGCTCACGTCGGTGCGGTAGATCGCGCCGGTCAGCGACAGCTTGTCGTCCAGCACGTCCCACTTCGTGCCCACTTCGAAGGTCTTGGCCTTTTGCGGCAGGAAGTCGGTGCGCGCCGCGCTGCTGCCTGTGCCAGCGGCCGACAGCGAGAAGTTCGCGCCGCCCGGGGGCTGGGCCGAAGTGCCGTAGGCCGCGTAGATGCTGCCGTTCTTCGCGGGCTTGTAGACCACGCCGATCTTGCCGGTGAACAGGTTGTCGGAGAGCTTGAGCGACGAGGGCACCAGCGTGCCGACCGGCAGGCCGGGGTTGGTCGTTGCGGTCGACAGCGTCGCGCTCTGGAACGAGGTGCTGTAGTGGTCGAAGCGCAGGCCGCCGGTGATCTGCCATTGCTCGTTGAGCTTGATGGTGTCGAAGGCGTACAGGCCGACCGTGTTGGTCACGCCCTTGCTGTCGGCGCCGCTGAGCATGCGGTTGTAGCCGTTCACGTACGGGTTCGGCGCGTACAGGTTGGCCACCGGCCATGCGCCGTTCTGCACGACCTTGCCGTTGAACGTGGCGCCGGGGCTGAAGTAGCCCAGGCTCGACTGCTCTTCACGGATCAGCTCGACGCCCGCGCTGAGCGAGTGGCTCAGGCTGCCGGTGTTGAACTTGGCGGTCACGTTCGTCTGGTTGACGAAGATCGTGTTTTCCTGGTTCTTGTTGGTCGGCAGGTTGCGCGTGGTCGTCCAGGTGGACGGCAGGCCCGGGATCGGCGTACTGAGGAACGCGGTGTTGCCCGAGGGCGGCGGGTTGCCGTTGGTGCCCAGGCCGCCGAGCATGAACGCCGTCAGCATGTAGTCCTGCTTGGTCTTGCCGTAGCGGGTCGTGTTGCGCAGCGTGATGTCGGGCGTGAAGTCGTGCTCCACGCGCGCGGTGAACATGTCGGCTGTCACCTTGTTGAAGTCGTACGCGGTGCCGTAGAAGTTCTTCGGATCGACCGGTGCCGCGTAGTTCAGGAAGCTGCGGCGACGTGCACCGAGGGCGACCGGATCGGGGTTCGAATAGCTGGGCAGGCCGATGGTCGGCACGCCGCCGTCAGGCACGTTGTCCTGGTCGACGTGCAGGTAGTCGAAGTAGAAGCGTGTGGGCGAATTCAGGCCGAGTGCGATCGACGGTGCAATGGCCGTGCGCTTGTTCTTGACGAAGTCGCGGCCGGGCACGCCCGAGTCTTCCATCGCCGCATTCAGGCGGAAGGCGGCGCCGATGCCATTGGCGCTGCTGAGCGACTTGTTCCAGTCGATGCTGCCGCGCTTGTAGTCGGCGCTGCCGAAGCCGAGCGAGCCGAGGAAGCTGTCTTCGAGCTTCGGCTTCTTGGTGACGAGGTTGATGTAGCCGGTGGGCGAGGTGCGGCCCACGTCGGTGCCCGACGGGCCCTTCACGACTTCGACCTGCTCGATGTTGAACATGTCGCGCGAGACCGAGCCCAGGTCGCGGATGCCGTCCACGAAGATGCTGCTGGAGCTGTCGAAGCCGCGCATGAACACGGCGTCGCCGGTGTTCGTGTTGCCGTTCTCGCCCAGGAAGAAGGTGCCGACGCCGGCGGTATTGCGCAGCGCTTCGGTGAGCGTGGTCGCGCCCTGCTCGCGAATGATCTGTTCCTTGATCACCTGGATCGTCTGCGGCGTGTTCACCAGCGGGGCCGTGAACTTCGGGTTGGCCGAGGTGTCGGTCTTGTAGTCGGCGGCGCTCGAATCCTGCACGCGGACTTCAGGCAGGGCCCGCCCGGTCTGGGCAAAGGCGGCGGGGGCTGCGATGGCCAGCAGCGTGGCTGCGGCGGCACCCGAAAGGTGAGGAACGGCGCGTGCGACGGCGTGTTTGCGGCTCTTGATATAGGCCATGTTGTTTTCTCCAGAAAGGGCGGGCGGGCAGAGCTCGACTGGCTGGGTCCGGGCGGCGCACTCTCGGGGAGAAAAAGGGCGGCAAGACTGGCTGGGTGAGCTGATTTGCGAAGGGTTTTTGCAAATCGATGCAAATGATATTGCTTCTCAATACCAAGGTGCTCAACTGGCCGCTTTTAACCAGAAAGTTTCGCTCGCTCCGTTGCCGGCGCGCAACTGACGAGGCCGCGCGGGCCGTTCAATAGACGTCGCGGCGGTAGCGTCCGCTGGCCGACAGCTCGGCCCAGAGGTCGTCGCCGGCGATCTGCCGCAGCGCCGCGTCGACGCCCGATGCCATGCCCTGGAGGCTGCCGCAGACATAGACGGCGGCGCCATCGCGCAGCCAGGCTTGCAGCGTGTCGGCCATCTGCAGCAGGCGGTGCTGCACGTAGAAGCGCTCGGCCTGGTCGCGCGAGAACACCATGTCGAGCCGCGCGAGCGTGCCGTCGGCCTGCCAGGCTTCGATTTCTTCGCGGCAGAGGAAGTCGTGGGCGGACTGGCGCTCGCCGAACACCAGCCAGTTGTCTTTTCGGCCAGCGGCGGCGCGTGCGCGCAGGTGAGCGCGCAGGCCGGCCAGTCCGGTGCCGTTGCCGATCAGGATCAGCGGACGGTTCTCGTTGCCCTCGAGCCGGAAGCCGCGGTGCGGCCGCAGGCGCAGCGCGACGGAGTCGCCGACCGAAAGCGTCGAGGTGAGCAGGCCCGACGCGGCGCCCATCGAGCCGTCGGGGTGCTGCTCCTGCCGCACGAGCAGTTGCAGTTCGCCGTCGGCGGGCAGGGAGGCGATCGAGTAGTCGCGTGGCCGCGCCGGATCGCTTGCGACGGCGACCTGCACCAGGTCGCCCGAAGCCCAGTGTGGCAGTGCTCCGGCTTGCGGCGTGAGGCCGAGATGGAAGACCGGGCCGCCCGTGCTGCCGGCGTTGAGCAGTTCGCGCCGCGTGAGCTTCCAGGGCGCAAAGCTCGCCGGGGCGTCGTCGCCGCCCTCCGGCGCATCGCCCCAGCGGGCGTGCCAATCGGCGAGCGCGGCGGGATCGCTGTTGTCGACCTCGATGGGATCGAAGTCGCGCACGGCGCCGGCCGTGTGGAGCCACGCATCGAGCGCGCGGCCGAAGCCGCAGAAGTGGGTGTACTGGCGGTCTCCCAGCGCCAGCACGGCGTAGCGCAGCGATGGCAGTGTGAGCGGCGCGCCCATCACGCGCTCGGCGAACACGCTGGCGCCGTCGGGCGCATCGCCTTCGCCGTAGGTGCTGGCCACGAAGAGGGCGCGTCGGGCCGAGGCCAACGTGGCGCTGTCGAGGGCGTTGAGGGCCATCACGCGCACTGCCGTGCCGGCTGCGCGCAGCCGCCGCGCGGTCTGCCACGCGATGGTTTCCGCCTGGCCGGTCTGGCTGGCGAACAGCACGAGGGTGGGCGAGGTCTGCGCGCCGTCACCGGCCGACAGGGCCGCGGCTTCGCGTGCGGCCGTGGCGTGCAGCCGCCGCTGGCGTGCATAGATGCCCAGGCACAGCGCGGCATAGGCCGCGACCGTCGCGCTGGCCCCCAGCGCTCGCCACAGGGTCTCGGTCATGCGCCCGCCTGCGCCTGCCAGGCGCGCGTGGGGCGCTCGGAGATCGATCCGTCGTCGGCGCGAGAGATGAACAGGGCCGCGATGTCGCGCTGCTGTGCGAAGGCCAGGCCCTCGACGGGGCCGAGCACGGTCAGCACGGTGGCGAGCGCATCCGCCTGCATGCACTGCGGATGCAGCACCGTGACGCTGGCCAGTGCATGCGCTACGGGCTCGCCGTCACGCGGATCGATGGTGTGCGACCAGCTGCGGCCTTCGATGGCGCGCCGATGCCAGCGGTCGCCCGAGGTGGCCACGGCCATGTCGGCCAGGGCGATGCGTTGCGGGGTCGGCAGCTCGGCGTCGACCTGCACCTGCCACGGCGCGCCGCCGGGCCGCCGGCCGATGCCGCGCAACTCGCCGCCGATTTCGAACAGCAGGTCGGTGAAACCGAGCGCGCGCAGCGCGTCGACGCCGTGGTCGACCGCGAAGCCCTTGGCGATGCCCGACAGGTCGAGCTGCACGCCGCCGGGTTGCAGCAGCGTGCGGTTGGCCTCATCGAAGGTCAGCCGTTGCCAGCCGACGTTCGAATTGATCGCGGCCAGCGCGTCGGGCGACGGCAGGGCGTTGTCCTGCGCCGCCGCAGGTCCGAAGCCCCAGCGCGCCACCAAGGCACCGACCGTCGGATCGATCGCGCCGCCGCTGGCCTGCGCCCACGCGAGGGCGCACTGCATCACCTGTGCGAACTCCGCCGGCAGCGCATGGCGCGAACCGGCGGGTGCGGTGTTGAAGCGGCTGATGAGGGAGCCTGGCTCCCAGTGGCTCATTTGCGCGATCACACGCGCGAGCGCGGCCTCGACCGCCTCGCGCACTTGCGCGAGCGGCAGCATCCGCGGGTTGTCGAAGCGCAGCGACCAGGTCGTGCCCATCGTCTGCCCGCCGAGCTGCTGGAGGCTGGCGGGATCGGCGGGACGGGGGACGGCCGCGTTGGCGTAGCCGCCCGCGCGCCAGGTGCTGAAGGAAAGGCCCAAGGAAAAACGCAGGGTCAGGGCATCACTTCCAAGGTGGCCGCGTAGCTCAGGCGGCGTTCCTTGGCTTGCGGCACGGTGGTCTTGCTGTCCTTGGTGCTGGCGTCGAGCCAGTACATGCCGGCGGCCGGCCAGGTCACGCTGAACTGGCCCTTGTCGTCGGTCTTGAGCTTGAGTTCGTCGAGCTTGTCGCGGTACTGGGTGTTGCCGGCGGTCACGGTCACTTCGAGGTCCTTGGCGGGCTTGCCGTCCAGGTGCAGCGTGAAGGTGGCC
Source organism: Variovorax sp. GW821-FHT09D07 (assembly GCF_059416345.1). Lineage (NCBI taxonomy): Bacteria > Pseudomonadati > Pseudomonadota > Betaproteobacteria > Burkholderiales > Comamonadaceae > Variovorax > Variovorax sp. GW821-FHT09D07. Next base: position 1,032,909 of record NZ_JBWKOY010000002.1, read on the forward strand.
TTCTCGCCCTTGGCCAGGTCGGTCGGGCTGCCGGCCGAGATCAGTTCCAGGCCCTGGCCGATGGGCTTGAGCGCCGAGGGCTTGCCGACGGTCACGAAGGTCTCGATGCGGCCGGCCGACTGGGTGATGGTCACGTCCTGCGCGTCGGCCGGGATTTCCTTGCCGATGGTTTCGGCCGTGCCGCGGGCGCGCTTGTTCTGGCCCGTGGCCTTGTCCTTCCAGGCGGCGAACGCGCCGTTGTTGACCACCGCGATGCGGTAGGTGCCCGGCTGCGCGACGCTCACGTCGAACACGTTGCGCAGCTTGAGCTTGGCTTCGGATTCCGGCTTGACCGAGCTGCCGTCGGGGGCGGTGATCTGCAGGCCGTCCAGGCGCAGCGGCGCATGGTTGGCAACGAACAGGTCGTTCGACACGGCGGCGTCGACGCTCACGGTGTCGGCCTTCGACAGCACGGTGGTCGAGGGCAGCAGCCAAGCGTTGTGCGCCTGGGTCACGGAAGCAACGGCCGAAAGGGCGAGGGCGAGGCCGGCGGCGCGCAGGGTGAAGCGGGTCATGGTGGTCCTTGGAATGAGCGGGTGGGCGGAGTGGGTGGCGGCGGCGTTCAGGGCTTGAGTTCGAGCTTGATTTCGCCGAGCTCTTCCTTGCCGGCTGCGACCGGTTGCGCGGCGGCGGTGGGGGGCCACTGGAACGGGATGGTCACGACCTCGCGGCCGCCGACTTCACGGGCGGCTTCCACCACCAGCTTGTAGGCGCCGGGAGCGAGCTTGGGCATGGCGCCCGAGCCTTCGGTGAAGCTCAGCTGGTGCTTGCCCGCGGGCTTGGAGGCGCCGGTGACGCCATCGACCGGCACCGCCAGTTCACGGCCGCCGCGGCGCCACCACTGGCGCATGTCCTTGAGCCACTTGGTGCCTTCGCCCTCGGGGTTGTTGGTCTTGGTGCGCACGTCGTACCAGACGGCCAGCGTGCCGGCCATCGTGCTGTCGGCGCGTTCGATCCAGGTCGCCACGTAGGGGCGGTGGTACTCCGACACGTTGAGCCGGGGAATCTCGATGTTGACCGACAGGCCGGCGGCAATGGCCGGGGCCGCGAACAGCGCCGACATGGCGATCGGTGCGAGCGAGTAGCGAAGGTGCACGGGAAAACCTCTTTCTTCCTGAATCAGCAAAGACGACGCACGGGCCGATCCGTCGATCGGACCGGTCAGTGAATGAACAGCAACGCGAGCAGCACCGGCACCACCAGCCCCATGCCCACCATGGGCCAGGTGAAGGGGCGGTTGCCCGCATGCATCTTGAGAATGAACAGCCCGGTGACCGAGAAGACCAGCGTGGCGGCCGCGAAGATGTCGATGAACCAGCTCCAGGCGGTGCCGGTGTTGCGGCCCTTGTGCAGGTCGTTGAAGTAGGAGAGCCAGCCGCGGTCGGTGCGCTCGTATTCGACCTCGCCCTCGGGCAGGCTCAGGCGCAGCCAGGCGTCGCCGCCGGGGCGGGGGAGCGAGAGGTAGATTTCGTCGTCGGACCACTCGGCCTCGCGGCCGGCGGTGTCGATGTCCCATTGCTTGCGCAGCCAGGCTTGCAGTTCGGCGGGCAGCGGCGCCTTGCCCTGCTGGGCCTTGGCGGCCGGCAGCTGCTGTTCGAGGCGGGCGCGCAGCGCGTCGTCGACCGTGCCGTTGCGCGTGGTGACGACCGGCTTGGCCTCGATCTGGCCCGCGTGGTTGAGCGTGAAGCCCGTGACGCTGAACAGGATCATCCCGACGAGACAGATGGCGGAACTGACCCAATGCCACTCGTGGAGGGTCTTGAGCCAATAGGCGCGGCGGCGGTTGTCGGAACGGGCGGGGGCAGTCATCGAAAGCGCGAATTGTAGTCGCGCGAATGAGAATGACTGCTATTCAGTGGCTATGAAGTTAAGTAAAGAGCAATAAAAAACGGGGCCGAAGCCCCGTTTGTTTGCAATGCCGTGGCAGCGTTGCGTTGTGCTTACTCGAGCTCGCCCACTTGCAACTGCAGGTAGTTCTGCAGGCCGACGCGGTCGATCAGGTCGATCTGCGTCTCGAGGAAGTCGATGTGCTCTTCGGTGTCGTCCAGGATCTCCTGCAGCAGGTCGCGCGAGACATAGTCGCGCACCGATTCGCAATGCGCGATGCCATCCTTGATGGTCGCTTGCGCGCCGGTTTCGGCGCCGAGGTCGCAGCGCAGCAACTCGGGCACGTCTTCGCCGATGTTCAGCTTGCCCAGGTCCTGCAGGTTGGGCAGGCCGTCGAGCATGAAGATGCGGTCCATGAGCTTGTCGGCGTGCTTCATCTCGCCGATGGATTCCTCGTATTCCTTCTTCGCCAGCTTGTCCAGGCCCCAGTGCTTGAGCATGCGGTAGTGGAGGAAGTACTGGTTGATCGCCGTCAGCTCGTTCTTGAGCTGCGCCTGCAGGTGTTCGATGACTTTGGGGTCGCCCTTCATGATTATTTTCCTTGTTCTGAAAGCGGTGATTGTCGGAGGGGCGAACACACGCTTGCAAGCAAACCCATGCTGCGCCGGTCTGCATGCGTGTGATGGTGATACACGTTCGTATTGACCTGGCGCAAGGCGACGCGCGAGGCGATGGCAAACATAGCGGGTTCCAATACTTTCAATAGTTGATATCTATCAAAAATGATATATTGGTAGTTATACTCATGGCTCACGCTTATTTTTCCAACCGCAGCATCCAAGGAATCACATGTCCCTGATCAACACCGCAGTCCAACCTTTCAAGACCCAGGCTTACCTCAACGGCAAGTTCATCGATGTGTCCGACGAGACGCTCAAGGGCAAGTGGTCTGTGCTGATCTTCATGCCGGCGGCCTTCACCTTCAACTGCCCGACCGAAGTCGAAGACGCGGCCGACCACTACCCTGAGTTCCAGAAGCTGGGTGCCGAGGTCTACATCGTGACCACCGACACGCACTTCTCGCACAAGGTCTGGCACGACACGTCGCCGGCCGTCGGCAAGGCCAAGTTCCCCCTGGTGGGCGACCCGACCCACACGCTGACCAACGCGTTCGGCGTGCACATCCCCGAAGAAGGCCTGGCACTGCGCGGCACCTTCGTGATCAACCCCGACGGCATCATCAAGACCGCCGAAGTGCACTCCAACGAAATCGCCCGCGACGTGAAGGAAACCCTGCGCAAGCTCAAGGCCGCGGTCTACACCGCCGAGCACCCGAACGAAGTCTGCCCGGCCAAGTGGAATGACGGCGACAAGACCATCGCTCCGTCGTTCGACCTCGTCGGCAAGATCTAAGCGCCCCGCGCAAAGCCCGGGCGCTCACGAAGCCCCGGGCTTTTTTGTCCCCAGTTGATAGTTTTCAGTTATCGAAAGAGAGTCCGCCATGCTTGACGCCAGCACCAAAGCCCAATTGAAGAGTTACCTCGAACGCGCCACGCAGCCGATCGAGATCGTTGCCTCGCTCGACGACAGCAAGGCTTCGGGCGAAATGCTGTCGCTGCTGAAGGACGTTGCCGAAGTCTCGCCGCTGGTCACGCTGACCGAAAGCCGCGACGACAGCCACCGCAAGCCCTCGTTCTCGGTCAACCGCCCGAGCGAAAACCACGGCCCGCGCTTTGCCGGCCTGCCGATGGGTCATGAATTCACGTCGCTGATCCTTGCGCTGCTGCAGATCGGCGGCTACCCCCCGAAGGTCGAGCAGGCCGTGCTCGATCAGATCAAGGCGCTCGACGGCGATTTCGAGTTCGAGATCTACGTCTCGCTCACCTGCCACAACTGCCCCGACGTGGTCCAGGCGCTGAACCTGATGGCCATCCAGAACCCGCGCATCCGCACCACGATGATCGAGGGCGGCACCTTCCAGGACGAAGTGAAGGAACGCCAGATCATGGCCGTGCCGACCGTGTTCCTGAACGGCACCGAGTTCGGCCAGGGCCGCATGAGCCTGGAAGAAATCCTCGCCAAGATCGACACCAGCGGCGTCGAGCGCGAAGCCGCGAAGATCGCCGCCAAGGACGCCTTCGACGTGCTGATCGTCGGCGGTGGCCCCGCCGGTGCCGCTGCCGCGGTGTACGCCGCACGCAAGGGCATCCGCACGGGCGTCGCCTCGGAGCGCTTCGGCGGCCAGGTGCTCGACACGCTGGGCATCGAGAACTTCATCTCGATCAAGGAAACTGAAGGACCGAAGTTCGCCCACGCACTCGAAGAGCATGTGCGCGACTACGACGTCGACATCATGAACCTGCAGCGCGCCAAGGCACTGGTGCCGGGCAAGGACCTCATCGAGGTGCAGCTCGAAAGCGGCGCGTCGCTCAAGAGCAAGACCGTCATCATTTCGACCGGTGCCCGCTGGCGCAACATCAACGTGCCGGGCGAGCACGAGTTCAAGAACAAGGGCGTGGCCTACTGCCCGCACTGCGACGGCCCGCTGTTCAAGGGCAAGCGCGTGGCGGTGATCGGCGGCGGCAACTCGGGCGTCGAGGCGGCCATCGACCTGGCCGGCATCGTCGGCCACGTGACGCTGATCGAGTTCGACACGCAACTGCGCGCCGACGCCGTGCTGCAGCGCAAGCTCAAGAGCCTGAAGAACGTCGACATCTTCACCAACGCGCAGACCACCGAGATCACCGGCGACCAGAAGGTCAACGGGCTGGTCTACAAGGACCGCGCATCGGGCGAGCTGAAGAAGGTCGAGCTCGAAGGCGTGTTCATCCAGATCGGCCTGGTGCCCAACACCGACTGGCTCAAGGGCACGGTCGAGCTGACGAAGCACGGCGAGATTGTTGTCGACGCGCGCGGCCAGACCTCGGTGCCCGGCGTGTTCGCGGCGGGTGACGTCACCACGGTGCCGTTCAAGCAGATCATCATCGCGGCCGGCGACGGCGCGAAGGCGGCGCTCGGTGCGTTCGACCACCTGATCCGCACGACGGCCCCTGCGTGAGTAAGTCTTAAGTGCCTGAAGTTGTGAAGATGAGAATTATTCTCATAAAATAAAAACACGGGCACACCGCAGCCCCTCATTGCCAGCCAGGTCACTCGCGCAGACTCTGCGCCTCAAGGTCCAGCAAGCAGTTCTTCAACTGTTTTCTGGACCTTTTTCGTGGCCGCTCATTTCCCTCGACCGTCTTCCCATCGACCCGCGCTGCTGCCCTGGCTGATCGCCTCTGCCTTCGGCATGGCCGCCGCGCCTGCGTGGTCCCAGCAGCTCGCGGCGCTCGGCGAAGTGGTGGTGAGCGGATCGCGCTCGGAGCAGGCCAGGGACGACCTGCCGCTGAGCATCGAGGTCATCAACCGCCAGGACATCGAGAGCAAGCAGATCCACGACATCCGCGATGCCGTGCGCGACCTGCCCAACGTGTCGGTCAAGCGTTCGCCGGCGCGCTTCGGGTTGGCGCAGGGCAACACCGGCCGCGACAGCAACGCGGGCTTCAACATCCGCGGCCTGGACGGCAACCGCGTGCTGCTGCTGACCGACGGCATCCGCACGCCGCGCAGCTACGTGTTCAGCGCCAATGCTTTCGGGCGTGACTACTTCGACATCAGCCTCGTCGAGCGCATCGAGATCATCAAGGGCCCGGCCTCGGCGCTGTACGGCTCGGACGGCCTGGCCGGGCTGGTCAACTTCATCACCCGCGAGCCCTCGTCCTTCCTGCGCGAGGGCAAGACCTTCGGCGGCAGTGCGAACATCGGTTACAGCGGCGAAGACAACGGCGTGCGCGGCGGCGTCACGCTGGCGGGCAAGGCGAGCGACGTGCTCGAATGGCTCGTGTCCGCCAACCTCGGGCGCGCCAGCGAACTCGAGAACCGGGGCTCGCTCAACGTGCCCAACCTCGACCGCACCACGCCCAACCCGCAGCGCGACCAGACCCGCTCGCTGCTGGCCAAGGCCATCCTCACGCCCAACGCCGACCAGCGCCACGCCTTCACCTTCGAGCACGTCGAGAAGAGCAGCCGCTACAACCTGCTGTCGGGCGTGGCCAAGCCGCCGTATGCATCCACCTCGGTGATCGGCCTCAATGCCAAGACCGACCTCGACCGCGACCGCCTGACCTACGAAGGCCGATTGCGCCTGAACAGCGTGGTGGCCGACAACCTGCTCGCTGTCGTGAGCTACCAGAAGGCCGGCTCGCGCGAGTACATCTACGAAGACCGCTTCACCGCGGCCGACCGCACGCGCGACGTCACCTACGACGAGAACACCTGGCAGTTCGGCCTGCAGGCCGACAAGACGATCCGCATGGGCAACTGGGCCCAGAAGATCACCTACGGCCTGGACTACACGCGCACCAACGTCGAGAACCTGCAGACCGGCCTCGTGCCGCCGGCCGGCGAGAGCTACCCGCTCAAGCGCTTTCCCGACACGCGCGAAACCTCGACCGCCTTCTACGTGCAGGACGAGTTCATCCACGACCGCTGGAGCATCACGCCCGGCATCCGCTTCGACCGCTTCTCGCTCGATGCGAAGCAGGCGGGCTTCAACGCGCAGGCCGTGTCGCTGTCGGGCTCGGCCGTGTCGCCCAAGCTGGGCGTGCTGTTCCGCGCCACGCCGCAGTTCAGCGTGTACGGCAACTACGCCTCGGGTTTCAAGGCGCCCAACGCGTTCCAGGTGAATAACTTCTTCGAGAACGTGATTTCGGGCTACAAGACGATCCCGAACCCCAACCTCAAGCCCGAGAAGAGCCAGAACATCGAGCTGGGCGTGCGCGGGCGCACCGGCCTCCTGAGCTTCGACGTGGCCGCCTTCACCGGCGACTACAAGGACCTCATCGAGAACGACAAGCTCGTGGGCGGGCGGGGCATTCCGCGCATCGACCCGCTGATCTACCAGACCGTCAACGTCGGGCGCGCGCGCATCAGCGGCTTCGAGATCAAGGGCGAGCTCGATTTCACCGAGAACGGCAACGGCTTCTCCGTGCCCTTCGCCTACGGCCGCACGCAGGGCCGCGACCGCACCAACAACCGGCCGCTCAACTCGATCGATCCGCAGAAGTTCAGCGCCGGACTCAAGTACCAGGCGCCGGCCTGGAGCGTGCGCCTCGATGCGGTTCATCATGGCGCCAAGGAGTCGGAAGACGTCGATCGCAGCGAAGTGACCACGGGCCTGCAGTTCCGCACGCCGGCGGCCACCACGCTGGACATCAGCGCGCAGTGGCGCATCCGCAAGGACCTGCGCCTGAACGCGTCGGTGACCAACCTCACCAACAAGCGCTACTGGATGTGGAGCGATGTGCGCGGCGTGACGACCACCTCGGCCATCCGCGACGCCTACACCCAGCCGGGCCGCAGCTTCAACGTCTCGCTCGTGGCGGACTTCTGACGCGCGCCGCCACTTCTCTCCAAACAAAGGACACCCGATGAATGCCGAAGACATCCGCACCCGTTTTGCCGAACTGCGCGCCAAGGGCATGCGCCACAAGGACGCGGCCGCGGCCATGGGCCTGAGCGAAGGCGCTGCCATTGCGGCGCACACCGGCGCGCACGACAAGGCGCTGCGCGCCACGCGGCTGAAGGGCCCGTGGGTCGAGCTGCTGCAAGCCTTGGAGCTGTGTGGCCCCGTGCTGGCGCTCACCCGCAACGAGACCACGGTGCACGAGAAGACCGGCGTCTACGAGAAGGTGTCCGGCAGCGACGCGATGGGGCTCGCGCTGGGCGAGGTCATCGACCTGCGCCTGTTCTTCAGCCGCTGGCATGCGGGCTTCGCGGTCAGCGAGGCCGCGGCCAATGCCGGCGTGCCGCCGTCGCTGAGCCTGCAGTTCTTCAACCCGCAGGGCGTGGCGGTGCACAAGATCTTCGTGCGCGACGCGACGGATCGCGATGCCTTTCAGTCGGTCATCGACACCTACACCGCGCCCGATGCGCCGGTGCAGTTCGTGCCCGCCGAGAAGAAGGCGGCGCCGCGCGACGACAGCGCCATCGATGCGGTCGCGCTGGCCGACGCCTGGCGCGGCATGCAGGACACGCACGAATTCTTCGGCCTGCTCAACAAGTTCGACGTGGAGCGCCAGCAGAGCTTTCGCCTCACCGAAGGCGAGTTCACGCAGCGGGCCGAAACGGGCGCGGTGCGCGAGCTGCTGGTCGAGGCTTCGTTCGACGGCACGCCGATCATGGTGTTCGTCGGCAGCCCCGGCTGCATCCAGATCCACTCGGGGCCGGTCGTGCGCATCGAGCCGATGGAGATGCATGGCATGCAGTGGCTCAACGTGCTCGATCCCGGCTTCAACCTGCACCTGCGCGAAGACCGCATCGCGAGCGTGTGGATCGTCCAGAAGCCGACCAGCGACGGCATCGTGACTTCGGTGGAGGCTTTCGATGGCGAGGGCGAACTGATGGCGATGTTCTTCGGCGCGCGCAAGCCCGGCGTGCCCGAGCGCGCGGAGTGGCGCCAGATCGTGGCCAAGCTCTCGCGCCTGGCTACCTCGGAAGCGCCAGCGCGATGAGTGCCGACACCTTTCCGGGGGTGGTCGAGATCAAGGCCTTCGTGCCGGCGAAGGACTTCGCGCTCTCCATCGCCTTCTACCAGGACCTGGGCTTCACGCTGGCCTCGAACGAGGATGGCATTGCTTACTTCTCCTGTGGCGAGAGCAGCTTCCTGCTGCAGGACTTCTACGTCCAGACCCATGCAGAGAATTTCATGATGCATCTGCTCGTCGATGACGCGCTGGCCTGGTGGGACCGCGTGCAGGCGCAGCGGCTGACCGAACGCTACGCCGTGCAGACCACACCGCCTGCCGAACGCCCGTGGGGCATGGTCGATTTCACATTGACCGACCCGACCGGCGTGCTCTGGCGCATCGCACACAACATTCCCCGGCGCGGCTGACGCGCGTCCTTCTTTCGCTGTCCGTGACCCCATGACTGAACAACGAGATCTCTCTTTTCTTTCTTCTTCCGTGCCGCGTCGTCGTGATGCGCTGCGCCTGCTGTCTGCTGCAGCGCTCGGCGCGGGCGCGTGGCCCGCGTTCGCGCAGGACAGCAAGCGCCTGCCGCGGCTGGTCACGGTCAGCGGCGCGATCACCGAGGTGGTCTATGCGCTCGGCGCCGAAGGCCAGCTGGTCGGCACCGACACGACCAGCCTGTTTCCCGCTGCGGCGCGTGCCACGCCCAAGGTGGGCTACATGCGTCAGTTGTCGGCCGAAGGGCTGCTCTCGCTGAAGCCCGACGCGATCATCGCCACCAACGAGTCGGGTCCGACCGTCGTGCTCGACCAGATTCGCACGGCCGGCGTGAAGGTCGAGATCATCGAAGCCGACCACAGCTGGGGCGAGGTGCAGCGCAAGGTGCAGGCCGTGGGTCGCGCTGCCGCCAAGGAGGCACAGGCGCGCGAGTTGCAAGGCCGGCTCGATGCCGAATGGGCGCAGGTCCTGCAGCGCATCGGCGGCGTGAAGGGCCGCAAGCCGAAGGTGCTGTTCGTGCTGTCGCACAGTGCGAGCCCGCAGGTGTCCGGCGAGAAGACCGCGGCGCACGCGGTGATCGGCTTCGCGGGTGGCGTGAATGCACTGAGCGGTTTCAACGGCTACCGGCCGATGACGGCCGAGGCCATGGCCAGTGCGGCGCCCGACATCATCCTCACGAGCACGCAGAGCATCGAGGCGCACGGCGGCATCGAGCGCTTCTGGCAGCGGCCTGAGCTGGCGCTCACGCCGGCGTACAAGAAGCGTGCGCTGATCACGCAGGACGCCTTGCTGCTGCTGGGCTTCGGCCCGCGCCTGCCGGCCGCCATCGGTGAACTGCACGACAAGTTCCGGGCCGCGCTCGCATGAGCCAGCGCTTGGGGGCGCGTGCCGTGCTGGGCGGCAGCGCGGTGCTGCTCGCCGCAGCCTTCGCTATGGGCGCCGTGTCGGGCGCCTACGCCATCAGTCTTTCGCAGCTGTGGAACGTGCTGACCTCGCTGGGGCAGGGCGCGAGCAGCCAGTCGCCCGAACACCTCGTGTTCCTCAACATCCGCTTGCCACGCCTCGTTCTCGGCGTGGCGGCGGGCGCGGGGCTCGGCATGGCGGGCACGCTGATGCAGGGGCTGTTCCGCAATCCGCTGGCCGACCCGGGGCTGATCGGCATCAGCAGCGGCGCGGCGCTGGCGGCCGGCATCACCATCGTGCTGGGCGCCTGGCTGTGGCCGGTGCTGCCGCGCACGCTCGGCAGCTGGACGCTGGTGCTCATGGCCTTCGGCGGCGGCTTCGTCGTGACCTTGCTGATCTACGGCCTGTCGCGTAGCGAAGGCGGCACGCGCATGGCGTTGATGCTGCTGGCGGGCATCGCGATCAATGCGCTGGCCGGCGCCGGCCTCGGCCTGCTGAGCGTGATGGCGACCGACGAGCAGCTGCGCAGCCTGCAGTTCTGGCTGCTGGGCAGCCTGGGCGGGGCGCGCTGGAGCGCGGTCATCCTGGTGGGGGCGGCGGTGTTGCTCTCGTGCTGGGCTGCGGCGTCGCTCGCTTCGCCCCTGAACGCCATCGCGCTCGGCGAGGCGCAGGCGGCGCTGCTGGGTGTGGATGTGGAGCGCACCAAGCGGCGCGCCGTGGTCATCACCGCGGTGGCGGTGGGCGCGGTGACGGCCACGACCGGGATCATCGGTTTCATCGGCCTGATCGCGCCGCATTGGGTGCGCATGGTGGCCGGGCCCGACCACCGCATCGTGCTGCCGGCCTCGGCGCTGCTGGGCGCGGCGCTGGTGCTCGCGGCCGACACGGTGGCGCGCACCGTGATGGCGCCGGCCGAGCTGCCGCTGGGCGTGCTCACGGCTTTCATCGGCGTGCCGATGTTCCTTTTGATGCTGCGGCATTTCAGGGGGCGCGTATGACGGCGGGGGGACACGGGGCGCTGGCGTGTGCCAGTGTCGAGGTGCGCATCGGCGCCAAGACCTTGCTGGCGAATGCGTCGGTCGAACTGGCGCCGGGCCGCGTGACCGCGATCCTCGGCCCGAACGGCGCGGGCAAGTCGACGCTGCTGTCGGTGCTGGCCGGCCAGCGCGAGCCGACGCAGGGCAGGGCGATGCTCGACGGCCGGCCGCTGTCAGGCCACGGCATGCCCGTGCTGGCATTGCGCCGGGCCCTGATGCCGCAGGAAAGCGCGGTCGCCTTCGACTTCACGGCGCAGGACATCGTCGCGCTCGGCCGCTACCCGCACCGCCGCGCGCCGACCCGCGACGAGGATGCGATCATGGCCGAGGCGATGGCCCTGACCGACGTCACGGCGCTGGCGCCGCGCATTCTCAACACACTCTCAGGCGGCGAGAAGGCGCGGGTTCACCTGGCGCGGGCGCTGGCCCAGCTCTGGCATCCACGCCCCGACGGCACGAGCCGTTGGCTGCTGCTCGACGAGCCGACCGCCGCGCTCGACCTTGCGCACCAGCATTCGGCGATGCGCCTGCTGCGCGCCTGGGCGGCGCGGGGCGTGGGCGTGGTGGCCGTGCTGCACGACCTGAATCTGGCGCGGCGCTATGCCGATGAGGTCGTGGTGCTGGGGGCGCCCGGCGGCCTGCGCCAGGGGGCGACCGCCGACGTGCTGCAGCCCGCGCTGATCGAGGCCGTGTGGCGCATGCCCTGCCAGCCGGTGACCGGCGCGGACGGCGTCACGCAGTATCTGTTCGGATAGTCCGTCGGGCGGGCGGTGCTTGCTACTGAAAAGCTAGCAGATCAGTAGACCAACCGCTCCGGCCGCAGCTCCTGCAGGATCGTCGTCGCGATTTCCTCGATCGACTTGGTGGTCGTCGAGAGCCAGCGGATGCCGGCGCGCCGCATCATGGCCTCGGCCTCGCTGATTTCGTGGCGGCAGTTCTCCAGGCTGGCGTAGCGCGAGTTGGGCCGGCGCTCGTTGCGGATCTCGCTCAGCCGCTCGGGCTGGATCGTCAGGCCGAAGATCTTCTTGCGGTGCGGGCTCAGCGCGGGCGGGAGCTGGCGGCGGTCGAAATCTTCGGGAATCAGCGGGTAATTGGCCGCCTTCAGGCCGTGCTGCATCGCCAGATAGAGCGAGGTGGGCGTCTTGCCGCTGCGGCTCACGCCGACCAGGATCACATCGGCGCCTTCCAGGTCTCGGTGGCTCTGGCCGTCGTCGTGCTGCAGGCTGAAGTCGATGGCCGCGATGCGGTCGTTGTAGGCCTTGCTCTTGCTGACGTCGCTGAAGCGGCCGATGCGGTGGTTCGACTTCATGGCCAGCTCGATTTCGAGGGGCCGCACGAAGGTGCCGAACATGTCGAGCAGCATGCCCTTGCAGCCGGTTTCGATCACGCCCAGCACGTCCATGTTGGCCAGCGTGGTGAACACGATGGGCCGAACGCCCTCGACTTCGGCCGTGTGGTTGATCTGCCGCACCGCCTGGTGCGCCTTGTCGACCGTGTCGGTGAACGGCAGCCGCACGTGGCGCGGCTTCATCTCGAACTGGGCCAGAACGGCATTGCCGAAGGTTTCGGCGGTGATGCCGGTGCCGTCGGAGACGAAGAAAACGGTGCGTGTATGCATGGTGTTGCTTTTGCGGCGGAGTCCTGCGGCGCGCGCGACCTGCCACGCCTACAATCCGGGCCATTATCGGGAATCCGCTTTCCCCACCCCCTCGAATTCTTTCCATGCACACCGCGACCGCACCCAAAGCAACGACAACGATCGTGCTGCGCCGTCTGCATGCAGCGCCGGTTTCAACTTCTGGAGCTTCCCCATGTCTGCACTTTTCGAGGCGACCGCACTGGTCGTGCCATTTGAAAACCTGAGGATGACCGACGTCGAGTCGGTTGGCGGCAAGAACGCCAGCCTCGGCGAAATGATCTCGCAGCTGCCACAGGGCGTGCGCGTGCCGACCGGTTTTGCGACCACGGCCCACGCGTTCCGCCAGTTCCTGGCGCACGACGGCCTGGCCGACAAGATCAGCAAGCGCTTGGCCGCGCTGGACACCGAAGACGTGCGCGCCCTGGCCACGGCCGGCGCCGAAATCCGTGCCATGGTCGAGGCCCAGCCGTTCCCGGCCGATCTGCAGAAAGCCATCGGCGAGGCCTTTGCCACGCTGAGCGCCGGCAACCCCGCCGCCTCGTTCGCCGTGCGCTCCTCGGCCACCGCCGAAGACCTGCCCGACGCTTCGTTCGCCGGTCAGCAGGAAACCTTCCTGAACGTGGTCGGCATCGACGACGTGCTGCACAAGATGAAGGAGGTGTTCGCCTCCCTGTACAACGACCGCGCCATCAGCTACCGCGTGCACAAGGGCTTCGAGCACGACGTGGTCGCGCTGTCGGCCGGCGTGCAGCGCATGGTGCGCTCCGACCTCGGCGCCGCCGGCGTGATGTTCACCATCGACACCGAGTCGGGCTTCGACCAGGTCGTGTTCATCACCTCCAGCTACGGCCTGGGTGAGACGGTGGTGCAGGGCTCGGTGAATCCCGACGAGTTCTACGTCCACAAGCCGACCCTCAAGGCCGGCAAGAAGGCCGTCATCCGCCGCAACCTCGGCTCCAAGCTGATCCAGATGGAGTTCGCCACGCCCGAAGAGAAGAAGGCGAGCGGCAAGCTGGTCAAGACCACCGACGTCAAGGCCGAGCAGCGCAACCGCTACTCGCTGAGCGACGCCGACGTCGAGCAACTGGCCCGTTACGCGCTGGTGATCGAAGAGCACTACGGCCGCCCGATGGACATCGAGTGGGGCAAGGACGGCACCGACGGCCACCTCTACATCCTGCAGGCACGTCCCGAAACGGTGAAGAGCCAGCAGCAGGGCAAGGCCGAGCAGCGCTACAAGCTGCTGGGCAAGGGCGCCGTGCTGGCCGAAGGCCGTGCCATCGGCCAGAAGATCGGCACCGGTGCCGTGCGCATCGTGCACAACATCAGCGAGATGGACCAGGTGCAGGCCGGCGACGTGCTCGTCACCGACATGACCGACCCCAACTGGGAACCGGTGATGAAGCGCGCCGCCGCCATCGTCACCAACCGTGGCGGTCGCACCTGCCACGCGGCCATCATCGCGCGCGAACTCGGCATTCCGGCCGTGGTCGGCTGCGGCGACGCCACCGACCTGCTCAAGGACGGCACGCTCGTCACCGTGAGCTGCGCCGAGGGCGACACCGGCTTCATCTACGACGGCCTGCTCGAGACCGAAGTGACCGAGGTGCAGCGCGGCGTGATGCCCGAAATCGATCTGAAGATCATGATGAACGTGGGCAACCCACAGCTTGCCTTCGATTTCGCGCAGCTGCCGAACCACGGCGTGGGCCTGGCCCGCCTCGAGTTCATCATCAACAACAACATCGGCGTGCACCCGAAGGCGATCCTCGACTACCCGAACGTCGACAACGACCTGAAGAAGGCCGTCGAGTCGGTGGCCCGTGGCCATGCCTCGCCGCGCGCGTTCTACGTTGACAAGGTCACCGAAGGCGTCGCGACCATCGCCGCCGCGTTCTGGCCCAAGCCCGTCATCGTGCGCCTCTCGGACTTCAAGTCGAACGAGTACCGCAAGCTGATCGGCGGCAGCCGCTACGAGCCCGAAGAAGAAAACCCGATGCTGGGCTTCCGCGGCGCGGCGCGTTACCTGAGCGCCGACTTCGGCGAGGCCTTTGCCATGGAATGCGAGGCGCTCAAGCGCGTGCGCAACGACATGGGCCTGACCAACGTGCAGATCATGGTGCCCTTCGTGCGCACGCTGGGCCAGGCCGAGCGCGTGACCACGCTGCTGGGCGAGCATGGCCTCAAGCGCGGCGAGAACGCGCTCAAGCTGATCATGATGTGTGAAGTGCCGAGCAATGCGGTGCTGCCGGAAGAGTTCCTGAAGTTCTTTGACGGCTTCTCGATCGGTTCGAACGACCTGACCCAGCTCACGCTGGGCCTGGACCGCGACTCCGGCCTGGAGTTGCTGGCGGCCGACTTCGACGAGCGCGACCCGGCCATCAAGGCGCTGCTGAGCCGCGTCATCAAGGCCTGCAAGGCCGAAGGCAAGTACGTCGGCATCTGCGGCCAGGGCCCCAGCGACCACCCGGACTTCGCGCTGTGGCTGGCGGAGCAGGGCATCGAATCGATCTCGCTGAACCCGGACAGCGTGATCGACACCTGGCAGCAACTGGCCCAAAGAGGCTGAGCCAGCGCGCGGCGGGCATGCACCGCCACGTGATGCCACGCGGCGAATGGCGGAAATCCCCATGGGGGATTCCCCCGTGCCCGCCTGTGCAAATGAAACAAAGTGCGTTTCCGGTGTCAGACTCGTGACATTCGCAGGCGGCGCAATCCGGCTGCCTGCCTGAGGTGATGCGGGCCCGTCAGGGCCTGTGTCAGCACTTCGCCGGAGACCCCCATGATTCTTGTCAAGACGGAAGCCGGACAGCAGGTCCTCAAGGACCGCTCGGTGCCGTTGACGCCGCGCCAGCGCTCGGCCTTCATCCAGTTCGACGGCAAGCGCTCGATCGACGACGTGCTGGGCTCAGGCCTGGGCATCGGGCGCGAGGAGGTCGATCAGATGGTCGCGCTGGGCCTGCTGGCGCCTCTGGCCGGCCAGCCGCCAGCCGTGGCACCTGCAGTTTCGGCAGCCCCGCCGCCGGCTGCGTCTTCCGGTCGCAGCCGCCAGCAGCGCTACAAGGACGCATACCCCATCGCCACCCAGCTGACCGGCAGCCTGGGCCTGATGGGCTTCCGGCTCAACCTCCAGGTCGAAGGCACGACCAGCTACGAAGACCTCCTGGCACTGGCGCCCAAGATCCGCGCCGCCGTCGGCCCGGAGAAGGCCGCCGCCCTCGACAAGGCCCTCAACGACTGAGGTGCCTTGCCGGGTTGCGCAACACAGGGCTATAATCGCCGGCTTTGCCTTGCCATACCGCGCCCGACGCTGCGGGTGGCTTTTCCTCTTCTACGGAAGAATCCACAAGGAGTGCCATGCGTCACTACGAAATCATCTTGCTCATCCACCCGGATCAGAGCGAACAAGTTCCGGCCATGCTGGAGCGTTACAAGGGCCTGATCACGGCCGGCGGCGGCAAGGTCCACCGCGTTGAAGACTGGGGCCGCCGTCAGCTGGCCTACCAGATCAACAAGCTCAACAAGGCCCACTACCTGTGCGTCAACATCGAAGCTGAACAAGCCGTGATGGGTGAACTGGAACACGCGTTCAAGTTCAACGATGCCGTGCTGCGTCACCTGACCGTTCAGAAGAAGAAGGCCGACACCGGTCCTTCGTCGATGATGAAGACGGTCGAGCGCGAAGAGGCCCGCAAGGCCCAGCAGGCCGAATACGCCGCCAACAACAACTGATGGCGTGACGGCTGCCGCTGCGGCGACCGGGGTCAACCAGCTTCTGCTGACCGCCTCTGTCGCCGAACTCGGAACCCTGCGATACACGCCAGCCGGCCTGCCCGCCCTCGATCTGAAGCTCGACCATGAGTCGACACTTCAGGAGGCGGGAAAGCCCCGGCAGGTGAAGACGGCCCTCAAGGCCGTTGCGTTCGGCGCCATCGCCGAGCGGCTCGCAGCGCAGTCGATGGGAAGTCTCTGGCGATTCCAGGGGTTTCTCGCGACACCGGGCAACGGCAAGCATCCGGTCCTGCACATCCAGGATTTTCAGCAAGATTAATTTTCGACAAGAGGTCCCCCAATGGCCACGTTCAAGAAATTCAACAAAGACAAGCGCCCGAAGCGCAACACCCAGTCGCTGCTGTTCAAGCGCAAGCGCTTCTGCCGTTTCACCGTCGCTGGCGTCGAAGAAATCGACTACAAGGACATCGACACGCTGCGTGACTTCATCAGCGAAAACGGCAAGATCATCCCCGCACGCCTGACCGGCACGCGCGCGATCTACCAGCGTCAGCTGAACACCGCCATCAAGCGCGCGCGCTTCCTGGCCATGGTGCCGTACAGCGACCAGCACCGCGTCTAAGAAGGAGCACACACCATGCAAATCATTCTTCTGGACAAGGTTCTGAACGTCGGCGGCCTGGGCGACATCGTCAAGGTCAAGGACGGCTACGCACGCAACTTCCTGATTCCCTCGGGCCGCGCCCGTCGCGCCACCGCTGCCAACAAGGCCGAATTCGAAGCCAAGCGCGTCGAACTCGAAAAGGCTGCGGCCGCCAAGCTGGCCGAGTCGCAAGCCCAGGGCGAGAAGCTCGCCGGCTCGACCGTCAAGCTGACCCAAAAGGCTGGCGTGGACGGCCGTCTGTTCGGTTCGGTCACCAACGGCGACATCGCCGAAGAGCTGAACAAGCAAGGCTACAAGGTTGCCAAGTCGCAAGTGCGTCTGCCCAACGGCCCGATCAAGGTTGTTGGCGACAACACCGTGAGCGTCTCGCTGCACACCGACGTGGTCGTCGAGATCACCGTCACGGTCTACGGCGAAACCGCCTGATCGTTCGCAGCGCCCGGTGCGCTGACGCAAGAAAGCCGCCTTCGGGCGGCTTTTTCTTTTCTGCGCGCGAGTTGTCCACCTCGCCGCACCGGAAGTTCACTGTTTATTAACAACCTTGTCCACACACGCCGCGCCCTGCGCGGCTTAGCATGCAGGGTTGCAAGGGAAGTCCATGTCCGCCGTTTTCTCCTATGCCGACAATGATTCGTCGGCCGACCGCCAGATCGCGCAATTGCGCATTCCGCCTCATTCCATCGAGGCCGAATCCAGCGTGCTGGGGGGCTTGCTGCTGGACAACGGCGCCTGGGACCGCATGGGCGACCTGCTGGTCGACGGCGACTTCTACCGCCACGAGCACAAGCTGATCTACGCAGCCATCGGCGGACTGATCAATGCCAGCAAGCCGGCCGACGTGATCACGGTCTTCGAGCAGCTGCAGAACCTCGGCAAGGCCGACGACATCGGCGGACTGGTCTACCTGAACTCGCTTGCGCAGTACGTGCCGAGTGCGAGCAACATCCGGCGCTACGCCGAGATCGTGCGCGAGCGCTCCATCCTGCGCAAGCTCGTGACCGCCGCCGACGAGATCGCGACCAACGCCTTCAATCCGCAGGGCAAGCCTGTCGACAAGATCCTGGACGAAGCCGAGCAGAAGATCTTCAACATCGGCGAAGAAGGCACGCGGATGAAGCAGGGCTTCCAGAGCATGGATTCCCTGGTGGTCGAGCTGCTCGACCGCGTGACCGAGATGGCCGAGAACCCGAACGACATCACGGGCGTGCGCACCGGCTTCAACGACTTCGACAAGATGACCTCGGGCCTGCAGCCGGGCGACATGATCGTGCTGGCCGCGCGTCCCTCGATGGGCAAGACCTCGCTGGCGATCAACATCGCCGAACACGTGGCGCTCGAAGAGGGGCTGCCGGTGGCGGTGTTCTCGATGGAAATGGGCGCCGCCCAGCTGGCGGTGCGTATCGTGGGCTCCATCGGCCGCATCGACCAGGGCCACCTGCGCACTGGCAAGCTCAGCGACGAAGAGTGGCCGCGCCTGACCGAGGCGATCGAGAAGCTGCGCACGGTGTCGCTGCACATCGACGAAACGCCGGGTCTCTCGTCCAGCGAGCTACGCGCCAATGCGCGCCGGCTGGCGCGCCAGTACGGGCGCCTCGGCCTGATCGTGGTCGACTACCTGCAGCTCATGTCCACCAGCAGCTCGGGCGACGAGAACCGCGCCACGGCCGTGGGCGAAATCTCGCGCGGCCTGAAGATGCTGGCCAAGGAACTGAAGTGCCCGGTGATCGCGCTGTCGCAGCTCAGCCGCGGCGTGGAAGCCCGTACCGACAAGCGCCCCATGATGAGCGACTTGCGCGAATCCGGCGCCATCGAGCAGGACGCGGACATCATCATGTTCATCTACCGCGACGACTACTACAACAAGGAGTCGAAGGAGCCGGGCGTGGCCGAGGTGATCATCAGCAAGCACCGGAACGGCCCGACCGGCACGGTGAAGCTGGCCTTCCTGAAGCCGATCACCAAGTTCGAAAACCTCGTCGGCTACAGCAACAACGACGAGTACTGACCGGCCCGCGCGGCAGGTCGTCAGCTGGCGTCGCTGCCGGGCTCGGACGTCGAGGCCGGCGGTTTCTGCTCCCACACCTTGTGGCGCTGTGCCTCGGCCTTCACCTGCCGCAGCAGGTCGGCGAGCGTCTTGCCGGGTTCGTCCTGGAAGCGTGTCGTGAGCACCTCCACGGCCTCCATGCGGTCGACCCGGAAACCGCGGAAATCGTTGCGCAGCTCGCACCACGTCGAGAGCGTCCAGACCTTGCCCCAATAGAAGCAGCCCAGCGGCCGCACGGTGCGCTCGCTGGCGTCGCCCGAGACGTCGCGGTAGTGCAGCCGCAGCTTCTGGTGCGCCTGCACGGCCTCGCGCAGCGTCTGCAGCCGGGTGCGCAGGGCGTCGTCGAGGCCGAGCGCGGGTGCATAGAGCGCCAGCGCCTCCGCCGAGACGCGCGCCGCCGGCGGCAGCACCGACAGGATCTTGCCCAGGCCCGTCTCGATGTTGCGCGCCATCGCCGGGTCGACCCAGCTCTGGGTCATGCGCGCGGCGGCCACGAGCGCCGATGCCTCGTCCTGCGTGAACATCAGCGGCGGCAGCTCGAAGCCCGCGCCGAGGCGGTAGCCGACGCCGGCTTCGCCCTCGATCGGCACGCCCTGGTGCTGCAGGTCGGCGACATCGCGGTACACCGTGCGCTCGGACACCTCCAGGCGCTGTGCCAGGAAGGCGGCCGTGGTGAGCCGGCGGCCGCGGATGAGCTGCACGAGCTGGAAGAGACGGTCGGCGCGGCGCATCAACGCGTTCCGACGAGCTTCCTGGCGAAGTCCTCGACAAAGTAGCGCTTGCCGCGCTGGACCACCGTGTGGCCTTCGGCCTCGAGCCGCGACATCTGGGCCTCGATGCCGCCCGGGTACTTCGGGTTGAGCTCGCCGCCGATCTTGAGCGTGCGCCAGTACGGCGTGCCCGGCGCGCGACCGGCGCCCGTCGTCATGGCTTCCTCGGTGGCGTGGGCCACCATGTGGGCGAAGATGGCCGTGGTCACGGTGCAGCCGATGGTGGCCTGGTGGCGCGCCGCGATGTCTTCGCCGATGCCGAGCACGGTCGCGAGCCGGCCTTCGGGCACGCCACGCATGGCCTCCTCGACCTCGGCCGGCGAGGGCGTGGCGATGGTGCCCTCGCCGTGCCGCGCGCGCATGGCCGGGGGAATGGCCTTCACGTTCGGCAGGTTCGGGTAGCCGGCCAGCCTGTCGCGCCAGCCCTTGCGTGTGCTCATGAGACTCCGATGTGGATCGCCACTGCGTCCGGCCCCTCGTAGGCTTCGAAATCGCTGCAGTAGCGGCGCACGATTTCCGGGTGCGCCTCGAAATACTGCCAGATGCGCTGCCAGGTGGCGATCACCATCTGCGGCATCTCGCCGCGGCCGGCGAACACGAGGTAGTCGCCGGCTTCGATGGCGACGCTGTTGGCGCCATCCGAGACGGCGACGCCGGCCGTCATGTCGAAGGCGCCGTGCGCGTCCGATTCGTAGGCGGAGTAGACGCTGAAGATGCGCGTGTCGCTGGTGCGGTGCGGCGTCGACTCGTAGGTCTGTTCGCCGAAGAAGCGGTTCCACAGCGCGCCGATGCGTGCGGTGGCGGGGTCGATCTCTTCGCGGTTGGTGGTGCGTACCGTGAGGCCGGAGACGCGGAAGGCGTCGTGGTGTTGGCGGATGGGGTCCATGCGTTTTTTCTCCGGAAGTGGCGGATGAGGAGGGCGAAAGCGCTCAAAACAGGAGCGCTTTCGGTTCGGCCTTCATCGTCTGCGCGATCAGTTTCATGTCGATGTCGGTGATGTCGAACAGGCCGAAGCGGAACTTGTAGCCCCATTGCTTCGGGGTTTCGATGAAGGCGAGGCGTTCGATCAGCGGGGCGATGCGCGCCTCGTGCGCGGCGACGTAGGCCACGTCGCGACGCCACGGGACGAAGCCGTTGCCCATGTCGAACTCGTAGGGATCGCCCGGCTGCACGATGCCCAGCGCCACGAAGCTTTGCAGCTTGTCCGTGCCGCCGAACACCGTGGCCGGTGCGTAGTAGGCCACGCGGTCGCCTGCCGCCACGCGCTTGAGCGGCGCGAGCTTGCCGTGGCCCACCTGCATGAACCCGAGCGGCCGGTGGTCCCGGCCGCGCCGGGCGTGCTCGGCACTGGCGACCGCAATCCAGTTGCGTTGTGCCATGGTGTCTCAGGCGGGGGCGTGCAGGCCGACTTCGTTGCCTTCGGTGTCGCGCAGGTGGGCGATGAAGCCCATGCCCGGCGGCAGCGCCGACTTGGGGGCCACGATCTGCCCGCCGGCCGCTTCGACGCGCGAGAGCACGGCATCGATGCTGGGCATGCAGTCGAGGTACACGCGGATGCCGCTGCCCGCCTGCGCACTGGTGTTGGCGCCGGGCTTCAGCGCGCCGCCGGTGGCGGGGTCATCGTAGGGAAACACGGCCAGGGGGTTGCCGCCGAAGTCTTCGCGGCGCAGCTTGCGCGCGAGCACGGTTTCGTAGAAGGCCTGGGCGCGGTCCAGGTTGGCGACCGGAATCTCGAACCAGGTGATGGCATGGGTGGTCATGAAGTGCTCTCTTTCGTTCGTTGCGTTGGAAGGAGCCTGGATGGTGCGAGCCGCCTCCTGACAACGTCTTGTCAGTAGCCTGTCATGACGGACGAAAAAAAGCCCGCGATGCTCCGGGAGCATGCGCGGGCTTGTGTCGGCCGGAGCCGATGAATCTAGAGCACGTCGCTTGCGAAGTCGGCCAGGCGCGAGCGTTCGCCGCGCGCCAGTGTGATGTGCCCGCCGTGCGGCCAGCCCTTGAACTTGTCGACCGCGAAGGTCAGGCCCGAGGAGCCTTCGGTGAGGTAGGGCGTGTCGATCTGCGCGAGGTTGCCCATGCAGATGATCTTCGTGCCGGGGCCGGCGCGGGTGATCAGCGTCTTCATCTGCTTGGGCGTGAGGTTTTGCGCCTCGTCGATGATCACGTACTTGTTCAGGAAGGTCCGGCCGCGCATGAAGTTCATGCTCTTGACCTTGATGCGGCTGCGGATCAGCTCGTTGGTGGCCGCGCGGCCCCACTCGCCGGCACCGCCGCCGTCGCCCTTGGCCAGGAACTCGAGGTTGTCGTCGAGTGCGCCCATCCAGGGGCCCATCTTTTCTTCCTCGGTGCCGGGCAGGAAGCCGATGTCTTCACCGACGCTCACCGTGGCGCGGGTCATGATGATCTCGGTGTAGCGGCGGTCGTCGAGCACCTGCGTGAGGCCGGAGGCCAGTGCCATGAGCGTTTTGCCGGTGCCGGCCGTGCCGGTCAGCGTGACGAAGTCGATCTCGGGGTCCATCAGCAGGTTCATCGCGAAGTTCTGCTCGCGGTTGCGCGTGTTCACGCCCCACACCGCGTTCTTGCCCGAGCTGTAGTCCTTGAGCGTCTTGAGCACCGCGGTCTTGTCGCGGATCTCGGTGACACGCGCGTACATGCTCGGCTCGCCGGGCGCCTCGAAGAAGACGAACTGGTTGATGTACAGGTTGGGCACCAGCGGGCCGCTGATCCGGTAGAAGGTGTTGCTGCCGCTTTGCCAGCTTTCGACCGTCTTGCTCTGGCGGGTCCAGAAGTCGGGCGGGAGGGCGAGCGAGCCAGCGTAGAGCAGGTCGCCGTCTTCCAGCGTCTTGTCGTTCTGGTAGTCGTCGGCCGCCAGGCCCAGCGCGCGCGCCTTGACGCGCATGTTGATGTCCTTGGACACCAGCACCACTTCCTGCTTCGGCTTGCCCGGGCGGTCCTTGGCGTACTCGTCGCGCAGTGCGTGCACGACGCCCAGGATCTGGTTGTCGGCCTTGCCCTGGGGCAGGCTGATCGGCAGCGAGTAGTCGAGCGGGGCGGTCTGGAAGAAGAGGCGCCCGCCGGCTTCACGGTGGCCGGTGGTGTCCAGCTTCAGGCCCTTGTCGATGTCGGCGTCCTGCGCGGCGGCCAGCGCGTCGAGCGTGCGGCTGGTCTGGCGGCCGTTGCGCGCGACTTCGGTCGTGCCCTTCTTGTGGCCGTCGAGCTCTTCCAGCACGATCATCGGCAGGAAGATGTCGTGCTCCTCAAAGCGGAACAGGCACATCGGGTCGTGCAGCAGCACGTTCGTGTCGAGCACGAACAGCTTGGCGGGGCCGGTGGACTTGCGCTTGGGGCGTGCAGGGGCCTGCTGGGGCGCCGCGACGGGCGGGGCGGCTGCCGGGGCAGGCGTGGGCACGCGCGTCTCGACCTGCACCATCGCGGGTTGTTGCTGCTGCGGGGCGCTCACCGGTGCCGACGTGGGCGCCGGGGCGGGTGCAGCCTTGGTTTTCGAGCGACGTGCCGGGCGCGCGGCCGGCGCATCGCCGCCGCCTTCCGTGCCGAGGTTGTCGAACAGCTCCAACGGCTGCGGTCCGCTCTTGGCGGGGGCGTCGTCGCGCGAATCGCCGGAACGGCGCGAGTTTCTGTGCGAGGGACGGGCGGGTGCGTCGATGGCATCCGGCGAGAGCAATGCGGCGCGTTTCGTGGGGGCGGGAGGCAATGGCATGGGTCAGGTCGCTCGCAAGGAAGAAAGAGGAGGGCCGGAAAACGAAAAAGCCGCCTGTAGACCCAGGCGGCTTCGTTCGGAGGATGCGGTCGTGGAGCTCAACGGCATGAGGCCATTATGCACACCGCAAAAGACGCACCAGAGGCTCTTTGCACACTGCGTGGGGCAATTCCCACGACTTGATGCAAAAGCGCACGCCCGGTGCCTTGCGGCGCGATCAGGCGGCCTTCTTGAGTGCCTTGACGGCCTTGAGGACGTCTTCGACATGGCCCGGAACCTTGAGCCCACGCCATTCGGCCTTCAGGATGCCGTCGGCGCCGATCAGGAAAGTGCTGCGCTCGATGCCCTTGACCTTCTTGCCGTACATGATCTTGTTCTTGACCACGCCGAACATGTGGCACATTTTTTCTTCGGTGTCGGCAATCAGTTCGAAGGGGAGTTCGAGCTTGGCCTTGAATTCGTCGTGCGACTTCATGTTGTCGCGCGACACGCCGAAGACCGTGGCACCGGCTTTTTCGAAGTCTTTGTAGTGGTCGCGGAACTGCATCGCTTCGGTCGTGCAACCCGGAGTGTTATCTTTCGGGTAAAAATACATGACCATGACGTGGCCGAGGTGCGAGGTGTTCGAAACCTTGATGCCGCCCGTGGCGTTGGCGTCGAATTCAGGAATGGGTTTGTTGACAACGATCGCCATGAAACTTGTTTTCTCCGTTAGATTCCGTTCTCCGAGCCCTCTCGGCCTTTTTCGGGCTTGCTCGATGAACGGAGGATTGGTCGTTGCTAACTTGGGGTAGCTGGCCGGTTCGCAACCCGGTATTTTACCTCGAAAACCCCTCTCTCAGCCACCCGCCGGGCTCTCGACGAGCAGGGCGGCGATGACGTGCCGGCCTTCGCCGGCCAGGATGTTGTAGGTGCGGCAGGCCGCCGGGGTGTCCATGGTCTCCACGCCGGTGCGTTGCGCCATCAGGGGCTGCAGCCATGCGGGTTGGGGAAATCGGATGCGGTTGCCGCTGCCGAAAATGACCAATTCGGCGCCCAACGACGCCAATTGCGCGAATTGTTCGGGGCCCAGCTGGTCGAAACGCGTGCAATCCCAGGCAAAGCGTTCGCCACGCGAACCCACGACGACGCTGCCCTCCACCTTTTCGTTGTTGATCGCGACCCAGCCGGGGCCGTGTGCGGTGAGGGTCTGAACGTCGGATTTGTCGGGCTGGAGCTTCATCGGGGCACTGGGAACTGTGGTCAAATTATAGGTTTTCCCTAGTGACACGAGGCCCGCAGGGGCCTTTGACCTTCGAGTAAACCCGCCCGGGAGGGCCCCTTTGAAGCAGCTCAAGAAATCGGCCAAGCTGGCCAACGTCCTCTATGACATCCGCGGCCCCATCATGGACGCCGCCAAGCAGATGGAGGAAGAAGGCCAGAAGATCATCAAGCTCAACATCGGCAACCTGGCCGTGTTCGGCTTCGATGCGCCTGAGGAGATCCAGCAGGACATGATCCGCAACCTGCCGACCTCGGCGGGCTACTCGGACAGCAAGGGCGTTTTCGCGGCGCGCAAGGCCGTGATGCACGAGACCCAGAAGCAGGGCATCGCGGGCGTCACGCTCGACGACATCTACCTGGGCAACGGCGCCAGCGAGCTGATCGCCATGTCCACCAACGCGCTGCTCAACGACGGCGACGAGCTGCTGCTGCCGGCCCCCGACTACCCGCTGTGGACCGCCTCCACGAGCCTGTCGGGCGGCACGCCGGTGCACTACCTGTGCGACGAGGACAACGGCTGGATGCCGAACCTGGCCGACATCCGCGCCAAGATCACGCCGCGCACCAAGGGCATCGTGGTCATCAACCCGAACAACCCGACCGGCGCGCTCTATTCCGACGACCTGCTCAAGAGCCTTGTCGAGATCGCCCGCGAGCACGGCCTCGTGATCTTCGCCGACGAGGTCTACGACAAGGTGCTGTACGACGGCGTCAAGCACACGGCCATCGCCAGCCTGTCGACCGACGTGCTCACGCTGACCTTCAACTCGCTCTCCAAGAGCTACCGCTCGTGCGGCTACCGCGCCGGCTGGCTCGTGGTGTCGGGCGACAAGCGCAGCGCACGCGACTACATCGAGGGCCTGAACATGCTCTCGAACATGCGCCTGTGCGCCAACGTGCCGGGCCAGTGGGCCATCCAGACGGCGCTCGGCGGCTACCAGAGCATCAACGACCTCGTGTGCGAAGGCGGGCGCCTGCGCCGCCAGCGCGACCTGGCCTACGAGCTGATCACCGCCATCCCGGGCGTGAGCTGCGTCAAGCCCAGCGCCGCGCTCTACATGTTTCCCAAGCTCGACCCCGCGGTCTATCCGATCGCGGACGACCGCCAGTTCTTCCTCGAGCTGCTGAAGGAAACCCGCGTGATGCTGGTGCAGGGCACCGGCTTCAACTGGGCCACGCCGGACCACTTCCGCATCGTGTTCCTGCCCCACGAAGACGACTTGCGCGAGGCCATCAACCGCATCGCCAAGTTCCTGGAGCAGTACCGGTTGCGTCGCAAGACGGGACCATGAAATCCGCCTGCGTCGCTGTCGCGCTGTTGCTGGGCGCACTGTCTGTCGGCGCGGCCGGGAAGAAAGAGCCCATTTCGTTCTCGCACAACGACTGGGAACTGGTCTGCGACAACACGCTGACCTGCCGCGCCGCCGGCTACCAGGCGGACGGCGGGGAGCACCAGCAGGTGTCGATGCTGATCACCCGCGCGGCCGGGCCGAACACGGCCCTCGACATCCAGCTGCAGATCGGCGATGACGGCAGTGCCAAGGGGCCGCTGCGCTTCAAGGTCGGCAAGGCCGCCTTGTCCGGCCTCGACGCGGGAACCGCCAGCTTCGACCAGGGCCAGATCCGCGCCGTGCTGCCCGAACTGCTCAAGAGCGACGACGCCACCGTCACGGCCAACGGTGGCAAGAAGTGGACGCTGTCGCTCGCCGGCCTCAACGCCGTGCTGCTGAAAATGGACGAAACGCAAGGCCGCGTCGGCACCCCGGGTGCGCTGGTGCGCAAGGGCGCCAAGCCCGAATCTTCCGTGCTGCCGCCGGTGCCCATGCCCGTCGTCCATGTGGTCAAGCCGCCGAAGGCGCGGCTTGGCGACGACGCGCTGGCCGCGCGCATCTTTCCGTCGCTCGACCTGAAAGACGCGCGCGAGCGGTGCAACAACCAGGACCAGGTCAACGCCAAGTCGGTGGAGGTTCACCGCCTGAGCGACCGCAAGGTGCTCCTGGCGCTGGGCTGCGGCGTGGGCGCGTACAACTACACCACGCTGCTCTGGACCGCCAACGACAAGCCGCCCTATGCGCCCGTGTCGCTCGAGGCGAGCGGCGAGTTCGACGACAAGGACGCCAGCGTCACCTCTTCCATGAAGGGGCGCGGCATCGGCGACTGCTGGTCGAGCGAAACCTGGCACTTCAACGGCACGACCTTCGTGCGCACCGGTGCGAACGGCGACGGCATGTGCCGCGGTTTCGCGGGTGGCGCCTGGAGCCTGCCGCGCTACGTCAGCCGCCTTGTGGACGCCGCAGCACCGTCTCTTACCTCATCCAAACCATGAACGCGACCCCTCCCATGAAATCCATCCAAGTAGGCCTGCTCGGCGCAGGCACGGTCGGCAGCGGCACCTTCAAGGTGCTCCAGCGCAACCAGGAAGAAATCAAGCGCCGCGCCGGCCGCGGCATCGAGATCACCATGGTGGCCGACCTCGACACCGCCCGCGCCCGCGAAGTGGCCGGCGAAGGCGTGAAGGTGGTCGCCGATGCGCGCGAAGTCATCGCCAACCCCGACATCGACATCGTCATCGAACTCATCGGCGGCTACGGCATCGCCAAGCAGCTGGTGCTCGAAGCCATCGCGGCCGGCAAGCACGTGGTCACGGCCAACAAGGCGCTGCTCGCCGTGCACGGCACCGAAATCTTCGCGGCCGCGCATGCCAAGGGCGTGATGGTGGCCTTCGAGGCCGCGGTGGCCGGCGGCATCCCGATCATCAAGGCGCTGCGCGAAGGCCTCACGGCCAACAGCATCCAGTGGCTGGCCGGCATCATCAACGGCACCACCAACTTCATCCTGTCCGAGATGCGCGACAAGGGCCTGGACTTCGCCACCGTGCTGAAGGAAGCCCAGCGCCTGGGCTACGCCGAAGCCGACCCCACCTTCGACATCGAAGGCGTCGACGCCGCGCACAAGGTCACGCTGATGAGCGCCATCGCCTTCGGCATTCCCGTGCAGTTCGACAAGGCCCACGTCGAAGGCATCACCAAGCTCGCTGCACAAGACATCAAGTACGCCGAGCAGCTCGGCTACCGCATCAAGCTGCTGGGCGTGACCAAGCGCACTGCCCAGGGCATCGAGCTGCGCGTGCACCCGTCGCTGGTGCCGTCCAAGCGCCTGCTGGCGAACGTCGAAGGCGCCATGAACGCCGTGGTCGTGCACGGCGACGCCGTGGGCACCACGCTGTACTACGGCAAGGGCGCCGGCAGCGAGCCGACCGCCAGCGCCGTGATCGCCGACCTCGTCGACATCACCCGCCTGCACACCGCCGACGCCGCACACCGCGTGCCGCACCTGGCCTTCCACCCCGACGCCATGAGCGACCTGAAGGTGCTGCCGATGTCGGAAGTCGTCACCAGCTACTACCTGCGCCTGCGCGTGGCCGACCAGGCCGGCGTGCTTGCCAAGGTGACGGGCCTGCTGGCCACCGCCGGCATCAGCATCGACGCCGTGCTGCAGCGCGAAGCCGATGAAGTGGGCGGCGAAGGCTCGACGCAGACCGACCTCATCATCCTCACGCACGACGCGCGCGAAGGCACCGTCAACGACGTCATGGCCGAGCTGCAGGCACTGCCGACCGTGCTCGAGCCCATCGTGCGCATCCGCAAGGAAGAGTTGAAGTGAACTACCTGAGCACCCGCGGCCACGCCGACCGCAAGCGCTTCTGCGAAATCCTCCTCGAAGGCCTGGCGCCCGATGGCGGCCTGTACCTGCCCGAGACGTACCCGCAGGTCGACACCGCCACGCTCGCGGCGTGGCGCACGCTGCCGTACAACGAGCTGGCCTTCGAAATCCTCTCGCTGTACATCGACGACATTCCCGCGGCCGACCTGAAGGCGATCTGCGCGAAGACCTACACGGCCGAGGTGTTCGGCACCGACGAGATCGTGCCGCTGCGCGAGCTTGAAGATGGCGTGTACCTCGAAGCCCTGTCCAATGGCCCCACGCTGGCCTTCAAGGACATGGCGATGCAGCTCTTGGGCAACCTGTTCGAGTACGAACTGGCCCGCCGCGGCGCCGAGCTCAACATCCTGGGCGCCACCAGCGGCGACACCGGCAGCGCGGCCGAGTACGCCATGCGCGGCAAGAAGGGCGTGCGCGTGTTCATGACCTCGCCAGACGGGCGCATGAGCCCGTTCCAGCAGGCGCAGATGTTCAGCCTGCAGGACGCCAACATCCACAACATCGCCATCACCGGCGTGTTCGACGACTGCCAGGACATCGTCAAGGCCGTGTCGAACGACCTGGCCTTCAAGCGCAAGTACCGCATCGGCACGGTCAACTCGATCAACTGGGCGCGCCTGCTGGCGCAGGTCGTCTACTACTTCGCGGGCTACTTCCAGGCCACCGCGAGCAACGACAAGCCGGTGAGCTTCACGGTGCCCTCGGGCAACTTCGGCAACGTCTGCGCGGGCCATGTGGCGCGCATGATGGGCCTGCCGATCCAGACGCTGGTGGTCGCCACCAACGAGAACGACGTGCTCGACGAGTTCTTCCGCACCGGTGTGTACCGCGTGCGCGCGGCGGTCGATACGCACGAAACCTCCAGCCCGTCGATGGACATCAGCAAGGCCAGCAACTTCGAGCGCTTCGTGTTCGACCTGGTCGGCCGCGATGCAGACCGCCTGCGCCAGCTGTTCGTGGACGACCTGGGCCTGACGGGCAGCTTCGACCTGAGCGCCGATCCGGCGTTCAAGCAGGCTGCCGAGCGCTTCGGCTTTCGCAGCGGCCGCAGCACGCACGCCGACCGGCTCGCGATGATCCGCGACACCGAGAAGCGCTTCGCCACGCTGATCGATCCGCACACCGCCGACGGCCTCAAGGCCGCGCGCGAGCAGCTCACGCCGGGCGTGCCGATGGTGGTGCTCGAGACCGCGCTGCCGATCAAGTTCGCGGCCACGGTGGTCGAGGCGCTGGGCGAGGAGCCCGCGCGCCCGAAGAAGTTCGAAGGCATCGAAGCCTTGCCCAAGCGCGTGGTCCAGCTGCCGGCCGATGCCGAGGCCGTCAAGGCCTACATCGCCCAGCACTGCGACTGACCGGGGCGTCCGCGGCATGAAGGTCGTCGGCTTCGCCGGGTATTCCGGCGCAGGCAAGACCACGCTGGTGGAGCGCCTGATTCCCGTGCTGAAGCAGCGCGGGCTGCGCGTGTCGGTGGTCAAGCATGCGCACCACCGCTTCGACATCGACCACGTCGGCAAGGACACCTGGCGCCATCGGCAGGCCGGGGCCTTCGAGGTGGTCGTCGCGTCCGACCAGCGGCTCGCGCTGATGCGCGAGTTCGAGGTGCCGGTCGAGCTCACGGTGCACCAGCTGCTCGCCGAGCTGCATCCGGCGGTCGACTGGGCGCTGATCGAGGGCTTCCGTCACAGCGACGTGCTCAAGATCGAGGTCTGGCGCCCGAGCGGCGACGGCGAGGCGCCGCGCCCCGCGCTCTACATCGACGACCCCTTTGTCACCGCCATCGCCACCGATGCGCCGGCCGGCCTGCCCGAGGCCACGGCGCGCCCGGTGCTCGACCTCAACGACGCCGAGGCCATTGCCACGTGGTTGATCGACAGCGGCGAGCGCTTCGACTACAACCCCGGACACCATGGCTGATTCCTCTCCCGTTCCCTTCGCCGCCTCGTCCTCGCGCCCGCCGTTGATGCCGCTCGATGAAGCGATCGCGGTGCTGCTCGCCAAGGCCCGGCCGCTGCTGCCGGCCGAAAGCGTCGGCACCTTCGATGCCGACGGGCGCGTGCTGGCGCAGGACCTCGTCTCGGGCCTCACCGTGCCGCCGCGCGACAACAGCGCGATGGACGGCTACGCCGTGCGCGCGGCCGATTGCGCCACGCCTGGCAGCGAGCTGGCCGTGACGCAGCGCATTCCCGCCGGCACCGTCGGCACGCCGCTTGCGGCCGGCACGGCGGCGCGCATCTTCACGGGGGCGCAGATCCCCGAAGGCGCCGACGCGGTCGTCATGCAGGAAGACACGACCGCCACGCCGCAGGAAGGTGGCCTGGGTGCCGTGCGCATCGCCATCGCGCCCGTGGCCGGCCAGTGGGTGCGCCGCGCAGGCGAGGACGTGGCCTCGGGCGACGTGGTCCTCCAGCGCGGCGAACGCCTCACGCCCGCCGCGCTCGGCCTGGCCGCCAGCGTCGGCTTCGACAAGCTGCAGGTCGCGCGCAAGCCGCGCGTGGCCATGCTCTCCACCGGCGACGAGCTGGTGATGCCCGGCGAGGTCGCGCCCGACGCGATGAAGCCCGGCGCGATCTACAACTCGAACCGCTTCTTCATGCGCGCGCTGCTGCGCCGCCTGGGCTGCGAGGTGAACGACCTGGGCATCGTGCCCGACAACCGCGAAGCCACCATCGCCGCGCTGCGCGAGGCGGCCGAGGCGAACGACCTGATCATCACCACCGGCGGCGTCTCGGTCGGCGAAGAAGACCACATCCGCGCCGCGCTGCAATCGCTGGGCGAGCTGCAGCTGTGGTCGCTGTCGATGAAGCCCGGCAAGCCCTTTGCCTACGGCTCGATCGCGCGCAGGAACGGGCAGGGCGCCTGCCATGTCACGGGGCTGCCCGGCAACCCGGTGTCGAGCTTCCTGACCTTCCTGATGCTGGTGCGGCCCTTCCTGCTCGCGCTGCAGGGGGCCACGCGCGTGGCGCCCGCGGCCGTGCCGCTGCGCGCCGATTTCGACTGGCCGCGCGCCGACAAGCGCCGCGAGTTCTTGCGCGTGCGGCGCAACGCGGCGGGCGGGCTCGACCTGTTCGCCAACCAGAGTTCGGGCGTGCTCACCTCGATGGTCTGGGGTGACGGGCTGGTCGACAACCCGGCGGGCCGGACCATCCAGGCCGGCGACACCGTGAACTTCATTCCCCTCGCATCGCTGCTCGGCTGAATCTCCCCATGAAGGTCCGCATCCGTTATTTCGCCTCAGTGCGCGAGGCACTGTCCAACAGCGGCGAAACCGTCGACACGCAGGCCGGCACGCTC
Source organism: Variovorax sp. GW821-FHT09D07 (assembly GCF_059416345.1). NCBI lineage: Bacteria > Pseudomonadati > Pseudomonadota > Betaproteobacteria > Burkholderiales > Comamonadaceae > Variovorax > Variovorax sp. GW821-FHT09D07. Next base: position 1,064,569 of record NZ_JBWKOY010000002.1, read on the forward strand.
GCGTCCCTGCGCGACGAACTCATCGCCCGCGGCGGGGCCTACGCCAGCGCGCTCGCACGCGGCAAGGCCGTGCGCATGGCGCTCGACCAGGCCATGAGCGACGAAGCCGCCGCGCTGAGCGACGACTGCGAAGTCGCGTTCTTCCCGCCCGTCACGGGCGGCTGAGCCGCGCGTCCAGCGCCACGAGGCGCTCGCGCAGGCCGTCCGACGCGCGGGTCATCGGCGAGCGCAGCTCATCACGCAGTTCGCCCGCATGCGCCAGCAAGGCCTTCAGCGGGCCCGGGTTGGGTTCGGCAAACAGCATCTCCAGCAGCGGTTGCAGCGGCTGCCATTCGGCGCGCGCCTCGGCCAGCCGGTTCTCGGCCAGCAGGCGCACCAGCCGCACGAGGCGCTTCGTCTGCACATGGCCGCTGGCCGCGATGGCGCCCACGCCGCCTTCGGCCATGGTGGCGAAGATCTGGTGGTCTTCGCCCGTGAGCACCTGCAGCCGGCCGTCGGCGATCACGGCGCGTGTCTTGGCCATGTCGCCGCCGCAGTCCTTGATGCCGCGGATGCGCGGGTGCTCTGCCAGCGCCAGCATCGTCTCGCGCGCGATGGTCACGCCCGTGCGGTAGGGGATGTCGTAGACCAGCACGGGCACCGCGCTGGCATCGGCGATGGCGTGGAACCACTCGAGCACGCCGGCCTGCGACGGGCGGATGTAGTGCGGCGCGGCCACCAGCAGGCCCGCCAACGGGCGTTCCGAGAGCTTGCGCGCCCACGCCGTGGCCTTGCCCAGGTGGTAGCCCGACACGCCCATCACGACCGGCAGGCCACCGGCAGCGGTGAGCACGGTGTCGAGCACAGCGAGCTGTTCGGCCTCGTCGAGCGCGGCGGCCTCGCCGGTCGAGCCGCAGGGCACGAAGCCGGTCACGCCGTCGTCGGCGAGCCGGCGCACGAGCGCCGCCAGGGCGGAGTGGTCGACCGCGCCGTCGCGGAACGGGGTGACGAGGGCGACCCACAGGCCCGAGAAATCGGTCGCGGTGTCGGCGGTTGGTTGTTGATGTGGCACGCAGGCTTCCTTTCAGGAATCGACCGATGGAAAGAACCACCGTCCGATGCGCGCGCAACCCAAGAGGGGCCAAAGCCTTGGCAGGTTCCGTCGCTCATCCGACGACGGAACCTCGGCTCCGGTCAGACGAGCTTTGGTTTTTTGGCTTTGTTGCCCTGGCGCGCGCGTGCCTGACCTTCGAACGAAGGCGAGAGGCGGGTGGGCGTGCGGCGCGAAGGCATGGGCTGCATTGTCGCGCCTAGGCCGGCGGTGCGGTGGCGCTGCGTTGCAGGCTCACGACACGGCCGCCATCGGCGGCGCGGGCATTGCCCAGGAACTCGACGGTGACCTGGTTGCCCAGCTGCACGTCGGTCTTGAGGTCGAGTGCGCCGAACAGCTGGCCGTCGACCCGGAACCAGCGCACCTCGGCCGTGTGCTTGCCCTGCGGCACCTGGGCCGTGAGGATTTCGGTGACCGGCCCGCTCACCGTGTGCAGGTGCGTGAACCGGCGTGCGCGCAGCAGCTGCGGCAGCACGCCGACCGCGAACACCAGCGCGCAGATGGCAGCTGCGTACCCCGCCATGAACAGGCCGAAGCCCGGGCGAAAACCGTCGGCCCACGCCGTCCCGATCGCCAGGGCCGCGCCGCCCGCCAGCACGACGCCCATGAAGCGGCGGTCCGAGCGCCCGGCGCGCCGACGGTCGCGCGAGGTGGCCGGCCGCTCGGTGCGCGTAGCCTGGCGCGCCATCGGATAACGCGTGCGCAGCAGCAGATACACGGCGTTGTCGCGCGCCACGCATTCGATCTCGACGGGCGCCTGCGCCAGGTGCCGCACGGCCGTCAGCGGTCGGCCCGTGGCGTGGCTGCGAGGTGCGTCCAGGCCCAGCACCGGCACGACGTCGATGTGGAACTGGCCGTCGACCGTGTAGCGCAGCGCGCCGCCGGGCAGGGCGGCCACGTGGTCCACGGTGCCGGCCACGGTGAACTTGCTGTTCTTCGCCAGGGCCTCGCGGGTGGCCTGGGCCCGGCGCCGGTCGATCCGCGTCCGATGGGTGAACAGCCACACGCCCAGCAGCAAGGTGACCAGTGCCGCCGCGTTCATTGCCAGGGCCAGGCCCGGCGGGGCGCCGGGAAGCCGCCCGATCACCACGAAGACGAGGGCGCAACCCGCCAGCAGCACGGCGAGCACCGTCAGGCCGACGGCCGGGGTGCGCGCGGCAAGGTCGACGCGACGCAGCATCTCGACATCGTCGGGTGTCAGGGGCTGCGACGTGGGGGCCGGCATCGGCGCAGTGTAGGGCGGCAGTGCCACAATTTGGGCATGTCCTCGCTCCCTCGCGTTTCCATCCAGACGGCCGACTTCGACGCCGGTGCCGAGATCGCCGCCCTGCGCGCGGCCGACGCGCGCGTCGGCGCTGTCTGCAGCTTCATCGGCACGGTCAGAGACCGCAACGACGGCAGCACCATCGCCTCGATGGAGCTGGAGCATTACCCCGGCATGACCGAGAAGGCTATCGAGGCCATGATCGACGAGGCCCACAAGCGCTTCGACATCCTCGGCGCGCGCGTGATCCACCGCGTGGGGCTGCTGCAGCCGCTGGACCAGATCATGATGGTGGCGGTGGTGTCCGCCCACCGCGGCCAGAGCTTCCAGGCCTGCGAGTTCCTGATGGACTACCTGAAGACGCAGGCCCCGTTCTGGAAGAAGGAGCAGACGCCCGAGGGTGCGCGCTGGGTCGATGCCCGCGTGACCGACGACGAGGCGCTGGCGCGCTGGGGCATCGCGGCCTCGAACAGCGCCACCTGAGCGGCGCGGTCGAGACTCAGGGCGCGATCAGCGCCGAGGCCGCCAGTGCTTTGGCTTCCGCACTGCAGTCCTGAGCGGGCACCGCACCCGCTGCTCGGGCCTTCGCAATCTCCGAGCGGGCACCCGCCATCTGCGCCTGGAACACCGGGTTCGTGTGCAGCCTGGCCACCGTCGCCGCGCCGACCAGCCGACCGTTCTCGATGTCGCTTTGCCAATGCACGCCGCAGATCGCGCGGCTCTGCGAGAAGGCCCGGCCGCGCTGCAGCAGCGCATCGGCGCGCTCGGGCGCGAGTTCCGTCAGCACCAGCGCCCAGGCCCAGCCCAGGGCTGCGTGGCCCGAGGGGTAGGAGCCGTCCTTGGCCAGAAAGGCTTCTTCGGCGGGCGTGCAGCTGCCGGTCTTGAAGGCCACGAAGGGGCGCGTGCGGTTGTAGGTGTTCTTGGCCTTGTAGGTGGCCGTACCGGCGTCGGCGAGCGTGCGGCGCAGCAGCATGTTCAGGTTCGGCGTGGCTTGCTCGGAAATGGGCATGCCCAGCGCGCACGAGAACACCTCGGCGGCCTTCGGGAACTTGAGGTTGGCGTCCTGTACCGCGAGTGCGCCGCGCGGCGTGTCCTGCAGGGCCGTGAGCGCGCGGAAGGTGGCGCCGTCGGCCGCCAGCGTGGCCGAGCCCTCGGCCGGGGGCGCGGGCAGCAGGGCGAGGCTGTCGGGCAGCTCGGCGGCGGGCAGGTAGCCCTTGAGGTAGCCCGAACCCGGGCGCAATTCGCCGACTTCGGCGGGGGAAACGGGCGCGGTGCTGCCGCAGGCGCCGAGCAGCAGCGCGGCCGCCAGCGAGGCGGCGAGGGTCGTGAATCGCATGAGGGATGTGTCTCCGGCTTTGTTGTTGGAAGGCGAGGGCCCATCGTAGAGGGGCCTCGCCGGGCCGGAAGATCACTCATGTGACGACCGTGCCAGGCCGTGCAGCTCAGGGCTTGAAGCCGCTCGCCTGGATGATCTTTTCCCAGGTCTGCGTGTAGGTGCGCACGCGGCCCGCGAACTGGCCCTGGGGCTCGTAGCCGACCGTCAGGCCCATGGTGGTGAGCTTCTGCTTCACGTCGGGCATGGCCAGCACCTTCTGCAGCGCGTCGCCGTACTTGTCGATGACGGCCTGCGGCGTGCCCACCGGCGCGAAGATGCCGTAGTAGGGCAGGTCTTCCAGGTTCGCAAAGCCCAGCTCGGTGAAGGTCGGCACGTTCGGCAGCAGGGCCTGGCGCTTGGCGCCGATGGAGGCCACGATGCGCACCTTGCCCGCGCGGTGGTTCTCGATGAAGTCTGGCACCGAGGCGATGCCCGCCGTGATCTGGTTGCCCAGCATGTCGGCCGTCATGGGCGCGCTGCCGCGGTAGGGCGCGGGCTGCACGTCGATCTTGTACTTGTCCGAGATCATCTTCACCAGGAACTCGGGGATCGACGCCGGCGCCGGCACGCCGATGGTCTCCTTGCCGCCCTTTTGCGTGCGGATCCACTTCACGTACTCGTCGATGCTCTTGGCCGGCGTGCCGCCCGACACCGCCAGCACGTTGGCGAAGGTGGCAAAGCCGGCCACGGGCACGAAGTCGGTCGCAGGGTTGAAGCCCGGGTTCTTCACCACCTGCGGCAGGATCGAGATGGAGTGGTCATGCGACAGGAACAGCGTGTGGCCGTCGGCCGGTGCGGCCTTCAGCGCCTGCGCCGCGATCTGGCCGCCCGCGCCCGCGCGGTTCTCGACCACCACGGGCACGCCCAGCACGTCCTTGAGCTTTTCGCCCAGGGTGCGCGCAATGGCGTCGGTGCCCGCGCCGGCGGGAAAGCCCACCAGCAGGCGCACCGGCGTGCCGCTCTGGGCCTGCGCCAGGCCGGCCATGCCCATGGCCGCAGCCAGGAGACCCACGCTGAACGCGCGGCGCATCGGTTGGACGCGCTGCATTGAAAAAACCATGATCGACTCCATTCGAAGAAAGAGAGAAATGCCTACGGCGGGACGGTGCGGGGCCCGGTGCAATACCCGTGCCCAGGGTGCAAATCCGATTCGCAACCTTGAATCGTGCCCGAACAGCCCTATTTTGGATGCAGGAATACCACCATGCGACAAGACAAACTCACCACCAAATTTCAGGAAGCACTGAGCGACGCCCAGTCGCTCGCCCTTGGCAGCGACAACGCCTACATCGAACCGGCCCACCTGCTGGTCGCGATGCTGCGCCAGGACGACGGCCCGCGCGCCCTGCTGGAGCGTGCCGGCGTCAACGTGCCCGGGTTGCTGCAGGCCGCCGAAGGCGCCATCAAGAAACTGCCCCAGGTGCAGGGCCACGACATCGTGCAGGTCGGCCCCGAGCTGGGCAAGCTGCTACAGGCGACCGAGAAGGAAGCCATCAAGCGCAATGACCAGTTCATCGCGGGCGAACTCTTTCTGCTCGCCGTGGCCGACAGCAAGGCCGACATCGGCAAGATCGCCAAGGACAACGGCCTGAGCCGCAAGTCGCTCGAGGCCGCCATCGAGGCCGTGCGCGGCGGGCAGGGCGTGAACAGCGCCGACGCCGAAGGCCAGCGCGAAGCCCTCAAGAAATACTGCCTGGACCTCACCGAGCGCGCCCGCCTGGGCAAGCTCGACCCGGTCATCGGCCGCGACGAGGAAATCCGCCGCGCCATCCAGGTGCTGCAACGCCGCACCAAGAACAACCCCGTGCTCATCGGCGAACCCGGCGTGGGCAAGACCGCCATCGTCGAAGGCCTGGCCCAGCGCATCGTCGCGGGCGAAGTGCCCGAGTCGCTCAAGGGCAAACGCGTGCTGTCGCTCGACATGGCCGCGCTGCTGGCCGGTGCCAAGTTCCGCGGCGAATTCGAAGAGCGCCTGAAGACCGTGCTCAATGAACTCGCGAAGGACGAAGGCCAGACCATCGTCTTCATCGACGAGCTGCACACCATGGTCGGCGCCGGCAAGGCCGAAGGCGCCATGGACGCGGGCAACATGCTCAAGCCCGCGCTCGCGCGCGGCGAGCTGCACTGCGTGGGCGCCACCACGCTGGACGAATACCGCAAGTACATCGAGAAGGACGCCGCGCTGGAGCGCCGCTTCCAGAAGATCATCGTGGGCGAGCCCAGCGTCGAGGCCACCATCGCCATCCTGCGCGGCCTGCAGGAGAAGTACGAAGTGCACCACGGCGTGCAGATCACCGACCCGGCCATCGTGGCCGCGGCCGAACTGAGTGATCGCTACATCACCGACCGCTTCCTGCCCGACAAGGCCATCGACCTGATCGACGAGGCCGCGGCCAAGATCAAGATCGAGATGGACTCCAAGCCCGAGGTCATGGACCGCCTGGACCGCCGCCTGATCCAGCTGCAGATCGAGCGCGAAGCCGTGCGCCGCGAAAAGGACGAAGCCTCGCAGAAGCGCTTCGGCCTCATCGAGGACGAGATCACCAAGCTGCAAAAAGAGATCGCCGACTATGACGAGATCTGGCAGGCCGAGAAGGCCCAGGCCCAGGGCAGCGCGCACGTGCGCGAAGACATCGACAAGATCAAGTTCCAGATCGAGGAGTGGAAGCGCAAGGGCGACTTCAACAAGGTCGCCGAGCTGCAATACGGCCAACTGCCGGCGCTCGAGAAGCGCCTGAAGGAAGCCGAAGAGAGCGAGGCGAGCAAGGGCAAGTCCAGCGCGCCCACGCTGCTGCGCACGCAGGTCGGTTCGGAAGAAATCGCCGAGGTCGTGGCGCGCGCCACCGGCATCCCGGTCGCCAAGCTCATGCAGGGCGAGCGCGACAAGCTGCTCGTCATGGAAGACAAGCTGCACGAGCGCGTGGTCGGCCAGGACGAGGCCATCGGTGCGGTCGCCAACGCGATCCGTCGCTCGCGCTCGGGCCTGAGCGATCCGAACCGCCCCACGGGTTCGTTCCTGTTCCTCGGCCCCACGGGCGTGGGCAAGACCGAACTGTGCAAGGCGCTCGCGGGCTTCCTGTTCGACAGCGAAGACCACCTGATCCGCATCGACATGAGCGAGTTCATGGAGAAGCATTCGGTCGCCCGCCTCATCGGCGCGCCGCCGGGCTACGTGGGCTATGAAGAGGGCGGCTACCTCACGGAAGCCGTGCGCCGCAAGCCCTACAGCGTGGTGCTGCTCGACGAGGTCGAGAAGGCCCACCCCGACGTGTTCAACGTGCTGCTGCAGGTGCTCGACGACGGTCGCCTCACGGACGGCCAGGGCCGCACCGTGGACTTCAAGAACACCGTGATCGTGATGACCAGCAACATCGGTTCGCCGATCATCCAGTCGATGGTGGGCCAGCCGAGCGAAGAGATCAAAGAGGCGGTGTGGGACGAGCTGAAGAACTACTTCCGCCCCGAGTTCCTGAACCGCATCGACGAGACCGTCGTGTTCCACGCGCTCGACGCGAAGAACATCGAATCGATCGCCGCGATCCAGCTCAAGGTGCTGCAGGCGCGCCTGGCGAAGATGGACCTGGGCCTGCAGGTGTCGCCTGCGGCGCTGGCCGAGATCGCCAAGGTCGGCTTCGACCCGGTGTTCGGTGCGCGTCCGCTCAAGCGTGCGATCCAGCAGCGCATCGAGAACCCGCTCTCGAAGCTGTTGCTGGACGGCAGCTTCGGGCCGAAGGACACGATCGAAGTCGAAACCGACCCGATCCAGTCGCCGGGCCAGTTCTCGTTCCGCAAGGGCGGGGAACCAACGGCGGCTGCATCGGCCTAAAGTCGGATGATGAACTTCATTCTTCGCGTCATTCTTCTGCTCCTGGGGCTGGTCTTCGCGGCCAGCCTGGCCGTGGCGGCCCTGCTGCTGGCGGCGGTCTGGGGTGTGCGCTACGCCTGGGGGCGCCTCACGGGCAAGCCCGTGACGCCCTGGGTCATGCGTTTCAACCCGCGCTCAGGCTTCGACCGATTTCGCCATGCGGCACAGCAACCGGCCGAGCCCACGGCGGCCGACGTGGTCAGCGCCCGTGCGCGCGGCGAGTCGGTGCGCAGCCCGGTCGTGCTGGGTCCGGCCGACGATGTGACCGACGTGCGGGCCCGTCCCGTGCGCGGCGACTGAGCCTCTTGCTTCCCGATCAGGCGCTGTACAGCGCCTCGATCTCGTTGGCGTAGGCCTTGTAGATGCTGGAGCGCCGCACCTTCATGGTCGCGGTGACTTCACCGTCGTCATGGTCCAACTCTTTGGTGAGCAGATGAAAACGTCTGATCTGCGACACCTGCGCCAGCTTCCCATTGCCGCGCGCCACTTCGGCCTCGATCAGCGCGCGCACCTTGGGTTCTTCCACCAGCGAGCGGAAATGCGTGAAGGGCAGGCGCTGCGCCTCGGCCCATTTGCCGACGGTCTCGTAGTCGATCTGCAGCAGCGCGCCCACGAACTTGCGGCCGTCCGCCACCACGATGCATTCCTTGATGAAGGGGCTGCCCTTCATGGTGTTCTCGATCTCCGAGGGCGTGAGGTTCTTGCCGCCGGCGGTGATCATGATGTCCTTCAGCCGGTCGACGATGCGCAGTTGCCCACCGGCTTCCTCGCGCACCACGTCGCCCGTGTGCAGCCAGCCGTCGCGGATCGATGAGGCCGTGGCCTCGGGGTTCTTGTGGTAGCCCTCGAACACCATGTCGCCACGCACCAGCAGCTCGCCGGCTTCACCCACGCGGTGCTCGGTGCCCAGCGTGGGCGGGCCGACGGTGCCGATGGTCACGGCGTCGGCGCGGTGGCCCGAGACCATGCCGGTCGATTCGGTCAACCCGTACACCTCGACCAGCGGCACGCCCAGCGTGCGAAAGAAGCGCACCACGTCCGCCGGGATCGGCGCCGCGCCCGTGAGCGCGATGCGCGCGCGGCGCAGGCCGATGAAGTTCTGCAGCGCGCGCAGCACGGTCCAGTAGGCGAGGGCGAAGCGGCCGCGCTCGGCCAGCGTCCAGGCGCTGCGTGGCTTCTCGGCCAGCGGCGCGCAGGCCTCGATGGCCTTGCGGAACAGCGCGCGCTGCAGCCGCCCGGTTTCCTGCATCTTGATGCTGATGCCCGCGTGCAGCTTTTCCCAGATGCGCGGCACGCCGAGGAACATGGTGGGCGCCACCTCGCGCAGGTCTTCCTGCACGGTGCGGATCGATTCGCCGAAGTTGACCTGCGAGCCCAGGTACAGCGGCACGAAGGCCGTGAGCATCTGCTCGGCCACGTGGCACAGCGGCAGGTACGACAGGTGCGTGGTGCCGCCGTCGAGCCCGAGCCGATCGACGATGCCGGGCACGACGCCGCGGATGTTGCGGTACGAAATCATCGCGCCCTTGGGCTTGCCGGTGGAGCCCGAGGTGTAGATCATCAAACCGATGTCGGCCAGCGTCTGGCGTTGCAGCGCGGCGTCGATGAGCGCGGTGCCGTCGCGTGCCAGCACCTCGGCGCCGGCCTGCTCCACTTCGGCAAAGGTCGCGATGCGCTCGCGCACCTCGGGCGGGTAGCTCGCGAGGCCCTTGGTCTCGATCACGACGATCTTGCGCAGGCGCGGCAACTGGTCGAGGGCGTCGAGCACCTTGTCGGTCTGCTCCTGGTCCTCGCAGACGATCACCTCGATGTCCGCATGGCCGACCACGTAGGCCACCTCGTTGCTCGGGCTGGTGGGGTACACGCCCACGGTCACGGCGCCGATGAGCCCCGCGCCCATCTGCGCGAGCAGCCACTCGACGCGGTTCTCCGAGATCACGCCCAGGTGCCCGCCGGGCGCGAGGCCCATCGCATGCAGGCCCAGGCCGAAGCGGCTGGCGCGCAGCAGGTAGCCGGCCCAGTCCAGCGGATGCCAGATGCCGAAGTCCTTCTGGCGGATCGCGATGCGCTGCGGCTGCAGGCGTGCCTGCTCGCGCAGCATCTGCGGCAGCGTGAGCGAAGGGAGCGGGTTCATCGTCGGGGTCGTCATGACAGCCAGCGCTTGCGGCGCTTGTAGTGCTTCAGCTCGCGGAAGCTGCGCGATTCGCCGCTGCCGCCCACGCCCAGGTAGAACTCGCGCACGTCGGGGTCGGCCGCGAGGCGCTCGGCACTGCCGTCGATCACGACCTTGCCGCTTTCCATGATGTAGCCCGTGTGGGCGATGGCCAGTGCCACGCTGGCGTTCTGTTCCACCAGCAGCATCGAGGTGCCGCGCTCGGCGTTGATGCGCGCGATGATCGTGAAGATGTCCTCGACCAGCTTGGGCGACAGGCCCAGCGAGGGCTCGTCGAGCAGGATCAGCTGGGGCTGCGCCACCAGCGCGCGCCCGATGGCGAGCATCTGCTGCTCGCCGCCCGAAAGATAGCCCGCGAGGCCCTTGCGGCGCTCGTGCAGGCGAGGGAAGTAGGCATAGACGTCATCGAAGTTGCGCGATGCCGGCGCAACGCCCGTGCGGCCCGTCAGCGCGTAGGTCGCGGCGACCAGGTTCTCTTCGACCGTGAGGTCCTCGAACACGCGCCGACCTTCCATCACGTGGCTCAGGCCGCGCCGCACCAGCTGCTGCGGCGCGAGCCGCTCGGTCGGTGCGCCGTCGAACACGATGCGCCCGGCCTCGACCTCGCCGTCTTCCAGCGCGAGCAGGCCCGACACCGCCTTCAGCGTGGTCGACTTGCCCGCGCCGTTGCTGCCCAGCAGCGCCACGATCTGTCCGCGCGGCACGGCCAGCGACAGGCCGCGCAGCACCTGCACGACCTTGTTGTAGACCACCTCGATGTTGTTGACCTCCAAGACGAGGTCAGTCGGTGCCGCGCGCGCGTCCATCGTGTCGATCTGTCAGTTCAGTGCGATCCAGTCCGACGCCGGCACCATCTTCTGCGCCTTCATGTCGGCCTTGTAGACGCGGCCCACGGGAATCGAATTGCCCTTGATGGTGATCGGCGTGCCGATGATCCCGCCGGTGTCGAAGTCCTTGATGGTGTTGAGCGCGGCCTTCAGGTTCTTGCCGTCCAGCGGCTTGCCGGCGTCGAGCGTGCGCTTGGCGGCCTCGGTGAACAGCATCGCCGTGAGGAAGCCCTGCGTGTAGGCCGTGCTCTGGTACTCGGGGCGCAGCGCGCGGATCTTGTCGAGCATCGGCGCCTTGGCCGAGGTGTCGTAGTAGTAGCGGTAGGGCATCACGCCCATGAAGCCGTCGCCGCCTTCGCCCATCTTCATGACGGTGGAGCTGTCCATGGTCCAGAAGGTGCCCATCCACTTGCTGGTCATGCCCATCTGCTTGCCCTGCTGCACGAACTCGGGAATGGGCGCCAGGATGTAGCCGTGGAAGATCGTGTAGTCGGGCGCGGCGCGGCGCAGCTTGATGACCTCGGTCGACACGTCGACGCTGCCCGCGGGCGTCATGAGCTTTACGGGCACGCTGAGGCCCAGCTTCTTCGCGGCGGCTTCGCTGGCCTCGATCGGGTCGCGGCCGAACTCGGAGTCGGAGTACACGAAGGCCACCTTCGCGCCCGGCTTTTCCTTGGCGATGTGGCGCAGCAGGATGCCGATCTGCTCGGTGTAGTCGGGGCCGACCAGGAACTGGTTCGGGTACTTGGCCGGGTCGTTCAGCTCGGTCGCGAACGAGGCGCCCGCCATCAAGATCTGGCCGCCGCGGTCCAGCTCGGGGTTGATGGTCTTGGAGAAACCGGTGGAGTCGCCGTAGTAGAGGTTGACCTTGTTCTGGCTCGTGATCTTCTTGAAGGCCGCCACCGAGACGTCGACCTTGTAGCCCGTGTCTTCCGGCACGTAGCGCAGCTTGCGGCCCTTGATGCCGCCCGCGTCGTTGACCATCTTCACGTAGTCGGCAATGCCGGCATTGATGCCCACGCCCGCGAAGGCGAACACGCCGGTCATGGGGATCGAGCCGCCGATGACGATGTCCTCGTTGCCTTGCGCATTCGCCGCGAACGGCACGGTGGCGGCCAGGCCCGCGGCGATCAGCAGGGCGCGGCGCTGGGGGGAAAGCTTCTTCGTTGTCTTGGGCATGTGTGTCTCCTGGTTCTAGTTACGAAACGGCCATAGATGGAAAAAGCGGCGCAGGCGCCGCCACACTTCTGCGAGCCCGTGCGGCTCGAACACCAGAAATCCGACGATGAGCAGGCCGAAGACGACGGTGCGCACCGGCGAGAGGAACACGGTCATCTCGACGCCGCCGGGCAGCAGGTCGACCACCAGCTTGAGCAGCTCGGGCACCATGGTCATGAACACGGCGCCGAAGATGCCGCCCAGGATGGTGCCCATGCCGCCGACGATGATGGCCGCCAGGAAGAAGATCGACATCAGGAGCGGAAAGCTCTCGGGCGTGACCACGCGGAAGAAGTAGGCCCACAGGCCACCCGCCACGCCGGCGTAGAACGACGACAGCCCGAACGACAGCAGCTTGTAGCGCAGCAGCGGAATGCCCAGCACCTCGGCCGAGATGTCACGGTCGCGGATGGCGATGAAGGCGCGCCCCACGCGCGTGCGAAACAGGTTGGCCGCGCCGAGCACCATGAGCACCATCACCGGCACGATCACCCAGTACAGGCGAAATGAGGTGTCCAGCGGCAGTCCGAAGAGCTGCGCGGGCGGCAGCGAGATGCCGGTGGTGCCGCCCGTGAGCTTGAGGTTGGCGAACAGGAAGTGCGTGATGAATGACGCGGCGATGGTCGCGATCGCCAGGTACAGGCCCTTCACGCGCAGCGACGGGATGCCGACGACGAGCCCGCCGAGCATCGCGACCACGCCGCCCGCAAGGATGTTCAGCAGGAAGGGCGTGCCCAGCCGCGTCTGCATGATCGCGACGGTGTAGGCGCCCAGCCCCATGAACGCGGCTTGCCCGAGGCTCACGAGGCCCGTGTAGCCCGTGAGAATGTTCAGGCCCGTGGCGCTCGCCACGTTGATGGCGACGAGGCACGCGAGGTACAGCCAGTAGTCGCTGGCCATGAAGGGAAACAGCACGAGCAGCGCCGCGCCGATCGCGAGCCACACCTTCTGCGTGCGCGAGTCGAACAGCGCCGCGTCGGCGGTGTAGCTTTGCTTGAGGGTGCCGATGCGCATGGCTAGAGCCTCTCGATCTCGTGCGTGCCGAAGAGCCCGTACGGCCGCACCATCAGCACGAACACCAGCACGATGAAGGTGGCGAGCAGCTTGTATTCGCCACCGAGGTAGGAGCCCGCGAGCGCTTCGATCAGCCCGATGAGCACGCCGCCGACCAGCGCACCCAGCACGCTGTCGAGCCCGCCGACGATCACCACCACCAGCACCGACAACCCGAACACGCCCATCGACGACGAGATGCCGCCGATGGCGCCGACGATGATGCCGGCCACCGCCGCGATCATGGCCGAGGCCACCCAGGCCAGCGAGAACACGCGCGGCACGTGGATGCCCATCGAGTACGCAGCGGCCTGGTCCGAAGCCGTGGCCCGCAGCGCGACGCCGCCGCGCCAGAAGCGGAACAGCAGCAGCACGAGCCCGATCAGCACCACCGCGATGAGCGCGCCGTAGGCGATCTTCGGCGCCAGGAAGGCCTCGCCGATCATCACGGGCGTGTTGGGCAGGAACTCGGGCAGGCGGCGTTGGTCGGCGGTCCAGATGATCTCGACCAGCCCGACGAGGATCGACGCCAGCCCCACCGTCACCATGAACACCGAGATCGGCGGCTCGCCCAGCAGCGGGCGGATCATGGTGCGCTCGATCACCGCGCCCAGCAGGCCGGTGCCGATCACCGAGCCCAGCACCGCCATCCAGATCGGCAGCGAGAAGCTCGCCGCAAAGGTGAAGAACAGGTAGGCGCCGACCATCAGCATCTCGCCGATGGCGATGTTGACCACGCGCGTCGCCTTGTAGACCAGCACGAAAGCCAGCGCCGCGAGCGCATACAGGCCGCCGCCGGCAATGCCGGTGAGCGCGATCTCGAAGAGGTAGGCCCAATCCATCAGACGGCTCCCACGGCAGCTTCGCCGCGCAGCCGGCGACGCAGCTCGCCGACATCGCCCGCGCCGAGGTAGGCGCGGATCACTTCCGGGTCGGCCTGCACCTGCGCCGGCGTGCCTTGCGCGATGACCTGGCCGAAGTTGAGCACCACGACGTGGTCCGACAGGTCCATCACCATGCCCATGTCGTGCTCCACCATCAGCACCGTGATGCCCCACTCGCGCCGCACATCGAGGATGAAGCGCGCCATGTCTTCGGTCTCCTCGCGGTTCATGCCGGCCACGGGCTCGTCGAGCATCAGCACCTTGGGCTGCATGGCCAGCGCACGCGCCATTTCCACGCGCTTCTGCAGGCCGTAGGGCAGGGCGGCCACCGAGGCGTGGCGGATGTGGTCGATCTCGAGGAAGTCGATGATGCGTTCTTCCACGTCGCGGCGCAGCTCGGCCTCTTCGCGGCGCGCGCGGCCCAGGTAGAAGAGGGCGTCGAACACGTTGGTCTTCAGGTGGGTATGGCGGCCGAGCTTGATGTTGTCGAGCACGGTCATGCCGCGGAACAGCGCGATGTTCTGGAAGCTGCGCGCCAGGCCGAGTGCGGCGCGCTTGGGGGCGGGCAGGCGGGTGATGTCCGCGCCCTCGAACAGCACGCGGCCCTGCGAAGGCTTGTAGAAGCCCGAGATGGTGTTGAACAGCGAGGTCTTGCCCGCGCCGTTGGGCCCGATCACCGCGGTGATGGAGCCGGGCGCGACGCTGAAGCCGACGTTGGTGAGCGCCTTCACGCCGCCGAATGCCAGCGTCAACGCCTCGGCCTGCAGCACCGGGGCCGTGGCGGAAGGTGCGGACATGGAGGTATCCCGTCGAGTCTCGTCAGGCATGGCTAAGGGGCGCGCCGCAAGGTCAGGGTTTGTGTCCAGCAGCGAAATGCTACTGGCCCGTAAAATTCCTACTGGCCGGTAATGTCCGTGTTCGCCGCAGTTCGCGGCATCGGGACTTTCCCCGCCCGCACAAACCCCATGCCCCGTTCCACCGCCGTTCCTGCTTCAGCCTCCCCGTGGGCGCCTGCCGACCGCCGTGCGCAGCAGCGCGAGGTCAAGCGCATGGCCGTGTTGCGCACGGCCGCCCAGCTCTTCAACGAACGCGGCTTCCACGCGACCTCGCTCGACGACATTGCCGAGCGGCTCAACGTGAGCAAGCCCACGCTGTACTACTACATCGAGAACAAGGACCAGATCCTGCTGGAGTGCGTGAAGATGGCGCTGGACCTCATGCAGTCCGGCATCGGCGAGGTGCGCGCCGCGGGCGGCAGCGCCATCGACCAGCTCAAGGCCTGCATGCGCATCTACTCGGGCGTGGTCACGCAGGACTTCGGCATGTGCGTGATCCGCATCGGCGAAGACCCGCTGCCCGATCCGCTCAAGAAGGAACTGCGCCGCCTCAAGGCCGGCATCGACGGGCATTTCCGCCGCCTCATCGAGGAGGGCGTGGCCGAAGGCGCGCTCGCGCCCTGCGACCCGAAGATGGCGGCCTTCATGCTGGCCGGCGCGCTGAGCTGGATCGGCCGCTGGTACCGCCCCGACGGCGACCTCACGCCCGACCAGATCGCCGACCAGGGCATCGAGCTGCTGCTCAACGGCGTGCTGCAGCGCGCCCCGACGAAAGCGAACCCATGACTTCAGAGACTTCTTCTTCGCCCCTGCTGGTGGGCCGCGAAGGCGCGGTGGCCACGCTGCGCTTCAACCGGCCGGCCGCGCTCAACGCCATCGACGTGCCGATGGCCACCGCCTTCCTCGCCGCCGCGCGCACCCTGGCTGCCGACAAGAGCGTGCGCGCCGTGCTGCTGAGCGGCGCAGGCAAGGGCTTCATGGCCGGCGGCGACCTCGGCGTGCTGAGTGCCGACCCGAAGCAGGGCGCGGCCGACCTCATCGGCCCGCTGCATGAAGCGCTGACCGTGCTCGACGCCATGGACGCGCCGCTGGTCGCGCAGGTGCACGGCGTGGCGGCCGGCGCAGGGCTGAGCCTGATGCTGCAGGCCGACTTCGTGCTCGCGGCCGAGGGCACGCGCTTCAACCTGGCCTACGTGAACGTCGGCACCAGCTGCGACGTCGGCGCCTCGTGGGCGCTGCCGCGCCTGGTCGGCATGCGCCGCGCGCTGGAGATCGCGATGCTCGGCGACACCTACGACACCGCCGCCGCCGAACGCATGGGCCTCATCAACCGCGTAGTGTCCGCGGCCGAACTCGAAGCCGAGGCCATGGCCTTCGCGCAGCGGCTGGCCAAGGGCCCGACCGTGGCGCTGGGCCACCTGCGCCGGCTGATGCGCGGCTCGCTCGACCGCGACCTGGCGAGCCAGCTCGATGCCGAGTCGACCGCGTTCCAGTCGTGCGCGGCCACCGCCGATTTCCGCATCGGCCTCGATGCCTTTTTCGGCAAGAAGCCCGCGGCCTTCACGGGCCGCTGAAGAATTCGCTGTTTTCGTTTTTTCAATCCAGGAGATCCATCCCATGACCCAACGCGACATCTTCGTGGTCGGCACCGCCCGCACCGCCATCGGCACCTTCGGCGGTGCGCTCAAGGACGTGCCCAACACGCAACTGGCCACCACCGCCGTCAAGGCCGCCATCGAGCGCAGCGGCGTGGCCGCCGACGCCATCGGCCATGTGGTCATGGGCAACGTGATCCCCACCGACGTGAAGGACGCCTACCTGAGCCGCGTGGCCGCCATCGACGCGGGCTGCCCGATCGAGACGCCGGCCTTCAACGTGAACCGCCTGTGCGGCTCGGGCCTGCAGGCCATCGTGTCGGCGGCGCAGGCCATTGCGCTGGGCGACTGCGACATCGCCATCGGCGGCGGCTCCGAATCGATGAGCCGCGGCCCGTACTTCGACACCTCGGCCCGCTATGGCGCGCGCATGGGCGACGCGGTGCTGGTCGACTACATGCTGGGCATCCTGCACGACCCGTGGGAGAAGATCCACATGGGCATCACGGCCGAGAACGTCGCCGCGCGCTACGGCATCACGCGCGAGCAGATGGACGAACTGGCCGTGACCAGCCAGCAGCGCGCCGCCGCCGCCATTGCCGCGGGCCGCTTCAAGGAGCAGATCGTTCCGGTCGAGGTGAAGACGCGCAAGGGCGTCGTGCTGTTCGACACCGACGAGCACGTGCGCGCCGACACCACCGTCGATACGCTGTCGAAGATGAAGCCCGCCTTCAAGAAGGACGGCCTCGTGACCGCCGGCAACGCCTCGGGCATCAACGACGGCGCCGCCGCCTTGGTGCTGGCCGAAGGTGGCCGCGTGAAGGCGCTGGGCCTGAAGCCGCTGGCGCGCCTCGTGGGTTACGCGCACGCGGGCGTCGAGCCGGCGTACATGGGCATCGGCCCGGTGCCGGCCACGCGCAAGGTGCTGGAGCGCACGGGCCTGAAGGTCGGCGACTTCGACGTGATCGAGTCGAACGAAGCGTTCGCGGCGCAGGCTTGCGCCGTCATCAAGGAGCTGGGCTTCGACCCCGCCAAGGTGAACCCGAACGGCTCGGGCATTTCGCTGGGCCACCCGGTGGGCGCGACCGGCGCGATCATCACGACGAAGGCCATCGCCGAGCTGCACCGCACGGGTGGCCGCTATGCACTCGTCACGATGTGCATCGGCGGCGGGCAAGGCATTGCCGCCGTGTTCGAGCGCGTTTGAGGGCACACTCGCGGGCATGCTCCGCCCCCCACTCCTGATCGATCCCGACGAGGTCGAGATCAGCGCCATCCGTGCGCAGGGGGCGGGCGGGCAGAACGTCAACAAGGTGTCGAGCGCGGTGCACCTGCGCTACGACATCCATGCCAGCTCGCTGCCCGCGGACGTGAAGGAGCGGCTGCTCGCCTTGCGCGACAGCCGCATCACGCAGGAAGGCGTGTTCGTGCTCAAGGCGCAGCAGCACCGCACGCAGGAGATGAACCGCGCCGACGCGCTCGCGCGGCTGCAGGCGGTGATCGACAGCGTGGCCACGCCGCCGCGCGTGCGGCGCGCCACCAAGCCCACCTACGGTTCGAAGCAGCGCCGGCTCGAAGGCAAGAGCCAGCGCTCGCAGATCAAGAGCCTGCGCGGGCGGGTGCAGGACTGACGGGCTTGTCGCCGCGCAGCCGCTTGATCTGCAGCGTCACGCCGACCACGTACAGCGCGCCGAGCACCGCGGTGATCGCCTTCAGTTCGGGCGCCTCGGCGGTCGGCAGCAGCGGCGCGCCCAGCGGAAAGCGTGTCAGCGTCTCGGTGAAGGCCGGAATCCAGTGGAAGAGAAAGCTCGCCGAATAGGCGACCGCCTCGATGTAGCGCGACTTCGCCCCAAGCCGCCCGTACCCCGCCAGCGCGCCGACGGCCAGCGCCACCAAAGTGATGATGCCCAGCGCATGGGGCTTGCCGAAGCCGCCGTGCTGGAAGATGCCGAAGCCCGTGAGGCAGGTCAGCACCGTGGTCCAGACGAAGACCTGGCCCAGGCCGGTGCGCAGCGTGATTTCCTTGTAGCGCAGCAGGGCCCAGATGCCTGCGAACACGGCGATCAGGCTGATCGCGGTGTGAACCGTGCCGAGTGACGTCAATCCAAGCCATCCTGTGGGTGCCATGCGGATCTCCTCGTGGTCGTGGTGCGGCATTCTGGCGCGGCGCCCGCCTTTTTGCCATGTGTGCCCATTCGTTTCAGGACGGGTCTTCCGGCCCGCCCCGAGCGCCGTGTCACCTTCGGCAAGCACAATCGGGGCCATGAGTGTTTTTGTTCGTCGCACGGGAATGGTGCTGCTGATGGCGGTCGCGGGCAGCCTGCTGTCCGCCTGCAGCCCGGATGCGGCCCAGGGGCAGGGCACGGCCGGCGCGCCGGCCGCGCAGGAGATGGCCTGGGACGCGCTGGTGCCCAAGGAGTGGGACCCGACCCAGCGCTACCGCAACATCAGCCTCGAGGCGCTGCGCGACAACGACCCGCGCGCGATCCAGATGCTCGACGAGATGCGCGCCGTCTGGGACAACGCGCCGGTCAACGTCGCGCTCGACGGCAAGCCCGCGAAGCTGTCGGGTTTCGTCGTGCCGCTCGATGCCACGCAAGACGGCATCCGCGAGTTCCTGCTGGTGCCGTACTTCGGCGCCTGCATCCACACCCCGCCGCCGCCCGCCAACCAGATCGTCCACGTGATCGCGCCCGCGCCCGTGAAGGGGCTGCACGCCATGGACACGGTGCGCGTGAGCGGCACGCTGAAGGCGGCGCGCTACGCGTCGGCCGACATGGGCGTGAGCGGCTACGAGATCGCGTCGGCGGCGGTGGAGCGGGTGGCGGTCACGCAGGGGCCGTGAAGGCTGCCAACTCGCCCAGGGCCGGCTGCAGCAGCCGGTAGCTCAGCCGCTCGGCCACCTGGAACGCGCCGAGCCCTTCATAGAACGCGATGCCGCGCGCATTCGTCGCCTTCACGGGCCAGTCGATGCGGTGGCATCCCTTGGCGATGGCTTGCGCGGCCACCCATGCCATGAGGGCGCGGCCCGCCCCGGCGCTGCGGTGGCCCGACTTCACGTAGAGCTCCTTGAGCTGGCAGTGCCTGCGTTGCTCCGGTGCGAAGTCGACCAGCGAGAAGACCCAGGTGATCGCGGCCAGCCCGACCACGGTGTGCGCATCTGTCGATGCCACCACGAGCTGGTGCGGCGAGCCGGGTGCCAGGAGATTGCCCAGCAGGTGTTCGCGCACCAGCTCGCGCGGCACGCGCGCGCCTTCGTTGTAGAAGGCGTGCAGTTCGGCCAGCAGCTCGATGAGCGAATCGTGTTGGGCTTCGGACACCAGATCGACATGCATGGCATTTCCTTGGGGATGCGTCTTCGTGACTGCCGGATTCTGGCGCGTCCCGGATTCACGACGATCTTGTTACTCCCCGCTCCAAGCCTCGCGCGGCTAGATTGCCCTTCACCACTTCGAAAAGGACAAGAACCATGAACCCGGCCTACACCGGCGGTTGCGCATGCGGCGCCATCCGCTACGAGATTTCAGGGGAACCCGTGTTCCAGAACGACTGCCAGTGCCTGGACTGCCAGCACAAGAGCGGCACGGGCCACGGCTCGTACCTCAGCTTCGCGGGCGCCGAGGTGAAGCAGACCGGCGCGGCCACGCTGTGGAGCCTCAAGGGCGACAGCGGCAACGTCAAGACGCGCGCGTTCTGCCCGACCTGCGGCTCGCCCGTGTACATGACCTTCGCCGCGATGCCCGGTGTCTTCACCGTGCACGCCGCGAGCCTGGACGACCCGGGGCGCTACCGTCCACAGGCGGTCACGTACGCGGTGCGCGGGCACGCCTGGGACTTCCTCGACCCGGCGCTGCCGAGGTTCGAGCGAATGCCGCCGGGCTGAGCTCAGCCCATGCGCTGCGACAGGAAATCGAGGAACGAAGTGATGCGCGCCGACAGCTGCGTGTTGCGGTAGTACACGGCGTTGACGGGCTGGCGCACGTCGACCGTGTCCTTGGGCAGCACCTGCACCAGCGCGCCGCTGGCGCGGTCGGCGGCGGTCATGAAGTCCGACAGGCAGACGATGCCCACGCCGGCCAGCGCCAGTTGGCGCAGCGTTTCGCCGCTGGACGCGACCACGGTGGGCGCGATGGTCCATTCGTCGCCGTGCACGCCGCGCAGCGGCCAGCGGTTGAGCGACTCGGGCTGCGTGAAGCCCAGCAGCGCGTGGCCGGCCAGCTCGTCCACCTTGCGCGGCTTGCCGTGGGCCTCGAGGTAGGCGGGGCTCGCGAGCACGCGCAGCCGGTGCGTGCCGAGCGGGCGCGCATGCAGCGTGGAATCGCGCAGCGGGCCGATGCGGATCGCCACGTCGGTGCGTCGCTCCAGCAGGTCGATGGGCAGGTCGTCGGTGTCGAGCTCCAGGCTGATCTGCGGATAGAGCCGGCGGAACTCCGGCACCAGCGGCACGATGGCGTGCAGCATGAAGGGCGAGGCCGCGTTCACGCGCAGGCGGCCGGCCGGCTGCTGGCGGCGCGCGGCCATGTGCTCCTCGGCATCGTCGATCGCGTCGAGGATGGCGCGCGTGCGCTGCAGGAAGGCGGCGCCTTCCTCGGTGAGTTCGAGCCGCCGCGTGGTGCGGCGCATCAGCGTGGTGCCGAGCTTCTGTTCGAGCCGGCTCAATGCGCGGCTGATGCCTGACACCGTCTGGCCCAGCTGGTCGGCCGCGGCGGTG
The DNA here is from genome assembly GCF_059416345.1 of Variovorax sp. GW821-FHT09D07. Lineage (NCBI taxonomy): Bacteria > Pseudomonadati > Pseudomonadota > Betaproteobacteria > Burkholderiales > Comamonadaceae > Variovorax > Variovorax sp. GW821-FHT09D07. The sequence goes on from NZ_JBWKOY010000002.1 coordinate 1,085,460, forward strand.
ATCGAGCCGGTGTCCACCACGGCGCGGAAGGCGACCAGTTCTTCGATGGTGGTTTTCATGGCGCCCGTGTGGGGGAAGAGGCGCGCGCGGTCAGGCCGCCGCTTCGGCCTCTTCGGGCATGTCGATGCGCGGCATCAGCGCGGCCAGCGCCTCGGCGTCGGTGCGGTAGCTGAAGAGCATCGGCCCCGGTGCGAGCAGGCCCGCGCGTTCCAGCACCTGCATGGCCGGCAGCTTCATGCCGCTCAGGTGCAGGCGCACGCCCTTGGATTCCATCATCCGGCGGATCGAGCCGAACACCTCGGCGCCGGTGATGTCGATGCGGTTGATGGGCTGCGCGAACAGGCACACGTCGGTCAGGTCGGGGCGCTCGGCCAGCGCGACCGTGAGCGCGCGCTCCAGCGTGGAGGCGGAGGCGAAGTCGAGTTCGGCGTCCATGCGCACCGCATACAGCTGCGGCGCGAGCGGCGGCAGCTTCCAGAGGTGGCGGTCGCGCAGGCTGCCGTCGGGGTGCAAGCCCACTTCGATGATGCGCGGGTGCAGGTGGCGGTACATGTAGTGCGCCAGGCTGGCGAGCAGGCCGCCCAGCACGCCCCAGTAGATGCTCGGCGCGGTGGCGATGGTGAGCATGAAGGTGCCGAAGGCGATGCCGGCCTCCAGCTTCGAGATGCGCCACAGCGCCGTGAAGCTCGACGGCTTCACCAGCCCGAGGATGGCCGTGACCACCACCGCCGCCAGCACCGCCTGCGGCACGTGGTACAGCAGCGGCATGAGCCACAGCAGCGCACCGGCCACCACCGCCACGCTGAACAGCGTCGCCCAGCCGGTCTGCGCGCCCGCGTAGAGCGTGATGGCCGAGCGCGAGAACGACGAACTGGTGGGGAACGACCCCGTGAAGCCCGAGGCCAGCTTGGCCAGGCCCTGGCCGATCAGGTCCTGGTTTTCGTTCCACAGCGTGCCGGCGCGGCCGTTGTCGACCTTGGCGCTCGACGCGGTTTCGAGAAAACTCACCAGCGTGATCATCAGCGCGGGCAGCACCAGCGCGCTGAAGGTGTGCGCCGGCAGCAGCCCGGGCCAGTAGAACGAGGGCAGGCCCGAGGGCAGGGCGCCCACCACGGCGCCGCCGCGCAGCGCGTAGTTGATGCTCCAGCTGATGGCCGCGGCGCCGGCCACCAGCGCCATCGTGGTCGGGAAGCGCGGCACCCAGCGCTTGCCCAGCCACAGCACGGCGATGCTGCCCAGGCCGAAGGCGATGGCCGTGAGGTCGGGCAGCGGACCGCCCTGCAGCACCTGCGGAATGGTGCGGCCCGTGAAGCCCAGCAGCGCGGGCAGTTGCGAGATCGCGATCAGCACCGCCGCACCCTGCGTGAAGCCGATCAGCACCGGCGAGTTGACCAGCCGCAGCAGCCAGCCGAAGCGCCCCGCGCCGAGCACGATCTGGATCGCGCCCGACATCAGCGTGAGCCACACCGCCATCGCCACCCATTCGTCGCTGCCCGCCACCGCCAGCGGCGCGAGCGACGCGCCCACCAGCAGGCTGGTGAGCGCGGTCGGCCCCACCGACAGCCGCTGCGACGAGCTGAACATCACGGCGATGAGCGCCGGGAACAGCGCCGCATACACGCCCGTGACCAGCGGCATGCCGGCCAGCGCCGCATAGGCCACGCCCTGCGGCAGCACCATCAGCGCGACGGTGATGCCGGCCATGGCCTCGTTGCGCAGCAGCGCGGCGGAAGGTCGGGGCCAGCCGAGGCAGGGAACCCAGCGTGCGAGGCGCTGGCGAAGGGACGGTGCGGGGGAAGAGGAGGGAGAAGCCGGATTCATGAAGCGGGGCGCGCGCACGGCGGGCACGCCGCGCGCGGAGAGCGGGAGAGAGAGAAAGAGCCTAGATCAGTGAGGTCGCGTTTTTCAGGACGTAGTCGCAGGCCTTTTCCTTGACCTTCGACGACAGCCCCTTGAGGTTGAGCGACTTGCCGTCGCCGCCCTTGAGCAGGCCCTTGGCGCCGCTCGCGAAGTCGTTTTCCTGTTTCTTCTGGCCGGTGATCTTGGCGAGCAGCTTGTCCTTGACGGAGGCGGCATCGCCGCCGAGGTAGTTGTTCTTGACGCAGTACTCGAGCACGCCGGCGGCGCTGCCGATGGTGCTGGAGCCGATGGCGGGCATCTTGAAGCCGCCGAGGCTGAGGTTGCTGAGCGCCGAGCCGCCACCGCTGCTGCTGCCTTGCGAGTTGACCGCCGCGCCGGCCTGTTCTTTCAGCTGGTCGAGCAGGTTGTTGGCCTGCACCGAAGCGCCTGCGGCGAGCAGGGCAAGGGCGACGAATGTGGAGCGAACGTGCATGGTGGCCTCCTTGGACGGACATGGGGGGAGAAGCGCCCACCAGCATACCGGAGAGCCCGGAATGTCTCTATCGCGCGGGGCACAGCGCCACGGGGTGCGCACGGCCCGCAAGAGCACGCAGTTCAGCCCCGGCGGAACAGCAGCACGGAGTTCGTGCCGCCGAAGGCGAAGGAGTTGCTGATGGCGGCGTCGAGTGCGGGTGCGGCGCTGTCGCCGGGGGCGACGAGGTTCATCCGGCAGTCGGGGTCGATGTCGCGACAGTTCGCGTTGGGCGGCAGCTCGCGCCGGTGCAGCGCCAGCACGGTGATGAGCGCCTCGATGGCCCCGGCCGCGCCCAGCATGTGGCCATGCAGCGCCTTGGTCGAGCTGACGCGCAGGGCGTCGAAGTCGGCGCCCCAGACCTCGGCCAGCGCGTTGCGCTCGACCACGTCGCCGATGCGCGTGGCCGTGCCGTGGGCATTGCAGTAGCCCACGTCGCGTGGCTGCAGGCCGGCCTGGCGCAGCGCGGCGCGCAGGGCACGGGCCTGGCCCGGTGCATCGGGCTTGGTGAGATGGGTGGCGTCGCTGCTCAGGCCCCAGCCGGCCAGCGTGGCATAGCGGCGGGCGCCGCGCGCGCGGGCGCGCTCGGCCGATTCGAGAACGAGGAAGGCCGAGCCTTCGCCCAGTGCGAAGCCGCTGCGGTCGGTGGCAAAGGGGCGCACCGCGCCGGCCGCTTCGCCGGGCTGGAAGCCGGCCAGCGTCTGCATGGCCTGCCAGGCCAGCACCACGCCCGGGACGATCAGTGCTTCGCTGCCGCCCGCGATGGCGATGTCGACCTCGCCGCGCTGCACCGCCTTGGCGGCCTCGGCGATCGCCACTGACGACGAGGCGCAGGCGACCGAGTAGGTGAGCACCGGGCCCAGCACGCCGTTGCGCATCGCCACATGGGCGGCCGGCGCGTTGGGCATGAAGGCGGGAATGGTGAGCGGCGAGACGCGCCCGTTGCCGCGGTAGGCGGCCTCGAGCGCGGCGGCGCCGCCCATGCCGCAGCCGGCGTAGACGCCGACGCGCTCGGCATCGATGCCGGCATCGCTCAGGGTCAGCCCCGCATCGCGCAGGGCGAGGTCGGCGGCGGCCACGGCCAGCTGGCTCACGCGGTCGACGCCCGCGAGCTGCAGCTTGGTGAACCAGCGCGTCTCGTCGAAGGCGACCGTGGCGGCGGCGGCGGGTTTGGGGAGTTCGGGAAAGACCGGTGCGATGGCCGAGCGGCCCTGCAAGAGCGCATCGAACAGCGCGTCGGGCGCGTCGCCATGCGGCGCCATGACGCCCAGCCCGGTGACGGCGACTTCGTGCGTGCTCACGCTGTCTTGGCGGCCCGGACCTTGTCGACCAGCTGCGCGAGCTCGGCCAGGGTGTCGATGCTCGCGTCGTCGTCGGGCATGGTGATGCCGAAATGGTCTTCGATGGCGAACAGGAATTCGGCCAGGGCCAGCGAATCGAGTCCGCCGGTTTCACGCATCGAGGCGTGGGGGTCGAGCTTGGACGGTTCGATGCCGTACTTCTCGTGGATCAGGTCCTGCAATTCCTTCAGCGAACTCATCTGCGATGCCTGTCGTCTTGTGCCGCCGTTGATCGATGGGCTGCCTGTCCCTTGCGGGTGGCGGGCCACGGGGTCGATCCCTTCCTCGTTCGGCCTGTGTTGATGATCAATGGTGATTGATGATATCCGCTTCGACCTTAGGGAAATCCTCGGGGCGGCCCCGGATCAACGGGGGCCGGGGCGCCAGCGCAACGAGGGCAGCGCAAAGGCCAGCCCGAGCAGCGCGCCGGCCACCGCGTCGAGCACCACATGCTGCTTGACCGCCAGCGTGGAATAGGCAATGGCTGCAAACCAGGCCCAGTTGATCGCCTGCAACAGCCACGGCGTGCGCGCCGCGCGCAGCACGTCGGCCAGGCGCACGGCGGTGAAGATGGCGACCGCCACGTGCATCGACGGGCAGGCGTTGCCCGCCGCGTCCACGCCCTGCAGCATCGCGAAGCCGGGGTAGCCCGAGACGTCGATGTTCAGCGGCGGGATCTGCGTCGGCCAGAAGTAGAAGAGCCCCAGGCCGCTCAGGCACAGCGCGCCGATCCACAGCCCGTAGACCACCAGCTCGCGAAAGGTGAGCTGCAGCCCCGGCGCAAAGCCCACGTACACCCACAGCGACAGGTAGGCGCCGAGCGTGTAGGGCTGGAACGGAATCAGGTGGTCCAGCGCCGTCAGGGGCATCACCGTGACCGGGAAGGCCGGGTTGCGCAGCAGGTGGAAGTAGCCGATGAAGAACAGCCAGGTGAAGGCCGTGGTGCCGACCGCCTTCAGCAGGAAATGGCGGCGGATGCGCAGCCAGATGTCGGCGGTCCACGTTGCAGGCCTGGCCTCGGCCGCGATGTGCAGGGGGATCGGTGAGTGCATGGTGTCGGTGTCGGTCGCCGATCTTGCCAGAGCACCATGGCGTGCTCCGTCCATGCCCTGCGGCATCAAAGGGTGGCCGGTCGCTTGCGGTGCTGGAACGAGGTGGGCGAGCGCCCCGTGGCCGCCTTGAACATGGCGCAGAAGGCGCTGTCGGTGGCGTAGCCGCTGGCCGACGCCACCTGGCTCACGGCCATGCCGCGTGCCAGCAGCGGGAGCGCGTGCGCCATCACGGCCTGCTGGCGCCATTGCTGCCAGCTCATGCCGAGCTGGTCGCGGAACAGCCGCGCCACCGTGCGCTCGCTGGCGCCGATGGCGGCGGCGCGCTCGGCCAGCGTGGCGCGGTCGGCCGGGTTGCGCAGCAGCGTCTCGCACAGCTGGCGCAGGCGCTTGTCGGAGGGCAGCGGCACGTCGATGCGGATCTGCGTGGCGCGCTCGACCTCGTCGACCAGCAGTGGCGCGATCATGCGTTCGCGCTGCGGCGCGTGCGGGTCGGCCGGGGGCAGGCCGTCGGGCGTGGTGTCGAGCGCGAGCATGAGGGCGCGCAGCAGCGGGCTGATCTCGAGCACCTCGCACTTCTCCCAGGTGGGTGCGATCCAGGCGTGCAGGTAGACGGTGCGCAGCTCGGCGTCTTCGATCAGCGTGATGCTGTGCGGCATGTTGGCCGGCACCCACAGCGCGCGCGACGGCGGCACGATGTAGCTGCCATCCTGTGTGCTCAGACGGATCACGCCGCGCGTCGAGAACGTGAGCTGCGGCCACGGGTGCTCGTGCAGCTCGACCAGCGTGTCGGCGCTCAGGAAGTGTTCCTTAGCGCGCAGCGGGCGCACCGCGTCGGGGGCGTACAGGTGCGGCGTGAGCGGGCCCACGCTGTTGGTCGGCGCGGTGGGCGTGCCGCGCGCCTTGGCGGGAGTGGCTGGCTCGGGAGCGGGCGGAGCGTGAGGGGGAACGGCGCTTGGCATGGTTTCGACAAATGTTGTCGCTGTATCGCCATTCTGCCGCGTCGGTGCCGCATAGCATCGGTGCCCGCACCGGTTTTTTGTAGCAATCCATGTCATCCACTTCCTCGACAGCCGTTCCCGCCACCACTTTGCGCACTGACGCCCAACTGATCGGGCTGGTCGGCCTGGCGCATGCGGTGAGCCATTTCAGCCAGCTGATCCTGGCGCCGCTGTTTCCCTGGCTGAAGGACGCGTTCAACGTGAGCTACACCGAGCTGGGCGCGGTGCTCACGGTGTTCTTCGTGGTCTCGTGCATCGTGCAGGCGGCCTCGGGCTTCATCGTCGACAAGCTGGGCCCGCGCCCGGTGCTGTTCGTCGGGCTGGGCGCGCTGGGGCTCGCGGCCTTCGGCTATGCCATGGCGCAGAGCTACTGGATGCTGCTGGCCTGCGCGGTGGTCGGCGGCATCGGCAACGGCGTGTTCCACCCGGTCGACTACACGCTGTTCAACCGCAAGGTCGCGCCCACGCGGCTGGGCCATGCCTACAGCGTGCACGGCATCACCGGTAGCCTGGGCTGGGCGCTGGCACCGGCCTTCGTGGTGCCGATCGCCATCGCCTTCTCGTGGCGCGTGGCGCTGGCCTCGGCGAGTGTGGTGGCCATCGTGGTGCTGCTGATCCTGTGGATCTACCGCGGCGTGCTGGCGCTCGACGCAGCGGCCGTGCACAAGGCCACGGGGCACGGCGAGCCCACGCCGGTCGGCGGCGAGTTCGACTTTTTGCGCATCCCGGCCGTGTGGATGTGCTTCGGCTTCTTCTTTTTCTATGCCGCCGTGATCAGCGTGGTGCAGACCTTCGCGCCCGTGGCGGCCGGCCACCTGCACGCGGTGCCGGTGGCGCTGGTGGCGGTGTGCCTCACGGTCTACATGGTGGCGAGCGCGGCCGGCATGGTGGTGGGCGGCTTCCTGGCCTCCGACCCCTCGCGCTGCGAGCGCATCGTGGGCGCGGGCTTCGGCGTGGCGGCGGCGCTGGCATTGGTGCTGGCCTTTGCGCAGTTTCCGCCGGTGATGGTGCCGGTGCTGTTCGGCGCGATGGGTTTCGTCTCGGGCGTTGCCGGGCCGTCGCGCGACCTGCTGGTGAAGAAGTCGACGCCGCCCAACGCCACGGGGCGCGTCTACGGCGTGGTGTATGCGGGGCTGGACATCGGCCAGGCCGTGGCACCGCTGGTGTTCGGCCGCCTGATGGACGCCGGTCAGTACACGAGCGTGATCGTCGGACTGGCGCTGGTGCAGGGCGTGCTGATCGCCAGCGCCTTCAATGTGCGGCGCGTGCGGCGCACGGCGCTGGTGCCTGCGTCGGCCTGAGCCCCCGGAGGGCGAAGCAGCGGCCCCTATCATCGGCCGCATGCAAGCCTTGTATGTCTATGTGATCGTCGGCGCTGTGCTGGCGGGGTTCGTGCAGGGCCTGTCGGGCTTTGCCTTTGGCATGGTCGCGATGTCCGTGTGGGCCTGGACGCTGGAGCCGCAACTGGCTGCCGTGCTCGCGCTGTTCGGCGCCCTCACGGGGCAGGTGATTGCGGCGCTCACGGTGCGGCGGACTTTCGACAAACGCATCCTCTGGCCCTTCGTGCTTGGTGGGCTGGTCGGCGTGCCCTTCGGTGTGTGGCTGTTGCCGCACCTGGACATCGTGCTGTTCAAGGTGTGCCTGGGCACGCTGCTGGTGCTGTGGTGCCCGGCCATGCTGATGTCGCAGCACTTGCCGAAGATCACTTTTGGCGGTCGCGCAGCGGACGGCGTGGCGGGTGCCATCGGCGGTGTGATGGCGGGCATCGGGGGCTTCTCGGGTGTCGTGCCCACGTTGTGGTGCACGCTGCGCGGCTTTCAGCGCGACACGCAACGTGCTGTGATCCAGAACTTCAATCTCTCGATGTTGGCTGTGGCATTTGCGGTGCATGTGGCTAGCGGGAGCATTGGGCGTTCAGTTGTGCCGTTGCTGGTGCTCGTTGCTGCGGCTGTTGCGGTGCCGGTGTTGTTGGGGGCTCGGTTGTATATCGGGATCAGTGAAGCGGCGTTTCGCAAGATCGTGTTGAGCTTGTTGACGTTGTCTGGGGTTGCTATGTTGGCTTCGGCTTTGCCTGCCTTGCTGGCTCGTTGAACTTGGCGCGTGGGTTTGCTTTCCGGGGCCGGGAGTTCCGCCCGGCGGCGGACTCACTTTCTTTTGCTTCGCCAAAAGAAAGTAAGCAAAGAAAAGGCG